>NZ_JAIXNE010000001.1:0-1361128 GCF_020328055.1 Fulvivirga sedimenti
CTTCGGCACGCACATTCTTGCGACTATGTTTTTCTACACACCGAGCGTACCTTTGGCACGCCGAATACCTGATTGTGGATTCCCTGCTCCGACCTTGTCTACACACGGTGCGTACCTTCGGCACGCACATTCTTGCGACTATGTTTTTCTACACACAGAGCGTACCTTTGGCACGCTGAATACCTGATTGTGGATTCCCTGCTCCGACCTGGTCTACACACGGAGCGTACCTTCGGCACGCACATTCTTGCGACTATGTTTTTCTACACACCGAGCGTACCTTTGGCACGCTGAATACCTGATTGTGGATTCCCTCCTGTGATCCTAAGGACAAAATTTTTATCCTCGGAACATCACCTGATTCCGGCAATAAACAATGCGTGCCGAAGGTACGCTACTTCCGTAGCACTGATATCATTTATTGTCGCGTGCTGAAGGTACGCTCCATATAATAAGGATTTGTCCGTGCCATTTTATTCCTTTAAAAGATGAGCGGTACATTCACACAACTACAAATACACATTGTATTTTCCGTCAAAGGGCGACAAATGCTAATAAACGAGTCTATCGAAGAAAAACTATACAAGTTTATCTCCGGGGTAATCAAAAATAACGGGCATAAATTGTTACAAATTAACGGAATGCCCGATCATGTACACATCCTGATTTCCATTAGTCCGAATCAATCAATTTCAGAACTAGTGAAATATATAAAACAAGGCTCAAGTCATATGATTAATTCCAGCAGGCTCATAAGGGATAAATTTAGCTGGCAATCGGGATATGCCGCTTTTTCATGTTCAAAATCACATTCATCCAAAGTGATTAACTACATTAAGAATCAAAAAATTCACCATCAAAAAAAATCATTCCTCCAGGAATATAAGACGTTCTTGGATGAAAATAACGTTATATATGACACTCGTTTCATCTAAACATTCCTGCCTCGCAGCAAATGTCCAAACAGACATTCAGATAAGCATTGAAACTATCGCTCCATTTCGCCCAGATCAATATTCAGGGCGCGGGTGCTGATCTGAATTTCATAGATTGAAATACCCAGGGAGATAAGAAGGGTAATGAGGCTGCCGCCGAAAATATAGTTGCCAATCAACGGATTTTCAGAGAACAGCATAAACATGCTCAGGACGCATAGAAAGAAGCTTACAACACCGAATATCTGCATATTACGGATTAGCAGCAGGCGGAGCTTCAGGTTGTTGATTTGAGCCACCAGGTTACGCTTCTCGGGGGACTGATGATAATCCTTGTTGAGATTCCGGATGAGGGTTGCAATGGCAAGGAACCTGTTGGTATAGGCCAGCAACAGCAATGAAATCGCGGGAAACAATAATGCAGGTGTGGTAATATTGATCTGCATATCTATTTCAGGTTAAAGAGGTCCTGAACACCCGGATAACGCTCTACTGTAAATCCTTCGCCATATTCAGCGCCAATAACATAACCAAATTCACGCGCACGTGATTCCAGAAATTTCATAAATCCCGGTTTTGAAATAAAGGTTTCAGGCTCATCACTCTCCGGGTCATAAAACTGTGATTTGAAACATTGAATTGCTTCAACCTTCCGATCCCAATAATCAGAAATATCCACTACGATATCAGGCTTGATGTAGAGACTTTGGATATAATGATAGACGGCATCCGGCCTCCAGGGCTCCTGCTTGTTGCCATCCTCGTCATGGGTCTCATACTTGCGTAAACCGGCAAGAAAAATGGCTTCCGTCACGAGCTTAGCTGCTTTCCCGTGATCGGGATGACGGTCATGAACGGCATTGGCAATTACAATACCGGGTTGATATTGGCGGATCTTGCAAACCACTTCATGTAAATGATGCTTGTCGACGGCAAAAAAGACATCCTCAAACCCCAGATTATCCCGCACGGAAAGTCCGAGTGTTCTGGCTGCATCAAGTGCCTCGTGATCACGTAATTCGGCGGAACCCCGGGTTCCCATCTCACCTCTTGTAAAATCAACCACACCTACCTTGTATCCTTTTGCAATATGGGCTGCCAGCGTTCCCGAACAGCTGAGTTCGGTATCATCCGGATGTGCCGCAAATGCCAGTATATCTAATTTCATGTCGATTATTTATAAAAAAAACCGGCCCTCAAGGCCGGCAAATTCAATTATGCTATTTCCATCTCCCGGGCCGCGAGGAATCGTTCTGCATCCAGGGCTCCCATACAACCTGTACCAGCGGCGGTCACAGCCTGCCGGTACACCTTGTCGGCCGCATCGCCGGTAACAAAAACACCTTCTACATTCGTTCGTGTTGAACCAGGCTGAACTTTAAGGTAGCCTGCCTCGTCCATCTCAAGATATTCCTTGAAGATATCCGTATTGGGCTGATGACCGATAGCCACGAAAAATCCGCTGATCTCGAGATCCTTTGATTCGCCTGTTTGGTTATTGCGAACACGTACGCCTTTAACTTCTTCCTCATCTCCGAGTATCTCTTCAGTCTCGGTATTCCAGAGAACTTCAATGTTCTTTGAATTCATCACACGCTGCTGCATGATCTTCGAGGCCCGCATTTCATCGCGGCGGACAAGCAGATAAACTTTCGGACAAAGATTCGCGAGGTAAGTTGCCTCTTCAGCGGCGGTATCTCCCCCACCAACAACAGCCACGGTCTTACCACGGTAGAAGAATCCATCACATACAGCGCATGCACTAACGCCCTTGTTATAATATTTTTCCTCTGACGGGAGTCCGAGGTATTTCGCACTTGCACCTGTTGAAATAATCACTGCATCGGCAATGATCTCATAATTATCATCGATTGTAGCTTTGTGGGGATATCCTGAGAAATCTACTGCTGTCACCATGCCATAACGGATATCGGTACCAAATCGCTCAGCCTGCTTCTGAAGATCAACCATCATTTGAGGACCGTTGATACCTTCCGGGTAGCCGGGAAAATTCTCCACATCATTTGTTGTCGTCAACTGTCCGCCCGGTTCACCACCTGTGATCAGCACAGGCTTTAGATTAGCACGTGCTGCATAAATGGCCGCAGTATAACCTGCCGGACCGGACCCGATGATCAATACTTTAACTTTTTCGCTTGATTCTTTCATGTTGCTTTCAATTTAATCCCTTGGGGATGGCCGAGTGCAAAAATACAAAAAAAAGGCCCCAAAAATCGAGGGGCCTGATAACTTTTACTGATGGCGTGATTGCTAGCCTAAATAGGGTTTTAATGCTTTGCTTCTGGAAGTGTGCCGTAAACGACGAATGGCTTTCTCCTTGATCTGACGTACACGTTCACGGGTAAGATTGAATTTTTCCCCAATCTCTTCCAGTGTCATGCTGTGTTCACCATTCAGTCCGAAGTAGAGTGTAATTACATCCGCTTCACGCTGCGTAAGTGTAGAAAGAGCCCGTTGAACCTCCCGGCGCAACGAATCATTCATCAATTCAGAATCCGGGGTTTCTTCCAGATCATTTTCAAGCACATCCAGGAGACTGTTTTCTTCTCCCTGAACAAACGGGGCATCCATGGAAACGTGCCGACCAGAGATTTTCATGGTATCCACTACTTCAGCGGTCGTAACTTCCAGCACCTCCGCCAGCTCATCCGGAGACGGCTCGCGCTCGAATTTTTGCTCCAGTTCAGAAAACGTCTTTGATATTTTGTTCAGTGAACCTACCCTGTTGAGGGGCAGACGAACGATCCGCGACTGCTCGGCCAGGGCCTGCAGGATAGACTGACGGATCCACCATACCGCATAGGAGATAAATTTAAAACCCCGGGTTTCATCGAAGCGCTGTGCTGCTTTAATGAGTCCGAGGTTTCCTTCGTTAATCAGATCTCCAAGCGATAATCCCTGGTTCTGGTACTGCTTTGCTACAGATACCACGAACCTGAGATTTGCTTTCGTTAACTTTTCCAGGGCCAGTTGATCCCCTTCCCTGATCCGCTGAGCAAGTTCAACTTCCTCATCGGGGGTGAGAAGATCCACCTTGCCGATTTCCTGCAGATACTTATCGAGAGATTGGCTCTCCCTGTTGGTGATCTGTTTACTTATTTTTAGCTGTCTCATTCAATAAACGTCGATTTCCCACCAACAATTATGCGGGAAATAAGGTAATGTTCCAAATAGGACAGCACGAAAATTATTAAAAATCTTTAAGAATTTTCTGTTTTCTTTTCAGGCTTTGGCAACAGAACCTTCCGTGAAAGGCGATATTTTCCTGTTTTTTTATCGACGTCGATCAATTTAACGGTAACATCTTCGCCTACTTCCATCACGCCGTCCATGCTCTCCAGTCGTTCCCATTTGATCTCACTGATATGAAGCAGACCATCCTTACCTGGCATGAATTCGATGAATGCACCAAATGGCATGATTGATTTCACTTTACCTTCATAAACCTCACCTACTTCAGGAGTCGCCGCGATCGCCTTGATCCGGTTTACTGCAGCATTCATGTCATCCTTATTCACTGCAAAGATGTTCACAACACCCTTATTATCAATCTCTTCAATAACAATCGTTGCTCCTGTCTCCTTCTGAATCTCCTGGATAACCTTACCACCTGGTCCGATCACCGCACCGATCATTTCACGATCGATTTTCAATACCACAGATCTCGGTGCATTTGGCTTCAGATCCTCACGGGGAGCTTCAATGGTCTTCTTCATTTCATTCAGAATATGAAGACGTCCCTGCTTTGCCTGATCCAAGGCTTTCTTCAATACTTCATATGACAAACCATCTACCTTGATATCCATCTGGGTAGCTGTAATGCCTTCTTCGGTTCCGGTTACTTTAAAGTCCATGTCACCGAGGTGATCCTCGTCACCAAGTATATCCGAAAGAATCGCATATTTTCCGGTTTTACTGTCGGAAATCATTCCCATTGCAATTCCTGAAACAGGTTTTGAAATCTGAATTCCAGCATCCATCAAAGCGAGTGAACCCGCACAAACAGTCGCCATGGAAGACGAACCATTTGATTCCAGGATATCCGAAACCACGCGAATAGTGTATGGGTTTTCCTTGGGCAACTGGCCTTTCAAAGCTCTCCACGCCAGGTTTCCATGTCCTACCTCACGACGGCCTGGACCGCGGTTCGGACGAACCTCACCGGTTGAGAAGGCAGGGAAGTTATAGTGCAGCATAAATTTATTCGAGCCTGAATACATGGCTCCGTCGATCAGCTGCTCATCCATTTTGGTTCCGAGTGTTACCGTAGTAAGTGACTGTGTCTCCCCACGTGTAAATACCGCGGATCCATGTGTCATAGGAAGGTAGTCGACTTCCGACCAGATCGGACGAATCTCGTCCATTTTCCTTCCGTCTAAACGAATGGTTTCGTCAAGTACCAGATTTCTTGCAGCCTCTTTCTGTATCTTTTTGAAATACTGGCTGATCATGAATTCATCGTATTCATGTTCCTCGCCAAGACTGGCAACAAAATCTTCTTTTATTTTCTTAATGCTTTCGGAACGTTCCGCTTTGTTGGGGTTAGCTTTCTGCACAACGGCATATACCTTATCGTACAATTCCTTCTGCATACGCTCCATGAGCGCTTCGTCGTTGTTCTCGTGATTGTATTCACGTTTTACCGTTTTACCGGCTTCCTTTTCAAGTTCTTTCTGAATCTGACACTGAACCTTGATAGCCTCGTGAGCTACTTTAATCGCTTCCAGCATGTCATCTTCCGATACTTCCAGCATTTCGCCTTCCACCATCAGAATGTTATCGATCGTCGCAGCAACGATCATATCGATGTCGGCTTCTTCCTTCTGTGCCATTGTAGGGTTGATCACGAATTCTCCGTTCACGCGGGCTACACGTACTTCGGAAATCGGACCGTTGAAAGGAATATCTGAAACCGCCAGCGCAGCAGAAGCTGCTAAGGCTGCCAATGAATCGGGAAGTGCATTTTCATCTCCCGAGATCAATGATATGGCTATTTGAGTATCCGCATGATAGTCATCCGGGAACATAGGCCGGATGGCTCTGTCGACCAGGCGGCTGATTAATATTTCATAGTCTGATAACCGGCCTTCCCGCTTAAGGAATCCACCCGGAACTTTACCTGTGCTGGCAAATTTTTCCTGGTAGTCAACCGATAATGGTAAAAAATCGACATTTTCCTTCGCATCCTGTGCGGATACGACTGTCGCCAGCAACATGGTGTTACCCATACGCACGACGACCGAGCCGTCTGCCTGCTTTGCTAGTTTACCTGTTTCAATAGAGATTTCTCGCCCGTCTGGCAGGCTGAATGATTTGTTAATAACGTTGAGTTGCATAAAAATTAAATGATTATTCTTTTTTTTCCGATTGGCCGCTTGCCCATACGTTCTTATACGTCGGGCATAAAGAAAAGGGGAACGCTAACGGTCCCCCTTCCACTGTTTTATTTTCTCAGATTCAATTCGCTGATGATCGCACGGTAACGCTCGATATCAACTTTCTGAAGGTAGTTCAGCAATTTTCTTCGCTTACCTACCAGTTTCAGCAATCCCTGCTGTGTAGAATAGTCTTTCCTATTCTTTTTCATGTGTTCTGTGAGGTGATTGATGCGGTAGGTAAAAAGTGCAATCTGGGATTCGGCAGAACCGGTATCCTTTGTTGACTTCAACCGACCATGATTCTCAAACAGCTCTACTTTCTTCTCCGTCGATAAATACATAGCTAGTCTTTTAAAATTAAAGCGCAAAGTTAGTAATCGGGTGAATAAGGAACAAGTACTTATCCTTTTATTTGAGCAGGTTTCCGGGTGAATTTCTTCTGCCACCAGGTTTTAAAACGCTCAATCTGAACATTATAGAAGTCGGAATCAAACAATCTCGCATCTAGTCTTGCTTGTCGCAGGAATATCAATCCAATAGGCAGAAGTATGAAATTGGCTGCCCAAATACCAGCCATTGGAGAAATCAGTTCAGCTTTAGCCCATTTCTCACCGATAATGCTAAGCACATAAAAGATGATGAAGAATACGATAGAGACAAGTACAGGTATGCCAAGCCCTCCCCTTTTGATGATCGAACCGAGTGGTGCGCCGATCAGAAACATCATGATACAAGCGAAGGAATTACTCAGGATCTTGTGCCACTGAATCTCGAAAATGATTTTCTCCTTTTCCAGGCGATCAATCCTGGACTCGTGCGAAAGTACACGCTGCTTGGCCTGTCGCGCGAGTGTGAGTGCCGACTGGACTGTGGTAAGTACCAGTGAATCATCCATCAGGTATTCCTTCAGTTCCGATTCTGTTGGAATACTGTCGAGTTTCAGTCTCGCCCGACTTCTGTCGATTCGCTGGTTGCGAATACGTTCAATCCGACGCTCTACTGCCGTTGGTGACTGACCAAGTCTTGTTGTCGATACAAGGGGTCCGCGGAGGCTGTCGGAACGCATACTCGTTGAGTCTGAATTTACCTTGAGTGAATCCTGTTTTATTCCTCTTGAATCTGCGGCCTGAAGAGAATCCGAAGGTATCGTCAGAACCGAGTCGGCCGTTTGCTGAAGGGTCATCCTGGCGGAGCGCACCGAGTCACGATAAAACTTATGGGAAGCCAGTTCAAACGGCATCCGGATCGTATCGTTTTTCATGTGGTAGAAAAAGGCAGTTTTGTTCAGGCGGTAGAGGTCAACCTGCTCATCCATGATATCCACATTAAGTGAATCAACATCTTCAACGAGTTCGTTCAGATTCCGCATGATTCTGTTGGTCTGAAACAGATTCTTATCAGTTCGGTTCAGCGCGAATGAAGACAGATCGAGGACGAACTGACTATATGAAAAACTGCTACGGGTTAATGGCTCGGCACTATTGTTCACTGTCCGCCCCGAAGTCGCATTACCCTCGATATAGGTATGTCCGTCATAAAGCTCAAGCTTCAGGTACCGTTCATTTAAAATTGTATACATCTTACCGGAATCGGCAAGCGTTACTTTCTTATTGCCACTTACATCCCGGTGGTCGTAGATGATGACATCCCCGATGGTCTGTCCGTCGGCGTATTTCTTATTCACCTTGATGCTGAAATCTGGAATTCCCTGGTAAAATACACCCTCCCTAAGATCCAGAGCGGGCTTTTTTTGTTTAATATCATAAAGAAGGCTGTAGGCTTCCAGGGCAGCTTTCGGCACGAGGTTGTTATTGGAATAGAAGGCCACGGCAGTGAGTCCAAGAACAAAAATAAAGATCGGCACAAGGGCTCGCACCAGTGAGATGCCCGCGCTTTTAATGGCGGTAAGTTCGAAGTGTTCCCCCAGGTTGCCGAAGGTCATCAGGGAGGAGAGAAGTACTGCAAGTGGAAATGCGGTGGGTGATACGACGATTCCAAAATACAGGAATAGCTGGGCCAGCAAGCCGTTGCTAAGTCCTTTCCCCATGAAGTCATCATAGTATTTAAGCATCTGGACGTTGAGCAGGATGAAGACAACGACCACGAAAGTCAGAAAAAATGGCCCTAAAAAGGAGCTGAGAATAAGCTTGTCGATCTTCTTCATGCCGGAGCTGCTACAAAAACATCGCCAAAATTATGGAAACTTTGGCTACCCCCCTACTGTTTCCTTGAGGTTATCAATGAGGCCTTCCCAAAGGTCATAAAGTTCTTCGTTATCATCCATATCGGAATAATCGATCACTTTGATGAAAACGCTTTGGGTGAGTTCATTCAGTTCGAGCCTGAGTTCGAAGTAGGAAGGATCATCTTCATCCTCTTCATCTTCGGGTAAAAATTCATACCGCACATAGTGATTCGTACGGTGTGACACCATGGTTGCGAAATGATCTTCTTCATCCCAGATGAAGTTATACACTTTATCCTCATTGATGGTAACGTCGTCGGCCATCCACTGCGCGAGGCCTGATGCCGAACTCAGATACGGGTAAAGCATTTTTTTTGAGGCGTTTATCTCAAAATCCGCAGTAAATAAATGCTTGCTCATAGGCTAATATAGGACTTTTGGGCACCTTTTCGCCCGGTTGGCTTAATATAAATAAAAATAATCAGGTATTGGAAAATAATTCACAAACTTCGTATGTTTGCGCTCCAATTCAAGGTTGGCTTGGATGGAAAAAGCCCTCCTCCGCCAAGGCTTCGGAGGGTAAAAGGCGAGGTAGCTCCCACCTTCGCTGAAGCTTCGGTGGACGAAGCAGTTGGTTAGGGAGAAATTATTTATTCCACATACGTTTCGCAAGTGAAACTACGGTGGATAAAAGGCGAGGTAGCTCAGTTGGTTAGAGCGCAGGATTCATAACCCTGAGGTCACGAGTTCAACTCTCGTCCTCGCTACGTTTAAAGGCCGTTTTTACGGCCTTTTTTCATTACAGGTACAACATAGGTACAGCATTTCTCCTGAACGCTGGATTCATTTCCGCCAACTCATTCTATCGAAGCAAGGCGAGGAAGGACGGCAGCTACCAAGAATGAGAATTCACCATCGGTTTTTAAAATAAAAAAGGGGACCTGTTAAGTCCCCTTTTTTTCTTAATCCTTCAAATGTTAATGGGACATCAACACACGTCTCGCTTCAGCCTCGAGATCCACATACGGAGTTCCCTCAACGGTTACACCCACAAATTGAATCTTTCCACCTTCAAATTCACCGGGCGACTCATACAGGTCACTTACCGCATCACCACTGTCATAACCAATACAAAGGCCATCCCCGGAAAGCGTAAATTTCGCCGGCTGTGTTTTCATCGGCCCCGAAGCTACGACCTCTTCGTCAATGTACAAATTCATTTTGCCAAGCGATTCACCGTATTCTCCGGCATCTTCCCGAATGAACTCCATACCAACCGTATACTTACCCGGCTTCAGCGTCACGTTTGATACGAATACCTGTTCCGGCTTAATTCCAAGAAAGTTATATACGTAGTAAAGCTTCTTGTCTTTAATGAAGAGTGAATGCCCCCCAAATCTTGACCCATGTGCAAAAATTACTCCGGACGCATTCGGGTCCTCAATCTCAACATTTGCCAGGATCTTGAAATTCCGACCTCTCACATTCACCGCCACCCCTTCAGGTACGGGCGCTGTATTCGGATAGTAAATATAACGATCACGCGGAGGTTCCTGCGCAGGCCTCTCAATTCCCAGCACTTCCGCAGCGCTTCGGTCATCCAACGGCAAAACCTTATTCTTTTCTGCTTCAGCAAACCATGCTGCTTTCAGTTCTTCCAATTTTTCAGGGTTTTCATCGGCGAGGTTTTTTGATTCGGAACGATCTTCCTCCACATGATAGAGTTCCCACTTGTCTTTATCAAAGTTACCTTTCCCTGTCAGTGGCGCATGAATAGCCACTGCTTTCCAGCCGTCTTTCCAGATACCGCGGGTACCAAGCATCGCATAATATTGAACATCCTTCTGCGTAGGCGCATTTGGCTCTGCATCAAAAGTATACGCCATCGAAACGCCAGACAACGGCGTCTGCTTTACTCCATTATATACCTCCGGCATTTCAATGCCGCATATTTCAAGCAGCGTAGGTACAATATCAACACTGTGATGATATTGGTTCCGGATTTCACCACGTGCCTTGATGCCCTTCGGCCAGGAAATGATCAGCGGATCATTCGTTCCCCCGGCAAACTGCGAGTAACGTTTGAACATCTTAAAAGGCGCTGAAAATGCTGCCGCCCATCCGGTGGGAAAGTGATTGTACGTCTCCGGTCCGCCCAGCACATCCAGGTACTTCAGATTCT
Source organism: Fulvivirga sedimenti (assembly GCF_020328055.1). Classification (NCBI taxonomy): domain Bacteria; kingdom Pseudomonadati; phylum Bacteroidota; class Cytophagia; order Cytophagales; family Fulvivirgaceae; genus Fulvivirga; species Fulvivirga sedimenti. The sequence goes on from NZ_JAIXNE010000001.1 coordinate 10,702, forward strand.
CTGCCAGGTCGTCGGGATAACCGTTGAAAAATTTATTTTCGTTAACGGAGCCATTCGGACTTCCTTCTCCGGAAGCACCATTATCGGCAGCATAGATGATGATCGTATTTTCAAGTTGGCCGGATTCCTCAAGGTAATCAACGATCCTACCAATCTGAACGTCGGTATATTCAGAAAAGCCGGCATATACCTCAGCCATTCTTGCAAAGAGTTTCTTTTCATCCGCATTCAACTCATTCCACGGACGAACATAATCCGCTGGATTTGCCATTTCATCGGGCAACGGATTGAACTCAGTAATTTCTGTATCCTCCGGCAGAACACCTTTTTCAATCATACGCTTTACAACCCACTCCCGATAGGCATCATAACCGTCATCGAATTTACCGCGATATTTATCGGCATATTCCTTTGGTGAATGATGCGGAGCGTGGTTGGCTCCCGGGTTAAACCACATATACCATGGCTTTGAAGGGTTGGTGGCATTCTGATCACGCAACATCTCAAGTGCCTTGTCGGCAAGATCCTTCGATAAGTGGTATCCCTCCTCCGGTGTATAGGGTGCTTCAATGAAATTATTGTCTTCTACCAGATCCGGGTACCAGTTGTTGGTTTCACCCCCAAGAAATCCATAGAATCTGTCAAAGCCAATAGAAGTTGGCCATTCGGCACGGCTTCCACCTGGTGCCACGTCCTGTTCGGGAACGTTGTGGTTTTTACCAATCCAGAAGGTGCTCCATCCATTTTCACGGAGAATTTCAGCAAACGGAGCGCAATCATCAGGAATTCTCCCGTTAGATCCGGGGAAACCATCGGCCGCTTCTGTGATGGCAGCCATACCGTTGAGGTGATGATTTCTTCCAGTTAGTATGGTAGATCTTGTGGGCGAGCAAAGTGCCGTAGTGTGCCACTGTGTATAAGTCAGTCCATTGGCCGCAAGCTTATCCAGCGTGGGCATGTTGATACGCCCTCCATAGGGCGACCAGGCTGCGAGCCCGGTATCATCATATAGAATAAATAAAATATTTGGCGCATCCTTCGGCGCCTGTTTTGGCAGGTAAGGAGTCCAGTCGGCTTCCGAATCGCGAATATCAAGGGCAATCTTGCCTTTGAATTCAGAATCAGCTGCTGCTTCAGTTGTTTTTTCTTCCGTAGGCTGACAAGAAGAGACAAAAACAACCGCAATCGCAGCAAGAAAGATGTTGAAAAAAAACTTCATAGAATAGGGTTTGGTGATACGTGTGAACAATTAATAATTGAATAATTCGCGAAATGTACAATTACAACTATAATTCCTCCGTATGCGATTCAAAAATTTTGTTCGGAATTATCATTTCATCTGTGAAACCAATTTTAAGGGCATAAACCCCCTTTCATTTTTGTCTCCCTCGCCTCATTTACGCATACCCCCCTACCCCCTGTTTGGGGTAAAAAATAATAATACCCGGACAATCAACGTCCGGATAAAGTAATGCCAATATCCACCCATGTGATATCCCTACGGTACACTTAGGATGGGACAACCTATCACCTATTTCCTACTCCCCATTACTTCTTACCTGATCAACGTACCGTACCAAACGGCACGGGATCGGTAAATAATACCGTTTGCTACCAATACGCCGTCCCGATGGGACGGGACAGCCTATTGCCTGTTGCTTATTACCTAACACGTAACAGATCTGACGGCACGGATATCAATTTACAATTCAATATCTACACATGTGATGCCTCTTAAAGGGTCGGAATAAAATCTGTATAGTGCCTCTAATAGATCCCGGCCCGACTCCGTGCTACCACGGAGTTCCGCCGGGATGACGGCCTGAAGGAGAATCCCTATTCACTATTCCCTATTCCCTATTCCCTATTCCCTATTATTTATTTCCCTCCCGGTGGACAATGCGTCCTCAAATAATTGGTAAACAACGTGTTCAGGTGCGCGCGCGTACCCTCACCTTCGTAGATTCCATGTGACCTGTTTGGATACGGCATTACGCTGAATTGCTTACCATGTTTGATCAGTTCATCAATCAGCATTTCAGCATTCTGGTAATGTACGTTATCATCACCCGTACCATGAATGTAAAGGAGGTTTCCTTCCAGGTTTTTGGCATACGTAATTGGTGATCCGTTCACAAAATCCTCGCGGTTCTCCTGCGGAATACCCATGTAGCGCTCCTGGTAAATATTATCGTATGTAAGCTGGTTGGCAACGGCAGCTACTGAGATGCCCGTTTTGTATATTTCAGGATACTGAAACATCAGATTCAGGGTCGCTGATCCACCGCCGCTCCATCCATGTACCGCTACCCGTTCCGGATCCAGGAATGCATGAGTCTCCAATAACTTTTTCGCACCCATGGCCTGGTCACGTATGTTAACGATGCCTATCTTTCGGTAAATCGACTTCCGCCATGCACGTCCCTTGGGAGCAGGTGTTCCGCGGTTGTCCATCGAAATATAGAAATAGCCATCCTTAGCCATATCACCGTTGTAAAGACCATTGCGGCCTGCACCCCAGCGATTTTTTACCGTTGCGCCCGCCGGTTCAGAATACACATAAAACAACACCGGGTATTTTTTCGAGGGATCAAAATTCTCAGGATACGCCATATACCCATCCATCGTGACACCATCTTCCGTCGTTACCTGGAAAAATTCCACATTGGAATCTTTTCCTCCCTCAGGGTTATAATCTGCAGCAATACTCTTTTCCGGATCTGCCGGCTTGTGAGAAGGAAGCTGTACCCACTCCCGCATCGGACGCGTGAAATAATTTGAGAAACTGTGCAGCGCAAATTTGCCATCAGGCGAGATCTGGTAAGAATGTGTACCTGCCTGATCCATGGGAGTGATCCGCTCGGCCGATCCCTTTCCGTTGATCCTGCTGCGATATAAATATTGCTCAGTCGCATTATCAGGTGAAGCCGTGTAGTAGACATAGCCTCCCTTTTCATCGACCATCAGCGGCTCAATTACATCGAAATCACCTTTGGTAACAAGTGTTTCCTTACTCCCATCTCTGTTCACTGCATAAATGTGCCTCCATCCGTCTTTCTCGGTGATCCAAAGAAAATCCTTTCCTCCTTTGAGCCAATGCCAGCCGTTGCCACTCTCCCAGCTGCTTCGGATGCTTACCCATGCATCATCTGCTTCTTCATAAAAGGATGATACATTGCCTGATGCTACATCTGCATACATCAGCTTGCTTTGGTTTTGCTTCCGGTTCAGCTGCTGAAGAATCAGCTGCTCACTGTTACCCGCCCATTCCATGCGCGGTATGTAATTCTGACGGTCATCGCCGGGAACACTCATCCATTTCGTGTTTCCCGACTGCACATCCACCACCCCTAAACGGGCCGCAGCAGGCGTTTCCCCAACTTTCGGATACTCCACGGGTATCGTGTACGCATAAATGGAATCAGTGGTATTAATCATCAGGAAGTCGCGAATATTATTCGCATCGATCTGCCAGTAAGCGATCTTTTTGGAGTCCGGGCTCCAGCGAAACCCATCCAGACAGCTGAATTCCTCCTCATATGCCCAGTCGAATGTACCATTAATAAGCTTGGGAAGCCCCTTGCTGTCGGTAAGCTTACTGATCTGGTGCGTTGCCAGGTCTTCCACATATACATTGTGTTCACTTACGTAGGCAGCCATTGAACCGTCCGGCGAAATTTTCGCAAACATCAGCGATGATTCCGGTAAACTTTTTCCGAGCTGATCCAGATTTCCCGAATTCAGATCCAGTAACCAGTAGTCTCCGCGCGTATCATAGCGCCATACCCGCTTCGAATTGGTATAGATCAATACCTTCGACTGGTCCTCGGAAATTGAAAAATCACGGACCTTTAAGGCATCCCTGCCTGCTGGCTTAAGCTTGTCGGCCCCGATAAACACAGATTCCGACTGTGTTTTCAGGTCATAAAGGGTAATCTGATCTCCATTCGTTGAATAATAGCCGTCACCTTCAGGCGTCCAGTGGGTCTTGCTGCCTGGCTGTGCAACCGCCAGCACCGGTAAAAGAAATATGAGTATGGGAATTAAAATGCGCTTCATGAGTTGTCGATTAGTTAGGTTGTGCAATATCGGGAATACCGATTTGAAATGAAATTTTTAGGCCCAGGCTTTCCGCAGAAAACGAATCCAGTTTGCTCCGCAAATATTTTGAATATCTTCTTCAGCATACCCGCGATCCCTAAGGATCGGTAGAATTTTTTGAAGATCGGCAATGGTATCAATATCATGCGGACTTTGCTCCTTTCCGAAAGCTCCGTCCAGGTCTGAACCTATTCCCGCATGTTCCGAATTTCCGGCAAGCTGACATATGTGATCGATATGGTCAACTACCGATTCAAGTGAAACACCATCTTCCAGAGGGGTAGATATTTTGCGCTTCCAGGACGAAGAAAGCATCCAGGCGTCAAAAGCTGCTCCAATTACCGCTCCCCTGGATATGAGTTCCCTGAGCTGATCATCGTCAAATTGCCTGTGGTGGGGAACTAACGCCCGGCAGTTCGAGTGGCTTGCCCAAACGGGACCTTTAAACGCATCCAGGGCTTCCCAAAAACTATCATCACACAGATGGGTTGCATCCAGAATAATATTGAGTTCCTCCATCCGTTTCAACAAAGCCCGGCCTCGCTCACCGATTCCCCCCGTCGCATCCGTTCCCTGGGCATAGGTACCTGGTCCGTAATGTGCAGGGCCGATGGCGCGTAATCCACCTTCATAAGCAATATCCAGGTGATCAAGAGTTACAAGTGAATCTGCCCCTTCAAGGCTGCGGATCATACCTATCGCAGTTTGTTCCGGGGCATTTTTCCATGAAGTCAGGTGTGATTCCAGGGCAGGCAAATCGGTGATTTGAACCAGGTGCCCTTCAGCCTCCATGGCGCGGTACCAGGCAAGCTGACCCTGTGTATGTGCCCATGCCTGTTCCGGGGAATGCCAGCTGGCTCCGGGCATAGGATTGCTCCTCCGCGTATATCTCGCAATTTGGGTACCAACCACGACCGCTATATTTCCTTTCTTAAGTGCGGAAAAAGAAACCGTGCCGTTTCCACGGCCGGCCTTATCCGACATGCCGGCTTCCGATTCCCTGATCTCTTCCACACTCCACCGCAGGTCTCGGTTCCATTCCATGGCGTTCATTGAAAGGTCCAGATGAGCGTCGACAAATAAAACCTTTTCGTTATCGTTTTGCATATGCAGAAAGCAATCTATTTAAGCTGAAAAACCGCTTCAATCTCTACGGCAATATTTCCGGGCAGCATCATGCCTACGGCACTCCGAACACCCTTACCAAGGTCCTCACCCCAGAGTTCAACCATCAGATCACTGAACCCATTGATCACCGCAGGTTGATCATGAAATGAGCTCACACTATTGACCATTCCAAAAGTCTTCACAAGACGGTGAATTGAGGAAAGGTCTGCATGCTCACGTATGGTGGAAAGCATCGTCAGACCAACCTGGCGGGCGGTGAGATAACCCTCTTCCACATTGAGATCCATTCCCAATTTACCCTTCACAAGTGAACCATCTTTCCTGCTGGGTCCCTGTCCGGATACATAAAGCATTTTGTCAATGATCAGAACCGGGTGGTAAACGCCGCCTGCCGGCGGAGCCGGGGGGAGCTCCAGGTTCAATGCCGCAAGTCTTTTTTCAATTTCCGACATACTAAATTATTTGATTCAAAAGGAGCACACAAAGCAAACCAACCACCGACACGGTCGTTTCCATTAACGTCCAGGACAGGAGTGTTTCCTTTATGCTTACATTAAAATATTCTTTGAAGAGCCAGAAACCACCATCATTGATGTGCGAAAGTGTGATGCTGCCTGCACCTGTTGCCAGTACCAGGAGTTCGGGCGAAACACCTGTCGTCCCGATAAGGGGCATCATTATGGTGCCCGCGGTCAGGCCAGCCACTGTGGCAGAACCTACGCTCACCCGGATCAAGGCAGCAATAACCCATGCCATCAATAAAGGCGGCATACCGAGGTTACTAAGCGAAGCCCCGAGCTGCTCACTTATGTCGGTCTCAATCATTACTTGCTTCAATGCCCCCGCCCCGGCGATGATGAGCAGAACAACTGCCACTCCTGATACCGCCGTAGCCAATATCTTCATTACATCAACCATCTTTCTACCGGTTCTCACACCCAGAAAATACACAGCAGCCAACACAGACAACAGCATCGCTATCGCCGGATTTCCTATCACCTCTGTAAATAGGCCCGGACCAGTAAATACCTGAAGCAGCGATGCGCCGCCAATCAAAAGAACGGGAAGAAGGGCCACAAATAAGGCTGTACCTACAGAAGGAATTTTATAGCGCTCATCCGTTTCAGCCACATATTCCTTGAGATATGCAGGCTGAATTCGTTTCATGGTCCGTGAAAGCACGAGCTTTGCGACCAGAATGGCTGGAATACCACATATTATTCCATAGATCAGCGTAAGACCAAGATCGGCATTGTACATTTCTGCAATGGCTGTGGGTGCCGGGTGTGGCGGGAGAAAACCATGGGTCACCGACAGGGATGCCAGCATCGGCAGTCCTACATAGAGCAACGGAAGCTTTGTATTCGAGGCAATGGCAATCACGAGGGGAACCAGAATTACGAAGCCCACTGTGTAGAACATAGGAATTCCAACGATGAATCCGGTCACAATCAGGGCCAGTTGGATATGGCGTATGCCGAATTTCTTAACCAGAAAATTAGTAATAGTATTTGCAGCTCCGCTCTCGGCTACGAGTTTACCCAGCATCGCGCCAAATCCAAGAATGATTACCAGGGAGCCCAGCGTACTGCCAATCCCTTTTTGAATCGCATCAACAGATTCTGTAATGTTGAGTCCGCCCGTTACTCCTACGAACAGGCACACAAGAATGAAGGAAATGAATGTGTCCAGTTTTACAACCGTAACCAGCAGAACAAGCAGAATAATCCCTGCAATTAGGGGTAGAAAAACCATGTGTCAGTCGTTTGTCAAGGGTTATCATTAAGGACTGATAATTCAAACTCAGTTTTAATGACCGCGGAAAATACTAAATTAAAACGATCAACACCGCACGGGCAGGAAGTTTTTATACAGGCGGGTGGTTCGAGGCAATGCTAAGTCAGATTAGTTGCTTCTGCATAGTATTTATTCATGAACCGGTTTCAATTTTTGACCTGGATTTTGCGCTTTTTGGTTTCTGTTCCGCCTCCAGTTCGTCGATACGTTTCTGCAGTTCGGCTTCTTTACGGGCGAGTTCCTCCTGTGTAGCCTGAAGCTCTTCCATATTCTGCCGCATCTCCTCTTCCTGTGCCTGCATCTCTTCAGTATTCTGGTTGGCGGTCTGAAGGAGCCGTTGCATCTTCACAGCATTCTGGCTGGTAATCACTGCAGACGCAACAATCTCGCTTATCTTTTCCAGCAATTCGAGATGAATTTTTGTAAAAGGTTTCAAGGATGCGATCTCCAGCACTCCCACGGTTTCTTCATTAAATATCAACGGAATCATGATCAGGGTATTGGGAACTGCCTCTCCCAGACCAGAGGTGATATTGATATAGTTTTGCGGTATTTCCTTGAGGAGAATCGTTTCGCCTTCAAGGAATGCCTGTCCGAGCAGCCCCACATCCACAGGCACCTTTTTTTCAACAAATTTCTTCTTATCGTAGGCAAAGCAGCTCACCAGTTCGAGCATTGCTTCACCTTCATCCTCATTGAGAAAAAAGAGAGCACCCTGATTAGCTTTAAGATACTTAACCAGGCTCGCCAGTAACCGGTCACTCATCTCTACAAGATCGTCCTGATTCTTCCGGATCACCTCAGAGAAAGTTGATATCCCTTCTGAAACCCAGATGCGGTTCCCCTCATTTTCCTTCACTTTAACCATTTGATCCCGCATACTGATCAGTTCACCGGCAATGGTTTCTGTATTCAGATTCCGGTTTTCACGGCTCATTCCTTTCCATTCCACATCGAGGTTTCCACTGGTGATTGACTGAATAAATTCGGCCGCATGGCGGAGATTATCAATGAGGCGGGAAATGACCGTTTCATTATTTTCATTAACATCAGAATTGCTTCCATCATTAAAAACATATTGCTGATTGCTTTCCTTGATCCTTGAGAACAGGTTTTGAATTTTTTTACGGCTTTTTGACAATCGGTAAACCATAATACCCAGCATCATACATCCCATACAAACAAGTAAAAGCTGTGCAAAAAATGCATATTGAGTGATTCGCTGGTAACGTGAATAATTTTCATTTTCCAATTGCTCAAGAAAAAGCCGCATCGAAGTCTGGACTTTGAAGTACTTCGCCCAGAGATCATAGCCGGGATCATTTGCAAACAGGTCGACCGCCTCCTCAGGCTGCCCCTCTGAAATAAACATTACCCCCCGATCCGCCAGAGCGAAATATTCCTTCACCCAACGGTCTACCATGCCAATACTATCCATGTTGGAATAACCAAGGCTCTTCATCTGACTCTGCAGTGAATCCATGTTGGCATTATGTTGTTCCCGGGCAATTTCAAGGGGATTTTTGAAATTTTCCTTCGGAATCATATGATAGCCACGAAACCCGAGATCGATGAGATTTACATTCGTTCCAATCTGATCAATCTGCGCAAGAATTGCCTGCCGCTGCTTGATGAAATCATTGCGCTCGGTGAGTGCGTCGCGACTGATCAGCGCAACGACAAAGTTGTGGAGAATCAATATTACCACGAGGGCGATACCCACCTGGATCATATTTTCAGAACGGAAAAGCCGCTTAAAAAATGAAAGAATCATGGCTAAAAATTATAAATCCTTATTCTACAGTCAAATACCGTATTTTTTTCTACTTTAAATCGTTGATTTCACAACAAACATTCACTGTGTAAGATATTTGGATGAAAAGTGAAAATATTAAGTCACCACACCTGGCATTTCCTTCGAAAGGGTTTTGCCTTACCTTTGTCCTACTATGAAGTCAACACTCCTTTCTGTTCTTATCATCATTACCGGATTTCAACTGCGTTCCCAGCAATATTTCGATACCAACGGCATTCTTAATAAGCAATCATTTGTAACGGTTACTCCCGAAGATATCGGGATCAATGCAGACTCCCTTCACAACGGCATAGAACGTATCATCACTGAAGCCATAGATTCAGGTGCTTTCCCGGGATGCCAGGTTCTGTTGGTGAAAGACGGAATGATCTTCTATGAGCAGGCGTTCGGATACCATACCTATGACAGCCTGATACCCGTGCGAACCGATGATATTTACGACCTGGCATCGGTAACAAAAACCACGGCAGCAACACTTGCCCTTATGAAACTTTCAGATGAAGGCATTTTCGATGTTAACTCCACTTTTGGTGAAATCTTTCCTGACTACAGGCATACAAATAAAGCTGATCTGCCTATGCGTGATGTTCTGGCACACCAGGCAGGCCTCAGGGCATGGATACCCTACTGGTCGGAATCAAAAAGAAAGAATGGTTCATGGAAGCCGCACTCAGTATCGGAAGATTCATCCAAAAATTTCAATTACAAACTTTCAGATGCCAACCTGTTTCTTTACCGCAAATTCCGGGAAAAGAAAATTTATAAAATGATCCGGAAATCTCCCGTCAGCGATCAGAAAGAATACCTGTATTCAGGGTTAACCTTTTATCTGATTCCTGACTATGTGCAGCGAATGACGGCTCAACCATTCGATACATTCCTGGAGTCAAACTTCTATCGGCCTTTAGGCGCAGAAACTCTCGTGTTCAATGCGGGAGAACTGTTTCCCCTGGAGAGAATTGCCCCTACCGAGGTTGATAACTTCTTCAGAATGGATACACTGCACGGGATCGTACATGACGAAGGTGCCGCCATGATGAAGGGTGTTTCAGGCAATGCCGGACTGTTTTCAAATGCACGTGACCTGGGAAAGGTATATCAGATGCTCCTTAACGGGGGTACATACCATCACAGAAGATTTCTGTCGGAAGAGGTCATACATACCTTTACCCGATGCCAGTTTTGCGACTCAGGAAACCGGCGCGGACTGGGTTTCGATAAACCGCTGATCGAATATGACTCCCTGCGAAGCAGTGTGGCAGAAAAAGCAAGTCCGGAAAGTTTCGGCCATACCGGCTACACCGGAACGCTTGTTTGGGCCGACCCAAAAAACGATTTGTTGTTCGTGTTTATGTCGAACCGTGTATATCCCACACGTAATAACAGTACCATTTACAGGTTAAATGTGAGGCCGCGAATTCACAACCTCGTATACGATCTGCTGGATTAATTATTCTCCACCGGGCATGGGCATGGGAACCGTACTTACGGGAGCATCCCAAAGAATTTTCCAATCGCCATCAATCTTCTCCCAAAGAACGAGGTAGTTTCCCTCATCCATAAAAGCGGGCATGGGTGCACCTTCATTGGGTTCAAACCCAAGGGTGTAGGTACCGCGTTCGACAGCAAGATCACCACTTTTCTTTACTTCCTGAACCTGAAGATCGAAGGTCCACGAGCCCATCCCGATTGATTCCTTCCATCTGGCCTTATATTCCTCAATACCTGAAATGGGTGCATCATTCGGAGGAAACTGCATCACATTATCCGCAAAATGCTTTGCTGCCTCATCTATATTTCCTGCTTTATAGTGCGCCACAATTTCGGCATTCTTCGCATCAATAATTTTCATAATATCTGCAGCTGTCTCCTCTTCCATTACCTCTTCGATCACTTCCTCATTCCTGGATTGGTTGTTGCATGAGGTTATGAAAGAAACAATCAGGAATAAATAAATCAGTTTTGAAACATGTTTCATATGGGTTGGTATTAGGTTGGTAATATCTGGAATTTAATAATTTTCTTTAAAAAGAGGAAATCTATTGATTGAATCGCTCAACCTTCATCGCCGCCTCACCATGATCAGGTTTCACCGGAAATTGAAGTTTCCCATCCGTAACTTCAAGAACTTCTGCCATCAGGCCTTTACCCGACAAAGGTGATGTGATACTGATCGTATAAATACCATTGGGTACGCTGAGGGTAATTATTCCGTCATCCACACCAACTGCCTGGATATATCCAGCAAATCTCGTCTTTTCCTCATTCGATAAGGCATAGGTGAGAAACCCGGGTGCGGCCGCAACCACCGACGGATCAGGGTACATTTTCTCCAATGGAAAAGATTCGAGGAATTTTCTCAGTATGAGGAGTTGTGATCTCAGGTTCGTACTCCCTCCTCCCGGAGCCTTGTTCTCCGCTTTACCATCTTCATTTCCCACTGTAAATGAATAATCAAGGTTATTAAATAGTCCACCTCCACTCAGCATGAACCTCCATGCCTGCCGGCGGTAAACCTCATCATCAGAGCCCGCAAAGCCCGATTCATCAAATCCGATCACTTTATTGTAATGGTAATTCCACAGGGCTGCCTCCGGCCAGGCATAGTGAAAATTGATGATGGAAATGCGGTCACTCACTGCCCGAAGAGGTGCCTTGAAATTTGTGTAATTCTGGGCAATGAGGTGCTTCTTGGGTAACGACGATTCCGTTTCCTGAATTGTCTTTGCAATTGCCTCCTGCCAGGTTAACGACTCACTGTCGGCATAATCCGCTTTGTTTGTCCAGTCATTCTCCTTCAGCTCTTCTTTATTCACAATATTCAGGACAGGAACGGTTCGGTCTGACCATGGTTCATTCTGTATTTCAAAGAAGAGATTATTGAATTCATTTAATTCACGAACCACACGTTCCACATACCGTTGCTGCATCTTAAATACCGCCTCATTTTTCATGGTGTGAACATCTCTACGGTCCATTTCAGCTCCACCGGATTTCCAGTTTACCGGGTTTTGCGGGTTGATTTCCCAATGATCATCGGTATATATTGATGAGAACAGCGTTACTTCCACGATAATATCCAGTTCCTCGGCCTGGCGCATAAAATCCCTAAGCCTGGTGAAGTAAGCTTCATTCCATTCGCCTGTATTGTAAATACGCCTTGCACCAATTTCTTCCGATTTCCACGGAACATTGATGAATTCACCCCGCGGTGCCAGGGTATTCTTCGATATTCCAAAGCTTTGTCCGTAAATCTCGAAGTAGCTGCCGGCAAAAATCCGTGTGTAGTTCATCCCTTCTGCTGCCAGTGTTTCCAGGTACTGCACATAATCAAATTCCCTGTTCAATACAGCCCCATAGTGTTCTGCTGAAGTAACGAGTACTGTGGTTTTATCCTTAAAGAGAAAGTAATGACCATTTTCAGGGTGCAGAGTGAGCGGCCTGTTCTGGCCGAATCCGTTGGTAGTTAGCAGCATGACAGAAAGGAACAGAAGTGAAAAACTGGAAAATGATGGCATCGAATAATATTTGAGTGTGTAAAAACGATAAGAATAGAGTTGAACCGGTTCAAAACTTAAATTCCGAAACATCTGTAAAGATCACAATGACTGAACTGTTTATTTTCGGATTGTTCGCATGACGGCAACCGAATGTGGCAGGGATCGGTAAACCAATTTATTTACCGGTGCCATGTTTACAAGTGGAATAATATCATCCGGTGGTTCATTTGCCGTATCGATGAGTAAGCCCCAGCAAAAATTATCGTCCAGCTTTGGCAATTCAAAATCCAGCGCCTCCCAGTAAGAGTTTAATATGGCATAAAATCTTTCCTCCCGCCCTTCCTGGTATAGTTCCAGTGCGATGGCATGTGAAAAATGTCCGAAATCCGGTGAATCCGTTTTAACCCCGTGCCATATTACATCGGTTCCCCCGGGCGTCGACCAAAATGTTTTATCAGAAAATATAAAGCTGTTTTTTCGCTTGAATAGTAATTCCTTTACGAAACTGTATATTTCATCATGACGGTCCACCGCTTTCCAGTCAAACCAATTCTGCTTTGTGTCAAGCGTATAGGCATTGTTATTTCCCAGTAATGTCTTTCGAATCTCATCACCCATCGTTATCATCGGTGGCCCCTGGGACAACAGCAAAATTGTAAAGAAATTCTTGATCTGCTTTTTACGGATCATCGTAGTGACCGGATCATTGGCCGGACCTTCTGTACCGTAGTTATAGCTGAATTCGAGATTGTTCCCGTCCTGATTATTCTCACCGTTCTCCTCATTATGCTTTTCATTGTAGGATACGAGATCATTCATGGTAAATCCGTCGTGGGAGGTAATCAAATTAATACTCCGTTGTGGATCCCTGTCGGCATTTCCAAATAGACGTGCACTTCCGGTAATGACATCGGCCAGATCATGGACGGTGCCATCGTCACCCCGAACAAATTTTCTCACAACATCACGATAGTGGCCGTTCAGGACCGCCCAGCGATCACCCACAAAACTACCTACCTGGTAAAGTCCTGAAGCATCCCATGCTTCAGCAATGATCTTAGTATGAACAAGCCTTGGATCCGAATCAATCGACCAGAGTATCGGCGGGTCCTTCATCGGCAGCCCGTCCTCACCTCTTGAAAGAACCGATGCCAGATCGAAACGAAATCCGTCGATGTGCATTTCCTCCACCCAATAGCGCAGGCTGTCAAGGATCATTCGACGTACCACCGAGTGATTCGCATTGATTGTGTTTCCTGTTCCGGTATCATTGAGATAGGTTGCCGGTTCATCCTTTTTCAAAAGATAATAGCTAAGATTATCAATCCCGCGCAACGATTGGGTTGGACCAAAGGCATCTTCTTCCGCAGTATGATTAAAAACGACATCCAGAATCACCTCGATACCTTCCCGGTGCAGGGCCTTTATCATATCACGAAATTCATTCACAGGGCCCAGTGGATCCTGATTTGAACTATAGGGACGGTGTGGTGCGAAGAAATTGATGGGCTGATAGCCCCAGTAATTAATCTTACCCTCCGGGGCTGACTGGCGGTCAAACTGAAATACGGGCATGAGTTGCACACACCGTATACCCAACTCCTTCAGGTATGGTATTTTTTCGATCAGTCCGGCATAGGTTCCCCGTTTCCTCGCAGGAACCCTTGAACTGGCATCCCGGGTAAATCCCCGAACATGCATTTCGTAGATAACCGAATCGTTAAGTGGTCTGTTCAACGGCTCATCTCCTTCCCAGTCATAGTGGGAGGTATCTACAACGATCGACTTGAGTGCGCTGACTACATTATCCTTGCCATACACAGTAGCCATTTTCCTGTCATAGTGATCATCTATAATAGCCCTTGCGTAAGGGTCAACAAGCACCTTGGTTGGATCGAAGCGGTATCCCTTTTCGGGCTCAAACTGCCCATGAACGCGATAACCATACAACTGTCCATGCCCAATACCTTCGACAAAAATGTGCCAGTAATTTGTAGACTTGTTAATGTCGGGATCAAGAACCAGGGTATGCGTGGGTTCTGTATCACCGGGATTCCGGAAAAGAAGGAGTTCGACGCCTTTTGCGGTGTGCGAATAAATGGAAAAATTCACGCCGTTTTCACTGCAGGTAGCACCTATAGGGGCTGGTCTTCCAACCTCTGTCTTCAGACGATTTATTTTAGCCATGATATACCCTCATTCAAGATTTAGATCCTTTCGGGTCACTCTCAATTTACGATTTTTTCATGGATTGATATGCATAAAAACCCCGTTGTTTCACCATCCGGACACTTATGATTATTAACTATTCCGGACTATTAGTAACTTGTGCTTCAAACAACAAAATATGATGAAAAAGCTTTTCTTATTCGTTACAATTCTATCCGCATTTTCCTGTTCCTCAACACAGGAATCCGAAAAGAAATCACCCGAATCCCCAACACTTGCAGAATATCACCAAAGGCGTGATCCGGATCAGCTGCAAACGGGAAATATTAAAATGATACCGGTGAAAACACCCGTTGGAGAATTCAATGTCTGGACGAAAAGAACAGGAAATAATGAAAACATAAAGCTTCTTTTCCTGCATGGCGGACCCGGTGCGACCCATGAATATTTTGAATGTGCCGACAATTTTCTTCCTTCCGAAGGCATTGAATATTATTATTACGACCAACTTGGCTCGGCCTACAGTGATGAGCCTTCAGATACAAGTCTGTGGAACATCGACAGGTTCGTTGATGAAGTGGAACAGGTGCGTATCGCGTTGGGTCTCGATAAATCGAATTTCTATATTTTGGGTCATTCCTGGGGTGGCATGCTGGCGATTGAATATGCGCTTAAATACCAGCAAAATATTAAGGGTCTGATTATCAGCAATATGATGTCATCCATCCCGGAATACAACCAATATGCGCAGGAAGTGCTCGGACCTCAACTGCCAAAGGATGTGCTGGATGAAATTAAGGCATTTGAAGCTGCGAAGGATTATGGGAATGAGCGGTATCTTGAACTGATCACCACGTATTACTATCCTGAACATGTCCTGCGCATGCCGTTGGAAGACTATCCGGACCCTGTGAATCGCGGACTGGGAAATATAAATCCGGAAATTTATGTTTCCATGCAGGGCCCCAGTGAATTCGGAATATCGGAAGAGGCAAAACTTCGGAACTGGAGCCGGAAGGATGATCTTTCCCGCATCACCGTCCCTACCCTCGTTATAAGCGGTGAGTATGATACCATGGATCCCAGGCACATGGAATGGATGTCTAAACAATTCCCCGATGGTGAATATCTTTATTGTCCGAATGGATCGCACATGAGCATGTACGATGATCAGCAAACCTATTTCACCGGACTGATCCGATTCCTGAAAAATGTAAATGAAACGGAGTGATCCAATTGTTTAATTAAAATGAGGTCGTAATTTCGGCCCTGTCTAAAATCAACAGCTTATGTTTCCGAACATAGACCCAACAACTACATCCTCCTGGAAGTCGCTTCAGGAACATTATACCGGGATGCGCGAAAAGCATCTTCGCGAATTATTTATTGCGGATGAAAAGCGTTTTGAAAGTCTCAGTCTCACGTTTGAAGACATCCTGGTCGACTTTTCGAAGAACAGAATTGACAACAAGACGAGAGCACTGCTTATTTCACTCGCAAATGAATGCAAATTACCGGAGGCTATTCAAGCCATGTTCAGTGGGGAAAAGATCAACGGCACTGAAAAGCGAAGTGTACTTCATGTTGCCTTAAGAAACTTTTCGGGCAGACCCATTTTCGATGGAGACTCCGATGTAATGCCGGAGGTTCAGCGTGTGCTTGGGCAGATGGAGCGGTTTTCTTCCCGTATTATTTCAGGCGAATGGAAGGGTTACACCGGCAGGCCGATCCGTCACCTGGTGAATATTGGTATTGGAGGATCTGACCTGGGACCTGTGATGGTTACCGAAGCCCTGCGCCCCTACCGTCAGGGAAATATGGAGGTACATTTCGTTTCAAATGTAGATGGAACACATCTCGCTGAAACACTCAGAAACGTGGATCCGGAAGAAACACTATTCATCATTGCCTCTAAAACATTTACAACACAGGAAACCATGACCAATGCCCATTCTGCCAGGGACTGGTTCCTGGAATCGGGGGCTGGTGATGAAGACATTTCAAGTCACTTCGTTGCGCTATCAACGAACCGTGAAGGGGTAACTGAATTCGGCATAGATCCGGAAAATATGTTTGAATTCTGGGAGTGGGTTGGCGGCCGCTATTCCCTCTGGTCGGCCATTGGCTTATCAATCGCATGTTACATTGGTTTCGCCAATTACCGTGAACTGCTGATGGGTGCGCATGCCATGGATGAGCACTTCAGGACCACCGATCTTGATTCCAATATTCCTGTAGTACTCGGCTTGCTGGGGATATGGTATAATAATTTCTTCGGATGTGAAACCCATGCCATATTACCCTATGATCAGTACATGCATCGTTTTGCTGCTTACTTCCAGCAAGGTGATATGGAAAGCAATGGAAAATCGACAGACCGAAATGGCAAACACATTGATTACCAGACCGGTCCGATCATCTGGGGTGAACCCGGAACAAACGGGCAACATGCTTTTTATCAGCTGATTCACCAGGGAACCAAGATCATCCCGTGTGATTTTCTTGCACCTGCCATTTCACACAATCCGATCGGAGATCATCATGTTAAGCTGCTCGCCAATTTCTTTGCTCAGACCGAGGCATTGATGAATGGCAAAACAGAAGCAGAGGTTCGCGAGGAAATCGGCAACAATGAAGAACTGATCCCCTTCAAGGAGTTTGCAGGAAACAGACCGACGAATTCCATCCTCTTTAAAAAGCTGACACCCCGAACACTGGGCAGCCTGATCGCCATGTATGAACATAAGATTTTTGTACAGGGTGTGATATGGAATATTTACAGCTTTGATCAGTGGGGTGTGGAACTGGGAAAACAGCTGGCGAAAAAGATATTGCCGGAGCTGGAAAAACCTGGTGAAGTGTCATCACACGATGGCAGCACAAACGGCCTGATCAATGCCTGGAAAAAAATGAAGAGTTAATCAACAATTCTTTTGATACCCGGCTCAAGGTCGGTAAGGCTTGAAATGCGGATCGGGTTTCCTGTTTCTATGCTCGTTCTCGCCGCGATTCCGATCAGGATCGACATGGCGCCATCCCTGCTTCCGGCAGCCCGGTCAAACGGGTCCTTAATTTCGGGATGTTCAAAGATCTGTGCATGGAGCCGTTCATCTCCTCCGCCATGGCCGGATTTGTCGACCGGCACCCGTACTGTTTGAAAGTCATTCCAGAGTTTATGGGTAATGATGAATTCTTCCATGATCTCACCCTCGCCCTGCTGCATTTCCATCCGGTGCATTTCTTCCTGGGAGATTTTCAGGTCCCCCTGATAAGGAATATCAAGCCATGCCTCGATCCGCCCTTTCGTACCATTGAAGGCGACCCGCCACCCTTCGAACGGAGAATACGTGGTTAGCGAATAGTTTACAATTGTGTTGTTTTTGTATTTGATTTGAGCAGACATCTTATCATAAATGTCGATTTCTTCACGAAAGAGGCAGTTATCACGGATATAGCCATCATGTTGTTCGTGATCCACATAGAGATCTGTGAGGAATTGATCGCTCCCTATATCCCAGTAAAAATCACACTGATCCCGGAAGGAACAGGTACGGCAGTTCTTCCCCCGAAATGAATTATTCCTTCCGTAAAATTCAAGGTCACCATAGGCAAACACCTCTTCAGGATCTGAGTCTATCCACCAGTTGAGCAGGTCAAAATGATGTGTGGCTTTGTGAACCCAAAGTGTCCCTCCCATTTCACGCAACCCATGCCATCTGCGGAAATAGCTTGCCCCATGATAGGTATTCAGATACCAGTGAAAATCAACCGAGGTAATTTGACCGATCTCTCCGTTCATCAGAAGCTCCTTCACTTTGGTACTGTAAGGGCTCCATCGGTAGTTAAAGCCTACGATCAACTTCCTCGAGGATCGTCTTTCGGCCTCGAGTATGTCGCGGCACTTGTGCTCATCGGTAGTCAGTGGCTTTTCGGTAAGAACATCAATTCCGGCATTCAGACCCTTAATAATGAACTCATGGTGTGTGGCATCTACGGTCGTCACGATCAGCAGGTCGGGAGATGTCTCAGAGAGCATTTGATCAAAATCGGTAAAGACGGGACAATTCGTTCCGATGAAGGATCTCCCATATTCCAGCCTCCCCGGATTTATATCACTCAGTCCTACGAATTCGAGGATTTCAGCATATTGAGATTGAAGCCGCTTCCCCCAGAATGTAATGCCCCTGATTCCCGTACCCACCAAAGCAATTCTCAGTTTTCGGTTCATGTTGAATTGAAAGCCTGACAACGGAATGGCAGATGACGCAGCCAGCATACTGAGTGATCTGAGAAATTGCCTTCTTTTTACATTCATGGGTTTGAGATTATATCATACCACTCTTCGTATCGTTTATGTACAATTCACCGTTTTTCTTAACGGATATTTCGATACATGCACGACGAATATTTTCATCATTCAGGATGTAGATCACATAATCTGAGGGCTCCACTCCCTCCTTCATATCCACTGAATAGCCCATATCAAGAGTGATTTTCATCGGCCCTTTGATCTTCTTTGAATTCAATATTCTGCCAGCCCGGTATATCTGGATCTTCTTGTCGCCATCCTCAAATTGAGGAAACGTAAAATGCAGCTTAACGTAGGGTAAAACGTCAGCCCTGTTGGATGACTGCTTCTCATTGATATCATAGATCTGATTTGGAGATGGGGGTTTCTTTTTCAGGTAAAAATCAACCTCATAGGAATATTGATCCTCAGCCAGAAATGGCACCTTCGTTTCCTGAAAGAAGGGAATGACGCAGAAAAGTATGGCTATTATCAGCATACATTAAATTTAACGATTGCAAACCGATATAAAAAGCGGGAAACTGACATAAGTCATTGCCGTAAATAATTGGAGTCACCTAATTAGTGGCTATGTACGGCTAGTTTTGGGATTGACAAAATTTTGCCGGGATTAATTCATGCAAACCACATCTACTGTACGCTGTCATCATTGCGGAAGCAAGTGTGAAACCGATCTTCATAAGATTGAGGATAAGACATTTTGCTGCCCGGGTTGCAAGACCATTTTTGAATTATTCGCTGAAAGCGGGAATTCAGCATACTATGAGGGCCGGTCCCTTTCGACTGAGTTGGAGAAATACAGCTTTCTGGACAATTATGAGATTGCCCGGAAACTGATCAACTTTAGCTCAGCGGGCGTTAATCATATCTCCCTAAATCTTCCGGCCGTACATTGCAGTTCCTGCGTATATGTACTTGAGAATTTACCGAAGGTCCATGAGGGTGTGATACGTTTAACCCTTAACTTCACCGAAAAGAAAGCCAGTATCTATTACGATCCGGAATTAATTTCGCTGCGGCAGCTGGCTTCCCTGCTGGACAGCATCGGTTATCCGCCCAATTTTGACACACAGAAATCGGCAACAGAAAATGAAAGTTCCAGGTCACTGGTTATAAAAATCGGTGTGGCCGGTTTTTGTTTTGGAAATATCATGCTGCTCAGTTTTCCATCCTACCTGGGAATGGAATCTGCGGACCTGGATATGTTTGGTCCGTTTTTTCAATCGATAATGCTGTTACTGGCAGTTCCTGTTGTATTTTATGGTGGAAAGGACTACCTGGTTCAGGCATTTAAAAGTATCATTTCAGGGCATATTCATATTGATGTGCCGATCGCCCTGGGGATTATTACCCTTTTTGCCAGAAGCGCGTTTGAGATCATTACCCAGGTTGGAGACGGGTATCTGGATTCGCTTTCAGGACTTGTTTTTTTCCTGCTGTTAGGCCGATGGTTTCAGCAACGCGCCTACAGTCATCTTTCCTTTGAGCGTGACTATACATCCTATTTTCCACTGGCTGTTTTGAAAGAGGTTAATACCGGCGAAACCATTTCAATTCCGGTCGGACAAATTGAAACGGATCATATTCTCATTATTCGCCACAACGAGATCATACCTGCCGATTCTATTCTGCTCTCAGACCAGGCACGCATCGACTATAGTTTTGTAACAGGTGAAAACCGAAGTACCGAGCTTGAAAAGGGAGCATTTTTATATGCCGGTGGCCGTCAGCTGGGGCCTTCGATACGGGTTAAGGCCACAAAGCCCTGCTCACAGAGTTATCTGACCCAATTATGGAACAATCCCGCATTTGATAATCAAAAGGACAACTACCGGCATCTGATGATCAACCAGGTGAGCCGTTATTTTACCTGGATAGTGATTTTAATCGCGGTGGTCGCCGGAGTGGTTTGGCACACTGCCGACCAGAGCAGAATGTGGGAGATTGTCTCAGCGGTTCTCATCGTTGCCTGTCCTTGTGCATTAGCATTGGCTACCCCATTCACCAACGGCAACAGCCTGCGCATCTTCGGACGGAATCATTTATATCTGCGAAATTCAGATACAGCCGAGCAATTGGGTAAAACCGATGTGATCGTTTTTGACAAAACAGGGACCCTAACTTCAGCAGGTGATGGCAAGACCAGTTATGAAGGAAGAAGCTTATCTGTTCACGAGCAACATCTTATAAGCCAACTCGCTGCCCAATCCACCCATCCCATCAGCCGGAAGATCGCTGTCCATATGGTTGAACAGGAGTCTTTACTTCAAATCAAATCATTTGCTGAAATACCAGGCAAGGGCATTGAAGGAGAGGTGGACGGCCATTTTCTTCGAATTGGTTCTGAAAAATGGATTACGGGTTCCCAGCAGAACCGCGGCCGGGTTCTTGTAGAAATCGATGGTGATGTCGCCGGATACTTTCATTTTACGAGCCACCTCAGACCGGGCCTGCAACAGGCGCTGTCGCATCTGGGTAAAGAATATCCGATCATTGTTCTCTCTGGCGACAATGAACATGACAGGTCATGGCTGGCAGAAATCCTGCCCCAGGCAACCGAAATGCAATTTAACATGAGCCCGTTCGAAAAACTGGAATTTATCAAGCAGCTGCAGGTAGGTGGAAAACGCGTCCTGATGATAGGCGACGGACTGAATGACGCCGGAGCCCTTCAGCAAAGTGATGTGGGTTTTGCCGTAACCGAAGATGTAAGCCAGTTTTCTCCTGCCTCTGATGGAATTATCGAGGGCAGCAAACTTATTGACCTTCCCGATTTTCTGCAATTCAGTAACTGGAGTCACCGCATTATTGTATTAAGTTTCATTCTATCATTTCTTTACAACGCGGTGGGTATTTCTCTGGCTGTAGGCGGGTTTCTCACGCCGGTTATCGCGGCGATCCTGATGCCGGTTTCCAGCATTTCCGTGGTGGCTTTTACAACAATTTCGGGTAACTTTTTGGCACGTAAACTACAATTATAATATGTGGGTTCTATTTATTCTGATCAGCGTAAGTCTCCTGGTTGCTTCGGCATTTCTCATTCTTTTCATATGGGCAGTAAAATCCGGTCAGTTCGACGATACCCAAACCCCTTCTCTCAGAATGCTTTTTGATGAAAAAAGAAAATCCACTGATTCTGAGGAAAGTCATAAAACGGCTTGACCCCTCTCAGCCGCTGATTGAAGTCATTTTTACATTTTTGTAGCATGCTTCACCTGATCAGAAAGTATAACAAAGCTGTTCCCAGATATACCAGCTATCCCACTGTTCCGCAATGGAAGGAACCGCAAATGGATCTGGAAAGGTGGAAAGTGCTGCTTAAAAAATCGTTCGAAAAAACGAAAAGCGGTGGTATCAGCGTTTACATCCATCTTCCCTTCTGCGAACAACTCTGCACCTACTGTGCCTGCAATAAACGAATTACGAAAAACCATTCTGTTGAAGAAGGTTATCTGAAATCAGTACTGAAGGAGCTCGAACTCTACATAGAGGTTTTTGGAGAAAAGCCCGTAATTCGCGAACTGCATCTGGGTGGTGGAACTCCCACCTTTTTCCATCCGGAAAACCTTCGTTTTCTGATCACTGAGATCAGAAAAAAATCCGTTGTCCATGATCAGGCGGAAATGTCTTTTGAAGGACATCCGAATAATACTTCACGGGAGCATCTTGAGACTTTATATGAACTCGGTTTTCGGCGGGTAAGTTTTGGTATCCAGGATCTCAATGAAGTTGTACAGCGCGCCATCAACCGAATCCAGCCCTTTGAGAATATATTAAACGTTACGCGCTGGGCCCGTGAGATTGGATACGAGTCGGTAAACTATGATTTTGTTTACGGACTTCCGTTTCAAAATACCAAAAACCTGGCGCTTACCCTTCAGACGGCCCTTAAGTTAAGGCCAGATCGTATCGCATTTTACAGTTATGCCCATGTCCCATGGACAAGTGCCGGACAGCGCGCATATGATGAAAATGATCTCCCGGGAGACCTGGAAAAAGCGAACATGTACTTAATGGGACGAAGGATGTTCAAGGATCGGGGGTATATCGATATTGGAATGGATCATTTTGCACTTCCGTCAGATTCTCTCACCAAAGCGTTAAATGAGGGATTGCTGCATCGCAACTTCATGGGGTATACTGTTGCACCATCTGAGCTGCTTATCGGCTTAGGATGTTCCTCCATCAGTGATGCTCTCACTGCGTACAGCCAGAATGAAAAGAAAGTCGAAGATTATGAAAGAGTTGTAAATGAAGGCAATTTACCTGTTAGCAAGGGTCACTTTCTTACCGTTGCTGAACTTGCCACCCGAAGACAAATTCTTAAAATCGCCTGTGAACGAACACTCACCTGGTCTTCCGTCTCTGAAAAACAAAGAGCTCAGCTTGAGGAAATGGCGGAAGACGGAATCATCGTTCTTTCTGATAATTCATTGAAAGTTACCGATGCCGGTTTGCTTTTTCTTAGAAACGTATGCTCAGTTTTTGACAAACATTTAAATGATCGTCAGAATGAGCGCACGTACAGTAAAGCTGTTTAGACCTTGTAGTCCTCATACCAGCACTCATCAAAGGATTTATCTGAAGGCTTTCCGTCCTTTAAAATCCGTATGACCATCCATATTGTGAAAATATTCAGAATAACGAAAAGAATAAAAACCACCCCAAATGCCAGGTTGGTAAACACACTGATCAGGTAGAATAACAGGATCAGAGTGGTGATTCCTATGGGTTTGTAAATGTTTTCCATCTACAAACCAAAACAGGTCAGATCATAATTTTGTTCGCGGGGATATACATTATCGGACAGGAAAGTTCATGCAGAAGTGTGGAGTGCTGAATCTCACTTGAGACATCCATGATCTTTTCTATTTCTTCATCCAGGATTAGCAAATCAATATTCTGGTTCAAAATATTCGTCTGGATCCGGTCGAAGAGAAACCCTACCTCCAGTAAAAATCTGCAGTGAATCCCATTGTCACCCAAACAATTTTGCTGGATTAATTCCATTTTCTTTTGGGCTTGCTCCTCAAGATAACTGCGTATACTCTTTTTATCGCTCATGTGACTGGTATTTTCAATGAGCCTGTAGGTGATCAGGACATACAGCTGAGCACCCGTCCACCTGCAAAGCGAAACGGCATACGGGATGCTTTTAGAAATAGTGGGATTGAAATCCGTAGGCAATAAAACATTCTTTATCAATACATTATCAGTCATTCGCACATCCCATTTTTATAATATAAGTTTGATAACTAATTTAGATAGACCAATTATTCACATTCAAGATAGGAATCAGTATAAATTGTGATGTTAATCAGTATTTAGCGGTATGGACTACACCAGCGTAAGCGAATCAACTTATTACACTATTTTTGAAGCTTGTCAGGAAGGAATTCTTGTGGTTAACAAAGGTGGGGTCATAGAGATCACCAACCACGCACTCCGGGAGATGTTTGGATATGAAAAGAACGAACTGGAGGGAAAAACAGTAGAATCACTGATTCCAAGAAATTATCATTCAGACCATGTGACACACAGGGATCGCTACATTAAAAATCCGGTTCCACGCAAGATGGGGCACGGGCGGGATTTGGTCGGACTTCGAAAGGACAATACAATATTCCCCGTGGAAGCCAGCCTGAGTACAGTACAACTTTACGGTGAAGAGCATACAGTAGCATATATTATAGATATCACGCCGCGCAAGGAAATGGAAGACGCGCTGAAGCGCAGCGAAGAACAGTTGGTTGCATATGCCACGGAGCTGGAGAAGCGTGTCAAGGCACGAACTGAACAGTTATTAAGTGCAAATAAGGAGCTTGAAGAAGAAATGACTGTTCGTAAGCAAGCGGAAACCGAAGCCAAAAAAGCCCTTGAACGGGAGCGGGAATTGAATGAATTGAAGTCCAGATTTGTTTCGATGGCCAGTCATGAATTCAGAACACCACTCTCGACCATCAAGTCATCAGCATCCTTAATCGAAAAATACAAAAATTCCGACCTGGCCGATAAAAGGGAACGTCATGTACTTAAGATAAAGAATTCGATCGACCACCTGAATGACATCCTTGATGACTTTCTGTCACTGGCCAGACTTGAGGAAGGAAAGATCAGCACGACCTTTATCCCTGTAAACCTTAAGTCAATTCTGGAGGACATCAGCGAGGAATTGAACACGATTCTGAAACCCGGTCAAAAGATATCCATTGAAACCAAACTTACAGAGCCCGTTATCAGTGACGCCAAGATCATTAAAAACATACTGATCAACCTGCTTTCGAATGCAACTAAGTACTCACCGGATAATTCAGAAATTGTAATTGGTGCCCATCATACTGATAAAAACCTGGAGCTTCGCGTGAAAGATGCAGGTATGGGAATACCCAAAGAGGATCAGAGTCATTTATTTGAACGCTTTTTCAGAGCACATAATGCACTCAATATTCAGGGAACCGGTTTGGGGTTACATATCGTTCAGAAATATGTCGATTTGTTGGGCGGTATTATTACCTTTGAAAGTATTGAGAATGAGGGTACCACCTTTATTGTAACTATACCGAAAACATCACATGAGAAGAATTCTGATCATTGAAGATAACGCTGATATCAGGGAAAACATTTCAGAAATACTCGAGCTAGCCGGTTACGAGACCATTACCGCCCCCGATGGTAAACGAGGAATTGAAATTGCCCAGCAGGAGCTGCCCGACCTGATCATATGTGATATTATGATGCCGGAGCTTGATGGATATGGCGTTCTTCACATTCTGAATAAGCGGGAAGAAACCGCACGGATTCCGTTCATTTTCCTGACCGCAAAAACGGAACGTGCGGATATGCGCAAGGGTATGGTAATGGGTGCAGATGACTACATTACCAAGCCGTTTGATGATACCGAACTTATGGATGCGATCGAGGCCCGTCTCAAAAAACAGGATTTGGTTAAGAAGGAATATGAATCCGGAGCCGATGGAATCAAGGACTTCATCAAGGATGTCAAGGATCTGTTCCATTACATTGAAGATAAAGATTTACATAAGGTCAGGTCCTATCGCAAAAAAAATGATGTTTACCAGGCCGGAGATTATCCTCATCACCTGTATTACGTTCAATCCGGCAAAATCAAGACATTTCGAACCAACCTGGATGGAAAGGAACTGATTACAGGGATTTATTCCAAAGGTGACTTTCTGGGGTATGAAGCCATTCTTAAAAATGAATCCTTCTCCGACCATGCCATGGCACTGGAAGACAGCGAATTGCTGATTATCCCCCGTGATGTATTTCAGCAGCTCGTGCTGGCCAACCGGGATATCGCACAGAAGTTCATTGAATTATTGTCACAGAAAGTGGATGAAAAAGAGGAGCAGCTTCTGCACCTGGCATACAACACGGTTCGTCAACGCACGGCGGAAGCGTTACTTACTCTTTACAATAAAATGGATGATCCGGATCATACCTTAAAAATTTCCCGCGAAGACCTCAGCAATATGGTGGGAACAGCAACGGAATCGGTAATCCGTGTTATCTCCGATTTTAAGGACGAAGGAATTCTCGACTCCCAGGGCGGAAAACTTACCATTAAGGAAAAGGAGAAGCTCGAGCAAATCATGAAGTGGCATATCGCCCGTTAATCAGCGACAGATCGTCATTTCTTCCGGGATTCCGATCGATTGAAGCGCGGGACTGAGGTAGGGAATATCCAATGCCAGCCCACGCAGAATAAACAGTATACCGAATGCAATGGCGAGTACAGGTATGGCCCTGGCTGCTTGTACCCTGAATTTTGCCGGAAGAAATCCGGAAGATGCAACAGCTCCTGAAAGCCATGGAACCGTTCCCAGTCCGAAACCCAGCATGAATAAAAAGGCATTTCCACTATTTCCAAGGGCCAGTGATCCCGTCAGTGCTACGTAAACAAGTCCACAGGGAAGCATGCCATTCAGCATTCCACCAGCGATGGACTTAAAGCGGCCGGTGCGCTGAAGAAGAGTTCTGAATTTCTTAACCGGGTCATTTTGCAATGATATGGAGTAAAACCTCGCACGTGCCGCCGGCAAAACGGTAATTAAAATCATTACCACACCCATGGCAACCGATATCCAGCGCTGAAACCCAAACCAAGCCAGCCCGTCGCCAAGTGCCCCCACAAAAACACCCAGTAACACATAGACTGATAGTCTGCCGGCGTGATAAAGAAGGGTCTGCGTTACATTTCGTTTGGGCTGCAAGGCAAATACAACAGGTGTACACATTAGAATGCAATGCATACCTCCTACCAGACCAAGAATAAAGCCCGTTCCGAACATGTTTACAGGTTTACAATCTCTTCCAGATAAAAATCATCACCGGCTACTGACCAGCTCAGCTTTACTTTCCATAAGCCCTGCTCCCAGTCATTAACAGCGATATTCAATTTTCCAGACGCCGGAAATGACACACGCTTATCCATACTTGCATCCGAAGGTCTGAAAAACAAAATTTCACCGGAGTCGACCGTGCTGTCAAAAACATCAATAGTTATTACCCCGGAATTCCGGTCGAGAATGATTTCGGGCTGTTTTTCCAGTTTCCTGGTACGCTCCATCCGATCAATCTGATCCTGATAGGCAAGTTCCTGTTCGTAATAGTCGGCAGAAACCAGGCTAATATCCTGGTTCATGCTTATGACAACCATGGTAACAATAATGCCTATAAATATGACAAAACTGATTGCTATCTTATATCCCCAATTCATAGTTCGTGCGTTTTAATCCGACAAATTCGCCGGTCCCAAAAATTTAATGTTTTTTGTCTCAATTTCCTTACCGTTACCCATGACGGTCACCTTTAATGGAGTTTGCATTCCCTGCAGTCCGGATTTAGGGATGGTTATGAAAAAGATTCCTTCTGAAAGTTCATTCGGCGGGACAATCATCGTATCTCCACCCACTTTCTCAATTTTTGCCCCGGCAGCACCATCAACGATCAACTCGATCGTCATTTCCTCACTCGTCTTATTTATAAACTGAATATTAAAAAGATTTGAAATGTCACCATTTTCCTGTCGCTGGTACAGCTGACCCGGCACCTTGAGTATGGTAGCTTCTACCTCAGATCTTGTAAATAAAAAGAAACTCAGAACCGAGACAAGCAGGATTAACACAGCTGTATATGCTTTCACACGCGTTGTAAAGAGCTTTGTTTTACCCTGAGCGATAGACTCATGTGAGGCATAACGAATGAGTCCGCGTGGCCGGTCCACCTTATCCATTACTTCGTCACAAGCATCAATACAGGCTGTACAGTTTACGCATTCAAGCTGTGTGCCATTACGGATATCGATTCCGGTCGGACATGCGTGAACGCACAATTTACAATCGATACAATCACCCTTGCTTTGATCTGCTTCTTTGTTCTTACTGATCTTTCCCCTTGGTTCACCACGAAGCCAGTCGTAGGCGATAACGATGGATTTAGTGTCGAGCAAAACGCCTTGTAGCCGTCCATACGGACAAACAGCGACGCAGGCCTGTTCGCGGAAATAGGCAAAAACCCAGTAAAAAATCCCGGTAAAAGCCATCAATCCGATGAAACCGGTAAGATGTTCCGTTGGAGGCTGTGATACAATTTCCTTAACCTCTTCAATACCAATCAGGTAAGCCATCACAGTATGGGAGATCAGAATGGCGATCGCCAGAAAAATAACATGTTTTAATGTTTTTTTCCAGATCTTCTCAGTGTTCCAGGGGCCTTTATCGAGTTTCCGCTGCTTATTCGCATCTCCTTCTATCCAGTATTCAATCTTTCGGAATACCATTTCCATGAACAGGGTTTGCGGACAAGCCCACCCACACCAAATCCGGCCGAAAGAAACCGTAAAAAGAATGATAAAAACAAAAAGGGTAATAAGTAACAATGCCAGGAGGAAGAAGTCCTGAGGCCAGAAAATCTGTCCCAGGATCACGAACTTCCTGTCGAAGAAATTCAGCATCAGCAACGGCTCCCCGCCTATCTTAATGAAAGGCCCGGCAAAAAGAATTCCCAGTAACACGATGGTTACCAGGATTCTGTAATTATGAAAGCGGCCAGCCGGTTTTTTCGGGTAAACCCAGATGCGCTTACCCTCGGCATCAACCGTTGCGATGGTATCCCGAAACTCCTCGTCGAACTGATAAAGTTCCTCCGTTCCCTGGCTTTGATTCATATCTAACGTATCGCAACAGTCTGCACACTATCCGGCAAGGCCTCTTCTGTAGGTTCGCCGGCCCGGTACACCTCACCTTGAGGTGCTTTTGGATTAGGTGGATTTGTTCCTACCATGCTCATCACATATGAGGCAACATTCTGCATTTGCTCCGGCGAGAGCAATGGTTCCCAGGATATCATTCCTTTGGCAGGAACACCAACCTTGATTGTTGTAAAAATATCCTGAATTGAACCGCCGTGAAGCCAGTATTCGTCGGTTAGGTTAGGGCCAATACTCCCTCCCCCGTCGGAACGGTGGCACTGTGAACAGTTATTGTCATATACCTGCTTCCCGCTTGCCAGTGCCGCGGCGTCTTCAACATACTGAACAGTTGATTCATCAATTGCCAGTTTCGGAGAATCCTTCAACCTCATAGCCTTCAGTGCCTCAGCTTCTGCAATCTGATTATCATATTCCTCCTGTTGCAATGGCAGCGTATCGGTTACGTGATAAACAAACAGATAAACAACACCGAATGCGATGGTCATGTAGAACAACCATTTCCACCATGGCGGCAGGTGGTTGTCCAGCTCCTGAATACCGTCGTAGTTATGATCCAGCAATACAGTTTCCTCCTCCTCAATCGGGACTGCATCACTTGCCTTTCTCATGAAGCGGCTCCAGAATGAAACAGGTTCGGGTAATTCGATGCCCTGAACCGCTGCCTTTTTCTCATCCTCCTGGCGGACGATTGTCTTCAGCACCTGCAGTACTATCACGGCTACAACCAAAACCAGAACAGCCACAACCAGCACGAATCCTGCCATAAAGTATATGGCCGTGTCGGTTGAAATAGTTGCGTCCTGAGCCATAAGTGCTCCCGGAGCAAGAATCCCAAGGGTGAGCAACAGTCGTTTAATTGTATTTTTCATGAGTGTTCAGGGTTTTGATTAGTAATTTGACCATCATCCATCGGGAGCTGACGCATTTCATTTATATAATTCTTGTCGGCTCGAACCACCCATATGATCAGTCCTACAAAAAAGACGAAGAAGATGGTGAGCGAAATTATAGGCCATATCTCGACCTTATCTATTTGTTCAAAATAATGCTTAAACATGGCTTATTTGTTTGTATTTACCTGACTTGTCGCATCTTCCGCTTTAAGGGTAATATCAGTACCCAGACGCTGCAGATATGCGATCAGTGCTATTATTTCCTTTTGTTTTTCCGGCACAACCACGAGTTCGCCATCATCTGTTGCCAGGGTAACCTGATCCAGGTCCTCACTTAAATTGGCAACGATCAATTCGGCCTGCTCCATGAGCGCTGTGTTGGCAATTTCTTCAAATCCTTCCGCGTACGGAACACCAACTTTGCGAAGCGCCGTAATCTTTCCGGCCGTGGCATCCATATCAATGTCGTCTGTATACAACCATTGATAGGTTGGCATAATGGAACCTTCCGAAGTAAGAGAGGGCTGCCACATGTGTCTGAAATGCCATGAATTCAAATATTTGCCGCCGATCCTGTGCAAATCCGGGCCAGTTCGTTTAGAGCCCCAAAGGAACGGGTGATCATATACAAATTCTCCCGCTTTGGAGTATTCGCCGTAACGTTCTGTTTCAGATCTGAAAGGTCGAACCATCTGCGTATGGCAGCTGACGCAGCCCTCGCGGATGTAGATATCGCGTCCATGTAATTCCAGAGGCGAGTACGGTTTCACACTGGAAATCGTAGGGACGTTCGATTCAATAAGGAAAGTAGGAACCATTTCAATAATACCGCCGATAAGTATGGCAACGAGCGTCAATACGGTAAACAGTACCGGCTTACGCTCAAGCTTGCTGTGCCAGTGGCCATCCTGATGTTTCGGAGCACTTTCAAGTGCAGGTGCCTCAGCAGCTTCATTCGCAATGAATGAACCTTGTGCGGCAGTCTTAATCAGGTTATAGGTCATAATAATAGCCCCTGTGAGGTACAACGCTCCGCCAATCGCACGCAGCACGTACATCGGAAGAATCTGTACAACTGTTTCCAGGAAGTTTTTGTATTCAAGGAAACCATCTGCATTGAATTCTTTCCACATCAAAGACTGGGTAACACCAGCAACGTACATCGGAAGGGCATAAAAGATGATCCCGAGTGTTCCGATCCAGAAATGGACATTCGCCAGACGGGTAGAGAATAGTTTTGTGCCCCACATTTTTGGGATCAGCCAGTAGAGCATTCCAAAGATCAAAAATCCGTTCCATCCTAATCCACCAATATGAACGTGAGCTACAATCCAGTCGGTGAAGTGCGCAATCGCATTCACATTCTTGAGCGACAGCATCGGACCTTCGAAGGTTGACATACCGTAAGCGGTAACAGCAACCACCATGAATTTCAAAACCGGATCTTCACGAACACGGTCCCATGCTCCGCGCAGGGTCAAAAGACCGTTCAGCATACCTCCCCAGCTTGGGGCAATCAGCATCACCGAAAATACAACTCCAAGCGACTGTGCCCAATCGGGAAGTGAAGTATAGAGAAGGTGGTGAGGTCCTGCCCAGATGTAAATGAAAATCAGAGACCAGAAATGGATGATGGATAATTTATATGAATAAACCGGGCGGTTAGCCGCCTTGGGCAGGTAATAGTACATAAGTCCGAGGAACGGAGTCGTCAGGAAGAAGGCCACTGCATTATGACCGTACCACCACTGAACGAGTGCATCCTGAACGCCCGCGAAAGCAGAATAGCTTTTGAAAAGGGTTACCGGCATTTCAAATGAATTGACAACATGCAGAACAGCAACGGTGACAAAAGTGGCGATGTAGAACCAAATCGCCACATACATGTGTTTCTCACGCCGCTTGATAATGGTACCGATCATGTTAATCCCAAAAACCACCCAGATGAGGGTAATAGCGATGTCGATTGGCCATTCAAGCTCCGCATATTCCTTGGATGTAGTGATGCCCAGCGGAAGTGTGATGGCTGCAGCGACAATGATCAACTGCCAGCCCCAGAAATTGATCCAGCTTAACAAGTCACTGAACATTCGGGTTTTTAGCAATCGCTGCATGGAGTAATAGACTCCGGCGAACATCGCGTTCCCAACAAAGGCGAAAATGATCGCGTTGGTGTGAAGGGGCCTGATCCTGCCAAAACTGACATAGGAAGTGTCAAAATTAAAGACCGGATAAAAAAGCTGAATGGCCGCGGTAAGACCCACCAGCATGCCTACAAGGCCAAAGATTACCGTTGCGACGATAAAGTATTTTACGATCTTGTTATCGTAGCTGAACTGCTCTACTTTCATAATGCATTTTTTAAAATATAGTTGTTACGAAGGTAAAGAGCGGGCGCCGCACATGCTGATGACCGAGGTTAGCGCTAAACATGATTTAAATCATAGAGGAAGAATTAATAATTCCTGACATTCCATAAATACCAAATCGCGATGCTCGGAAAACTTAATTCTTTTCAATGTGAAAGACTTTTCCTGTCGGAAACCTATGGCAGGCTGGGTTGCCATTCGGAAGACCGAACCTACGTTATTCCGGTCTCCTATGTTTATTCAGATGGAAAAATTTACGGGTATACCATTGAGGGGCTGAAAATTGAAATGATGCGTAAAAATCCCAAGGTCTGCATCCAGGTAGACCATATCGAAGACCTGGCCCACTGGCAAAGTGTAATTGCATGGGGAGAATTCAGAGAATTGAAGGGCAAAGAAGCGGATGATGCCATACACCTACTTACCAACCGGTTGCATCCGTTCAGAAACTCATCTACTTCACGGCCTAAGCATGGCCTCGAACGCGTACAGGAATCTTATAGTCCGAATTCCCGAATGATTGCCTATGAAATAACGATCAGTGAAATGACGGGACGATTTGAAAAATCTCAATAATCAGCTTTTAACCTCCAGCAGTTCCACATCGCCCTCAGCCGGGATCAGTTTAATTTCCTTCATCGATGCCGGTATCAGGATCACGTCTCCCATACTCGCCGACATATGGTCATCCTGCCAATCCAGCTTCAACGAACCCCGCAGAATAATCAGGATTCGAAATGTCTGCCGGTTTATTCCCAAATGAATTGGTTGATCCAGCCAGAGTTTTGCCGTCGTAAAGTATTCACTATCTACGATTGTGTTTTCCTCATTGCGAAGATTCACATACCGGGTCTTATACTGGTCGTAAAGCATAAAATCCAGGGCTTCAAGTGATTGTTCCACATGCAGCTCCCGCTTATTTCCCATATCATCGGTACGGTCGAAATCATATATGCGGTAGGTTACATCCGAGGTTTGCTGAATTTCAGCCAGCAGTATACCCTTGCCGATGGTATGAATCCGTCCGGCAGGAATAAAAAATACATCACCCGGCTCGGCGGTTTCCCGGTTCAGGATTTCTTCGATCCTGCCTGTCTCCAGCATGGATTGAAACTTCTCCTTATCAAGCGGTTGGTTGAATCCTGTTATCAGTGTGGAACCCGGATCTGACTGAATGATGTACCACATCTCAGTCTTTCCCATTTGCTGATGACGCTCCCATGCAAGTTGATTATCCGGATGCACCTGGATGGAAAGGTCATCCTGCGCATCTAAAAATTTGATCAGTAATGGAAATTCATCCTTGTACCTGGCATATACCTTCTTCCCCAACAGGGCCGACCTGTATTCATGGATAAGATGATCCAGTCGCTTGCCCTTTAATGGACCCTCAGCCACAACCGATATATTGTTATCAACGGTTGAAATCTCCCATGATTCACCACATTTCCCGATATCACCGCATTTCTTATGCAGAATATCGTGTAATTTCCTTCCTCCCCAGATCTTTTCCTTGAAAATTGGGTTAAAACGTAATGGATATAAAGGTATCAAATCAATAAAGCCGTTCTCTTAAAAAACAGGTATCCTAGACACAAGACCGTCCTAAATAGTTAATTTTGTGCCATGAAAATAGCTAAACTTTCGGGAAATGCCGAAATATTTCATACCATCCAGGGCGAGGGAAAATCCTCCGGTCTACCCTGTATATTTCTCAGACTGAGTCTTTGTAACCTGCATTGTACATGGTGCGATACAGATTATACCTGGAATTGGGAAGGAACGCCGTTTTCACATGTGAACGATACTCAACCCGGATATAAAAAATTTTCGAAGGAAGAGCAGATCCTCGAGGCAGGAATTGAATATCTTCTGGAGGAAATCTCGAAATTCAATTGCCCGAATCTGGTGGTTACCGGGGGTGAGCCGCTGATGCAGCAGAAGGATCTGGCAGTGCTTCTGCAAGCCCTCAGGGAAGAAAAGATCATTGAACACATCGAAATAGAGACCAACGGCACCCTGATGCCGATTGCTGACCTGGACCTTCAGGTTGATCAATATAATGTTTCACCCAAACTTACAAATTCCGGCAACCCGGATAAACTGAGGATTCGCCCTGAAATCCTTGATTGGTTTGCGCGATCGCCAAAGGCTAATTTTAAATTTGTTTGCGCCGCCCCTAAAGATCTTTACGAAATAGAGGAACTGATCCGTTCCTTCGGAATTCCTTCAAATAAAGTTATCCTGATGCCCCTGGGGACGAGCATTGACTCATTGGATGAACGTGAGAAATGGCTGACTGAAATTTGCAAAAACAAAGGATTCCGATTCAGCGACCGAATGCATATCCGGTTGTTCGGAAACAAGCGTGGCGTATGACCCTATCTCAGGGAACCCTTGAATTCTATCTTGATCTTTAGCTGAAATTTTTCTATTACCTTGAATACTTCCTTGAGTGTGACCTGTTCAATTTTTGTAAGACTCTTTGGTTCAATAAAATTATTAGGCTCACCGATTTTTCTGATCACATTTTTAGCTTGCCGCTTCAGGCGCATTGCCATCATGTAATAGTAGGCCTGCATCAATTCGAAATGTTCCGCTTTGGTAATAATGTCCTGTTCATATAATTCCACCAGCCGCTCACCCGTATTCGTCTGGTAAATCCGATGCTTCAGTGCGTATAACCGAACCAGGTCAACGATCGGAGTCATGGCCTTTTTGATATTCAATACCTCCTGTTCACCCTGTGAAAAGGTTCTGAAATTCTTAAAAAAAGTAAGGGGCGGCTCGTACTGAAGCGCATTGTTGGCCAGCTGATAGAAGAACATGGCAGACGGGCTGGCAAGATGCTCATGAATAGAAGCGCGCAGTGATGCCATAAGGCTGATGTCCCCGTAAATCGCGCGGCAATCAAAAAAGGTTGAGAAATTCATCACCGATTCCGGCTGAGGTTCGCCAATCCATTTCTCATAATTGGATTTCCAGGCCGATAACGGCTGATTCCATTTAGGATTCCTGGCCATGAATCCACCTGTACAGAAATGAAAACCAACATAATTAAGATTTTCACTTACCTTTTCGGCCAGACGCATGAAATAGGCATGAACCTCCTCCTCCTTTCCTGCCTCCGGATCCTGATAAATAATGGCATTATCCTGATCGGTCTTTAGGGTCTGTTCCTTTCGACCTTCACTTCCCAGGGCCATAAAAACAAAGTTCACCGGGGGCTCACCAAATTCATGTAATGCCTCCTCAACGATTTTATGGGTAATAGAATCAGATACGGCGGTAATTACCTGATTTACGATTTCGGCCCGCACACCACGCGATAAGAGTTGAAAAACAATGTCAGGAACACGATTCCATTTCTTCTTCAGTTCATCCAGCGAAACCGCCAGCTTTACCGACTGGATAAAAACAAACGGGGAAGTCGCATAATCGGTGAGCAACTTGTTTCTGCTCACAACACCCTTATATCCTTTCTCATTAGTTACAAGCAGGTAACGGATCTTCGACCTGAACATGAGCAGAATTGCTTCGTAGATAAGGGCATCCTCGGAAATCTCCACAATCGGGTTTTCCATTATTTCCTGTACAGGATCTGAAATATTTATTCCGGTGGCAATTACCTTTTCACGAAGTGTGATGTCTGTCACAAAACCCAGAAGTTCATTGTTTTCCGCCACAAATACATAACTCGTTTTTTCACTCGTCATGTAGCGAGCCGCTTCCTGAATGCTTTTATCGGGCGATATGGTATGCAGCCTCTTTACCGGAATCGTCTTGAGTGATTTCGAAAAGAAATGATCAGACGCAATGTAATTGGCAACCTCATTACTCTTGACGCGCAGAAAACCCGCGTATTCCTCGTTCAGCATGTTTCGCCCAAAATCCGTAGAGAACCAACGGGCAAAATCCTCATATTTTACCGTAAGATCCTTGAAGATATTCCGGTCAAGGGTATAAATTGTTGTGTCCGGCTGAACTGTAACCGTCCGGATGCTTCGTTTTTTGTTAAATAGCACAGAAATTCCACCATATACCGATCCCGGACCGATCTGTTCAACAACCCGCTTATTGCGATCAGAGTCATAAAAATAGAGTTCATAGGATCCTTCTGCTATCAGATCGATACTCTTCATTTTTGTATAATCCTGGTGATAAAGGACCTTTTCCTTATCGAAATGATGCTTTTCCATGAGGGCCGCCAGGTGCACCAATTCATCTTCAGGAAGCATATCAAAGGGAATTGACATGCGCAGAACTTCTTCCGGTGTAATTACAGCACCCATAATTGAATTAATGTTAGTAGTATCAGGAATAAAGCAAGGCCGCACCCGGTTTTTTTCTCCTTATTTTCGGTCATTCTGTGCTGTTGCTGAATGATCTGGTCAGACACTTCCCCTCTTCTCAATAATTCGAAAAATACCTCAGCGGTAGCATTTACGTCCACCAAAGCATTATGTGCTCCCTGTAGTTTCCGCTTGAATAACATCTGATAAATTTCCCCAAGCTGTGGATAATGCCGGTTGGGCAGATGCATATATTCTGAAGTACCCCGCATTGTGCAAAAGGTTTGATATCCTGCAAGGATGTTCTTCATGCCAGCGCGTTTGAGCCCCATCTGAACCATGCGCAAATCAAGTTCGATAAAATGACCCACAATAAGCGGCTTGTAATGGCGCAGGTCTGTCGTAAACCGTCTGAGTGCCTCTTTTCTGGATATACCTTCCCGACTGGCAAGATCTTCAGAAATTCCGTGTATGTGCTCAGCCCGCTGTTTGATCTCAAAATCATCCGGCCGGATGATTACGTTTCGTTCAACAAGTTTGTTGCCCCTGAGATCACATACAAGCCATGCGGCCTGAACAATATAGGGCCACATCCGTTCATCTTTCGAATTCCAATTCTTTGGTTTATCGGAAGTTTCCGTATCAAGGAACAAGACATATTGATGCGAAAGCATAACCAAAGATACACCATTGCCACAGTTGGAAACAAACCATAATTATTGATTAACTTAGTATAATGTTCGACAGAATTGATGATGCCTCTGATATAGTCCTCAACAAGCTGCTTTCCTGGCGTGACAGCATCGTTAGCATGTTCCCCAATTTTGTGATTGCAATAATTGTAGTCCTGATTTTTTATGGACTGTCCCGGCTGATAAGGAAATTACTGCAGCGTGTACTTCACCGGTTTGTTGATAACAAATCGGCAATCGATCTTTTCCTGGCGATTTCTTCGATCATAATCATGCTCATAGGAATGATGATCGCGCTTAGCGTAATGGATCTGAGCAAAACCGTCACCAGTGTACTTGCCGGTATCGGGGTACTGGGGCTTGCCCTTGGACTGGCTTTTCAGGATGCCGCATCGAATCTTATAAGTGGCATATTTATGGCCTTTCAAAGTCCTATCAGCGTTGGAGATATCATTGAAACCAACGACATACTGGGTACAGTGAAGCAAATTCACCTTCGCTCCACCACAATATTTGATCCCCGCGGACAGGATGTGATCATTCCTAACCGAACCATTTTTCAGAATATATACCGTCACTATAACATCAACCGGGTTCGCAGAATAGACCTTGAATGCGGTATCAGCTATGGGGATAATCTGCGGAAGGTTCGGGAGGTTTCCATCGAAGCAATCAGCAAAGTTCCGACGATCAAGAAAGACCGTGAAGTAGAATTCTTTTTTACCGGGTTTGGTGACAGCTCCATTAATTTTGTTGTTCGGTACTGGATTGACTTCAAACGAATCCCTGATTACATGACAGCTCAAAGTGAAGGTGTTATACTTCTAAAGGAAGCATTCGATCAGAATGGCATTACCATACCATTCCCGATTCGTACACTGGATTTTGGAATCAAAGGCGGCAAGACGCTGGCCACAATGTTCCCCGATCAGAAATAGTGTAACTGTTCAGGGGCACCAAATCTGCTTTCATACATTCACTGTAGCAGACATAAGACTGAGCATGTGTTAATAGTACGTTGGATTGAAAGCGGCAATAAAAAAGGCCACCCGGTTGGGACGGCCTTTCGATTGGCAAGATCAGGATGGATCAGAATACCGCCTTTACACCCAGCATAAAGCTCCTTGGTAAACCAGGACGCAATCCTGCAGGCCTTCTCGCAACCAGGTAGACTTCATCGGTTATATTCCGTATCGATCCAAAAACAGAAATATTCTTGTTGATGAAATAGTTTGATGACAAATCGACTACAAACTGTGATCCAATTATTTGATTGTCCGGGATTTCACCCTGACCAGCAACGGTGCGCATGTCACTGATATATTTCGAACTGAGATTCACATTAAATCGTGTACTTTCAAGGGTAACATTTACTGCCAGCTGATGAGGCGCCATATAGGGCAGCTTATCTCCTTCCTGCACATTACCCCAAGGCTCAAATTCACTTTCAAATGTATTTCTGAACTCTCCGTCGGTGTAAGTATAGACCAGCTGAATCGGCAGTGCCAGTTTATTGTTAACCGGAAGGATATTATAGGTTAAATCCAGTTCCACTCCCTTCACAAGGGCTTGACCACCATTGAATTGATCCGGTGTACCGGCCCCTCCTGAGGCAGCAAGGTCACTACCGAGTAAATTACTGTAATCATTCAGGAACACAACACCATTAACTTCGAGTCCGGCAAACCCATATCTTCCGCCAAGCTCATAATTGATGCTCTCTTCAGGCTCAGTACCTTCACGCGATCCCGGAGGAGAAAATCCCTTGTGAACCCCTATAAATGTATTGAGCCTGCTGCTCAATTTATAATCAACCGACAGCCCCGGGATGAAAATACCTACGATGTTTTCAGAAACAGAAAGCGATGTGCCGGTGCGCTCAGGATCATTAGAGCCATAATCCTCACGCTTAACGCTTATATGTTCATATCGCAAGCCAGGTGTGAAGGTATATCTTCCATTACTCAGGGTATATTGGGCGAAGGTTGCTATGGCGTTTGCAGATTCAATCCGGTTGCTTTCCGTCCCGGGCTCGCCTGATTTGATGAGCTCCATGATTCCGTCACCCATGACATACTCATCAACCCACTGATACCGATCCATCTCATCCCGGTGAATTCGAATGCCCGCTTCGATATCATGCGTCCATTGGGGCGACTGGTACTGCAATCCAATAATCGACTGTACACCTTTGGAGTAGTAGGATCTGTTATTGGCCTTCACTAAAAGGGTATCCATACCCGATCCCCGGATGGTTGACATGGCACTTGTATAATCCCCTGGATTATCGAGTATTGAAGCAATACCTACAGAGGTTGAGCCATTCCCAGGGTCGTTGAATCGAACCTTATCCAGCTTATACCAGTTCCTGTCAAACTGAGTCATGTAAGCAGTTGTAGTCACATCAATATGGTTATTCGGACTAATCACATGCTGAAGACTGAATTGGCGATGACGTGTGTCCATCAGATCCTTCTGTGATCCGGCATATCGCCGGTAAGGCGTTTGATCAAAATCTTCCTGGGTAAGGCCAAGGTATGTCTCATTGGATTCACCGGTAGTCTGTCCGATTTTAAACATCAGAGCCTGGTAAACCGGAGCATCTGGATTGGTATTGATCCTGAATTTCGCAAGGTAATCACGTGAATCAAAACCAGTATCCCCTCCATTATCCAACTCCTTAAATCCGTCGGCCGACATCTGGTAGGTTTCAACCATGAACCCGCCATTCTTAAAGGACGTCCCAACATTGGCATGCACAGTACGCTGGCCGAAATTACCACCAAGTATATTGATTCTTCCCTCCAGTTCATTGGGGATCTGGGTAGAAATGAGATTTAATGCGCCTCCTGTGGTATACGGACCATATTTAATCTGACTGGAACCCTTCCTTACCTCTATTCCCTGCATCCTTCCAACAGTGGGAAAATAATATGCCGCAGGTGCGGCATAAGGTGCCGGGGCAATCAGTATACCATCTTCCATAAGGGTTATCTTGGAACTTCGTTCCACACCGGTTCCCCGCATTCCGATATTTGGACGCAGACCAAACCCTTCCTCTTCCTGAATATTGATCCCGGGTATACTTCTCAGAATGCGGTTGATGTCTGAATAGCTGAATTTCTCGAGTTCCTTTGGTGAAATATATTGTGCCGAACCCGGTACGGAATTCACTCCGGAGGCACCACCTGTCATGCTGGTTCCACGGATAATT
Source organism: Fulvivirga sedimenti (assembly GCF_020328055.1). NCBI lineage: Bacteria > Pseudomonadati > Bacteroidota > Cytophagia > Cytophagales > Fulvivirgaceae > Fulvivirga > Fulvivirga sedimenti. The sequence goes on from NZ_JAIXNE010000001.1 coordinate 51,216, forward strand.
ACCCCTGAAATTTCTGTAAAGTTCTCAGATAACTTAAAATCAATTGAAACTTCACTTGACCCATCAAGGGTCAGGTTGAGCTTCTTGATATCATAACCCAACAGGCGTGCCACCAACACGTAATTACCCACGGGCACATTCTTTATTTCATAGTTGCCTGCTGCCGATGATGAGGATCCGAAAGATGTTCCTTCCAGGTAAACTGCCACTCCCTGCAATGGCATATTATCTCCCTTTTGATGTACCGTTCCGCGTATCGTAATTTCCTGTGAGATAGCACCGAATGCCAGCAGATACAACATCAGACCCAACAGTAAACGTTTTTGCATCTTATTTTATTTAGACTGATTAAAAATAATAAGGCAAAGATAGTTTTACCGTTGCAAGTCAAGCAAGCTTATTTAGAATTATTTTAAACGATTTCAGCGGAAACTGACGAAGATCATGAGTTGATTAATCCGGGAAATGATTGCGATAATCTTCCTGGCTCTTCCGGATCACTTCCTGGGCTTCTTCCAGTCCGTATATGTGGGTTATTTCAATGTGTTTACTCGCTTTTTCACCAGGAATCTGCTTATACGTCAGAAAATAATGTCGCAGGCGATCGATAAGTGAATCCGGGCATTCTTCTAACGATTTCCAGTGATGAAAAACCTCATCCCCTTTCAGAATGGCAATGATCTTATCATCCGCTTCCCCCCCATCAATCATTCGCAATCCTCCAATGGGTATGGCAGGTACGAGGATGTATCCACTGGCAATGTTTCGTTCGGTGAGCACGCAGATATCAAGCGGATCCCCGTCCCCGACAATATCAGTTTTACTGGATTTCTCCATACAATAGGATGCTACATGTTCGGCACAATAAGTCTGTGGGATGAATCCATAGAGCGCCGGCACGATATTGGAGAATTTCTGGGGCCTGTCAACCTTGAGAAAGCCGCTTTCCTTGTCGATCTCATATTTAACTGAATCGTTGGGTGTCATTTCTATAAATGCATTAACGATCAAGGGGGCATCCGGGCCGGCTTGGATTCCATGCCAGGGGTGTGCCATATGGATATGTTTATTCATCGATCAAGAAATTCTGGTCTGTAAAATTAGTTTTTCAACGGCTCGTCCTAAACGCCGGACATGAAAAGCAGTGGTTGATTTTTGTAAATTACTGAAATATAGTATATTCGTTGGGTTATCTGACCATTTTTTAATTTAACGAGTCAAACGGCCGTATAACGAAAATAAGTTTGTTTGGTAATTAAAAGGGTGACCTTCTCCGAATTGTTACCTAGATTTGCCGATATCAGGATTTTTTAACCTAATATACCCATGAGAACGACCATATTAGTACTATCTGCCCTCGTCTTATTTGCATTAGGAGCTCAAGCACAAACGCTGGATGAACAATTCCAGGGAATGAAAAAGAAAGCGTACTCTTATAAAGAGTATAAAAACATTAAGGAGACTGACCTTAATGAATTCTGGAAAGTTGTGCAGGATTCACTCAAGACAAAGGATCAGGCGTATGCCACGGCGCAGGGTACTATCACCGCCCAAAACCAGAAAATCAACGAACTCAACTCGACCATTACTACGCAAAAAGCAACGATCGATGAAAAAGAATTTGATACACAGCATATTTCAGTGCTGGGTATGGATATGGGCAAGGAATCGTACAAAATGTTTAATATGGTCTCTATCATCGCTCTTCTCTTTTTACTGGGAGTACTGTTTTATCAGTTCAAAAGCAGTCAGAAAATAGCGGTAAGCAAGAAAAAGGATTACGATAAGCTTTCTGAAGAATTTGAAGAGTATAAACGCAATGCACTGGAGAAGCAGATGAAATTACGCAGGGAGCTTCAAACAGAACGTAACAGGATTGACGATATCCGAAGCGCATAGAAAGAATACAAACTGACAGAAATAAAAAAAGGAGCGAAATCGCTCCTTATTTGTTATTAACTGACCTTATTCATTATCCCAGGTACGGGATCAACAATTCATTCTTAGGGTTTCTGGAAAGCTTACGTAGTGCTTTTTCCTTGATCTGACGAACGCGTTCCCGCGTAAGGCCAAGATTCTCCCCGATATCTTCCAGAGAAAGACTCGGCTGCTCATCCAGCCCGAAGTACTGATTGATCACAATCCTTTCACGTTCGGTGAGCGTCGACAACAATCTGCTTACTTCCCGTTTCAGTGAATCGTTGTATACCAGTGTATCAACTTCGTTGCTGTCCTCATCTTCCATCACATCAAGCAATGTACTTCCTTCGTCATCCGAGAAGGGCTTATCAATAGAAACCTGTTTTGTCTGTGAACGTACTGTAGTACGTACTTCATCCACTGTCATATCCAGTAATTCGGCTAACTCTTCATCAGTTGGTTCGCGCTCAAACTGCTGCTCAAGTATCGAACTTGCCTGATCAATTTTAGAGAGCGCACCGATTTTATTACTAGGTATCCTTACAATACGTGAGTGTTCTGCCAATGCCTGAATAATTGACTGGCGAATCCACCAAACCGCATACGATATAAATTTAAAACCCCGCTTCTCATCAAATCTCTTTGCCGCTTTCACCAATCCAAGGTTTCCTTCATTAATAAGATCATTCAAAGGAATCTTATTGGAATAATGATACTGCTTCGCTACTGAAACCACAAATCTTAAATTCGCCTTAACCAGCTTCTCAAGGGCCGCCTCATCACCTTCACGGATACGCTGGGCTAAATCCACCTCCTCTTCCGGCGTTAACAGTTCATCCTTAGAGATTTCATTAAAATACTTCTCTAAAGTACGACTGTCCCTGTTAGTAATGGATTGTGTGATTTTTAGTTGTCTCATTCTCCTTTGTTTATTGAATAATTATGATGTGAATATAACATGCCAGTAGTTAGAACATTTTATCTGGAAAAATGTTCCCAAACTATTGGAAAAAAGAATCTTTATTGGAATTTTTGTTGGTTTATACAAAGTTGTCCTTCCCGAAGGTCCATTTCCGAAAACTTCGCAATGTAGTAATTTTATCTGAATTGGAAAGTAACAAAAGTTACAAACCTTCAAATTTTGTCTGCGAAATGTCAATATTCAACAAGAACGGTATTTTGATCGAAAAAATTGCAATGGATTGGAAATATAAAATTCAACATTCTTTAGCTTTGGAATCAGCTCAATGCCGAATCGCATTTTAATGAAACAAATTCTGGCTTTACTTTTCTTGCTTCTCACCGTCTTTATTGCGAACGCACAGCAATCTGCTGATCAGCTTTTTGAACGGGGATACAATTACCTGACAGCCGACAGAAGTAAGGCAATAGAACTATTAAGTGAATGTATTAAAGAAGATCCTGCCTACGAGAAAGCGTATTATCACCGGGGCATCGCCTATTTCAAAAACGGGGAATATGAAAAGGCGCTGGCCGACTTCAACAAAGCCCAGGAGTTAAGTCCGAAATTATCCATACTCTGGATGTATAAAGGGTTCACCTACCGCAACATGGGCAAACTTGACGAAGCGGTTAACAGTTTTTCCAACTACATTTCAAAAAACCCGACGGACACAAGTGCTTATTCCTACATCCTTCGGGGCAGAATGAAATATGAACTCGGCGATTTTCAGGGGGCAGTGAAAGATTATGACCTTGCCATACGGCTACGCCCCTTCGAGGAAAAATATCAATATTATCGTTTTATTGCCCTGTACGACAACGGTCAGTATAAGGAGGCGCTGGAAGCGGTCCGAAGGCTTACCGTGCTGAACCAGGACTTTTATGGTTATTATTACTACAAGGGCAATGTATTTCAAAAGCTTGGACGGTACGACTCCGCTGTCTTTATGTACAATATTGCAATCCTTAAAAATTCACGGAATGCGGATTCATACTTTGGCCGGGGAAAAGCCTATCTTGAACTTTACCGACCGGACCGGGCCGAAGAGGATCTGTCAAAAGCAATAGAACTGGATCCGAAGGAACCCTCCTATTACGCCGAGCGAGGAAACATCAGGTATTCCGAGAATGACCTGGAAGGTGCATGTGCCGACTGGAATACGGCAAACAGTATGGGATATTACAAGGATTACTCTACCTTCAGGGAACGATGTGAGTAGCATTGGCATTATAAGTATGCCATTAAAAATCAGAATTAATTATGGAAAATAAACGAACCATCATCTTTGCGATCATTGGCGTAGTAGGACTCTTTATCCTGATCGGGTTATCATCGAGTATCTTTTACACCATTCAGGCAGGGGAAAAAGGCATCATCTTCAAAAAATTCGGAGGCGGGCTTGATAAGGAAAATGTAATATCACAGGGATTTAATTTTAAGGCCCCGTGGAATACCCTGTTTGTATACGACGTCAGGGAGAATTCGATTGAAGAATCCATGGATGTGCTGGATAAAAACGGATTGTCAATTAATGTAGATGTGACACTTCGCTTTCACCCCATCTACAGCCGTGTCGGATTCCTTCACGAAAATTTCGGGATTGGGTATGTATCAAATCTTGTTATCCCGGAAGTCCGTTCATCCGTGCGCCAGGTGATGGGCCGTTTCACAGCGGAAGAAATCTATTCAACCAAACGTGCTGAAGTGGAAGGAGCTATTAAGGAGGAAACCGCTGTAAGTCTCGGTGCCAATAACATCGAAATGAAAACCTTACTGATTCGCTCGATCAATCTGCCTGAACAAATCAAGCTGGCCATTGAAAATAAGCTAACCCAGGAGCAGGAGGCACTTGCGTATCAGTTCCGACTTGAAAAGGAAAAAAGTGAGGCGGAACGGAAGCGGATTGCAGCTGAAGGTGAGGCAGCAGCCAACAATATTGTAAACTCCAGTTTAACAAATCAATTGCTTCGAATGAGAGGTATTGAGGCCACGCTGGATCTGTCAAAATCACCTAATACAAAAGTGATCATCATCGGCAGCGGTGATGATGGATTGCCCATCATTCTGGGCAATAATTAGAAGTGTGAACAAGTTTTTATTAAAAGCGTTTTTTAAGTAATTTCACGGACGGTGAAATAAAACACGTTTTCAGAAAAATCTACGAATTATATGGCAGAACATGCTGAACTAAAATTTGGTGACAATACCTATAAGCTTCCCATTGTTGAAGGAACGGAGAACGAACTGGGTGTTGATATAGGCAAGCTCCGGGCTGAATCCGGGTTGATCACACTTGATCCCGGATTTAAAAATACCGGATCAACGAAAAGTGCTATCACGTTCCTGGACGGGGAAAAGGGAATACTTCGCTACCGTGGATATTCCATTGAGGAGCTGGCAGAGAAATCCAGTTTTATAGAGGTAGCCTACCTTTTAATCTATGGGGCACTCCCTTCATCGGAGGAACTTACAACCTTTCAAAATGAAATAAAGTATCATACCCTTGTACACGAGGATATCAAGAAAATCCTGGAAGGCTTCCCTTCAAATGCCCATCCGATGGGTGTATTATCTTCCCTGGTGACAGCACTGACCGCATTTTATCCGGAATCACTCGACCCAAACCGTTCTGGAGATGCAGTGAATCTGAGCATAATTCGTATCCTCGCGAAAATGCCAACATTTGCTGCCTGGGCTTATAAAAATGAAGTTGGCCACCCTGTTAATTATCCCGATAACCGACTGGATTATTGTTCTAACTTCCTGAAAATGATGTTTGCTCTTCCTGCTGCGGAGTATGAAGTGGATCCGGTGGTTGCAAACGCACTCGATAAACTTTTGATCCTGCATGCAGACCATGAACAAAATTGTTCAACAAGCACTGTAAGAATCGTTGGATCTTCACAGGCAAGCCTGTATGCCTCAATTTCTGCCGGCATCAATGCTCTTTGGGGACCTCTCCACGGAGGTGCAAACTCTGCTGTAATAAACATGCTGGAAAATATTCGCAAGGACGGTGGAGACACAAAAAAATGGATGGCAAAAGCCAAAGATAAGGATGACCCTTTCCGTCTGATGGGATTTGGTCACCGTGTATACAAGAACTTTGATCCACGGGCGAAGATCATTAAGAAAGCAGCAGATGACGTACTTGATAAGCTTGGCGTCAACGACCCTATCCTTGAAATCGCGAAAGGGCTTGAGCGTGAGGCGCTGGAAGATGAATACTTCGTGGAACGCAAACTCTATCCGAATGTTGATTTCTATTCCGGAATCATCTACCGTGCACTGGGCATTCCGGTTGACATGTTCACCGTAATGTTTGCACTTGGGCGACTCCCGGGCTGGATTGCTCAATGGAAGGAAATGCGGGAAAACCATGAACCGATCGGCCGTCCTCGACAGATTTATACCGGCGAGAATCTCCGGCCTTATGTCGATATGAGTAAACGATAAATAACAAAGGCTGAAATTAGTTTCAGCCTTTTTTAATGATCAAACTATGAATCAGGCTTTCGAAAAAGCTGCCGAAATGGCACAAGCGCTTCCACAGCGCCCCTCAAATGACGAACTTCTGCGGTTGTACGCATTATATAAACAAGCCACCGAGGGTGATGTAACCGGTGAGCGACCTGGTGGCTTCGATTTCAAAGGAGCAGCTAAATACGACGCATGGACCGCTTTGAAAGGTACCGGAAAAGAAGAAGCTGAAGAAGCATATATCTCCTTCGTGGCATCACTGCAGGAAAAATACAGCTGAATTATGTCGGTCTATTTCTATCAGCCGGGGATCCCTGATGGAAAGCACTTCCTGGAAGAGGAAGAAGCCAATCATTGTGCACGTGTTCTGCGTCATAAGCCAGGCGACATCATTCAGGTCATGGATGGAAAAGGAAGTCACTATTCCGTTCAGCTCACCACCGCTACAGCACGTCAATGCGACTTCAGTATCCTGGAAACACGTAATTTTCCACGGGATCCTTACATGGTACATTTAGCCATTTCCCCTACCAAAAATGCCGACCGTACCGAATGGATGGCTGAAAAGTGCGTGGAACTGGGCATTCATAAACTTACGCTCCTTACATGCGATCATTCAGAACGGACGCGCGTGCGTACAGACCGCGTATTAAAAAAAATGATTGCTGCCATGAAGCAAAGTATGCGGGCATATGCCCCGGAATTAGATGCGGAAGTTATAAGCATGGACGACTTCATCGACAAAATGCAGGATAAAATTCGCCTCTGCATCGCATATGTCGACATGAAGAACCCTCCGATGCACCTGAAGGATATTGTGATGGACCAGGACACATGCATCCTGATCGGACCGGAAGGTGATTTTTCAAACCGGGAATTGGAAGTCGCCCGAAATCATAAAATTCCATCTGTCAGCCTGGGCCCCTACCGGCTTCGTACAGAAACTGCCGGAGTTGCGGCAGTACATATCCTTCAATTGCTCCAGCAATAAACTTTTAGATTTCAATATTTTATCACATTTCGTTGCAGGAATCCTCAAAAACCGGCTTATTGCATAGTATCGATTTTTTTAACTTTAGGGTAAATTCCCATTTTTAACGTACCTCTACCTTGGCACTGAACTACATCTGGTTCGCATTTTTCATCATCGCCTTTGCCGTTGCACTGGTCAAACTGATTGTATTCCAGGATATGGAAATATTCCCGGCTATGGTCAACAGTACCTTTGACATGGCCAAGACCGGATTTGAAATCTCCATATACCTGTCGGGAGTCATGGCACTTTGGCTGGGCCTGATGAAAATCGGTGAAGAAGGTGGTATGGTAAAGGTTTTGTCAAGACTTGTGGGTCCTTTCTTTAGCCGCCTTTTTCCTGAAATACCCAAAGACCACCCTGCAAACGGAGCGATTATTATGAATTTTTCCGCCAATCTGCTGGGTCTGGACAATGCGGCGACACCGCTGGGGTTGAAAGCGATGCAGGAGATGCAGACGCTGAATACCAAAAAAGATACGGCTTCCAATGCCATGATCATGTTTCTGGTCCTGAATACTTCCGGACTGTCCATCATCCCGCTGACCATTATGGTGGACCGCTCCGTCGTGGGTGCGACCAACCCAACCGACGTTTTTCTTCCAATTTTACTGGCCACTTTCTTCTCAACCATAGTGGGATTGATTGTAGTGGCAATATACCAGCGAATTAACCTGCTGGACAGAGTGATTCTGGCATACCTGGGGAGCATAACACTATTTATCGCCGGGTTGCTTTATTATTTTTCAACCATTCCGCAGGAACAGGTAAACCTGATTTCCTCTGTTGCCGGAAACCTGATTATTTTCTCAATAATAATCTCCTTTCTGGTGCTCGGATACCGGAACAAGATAAACCTGTACGAAACATTCATCGAAGGAGCAAAAGACGGATTTAAAATTGCCGTAAAAATCATTCCGTATTTGGTGGGTATATTGGTAGGAATCGGGGTGTTCAGAACCAGTGGCGCACTGGATTACCTGGTTCAAGGCATGGGCTGGATTATCGGTAGTATTGGATTCGATACCGATTTTGTCGAAGCGCTTCCGGTAGCTATCATGAAACCGCTCAGCGGCGGCAGCGCACGCGGCATGATGCTGGAAGTAATGGAAACCAACGGCCCGGATAGTTTTGTTGGCCGCATGGCAAGTATTTTCAGAGGAGCAACAGAAACAACTTTTTATATCATTGCAGTTTATTTCGGATCGGTAAGCATACGTAAAACACGATATGCCATTACCGCCGGACTGATGGCAGACCTGGCTGGAATTCTGGCGGGCATTTTTATCGGATATTTATTTTTTCACTAACGAATTTTTTCAACTTAATAATAAACGTATGAGTTTGGATAAGCGTGCTGACATACAAAAGACCATTTATGATAATGCTAAATCGCATTTCCTGGGAAACTTCCCGGAAAACCTTCCCATAGAACAGGCTTACGTGCATATAGGGATCTACCTGGGATGGATCATCGACAATGAATTATATTCTGAATACTTCGAAGAAGAGGCAGAAGTGCAGATCCTACGGTTCAAGCGCAGGGAAATTTCCTGTACCATTCTGAGTGAATTATGGGATGGCTACCTCGGTTACGAGCTTTTCAACAAGCAGGGAAATATGTTTTCCTACTATTACTATGGAGGGGGTTTGTATCGCAGGGATTATGACCTTGTTCTGGTTAAGGAACTGCCATCGATTTACCATGTGAAGGATTCATGGGAAAATTATGAGTCCATGAGCAACCGTATTGATGTGCGCTTTTCAGACTGGAAAAAGATGATCAGTTAATTCCAAAACCCCGAATCCGGGGTTTTTTACTTACCGAATTTGTTCCGGAGGGCATTCAGCTTATCATGCATATCGCCACCTCCACGTGATTCCTCCCGTTTAGCTTTCTTTTGAGGTTTTTGCTTTTTCTCCCCGAAAGGCTCACTCTTCATGGAAAGTGAAATTCGTTTTCTGTTAATATCCACCTCAAGCACGGTAACAGATACCTGTTGCTGCACACTTACAACCTCAGCGGGATTGGAAACGAACTTGTCAGACAAGTGGCTGATGTGCACAAGGCCATCCTGATGAACTCCGATATCAACGAATGCCCCGAAATTTGTCACATTTGTAACGATACCCGGCAATACCATTCCCTTCTTCAGATCTTCTACTTCATGAACGGATTCATCGAAACTGAAGGATTCAAACTTTTCACGCGGATCACGACCCGGTCGGGACAGTTCCAGTAAAATATCCTGTAACGTGGGAAGGCCTACCTCATCCGTAATATATTTTTTGAGATCAATCTTTTTCCTGAGTTGTTCATCCTGCATGAGATCAGTCACAGCACATCCCAGATCGGCCGCCATTTTCTCAACAATATGATAACTTTCAGGATGAACAGCTGAATTGTCCAGTGGATTTTTTGAGGATTTAATACGAAGAAACCCCGCTGCCTGTTCAAAGGACTTCTCCCCCATTCGTGCAACCTTCAGAATTTCTGTCCGGCTCTTGAATGCGCCATTTTCATTGCGATACTTCACCATATTGGTTGCCAGCTGCGGACCCAGGCCGGACACATAGCTTAACAGCTCCTTGCTGGCTGTATTAAGCTCAACTCCCACCGAGTTTACACAACTCATCACCACATCGTCAAGGCTCTTTTTCAATTGATTCTGGTCTACATCATGCTGGTATTGTCCCACACCAATAGATTTCGGATCTATCTTCACAAGCTCTGCCAGGGGGTCCATCAGACGACGCCCAATCGATACGGCACCCCGAACAGTCACGTCATGGTCCGGGAATTCCTCGCGCGCGACTTCCGAAGCTGAGTATATGGAAGCACCGCTCTCATTTACCATAAGAATATGCATCTCCCTTGGCAATCCTATTTTCTTTACAAATGCCTCAGTTTCACGGCTGGCTGTACCATTTCCGATGGCCACCGCCTCGATGTTGAACTTCCTGGTCAGCTCAAGAATCAGTGAAGCCGCCGCTGCAGTCTGATTCTGTGGAGCGTTGGGGTAAATAGTCGTATTATGAAGTAATTTGCCCTGCTTATCTAAAACAACCAGCTTACATCCTGTTCGAAATCCCGGATCTAATGCCAATACATTATGCTGTCCGAATGGAGCTGCGAGCAGCAACTGGCGCAGGTTATCCGCAAAAACATGGATCGCATCCTCATCTGCCCTGCTTTTCGAAACAATTCGTATCTCGGTCTCCAGGGATGGATGCATCAAACGCTTATAACCATCAGCGATTGCCATCTTTACTTGTTCGGCCGAGCCGGATTGATTCTTCAGAAAATGCTGCTCAAGTTTAGTGATGGCCGCAGTATCGTCCGGGCCAATTTCCAGGGAAAGGATCATTTCTTTTTCACCCCGGCGCATAGCCAGCAAACGATGCGACGGAACCTGGCTGATCCTCTCACTCCAGTCAAAATAATCCCGATATTTCGCACCTTCCTCTTCTTTACCAGTCAGCACCCTGGAGGATATCACCCCTTCTTTCTCAAAAAGGGAACGCATAAATTTCCGCGCTTCCGCATCTTCATTGATCCGTTCTGCTATAATATCCCTTGCCCCTTGTAGTGCGTCATCGATCGTTGCGACACCAAGTTCTTCATTGATGAAATCAGCAGCCTTGGCTTCCGGATCAACACCAGGATCCTGTGTAAAAATAAGTTCTGACAAAGGTTCCAGCCCTTTTTCCCTTGCCTGTGAAGCCCGTGTCTTGCGTTTGGGCTTGTAGGGAAGATATATATCCTCCACCTCCGCGAGAGTCGTCGCCTTGCGAATTGAATTTTCCAGTTCCGGGGTGAGCTTTTCCTGTTTCTCGATCGACTTGAGGACGGCCTCCTTTCGGCTTTCCAATTCCTGCAGCTGCTCATAGCGGTCACGGACTTTCGCGATATCTACTTCGTCCATACTGCCTGTCCGTTCCTTACGGTATCGGGCCATGAAGGGAATGGTAGCCCCTTCATCAAGCATTGTAATCACTGCGGAAACAAATTTGTCCTGTAAGGAAAGTTCACTGGCAATCTGAGCTGAATATGTCATGTTCGGGTTAGAAAAATCGACGGCAAATAACTGACATAATTATTCACTTATCAAGTAAGCCGAGCATTTCTTCCTGATGTTTATCAATCCGATTTAAGGCCCCTATGATTATTTTAAGCCTGGCATAGCGCTGCGCAATCATATTCCGAAGTTCCAGTGAATTCTCTATCGTGACCGGCTGCCCGGAAATCTCGAATCTGATCCCATCTCCGACCCGGCTCCATAACCTCTCCTCATGACTCGCCAGGTCAATTCGGGTTCGCAGAAATGGGTATAGCTGATCTTCCACCAACGAAAATCCGGCTGATTCATCCTCAATGGCATCAAGTTTCATCCGGTTCCATGTCGTGAGTGATTTGATAAGTTCATTGTCATCGATCAGGTCAAGCTTCCCGGAGTTCAGGATCGAATTTATATTTCCATCGGCCGGATCAAAAGTGGCACAGATCAGCATGGCGTAATAAACCGTGTCCTGCATCGTCACCTCATTGCTCCCGGCTTTAAATGCCTCGAGCAGCTTCAATGCATTTGAGGCAGCCACCCTATGAATAATCAGTGTTCCCGATAGCTCATCCTGATTAAAGCGTACCTCTTCACGCAGATTTTGCCGAATTACCGTCAAAGACTTCTGTTCACGCAAATTCTGCCACCAGGAATTCAGAATGAACGCAATGAGAATGCCGACAATAACAATGAAAATTTCCCGGAGAAAATATCTCCATTTCTCCGGGAATTTTAACCTTTTTTTACTCATCGGCTTTCTGCTGAAGGCCGGTTAGGTTTTTTAAATGCGCTATTGCCATTGAGCTGTTTGAGTACTTCTGTAATAGCGGCCTCCAGCTGCGCGTCTGTTCCATCCGCAAGCTTCTGAAAATCCTCCACAACTTCAATATCCGGATCAACACCATGACCTTCCTTGAACCATGCCCCATCAGGATCATACATCCTGAATGTAGGAACTGTCACGGAACCGTTATCAATCAAGGACGGAACACCGGATATTCCGATCAATCCGCCCCAGGTGCGAGTTCCGATCAGCGGACCTAATCCAGCCTTCCGGAAATAATCCGGAAAAGCGTCCCCTCCGGAACCACTGAAACCGTTGATCAGCATTACTTTAGGGCCAAAATTTGCTACAGGAGGCCATGCCCAGTCTTTGCCGTCTCTAACGGCCCAAAACGCGAGTGGTTTGCGATTCAACAATTCAATAAAGCGGTCAGGAATCTGTCCGCCGCTGTTAAAGCGTTCATCGATGATCATACCGGCCTTGTCAATCTGACCGTAATACTGACGGATCAATTCATTTTGACCATCAATTCCCGTACTCCGTACATACACGTAACCGATCCTGCCATCCGTTGCCTCTTCAACACGTTTACGATTCGACTCAATCCATGCGAGATGACGTAATCTGGTTTCTCCGCTCATGGGTTCTACCAGCACCTTGCGGGCATCGGTCATACTTCCGGATTTACTTACGGCCAATTCAACGGTACTATTGGCCAGTCCCTGGAACCAGGCAAATACCGGCTTGTCGGCCGTCACGCGCTGCCCGTTTACCGCCATGATATAATCTCCTTCTGCCACATCCACGCCGGGTTTATGCAATGGAGACATAACCTCTACATCCCAGGGCGCACCTTTGATGATCTTGTCGATCCGATACAAATTTTTATCAACGCTAAAATCAGCCCCCAGGTAGCCCACGTTCATTTGACGGGTATCCTCCAGGTCTCCTCCTCCTTTGTATGTATGAGATGCATTGAGTTCACCGATCAGTTCACCCAGAATAAAATTCACGTCCGTTCTCGAATTGGCCTGCTCAATAAGGGCTCCATATCGCGTTTTCATGGCATTCCAGTCCACTCCGTGCATGTTCGGATCATAGAAATAATCACGTTCCAGCCGCCATGCATCATTAAAAATCTGACGCCATTCCTCACGGGGGTTAATCGTCATCATCATTTCCTTGGTTGGAACGGTCTTGTCCATCTTAGCCCCTTCAGAAAGTGGAATTACCGCCAGTGTACCGTTCTTCATGATTAGCAATTGCTCTCCATTAGCTGATAGCTGAAAATTCCCAACACCATCCATAACAGTCTTTACCTTACGGTCCTTAATATCATAAAACTTCAATGCCGACGAGCCATCCGCCGCGCCTGTATTCGGATAGTGGGAAAACACGAGTTTGTCTTTCGCAGCAGCCAGATTACCATAATTTCCTGCAGGTATATCAAGGAGCTCCGCCCTCTCTTCAAAACCAACAAAAGAAATTTTCACTTCTTCGGATTCCTTTGGAGGCTCTTCATCCTTCGACTTGCTGTTCTTACCTTTTTTTTCCGGGCTTTCCACTTCTTCCTTCTTAATTTCCACGGCATCATTCTTGGCTGCAAGAATGGACGGTGTTCCGGCATCTAATGGAATCACGGCCAGCTGGGTGGAATTTGCATAGATGAAGGTGTTATCCAAATCAGAATAACTGGGCTGAAAATTCCGCGAAGTTGCGAAGAACAGATACTTTCCATCGGCGCTGAAAACTGGAGACTGATCATTGTAGTAGCCAGATGTCACCTGGGTGGTCACTCCACTTTTAACATTGTATATGAATATGGCACTGGCTACCCTGGTGTAATCACGGGCATATGTAATCCACTGACTATCAGGAGACCAACTCACACTAAAACCCTGCAGCGGACCTTCGAACATGTAAAAGCCCTTGTCAATTGTACGAGCCAAACCTGATGTAACATCCATCACCTGAATTTCCATTGCCTGGTTCACATAAGCCACATGCTTGCTGTCGGGCGACCAGTAAATAGCATACCTGAATCCATCATTAAATGCGCTTACTGTTTTGGGTTGTGATGAACCCTCCATGTCATACAGCGTTAACTGGTACTCTCCCTGAGCATCACTCCAGCAAGCTACATACCGCCCGTCGGGCGACCAGGACGGATTGCGCTCTGCCGCACCTGAAGTCTGTGTCAGGTTCTGCACATACCCTTCCGAAGCAGGAAGAGAAAATAACTCTCCCCTGGCCTGAACGATTACCCGTTTGCCGTCGGGCGAGATGGTTGCCGACTGCATCATGGATGATACATTTTTTTGTACCGGCATCAGACCCATCTGATCTGTAATCACATTTACTTGCACGGTTGAATAATTCCCTGTGGCAATTGAGAGCAGATATAGCTGATCCCCGGCCTGAAATATTATATCATCCGGTCCGATCCCGGGAAAGTGGAGATCAAAATCTGTGAAATTTGTCATTTGGGAGGCCGTGCCGCTGGTTAAACTGTACTTCCAGATATTCGCCCGCTGTTCCGGCCCCTGATCTGAAAGAAAATAAATATCATCCCCGTGCCACATTGGAAGCTCATCGTTGGCGTCATTAGTGGTGATATTGGAGGTGGAATGATCATCGAGGTTGAAAACGTGAATATCGGGAGCCGTACCACCACGGTATCTTTTCCACGTACGCTGAACGCGGCTGCGGTCGGTATAGGCGAGCTGCTTTCCATCCGGAGAAAAACTGGCATATTCACCATACGGGACATCCAGTTTTTCCGGCGAGCCTCCATTTTTTGAAATAGTATAAAACTGATTATAGCGTTGCCGGCCACTTTCCCTCGATGAGGCAAACAGGATATGATCGCCATCGGGATGCCAGCCAAGTACGCGGTCTGTCATTCCATGGTAGGTGAGCCGTTTCGGAATTCCTCCCCGGACACTTACGACATATACATCATTGTTGCCTTCATAATTCGCAGTGAAGGCAATCATTTGTCCGTCAGGAGAAAACCTGGGAAACATCTCCTCGCCGGGAGGCGAACTTAGCTTAACGGCTGTGCCACCAGATTTTTCCACAAGCCAGATATCATCCCCATACACAAAGGTTATATGTGTGGCTGAGACATCCGGGTATCTCATCAGTCGGGCGTCTATTTGTGCGGAACAATAAAAAGCGATCAGCATGACCGCCAGGGAAACTAGCGTTTTTTTCATAATTGTTGGGTTGGGTTATTGGGACATAAAAGTTAGCCAAATCAATTGAAACATGCACCCTGTTCTTTAGATGCTTTTTTGAATGTCGCTATTGTTACATTTCTTTGGCTTTGTATGTCATACCTTTGTCAAATGAATAAACACGTAGTAAAATTCCTGAAGGAATGGGGTATTCCGCTTGGCATCTTCCTGGTGCTTTACTTCACAGGATGGTACAGGCCTGTAGTCGCATTTGGTCAGCGTATCATACTATCCACGGGGATCATCAAGCCAGACACCTCCATTGATGATGATGACAATTACCCGGTTACCGACTATCAGTGGACTCTTCAAACTCTTGACGGACAACCTGTTCCATTCGAGCAGTTCCGCGGCAAAGTGGTTTTCCTTAATTTTTTTGCCACCTGGTGTCCACCATGCATCGCCGAGATGCCCGGCATTCAGGCACTCTATGACTCCGAAGCATCTGAAGATGTCGTTTTTATTATACTTTCACGGGATGATTCAAGGGAGAAGCCGCGAAAATTTATGGCCGACAAAGGGTACACCTTACCTGTTTTTATGGCGGCAGGCCCAACTCCTTCCGTTTTCCAGGGGAATGTTCTTCCAACGACCTATATTATCTCTCCGCGCGGTGAAATTATTTCAAGACACAGCGGAATGGCCGATTACAATAATGAAAAAGTAAAGGATTTGCTTCGTCAACTTTCTGACCGGCTATAAATCGCCCAACATCATTCGCACCTTTTCCAGGCCTGTTGATGCTGGTTCCTCGATCATATGGAGGGATTCGAATGACCTCACGTCTGGCAGCGACGGATCTACAATGAATTTGGGTATTTCGGGACGGGCGAACTCAATAAGACCTGCCGCAGGGTAAACAAGCAGGGATGTGCCCACTACCATAAATATATCAGCTTGCTGCGCCTCATAAATTGCCTCTTCCATGGCGGGTACCATTTCACCAAACCAAACAATATTCGGCCTAAGCTGGGATCCCAGCTCACAGGTATCTCCCAGGTTTATTTTGTCCACTTCATAAATCAGTGAAGGATCTACCGTGCTTCTTGCCTGATTCAGGCGCCCATGCAAATGCAACACACTGGAGCTTCCTGCGCGTTCGTGGAGGTCATCAATATTCTGAGTGATGATCCGCACGTTGAAATCAGATTCCAGCTCAGCAAGAATTTCATGCCCTCGATTTGGCCTGGCCGAGCGCGCCACATTTCGACGCTGATTGTAAAATTCGAGTACCAGGGCGGGATCCCTTGCCCAGCCTTCAGGTGATGCCACATCCGTTACATCATGGCCTTCCCATAGTCCATCTGCACCCCGGAAAGTGGGAATCCCGCTCTCAGCACTTATCCCCGCACCCGTGAGTACGACAATCTTTTTCATTTGGCCTTCCTTCTGCTCTTTTTTTCAGGGGCCTTTTCGGCGAGTTCCAGGCATTCTTCCAGCGTCAGGTCTTCGGGCTTTTTATCCTTGGGAATCTTAACGTTTTTCTTTCCGGCCTTGATATACGGACCAAAACGACCGTTTAGTACCTGGATATCAGGATTCTCATCAAACACCTTGATGTATTTATTCGCATCCGCAATGCGCTTCTCCTTAATCAGCTCAATAGCCCGGTTAGCATCAATAGCGTACGGATCTTCTTCTTTGGGAATGGATACGAATTTATTGTCATGCTTTACGTACGGACCAAAGCGACCAATACCTACCTGCATCGGTTTATCTTCAAAATTACCCAGATCACGGGGCATTTTGAACAGATCAAGAGCTTCTTCCAGTGTAATGTTCTCGATAAACTGGCCATGACGGAGACTGGCGAATTTCTTGTCTTCATCATCATCCTCTCCCAGCTGAACGAGCGGTCCGAACCTGCCCAGTCGGGCAATAATTTTCTTTCCGGTTTTCGGGTCTATCCCGATTTCACGCGATTTGGGAACGTCAGACCGTTCAATATTTTCGGTAACCTCAACTTTTGAATGAAAGTCTTTATAGAAATCACCGATCATGATATTCCATTCTTTCTTTCCGTGGGCGATCTCATCAAATTCCTTCTCTACATCAGCAGTAAAACTGTAATTGGTGACATTCGGAAAATGATCCACCAGAAAGTCATTCACAACCATAGCAATATTGGTGGGGAAAAGCTTGTTCTTCTCGGAACCAGTGATTTCTGTTTCAACCCTTTCCTTCACTTCACTGCCCTTTAGTTTCAGCAGGTGATACTCACGCTCCTTACCTTCCCTGCTTTCTTTCAAAACATAATTTCGCTTCTGGATAGTGGATATAGTAGGTGCATACGTAGATGGACGGCCAATACCCATCTCTTCCAGCTTTTTCACGAGACTTGCTTCTGTATAGCGGGCGGGATGTCTGGTAAAACTTTCCCGGGCCTGAGCGGTGCCCAGGGTAAGTGATTCTCCAATGGTGAGCGGAGGCAGCATACCTTTTTGCTCCTCACCTTCCTCGTCATCCGTAGATTCCAGGTAGACCGAGAGGAATCCATCAAACTTAATTACCTCTCCACTGGCTGTCAACGTTTCCGGACGCGTGGAAATCTCAATGGTCGCCGTTGTTTTCTCCAACTCGGCATCGGCCATTTGCGAGGCAATGGCTCGTTTCCAGATGAGTTCATACAATCGCACGGAATTCCGGTCGCCATCCGGCTGAAGCAGTGCAAAATTTGTGGGACGGATGGCCTCGTGGGCCTCTTGTGCAGAATTCGACTTGGTCTTATAACGACGGACCTTTACATAATTCTCACCAAATTCCTTTTTGATTTCACTGGTGGCTCCCTGAATCGCCTCATCGGATAGGTTCACCGAATCTGTACGCATGTAGGAGATATTTCCAGATTCATACAGGCGTTGTGCAATCGACATTGTCTGTGCTACAGAGAACCCAAGCTTACGGCTTGCCTCCTGCTGCAACGTGGATGTCGTAAATGGCGGTGCGGGAGATTTCTTTGACGGTTTCTTTTGTAAATCGGAGATCTTGAATTCGGCACCGATCAGATCATTAAGAAATTCACGAGCATCATCCAATGCCGGGAACCGCTTCGATAGCTCAGCATGCAATTCCATCCCATCCTTCAACGGGAATATCGCGGTGATGCGGAAGGACGAAACCGCCTCGAATTTATCAATTTCGCGTTCTCGCTCCACAACCAGGCGAACGGCAACAGACTGAACCCTGCCGGCAGACAGACCTGTTTTAATCTTTTTCCATAGTATAGGGGAAAGCTCGAACCCAACCAGCCTGTCAAGAATTCGCCGCGCCTGCTGCGCATTCACCAGGTCGATATCAATACCACGAGGATTTTGAATCGCATTTTCTATCGCCTTTTTGGTTATTTCCCTGAAGACAATCCGACGGGTATTTGCGTCATTTAAATTAAGTGCTTCTTTTAAATGCCATGAAATCGCCTCCCCTTCACGGTCATCATCACTGGCCAGGTAGATGGTTTCCGCATCCTTCACAAGTTTCTTCAACTCCCTGATCACTTCTTTCTTATCGGCCGTGATTTCGTAGGTTGGCTTAAACCCGTTTTCCTTGTCCACTGCTTTATCTCCTTTGGGCAAATCCCTCACATGACCATAACTGGAGGTCACCTTATAATCCTTCCCAAGGTAGCTCTCAATGGTTTTTGCTTTAGCGGGCGACTCTACGATTACTAGATTCTTTGGCATATTTAACTTGGTCTGTTTCTTGACTCGGGCTCAAAGTTCATCAAATTTTTTACAAATAAAATTGCGATCCATTTTATTTAATCTGAATGACTTTCAGTACTTTGAGCACAGAATTCTACACTTTTTAACGGTTATAACAAAAAAAATGAGCAAAAGTCTATTCCTGCTACGACATGGAAGGGCCATGGAAAAACTTAGCGGTCAGAAAGATATCGAACGTGAACTCGATTCAATCGGACTACAAAATGCCAGCCGCATGGGCATGAAACTGCAGAATGACAAGACCCGATTTGATATCATCATTTCAAGTCCGGCCAGCCGCGCACTCAATACCGCCTCCCTGATCGCTGAACAGCTTGGATACGATCCGGGACGGATACACATCAACGATGAATTGTATGAAGCCTCGGTACGCACATTGCTTCAGGTAGTGAATAATCTAAAAGATGAATGGGAAAGCGTTCTCCTCGTCGCCCACAATCCGGCGATCTCCTATCTTGCTGAATATATTTCAGATGCAGAAACAGGAACAATGGAAACCTGCGGACTGGTAAATATCGATTTTGAAACAGCGCATTGGGAAGAAATCAGCCAGGGACACGGGAAATTCATCAGCTATATTTATCCGGATCTCCTGAATTTCTGATTTTATTAAAAAACGGCTTCACATCAATGAGAGCCGACTTTTTCGCTCCCTGCAAGGTATAATCAGCAAGTTTTAGATAAATGGTAGCAGACTTCATATGGTAATTTTTAATTTAGGCGCTTAGAAAATTTCAGATTTGGAAATAATTAATCAGTACATCGTCGATTTTGCGAACTGGATCTGGGGACTTCCCCTCCTGATCCTGCTGCTTGGAGGAGGATTATATTTCCTTTTTTATTCGAAGTTTGTTCCATTCATGCATTTCTGGCATGCGGTAAACGTCTTGCGGGGCAAATATGACAAGGCAGACGACCCCGGGCAGATCAATCATTTTGAGGCATTGAGCACCGCACTTGCGGCCACCGTGGGCATGGGTAATATCAGCGGCGTGGCTGTTGCGATCGCGGTGGGTGGCCCCGGCGCACTCTTCTGGATGTGGATAAGCGCTATTGTTGGTACTGCAACGAAATATTTCACCTGCACACTCGCGGTAATGTATCGGGGGAAAGATTCAGCAGGAGAATTACAGGGCGGTCCCATGTATGTAATTGTAGAAGGTCTTGGTAGGAACTGGAAACCATTGGCGGTCATGTTTGCCTTTTTCGGGATGATCGGATGTTTGCCGATCTTTCAGGCAAATCAGCTGACCCAGGCTTTTCGCGATATCATTTTTCTGCCCAATGGCATTGAAGGAACCGAGATCGATCTGGGTTTCATATCATTCATGGATCTGAATTTATACATCGGCCTGGGGATTCTCGTCTTTGTGGCACTGGTGATCTTTGGCGGAATTCAGCGTATTGGTAAGGTGGCAGGGAAGATGGTTCCGGCTATGGTGGTCCTTTATTTCGCATCTGTGGTGGGCATCATCTTTCTTAACCTGGATGAACTCCCCAAATACGTTTCAATGATATTTTCAAATGCTTTTTCAGCAGAAAACTATCACGGTGACCCCGCATTTGGAGGAATTCTTGGCGGCCTGATAGTATTGGGTACGCGCAGAGCCGCCTTCAGTAATGAAGCCGGTATCGGTACTGCACCGATGGCTCACGGTGCCGCCAAAACCATGGAGCCTGTACGGGAAGGACTTGTAGCCATGCTGGGGCCGATGATCGATACCATTGTTGTCTGCACCCTTACCGGACTCGCTATTCTCATAACCGGCGTATGGCAAACATCCGACACAAATGGTGTAACGCTGACTGCGACAGCCTTTACTGAGGCATTCCCGGGATTCGGACAATACCTCCTCATGTTGTGTGTACTTATATTTGCTATTACCTCCTTATTCAGCTATTCCTATTATGGCACTAAATGCCTTGGCTTCCTGATCGGGGCGGAAAGACAGCAATATTATAACTATTTTTATGTGATTTCGATCCTGTACGGAGCCATGGCGTCACTGGGCACAATCATTAGTGTGATCGATTCGGCTTTCGCCCTGATGTCCATTCCTACCATGATATCTGCGGTGATTCTTTCACCCAAAGTAATGCAGGTTAGCAAAAAGTATTTCAGCGAACTGAAAGCTTCACGGATCAGCGGCTAAAATCATGCTTGCAAATATGCCATTCCTGTTCGTACCTTTTCATTAAAGATCGGGCAAATGATTAATTATCATAATCGAAAATTCCGTCCAATTCACAACGATAGTGAAGGGGATGTTGATCCTACTTCCATATTTCATTATTACCAGGAAGGAAATATCGTTACAGGAACGTACTCCGGGAAACACATTCATTTTGGCCACCTGATTGCACTCGTTCAGGAAGATGGCTCACTTCGGATGCGTTATCACCATGTGGATGACAAGGGAGAATTAAAAACCGGCAAGTGTAAATCCAAGCCCGAAATCATGCCAAACGGTAAAATTAAGCTGCACGAGGAATGGCAATGGACATGCGGTGATGAATCGCGCGGAAGCTCCATTGTGATAGAGGTCTAGGTGAACCAGCCAGCCAGTACCTCTCCCACAAAATATGCAAAGACTGCTGCAAGCCCGCCGAGGAGCACTGTTTCCAGGACGCCCCGCACCCATGGTTTCTCGGTGACGTAACTTTTCAGATAGCCTACGATCATTAACGCAATACCCGTTGCAATACAGGATATCAGAAACAATCGTGATTCATTCAGATCGAATATCAATGCGATCACATAGGATAACAACGGGATAATTCCCACCACATTGAAAGAGACAAAAGTGGCGAAAGCAGTATTCAAAGGCGCCTTGGTCTCTTTCGACATCTCGAGTTCCTCCTTCATCATCGTATCCACCCACACATCCTTGTCGGAAGTAATCACTTTCACAACATCTTCAAGCAGCTGGCCTGTTAAACCTTTTGCCGCGTAGATTTCCCGGATTTCCTGAACCTCATGTTCCCTTAGGTGTTCAATTTCCCAGTATTCCACCTGCTTATGCTTTTCAAAATTGTCCCGTTCTGTCTTTACCGAGAAGAAATTACCTACCGACATGGAGAAACCATCAGCAATCAGGTTTGCAAAGCCAAACAGAAGGACATAGTAAATTTCAGCCTGGGCTCCCGCAGCCCCTGCCACCACGGCAAATGTGGTTATGGCGCCATCAATACCCCCGTAGACAAATTCACTGATATAGGCCTTGTCAAAGATCCAGATCTTGCCCTCTGAGTGCATTTTATCTTCTGTCATCCGTTTCATCTTATTTCAAGATAGGTAATTTCCAGGTTTTCCCGGGATTATATGAAATGTAGCCGCCGGAGACTTCAAGCGGACTCTCAATATTGTTGTGATAGAGCTGCCCGGTCCCAAGTCCCTGATGCCCGTTATAACCTTCAGATTCTGTGAGTTGACAAATGATATTCAACCCAATGTTCGATTCCAGTGCGGAAGTCATCCACCACCCAATTCCGTATTCCCGGGCAAGACTTATCCAATTTCGCGTGGATGCTATTCCGCCGACAAGTGTTGGCTTTAAAATAATGTAAGAGGGCTTGATAGTGGATAGAATCCTTCTGCGCTCTTCCTCGTCGTTGATACCAATCAATTCCTCATCCAGGGCAACAGGTACAGGCGATCTTTTACACACCTCTTCCATTAAAGACCATTGACCAGCCATTACAGGTTGTTCAATTGAGTGCAGGTTGAAGGCTGATAAAGCATCAAGCTTTGCAAACACATCCTGATCAGAAAATGCGCCATTAGCATCTACCCTTAGAATGGCGTCGGTCCTCATTCGAATGTATTTGAGGATTTCCAGCTCGCGCTGAAATTCAATGGCACCAATTTTCATCTTAAAACAGGTATAGGCATCGTGGTACTTATGATCGAATTGTTCTCTCATAAAGGACGTATCACCCATCCAGATTAGTCCGTTGATGGGGATCCGATGATTGCCGGAATAAAAAGTGCTGGAAATAACATCCCGCCGTCCACCGCGGAAAAGATCCAGCAACGCTGATTCCAGGGCAAACCGAACAGATGGGACACTGATATCACAGTGACGGGCAGCAAGTGCGAGACATTCCGGTTCGGATTCCGGCAGCTTCATTCCGGAGATGCTGGTGGTGATCTGTTGTAACTTTTCCGCTACGTCTGCCTGGGTTTCCTTACTCAAACCGGGCAACGGGCCTGCTTCACCCCACCCACTGAATTCAGGGTTCTCAGAATCAGAGAGAACCAGATACCAGGATACCTTGTTCCTCAGGATACCCCGGGAGGTTCCTGCATCAAACGTAAAATCAAGACGGTACGGGAAAAATTTTGCTGTTAACGACACATTCAAAAATATTGGATTCTATCATCATTTCCATCCTATATTTGCAACCTTATGAATAAGGCCGGAAAAATTCAACTGTCAGACTATACCTACGAGCTTCCTGCTCACCGTATCGCAGAAAAACCGCTGCCGGAACGGGATCAATCCAAGTTACTCATATATCAGAAGGGATATATTTCCCATCATATTTTCAATACACTTTCGGAACAACTACCGGATTCGTCATCACTGTTTTTCAATGACACCAAAGTGATCCCGGCCCGGATAATCTTTCAGCGATCCACCGGGGCGCTGATCGAGGTGTTTCTGCTGGAACCGGTCCTCCCGTCTCCCGATATAGCTACCGCAATGTCATGTACAGTTGAATCTACATGGAAGTGCCTGGTTGGAAATTTTAAAAAATGGAAAAACGATGAGATTCTGGAACTTTCTGTACCTGCAGCTACAGGAACCATAACCGTTCGGGCAAGTATCCATGACAGAACGGGATCGTTGATTACCCTAACCTGGAATGCACCGATTGCATTTTCTGAATTGGTTGAGCTGATCGGAAAAATTCCGTTGCCACCTTATATAAAGCGTGAAGCAGATCCGTCCGACAAGGATCGCTATCAAACGGTATACAGCCACGCAGCAGGTGCAGTCGCAGCACCAACCGCCGGATTACACTTTACCCCGGAAGTATTGAATTCACTCGAGGATCGTGGTATAAAAACCGATTTCCTGACACTTCATGTGAGCGCCGGCACGTTCATGCCTATCAAGGAGGATGACATTACCAAACATCAGATGCATGGCGAGCAGATATACGTAACACGAGACAACCTGTTGAATATTATGGCAAGTGCTACACTAATTGCTGTGGGAACCACATCCATGCGAACGCTGGAAAGTCTGTACTGGTATGGTGTGCTCCTATTTACCGGAAGATCTGATAAATTCATCATCGATCAGAATACCGCCTACGAGTTCAATGAGAAGGACTTGCCGGGCAGGAATGAAGCCATACAGGCGATTATTGATCATATGGACGCGGAGGGACGAACAAGCCTCGCCGGTCGTACTGAAATTTTCATTTATCCGGGATATACGTTCAGGGTATGTGACGGACTGATCACCAATTTCCACCTACCCGGCTCCACCCTCATTTTACTGGTGGCTGCTTTTATCGGAGACGACTGGAAAAAGGTATACCAGGAAGCGCTTGATAACAAGTATCGCTTCCTGAGTTATGGAGACAGTTCCTTATTGATACCTTAGAATTACGGCGCGGATATGCGTGCATGTCCTTCCAGCAGGATCACTTTCACTTCTACCCTACGGCTTTCTTCAGCGGATGATTTGTCGTCCTTGGTTTCACCATATCCACGGGCTACGATTCTTCGTCGCACCACTCCCTTGTGATTGAAGTATTCCAGCACAGCTATCGCGCGTTTGTTGGAAAGTTCACGGTTATAATCTTCATTTCCTTCCGAGGATGCATAACCGGAAATCTGGATACCCAACTCATCGTGCTCTTTGAGCAGCTTGAGAATATCATTCAGCGATGCGGAATACTTGGGATCAAGATTGCTTTTATCAACCAGGAAATAAATCTTTTCAGTTACATTCAAAACATTCGGGTCAATAGTCGCCGGCACATCTTTTTCATTAAGTTGTCGCTTCGCCACTTCCGTAACAGGTACTGATGGTAAAGAGAAAACGGTTTTGTCACCAACATTTTTCTGTTCGAATTTACTTTCATCACTCTCATCATAGTAGAAATAGCGAACCGCAACTTCAAGACGGGGATCTTCCCGGAAATTTACCTGCTCAATTGGATGTTCGGTGTTAATGAGTTCAAGAAGATAGTCTATCGCTTCTTCATCGCCTGCTGCTATCAGATCATTCATTAGCTCATAGACGTCCACATCACCGCTATGGATCAATTTGGCTTCATGCGTTTTCTTTTGATCAGCAACAGCTTCTTCATGGCTGTCGTAGAATGCATTCCGAACTTCAACACGCTGGCCGACTGTCACGTCGAACTGACGGATCGGCTCAAGCGAGATCTGCTGAAAGAGTTCATAGAAATATGTTTGCCCGGGCACGTTAATGTTAAGCGTATATGGCAAAAATCCTTCAGATTCAATGACCATATCATAATTCTTCGAAGGAGGTAATACGATCAGGTACTTACCCGTAGCAGGATCGGGCTGGTAAACAAAATCAAGTTTCTTGCCTGACTCCACATCGATCATATAGATGGTGGTTGCCAGAGGCTCACCCGTCTCCCTGTTGAATATGCGACCCTTGATCATGGTAAGCGGAATATTCGATTCCTCCTCAGGCATATCGATGCTGTATAAATCCTGGCCGCCCTGTCCGCCAACGCGATCTGATGCAAAATATCCCTTACGCCCGTCGGCACTGAGGGTGAAGTAATTATCGTCGAAAGTAGTATTGATCGGATAGCCCATATTTTCAGGAGTGGTCCATTCCTCATTGAAGAGACGACTCACAAAAATATCACGGCCACCCATTGAATTATGCCCGTCACTGGTGAAGAATAACGTCCATTTATCGGGATGGATAAAAGGTGCATCTTCGTCGTACGGTGTATTCACAGAAGGCCCCAGGTTAACTGGCGCGCTCCATTCCCCGGAGGGTAAAAGATCAGACCTGTAAATATCCAGTCCGCCCAGGCCTTGCGGACGGTCACTGGCAAAATAAATTGTTTTTCCATCAGGTGTCATGCTCCCGGTGGTTTCCCTGTATTTGGAATTGATCCTGGAGTCTAGGGGCTCGGGGTCTGACCAGCCATTGCCGGTTTTATGCAGGAAATACAGATCTCCGGTACCTTCCGCTCCACCAATAAATATCAACATGTGTTGCCCGTCAGGAGAAATGCCTGCCGTTCCAACATTATAGTCTGAAGCCACATCAATTACTTCAGGCTGTGACCAGTTTCCTGCGTGGTTATAGGAGATTTTGATTTCCTCAATATACTTTTCTCCGCTGCGATTCTTTCCGTCATTTGGTCTTAACGACGTGTAGGCCATAACACTTTCATCAGTTGCTACGACCGGGTTATATTCGGTAAGCGGCGAATTGATGATCGATCCCAGATTTTTGATCTTAGTATCGAGTGGCTGCTTCATCAATTTCTCTGCGTTATCAATCATCGCAAGTCTGCGATCGATCTCATTGATGAGCTTCTGATTGCTCTTAATGGTTTTTCTATAATTGGCATAATGTGCCCGGGCATCATTTAATTGACCATTTCGGTGATAAAGTTCTCCCAGGAGCATGGGCGTGTCTGCGGGAAGGTAATTCCCCGCCCCGGCCAATGCCTTCTCGAAATGGGGAATAGCTTTCAGCTTATCCGCGGTTGCATCCTGTTCGGTATAGCAATACGCCAGTTTATAATGGATCATGGGATCATCCACGCCGTTGCTAACAGCATCTTCAAAAAGCGGAAGGGCTTTATCGTAGCTTTTTAGCTTGAAATACTTATCTGCTGTCGCCAGATCACCTTGTGCATAGACCCCTGTAAAAAATAATACCAGGGTAATTCCAATAAAAAATCGCATCATAAGACAAATCAATTTTGCATGAATTGTCAATGATAAGATATGGTAACCTTAAAAAACGTGCGTTAATACCCGATTCCTTACACAGAGTGGTGAAAATAGCATTTAGAGGGCTATTCGAATCGCAAAGACTCGATCGGATCAAGGTTGGCTGCCTTGTTGGCCGGGTAGTACCCGCTTATAACGCCCACCACAACACATACAGCGAGTCCAAAGAACATCCACAGCCAGGGAATAACGAGACCTTCAATATCAAGCAGCCTTGAGATAAGGTTTCCGATAACAATGCCCAGAATAATCCCAAGGATACCCCCCAGCAGACAGATCACGACTGCCTCTACAATAAATTGTTGCCTTATTCGCATTGTGGTTGCACCAAGTGCCTTACGGACACCCACTTCACGGGTCCTCTCTGTTACTGAAACAAGCATTATATTCATGAGTGCCACACAGGCGCCAAGCAGGGTGACAAAGCTTATTCCAAATCCTCCAATTCTCAGGCGACCACTGATCTCTTCCAGCGTATCTGCAAGACTCTCGCTCTTTTCAATTTCGAAAGAATCTTCCGCACCGATGTCGTCCTGACGAATTTTCCGCATAGTTCCTGTTGCTTCCCCCATGGCCGCCTCAACTTGTGTGGGATCTGTAATGCCTACCTTTAAGCTGTAGGAAAGTTGTCTGCCCTTCGCCTGGTTATTAGCATTTACAATGGGAATGAAAATCGTATTATCCGGACCTCCTGAACCCCCGCCAAAATTACCACGCTCCTCAAGTACCCCTATCACACGATATTTCGTACCCAAAAACGCCACCTCCGTTCCGTTGATGGTGTCATTACTGTTATATAGTCCGTTAAAGACCTTTTTTCCAAGGATTGCCACGTTGGATCCATATTGAATTTCCAGTGCAGAAATATTCCTCCCCTTTTCAATATTCAGTCCTTCAAGGGCGATAAATTCCTCATTGATGCCAAGTACCGTAATATTCGGGTTTGTAATCTTCGACCCGCGCTTAACCTCTGCTGTACCCGTTAACGTAGTACCCATGGCAAGGGTGGCAGACGGCCAGTCATATTCCTTTGCAAAACGCATTACCTCCTTGTACTTGATAGGAGGATAATTCTTCTCGCTCACTCCGCGACGCCGACCCCGAAAATTATTCTTACTTTGAATGGAAAAGGCATTCACACCCAATTCAGCTAAACTGTCTGTAACAGAATACTGAATACCATCGATGGTCGTAAGGATTCCAACCAGCGCCATGATACCGAATGTAACGATGAGTGCGGTGAGAACCGTTCGAAGCATATTGGCTTGAATTGACCGTAACCCTTCCCTGATATTTTCCGTGAGATTCATAGAATTGCTTTACCGGAAACTAATTTAGCCATATCTGTCGTTATCCCCGCAAGAAATTGTGGGATTAGGCGAAATCACGTTTTATCGGTAAATTAGATGGCTGAATAACATGAAAAAGCGGGTTGTATTTATTCTTCTTTTAAATCTGATCATTGTTTCAGGTTTCGCTAACTATATTCTGATCCCCATGGATCAGAAACAGTCTGATCATCTTAAGGCATATGGAATTGCATACTGGGTGCTGCAGCAGGAGATCGAGGTAGACTGGTTACTCAATTACCGCGGCGGAAGTTTCATGTGCAAATACAGCCAGAAGATTGAAAATGAAATGATCATCCGGGGAGTGAGTTACTCTGTTATTTCAGATGCCCAGTCTTCCCAAATTATTGCCGAACTCGCCAGTCCCTCTTCCAATACCGACGTGATGCGTCTTGATAAATACCCGCGGATTGCTGTTTATTCACCAAAAAGCAAGCAACCCTGGGATGATGCGGTAACACTTGTGCTTACATATGCTGAGATTCCCTATGATGTTATCTTCGATGATGAGGTTCTGGATGGGTTGCTCCCAAAATACGACTGGCTTCACCTGCACCACGAGGATTTTACAGGACAATACGGCAAATTCTACAGGTCATACCGAAATTATCCGTGGTACATCCAGCAACAAAGTGAATTTGAAGCGTCAGCGCGAAAGCATGGATTCTCCAAAGTAAGTCTCCTCAAGCTTGCTGTTGCAAAACGTATACAGGCTTTTGTGGGTGGCGGCGGTTTTCTGTTTGCCATGTGCAGTGCTACCGATACCTACGATATCGCTTTGGCTGGTGAAGGTGTGGATATGGTTGAGCGGATGTACGATGGTGATGCCGCAGATCCCAACGCGCAGCAGAAACTGGATTATTCCAAAACCTTTGCCTTCGAAAATTTCATCCTGGAACAGGACCCGTATGAATATGAGTATTCGAATATCGATAATAACTTCGCTGAACGGGGGCTGAGAGAAGAAAATGATTATTTCTCACTTTTTCAGTTTTCTGCCAAATGGGACCCGATACCTACTATGCTCACCCAAAATCATGAAATGGTCATCAAAGGGTTTTATGGCCAGACCACAGGGTACAAATCACGTCTGATAAAACCGGACGTTGTGATCCTGGGTGAAAATAAATCAATTGGAGAATCAAAATATATTCATGGTGTTTTTGGTAAAGGATTCTGGACATTTTATGGAGGCCATGACCCCGAAGATTATCAGCATCTGGTGAATGAGGAGCCTACCGACCTGAACCTGCATCCGAATTCGCCCGGTTACCGTCTGATCCTGAATAATATTCTCTTCCCTGCAGCCAAGAAAAAAAAACAAAAAACCTAATGCATTCGATCTCCCCTGGGTGTGATCTGCTTCATAATTTCAGCTTCCTTGCGAAGGATTTCCCGCCATCGTTGCTCCACATGTTCTTCAGGCATGTAGGTCTTGGCCAGGGATAGGAAGTTCTTATAATGGCCTGCCTCAGAGACCATCAGTTCATAATAGAATTTGCTTAAATCCGGGTCACCTATCTCTTTCCATAACAGCCTGAAACGTTCACAGCTGCGTGCCTCGATCAGCGCATTCATCAGCAGCTTCTCAACCAGCTGTTCATTCCGGCTTCCACCTTTCTTTTCGATGGCTGCCAATGCGGCTACATACTCATCTTTGCGTTTTGGGCCCAGGGTTATGCCCCGTTTTTTCATTTCTTCGAGAACCCGCTCAAAATGAGCCCATTCTTCCGCTACAACCGGAGTAAGCATATCGACAAGCGCTTCCTTTTCCGGAAATTTCACAATTAGCGAAATGCACGAGCTGGCTGCTTTTTGTTCACAATAGGCATGATCTATTAAAATTTCATCCAGTTGCATTGAAGCTATATCAACCCAGCGGGGATCTGTTGGCAGCTGCAATCCTAATACTTGTTTTTCCATATCAGTCGAAGAAAATCCAGTCAATGCCAAAATCCAGAACGGTAGCCTGTCCGGGATAGTACGGCGTGGCAAAATAACCTTTACCACGGATCAGCTCCGTCACATTATTCAATTTCAGGAACCATCGTCCGCGATTAACCTTGGCATTGATAAATACATCTATTAACGGATAACTGTAAACCTCAAATTGATCCTGTACATAATATTGCATAATAGCAGGATCATAACCCATCGCGTAATAGTCCGACCTCCACAGAAAATCAAAACCTACCTGTATCTCCAGGTTCCCGTCGAAAAGGATATTATTATAGGAAAGCTGCGAAAGATGAAACAATTCCGGAACCTGAATAGCATCGGCAGAACTTCCTGATACATTGGTGAAACGGGTGGTGGAGCTGAGTAAAAGTCGCTTCCACAGGGTAATGGAAAAGGCCAGTTCTGCATAAAGAACAGAAATATCTCCGGCCGCCTGAAATGGTGCCACCAGCAGTAGACTGTCGGCGTTGTAATACTGCCTGAAGTTAATATAGTTTGTCAGCAATGAATAACCCGCAGATGGCTGGAATTGCAGCCATGAATTACTCAGACTCACCCCTCCTGAAATACTTGTTGTGATAGAAGATTCAAAATCATTCGACCATTCATGATGACTGCCGCGATATGCCTGCTGCATATAGGTCGGAGCTGTTCTCTGACTCCTCGCCTCGGCATGAAACCAGGTATTTTGGAGTCGCCCGCCAATCAGGTAATTCCCCCTGGTTTCCACCTCACCGTAGGCCTCAATATAGCTAAGGCTGTCATTCCCGAAGCGGAGGTTTACACCACCAAAATGTTCCAGGTCATTGGTGGGAACCGAAAGCGTATCAGAATCGAGGTATTTGTAATTCTGATTCAATTTCCGCGCCTTGTAATAGAAATTATAGAATGTTTTTCCCACATCTCCCTTGACACCAAACTCATTCTTTAGAACGTTAAACTTGGTTCGGTCATAATCCTGAACTGAATCCACCACATCAATCGGCCAAAACGCGTCATCCACGGGTGAATCACTGAAGCGATTCAATTGCTTATATCGGTCGACCGAATGGTAAACCTGTACAAGCCTGGATAGCTCATACTGATGATACAGATGATAATTTGTTCGAAGGTCTGATGTTTGGGCGTCCGTTAGATTAACCTGCCGGTTATCTGAAAAAAATATATCATCCATCGGGTCGTTGGTCGTACTCTGGATCCCTCCGTAATCGGATGCGACATGACGGTTTCTGTTAAAGTAGGCCAGTGCGACATATTTCCTGTTCTGTGAGACATAGCTCCCATGCAAATGATAGTAAACCCCCTGAACATTCCTGTCACCCCGCCCCTGCCTGTTGATCTGTTTATCAATGAAATAACCCCTGTATTCAAAACCAAAATTGATCCGTTCATTGATATTTCGCGTGTAATTGGCTTCGGTTAATGCGCGGCCTCCTCCTCCCCAGATGATTTTGAAGCGGCTGAATGGAGATAATGTATTATAATATTTGATATCGTCCGGGGTTTTGTAATAGGGGTCGTATGCAGTAAATCCTGTCATTTTCCCGATTTCATTGGCATTTTCAGGAAAAATCGGGTTTAAAGCAGTTCCAATATTTCCAAGGTCCTGATACATAAAGCCCGAGGCGGGGACATAATGAAACCGGTGAAAATTCCGGATTAGGGTATCAATTGTAAAGATCTCAAGATTGTTATATTTCAGATATTTCTCATAAGTATAGCGGGTATCCTGTGGCCCGAAAACCTGTTTGGTGGAATCATCAATGATGGAGGACCCTCTTCGGTCCTCTTCCTGGTTCTGCTTATTGACATCAATTACCTGTGACCATCCCCCGGAGGCTGAAAATAGCATGGCAAATAAGAAACAAAAAAATATATGCAGTCTCACGGCGCTAATTTACATATTATCCTTCAGATGCATGAAGTTGAACCGCATCTACCACCATCTTATCAAATTCCCTACCATTTTCCAGAAACGTCGTCTCAATAGGAATATAAAAAAGGCCGGTTTGTTCCCCGATTAATCCACGAAGAGAGTTATCCAGGCGCATATAGTCCTTTTCCGTAGTGATAATATCGGCATTCCCGTTTATCGCCCTCTCAAGTATACGTTTAATGTCATTTTCACGAAACTGATGATGATCTTTATACCGGAAGATTTCAACCACATCATACCTTTCCTGAACATGCCGAATGAATAGTTCAGGGTTCGCAATGCCCGTTACTACAACGACTTCTTTCAATGGATTCCGCAGTCCAGTGGGCTCGCCATATTTGATCCGTGAGTAAAATACCGGCACCTTTGGTGCATAACGGTGAATAGCCCTTTCCATTTCACCTTTCCGGATGGAGGAAATGTCATCGGGGCACTTGGTCACCACAATCACATCAGCCCTGGCCGCACCCCTGCGGGATTCCCGCAATCGGCCTGCCGGTAAGACATAATCATCAAAAAAGGGCTTCTGATATGAAGTAAGGAGTATATTCAACTGAGGTTTAACAGGTCTGTGCTGAAAAGCATCATCCAACAAAATGACACCCGTATCCGGAAATTCGGCAAGAATGAAGGGAATGGCAACAGCCCGCTCCTCACCCACGGTAACAGGTACATTGAACTTGCTGTAATACTGCATTGGTTCATCCCCTATCGTAACGGCAGTGTCAGATGAACCGGCGATTCGAAAACCACTTGTTTTTCGTCCATAACCCCTGCTGAGCGTAACAACTTTTTCGGTCGATTGCAACAAACGAATCAGGTATTCCACCATGGGAGTTTTTCCCGTACCCCCCGCACTCAGGTTTCCGACAGAAATTACCGATCGGTCAAACTCGAACGAAGTTTTATAGCCACTGTCGTATAAATAATTACGCATACGTGTCGCCAGGTCATACAACCAGGCAAAAGGTAAAAGAAGAACCTGGAAAAACTTCATGTCAGGGCGCCGGAGTAAATTATTTCTGTTATTTTGGCAAGCAAAATTGGGTAAATATGATGAAAATAAAAGACATCATTCAACATTTGGAGCAAATCGCCCCGCCATCCTACCAGGAATCCTATGACAATTCCGGTTTGCTTACCGGTAGCCCTTCAGATGAAGTCTCCGGAATTCTGGTAACACTGGATGTAACTGAGGCTGTGGTGGACGAATCGGTGGCAAAGGGCTGCAACCTGATTATTGCACATCACCCCATCATCTTTACGGGACTTAAAAAACTGACCGGAGCTAATTATGTTGAACGGACGGTAATAAAAGCAATCCAAAATAACATCGCCATTTACGCCATTCATACAAACCTTGACAATGTGCGATGGGGAGTTAATAATAAAATTGCCGACAAGCTCGGCCTCATTAATCGAAAGGTACTGGCCCCAAAAGAAGGGTTGCTGATGAAGCTTGAAACGTATGTACCCAACGCACAGAAAAAGGCTGTACTTGAAGCCCTGTTCGAGGCCGGTGCCGGAAAGATCGGTCAATATGATGAATGCAGCTTTCAGATCAAGGGGGTCGGAACCTTCAGGGGCAGTTCAGCTTCAAATCCTTTCATCGGAAAACCCGGTATCCTCGAAGAAGCAAATGAAATAAAAATTGAAGTAATATTTCCAGCTTTCAGGAAACCAATGATTATCAGCGCATTACGCGACAGTCACCCCTATGAGGAAATCGCCTATTATTTAACCTCACTCGAAAATGCATATCAGGATATTGGCTCCGGGTTAATTGGAATGCTAAAGGAGCCCATGGAACCAATTGACTTTTTAAATCATTTGAAAGATAGTATGAACCTGAAAGTCTTGCGCCATACTCCAATCACCTCGTCCAGGATTAAGAAAATCTCGATTTGCGGAGGAAGCGGAGGTTTTCTATTGAAAAAGGCAATGAGCGTTGAGGCAGACATATTTATCACCTCAGACATGAAATATCATGAGTATTTTGATGCTGAAGGTAGGATCATTATCGCTGATATCGGACACTATGAAAGTGAGGTATACACAAAAGAACTTATTTATGATACTTTAACTGAAAAATTTTCTAATTTTGCAGTCAATTTGTCGGAAACTGTAACTAATCCCATTAGCTACCTATAATACATGGAAAACAACACTGTTGCACAAAAACTGGAAGCCCTTGTTAAATTGCAGGCGATTGATTCGGAGCTTGATTCAATCAAAAAATTAAGAGGTGACCTTCCGGATGAAGTACAAGATCTCGAAGACGAAGTTGAAGGATACAAAACACGGCTGGCCCGTTTCATCAACGACCTTGAGGAGCTCGACCAAAAAATTAAAGATCACAAAACATCGATCAAGGAATCTGAAAAACTGATTCAGAAATACGAAGCACAGCAGATGAATGTTCGTAACAACCGGGAGTATGATGCCATCTCCAAGGAAGTGGAACTTCAGCAGTTGGAAATCCAGATCATGGAGAAAAAGATTCGTGAAGCACACGAAGCCATCGATCGGAAGAAAGAAGAAATCGAAGCAACGGAACAGCTTGTTTCGGAGCGGAGTGCAGATCTTGACAGCAAAAAGAAGGAGTTGGATGAAATCCTCAACGAGAGCAAGGAAGAAGAGGAAAAGCTGATGAATGAGCGTGCCAAAGCCTGCAAGAAGATTGAAGACAAGCTTTTGAAGTATTACGAAAAGCTTCGGAAAAACTTATCGAACGGACTGGCCGTAGTAAGCGTTAAGCGAGGAGCGGCAGAAGGATGCAATATTGTTATTCCTCCTCAGAAAATTGCTGAGATCCGTGAGAAAAAGAAGATTGTTATCGACGAACATTCGGGACGAATTCTGGCAGACGTTGACATGGAGTCACTGGAAGACGAAACCAAGAAAAGAACAACCCGTCGGAAAAAGAAAGAAACCAAGTAATTACAAACCCCGGAATTTCCGGGGTTTTTTATTTCTTTTCAGATATTGATACATTCGCTGAAGGCACAACCGCACGGCAGAATGGTACGTGAATCTCTAATTCTAATTTTCTTAAATTTATTGCTGGCAGTTTTATTGCCATGTCAACTTCCGGCTCAGGAAATTAGTCCCTCAGAATTTCTTGCGTACAAAGCGGTTATTGGCAGAAGCGGGTACGATCGTGGCTCATACAATCTAAGGCCCGAAATTGAAGCTTACCTTGAGAGCTACGACGCCTTCCTGCATGCGCTCCTTACGGGCACACCAACCTCTCATGAAAAGTTTGAGGTAATTGCCGAACAATCCGCCAATCGTATCGGCGAGGATCAACTCCCCCTTCACCTGTTCCTTCAAAATGAAATCGGTCTTCAGCGCGCTTTTGTGAAGCTTAAATTTGGCCAGGAACTGGCATCGCTTTGGCAAATGCGGCAATCATACCGCATTGCCAGGGAAAACATCACGTTATACCCTGATTACATTCCTTTCCAGCGGACCTGGGGACTGCTGCAAATTCTGGTCGGTGCGATACCTGATAATTATCAATGGGTGCCGCGAATATTCGGATTTACGGGATCTATTCATGACGGCCAGGAATTATTACAGAAAGTTCCCGGGGATCACTGGCTTTACGGTGAATCCCAGGTAATTCTGCAGCTCACTTCCAGCTATCTTCTGGAAGATTCAAAGCACGCCGTACAGGATTTTAGGAAACTGATCAATAGCGGCTGGGACAGTCCGATGTTCAGCTATCTCTACATGACTGTCCTGATCAGAAATCATCAGGCTGCCGAAGCCATCCAACATTTCAACGACCATAGACCTCACATTCCTCTTGCTTATTATCTGGCAGGAAATGCCTATTTACAGGCAGGAGAATATGCGATGGCAACCAAAATTTTTAAGCAGTTTGAGGGAGAGTATGCGGGGGAGGATTTCCGGAAGGATACTAAATATAAATTGTTCCTTTCCTCCTATTTATCGGGTAATAAAACCCTTGCAGCTGAATATTTTAGTCAGATCAGCATTATCGGCAGTATATCAACAGAATCGGACCGCTATGCCGCAAAAGCGGTGGAATCGGGTTATCCAAATGCTACCATCATGCGCATAAGGCTTGCCACTGATGGCGGTTTTTACAGGAAGGCAGAAGAGCTCGTCACTCAGTCCCCCCTCGAAGATTTCAAAACAAAAGAGGAACAGGTCGAGCTGATTTACCGAAAAGCTCGCCTTTATCATTTTACAAATAAACCCGACAAGGCGATTCAGGCCTATCTTCAAACCATAGAAATGCAGGATAAAGAAAATTGGTATTTTGCTCCAAACTCCTGTCTTCAGCTTGGTTATTTATACCTGGATAAAAATGAGCGCAGCCTGGCGCAGGAGTATTTCAGAAAAACCTTCGATTACCGGGCGTATGAATATAAGAAAGGCATTGACCGGAAGGCGCACTCAGCGCTTGTTACCTATTTCTGAAGGCACCAAATGATTGGTATCGTTAAATCTTTCCACGGTAAACATGCTTCCGGTAAAATTGAGAAGATACAGGCAAAGATTCGAATGTTCAAATTCATCCATGCAATGCAACGGGTAATTGAGGACCTGGCATAACAAGACCCGCATCGCTCTGCCGTGCATGCAAATTAAAATGTTTTCCTCATCTTCATGCGACATGATATGTTCAACGGCCAGTTTCTGCCGGTCATAAACATCTTGCGGACTTTCTCCTCCTTCGATAGGTAAGGTGGTATTTCCATTCTGCCATTCACGAATAACCCAGTGATAATACGCATCCTCTTCAGGGGTAATCACCTGACCTTCCCGGGTTCCCCAATTAATCTCATTAAGACCCGACAACATTTCATGGGGAATGCCCAGGTTGATAAAGCCTTCGACAGATTCAGTTGTCCTCTTCAGCTTGCTTGTATACACTTTATCGAAGGGAACATCTTTATACGCATCAAAAAACTGCCTGCTCTGTTCCCTGCCCCTTTCGTTCAGTGAAGAATCAATTCCACTCCCCTGGACAATTCCTTTCAGGTTGTAATCCGTCTGACCGTGCCGAACCAAATATATTTTTTTGCTTTTCAAATTGTCCCTATTTTAGAAGCTGCAAAAATAACTTTTTTTATAAAACGGCATGATAAAGCTGGAAACATCTACTGAAGAATTGAATGCAATGTGCAGAAATACCATCATGGAGCATCTGGGCATTGTTTTTAGCGAGGCAGGCAGCGACTATATTCGCGCCACCATGCCTGTAGATCACCGGCATCATCAGCCATATGGCATTTTACATGGCGGTGCATCAGTAACGTTAGCTGAAACATTGGGAAGTATGGGGGCCCATATTTCCTTAAAAGACTCCGGCATGAAGTGCGTTGGTCTTGAGATCAATGCGAATCATTTACGAAGTGTACGATCCGGAATGGTGACAGGCACAGCACGTCCCATACATGCAGGCAGATCAACCCAGGTGTGGGAAGTACACATTGAGGATGAACAGCATCGTCTTGTATGTGTTAGTAGAATAACAATGGCAGTGCTGAAAAATGATTGAGACGAAGAACGCCACACCCCCACAACCCGGCAAGATCAGGGATCTGCAGCTGACAGACCTTCTGGATTTTTGCAAAAATAATGGTTTCGCGTTGGCTGTCTGGAGGCAACCCGGCAAAGAAATTCAGGGTATCATTGATACAGGTAATACACATTGCCAGGAGATCGACCTTGAAAGCAGTGAGCCAGGATACCTGTTTCATCCCTTTTCCGATAAAAAGATAAAACATTTTATCAGGGCCCAGATACGATTTACTGTTTCGGATGGAACGGTGGCATTTGACCCTTATAATAAACAGCAGCATAAAGATATGTTGCGTAAAATTTCCTCTTCGGACAGTAGCTCCGGGTTGGATAAAAAAATGATGATCTTCGAAGATCATCCTGTTGAACAGGAGAAGCCATTCATTGAGTTGGTCAAAAAAGCCATCAAGGAAATCAGGCAGGGACATTTCCAAAAAGTGGTTCCCTCGAGGATCAAGGCCATTCGAATTGAAGGGTTTGATCTCAAGACGGTATTTCAGCGGCTGATCAAGAATTACCCGAACGCATTTGTATCCGCGACCTTCGTACCCGAGGCGGGCCTGTGGATTGGAGCGTCCCCGGAAATATTGGTAAACACGGAAGGCAAACGCATATTTCAGACCGTAGCGCTGGCAGGGACCCAGTCCTATGATGGATCCCGGTCATTGCAGGATATTGCCTGGACGCAAAAGGAGATTGAGGAGCAGGCCTATGTTAGCCGGTATATCATTAACTGTTTCAAGAAGATACGCCTTAGGGAGTTTGATGAGATCGGTCCTAAAACGATTATCGCGGGAAAATTGATTCACTTAAAAACCACTTTCAGGGTGGATATGGAGGCTGTTAATTTTCCGCAACTGGGTACGGTGATGATGAAATTATTACACCCAACCTCGGCCGTTTGCGGAATGCCCCTTGAGACGGCGTCCGCATGGCTGGAAAAAAACGAAGGGTATGACCGCGAATTTTTCAGTGGATTTCTGGGGCCGGTTAACCTTAATGAAAACACGAATCTCTATGTGAACCTCCGCTGTATGAAACTGATTGAAGACAAGGCATGGGTTTATGCCGGAGCCGGAGTTACTGAGGATAGCCATCCCGAAAAAGAATGGATGGAAACTTCAATAAAAATGAACACCTTGCTGGACGTAATTCATTAAGATTGGATCTTCAACCCATATATAATCTCGCTGAAATTTGCCATAAATCAGGCATTACACATGCAATTCTTTCTCCGGGCTCCAGGTGCGCACCTTTAGTCCTGGCATTTTCAAGGCATCCCGGGATCCAATGCCTCAGCATTCCCGATGAACGTTCGGCTGCCTTTATCGCACTGGGAATCGCTCAGCACATAAAAAAGCCTGTTGTTTTGATTTGCACATCCGGTAGTGCCGCTTATAATTATGCCCCTGCCATAGCAGAAGCCTATTTTCGGCAGGTACCTCTGCTTGTACTAACTGCCGACCGGCCGCCGGAGTGGGTTGGGCAGCTCGATGGTCAGACCATCTGGCAGGATCAGCTCTATGGAAAACATGTCCGCTTCAGTGCTTCGGCACCGGTTGACCTCACCCATCAGGATGCCCGCTGGCATCTTTATCGCATAATGAATGAGGCCATCCGAATAGCCCAGGGCGAGCCCGGCGGACCATCCCATTTGAATATACCGTTTCGTGAACCATTCTATCCGGAGTCAGACAGCGATACGTTTTTCGAATCTGACGTGCCATATCATTCGGTTTCCCCGTCTAAAAGTCGGCTGGAAGATAACACTCGTTCCATGCTTCAGGAGAAATGGAGTCAGGCATCCAGGAAAATGATCCTGACAGGTCAATCAGCGCCGGATGATACACTTACCGCCATTTTAAAACGGGCTTCATCTGAACATCATATACCCGTCGCAGGAGACATCATCAGTAATATCCATCCAATTCCAGGTGCCATCACCCGGGCAGATGTGTTCCTGAACCGGGAGCATCCGGATCTCGATAATTTTCATCCGGATTTGCTCGTGACCTTCGGACTCTCCTTGCTGTCAAAAAATCTCAAGAATTTCTTCAGGGAGCGGCCTGCTGCTGAACACTGGCACATTCAGGCTGAGGGTGAGGTGGCAGACCCGCTAAAATCAATCACCCGTATAATACGATGCGAGCCGGAGGATTTTCTGAGTGAAATGCTGGATACGGAATCTCCCGGTAATTTTGAGCGGCAGAAACAGGAAAACTTTTTCCAGATCTGGAATATAGAGAACGGCAATTCTGCTAATAAACTGGAATCATTTTTTGCATCAGGTGATCACTTCGGCGAATTTGAGGTAGTGTTCGAAACGTTGAAGCACCTCCCCGGGAATAGTAACCTGCACCTTGCCAACAGCATGGCAGTACGATATGCCAATTACTGTGGATTGAATGATCATCCCTCCGGCGTGGTTGTTTATTCTAACAGGGGTGCCTGCGGCATAGATGGCTGCACCAGTACGGCGGTTGGTTCAGCTATAGCGGATCCTTCAAGACTTAATATTCTCATTACCGGGGACGTAGGATTTTTCTACGACAGAAATGCTTTTTGGCACAAGTATACACTGCCCAACCTGAGAGTGGTTTTACTCAATAATCATGGTGGAGGTATATTCAGAATGATCCAGGGCCCGTCTCAACTCGCTGAACTGGAAGATTTTTTCGAAACAGAACAGCGGCTGAATGCAAAAAATCTATGTGACGAGTTTGGATTTGAACATCTCAGGTGCGACAAACGATCAAAACTGAAGCACTTTATTGAAGAATTAATGATACCCGATTCGCGTACCAAAATCCTTGAAGTCGAAACGGAAAGTGAACAAAATAAAAACATACTGGTTGATTTTAAAAAGTTGTTCAGGTAATCCCTTAAAAAGATCATAGAACCACTTATACAGAATCACTTAACTACTTAAGCCACGACCATTATATTCGGAAATGAAAAAGTCTGTATTTGCCTTTTATCTTCTCGCTTTAACGCTCGCGGGATGTAAATCAACTCAACAGGCCACGACTTCAGAGGCCGATCAGAGCACGCAAAAAAAATCACCCTACGAAAAGATTGTTACGTCCGGAACGATTTCCGACGAGGGCCTATTTCTTGTTCACAGAAATAAGGACGAGATATATTATGAAATTCCAGATTCGTTGCTGGGAAAGGAAATGCTTTGGATCAGCCGTATTGCCGCACTGCCTGCAGGGTTCGGCGGAGGGTATATCAATGCTGGCTCGAAGACAAACGAACAGGTAGTACGCTGGGAAAAAAAATATGACCAAATCCTGCTTCGCACTGTTTCCTATTCCGCCATTGCAAGTGACTCCCTTCCGATCCAGAAGTCTGTGGTGGCCAATAACTATGAACCTATTCTATATTCTTTTAAAGTCGAAGCCGAAAATCCCACAAAGACAGCCACTGTAATCCGGGTTGACGACCTCTTCACCAAGGATGTTTCAGCAATCGGACCGCTTAGGAGTTTTCTGAGAAAAGAGTATCAGGTTAGACGACTCGATGATAAACGTTCGTTTATAGAAAGTGTCAAAAGCTTTCCGCAGAATATAGAAGTCCGGCACGATCTCACCTTCGATGCAGGAAACCCTCCGGGTGATGAACAATTGGGGACCCTGTCCATACAAATGAACCAGTCCATGATATTATTGCCCGATGTATTGATGGAAAAGCGGGCGTATGACGAACGTGTAGACTGGTTTACCATTGCACAGATCGACTACGGAAGTGAAGCACTGAAAGCGGATCAGAAACGATACATCCGAAGGTGGCAGCTGGTTCCAAAGGACCCTGAAGCCTATGCACGCGGGGAACTTGTTGAGCCCGTGAAACCAATCGTATATTATCTCGATCCGGCAACTCCACTTAAATGGAGACCTTATTTCAAAGCCGGCATTGAGCTTTGGCAACAGGCATTTGAATCGGCTGGATTTAAAAATGCCATTATCGCAAAAGATCCGCCGACAGAAGATGAAGACCCCGATTTCAGTCCGGAGGATGTCCGTTATTCGGTGGTCCGCTATGTAGCCAGTACAACCAGAAACGCGGTAGGCCCCAGTGTTTCAGACCCCAGAACAGGAGAAATTATTGAAAGTGACATAATCTGGTATCATAATCACCTGCGATCATACCGGAACCGTTATTTGCTGGAGACTGGCGCAGCTAATCCCCGCGCACGTACGCTGGATACTCCGGATGAAGATATCGGGGAAATGATGAAAATGGTGATCGCACATGAAGTGGGACATGCATTGGGTTTACCTCATAATATGAAAGCCAGTGCAGCATATCCTGTCGACAGCCTCCGTTCGGGAACCTTTACCCAGGAATTTGGAATCGCCGCGACTATTATGGACTATGCCAGGTATAATTATGTGGCACAACCAGGGGATGAAAACATCCGGTTTATCAGGCAATTAGGTCCGTATGACCACTATGCCATCAACTGGGGTTATCGCTACCTCTCTCCAACCCTACCGGAAGCCGAGAAAAAAAGAACTTTGAACTCATGGATCTCTGAAAAGGAAGGAGATCCCAGGTACATGTTTGGCTCGGGCCGTGGTGGTTATGATCCTACTTCACAGACTGAGGGAATTGGTAATGACCCTGTGAAAGCCAGTGAATACGGAATGAAGAACCTGAAATACGTGGCAGCACATCTTATGGAATGGACAACCACTGAAGGTGAGAACTATGCTGATCTCGAGGAGCTTTACGGTGAGATGC
Organism: Fulvivirga sedimenti; assembly: GCF_020328055.1. Classification (NCBI taxonomy): domain Bacteria; kingdom Pseudomonadati; phylum Bacteroidota; class Cytophagia; order Cytophagales; family Fulvivirgaceae; genus Fulvivirga; species Fulvivirga sedimenti. The sequence continues at coordinate 93,946 of NZ_JAIXNE010000001.1, forward strand.
TGGGAGTTTGGTCAAGATACACGGGGCATGTGGTGACCAACGTCGGCGGTATTGTGGAAACGCGGAAGACGGCTGAGCAGGAAGGCACGGTTTATCAGCCTCTGTCAGCCGAGGATCAAAAGAATGCGGTTAACTTCCTCCTCGAGGAATGTTTCAGTGACCCTTCCTGGATGGTAAATACAGACATGGTACGTCGCATGCAGGCTGAAGGAATTCTTGAGCGGATCCAGTCGCTCCAGGCCCGACATCTTACCAACCTCCTGTCTGTTTCACGAATAAACCGCATGGTAGAAATAGAACTCCTTGATGGGATTCCCTATGGAGCAGATGACATGATGAATGACGTAAGAAAAGGTCTGTGGTCTGAATTGAGAACCAGCACATCGATATCCCCATATCGCAGGAATCTGCAGCGGGCCTATGTGGATCATCTGTCGGAGCTTGCCTACGGCGAGTCAAATAACCGGAGAGGTCCCTCAGCATCAGCTACGGACGCGCAGGCAATTGCACGAGCCTCCCTGAATCAACTTAAATCTGATATTCGATCGGGAAAGGCCAGAATGAAGGATGCAATGACCATTTACCATCTAAATGATATTATTTCCCGAATAGACGATCTGCAGGAAGGCAGATGATAAAATGTCACAAGGCATTACCATTAATGACCGATTTATACCCTGGACAGCCATTCCCACCAGCGCGGGTAAAACAATTCAGGAGCAGGAAGCCATCTCCTTTATCAGTCGGTGGTTAACAGGCACATCCGAATTTGAACTAAAAACTTCCGGATCCACCGGCACTCCTGGTACAATTATCGTATCCAGGGAACAAATGGAATTAAGTGCCTTGCGCACATTAGACCATTTCGGACTCGGCCCTGATGATCATGCGCTTGTCGCTATGAATACAAAATTCATTGCCGGAAAAATGATGCTCCTCAGGGCACTTCTGGGAGAAATGCATGTGACGGTTCAGGAACCTTCCAGATTGCCCAATCTTGAACATTCTGCTTTTACTTTTCTGGCAATTACGCCCTTGCAATTGCAGGAAATTCTTGACAAAATGAACTGGAGGCTATTGACCAGCTATAAATGTATTCTTGTTGGTGGCGCCCCTGTATCTGCTTTCCTTCGGAAGGAATTGTCGAAACTGCCTCTGAATATTTTCGAGACATATGGCATGACTGAAACGGTCTCCCATATTGCTGTCAGGAGATTGGGTGGCCCCTCAGCGGAAACCCTTTTCACGTGTATCCACGACCTGGAATTAAAGACGGATACGCTTGACCGGTTACAGATAAAGGGTGCTATTACCAGCCATCAATGGTTACAGACAAACGACCGCGTATTATTGCATGGAAAATTGCAATTCGAATGGCTGGGTCGTTCTGATTGGGTCATTAATTCGGGGGGCATAAAGATTCAACCGGAAAAACTGGAGGAAATCCTGGAAGGCATATTCAGCGAGCAAGGTTGGAAAAATTCATTTTATATTCACGGGTGGCCACATCATGCATACGGTGAGGTGGCTATTCTCATTATTGAAGGAAATCTGCCGGCACCCGAGATTGAAATAAAGGAGATATTGCTACGGGTAATAGACCGCTATGAAATACCAAAGAAGATCGTTTCGCTTCCGTCTTTTATCAGGACCGAAACCGGAAAAATCCAGCGAATCCGGACAGCTGAATTACTCTCCCCCCTGACTTTTTAATTTTACAATTTCCTTTTGAAGGTCCAGCACAATTGATGCCAGCTGTTCGGTAGATACCTCATTCTTTTCATTGGCATCGGGGAATTGGACACTGATATATGCCTTGGCTGACCATACTTCCAGCACATCTTCAACATCCATCTGATACGGCGCATACTGCCGGTTATCCGATACAAGGAACAACTTACCGTTATCATTGATGTAGTTGAATACACGCTTATAAACAATGCCGTCCGTGCGGGTTACCAACACATAGGTTTTGCCATTTTTTACGTCACGGATATCCTCCACGAAAGATCCAATCACAATGGTGCCGGGCAAAATGGGCAGCATCGAATCACCCACAATTTCAAAGGCCCTGTAGGTCGCATTCTGAGGAAGGATGGGGAGATTAAACCGGGGAAGCTCCTGGATATATTCCGGATCGGCATAACCATTGAGGTATCCGGCAGCCGCTTTCTGTGGGACCAGTTCGATGTTCTCGCGACCATCATTACTTACAGTAACGGCCAGAACTTCTTTCCCGCGTTTGAATTTACTCACAATGAGATCAGATGCCTTCAGCTTTGAGACATCCTTGCTGATAAGAATATCTACGGATGTACCGAAGGCATTGGCCATCGTAGTTAGCGTTGTAAGCCTTGGGTCGGCTCTACCTTCCTCATACGCACCCAGCAGCGATCTCTTGATGCCGATCTGCTCTGAAAATTGCTCCTGTGTTAGCCCTAATTTTTTGCGTAAATACCGTATGTTATCACTTATTAAACTCATGATGCATTATAAACTAAGAATTGTTCATTATTAAACGTACGCTGCTGTAAATTATAAAGATGGGAATGATAAAACATTTCAGGATTATCCCGGTTTTTCAACCGGTTTTCGATCTGTTCAACCACCTGGCGTAATGTACACCCTGCATCCGCGAGCAGGTACCCGTAACACGACTTAGAGTCATGCGGAGCAGAAACGGTGAACTTGATCTGGCACCGTCCCGACTTCAGACGTTTACTGGTTAACTGCAATTTATATCCCCTTCCTTGCATGCTGCTAAATTATTTAGTTATTTCGAATAAAGAAAGAATATTCTCTTCAGAATAACAAATAAATTACTAATTATTTTAGTATTTAATGAAATCTCCAAATCCCGGACTTTTTTAGATACACTTTTATATTTTCGCAGTTGAATGGAAGACAGCTACAAACACAAGGGAATGCGCCGGTCACTGGTGCGTAAATTACGGGAAAAAGGAATCAGGGATAAACGGATACTGGATGCGATAGGCAAAGTGCCCCGTCACTTTTTTTTTGAGAACGCGCTGATCAGTCACGCATACCAGGACAAGGCGTTTCCGATTGGTGAAGGTCAGACTATTTCTCAGCCTTACACTGTTGCATTTCAGACCGAGAAATTAAAAGTTGAACCGGGGAATAAGATATTGGAAGTAGGTACGGGTTCGGGTTACCAGGCCTGTATTCTGCTTGAACTGGGTGCAGAAGTTTATACGATAGAATACAACAAAGTCCTGTACGAACGCACCCGAAAATTCCTTCCGTTAATGGGCTACCGTCCCAAGTTTTTTCATGGCGACGGTTCGAGGGGATTGCCGCGCTATGCTCCCTATGACCGGATCATCGTAACAGCAGGAGCGCCGTCGGTACCCAACAGTCTCATTGAGCAGCTTAAAATCGGTGGTATACTGATCATTCCCGTCGGCGATTCAGAGCGGCAGCAGATGTATCGCATCACCCGAACCGGTGAGCGGCAGGTTAGCCGCGAGACGTTTGATTATTTCAGTTTTGTTCCCCTGAAGGGGGATGAAGGCTGGGGTAAAGGATGAGCTTTTCAAGGAAATTAAGTTCCTTCTTCCGATCTTTGAGAATATTCAAGCATTAACCTCATGGCACGAAAACCCAAACACCCGAAGGATTCATTTGTCAACATGACCGAACTGGTTCTTCCCAACGATACCAACACACTGAATAACCTTATGGGCGGACGGCTCATGCACTGGATGGATATCGTATCGGCCATCGCAGCCCAGCGTCACTCGAACCGCATTGTGGTTACGGCATCAGTTGACAACGTAAGTTTCACCCATGCTATACAGTTGGGAAATGTTGTGACCCTGCGGGCCAAGGTTACACGCGCATTCAACTCATCAATGGAAGTACATATTGAGGTAGAAGCAGAAGACATCCCTTCCGGCAAAAAATTTATGAGTAATTCGGCGTTCTTTACTTTCGTAGCTGTTGATCAGACCGGCCGTCCTATCGACGTACCGGAAGTTGTCCCGGAAACAGAGGAAGAGGTACAGCTCTATGAAGGGGCTTTACGCCGCCGTCAGCTCAGGCTGGTGCTTGCCAAAAGGATGAAGCCCAAAGATGCTACAGAGCTTAAATCGATCTTTGACCCCCAACATTACCTGAATGATGAATAAACCAAACCATGAATGGCTTGCGGGTCTGTTTCAGGAAGGCATATACATTGTGCCAGGGGAAAACAAGGTATCAGCCGGAGTATCCGATTCACCTGAACCGGATGAAAAAGACACGGATTCGGTCGAACCGCAAACTGTATCAGAGCAAAGTCCGCTTACTATGCCCGACTTCCGCGGAGGAAACAAAAAGCACATACTGATACTCACCGATTCAATTCCGGATTCAACCGAAGAAGCATTACTTACCAATATCATGGGAGCCACCGGACTTACCTGGGATGACATTGCGCTTATCAACTGGTATGACCAGCCCAGGCCAGATTTGCTGAGCAAACTCGAATCTCACGTGGTAATCAGTTTTGGGCTGGAACATGATCCATGGTGTGATACCGACCCATACCAGGTTCACCATGCCAATGGAGTAACACACCTCCGATCAGATGCGCTGCGATCCCTCAATTCACAAATCGACCAGAAAAGAAAGCTTTGGTCGGCGCTCAAGGAAATGTTCGGGGTATAGCCTATTGATTAAAATTGTTTCATTTATAAGATAGGTTCTTATATATTTGCGCAAACTTTTAAATAACCACACCCGGTGTGGTTTTTCTTTGCCGGTTAACGGCATGCAAACTAATAACCTAAACTATTGATTATGAACAATATTGCTTACGTTATTCCCCTGTTAGGTCTGGTGGGTATTGTGGTGATGATCGGTAAATCGATCTGGGTAAGTAAACAGGATGCGGGTAATGAGAACATGAAGCAGCTCGCCGGCTACATTGCAGAAGGTGCAATGGCGTTCCTGAAAGCTGAGTGGAAAGTACTGTCGTACTTTGTGGTCATTGCTGCATTGTTACTCGCTTATTCCGGAACTTTGGTAGAAGATTCACACCCACTTATTGCAGCGGCATTTGTTGTTGGAGCGGTTCTGTCGGCTTTTGCCGGCTGGATTGGCATGAATATCGCCACCAAAGCTAACGTTCGTACAACCCAGGCAGCACGTACAAGTCTTGCCAAAGCACTGCAGGTATCATTCACAGGCGGAACTGTGATGGGTCTTGGTGTAGCCGGACTGGCGGTATTGGGATTAGGCAGTTTGTTTTTAATATTCGTTCAAATCTTTGTTCCGGAAGGCGTTGCCGTAACGGGCATTGAGATGAAAACCGCAATCGAGGTACTGGCCGGTTTTTCGCTTGGCGCGGAATCGATTGCTCTTTTCGCTCGTGTTGGTGGAGGAATTTACACAAAGGCAGCAGACGTCGGAGCTGACCTCGTGGGTAAGGTTGAGGCAGGAATTCCGGAAGATGATCCAAGGAACCCGGCTACCATTGCTGATAACGTAGGTGATAACGTAGGTGACGTGGCTGGTATGGGAGCCGACCTGTTCGGGTCTTATGTGGCAACGATCCTGGCTACAATGGTATTAGGTCAGGAAATTTCATCGGCCGATAATTTCGGTGGCATGGCCCCTATCCTGCTGCCCATGCTTATCGCAGGAATGGGACTTATATTTTCAATCATTGGCGCAAGTGGTGTTCGTATCATCAATGAACAGGGTGATGTTCAGCAGGCGCTGAACCTGGGTAACTGGGGATCGATTATTTTAACGGGTATCGGATCCTATTTCCTTGTGAACTGGATGCTGCCTGATACCTTGTCGATCCGTGGATACGAATTTACTTCAATGAATGTGTTCTGGGCAATCTTCCTGGGTCTGGTGGTAGGTGCACTCATGAGCATCATAACTGAATATTATACCGCTATGGGCAGACGACCTGTTCGTTCAATCGTGCGACAGTCATCGACGGGTCACGCAACGAATATCATTGGCGGACTTGCAGTAGGTATGGAGTCTACGGTAATGCCAATCATCGTACTTGCTGGTGGAATTTATGGATCCTATACCCTGGCTGGTCTTTATGGTGTGGCAATCGCGGCTGCAGGTATGATGGCTACAACAGCCATGCAGTTGGCCATCGATGCTTTTGGTCCGATTGCAGATAACGCTGGCGGTATTGCCGAAATGAGTGGTCTGCCTGACGAGGTTCGTGGCAGAACAGATATCCTGGATGCAGTAGGAAACACCACAGCAGCCACAGGTAAAGGATTCGCAATTGCTTCCGCTGCCTTAACGGCGCTTGCTTTATTCGCGGCCTTTGTAGGAATTGCAGGCATCGACAGCATTGACATCTATAAGGCGGAGGTACTTTCCGGGTTATTTGTTGGGGCAATGATACCGTTCATATTCTCATCCCTCGCGATTGCGGCGGTAGGACGTGCAGCCATGGCCATGGTTGAGGAGGTTCGCCGCCAATTCAAGGAAATCCCTGGCATCATGGAAGGAAAGGTTCACCCTGAATATGACAAATGTGTGGAGATTTCCACTCAGGCATCAATCCGTGAAATGGTTCTTCCTGGTGCAATAGCCCTGGTAGTTCCTATCATCGTTGGTTTCGGATTCGGTCCGGAAGTATTGGGCGGCACACTGGCTGGAATTACAGTTTCAGGTGTTCTCATGGGAATGTTCCAGAACAATGCCGGAGGTGCGTGGGATAACGCAAAGAAATCCTTTGAAAAAGGCGTGAACATCAATGGTAAAATGGAATATAAGGGTTCGGATGCCCACAAGGCTTCGGTTACAGGAGATACTGTTGGAGATCCTTTCAAGGATACATCCGGGCCGTCCATGAATATTCTGATCAAACTAACTTCGATTGTCGCCCTGATTATAGCACCGCATATTTCAGTGAACCCGGCACATCATGCCGATGCTGAACTTAATTCAGTTGAAACAACTACAGCAATTGAGGTTGTTGAGGTTCAGCAGGATAGTGAAGAATTATAATAAATGACGAATTAAAACAAAAGCCCCTGTTCGGGGCTTTTTTTGTTACCTTTAAATCCGATATATTTAAGCAAATATTTTTTTATGACGAAGTGTTTCTTATCCCTTCTTCTGTTGTCTCTCCTTACCAGTACCGGGGCCTTCTGCCAGAATGAGATTTTTGGGCGCTGGAAAACCATCGACGATGAAACGAATGAACCAAAGTCAATTGTCGAAATATACAAAAAAGGAGATCAGCTTCATGGTAAAATCGTAGAGCTTATTAATCCTCCTGCGGATGATCCGGATCCGGTATGTGATGAGTGCCCCAAAGATGACCCTCGCTATAATCAAAAGGTTATTGGCATGGAGATCATTCGGGATATGAAAAGGAATGGAGACGAATTTGAAGGAGGCACAGTCCTGAAGCCCGATGAAGGAAAGATTTACAAATGTAAAATCTGGCTGGAAGACGGCGACCTGAAAGTACGGGGATACTGGGGAATTTTTTATCGCACTCAAACGTGGATACGTGCAAATTAACTGGAAAATCTTGGTTAAAATCGGGCATTTTGTCAATTTGTCTGTTGATTATAATAGAACCTATGAACAAAGGGTTACCTGAAGTGGTATTTATGTATAAAAAGTTAAGTCCGGCATGACAGATCAGGAAATTTTTGAGCAGGTGTGTCAGGGCGACGAGAAAGCACTGGAAGTTCTTTATAAAAAGTACTACCGGATGATGACTAAATTAGTCATTTCAAACAGCGGTACTGAAGAAGAAGCTAAGGATATATATCAGGAGGCCCTGGTAGTTTTTTGGCAGAAGGCTGTAAGTGGAAACCTGGTGCTCACCTCGAAGATCAGTACATACGTGTACAGTATCTGTCAGAATTTATGGCGAAAGGAGCTCGACCGGAAAAAACGGTTATCCAATGAGGAAAAGGACGGTGTCGAATACACTGATTACGATTCAAAGGAAAGAGCAAAAATCATTCAGGAATGTATCAATGACCTGGGTGATACCTGTCGAAATGTACTGATGTATTATTATTTTGATGGTTTGTCGATGCAGGATATCGCAGATAAACTTGGATTTGCCAATACAAATACGGCGAAAACAAAAAAATATAAATGTAAAAAGAAACTAGATGATTTGGTCAAATCCCGCTACTCGGAGAAAGACTTTCTTGACTAACTACTACCATGACGAATACGGAACTAATTAACGCTTATCTTGACAACGAACTGCCGGAGGCAGAACGGAACCGGTTTGAGGAACGCCTCGACAAGGAACCGAAACTGCAACAGGAGTTAGGTTTGCATAAGGATATTATTGAGGGCATCCGCAATGCAAGAATAGCAGACCTGAAACACCGTCTTGATAATGTTCCCGTTGGCGGGGCTACTGGTTGGTCTACTGCGAAAGTACTTACCGCCGTTGCCGTGGTAGCGGTTACGGCTGTTGCCATTTACTTCCTTTACCCAGAGGCAGGTACTACCGACAAGGCAATGTCTGATTCGTCAGCTGTTGAACAGGCAGAAACACCTTCGACTGTTCCTAATACCATTCAGGAACTGCCCGAACAAAAGAATATCGAAGAGCAGCCGGTGGAAGAGGAAAATATTATTCCCGCAGAAACCGAAAAGTCTGATATCAAAAAGCCTGCAGAGGAAATTGCAAAGCAGCCAGAAAACAAACGGCCTGTGATTGCCCCTTCATTTGAAAACGAAGAATCCCAGCGAACTGAAGTGACAGCACCTGATGGCGCTGTACTGGGCGAAGTGGTAAGCGGTGCTTCAAATGTTGAAGTTGAGGTTGACAGAACTATGAAGAATCTTGATTTCCACTATGCATTCGACAACAATACACTGAAGCTGTATGGAAATTTCGATGACGACCTGTATGAAATACTTGAATTCAATTCAAATAAAGGAAAGCGCTGGTTCCTGAGTTATCAGGATAAGTTTTACGGACTGGATTCTGCTGCTTCCGGAGTAACACCGCTGCAGGAAATTACAGATCAGAAATTATTGAATGTCCTGAAAAGCATTCAGTAGATTTCACAATGAAAATACAAACCGCCCCAAAAGGGCGGTTTTTTTATTTCCCCCTGTATACTATTTATTTCATTGTACCCGTTGCCCGTTAAAAGAATTCCTTAAATTTGATCTTGATTTTTTGAACGTGAGTACACATCAGATTAAAAACAGGAAGAAAAAGAAGCTGGGCAGCTACCCCTACGTGAGTGTTGTTTTCAGTATCGCACTGGCCTTATTCGTTATTGGGCTGTTCGCCTTACTCATACTCCATTCTAACCGCCTGGCCACATGGATTCGTGAAAACGTGGAAATCCAGGTTTACCTTGATAAGGACATAACCGATAATCAACGGATTCAGATACAGAAAACACTTTCAGCAAAACCATATGCGGCACTCAGCGACGGTGAGGTACAAATCCGTTTTACATCCAGGGAGGAGGCTGCACAATCCTTTATCGAGGAAACCGGTGAGGATTTCAGTGATTTCCTTGGCCAGAATCCCTTACGCGATGCGTACAGCCTGCGAATAAATCCCGAGTACCATGTGACAGACAGTATGCAGCAGATTCGTACTGAAATTGAAGCCATGAGCGGTGTTTTCGAAGTGGATTACGTGGAAAATCTGGTAGAGGAAATCAACCGGAATGTTACTTATATCAGCCTGGCTATGCTGGGGATTGCCCTCCTGCTTCTCATCGCTGTGGTACTCCTGATCAACAATACGATAAAACTTGCACTATTTTCACAACGGTTTCTCATCAGAAGTATGCAACTCGTAGGTGCCCGGCCCGGATTTATTCAACGTCCGTTCCTGTGGCGTTCCATTTTACACGGACTGATTGCCGGACTCATCGCAAGCCTGCTGCTGTACCTGGTCATACAATTCGCAAACCGGGAGATTGACGGTTTGTCCCAGTTGCAGGATCCGAACCTTATCGGCGCCATCTTCCTGGCACTGCTATTCCTGGGAGCCGGAATAGCCGTACTGAGCAGCTATCGGGCCATAAAAAAATATCTTAGGATGTCACTTGATGAACTTTATTAATTATGGATAAAAACGAATTGCCTTTTTCACGGATCAATTATAAACTCATGCTCATTGGTGTGGCATTACTGGGTGCAGGCTTTATCATTATGAGTCTGGACCAGCAGGAGTTTGGTTTTGGGTTTCTGGGCCTTACACTCGGGCCGCTCGTTGTCATGGCAGGCTTTCTTGTTGAAATTGCCGCAATCCTGAAATCCCCAGATAAGAAAGATTAATGAATACGCTCGAAGCGCTGATCCTTGGTATTGTCCAGGGACTAACGGAATTCCTTCCCGTAAGCAGCAGCGGACATATTGAACTTGGCACCTATCTGCTGAATGTGCAGTCGTCGGATAACCTGATCTTTGCCATCCTCGTTCATGGTGCAACCGCTCTTTCAACCATTGTGGTTTTCAGGCGTGATATTTTAGATTTATTACGCGGACTGTTGAAATTCTCGTGGAATGAGGAAACCCAATTTGTTGCTAAAATTGTAATATCCATGATCCCGGTAGGTCTGGCGGGCGTATTATACGAAGATGAAATTGAACAACTCTTTGGAGGAAATGTCGTTTTTGTAGCCCTTATGCTGCTCGTTACAGGCACATTGTTGCTAATCACCTGGTTTACCAAAGACCGCGATGGAAGTGTGACCTGGTGGAAAGCGCTGATCATTGGAATTGCCCAGGCCATCGCCATTTTACCAGGCATCTCCCGTTCCGGAGCTACCATTACCACCGCGCTCTATCTGGGGGTTGAAAAAAATAAGGCAACCCGCTTTTCCTTTCTCATGGTCCTGCCTCCTATTATCGGTGCCATGTTGCTTAAATTTAAAGATATCGCAGAAGCCCCTGAGCTGGCCACCAACATCCCGGTAAGTGTATTGATTACAGGTTTTGTCGCGGCGTTTGTTGCCGGACTAATCGCATGCCAGTGGATGATCTCCATTGTCCGCAAAGGAAAGCTCATCTATTTCGCGTATTACTGCTACGCCATAGCCATTATAACCCTCATCTTTTATTTTATTTCCTGATGGAGCCCGAAGAAGGAAGCGTATTACTTGTTGACAAGCCCCTCACATGGACCTCCTTTGATGTGGTGAAAAAACTCCGCTATGCATTGAAAGTAAAAAAAATAGGACATGCCGGAACGCTGGATCCGCTCGCTACCGGCTTGCTGATTCTGTGTACGGGCAAGATGACAAAGCAGATCGATTCCTTTCAGGCAATGGAGAAGGAGTACGAGGGAGAGATTGTTTTGGGTAAAATAACTCCTTCCTATGACCTTGAGACGGACGTACAGGAGTTTGGCGACACATCCGGAATTACGGAAGATCAAATAGAACAGGCGCTGAACAAATTCAGGGGAACCATCTCACAGGTACCTCCTCAATTCTCAGCCATCAAGGTCGACGGAAAACGCGCGTACGAAAGTGCGCGAAAAGGAAAAAAAATAAAAATGGAACCACGCCAGGTCGAAATCAAACAGTTCGATCTTGAAAAAATCAGCACCGACAGATATAAATTCACAGTTGTTTGCTCCAAAGGCACCTATATCAGAAGCCTTGCACATGATTTTGGACAGGCACTCGGTACCGGTGCATATCTGGCTGCCTTGCGAAGGACCCGAATCGGCAACTTTCATGTAAAGGATGCGAGTACAATTGAAGCACTGACGGCATTATGAAAATTTACCATGGCATAGAAGACTTCAAGCCCTTGCGAAATGCGGTTGTAACCAGCGGCACATTCGACGGGGTACACCTTGGCCATCAGCAAATCCTGAAGCGCCTGCGCGAAGTTGCCGGTAAGGTTGATGGGGAAACGGTTCTGATCACATTCTGGCCCCACCCCCGCCTCGTTCTTTTTCCCGACCAAAAAGACCTGTTGCTCCTGAATACATTTGAAGAGAAAGCCGCCCTCCTTCGTGAATTCGGCATTGAACATTTACTTCGCATCCCCTTTACGCGGGAATTTTCTAAAATGAGTTCGGATGAATTCATCCGTAAAATTCTGGTAGATACGATCGGAACCAAAAAACTGGTCATTGGCTATGACCACAAATTTGGAAAAAACAGGGAAGGAAGCTTTGAGCACCTCAAACAGCATGCACCGGAATATGGCTTTGAGGTGGAAGAAATACCACGCCATGAAGTGGATCACCTGGTGGTAAGTTCAACAAAAATCCGGCATGCTCTGCTGGAGGGCGATATGGATACCGCAACGGAACTATTGGGCAGACCTTATGGCATTTCCGGCCGGGTAGTTCGCGGACAAAAGATCGGACGTATTCTGGGTTTCCCTACAGCAAACATTGAAATTGATCACGCCAACAAGTTAATCCCCTCGTTTGGCGCATATGCAGTGAAGGTAATGTATGAAGGAACAGCCTATAATGGCATGATGAACATCGGTATGCGACCTACCGTTGGCGGCACAACCCGGACCCTTGAGGTCAATATCTTTGATTTCGACAGGGATATTTACGGAGATACACTTAATTTACAGTTCATCGCCAGAATCAGAAGTGAGATTCCTTTCCCTGATATTGAATCTTTAAAAAAGCAACTTTTATCAGATAAGGAGGCTGCTCTGAAGCTGTTAACCAACTAAAAACTGCGTTTTTATGGATCATCCGAAACAATTATGGAAACCTACCCAACAATTTAAGGATGAAGCCGGGTTAACAACCTATATGACATGGCTTCAAAAAAACTATCATCTTTCCTTTTCCGGCTATCAGGAGCTTTGGTCGTGGTCCGTTGAAAATATTGCAACTTTCTGGGAGAGCCTCTGGAAGTACTTTGATATCATCAGCGGATCCCCCTATGAACAGGTTATGACCACCGACCCCATGCCGGACACCCGGTGGTTCACCAAATCAAGCATCAATTTCGCCGAGCATATCTTTCGTAAATATTCAGATGACCGACCGGCCATACTCTTTTCGAATGAACAAGGTGTATCAAAGGAAATCAGCTGGTCGGCACTCAAAAACAGCGTCGCCTCCCTACAACACAGCCTTAAAAAGTGGGGAATGAATCCTGGTGACAGAATGGTCGCGTTCCTTCCCAACATCCCCGAGGCCACCATAAGCTTCCTCGCAGGTAACGGATTGGGAATGGTTTGGTCAAGCTGCTCACCTGATTTTGGAACAACTGCCGTAATCGACCGGTTCGCACAGATCGAACCCAGGGTGCTTATCACGGTTGACGGTTATCATTATGGCGGAAAAGCATTTGATAAACGTGCAGAAGTAGCAGAAATCGTCAAGGCGCTTCCGACAGTCGAAAAAGTCATCGTGATCCCCTATCTCAATACAGGTCTTGATGTACCTCAACAGGTAATGTGGGACGAAGCCGTTTCTTCAGAAGCTATAGATCCAACCTTTATCAAAATGCCGTTTGATCACCCAATATGGGTGCTTTATTCCTCCGGCACCACAGGAATCCCCAAAGCGATTACACACAGCCAGGGAGGGGTACTGATGGAATTGTTAAAATACCTCACCTTCCATAATGATGTTAAGGAAGGAGACCGTTCCTTCTGGTACACCACCACCGGATGGATGATGTGGAATTATTTACAGGGAGCACTCCTTTGCGGCGCGTCTATCGTCCTTTATGACGGAAGTCCGGCGTATCCGGAAATCGATCAGTTATGGAATCTGGCTGATAAATTTGGAATCACCCACCTGGGCACCAGTGCCGGATATGTGGTGGCCAATATGAAAGCATCCGCTCAACCAGGAAAGAAATTTGATCTCAGCGGATTGGTAAGTATCGGTTCAACAGGCTCTCCCCTTCCGCCAGAGGGTTTCGACTGGATATATGAAGAAATAGGATCCGATATATGGCTAACCTCTATCAGTGGGGGAACCGATGTATGCAGTGCATTTGTGGGCGGATGTCCTCTCTTGCCAGTCTACAGTGGAGAGATTCAATGCCGCGCCCTCGGCTGTGATTTGCACGCCTACAACGAAGAAGGTGAACCTGTTCTTGATGAAGTTGGAGAAATGGTGATCACCTCTCCCATGCCTTCCATGCCGGTTTACTTTTGGAATGACCCGGGTAAAGAACGCTACAGAGCCAGCTACTTCGAGGAATTCCCTGGTGTATGGCGGCATGGCGACTGGATTCGCATTACTCCCCGGCAGGGTATTGTAATATACGGCCGTTCAGATGCCACGCTCAACCGGGGCGGAATTCGTATCGGAACCAGTGAAATTTATCGCGCAGTGGATGCGGTGCCTGAAATAGCCGACAGCCTGATCGTTTGTATTGAACGCGAGAAGGGGGAATTTTATATGCCATTGTTTGTGGTGCTCCGACAAGGTGAAAAACTCGATGAGACCCTGATAAAAAAAATCAACTCTACAATCCGGTCTGCCTATACGCCCAGGCATGTGCCCGATGAAATTCTGGTCATTCCTGAAATACCTTATACAATCAGTGGCAAAAAGACAGAAGCTCCGGTGAAAAAGATCCTCATGGGTAAGGATCCAGCCAAAGCCATAAAGAAAGATGCCCTGCGAAACCCACAGGTACTTGAATATTTTATAGAACTAGCGAACAAAATAAATGAAAACAACATCAGAAATTAACTTCAAAATTGAGCTGGATGCAGACCGTATTCCGGAAAAAATCCTTTGGGATGCCACTGAAAAACCTGAAGACGCCGCACAGGAAACAAGTGCAATCAATATTTCTATCTGGGACCCCAGTGTGAAAAATACGATGCGCATTGACCTCTGGACAAAGGAGATGCCGGTTGATGAAATGAAACGATTTTATATCGACTGCCTTGGTGGCATGGGACAGAGTTTACTCAATTCAACAGGAGATGAATTCATGTCGTCAGAAATTAATATGCTTTGCGATAAACTTGTTGAATATTTGAAGAAAGAATACGGAAATTGACCAGTTATTGAATTTTTTTTATTAATCCGGCTTTCTATCTCAAATATTTCAACAAATTCTTGTACATTCAATCAATTTTATGCGTTTGCATGACTTAAAAGCAGTTTGAACATAACCGTGAAATTATTATGATCAATTTTTTACAGAAGTCATTATGTATTACCATAATGCTATTTTTTATTGCTGCGGTACCAATATTCGCCCAGATTTCTATCTCAGGGACGATAATTGACCAGGGCACAAATGATCCATTGGCAGGCGTTAACGTTGTGGTGAAAGGGAAAGTAATCGGAACCATTACCGACGCAAATGGCAATTTCAGCCTGGATGTGGATGATAACCCTCCGATTACCCTCGTATTTTCATTCATCGGTTTTGAAACCCAGGAAATGGAAATCACGCAAAATAACGTGACCGGGCTTACAGTGAACATGATCGAACAAACCCTGCTGGGTCAGGAGGTTGTGGTTTCAGCGAGCCGTGTCGAAGAAAGTATTCTGGAGTCTCCTGTTTCGATTGAAAAAATGGATATCCTCGCTGTACAGAATACATCGGCAGATAACTACTACAAAGGAATCGCCAACCTGAAAGGGGTGGATGTTGCCACCAGTAGTATCAATTTTCAAATTATCAACGCCCGTGGATTTGCCTCTACAGGTAATACCCGATTCGTCCAACTGACCGACGGAATGGACACCCAGGCACCCGCTTTGAACTTCCCGATCGGTAACCTGAACGGACCGAGTGAACTGGATGTTGAAAGTGTTGAATTGATTCCCGGAGCTGCTTCTGCGCTGTACGGCCCGAACGCTTTTAACGGAATCCTGCTGGTAAACAGTAAGAGTGCCTTTGATTATCAGGGGGTTAGCGCATTTGCCAAACTTGGTGTGAATCATATCGGAAGTGAGGCAGATCAGGATGCATCCCCCATGTACGAAGCATCACTTCGGTATGCAAAGTCATTTAATAACAAATTTGCCTTCAAGGTGAATTTCTCCTATATGCGGGCTGACGACTGGCACGGAACAAGCGATTTCGACCGCAATGCCGATTTGAATCCATTTGCTGCAGTTGGCGGTCCGAATCCCGGCGCCGACAGACTGCATTTTATGGGTGATGAAGCCAGCATCAACCTTGCAATTTTCCCGCTTAGCTCAGCATGGCGAGCCGCTGCTCAGAATGCCATCTTTGCTCCGGGTCTGAGTGCGCTGGATTATGCTGATGCCGGTGACCTTCCAAGCCATGTGGTTTCAGTTACCCCATACGAAGAAGTAGACCTGATCGATTATGGAGCTGAGAACATCAAAACCAATGTGGGACTATATTACCGACTGAACGATAAGCTCGAACTAAGTTACCTGTTCAATGCAGGCTGGGGAACCAGTATTTATACCGGAGCCCAGCGATACTCGCTATCCAATTTTGGTATTATGCAGCACCGTCTGCAGCTGAGGGGAGATAACTTCTTCATTCGCGGTTATACAACACGGGAGAACTCGGGAGATTCATATATTACCGAATTCCTCGCGAAACGTATGTATGATATCAGCTCAGGCGGTGACGTTTCTACCTGGCTTGCCACGTATGGTATCGGTTATATCGCCGCCCTTAATGGCGCTGGTTTAATGCCTGGTGATATCAATAATTTGCCTGCAGATCAAAGAACTCAAATTCAGCTGGCTGCCCATAATTTTGCCAGGGGACTATCCGAATCCCAGTTTACCCTAACTCCGGGCACTCCGGAATTTGAAGAGGCCAAGCGACGCGGTCTCCAGGGAGTAGTTCCGTTCGGACCGAAATTCAATGATAAGTCGAACCTGTACCATCTGGAAGGACAGTATGATTTCAAGAATGAGATCGACTGGATGTCACTTCAGGTAGGTGGTAATTTCAGAATGTACGAGCTTAACTCCAATGGAACCATCTTTGACGATGAGGGAGGACTTACCATTAAAGAATATGGTGCATATGCCCAGGCATCGAAGCGTATTTTGGCTGAGAAGCTTAAGCTCACTGCTTCACTTCGATATGATAAGAATGAGAATTTCGACGGACAGTTTTCACCCCGTGTCTCAGCAGTATGGTCGATCGCAGAAAATCATTTCATTCGCGGTTCATACCAGACCGGTTTCAGAATTCCAACAACCCAGGGTCAGTTTATCGACCTGAACATCATTACAGCCCGATTGCTGGGTGGATTACCGGAGATTTATGAGAAGTATGATGTAGAGACAAACTCTTACACACGCGAGTCGGTTGCGGAATACAGCCAGGCGGTATTTGATGGCGGTGCCACACCCCAGTCTATCCTCGGAAACCTGGACAAGCTTCGTCCATTTGTTTATGATCCTGTTAAACCTGAGCGTGTGAATTCATTCGAAGTAGGTTACAAGGGTTTGCTGGGAAATAAACTATTGATTGATGTTGCTTACTACTACAACCGTTACCGCGATTTCATCACGCAGGTACAATTCAGAAAAGCACCTATCGATCTGCTCAACCCTCCTACCTCAGATCCTAACGTACTCGTGCCTGCTGCCGCTTCCCTGCTGAATGGTTCAGCATTAACAGTGGCAAGCGATGGAACGATCTCCGGAAACACGGCACAGATCTATACGAATTATGATCAGGAAATCAGCTCACAGGGGGCTGTCGTTGGACTTACCTATAACCTGCCTCGTAATTTCACGCTTTCAGGTAACTACAGCTGGAACGTACTGAACGATGAAATTGTGGGTGGTCTTTCAGAATACAATACACCTGAACATAAATACAATATCAGCTTTGCGAACCGGAAGCTTACAGATATCCTTGGGTTCAATCTGACTTACCGTTGGCAGACAGACTTCATCTGGGAGTCTTCATTTGCACGCGGACCAGTACCGTCATACGGAACACTGGATGCGCAGGTTAGCTTCAAGATGAAAGGTTTGAAATCTATGCTGAAAGTGGGAGGATCGAACATCCTAAATAAATACTACATTCAGAGTCTTGGCGGCCCGAATATCGGTGCCATCTACTACGTATCCATCACTTTTGATGAATTGATGAACTAATTGAAGAATCTCTTAATAGCCAGGGCGTCCTTTCGGGGACGCCTTTTTTTTATCCCGAATCTTACGTATTAAAGAAACCTGAATAATTCCGATAGAAATAAATATAACATCCCCACATTCCAGGGATGCCGGGATTTAAGTCTGGTCACCAGAATCCAATGGTGTGCCCATTATTTAACCGTATCCGTTGCAATAAATCTTATCAGAATTCAGAGCGGTTTAAATGAGCCAGGAACAACTCATTGCCATAAATGAATGCGGGGTTGGATACAAATTGAGCCCCAGAATCTAACCTGGAATCAGCGATTCAGACCAGTAAAGCAGGAGAATCACGAACATTCCATGGCTTGCACATTGGTCCGGGAATGCCGGGATAACCGGGCAGTACATATTCGGCTGTTTCAGTCAGACTATTTTCCTGCCGGACCAAATCAGCCTCATGCATGCAACCATTTGAAAATTATAGTGCGGGTTCCCGGGTATCCTGCTGAGCGGCCTCATCAATACATGTCTGACTTACGGAAATTATTTTATTAAGCCATTTTATGATAATACAGGTATAGGTCCTCAATTTATACTCAATCCTTCACAAAACGTACATCTCTGAAAATAGCCTGATTTGGACTGCAGAGGAATTTTCGATAGGTTCAATCATTCGGGACGTTGTATTTTTTACGAATGAGAATTTTTTTAACTGTACTGGTTTTATTACTGTTTCTCTCCGGTATTGACGGCCTTGCGCAAACGTATAAAAAATGGATGCACAAGGGCGATCGTGCTTACCGTATTGAAGACTACGAAAGCGCCATTTCTTTTTATAAGAAAGCCCTTAAGCTAAGAAAAGGTAACACCAAGGCAACCTATCAGCTGGGACTCTCCTATCTGTACAGCTCCGACAAACTGCCTGCACTCGAACAGATAGCTAAAGTGTATGCACTCTCTCCTAAAATTGACAAGCACATCGAATATCAGCTGGGTCTGGCGTATATCTATCATGAGAATTTTAAGGATGCATTACGATTTTTCGAATCCTACAGTAAAACCCCACAATCAAAGAAATCGAATGTCTACGAACGTATCGCGCAATGTATATCAGCGGATTCACTGAAACGAAATGAAATCAACGCGTTGGTTACACCCGTAGATGCATTAAATTCAAAATTCCATGATTATACCCCGCTGGTCTATGGACAGGGCACGAAAATGATTTTTACTTCCAACCGTCCGGGTGGTAAGCGAAGCAGGGATGGCACATATTATGAAGATATTTACTGGGCATCCTTTGAAAATGGGGAATGGACAGATATTCAGCGTATGGGTCCTGCCATAAATGACTCATACCACGATGCGGCAGGAACACTTTCACCCGATGAAAGAAGTCTGTTCGTTTATTACGAGTATGACGGCGGCAATATCTACGTCTCTAAAAACGAAAAAGGCACCTGGGGACAACCTACCCCATTGGATGAGTCTGTGAATACCATATTCTGGGAAACGAGTGCAACCATCACTGCAGATGGTAATACACTTTATTTTGCTAGTGAGCGACCGGATGGTATCGGCGGACTGGACATTTATAAAACCGAATTAGGTGACAACGGACAATGGAAAAAGCCTGTTAACCTGGGGAAGGTAATCAATACAAGATACAATGAAGACGCTCCATACATCACCCCGGATGGATCAAGATTATACTTTGGATCTGCCGGGCATCCGGGAATGGGTGCAGAGGATATTTTCTACAGTGATATCATCAATGGCGAACTGCAACCACCGGTGAATCTTGGTTACCCCATCAACAGTATATACCTGGATAATTACTTCATACCGAATACAGATGGAAAATCAGGGTATCTGGCTTCGATGCGACCAGGTGGAAAAGGAATGGCGGATATATTCTATGTGGAATATGACCTCACACCTGTGAATAAAAAGCCGCTCATCGCCTCTGCTGAGCCTGTGAAACAGAATACTCCTGCAAAGGAACCTGTGAAGGCCATCAGTAAACCTGAACCTGTAGTTGAGCAAATCAAGGAAACGAAACCTAAGATCGCCACCGTATTGAAGGGTAAAGTGATTGACTCCAAAAGTGGAGAACCATTGTTAGCTGAAGTAAAGCTGGTTGATAATACCAATAACGTTGTTCTGTCCCGCGTACAGTCTGACGCCGCCGGTGACTTTGAACTCATCATTCCCAGGGGCGGAAACTACGGGGTGTCAACGCGGCTGGATGGGTACCTTTTTAATTCACTGAATTTTAACCTTCCGGAGTTCACTGAAAACCAGGAAGTGGATACCCACATTTTGATGCGGAAGGCAGAGACCGGCTCAAAAGTAGTACTAAAGAATATCTTTTTCGATTCCGGGAAATCAGAACTGCGGACGGAATCACTGGGTGAACTCGACAGGATTAAAGAACTGCTGGAGGATAATCCTGGATTGGTTGTTCAGATCAACGGGCATACCGACAATGTGGGCAACGCCATCGCAAACAAGATACTCTCCAAAAAACGAGCTGATGCAGTTGTACAGTTTCTAATCAATAACGGGATATCTGCCAACCGCTTGTCGGCCAAGGGATTCGGCGAGGAACGTCCACTGGTTTCGAATGACGATGAGGTTGACGGACGTGAGATCAACCGCCGTACGGAGATTGAAATTATCCGTACAGGAATGGAAAGTTCAACAAGTCCATAGAAACGCACGGATATATCAGGACGATGTATCCATTGGGTCCAGATATGTAATCTGATAAAAGTTTGAATCAACCAATCTCTGACGCAATAAAAAAAGCTGTCCCAAACGAGACAGCTTTTTTTTATTATATCTAGGGATTAGTTACAGAATAACTCCACCAATAGGATAAGTTATACCATTTCCAGCAGGAAGACCTTCTGCTACCACAGGGATAGCTGCATCGTTTCCTGAACCCTGAACAGTTCCAAGATTGCCATTTGGTGCAGTTGTCGTTAAGGTTACACCGGCATTAACAGTTGCGATACCTGAAGCATCTGTCAAAGGTGACAATGTTGCCGGAACGGCATGACCACGAATGATCGCATCCCACTCCTCAGCAGTATATGTATCTACTGTAATTCCTGCTCCATTAAATACAGCATCTACCGGGGCAAAAACAGTGATATCATCAAGTCCAACCATTGCGCCTACGATTGTCTGCTCTACAGGCTTACCTGCATCTGCCTTCAAAATACCTGAAGCCAGGATTGAGAAATCTTCTGCAAGAAGTATTGGCTGAGCAACGGTACCCAAAATACCTACAATCTGCTCACCCAACAATGGCGGAACAAGTACAACATCGATCACATGAACTACTCCGTTAGTAGCTTCAATGTCTGTTTCAATGAAACCTGCATCATTGGTAGCACCGGAAACCAGTGTTGGACCACCTGCCACTTCGATTAACTCACCTTGCAGAGTGGTGATTTCGCTGCCTACTGTTAAATCAGAAGCCATTTTAATGCTGGTCGCTACGTGATATGTGAGTACAGCAACCGCCAATTCGTCACGAATCGGTGAAAAATCAGGCAATCCAAGTTGTGTAAGTAATGTTTGCAAAGCTGCATTCGAAGGAGCAAACACCGTAATGTTATTAGTTGTTGCCAGGGCACCATCCAATCCGGCCGCTTCAAGCTCAGCCGCTAATAAACTAAGCCGGCTGTCTGAATTTATCACTTCCCACACATTTTGATTAACGGCTGGTTCATCTCCATCGTCATCACCGCATCCTGCCATCAGGACCATCCCCGCGAGCATCGTCAAAGCCAACAGACGCGTCATCCAGTTCGAAATTTCTAGGTTTCTCATAAAAGTTAATTAATTGTTGATTTAATTTTCACTAAGTTACTCTGCATGCATCACAAATCCTTGTTTTCCTGCAGAAGAATTAATGTATAGTTAACATAACGTTATCAAAAAAGTTCTGGTATTAAAAGCCGTTGGTATAAAAGGGCAAAAAAAAACCTACAGGATCACGGAGTAAGTCTTAAACCCCGAATTGACAGGATTTGGGCTACCCATCCACGTCAGCCTTCCACTGTTAACCTGCCTTGCGGCGAGGTCCGAACAAGTCGGATGAGGCCTGGCTTTGGCAGTGAGTTTCACCCGGTATTATTGTACTTGTTAGGTTTAAGGACTTTGTCGGATCCCGTAGGTATATCAAAGGTACCGAATTAAAGGAGAACCCAAAAATATAGACCACTATTCGGCAAAGCGGAACCGAAGAAACTTTATATCATGGCCCTGGGCGCTGAATTTCTCCTCGTAGCGGGTGCGGATCTCATGGCAAAGGGGGCGCAATTCAGAGTGATACAGATCCCGGGTGAATTCAAAATCCCGGATATCATTTCTTTCGTGCAGCACTTCAAGGGTAAATTCAAATAATCCCGTATTGTCGGTCTTGAAGTTTACCCATCCGTCGGCGGCAAGTAGACTTTTATATAAATCCAGGTATTTACCATTGGTGATCCTCCTCTTTTCATCACGGTCCTTGGGTCTGGGATCCGGAAATGTGATCCAGAAATTATCGATTTCACCATATTCAAAGAATTCAGGAAGATACTGGATTTGCGTCCGAAGGAATGCCACATTTGAAAGCCCCTCCTCGATGGCCCAGCCACTACCCTTCCAGATTCGATCACCCTTTACGTCAATTCCAATAAAATTCTGATCATCGAACAGGCGTGCGAGGCCCACCGTATATTCGCCTCTGCCGCAAGCAAGTTCTACAGTAATGGGGTTATCATTTTTGAAATACTCCGTGTTCCAGCTGCCCTTAATTTTTTCAAACAGCGGCTTGCCCGGTTCAATTATATTCTGCCTGTGCCTGTTAGCTTCGAATCTGGCCAGTTTACTCCTGCTCATTCATTCAGAGGTTTTTCAGTTCTGCGACCACAAAGTTACTCCCTCCGACGATAATGAGGTCATCCTTTCCGGCAATTTTCAAAGCAGCCTGAAGGGCATCATTCACATCAGCAATACTTTCTCCTTTCAAGCCCAATTCCAGGGCTTTCTCCCTCAATTCTGTGGCAGGCATGGCCCGGGGTATATTTGCCTCACAAAAGAAATACGAGGCCGAGGTAGGTAACAGCGATAATGCGGGTTTTACATCTTTATCGCGAACCATTCCCCAAACAAAATACAACTGCTGATAATCGCGCTCCCCGATCAGATTCAACAGGTACGCGATGCCGGATACGTTATGACCTACATCGCAAAATACATCAGGTTTAGAACCCAGCTGCTGCCACCTGCCCTTAAGCCCGGTGAGAGATTTCATTTGTTCAAGGCCTGTGATCACGGCCTTTTCAGGGATGTTAAACCCACGCTCGTTCAGAATATCACACACAGCGAGAACGCCCGGAATATTTTTTAACTGGTAACCAGGAAGCAGTTCATCCTTAAAAAAAAGAACCTTTCCGTCATTCATCTTCAGTCGATACCCCTCTTCCGACAGTTGAACGGAATATTGTTCACCGGCAAAGATTATTTGCGATTCGTGCTGCAGGGCCTTTTTCCTGAATACTTCAGCAACTTCATCCTGGTATTCTGTGATCACCACCGGTATATGATCCTTGATAATTCCGGCCTTTTCACTGGCAATTTCCGGCAAGCTATTTCCCAGCCATTGCTGGTGGTCATAACTGATATTGGTGATCAGGCTCACTTCAGGCAGGATCACATTGGTAGAATCCAGACGCCCGCCCATACCTACCTCGATGACAGCAATATCCACTTCCTGTTCGGCAAAGTAGGTAAAAGCCATTGCGACAGTAATCTCAAAAAAACTTGGACACACTTCTTCAATCAACGCCTTGTGCTTCCGAACAAACTCAATAACAAATGCGGGCGTCACTTCTCTTCCATCAAGCCGGATTCGCTCTGTAAACGATTTTAAGTGCGGAGATGTATATAAACCTGTTTTGTAGCCGGCGGACTGCAGTATGGCTGCCAGGTAATGTGACGAACTTCCCTTTCCGTTGGTGCCAGCGATATGGACCGACTTAAACTTGTGTTCCGGGTTTCCGAGCGCATCACACAAACGGATGGTGTTGCTCAGGTCCTTTTTGTAGGCAGAATCACCCACCCGCTGAAACATCGGTAAACTGTTGTAAAGATAATCAAGCACATCCTGATACTCCCTGGCGGAATATCCCTGTTGGTCC
The DNA here is from genome assembly GCF_020328055.1 of Fulvivirga sedimenti. Taxonomy (NCBI): domain Bacteria; kingdom Pseudomonadati; phylum Bacteroidota; class Cytophagia; order Cytophagales; family Fulvivirgaceae; genus Fulvivirga; species Fulvivirga sedimenti. The sequence goes on from NZ_JAIXNE010000001.1 coordinate 118,144, forward strand.
TGTATCATAGAAATTACCTGGAAACAATATTGAAGGTGACGGTTCCTTTTGTATTACCTGGCTTTACAGCCCCGGAACCTGTCCGGCTAAACGTGGTTTTTTGTAATTGCTCCTCATAAAATTTGGCAACGGAAGGGCTTACGCTGCGTTGCAATGTGCGAACTGCAATCACGTATCCATCTTCGTCAATGGTAAACTCAAAGGTAATTGTACCATTCTCACTGGAAGCATCCTTCTTTCTTGGAACCTCATCCCATATCCAGCCGACAATATTAAGCGCAGGGCCGTCACTACCCCCGCCCGGTTTACCTTTGTATATCGCATCGGCATTTAGCTCTCCCTCCGGCTCACCCTTGTCACCCACTACCTTCGCATCATCGCCCTCACTTTTCTTCGACGGCGTATCTGCCGTACCCTCTTCTTTCGCGCCGGTGGTCTGTTCGGTCTTTACAGGTTCCGTCTTTACCGGTTCGGGTTTTTTCTCTTCCCTTTTCTCCACCGGTTTTGGTTTTACCTCTTCCTTCGGGGTCTCCTTAACTTCCTTTACGACCTCCGAACTTTCCTGCTTATTCGGTACAGGTTGCTGCACAACTTCCTCGACAACCTCCTCAACCGGTTCAGTGGCTTCCTCCGCCTCCTCGATAACTTCTTCGGGCACCTCTTCCACATTCGCCTCATCAGGCAATGCCTCCTCTTCGGTGGCTTCCTCCGTGACAGGCGTCTCTGGCTGTACTTCACCGGATCCCTGCTCCTCCATTCCGAAATTCAACTCTATGCCGTATTCAGGTAGCGGCGGATCGGGCTCACGCCATGCCAGTATGAACATAAAAAGGACCAGCAGAAGTATATGGGTTGCAATGGATATCGCAATACCAGTCCTTCTGTTCCTCCGTTCCTTTTGTTCCTGATCCATTCTTATTCGGGCAACGTGGCAATTGAAACTTTTGCTTCGAGCGATGTAGCGATACCTGCTACATAAACAAATTGTTCAGTGGGTACACTTTTGTCAATATGAAGCACAACAGAACCCTGTCCTTCCGTCAACCGGCTCCTGAGTTCTGCCTCGAGCATATTTTTCGACACCTTTTTATCCCCCACAAAATACTCCATATTCTCTGTGATTGTTACAGAAACCTTTTGCATTTCCACGGTAGAAGCCCTGCTGGTGGGCAGGTTAACCGGTAATCCTGAAGGTGTAATGAAAGATGATGTAAGCATGAAAAAGATCAATAACAGGAATATAATATCCGTCATTGAAGACATACTGAACATGGGTTCTACATTATGCTTAGACTTGAGTGCCATAATTACGTTATCAACATGAAATGGACGAAAAAAATTCTACCTCGGTTCCTGAAGCAGGTCGATAAATTCAACACTGCTGTATTCCATCTTATGGACTACTTTTTGAACGCGAGTAACCAGGTAATTGTAGCCGAGATAAGCAAGGATACCTACAAATAATCCGGCCGCGGTCGTCACCATTGCCGTATAAATTCCTTCCGACAACAATTTTGGACTCACTGAACCTTCTTCCTGCGCAATCGCAATAAAGGCCTGGATCATACCGATAACTGTACCAAGAAAGCCCAGCATCGGGGCAGAACCTGAAATCGTTGCCAATAAAGAAAGGTTTTTCTCCAGCTTGAAGATTTCAATCTTTCCAACATTCTCAATGGAAACCTCAATGTTTTTCAGCGGACTTCCAATTCGTGAAATTCCCTTCTCAATCATTCGCGCCACGGGTGAATCATTTTGCTGGCACATCATCCGTGCCGCTGAGATATCACCCTTTTCCACCAGCTCTCTGATGCGGGAGATGAATTGCTCCGGTGTTTTAGCCGCTTTATTGATTGTAAGGACCCGTTCTACAAAAATATACACAGCCATTACCGACAAAACCAGAATCGGTATCATCATAAAACCTCCCTGGAAGAGGAGGTCTATGATCCTTACCGAATCGGTTGCTTCAATAGATGTGACGACAGAATCCTGTGCAGTACTTATTTGCGTTAATATCATCTTAATATTTCATTACCCATACACCCTCACCATACGCTTCCTTCAGCTCATCCATCCTGGACTCGGCTTCCGCCAGTGTTTCCATATTTCTTACAGCAACCCGGTGGTATAAAACCTTCCCATAGGGCTGAATGATTTTAACACTGTTCCCCTCAGCCGCCAATTTCTTGGCATAATCCATGGCCAGGTCACCGTCAATCGCGCTGGCGACAATGACATAGTAACGACCAGTACGTGCAGAAATTGTTTCGATCGTTCCGTCACCTGCATTTTGAGATTCCTCAGCCAGTCGCTGTTCTTCAGCCAACCGTGCTGCCTCTTCCTGTGCAAGGCGATCTCTTTCAGCTGCGGCACGTGCGGCTTCTTCACGCTGCTGTGCTGCGATACGATCTTTTTCTGCCTGCTCCTGCTGTGCAATTTCAGCCTTTCTCGGCTGTTCATAAAGAAAATACCAGATACCGAATCCCGCGAGGATTATCACCAATATGATGCCAATGATGGCTCCCACATTGGAATTACTACTTTTCTTGGGCGTATAGGAGCCTGGCACATAGGCTTTTTCCTCTTCTTCACCCTCATTTGAAACGGCCACTTCCGCTGCCGCCTCCTCAACACTTTCATTCTCTTCCACCGTGCCAAAGATATTCTCCTCTGAACTATCAGGTGTGATATCTGCCGCAGGCTCGTCTTCAGGGCGCTGAGCATACATGAAGGGCTGATCTTCTACGGCTTCCTCTTCTGCCGGTTTAGTTTCTTCAGCTTCTTCAGAGCGATCAATTGGTTCATAATTGATATCCGGAAGTCCAAAACTATCATCGGCTTCATTAATGTCGCCGGTGTTGTCGTTTAGATCTTCAAATTCACTGTCATTATCTTTCTTTGCCATAATCTGATGGTTAAGTTTTCTGCAATCGCCCGTTTCTTCGACACTTCACAAAAATAATCTAATTTTTAAGTGTGCCAAATCTGACCGGTTGTCATGCAATGTATTCATTAAAAATGGTCTAAAAACGTTTAAAAAGTATAACTAGCACCCACCATAAACTGGAAGCCCCGCACAGGATACCTGTACAGTTGCTCATAATTTTTGGAGAATATATTGTTCAGTTCCACAAAGGCTGAAACACGCTCAGAAATCAGGTATTCAGCCATAAAATTAAGATCAAATATCGCCTTGAGGTTCACCGTTTCATTGTTGGTGAAATCAAATGCCTTGATGCCGCCCATTGTATAGACTTCTGCATTTAAATTGATCTTATCGAATAAATTATAGTATACGGTTCCCGTCAATTTGTAATTCGGCCGGTGCCAAGCTTCACGAATATCAGAGGTTCCATAACCCCAGTAATCACCTCGAACATTAATGCGCCATTGCTGCTCCTGTACGAAGGCAAACGACCCGAAAATGTTCACAACAGCAGTATTTCCGTTATCATAGATCACGTTGAAAGTTTCCTGCGCGGTTGTATCATTCAGGTAGAAATAGAGATTTTTTACGTTGCTGGCGCTAAATCCTGCTTCAAATCCAAGTTTCGGACTCAGCCTCCCCTTAAGTCCGCCGTATAATTCAAAGGTCTTGTTACTGTGAAAAATTGATGCATTGGGTGCGATCCATGGATTTTCGTTTGCGAACCGATGCAAGGTATTCTTCTCAATATCTCCCCCTATTCCTGCATAGAGGTCAATTTTTTCATTGAAGGTATAGGACGCCATTGCATCCGGGTAAATATGGAATTTATTGAATCCATTGATGGTATCATTCTCAGCAACTCCCCTGAAACCCGCACGGATCCTGAAACCTTCATATTCGAATCCTACCGTCGGATTTATTCGGAATAAATTGCGGGATATTTTATCAATTTCACTGTCTTTTCGGCCGATCAGGTATAAGTCTCCGTTAATCCTGACATCAAAGGCATCGGTGATCTTAAACTGGGTTTTCGCATTGATCGAAAATTCAGATTCACTGGCATCAAATTTATCGGTCAGATTACTGAAGCCCACATCCAGGAGATAATCAACAACACTCTCCTTATCGGTATTCTCGGCTGTCCCGCGAAGATGAAAGTTCTTCCACGCCTGTTTTACGGCAATGCCCGTTCCTTCGGTCACATCGGGTGCGCCATAAAATTTCCTGTTCTGCTGATCATACCCGATCTCACCGCCAAACGTAACCGCAGGAGTAAAGTATTTCCCGAACAGATCCAGTTGAAAATCACCGGATGATGAATTCTTACCTGCAACCGGCCCCTTGGCATAATTCTCAAAATTCACATGAGCCCCGTAACTGTAATCTTTATTCCGCTTACTGTTGAGGTATCCTTCTAAGTATGTGGCACCAAAATTTCCCAAACCAGCCCTTACATAATTTCCATATGTTTTTTCGAGACGCGGATCACGGATACGCAATGGACGCATTTTTATCTCCAGCAGCGGAAGCTGAAAATGGATACTGTTGAAGAAATATTCCAGGTCATCTGAACGCCTTTCAAACGAGGACGGTGGTACCTTCTCGAAATTCCGGCTCGCCTTCGGCAGAACTATCTCGCGGTCCTTTACAATTTCAATCTCCACATCCTTCAATTCAGAATCCGGATTTTGTGCCATCAAACCGTATCCTGCAATGACCGAGAACAGTAGTAAAAAAATGACTTTAATCTTCATAGATTTTATCTATCTTAAAAATTTTACCGACTACTAATCAATTAATTAAACTCTTTAATTTAATGTATCACTTTCAATAATTACTGAGGTTTCATTTGCTTCCTCGTCGGCCTGAATCACACTCAGTTTCTTTCTTGCACGTTCCTTGATTTTCTCATCCGGGAAATTGTCAATGATCGATTTCAGGGTTCCCTTCGCCTGAAAGGTATCATCCATGGCGATATAATTATCAGCCAGTAACAGGTAGGACTCTCCCACCCATTGCTCATACATTTCGAAGTTTTTATTTAGTGAGATCAGTGTTTCTATGGATTGCTGATACTTGCCATCCCGGTAAAAAATATCACCTAATAAGTACTGGGCTTCGGCTCCATACTGGTCACGTGCCGTGTTCAATGTTGCCAGGAATTCATCCCTGGCAGTCGCATAATCACCGCGTGCATAGGCAGCTTTGCCTATATAAAGACTGGCCTTATTTTGTGATGCAACATTAACATTCGCCCGTTCCAGGATCAGTCGTGCGTATCGGGTAGCTGAATCATACCGTCCCAGCTCATAGTAATTCTCCATCAGTCCGGACCAGGCATTGTATTGTTCCTTTTTGTTCTGGGCAACCGAAGCCAGCTGATAATACCTGGTCAGGGCTGCCTGCCGGTTTCCGGTGATCGTTTGAATATCTGCAAGCCGGGCGATAACCCGGTTATACTGCTCAAAATTTTTCATGGTCGCCAGCCCTTCATACAGCTGTTTAGCCGGTTCGTATTCATTCAGCCTGTAATAGGACTCTGCCATGAAATAACGGGCTTCCGGAACCTTAGGATTGTTTGGGTAAGAAGACACATAGGCTCTGAAAGCATCGATGGTCTTATTATACTCCAGGTTGTAGTAAAAGTTCTTCGCCGTTTCAAACTCAAGGCTTTCCACATTCTGTGATTCAGGGTTAGCTGCCTTAAATTGGTTCAGATAGGTTGAAAATTCGGCTGATCGCCCCTGAACATTCAATACTTCCTGAAGCGGTAACAACGCTTCCGAAGCGATGGAGTGAGTTGGATAATCTTTCAGGATTACCTGGTAATCGGCAATGGAATTATCATATTTCTGAAGATTATAATTGGAGGTAGCGCGTCGCAGATAGGCATAGGGTACATACTGCGAGCTTGGTTTCTGACGGATCAGTTTACTGAATCCGGCTACAGCTTCTTCATATTTCCCGTTTTCGAAATTCAGCTGAGCCTGCTGAAACAGAGCATCATCGAAATACCTAGATGTCGGATAATTATCAATAATGTAATCATATTCCCGGTTTGCGCTGGTCACATCACCATTTATTCCGTTCACGACACCAGCCTGAAGGTGGGCATAATCATTATCCACCTTATTATTCTTAATCGCTAAGCTGTAATAGCGCAGGGCATCATTATAGCGTTTTTCAACGTAATAGCAATCTGCCAGCCTGAGTACGGCATCCTCATAATAATCGGAGTTCCTTGATTTATCTGAATTATCGACATACTCCTTAAAATGTATCAGCGCCTTGTCATATTGCTTGGTGTTATAAAAGGAATAACCCAAACCATAGCGCGCCTTTAAGCCGTTCTCCTTGATTCGATCTTCCGATCGTGAAAGAGCAGCCTGGTAATATGGAGTGGCCTTATCAAATTCACGCTGAACGGAAAACGTCTCCCCCATCCACAGGTTGGCAAGTTGTGTATATTCAGGATCAACCGGATACTTCAGTGACTTGCTGAACAGGGTGATGGCCTCGGGGTAATTGTCACTATTAAAATATTCAGCTCCCTTCAGATACGTTGCTTTCTGATAGATTCCCTGAAGATTTTTATTGACAGTACCCGCTTTTTCAACGTGGCTGATAGCCAGGTTATAGTTATTCGTATTCAGGTATGCTTCAGACAATAAATCATTGATCTCTTCCAAATGCGTACTGGAAGGGTAATCCTCCACAAAGGCATTCATGGCATTGATCGCCAGCTCAGTCTGTTCCAGGTCATAGGTGACCTTTGCGTACTGATAGGAACTTTCTTCCACCAGTTCAGGAGTAATACCACTTTTACGGGCATTATCGAACGCATTCTGTGCATAGAGTTTATTCCCCTCCTTGAGGTATAAAATTCCAAGATAATAGGAGGCATAAATCCCAACACTGTCTTTATCGCTCGCAGCACGTTTAAATTCATTAATCGCCTTTTCAGTATCACCCGACCTGTAAGCCACATAGCCTATTCGATAACGAACATCCCGGGCCGGATTTTTTACATTTTCCTCATACAGGTCGTAGTATTGTGAGGCTTTTTCAAAATTCTTCTGATACAGATATGCATCGGCAGTTAACAGGTAGAAATCCCGTTCATTCACGCGGTCAGAACCGGAAAGCACCTGTTCAGAATACCGGATCAGTTCATCATATCTTTTCTGATTGTAATAGATACTGGCGATCATTCCCGGAACCACGCTGGCATAAGCTTCATTCTCTCCCGCCCTTTTGAGATCCTCGATGGCCTGGTCATAGGACTGGTTTTCATAATTAATATAACCGGCATAGTAGCTGGCAGGCGCCTTATAGGCTGATTCCCGCCGCTTAAGCGCGTCAAACTGCGGCAGGGCATCATCAAATTTACGAAGGGCAAAGTAGGAATAAGCCAGCTGAAACTGGGCAGTATTGCGTTCTTCATTCGACAGTGCTGAATAATTTACTTTCGCCAGGTATTCAATTGCCTTGTTATATGACTTTTGTTTGAAGTAGAAATCCCCGAGTTCGAAATAGGCAAGACTCGATTTTGGGTGACTTTCATGATCCCGGATAAATTTTTCTATTAATTTCTCCCCATCCTGATGAAAAAGGCTCAGTGCGGAAAACGCGATATAGTATTCGGCATCTGCTTTCTTCATGTTATCTGAAGATTGCCGCACATACTTTTCAAATGTTTCCCGTGCTGCAGCATAATCAGATTTCTCAAGAAGGTCCAGGCCTTTCCGGTACAGGGCATCATCTTCGGTATGATAGAGTGATGTCTGCGCGTGAAGAGAGGTTACTGTACAAAACAGCGTAATGATCAAATAATGAACAGATCGCATAGAGAAGGTTCCATTAAAAAATAACACTGGTATATAACGTTCAAATCGCCAATTCTTATAAAGCTGGCATACAAAAAATCATTACTATCAAAAATACAATAAAAATTGCACTTTTCCGTACGGAGAAATCAGTATAAAAGTTTGGCAACAAGTTCCTTTAATTCCTCGCCATCGCTGGTCTGGCTGCCCACCCCTTTGCAATGAAGGTCAGCCATTCTGATAAAGTGCAAATTTCGCACTACCTGATTCACGGAATAGCGTTGAGCAGCTTCCTGGTAATCACGTAAAAAGTAGCCACGCACACCGTATGATCCCAGGTCCACTTTTTCCTTTCTTCTGATTTGAGCATGCACCACAAGAAGTTTGGAAAAAAGTGAATATAAAACCGCGATCGTGGGAATTACGGGATTCTGCCGGGTGTTGGCAGCAAAATATGCAACAATTTTGAATGCCTTCACGATATCCTTTTTCAGTATGGCATCCTGCAATGCAAAGGCGTTATATTCCTTTGAAATCCCCACATATTTATCAACCATATCAACATCAATCTCTACAGGATCGATGTAATTGATCAAAATCTTCTCTATCTCATTAGTCAGGCGCTCCAGGTTATTGCCTATTGACTCAGAAAGCATCATTCTTGCAGCAGGAGACACTCTGAAACCCCGCTGAGTCACATACTGCTCTATCCAGGCAGGCACCTGATTGTCATATATCTTCTTGCTGTCAAGAAATGCCGACTTCTTCTTCATCACTTTGGCCAGTGCCTTGCGACCGTCGAGGGTCTTATTTTTATGACAAAAAACCAGAACGGTGCTGGGCACCGGATGTTCGAGGTAATGAATAAGCTGGTCCTGTCCGTTTTCCCGGTTCAGGTCTGATATGTTTTGCGCTTCTTTCACCAGAACGACCTGTCGTTCCGCCATCATAGGATAGCGCCGGGCATTATTAAGCACATCACTCACCGTGACATCGTTGCCATAAAGAATCGTAAGATTAAACCCCTGCTGTTCTTTCGGAATTACATTCACTTCAATGAACCTGCTGATCAGATCAATGTAGTAAGGTTCATCACCCTGTAAAAAATACACAGGTGAGTAGGATCCTTTTTTAAGATCATTAAGAATTTGAGTGGCATCATTCATAGCTCGCAGTTCAATCTACTCAATTCGGGCTTTTCTGAAATCCCTGGCCGTCCATGCGCCTACCATTGCTCCGAATAAATGTGACTCCCAGGAGATTCTGGGATCATTGGGCAACAGGCCATAAAACATCGTCCCGTAGAACAAAAGTACAACAATTGATATGATTAATGACAGCCGGTCTCTTCTGAATATACCAAAAAATATAAGGAAAAATGCGAGTCCGTAAACAATGCCGCTGGCTCCGATGTGGGAGGAGTTTCCACGCCCCAGCAGCCACACCAGAACGTTTGTAACGAAATAACTTCGAAGGAAAACCCACTGAGCAATCCTGGGATAATAGAAAAAAAGCATGGCCCCAAGAAAGAGAACAGGAATCGTATTGGACAGCAGGTGCACATAGCCTGCATGTACCAGCGGGCTCGTCACAATACCCAGAATTCCCTTGAGTGAACGAGGATATATTCCAGGCAGATCAAAACCAATGTGGTAAACATCCAAAAGAAAGTAAGACAGCCACATCAGAAATACCAAACGAAACGGAACAATACTGCTCCCTATTATGGACCGGTCTGAATCCTCCATTCGTTAATATTCTGAGGGATCATCTATCATATCAAGACCAATGAGTTGAGATTCTTCATAGCCTATGGCCCAGTACCCCAGAATTCCGCCCGATGACTTTGCAATTTTTTTCGCCAATGCCTTTGCACTTTCGTAGAAATCGATGGCAAACCTTCTGTCCAGCCTGGGCAGTATATCATTGAGTTTTTCCAATTCACCAACCAGGTATTTAGCCCGTGATTCATTGGTCTGGGGTAAATCCTCCATTACACTTTGCAGTTTTTCAGCAAAATCCTCAGAAGCAATATTGTAATAGTCGGTAAGCTCCTGTCGGGAAAATGTTTTGCTCAACCTGGCCAGTTCAATTGCCGTTGAAATTTCGGAATCGTCAATTTTATTATCTGCACCGGCGATGAGCAGGGTTACATAAATCGGCATATTAAACAACGTCTCTTTTTCATCCGCTGTTAAGTGCGATGGAAATATGTTCATAGAATTCATCTTTGTTTTCGGAGGTAAGTTATTGAATTAATTTCAGAAAAATGGCCTTGCCGGCCAGCAGATTTTTTGTTTGATGTTACCAACTTTCTTACACGAAAAAGAAGGCGGGGGTTTCTTGAAAGTATCAAAGGGTCAATCATCGTATTTTTCCACATATTAAATTTTTTAAACTATGTCGGATACCAGTCCAGTTAAAATTTTTGTGGTTGAAGATGACCCGGCTTACACACGATTTTTACAATATGTTCTTGATCTTAATCCGGATTTCGATGTAACCTGCTTCAGCTCTGCCAGGGAGTGTCTTCAGGAACTTTACCAGAAGCCCGATCTGATCACACTTGATTACAGCCTGCCTGATATGGCTGGTGAACAGGTTTTACGAGCCATTAAGGAATATGACACATCCATTCAGGTAGTAGTCATATCGGCACAGGAAAAAATCGGCACAGCGGTTGAACTGCTCAAGCTTGGCGCTTTTGACTATATCACTAAAGATGAGGATACGAAAAACCGTCTGCTGAATACGATTAACAACGCCCGAAACAACATCTCACTTACCCGTCAGATTGATTCTCTTAAGGATGAGATCACGGAAAAGTATGAATTCAACAAATCCATTATCGGGGAAAGTCCGGCAATCCAAAAAGTATTCAAGCGTCTGGAAAAAGCTGTTAGCACCAACATTACTGTCTCGATCACCGGGGAGACCGGAACGGGAAAGGAATTGGTCGCTAAAGCGATCCATTACAGCTCAAAGCTTAAGAAAAAACCGCTGGTGGCCGTCAATATCGCAGCGATACCTTCCGAACTTATGGAGAGTGAATTGTTCGGTCATGAAAAAGGTGCATTTACAGGAGCCTCCACGCGCCGCATCGGTAAATTCGAGGAAGCACAGGGAGGTACACTATTCCTGGATGAGATCGGCGAAATGGACCTTAACCTGCAGGCTAAACTTCTGAGGGTTCTCCAGGAACGTGAGCTCACCCGGATTGGGGGCAATGAGATCATACCCCTGGATTTCCGCCTGATCGTTGCCACGCACAGAAATCTGGCTGAAGAAGTGGAAAAGGGCAACTTCCGTGAAGATCTGTATTATCGATTACTCGGTCTGCCCGTGGTATTGCCCCCTCTTCGGGACAGAGGAAATGATATCGTCCGACTGGCTAAATTCTTTATTGAAGAATTCTCTAAAGCCAACCACATCCACGCTCCGCGACTTACGGTTGAAGCCATTGATAAATTACTTAAATACAATTTCCCCGGTAACGTACGCGAGCTGCGAAGCATTATAGAATTAGCCGTGGTTATGGCCGATGATGACGAAATTTCAGATTCTGATATATCATTCAACCAGGTTGGTAAGGACAACATGCTCGTAAGCGAAGAAATGTCCCTTAAGTCCTACACATTCAAAATCATCCAGTATTATCTGGATAAATACGATAACAATGTTCTGAAGGTAGCCGATATCCTTGATATAGGGAAATCAACAATTTACCGGTACCTGAAAGAAATGGAAGAAGAAAACATGGCATGAAAGAAACCTCTTCACTACTAGATTATATCAAACACGGCGCATTCTTTAAAACAGTAGTTGAGGATGGCTCGGATATCGTATTCATTGTCGATTATGACGGTAATATTTTATACAATAACCATTCTGTTTATGAATTGCTCGGATATCCCGATGGTCATTTGAATGGGAAATGTTTCTTTGATTTCATTGATGATGAAACCGTCGAGGAATTCAAAACAGCATTCAAAAAAAGCATTAAAAAACCATACAATGAGAGCGTGGAATTCAGATTCCTGTGCGCCGACAATACCTACAAATTTTTTGAATTCAATTCCATAAACCTCAGCCATAAAGAAGGTCTGAAAGGCCTCATTCTTGACTGTCGTGATATTTCCCAACGGAAAAGAGATGCGGCAGAATTATTACGCGCACAAAAGACCAAGGAACAGTTCCTGGCTAATATGAGTCATGAAATCCGGACTCCTATTAACGGTATCGCCGGAATGGTTAATCTGCTTTCGGAAGCCACTTCTGAAGAAGACCGTCAGCGCTACCTGAATGCCATCCGTAATTCAACAGAGAACTTAAAAGTGATCATCAGTGATATCCTGGACCTTTCTGTCATTGAATCAGGAAAATTAAAACTTGAAAAGATCGGCTTTAATATTCGTTACCAGTTAAGCGCAGTGGTAGAGAATTTCCTGATGGAGGCAAGGTCCAAGGGAATCGAGCTGAGTTATTCAATTGATGAATCTGCCAATGGAGTTTATATTGGTGATCCGGTCCGACTAAACCAGATCATGATTAACCTGGTGGGAAACAGTCTCAAATTTACCAACAAAGGATTTATCAAGATTCACGCCACGTGTGAAAGCATTAAAGACCAAATACACAATATCAAATTTACTGTTTCCGACAGCGGAGTGGGAATTCCCGAAGAGAAACTTCCCCTTATTTTCGACAGTTTCACACAAGCTGACGAGACCGTTACCCGCCGTTATGGAGGCACAGGACTGGGATTATCGATCGTAAAACAACTTATTGAAATCCAGGATGGCGAGATAAGTGTTAAAAGCAAGGTTGATTCCGGAACAACATTTTACCTGAATATCCCCTACACAGAAGGTGAACTCAGGGATCTTGTACATCCCGGAAAAGTGGTGAACCATTCTCCTGCTGAATCGCTCGACGGACTTAGAGTATTACTGGTTGAAGACAATGATATTAACCGCCTTTATGCGCTTAATATGCTTAAAAAATGGGATTGTGTGGTTGAAAGCGCCGAGAATGGATATATAGCTGTAGAAAAGCTTAAATCTGCATCATATGATATCGTTCTCATGGATGTCCAGATGCCAATCATGGATGGGTATGAAGCTACACGCCACATCAGGAAGGATGGACTTACCAACATTCCGATCATTGCCTTAACTGCAAACGCGATTAAGGGAGATAATGAAAAATGCCTCCAGGCAGGGATGAATGATTACCTTCCTAAGCCCTTCCAGCCTGAAGACCTTTACAAAACACTTGTCAAATTCGCTCCTTCAAGGAAGAGCCGAAAAAAGAAAGTAAGTTCAAAATCAACCGATAAAATACAATCACAGGAATCACTCACTAATCTGGATCACCTTCGCGAAGTGAGCTCAAATGATGCTTCTTTTATTCAGGATATGATTGAAACGTTCCTTAAAAACACACCTGAACAGGTGAGCCTACTTAGGGATGCTAGGGCTAAAGAAGACTGGGCTGTAGCCGCCAAAGTGGTTCATAAAATGAAGCCTTCCGTAACCTTTATGGGCATTTCAGTATTGAAAGACTCTATCCGGAAAATTCTTGATTACGAAAAATATCCGGACGAATTGCCGGCTCTGACTGAAGAGGTAATTAAAAAAATGACCGCTGCCTGTGAGGAGTTGAACTCCCACTCATCCATACCGGGCTAACCCTACCAATACACCGTCCTGATGGTACGGTGCAACCTTTTCCCTGCCAATTATTCCCTGGTCATACGCCTTACCTGACGGCACGGGATCGTTACATATTCCTGTTGCTACCCATACGCCGTCCCGATGGGACGGGACAACCTAATCCCCACAACCTATTCCCTGCCAATTATTCCCTGGTCATACGCCGTACCTGACGGCACGGGATCGCTACATATTCCTGTTGCTACCCATACGCCGTCCCGATGGGACGGGATAACCTAATACCTACAACCTTTTCCCTGCCAATTATTCCCTGGTCATACGCCGTACCTGACGGCACGGGATCGCTACATATTCCTGTTGCTACCCATACGTCGTCCCGATGGGACGGGATAACCTAATACCTACAACCTTTTCCCTGCCAATTATTCCCTGTTCATACGCCGTACCTGACGGCACGGGATCGTTACATATTCCTGTTGCTACCCATACGCCGTCCCGATGGGACGGGACAACCTAATACCTACAACCTATTCCCTGCCAATTATTCCCTGGTCATGTGCCGTACCTGACGGCACGGGATCGTTACATATTCCTGTTGCTACCCATACGCCGTCCCGATGGAAAGGGACAACCTAATCCCCACAACCTATTCCCTGCCAATTATTCCCTGGTCATACGCCGTACCTGACGGCACGGGATCGTTACATATTCCTGTTGCTACCCATACGCCGTCCCGATGGGACGGGACAACCTAATACCTACCTGCCGGTGTGCAGGTTCCCTTCAGCCTATTCCCTATTCCCAATAGCCTGTTTAAAGCTAAAACACGGCATGAACGTTTGTCCATGCCGTGTCTACTACTCACTCATACGAAGTTGTTAATTCTATCTGTTAATGATCGCGATCTTTCGTTGCATCATTGGCTGACCGTTTGCAGTTATAATCAGGTAGTACATACCATTAGTAATACTATCTGTTGAAATGGTAAACGTATCATTCGTGCGGTCGATATTTCCTGAACGAATGGTTACACCACGCAGATCAACCAACTGGAATCCGTAGGTTCCTGTAAGATCCTGTGGTAAACGGATTCTGAAATATCCATTTGCCGGGTTCGGATATACCTCTACTGAGCCCATTGCCGTCTCAATATCGTCTTCCAGACTGGTCACAAGACCACTGCCGGTATCCTTGATCGGAGCTGCAATAATACCAGACTGGTAAATCTCACGGGTTACGTTATTCTGAACAAATGCGATGATATCCATTTTGTCATTGTTCGGGATCGGAATATCTATTTGCCATTCACCCGTGAACACCTGTGTCTGACCCGCAGTCCACGCGGTAGGCAGCGTCTGTCCGCCCCCACCAAAGATTAGCTTACGCATAATCTGATTCAACACGGCACTAGGCTCATTCTTGGTTTCAACCACAGCCACATGTAACGAAAGTGATGCGCTTACATCTTTCAGCGCGGTTAATGTCACCGCTACACGGATCACGTCATCCGGACTTACCAGCGTATCGATCTCAATCCGGAATTCAGGATCTTTCAGGGACTGACGGTCCAGACGAATCAAATCGGCTGGTTTACCCGGATCCGGAGGAGTGGTAAATTTCAGTCCGTCCAGGAATACCGATGGTGCCTGGTTTACGCCATAGTACAGACTTCTCGCATTTACGTCTGATGTATTGGTCAGATAAAGAGAATCCGTTCCAGAATCGTTCATATGATATTCCAGCAGTGTGAAATCGCTGTATCCCTGGCTTCCAACCTGATCCAGTCGGATTTGCTCTATATTGCTATTGGCAGTTACACTCGCAACCCTGTTAAGATCAGCGAAATTTTCCATCAACGTACGACGTTGCTTATTTCCAATAAAAATCTTGTCGACAGCAAAATATGAATCCGATGTATTGTCGAGTGATCTGGCTCCAAAGGCGATTCGGAATCGAACAAACGACCGGTCAGCCATCGGAATCTCATCAAGACTGAAACGCACACTGTGGATCTCACCTGCTGAACCCGACCATCCCTGTGAACCGGAATTGAAGTTGCCCGGATCATCACCCGGACGGCTTACAATACCACTCTGGGTGAACCAGTCAATACCTTCTCCTACCCTTCCCAGGTTTATCCAGCTGGAACCACCGTCGGTACTGTATTGCATCACTGCACCGTCAATAGACTCTTCAGTATCGAAGAATATATCCATCGCTATCATCGGACGCTCAAGTCCGAGTAGATTGAAACAAGGTCCTTCGATGGTAGAATTCTCATTCGGGTATGACAAGCCTCCATTCGCACCGGTATACCAAACCCCTGAACCAAGGCCCTGACCAGTCGAAGACCACCTCCAGCTGTTTGTAGTCGGACTTTCATTGGGTGGAATACCCCAATCCGCTCCACCAGCGGCGAAATCCTCATAATAAAGTGTGTCTGTGGTGGTTGTAATCTCGATCAGGTTGCTTGCCCTTACCGTTTGCACAGAGGTGTTTTGACAATCTGAATCGGTTACTACCGTTAATGTTACATCATAATAGCCACTCGTCTGGTACAGGTGCATCGGCATATCCATTGTACCAAAGGTTCTTCCACCATGAGTACCCGGAGGTATGGTAGCACCTGCATTAAGTGTTATCACATCTCCATCCCCAAAATCCCAGGTAATGGTATTCGGAACCACCAGGCTGCTCGTCGGAGTTAAATCTTCAAATGCGATCGGATCATTTCCGCATGAACCAACCCAATCAAATGCTACTTCAGGAACCGCACCCACGCGAATGTTCTGTACAATGGTCGACGAACAACCGAGATCTGACGTTACTGTAAAGGTAACATCATAGAATCCGGCCGCAGCATATTGATGCGTAGGATTCTGAAGATTGCTTGCACTTGTACCGTCACCGAAATCCCACTCCCATGCAACGATGGTAGTCGCATACGGCGTATCGTCGATTGTTGAAATGTCATTGAACTGAATCACATCAGATTCGCAGAATGTCAGCTGTTCAAAGGCCGGAACCGGGGTTCCTACCACACGAATATCTTTGATGCGGACAGAGGTAGCTCCTGCACTGTTCACATATGTATATTGTACCGAATACAATCCCGGTGTAACAATATTTGTATCAAAATACCACTCAGAATCAGCCCCAAGTGTAACAAGACCAGGGATCACGCTGGTAAACTCAGTACCTGGCAGTCCGGACTGCGCCGAAGGTGTTCCGATCAATCGTACCAAACCAACATTCTGGCATATCTGTTCTTCATCGATACTGATGGGATCAGAATCCTCAAGTTCAAAATCAATCGCTGTGATCTCATTTACGAAGACTGATTTGGTAATGCTGTTCGTACACCCGTTTACATCTGTATATGTATATGTGATGAAATTGGAGGCAGAAACAACTGCTGCTCCCGGATCGAATGTTACTACATCCTGCCCATTCTCAATTCTTGGATTGCTGAGTCCGGAGCCAGGGGTAATTACAAAGGATCCGCCAGCCCTGTTTCCAACAATATCTATCGGAGGTCTTCCTTCATCTGTAACCGCAGGGAGATTGAAGAAATTAACAATCGGAAGCGGGTTGATGGTTACGGCAACATTATCCGAAATTTCAATACACGGTCCTGAACCATCCGGATCAAAAACAGTCAGTGTCAATATAACGGTTGAACCAATTTCAGATGGATCAAAATTGTAACGCGTTACAGGGTTTGAAGGATCAACGAATGTACCCAAACCACCAGACCATTGCGCTACAGTGGCTGAACCGCCGATAGTTCCTGTTACATCAACATACCCCTGATCCTCACAAACGGCCACATCCATTCCTGCATTTACTTCAGGCGCTTCCGTGATGTTAATATTTAATGTCTGAGAAGCCGCAACACAAGGCCCAGCTCCGTCCGGATCATTGGTTGTCAGCTCAAATGTTACCATTCCAAATTCATCCGTGGCCGGGAAATAGGTTGCACTCACCACGTTCCCGGTAATACTGCTCGCAGACAGAGTTCCTGTACCGCCGCTCACAATTGACCAGTTAGCCTGGGTTGCTCCTCCGCCAATTGTTCCGGTGATCACCACACTCGCTGGTTCACAATAGAAAGCTCCATCATTATCCACACTTACGATTACAGGAGCCTGGAAGAAACGTATGGTTACCCGATCAGAATCAATACAACCCGCATTGTCTTCTGTCCATTCAAAAATGTAAGTACCATAATCACTTACGGTGATATTCGTCTGGAAATCAGTAGCATCAACATAAGTGGGCGTTCCAGGGCCACTTACGAGCGTCCATAACCCGTTGCCTGTAGAAGGAACTGCTGCCATCGTAACATCCAGACCGCAAATATCCTGGTCCGGACCTGCTAGTGCTGTGGGTTCCTCAATGAAATTCAATGTGATCGTGGCTGCACTGGTACATATGCCGTTCGTCTCTGTCCAGGTTAAATCGTACATTCCATACGTATCCACACTTACCGTGGCATTCGGACTGCTCGCATTGTTGAAAGTCGCCGTGCCCGGACCGGTATAGGTCCATACGCCCGCTCCCACGCTTGGGATTGCTTCAAGCAGGTGACTCGGTCCGCATACATCTCCGCCTGTTCCTGCATTGGCTACTGGCTGCTCCCGGAAAGTAACTACCACCTGGTCTACCGAAGTACAAGGTCCATTCACTTCCGTCCACGTTAAGGTATAGGTGCCGTATGCAGAAGCTGTTACCAGGGCGGTCGGACTGTTCACATCATCAAAGCTGATGCCGGCAGGTCCGCTCCAGGTTCCTACAGGTGACCCGATGATTGGTGTCGACGGAACAGCGGCTAAGTTTCCTGATAGCAGGCAGAATTCCGTATCAGCACCTGCGTTTGCAACGAATGAATCATAGAAGTTCACCGTGATCGTAGATGCATCGGTACAGATACCGTTCGTCTCGGTCCAGGTGAAATCATAAGACCCGTATGTATCTACGGTTACCGTGGCATTCGGACTGCTCGCAAGGTTGAAAGTCGCTGTGCCCGGACCGGTATAGGTCCATACGCCCGCACCAACACTTGGATTGGCTGCCAGCAGGTAGCTGTTGGCGCATATATCTCCGCCTGTTCCTGCATTGGCTACTGGCTGCTCCCGGAAAGTAACTACCACCTGATCTACCGAAGTACAAGGGCCATTCACTTCCGTCCACGTTAAGGTATAGGTCCCGTATGCAGAGGCTGTTACCAGGGCGGTCGGACTGTTCACATCATCAAAGCTGATGCCGGCAGGTCCGCTCCAGGTTCCTACAGGTGATCCAATGATAGTCGTCGATGAAGTGGCCGATAAGTTTCCGAAAAGGTCACAAAACTCTGTATCAGATCCTGCATTCGCAGTAAAGGTATCATAGAAGTTCACTGTGATCGTCGATGCATCGGTACAGATACCATTCGTCTCGGTCCAGGTGAAATCATAAGACCCGTATGTATCTACGGTTACCGTGGCATTCGGACTGCTCGCATTATTGAAAGTCGCCGTGCCCGGACCGGTATACGTCCATACGCCCGTTCCAACACTCGGATTCGCTGCCAGCAGATAGCTGTTGGCGCATATATCTCCGCCTGTTCCTGCATTGGCTACTGGCTGCTCCCGGAAAGTAACTACCACCTGATCTACCGAAGTACAAGGTCCATTCACTTCCGTCCACGTTAAGGTATAGGTCCCGTATGCAGAGGCTGTTACCAGGGCAGTCGGACTGTTTACATCATCAAAGCCGATGCCGGCAGGTCCGCTCCAGGTTCCTACAGGTGACCCGATGATTGGTGTCGACGGAACGGCTGCTAAGTTTCCTGATAGCAGGCAGAATTCCGTATCAGCACCTGCGTTTGCAACAAATGAATCATAGAAGTTCACCGTGATCGTCGATGCATCGGTACAGGTACCGTTCGTCTCGGTCCAGGTGAAATCATAAGACCCGTATGTATCTACGGTTACCGTGGCATTCGGACTGCTCGCATTGTTGAAAGTCGCCGTGCCCGGACCGGAATAGGTCCATACGCCCGTTCCAACACTTGGATTGGCTGCCAGCAGATAGCTGTTGGCGCATATATCTCCGCCTGTTCCCGCATCGGCAGTTGGCTGCGCACGGAAAGTAACTACCACCTGATCTACCGAAGTACAAGGGCCATTCACTTCCGTCCACGTTAAGGTATAGGTCCCGTATGCAGAAGCTGTTACCAGGGCGGTCGGACTGTTCACATCATCAAAGCTGATGCCGGCAGGTCCGCTCCAGGTTCCTACAGGTGTTCCGATGATTGGTGTCGACGGAACAGCGGCTAAGTTTCCTGATAGCAGGCAGAATTCCGTATCAGCACCTGCGTTTGCAACGAATGAATCATAGAAGTTCACCGTGACCGTCGATGCATCGGTACAGATACCGTTCGTCTCGGTCCAGGTGAAATCATAAGACCCGTACGTATCTACGGTTACCGTGGCATTCGGACTGCTCGCATTGTTGAAAGTCGCCGTGCCCGGACCGGTATAGGTCCATACTCCTGCGCCAACACTTGGATTGGCTGCCAGCAGATAGCTGGTGCCGCATACATCTCCGCCTGTTCCCGCATCCGCGGTTGGCTCTTCTCGGAAAGTGATCACTACCTGGTCTACCGACGTGCAAGGTCCATTCACTTCCGTCCACGTTAAGGTATAGGTGCCGTATGCAGAGGCTGTTACCAGGGATGTCGGACTATTCGGGGCATCAAAGGTTATGCCGGCAGGTCCGCTCCACGTTCCTGTACCGGTGGTAAGACTTGCCGATAGTGTGTAATCATATCCGCAAACTTCATCATCACCGCCCGCATTGGCTACCGTCGGCTCATAGAAATTCACCGTAATTGTTGAGGCGTCGCTACAAATGCCGTTAGTCTCAGTCCACGTCAGATCATAACTTCCGTAGGTATCTACCGTTACCGTTGCATTCGGACTGCTTGCATTATTAAAGGTCGCTGTACCCGGTCCAGTATACGTCCATACACCCGCTCCCACACTCGGATTCGCTGCCAGTAAATAGCTGTTATTGCAGACATCTCCGCCGGTTCCTGCATCTGCAGTGGGCTGCGCACGGAAGATCACCACCACCTGGTCAACCGACGTGCACGGACCATTCACTTCCGTCCACGTTAAGGTATAGGTCCCGTATGAAGAGGCTGTTACCAGGGCGGTCGGACTGTTGACATCATCAAAAGTGATGCCTGCCGGGCCGCTCCACGTTCCTACAGGTGTTCCAATGATTGGTGTCGATGGAACAGCTACTAAGTTTCCTGTAAGCAAGCAAAACTCTGTATCAGATCCTGCATTCGCAGTAAAGGTATCATAGAAGTTCACTGTGACCGTTGAGGCGTCGGTACAAATACCGTTCGTCTCGGTCCAGGTGAAATCATATTGTCCGTAGGTATCCACGGTCACTGTCGCATTAGGACTGCTCGCATTGTTGAAAGTCGCCGTGCCCGGTCCTGTATACGTCCATACGCCCGTTCCAACACTTGGATTGGCTGCCAGCAGATAGCTGGTGCCGCATACATCTCCCCCAGGACCTGCATCCGCAGTTGGTTGCGCACGGAAGGTGATTAATACCTGATCGGAAGAAGTACAAGGTCCGTTAACTTCTGTCCATTCGAAAACATAGGTACCATAATTATCAACCGAAACAGATGAACTGGGGTCAGTGGAGTCAGTAATAATTGGAGTTCCAGGACCGCTAATAAATGTCCAGTTTCTTGAAGTATAAGGCGTTGATGGATTCGCGGAAAGTCCGGCAAATAAATCGCATACTTCCTGATCAGATCCGGCATCAGCAGTAGTAGGTTCAAAGAATTCAATTTGTATTGTTTCGGCATCGGAGCAACTACCGTTGGTTTCCGTCCAGGTGATATCGTAAACACCATATGAATCTACGGTTAAGGTAGCTGTCGGACTGTTAATGTTATTGAATGAAATATTTCCAGGACCTGTTCCACTCCATGTACCGATACTACCCAGGATACTCGGTAGAGCGTTGAGATTGTAAACGGTTCCGCAGGCATCATCATCGGAGCCAGCGTCTGCCACAGGTTGCTCCCGGAAAGTGACCACTACGTCGTCTGTATTCGAACACCCGTTCAGAGTTTCTTCCCAGATAAAGGTATAGGTTCCGTAACTATCTACGAATACATCTGTGTTTGGATCAGTAACATCAATTATAATGGCCAGATCCGGACCTGTGTATGTCCAAATACCCGTACTGGCTCCATTACTCAATACTGCCGATAAGGTATAAGGAGTCGAAATCCCACAAGCCTCATCATCTGCTCCAGCATCTGCTACCGGTGGTGCATTAACTATAATATCCACCTGGGTCGGTGCACTTTCGCAAGAATTTTGTGTATCGGTCACATAAACCGAATAGGTCCCGGCTGTAGTATTATCCACATAGGTTACGGATGGCACGAACGGACTGCCAGTTCCAATCTGGTTGGTCAGGCCCGCATCACTATACCAGCGGATCGTGCCCGCACCCGTTGCCGTAAGTGCCGGTGTAGGTTCGCCCTCGCAAATCGGTGTGGGATTGCTGGCTGTTGGTGCCGAAGGAATCGCGTTGACAGTCACTGTCATGTTATCCGATACCGATACGCAGCCGTTATCATCGGTTACCGTAAGGGTATAAATGGTCGTTGCTGTCGCGTTTAGCACAGTAGGATTCGAATCGGTCGGATCATCCAGGCCAGCGGCCGGTGACCAGCTGTAGCTGTACACGCCGCTTCCGCCTGAAGCCGAAGGTGTACCGCCGAGTTGAGGAGCATCACCTGAACAAACAATCAGATCAGGACCTGCATTTGCCGTCGGAAGGCTGTTGACCGTTACCAGTACCGCATCTGTTACTGCGCAGCCATTGCCGTCGGTAACCGTAACGGTGTAATTCGTTGTGACCGATGGACTCGCCGTTGGATTGGCAAGACTCGCATCATCCAGACCGGTGGTCGGAGTCCAGCTGTAGGTATAGCTGCCATCACCTCCGGTGGCTGTGGGCGTTCCGCCAATTGTAGTTCCGGTAGGTCCGATACAAATTTCCACATCAGATCCAGCATCCACCACCAGGGCAGGTTCTACAAGGACATCCACCTGGGTGCCGGTGCTTTCGCAGCCCGCGCTGGTGCTGGTTGCCCATACTGAATACGTGCCGGCTGTCGTGTTGTCAACATACGCAGCACTCGGTACAAACGGTGAGCCTACACCAATCTGGTTGGTCAGACCCGCATCACTATACCAGCGGATCGTGCCCGCACCCGTTGCCGTAAGTGCCGGTGTAGGTTCGCCCTCGCAAATCGGTGTCGGGTTGCTGGCTGTTGGTGCCGAAGGAATCGCGTTGACAGTCACTGTCATGTTATCCGATACCGATACGCAGCCGTTATCGTCGGTTACCGTGAGGGTATAGATGGTCGTCGCTGCTGCACTTAAGACAGTAGGATTCGAATCCGTCGGATCATCCAGGCCAGCCGCCGGTGACCAGCTGTAGCTGTACACGCTGCTTCCGCCGGTGGCTGAAGGGGTGCCGCCGATTGTAACAGGATCACCAACACAGACAGTCCGATCAGGACCTGCATTTGCCGTCGGAAGGCTGTTGACCGTTACCAGTACCGCATCTGTTACCGCGCAGCCATTGCCGTCGGTAACCGTAACGGTGTAATTCGTTGTAACCGATGGACTCGCCGTTGGATTGGCAAGGCTCGCATCGTCCAGGGTTCCTGCCGGTGACCAGCTGTAGGTATAGCTGCCATCACCTCCGGTGGCTGTGGGCGTTCCGCCGATGGCAACACCCAATCCATTACAAACTTCCACATCCGTACCTGCATCCACTACCAGGGCCGGTTCTACAAGGACATCCACCTGGGTGCCGGTGCTTTCGCAGCCCGCGCTCGTGCGGGTCACCCATACTGAATACGTACCTGCTGTCGTGTTGTCAACATACGCAGCACTCGGTACAAATGGTGAGCCTACACCAATCTGGTTGGTCAGGCCCGCATCACTATACCAGCGGATCGTGCCCGCGCCCGTTGCCGTAAGTGCCGGTGTAGGTTCTCCCTCGCAAATCGGTGTGGGATTGCTGGCTGTTGGTGCCGAAGGAATCGCGTTGACAGTCACTGTCATGTTATCCGATACCGATACGCAGCCGTTATCATCGGTTACCGTAAGGGTATAAATGGTCGTTGCTGTCGCGTTTAGCACAGTAGGATTCGAATCGGTCGGATCATCCAGGCCAGCAGCCGGTGACCAGCTGTAGCTGTACACGCCGCTTCCGCTGCTGGCTGAAGGGGTCCCGCCGATTGTAACAGGATCACCAACACAGACAGTCCGATCAGGACCTGCATTCGCAATAGGAAGACTGTTCACCGTCACCAGTACCGCATCCGATACCGCACAGCCATTGCCGTCAGTAACCGTAACGGTGTAATTCGTTGTGACCGATGGAGTCGCAGTTGGATTGGCAAGACTCGCATCATCCAGACCGGTGGTCGGAGTCCAGCTGTAGGTATAGCTGCCGTCGCCTCCGGTGGCTGTGGGCGTTCCGCCGATGGCAACACCCAATCCATTACAAACTTCCACATCCGTACCTGCATCCACCACCAGGGCTGGTTCTACAAGGACATCCACCTGGGTGCCGGTGCTTTCGCAGCCCGCACTTGTGCTGGTTGCCCATACTGAATACGTGCCGGCCGTGGTGTTGTCAACGTAGGTGGCACTTGGGATAAATGGCGATCCTACTCCTATTAAATTCGATAAACCAGCGTCACTATACCATCGAATTCCGGTTCCGGCCGCGGTGAGCGCCGGCGTAGGTTCTCCCTCGCAAATCGGTGTGGGATTGCTGGCTGTTGGTGCCGATACGGTTGTTACAGTTACCGAAACGGTATTTAGCAGAGACAACGTACACACGCCTCGTTCTGCTTCAACTTCTATGGTTGTACTTGATGAAAGTGCGTTGCTGGTCAGGATCAGTGCCGCACCATTTCCATTATAATCTGTACTGATAACATTACCAAGTCCGTCTTTAAGCCTGTAAACTACCGTTGCTTCAGAGGTGCCGACAGTTACATTTACAGTTTCTCCATCACATATGGATGCTGAAGCCGGCGATACAGGCAGTGTATCATCCGGGCACTGTGCATCGGCATTGAAAGCCGTCAGCAGGAGGAATGACAGTAGAAATAAAAACCTGAACTTGGATAAATGTTTATGCATAGGATCCATTAAAAAATCATTAAAGCGCTTATGAAACTACGGCTGCAGGTCGCCTGATGAATTTGTTTTTATTAAACACATTTTCTCCTGGCTATCCAGAACGATTGTTCCCAGTATGAGTATGGTACCATCCACTTTTTGCCTGACTTTTGAAACCCTGTCCTGGTCTAATCCTCCGAAAGTCCTTTCCCATTCCACTTCATTCCCCACACTCACCTTGGCGAGATAAAAATCACTGTTATTTGCATTCGACCAGTTTCCAACAACTAGATAACCCCCATTATTGGCTTCAAAAACAGACTTTGATAAAACACTTGATTGCCCGATTTCTGCAGGAAAGCCTACCAGGTTATTTTCAATATTGAGACGGGTAAGCAAAATTCTATTATTGGAATTGGCTATTAGCAAGGAGCCGCCTTCTGATGTAGCGATCATATCAGACCCAAACTCATCATTCATACTTCCATAGGTTTTATAACCACCGCTTACTACGCCGATATTGTTGGTTGGAAACACCATAAGATTCAATCCGCCCTGCGTTCCGGGGTCTGAAGCATAGTAGCTCGAGGCATAAAACAGGAATTCACCATTTCTTTCGATGACTTTATGGCCATAATCCGCTTTATTTCGCCCATAGATACGTCTCCATTCATTGATCCCGTATTCAGTTAAATCCGGGTAAAGTCTCAAAGAAATAATATCGGTTAAGTCTTCACCTGAAGTTCCTTCGGGCTTTAACGGGTCAATATTGGTGGTATATCCGGTGACAATAATATCTCCGTTTGAAACCAAAGTAAGACTTGCCGGCACATCCTGATATGTTGACTCGGTTAAATCATGCACATAGACCTGATCGGGTGTCATTCCAATGGAAATGGAGTTGGAGGAGACGCTGCACACGTAAATATCCACGTCACCATTACCTCGTCTCAATTCTGCAGCGATGTACAACTGCCCGGCATCATTGATTACCGCATCGACTGCCACCAGGTCTTCAGTTCCTTCGGATATTGTGCCATAAGCGATTCGATTCCCAAGGAGGTCTGTTCGAACGATAAATATTTCCGAATTCTGTCCGGTTGCCCGTGAATTACCTACAAGCAAATATCCATCAGGAAGGACTTCCACGTCTACACCCTGCTGATTTCCTTCTTCACCATAATACTTGACAAAATAGTCTTCATAGCGTGGATCAATAGAATCTTCCGTATCGCACGAAAAAAACAGCGTTCCACACAGGACGGCCAGGACCTGAAATATCTTTATTGAACTTTTCATTTTCTGAATTTCTTTCGTTTACGTGGCTTATAAAAAGGTTTCACATATCCCACCGTAATAGCCAGATTATTAAGCCGTTTGTAATCATCCACATAGCCATATCGATATACGAGCTCATTATTCAGGTAATGACCTTTTTCATCAACGATGTTATTGAGCCCTCCGCGATATCTTAAGTCAACAACGATGAAATCATATTTCATCCGGATCATTACGCCGCCGCCGACAATTACATTTGTATTAAGATTAACCCGCTGGTCCATAATATCCACGGCCGGTCCGTTCACAGGAATTTCAGAGGTTGAAATCTGGGGTTCTCCGTTGATGAGGACCGTTTCGGTAACCCGGTCTATTAATTCGAGATCAGCCTTGGCGGAAAACGTATAATTCACCGAGGGACCACCATAGGCATAAGGGGTAATTTTTCCCATTTCCCAGCGCAATCTCACAAGCAGCGGAACCTCAATATTCCACTGATTTTCGGTCATCGTCTGGTCATCGTCATTGAACATAACCTGTTCGTACTTATATTTCTTCTGAACTAGGCCGATACCTGTTCCGATGCTTAGAAAATCAGAAACGACCACATCAATACCCAGTGATCCTTCAAATCCGTATCCAACTGAATACCGGGCCTGCTGGGGCTGATCTGAAGTATTGAAGGGCTGTATGATATCGGTCGCTGTATAATTAATTCCGATTCGGCTGTTGAAAACGAAAATCGGGCGCGTCGTAAATTTCTCACTCAGGTAAATTACATCGATCGGGTCACGTTCTTCATTCGGAATAAACGCCGGATCCTCATTCAACAACTTAAGATAGCTGTCCTCTGCCGCGATCGGATCATCAATGAAGAGATAGGTCTGGGTGAGCAGGAAGTAGGCATCAATTTTCTGTTGCGAGTTAAAACCGTTATCGAGACATGGTTTTAGCATTTTTGGAATCGCATAGAAATTACCCTGCTCAAACATTCTTTGTGCCTCCGTGAGCGTCTCCGTACACGTGAGGTTTTGAGCCTGCAAACATGTCGCTCCAAATAGCGCTAATATGATGAAACTTATTTTTTTCATATCAAGGCTTCATTTGAATATTATCACATGTGGTTTCATATGTGAGGCCATTTCCTACATATTTATTCCATTCCTCCTGCGTCATATTGGATTGGAGGAAAGCACATATTTCATCCGCCATTAATTCCGGACGGGTTGGCCAAAGGCGGATATCACCGTCGCCACAGGCTGCAATCAGGTAGTCACCATCCGGACTGAATGTAACATCCCATACATAGGAGTCATTATCTGAAATCTTAATGGGAATTTCACTCCACTTATCGGTTTCCCAGATGACCAGGCTCCCATCCAGGCCTGCAGTTGCCAGCAGCTTACCGTCAGCAGAGAATTCCATATCGCTGATTCGACCACGGTGTGTGGTTATTTCCTCCTTCATGGATGCCCAGCTAAGATCCATGATATGCAACATGCCTTTTTCATCCCCTATTCCCAGGCGAATGTCGTCCGGGGAAATAGCCAGTGAATGGATTGGTGTTCCGGGCTTGGAAAAGATGGTTTGGTCTTCTCTTTTTCCAACCAGGTCGATACGAATCACTTTACCACTTACAGTACCTCCATAGAGCCAGCGACCGTCATTTGAAATATCGATTGTTTTGAATTCCTCCGATGAAGTAATAATTAATTCACTTTCACCAGTCTCGAAGTTATTAAGCCGGATGGAGCGGTCGGCGCCAACCGAATAGAAAGACTTGCCGGAGGTGTGCAGGTGAAGATCATTCACAAAAGCGGTATGCCCTTTCACTATCCGGGGTTTTGTGCCCGGTTGAATGAGGTTATAAATCTGAAGAGATGCAGAATCACTTGCATTAACCAGCCATTTCTCATCAGCACTCAACAAAAGCTTCCTGTTTGGATAGCGATTTGACCCTACAACCATCATCAGGTCTTTCTGCTTAAGCGATGATGCAATAATTTTACCTTCCGTACCCGTTGCATAAAAGGTCTCACCATCGTTCGACATAACGAGCGTTCTGGCAGAGTTGCGCAGCGCGCCTTCGAGGGCATTGAAGTTTTCTCCCTTGAACGCCTCCAGTGCATTGAACAGACCTTCATAGATGTAAGGGTCATATACCTTACCACCATGAGTACTGTTGAATTTGTAGGCATGCTGTGCAAGCAGACCCTTCAGGTTGTTTTCATCGAGCGCCACAGATTTAATCGCCATTGACTGAGCTACTGAGAGGTATAAAAGATTTTGTGCATTATTTTGAGCAGCTTGTGCTTCATTTCTGGCAATGTTGGCAATCGTCTTCTCCCGTTCAGCAATACTTCGCTGGAACTCTGCTTTTTGAAAGTTTTCCTGTGCGATTGCGGTCTGTTGCTTTGCGATAGCCGTCTGTTCCTCGGCAAGTCTTAAATTGATGAGTGCCTGTTCTGTTGCCTTATCGGCCAGATCTTTTTGCTCGAGTGCAATCTGGGTCTGACGCATTGCTTCATCAGCATTTTTTTCAGCCTCAATGGCATTTTCAGTTGCTTGGTTAGCATTCTGTTCTGCAATCTGAGCGTTCTGTTCTGCCAGGATTCTTTGCTCATTCGCTTTGATTCCCTGCATAATCGCATATATGAAAAACAGGATGGATATCACCGCTGCAATTCCCAGAATAAGCGCCACCATTCTTGTTCTGCGCAGCAGGCGTTTTTGCATCATCTCCTGATGTTCCTGCTCGGCCTCAAACGTTTCACGGCTTGTTTCCAGGAATACCATAGACCGCTCAAAGGCCTCGTCATACCGACGTGCCCATTCATAGGTTGGTTGCTGTTTCTTGTGCCAGTTCAGTGCCAGCTGCAAATCCGGTGGTCGCCAAAGACCGGTTCTTCCCACCTGGTACATCGCCGCCGCTTCAGAGAGGCGCAGATACATCTGTGCCGACTCGTGCTCTTCATCCACCCAGCTTCGCAAACGGTCCCAGATCCGCATGAGAGACTCATGGGATATTTCGATGACACTGTCTTCATTGATGGGTATACTTTCTGCAGGCATGAGGAATGACCTTCCCTGTTTTCTGAAAGTCTCTACAACCGCAAACACCTCATCTGAGGAGCCATCTGCCTGCGCAATTACATTACTGAGTTGGACGGGCCGCCGCATACCCTGATTATCCCGGCCTTTTGAAGTGAGTGCCTTAAATAGAATTTCCGCGATTCGCTTTTGGGAGGTATTCAATTCCTCAAATGCCTCATTGGCATGTTGGGAAAGGGCTTCATGAATTGTTCCAATCGCGTTGTAATGACGTATGTCAATGGGCTCTCCTTCTTCCCTGGTTTGTTGCCAGTATTCCCAGGTCCGCATCATAGCATGCTGAAGAACAGGAAGCTGATCCTGGTTAAGTTCAAGGTCATCCAGGAGCTGATCAACAAGCCTGTCGGTAATTTCTCCTCCTCCAACAGCTACCGGGCCTTCAATCGCTTTACGCTTTTCTTCCCGGGTCATTTGAGGGATGAGATAATTACTTTGATTAATCGCCCGGGTGAGTTCCTCAAATCGCGCACTGCTTCCGATCTGATCTGATCGCATTGACAGTGCCACGTAAATATTTTTCTCACGGCACGCATTCATCAGCTGATCGACGAATACCTTTGCCTCGTCAAAACCGTCCTGAGTCTTTACCCTGAAAATTTCCTCAAACTGATCGACGACTACAAGTGTCTTGCCCTTTGGATTTTTATGGAGCTTCTTAATGGTATGGCGCAGGGCCAGTGGCGAAGACGAAAGTTGATCGACAAGACTTGACTTGGAAACACTTAATATAGACGAAGAACTTTCTTCATCGTGACGCAGAACCGCCTCGGCAATATTTGCAATGGGCGATAGTCCCGGGCGCGTGAGAACAATCTGCCATTCTCCCTCATCACCCGATTTTGTAACTCTCGGTATAACACCAGAACTAATCAGGGATGACTTACCACTTCCTGAATAACCCAGTACAGCCACGAACTGAAAAGAAAGAAGTTTATTAATGACTTCCCCAACTTCTCTTTCCCGGCCAAAATACAAATGACTTTCGCCCAACAGGAATGGCCGCAATCCCGGGAATGGGTTTGTGCCCTGCCATTCACCTGAATTTTGGAATGGAATATTTTCAGAATAAGCCCCTGTATTGAACATTTATATTCGTTTAAAAAATTTGATACGGGCAGTTTAAAAAATGCTTTCAGTGCCCAATATATCGATTATAGTTCTAAATAAAATACAATTTATTAGACCAATTATATTATATATTCATTTGACTTGTCATTAATTTGGCCGAACCCACATTATCTGAGAGCCACTCATAGAATATCTCCTTATTTATTACATAGAGAATCGTTCCATTTTCAGCAACCCTGAACTCTTTTTTGGAATACTCAATTGGTAAAGATTCGCCAAGGAAACTCCCGACAGTCAGTGACTTAACCATCTCTTCATCCTTCCATAAATCAACCTCGCCTTGCCTCACAATAAAGAAATTCCGATCAAAATCTTGCATTGAAGAAAGAATGTCGTGTGCCGCAAGTTCCCGGGTGGTAATTATATCGGAAATATCCGCTACCATTACTCCGGG
This sequence comes from Fulvivirga sedimenti, assembly GCF_020328055.1. Taxonomy (NCBI): domain Bacteria; kingdom Pseudomonadati; phylum Bacteroidota; class Cytophagia; order Cytophagales; family Fulvivirgaceae; genus Fulvivirga; species Fulvivirga sedimenti. The sequence goes on from NZ_JAIXNE010000001.1 coordinate 148,722, forward strand.
AATATCCCTGAACATATCGGTTGATTTAAGAAATCTCACCTGCTGGAACCGGAAACGAAACATATCATCGCCGGAATCCAATACCAGTTTCCGCAACCGGTCGGCCTTTTCTTTTTCAAGTCTTTTGATGTTTTTTTCGAACCCGTCAGGATCCATTTGGTGAAGCGACCAGGCGGCAACTTCATGAATTAGCACATCCGGATTAAAGAGATTCGCGATTACATCCCTTTGAAAAATCTGAAGCTTACGACTCCCCATTTGGTAAAGTACGCTGGCCTTTGTCCACCGGTTGGATTGTGTGGAATCCCTGTTAAGCAAAAAGCGCAATACGCCTTTGTCATCAAGTTGTTTTCTGGGATAGAATACTTCAAGCTGGCGTGCTTTTTCCTGGAAGGTAAGATCATCGAGTACAGGTATAATCCGCTTCTTCAGATCGTCACTCAGGAAGACGTCCAGCAATTCGATTGCGTAGGTTAGTCCTTCTGAAGTGCCGCTTTCAATATTCTCCTTCACAAGGCTGATGTTGGATGCATCATACAACATCGAAAGAAGCATGTAAATATGACTGATGTCATGTTCCACTTCTTCCTCAATGGCCTGCCTGATCTCCTGGCCAAAGTGGGTTTCAGGCACTTCATTGTATGCCGCCATATTCCAGGCAATGGCCTCGATATCAGATTCAATGGCATATTTGATGCGAGGTATCTGTGTTACAGTTGCCTTGAAACCACAATTACCGAGGGCCACCATTACCTCTGAGACCACCAGCTTATGTGGAAAGTCGATTTTATTCCAGAGCAGCTCGATGGCCGGTTCGCCTCCTATTCGCCCGATGATCTGTACGATCTTCAGTGTTAGCGCATAATCATTTACATGCTTATAGAATGCAGCATCCAATGCGGGAAGGGCATCAGAGCCAATCGCTGTGAGGGCATTTGCCGCCATGATGCTATGGGCGGGCTGATTCAGGTTATCAATAAGTGCATTAAGAATCTCCCAGTTATACTTTTTCTGGGCCGTCTTCATAGCCGTATGGCGCACCTTGTAAACCGGATCATAGAGCAATTCCACCAGATAGTGTGATTTGTCTTCATCCGCATAATTACTGATTATCTCAGCGGCATACTGCCGGTCCTCTGGTTCCGGTGACTTTGATAACTTATAAACCCTGTTACGGGAGATCTCACCATATTTAAAGAGATCCAGCAGATCATTTTTTGAAAGAACTTTTTTATCCCCTGACGCCGGTCCATCCTGGATAACATATTTATCGGATACGCTGATCCCCTTCAATTCATTCATTTGATTCTGGGCAAAACTTCGCACGCCAGGTATTTCATGTGACATCAGCACATTCAGTGAATGCGGCAATACCTGGGGATGTATTTTTGCAAGGAGTTTGAAAGCGAAAATTGACATGCTTTCCATACTGTCCTTTAAAAAATTGTTCAGTTTGATGACCAGCTGTTCGGTCATAGTCATCGATTTTTCCGGTGAAGCTTCCTGCTGTTGAGTAGCGAGCTTTTTCGCGATCATTTCACGATACCCCTGGTACAGGCGCTTTACAACCAGGAAATAACCGGCAATGAGAAACAGCACCGCGTAGGAAAAGTGTATGAGTTCAACAAATGCGAAAGTAGATAATCCCAGAATGAGCAGACCGGCAATAAGCCTGGAGCCTTCATTTACAACCCCTTCCACCTTGGTCTGAATGTTAAACCGTATATCTATATTGAACGGCATAAAGTAGAGTTTGAACGTTGGATTCTCCAACGAGTCCCTTATCGACCAGTTGAATAAGCGGCTGAGGGCGATGAAGAGGAAGAAAAAGGCAGTCTCTGCCGTCAGGTCAAACTTAAACAGCCACCAGGCAACAATCGCTGCCAGGGTAAATAGTCCGACAATCACCGGTAATATCATCAGTGATACTTTAAGCCCGTATTCACTGATGATCTTATCATTTACAAATGACTGCATCAGGAATCCAAGAATGAGGACCACACCCCGGAAAATAGAGATAAAATTTCGTATGGTGCTCTCTTCAGGAAATTGTTCTGCTACCACATTTTGGAAGCTGTACTGAATGAAGGTAAACGTCACCATTGAAAAGATGAGAAACATAGACAGGAGGCGGACATAATCATTCCTGGCCAGTTTGGTATAGCGGGTAGCTTTCCGCTGCTCCCTGAAATTTTCAGTTGGGGCATCTTTTCGCTGATTCCAGTTGAGTGCAATCAGGAATAACAGTGCGATCCCTATACTGATAGCTGATATCAGCAGGTACGAAGTGGTCTCCGGGATTACGGACTGAAGTAACGGAATGGCAAATAATGTACCTATCGCTGCAATCAACTGGCCCACATCAATTCGTCCAATGATTCGCTTTGATTGCCGAAGATCAAATAAGCGTCCGAATGTGCCCCAGAATCCCAATAAAATGACTGCAGTTATGGGGCCTGTCATGGCGTACATTAGGAAAATCAGGTAGTCCTGGACCTGAACGTCGGACTGATGGTAGAAAAAATAAATTCCAAAAGTGAACAGGAGGATCAGCAGGAGATTGCCTGTAGCCAGTCGGGAAAATTTAACACGTCCCTGAAGACTGGCGAAAAGTGCTGTAGTGATCACACCCAGAATACCGGAAACGACTATGGCCTCTTTCAGGTATTCAATCATGCGATTCAGAAACAGGGTTTCAGCACTCACCTCGTAGGCGGCGAGAAATATTCCAAGAAAGAATCCCTTACCAAGGAGGAGCATCACAGGACGCTCCTCATCTTTACGTACATTTAGCGCAGAAAAAAATGCTTTGGGCATTGCGTTATCAGATTAAAAAAATAGCACCAAAGATGCAGTTCAAAGGGGTAAAATATTAATTCCGGGTGGGAGCCACAAGTTCACGGAAACAAAAAAAGCCTACACGTATGTAGGCTTTTAGACTTATTTTGACAATTCTTATTTAACAGCCGTGGAATCTGCCGGAGCGGCTAGCTCCTTTTGATAGGAAGCGTTCAGGCCTTCTATCACGATTTGAGTAATATCCATGGCATCCGAGGCAAACAACACGTCGCTTCCCTGATCATATTTAACGATCAGCTGCAGATTGTTCTCTTTACCATAGTCACGTAAAAATCCGGTAACACGGTCATACAGATCTTTATTCATCGTCGCTTCATCTACCATCAGGTCCTGTGAGAGTTTTTGTTGGTATAACTGCAGATTTTGCTGTTTTTTCACCAGATTCTCTTCCAGGGCGCGTGCCTGATTAATAGTCAAATTTCCTGCATTCTGCTGGTAATCATTGATTTCTTTCTGAAGTCCCTGCAGTCTGCTTTGGTATTCTCTTTCCAATCCGGAAGTTTTTGTCTGAAAATCTTCCTTCAACTTTTCGGCATATACATAATTCGCCAGCACCGAATCTGAATTGATGTAGGCCACCTGAAAATCAGGCATCTCTGCAACTTCCGCAGATTTCTCTTCGGTGTCAGGATTTTGATTAAAATGAAGAAAATAAAGAACCGCCACAGCGATAATCAACAACACATTAATAATGATAGATTGGTTTTTCACGTTAAATGATTTTTAGTAAACGGTCGCAAAGTAAGCAAAGATTTAAGAATTTTGCCAAGCTTTATTCATCCGCGTCCTCATCTTCTTCAGGACCGAACGAAATAAAGTAGACATCCTTCTCCTTTTTTTCCGGTGTATAGTGATAAAGATAAACCGTATCATCCACCTGATCATTGGTTGATTCTTCCGGCCCGGGGGATGAAGCAACCTGTGACAATCCCACATCCACCTGCCTGAAATAGAAGGCGCAAAACAGACCAGCTACGGCCCCCATCAGGTGAGACTCCCAGGAAACTCTGGAGTCTCCCGGCAGCATTCCCATGAAAAAGGTGCTCCCATACAGAAATAACATGATGAACGAAATCGCAAGCGTGGTTCGATCCCGACGAAGAAAACCGCTGCCCAGCAAAAAGGACAGCAGCCCATACACAATTCCGCTCGCTCCAATGTGATAAAAACCTTCGCGCGCCGCCAGCCAGACCCAAAATCCTGTCATAATATAAATGAGTCCGAATACCGGTAGCGCTATTCGTTCATAAAAATAAAAGAATGTCACTCCCAGTATTAACAAAGGAAAGCTGTTGGAAATTAAGTGAAAGAGATCGCCATGAACCAAGGGGCCGGTAAGTATTCCGATGGTCCCTTCCAGAGTAAGGGGTTTTATACCCATGTAACCAAGATCGATCTGATAGGTATTTTCTATGATCTTAACTGACCAAAGAACAAAAAGAAACGATAATGTAATGTAGACACTCTTCCTGAAACGCTTACCCTCCCGCATATCAAACCATTTAAAAAATTAATCCATTACCTCTTCATCCTCGGTCATAAAAGTGTAGAGGGTATCGTCCAGCTTCAATGTATCTTCATTGAAATCAATAATAAAGCGCTTCATAACTTCATCGGTGATCTTATCAATATTCAGTGCAGCATCAAGCCCGATCCCGAAATCAACGTTCGGATCCAGGTCCACAAATTCATGCACTTTCACCTCCCCTTCTTCCTCCAGTTCCATCATGACTTCTGCCATATAAAGCCCGATTTCCTCTTCCAGGTCATCCAGAGCCTGAAGATCTCCATTCTCATCTTCACGGTACCGGATACTTTTGAATTCAGGAAAATGACGCGCGGCTTTATGCTCGGCAATTTCATACAATTCGCTGTTATGGTGCAAACGGAGTGTATATAGTGCCGCATCATATACCACCGGTCTGCCCTCATACATTCCTATGAAATAGAAATGCTGATACTCATCCGAATTGTCTTCTCCGTCGATTACTATAAAATTCTTGCCGGTCCTGGCAATACGCTGCCTGTACTGTTCAATAACCTCCGGATCAAAGCCTTTATTACTGGTAAACATTGTGTGATCTTTACGCTTTCTACTAATAAGATAAATTATAAATGCCTAATTAACAACAAGTAATGCGTTACTTTTTTGTTGCTGAATCATAAACCGACATGATAATCGATACGATGATACTGAAGAGCAGTGCCCACCAGAAATTCGCTACAACAAACCCGTCTACAAAATAACCGGCGATCAGGATGATAACGGCGTTGATCACCAGGAGAAACAGTCCAAGAGTAAGAATGGTTAACGGAATTGTTAGTGCTACCAAAACAGGCTTTAAAAACGTATTGAGTATGGCAAGCACAACTGCTACGAAGATCGCGGCAACCAGGGACTCAACTGTGATTCCGGGGAGTAAATATCCTGTTGCAAAAACGGCCAGGGCAGTGAAGAGAAATTTTATAATGATGCGCATCGAATAAGAAGTTTTATTGATACTACAAATAATTCTTAGAATTGAAAAGAATTAAATTCTGAAATACAGTTTGTTATTACAATATGAAACAAAAGAGGCGCCCTTTCGGGCACCTCTCCGTCCGGATGGACAATTCCGGTCATCCGGTCTTCAGTATTTTTGGCAGCACAAATTCAACGAAGGTATATGCCTGATATTTTAAAAAGGTGACCCGCCTAAGCCAGGGATAAGGCGCCATGATCTGTAAGAAAAGTTTCCGTACCTGAATAAATTACGTGGTTACCGAATCACGGCATATGCACATTCCAATGCTAACGTCTTTGAAATGAATCAATTTGCCGAATCCAGAAAATATTTACCGTTCAAAAAACTTATTTCAAAGCATGTAATGGAATTTGAACATACGTGAAGATTAGAGGTTTTATTTGCAGAAAAGAAGACTTGTAATATGCGCTATATCCTTATTTTATTCTGCCTCCTTTCTGCCAGTATGTCCTTCAGCCAGGAAAAAGTAACTGTCGAAAAAACTCAAATACTTGAAAGAATGCTTTCTGAAATCAACTCAGACAGCATCAGGAGTTATGTCGAAACGCTGGTTTCCTTTGGCACCCGTCATTCGCTGAGTGAAACCGAAAGTAATATTCGTGGAATTGGCGCCGCACGGCGGTGGGTCCTATCGAAATTTCAGGAATTCAGTGCCGCTTCCGGAAGCCGTCTTAACTCCGAACTGGATTCTTTTACTGTACCTGCCGGACGAAGAATACCGTACGAGGTGGAAATGAAGAATGTTATGGCCACACTACCCGGCTCTGATCCCGGCGATGACAGAGTGCTTATTATCAGCGGCCATCTCGATTCCCGGGTAAGTGATGTCATGGACAGCACCAGTAACGCGCCAGGTGCGAATGACGATGCTTCAGGCGTGGCTCTCGTGCTTGAGCTGGCCCGGATCATGTCGAAACAAACCTTTCCGGCAACAATCATCTTTGTGGCGGTCGCCGGCGAGGAACAGGGATTACTTGGTGCCACTCACCTGGCAGATCAATTAAAAAAAGACAGCATAAATGTAATTGCCATGTTTAATAATGACATGGTAGGCAATTCTGTTTCAAGCGAAACCGATATTCGTGATGCACGAAGAATGAGGTTGTTTTCTGAAACTATCCCCGCTTATGAAACGGATCAAATGAGCAGAATGCGTTCCTACACCGGTGCGGAGAATGACAGTAAGTCCAGGCAGCTCGCGCGTTTCATTAAGATCGTTGGTGAAACCTATCAACCTGATTTTGAAGTAACATTGAATTATCGCGTCGACCGGTACCTGAGAGGTGGTGATCATATTCCCTTCACCAGAAATGGATTTACAGCTGTTAGGTTCTGCGAAATGAATGAGAATTACCTGCACCAGCACCAGGATGTTCGTGTTGAAAATGAAATCCAGTATGGAGACCTGCCCGAATATGTAAATTACAACTATGTAGCAAGCATAGCCCGTGTGAACCTTTCAGCACTTGCAACACTTGCCAGCGCCCCTTATGAGCCTGAAAATGTGGGGATCAGGCTGGAACTGGGCAATATATCCACCCTGCAATGGGATGCCCCGGACAAAGGTTCAAAGCCGGCGGGCTATAGAATACTGATACGTGAAACATATGAATCGAACTGGACTACCTCCTTGTACACCGAAGAAACATCAATAGAGATTCCGTACTCCAAGGATAACTATTTCTTCGCTGTTCAGGCAGTAAATGCTGAGGGTTATACCAGTCTGCCGGTGATTCCGGTTCCGCGCAGGTAATTTATTCGGTGTACCAGCCCGCATACATGGGATAATTCCGTGCTGTACGTTCAATTACCTCGAGCATTTCCGGACCTGTATCCTTCAATTCCCTGGCAGGCATTCCTCCATAGATCTTTCCGGCAGGCACCTTTGTGCCTGGTAAAACCACGGCACCCGCGGCAATAACCGATCCTTCCCCAATGTGGGCATGATCCATTACAATTGCGCCCATACCAATTAATACGCGGTCTTCTATAACACATCCATGAACAATAGCATTGTGCGCAATTGAAACCTTGCTTCCAATGGTTGTGGATGCCGTCTTGTAGGTGGCATGAATTATCGCACCATCCTGAATATTCGTATCATCACCAATAGTAATGCTGTGAACATCTCCCCGAATTACTGCATTGAACCATACCGTGCACCGGTCACCCATAATGACCTCTCCTACTACAACTGCATTGTCTGCCAGGTAACAATCTGCCCCCAGTAAAGGGGTACAATTTCGGACACTTTTTATAATGGGCATAAATTTATTTGTTTAAACATGTAAATTCTGAAACAATATTTATCTACCTTCGTTATACAATTGTAAAAAACAAAAACCAGGACTTAAAAACTTAATTATCGTAAACATGAAATCTTTAAAATTTTTAGCATTTGTATTTATCGTTGGCATGACAGCGGCTTGTTCAGGCAAGCCGGAAGGCACAGATGCAGAGGTTACCGACGCTCAGGAAGTTGCAGAAGTTTCGTCTGAAGCTACTTCTTTTGCCATCAACACAGACAACAGCACCATTAGCTGGATAGGGTCAAAGCCTGCTGGCAAGCACAATGGCTGGCTTCCAATCACCGAAGGTTCGATCGCCGTACGTGACGGACAGATTGAAGGTGGTAAAATCGTAATGAGTGTAACAGACATTCAGAACGAGGACCTTGCAGGAGATCCTGATTCACAGGCAAAACTTGTCGGTCACCTGAAATCAGCTGATTTCTTTGACGCAGAGAATCATCCTACAGCCACTTTTGAAATCACTTCAGTGGAGCCGTTTGACGGCAGTCAGGAAATCGTTGAAAAGGAAGAGTTCGAAACTGAATTTACTCCTGCAACAAACAAGGAGAACATGGTGGAGGAACCTACACATACGATCACCGGTAACCTTACTATGCGTGGAAAAACATTGGCAGTGAGCTTCCCTGCAAACGTTTCAATGGAAAACGGACAAATCTCAGCAAAAGCCAAATTCAACATCGACCGGACCAATTGGGGACTGATGTACGGTGACGAAGCCAGTGCACTGGATAAGGCAAAGGACAAATTTATCTACAATACTGTAAACATTGGATTTGAGGTCACAGCAGCAGCCAGCAATGAAATGGCTTCTATGTAATCAATAATTCATTATTCAGGTTGAAGGGGGAACCGTTTTCGGTTCCCCTTTTTATTTATCTTTAGCCCATGAGTACGAAAGCTGCTGAAAAAACCATTCTCCTGAAGGATACCGGAGCTGATTTCTGGGGACGGGCGCAAGCGTGGGGCAGCAGGTTTGACTACTGCATGATTTTCAATGGTAATGAAATACCCTACCCCATGGGCGCATTCCCGAAAATGATCATGGCAGGCAACAAACGAGGCGTTGAATTTAGCCAGGGAACTGCCTTCACCTCCCTGAAATCTGATCGTGATTTGAACAAGACCTGGCTTTGTGGATATTTTGGATATGATTTGAAAAATGAAATCGAAAGACTCCAAAGTATGCATGACGATTTCACCAAATTTCCCGATATGTGTTTTTTTGAACCGGAACACATACTGATCTTTGAAGATTCAACGGTCCGGCTTATTAGCGATACATCCGCAGAAACGCTGTTGCAAAATATTTCATCAACGGCACTCAACAATCCTCCGAACAAGTCAGGCACCGCCCGCCTCATCAGATCAGTAAAGCGGGAAACCTATTTAAAAAACGTAGAACATATCCGGGAACATATCCTGAACGGGGATATGTATGAAATGAACTATTGTATTGATTTTGGTCTGAGCGATGTTAACCTGAATCCATTTGAATTGTATCAGTCGCTTCTGCGGCAATCTCCAACACCCTTTTCATGCTTTGGCCGCTTTAAAGATCATTACCTTATCTGCGCGTCGCCAGAAAGGTTCCTGAGAAAAAATGGGGATGTGTTATTGTCGCAACCCATCAAGGGAACAGCCCGCCGCAAGGAAGACCCAGAGGCCGACTCGCAGGTACGCCAGGAGTTATATAATTCTGAAAAGGAACGTGCTGAAAATATGATGATTGTGGACCTCGTTCGGAATGACCTTTCGAAAAGTGCCATTACAGGTTCAGTTAAAGTTCCTGAACTTTTTGGTATTTATTCATTCCGACATTTGCACCAGATGATCTCCAGTGTTACCGCAGACCTTCGCCCGGATACTCACATCGCTGATGTCATCATGAATGCATTCCCGATGGGCAGCATGACCGGAGCACCCAAGGTGAAAGTAATGGAACTCATCGAACAATATGAATCCGCCAAACGGGGAATTTATTCGGGAGCTGCCGGATTTTTTACACCAGAAGGTGATTTCGACCTGAATGTTGTAATTCGGAGTCTGGCCTATAACAGCCAAATGAATCGTCTTAGCTTTTCAGTAGGCAGCGCAATCACCTACGACTCCAATCCCGAACAGGAATATGAGGAATGTCTTCTGAAAGCCCGTGCCATCCTGGATGTGCTCTCTGAGTGCGGCATCCAAATGCCCGATCTGACCAAATAAAAATACTGACATAATGTCACTTTTTTCGGCGTAAAATGTACCTTTGCACCTCGAAAAGGTATTGAAATGCAAAAATTGATTAACGATCTGGATATTCTCGACTCCAAGGATACGGAAGCCTGTGAGACGGTGCATATTTCTGCAACCGAACGAACAGGCAAGGAACGTAAATTATATATTGAGAGCTATGGATGTCAGATGAATTTCTCCGACAGCGAGATTGTTTCATCGATTCTGAAGGATCACGGATTTGATACGACTTCAAATTTTGACGAGGCGGATGTTGTCTTCCTGAATACCTGTTCCATCCGCGAAAAAGCAGAACAGACTGTTCGCAACCGGTTGGTGCAATTTAATCATGTAAAGGAGAAACGGCCCGAGATGATCATCGGGGTACTCGGCTGTATGGCAGAACGGCTCAAGAGCAAATTGCTTGAAGAAGAAAAGATCGTTGACCTGGTGGTCGGACCCGACGCCTACCGTGACCTGCCAAAACTTGTAGAGAACGCCGAAATTGGGCAAAAGGGTGTAAACACGTTCCTTTCCAGGGAAGAAACCTATGCCGACATCAATCCGGTGCGTCTGAATTCAAATGGTGTTACAGCTTTTATCTCAATTATGCGTGGCTGCGACAATATGTGTTCATTTTGTGTGGTGCCTTTTACCCGCGGCCGTGAACGAAGCAGAGACCCTTTTTCCATCGTGAAGGAAGCAGAAGCACTTTTCGAAAGCGGATACCGTGAAGTTACGCTGCTGGGGCAAAATGTTGACTCATACAAATGGTCTTCAGAAGAGAACAATAAAGCAAGACTGGAAAAGTCGGAAGTTGAAGAGGTGATCAACTTTGCACAACTACTCGAAATGGTAGCAAAGGTAAATCCGGCATTGCGCGTACGTTTCAGCACATCACATCCAAAAGACATTACAGATCAGGTACTGGAGACTATTGCCCGATATGACAATATTTGCAATTATATTCACCTGCCGGCCCAGAGTGGAAGCAGCCGTGTGCTTGAACTTATGAATCGCACTTACGACCGTGATTGGTATATGAACCGGGTAGATGCCATCCGCCGGATCATTGGTGAGGACTGCGGTATTTCATCAGACATGATTGCCGGATTCTGTTCTGAGACTGAAGAAGAGCACCAGGAGACCCTATCACTCATGGACTATGTGAAGTATGATTTCTCGTATATGTTCTATTACAGTGAACGTCCGGGTACCCTGGCCGCAAAGAAATACGAGGATGATATTCCGCTCGAGGTTAAGAAGAGAAGGCTCAGTGAGATTATCAGTCGCCAGCAACAGCATTCACTGGAACGTAACCGCCGCGATGTCGGTAAAATTCAGCAGGTTTTAATTGAGGGTTTCAGCAAACGCTCAAATGAGCAGTTACAAGGACGAAATTCGGCCAACAAAGTGGTGGTTTTTCCCCGGGGTAATCACAAGAAAGGTGAATATGTGGAGGTCCTTATTAAGGAATGTACGGCAGCCACGTTGCTTGGAGAGGTCGTAAACCAAACCGGAATATAATGATTGACGATACGGAACTTCAGCAGATAAAGCTTCGCTTTGGCATCATTGGGAATTCTCCATTGCTGAATAATGCAATTCGGGTTGCCGCTCAGGTGGCGCCAACCGATATGTCGGTGCTCATCACAGGTGAAAGTGGCAGTGGGAAGGAATCTTTTTCAAAGATCATCCACCATTTGAGCCCAAGAAAACACAACCAGTTTATTGCGATCAACTGTGGCTCCATCCCTGAAGGTACTATTGATTCCGAATTATTTGGCCACGAGAAAGGATCCTTTACAGGAGCACATGAATCCCGGAAAGGATACTTTGAGGTGACCAATGGCGGCACTATCTTTTTGGACGAAATCGGTGAAATGCCATTGGGCACACAGGCAAGGCTGCTTCGCGTGTTGGAAAATGGTGAATTCATTAAGGTAGGATCATCCAAGGTACAAAAGACGGATGTACGTGTTGTGGCGGCTACCAACATCAATCTGCTGGAAAATGTCGAGAAAGGAAAATTCAGGGAAGACCTGTATTACCGGCTGAGTACCGTGCCTATTTATGTTCCGCCGTTGCGCGATCGTGGCGAGGATATTGATTTGCTTTTCAGAAAGTTCGCAACAGATTTTGCCGAGAAATATCGTGTTAAACCCATCACCCTTACCGAGGATGCCAGGGACATTTTGCTCAAATACCGTTTTCCAGGCAACATACGTCAGTTAAAGAATCTGGTGGAACAGATCAGTGTTCTTTCCACTGAAAATAAGCTCATTGATGCCGATACCCTGAAACGATTTTTACCGGCACCAATTTCACCCCTACCTGCGCTTTACAAGGGTCACGAACAGTCAGATCAGTCGTTCTCTGAGCGCGACCTGCTCTATAAGGTTCTTTTCGATATGAAAAAGGACATGACCGAATTAAAGAAATTTGTACTGGAAGCCATAGAGAATGACGATTCGAAGCATCAGATCATTAAGGAACACAGCGATCTTTTTGATGACATCGATGAGGAAGCAACACCGCAACCCGTCCCCGCTCCTGTTCCGGTCCTTTTGAATCTTGAAAGTTCATCCGACAATGACTTCGAAGAAAATACCGATGAGATTCAGGATATTTCCCATGAAATGGAGGATGAATCTTTGAGCCTTGAAAAGAAGGAAAAGGAGCTGATCATCCGGGCTTTGAAGAAAAATAATAATAAGCGTAAATATGCGGCACAGGATTTGGGGATCTCTGAACGTACTTTGTACCGTAAGATCAAACAATATGAGCTTGAGGATATGTAGTCTATCCCTGTTACTGGCCGCCATGTTCTATATAGCGGGATGCGGCGTATATAGCTTTACAGGTGTTTCCATAGATGCTGAAACACTGTCGATCCGCGATTTTATCAATGAAGCTGATAACGGACCCCCGGATCTGGCACAAACTTTCAGTAATAAAATTAAAGATTATTATCAGCGAAACACTAATCTGACCCTGATCCCTGAAGGTGGCGAACTTCTGCTGGAAGGAGTGATCACAGGATATCGCCTTACACCGGTTTCCCCTCAGGCAGGCAATCAGAATGAATTTGGTGACCTCTCGGCACTAACACGTTTAACCATTACGGTACAGGTTTCCTACATAAATGAGAACAACGATCAGTTCAATTTTGAAAATAAAAACTTTTCATTTTTCTCTGATTTTGACAGCGATGAAAATCTTACCGCCATTGAAAATCAGCTGATTGAAGAAATATACGACCAAATTATTTTGGATATATTCAATGCCTCGGTTGCCAATTGGTAATTTTTACCATATTTTTAACCCTTAACGAGCAACTATTTTTCATCAATCCATCTTGCTTTGAGCAAACAAAAATTCAACAAGATCGTGGGTAACATCCACGATGTGTCTGCCGCAGACCGAAAGAAGCTGGAAGAATTGGCAGCTGAATATCCTTATTCTCAGGTAATTCATGTCCTATTGGCCAAGGCACATCAGGATGCCGGTACGGATAAATCCAGGGAAGTACTGAATTATGCTGCCATGTACACCACAGACCGGTCGGTGCTACGTGAGCTTATGGCAAAGAAACAATCTGCTCAACCGGCCCCTTTGAAAGAAGAAGGCAACAAGGAAAATCTGATGAGTGACCTCGAGGCACTCAAGAAACAGAAGGCGGCGTTTGCAGACCAGACAAAAGATGCAGAAACGAAGCCTGCAAGTGCGCGAAAAAAAGCAGCCACTACCGCGAAAACATCTAAAACCAAGAGCACATCATCAGCCAGGGCAACGACTAAAAAAACCTCCGGCACCACTTCAGCTAAAAAAACAACGGCCAAATCAGCCACTTCAACACGCAAGTCAGCTTCAACACCAAAAAAATCTACCGGAGCAAGCACGGCAACTGCAGCTAAAAAAACAGCGAGTGTAAAGAAGAGCACAACGGCCGCCAAAAAAACCAGCACTTCAGCAGCAACCGCTGCCACGAAAAAAGCTGCTACAACAACGAGAAAATCCGGTACTGCAGCCAAGTCCACCACTGCTGCCGCAAAAAAAACAGTATCGACCACCGCAAAACGTAGTACTGCATCTGCAAAAAAAGCAACTACTCCCGTATCAAAGGCAGCTGCTAAAAAGCCAGCAGCCTCCAAAACAAAATCAACGGCTAAAACGGCTAAAACGGCTGGGGCTCAGAAAACCCCCGCTGCTGCAAAAAAATCACCTGCTCCGAAGACTGCTGCAAAATCATCCGCAGCTAAATCGACGGCCGCCAAATCCCCTGCTGCAAAAAGCACAGCTGCAAAGTCAACCTCCACAAGGAAAACCGCTTCCACGCGGGCAAAACGTGCCACAGGAAATACCACGCGAAAATCAGGTGCAGCTAAAACCACTACCCGAAAAACGGCCTCTTCCGATAAGAAAGAAAGTGACGCCGACAAGGGCAGTAAAAAAAAAACGGTAATAACGGATAACCTCTTCCTCAAAGAGCATCCAAAGCTTAAAAAGCAACGGAAGATTATAGATGAATTTATCCGGAAAGAACCAAGCCTGGCTCAACGCCCGGCAGAACTGACCTATAACCAGGAAGACCTGTCGATCGACAGCACAAAACTCCGTGAAGACCTGGTGAGTGAAAACCTGGCACAGATATTACTGAATCAGGGCAAGAAGCAGAAAGCAATCGAGATTTATAAAAAATTAATTTGGAAGTTTCCTCAAAAAAAGGCTTACTTTGCAGCTCGAATTGAAGAATTGAATAAATAGGCAGCGGATGTTATTTACAGTTATTTTAAGTTTAGTGATCCTATCATGTGTTTTACTCGTGTTGGTGATCCTCGCGCAAAACTCTAAGGGAGGAGGATTGTCGAGTCAGTTTGGCGGATCAGGTGCCAGCAATATGATCGGTGTTAAGAAAACCGGCGACTTGCTGGAAAATCTAACCTGGGGTTTGATTGTAACTGTCTTTGTGTTGGTTGTAAGTTCAAGCTTTTTGATTGGAAATACTGCAGAAACCACCGACGTGCTGCGTGAGCGTGCGAATGAACAGAATATCGCTCCACCCGCTTTAAATCTGGAAGGTCTCGACGGAACAGATGCTGATGGAACCACAGATCTATCGAATGAATTATCAGGTGACTCGCTGAATTAACAGCTCACCCAACCATATTGAAAACCCGGCTTTATCGTAAGGCCGGGTTTTTTTATGAATTATGTGTGACGTACCGAACGAGCATTCTGCGCGCAACCGGAACAAGGGTCGGTTCACCAGGAACGCTCAATTTTGAATACAGGAGAAATGTAGCAGGATTCGGCAGCGTTTTCCTGGTAGCAATCAGACCTTTCTTGATCGACTCAAATGTTTCCCCTACCCCTCTTGTTACTTTATTGACCAAAGTTGAGTGAATACCACGCATCTTCTCGTTGATATGCTCAAAAATGGTAATCTGGTATTGGTGAATATAGACCGTATCGTCCCTATCCATTGACACGAAAAAATATCCTTCATTCGCATACAGCGGCATCACTCCGATGGGCGACAATTCACAATTATCCTCAACGAATTCATAAATCTCCTTGCCCTCATCGAGTGCCTCTTTCAGTTTGGGATAAGCAAAAGCAATGATCTCCTCGATTGCCGCCATTACTTCATCATCTTCAACCATTTTCTTGTACTGAAGTCTCAGGTTTCTTGCATCGATTCCATCAAGCTTATCCGGGAAATTCTCCTGAATAAAATCTTTATTCCCACGTATCTTTTGGAGATTATTGAAGTGCCTCACAAGGTCTCCGAGAGACGGATACAACTCCATTTTCTGAAACGCACCTTTCACTTCCTGAAGATAGGCCAGCATCAGGTACTTCTTGTATTCAAAATCAACCCAGCCGGCTGTGAGCCAATTGTCGTCCAGTTTTTTCATAGCAGGTTAAAAAATTATTCTAGGAATATACATAACTGACAGCATACTGACAAGGCTGACATTTTGCCATGTATGAAAAAATGAAAAATTGTCACAAAGACGGGAATCTCTATGACGAAACATGTATGAGCCTGTAATTATGTCCTGAAGGGTATGCTTTTGCGAGGTTGGCACAAAAGGTGTTTAAGGACACATGAACTTTTTGAATACTAAACTTTTAAACGTATACGCAAATGTCTAAAGTTAAGATCAAGCCTTTAGCAGACAGAGTTCTGGTAGAATCTGCTGCCGCTGAAGAAAAAACAGCTTCGGGAATCATTATTCCTGATACCGCAAAAGAAAAGCCTCAAAGAGGACGTATTGTGGCTGTCGGAACCGGCAAAAAGGATGAACCACTCACTGTAAAAGAGGGTGATGAAGTACTGTATGGTAAGTATGCCGGTACAGAAATAACTTATGAAGGGAAGGAATATCTGATCATGCGTGAATCGGATATTTTTGCTATTCTCTAACAATCCAATCAAATCATATTAGAACACAAAATTGCTAATCAATTATGGCTAAGGAAATTTTATTTGACACAACTGCACGGGAACGCCTGAAAAAAGGGGTGGATATTCTCGCTGATGCAGTGAAAGTAACATTAGGTCCGAAAGGCCGCAACGTGATACTTGACAAGAAATTCGGAGCACCAACAGTAACTAAAGATGGTGTTTCTGTTGCAAAGGACATTGAGCTGGAAGATCCGGTTGAAAACATGGGTGCTCAGCTCGTGAAAGAAGTTGCTTCAAAAACTGCTGATGACGCAGGAGACGGAACAACTACTGCAACTGTACTGGCACAGTCCATCTTTGCACACGGTATCAAGAACGTGGCTGCCGGAGCAAACCCAATGGATTTGAAAAGAGGTATCGACAAAGCAGTTACTGCAGTTGTTGAAAACCTTCAGAAACAATCTAAAAAGATCAAGGATGCGAGTGAGATCGCTCAGGTTGCAACAATCTCTGCCAACAACGACACTGAGATCGGTAATATGATCGCAAGTGCCATGGATAAAGTTGGTAAGGATGGTGTGATCACTGTTGAAGAGGCAAAAGGAACCGAGACAGAAGTAAAAACTGTTGAAGGTATGCAGTTCGACCGTGGTTATTTGTCACCTTACTTCGTGACCAATCCTGATAAGATGGAAGCGGAACTTGATAACCCTTATATCCTGATCTACGACAAGAAGATCTCTGCAATGAAAGAACTGCTTCCAATTCTCGAAGCAGCAGCTCAGACCGGCAAGCCGCTGGTGATCATTTCTGAAGATGTGGATGGTGAGGCACTGGCAACTCTGGTTGTAAACAAGATCCGTGGCGCATTGAAAATTGCAGCAGTAAAAGCTCCTGGCTTTGGTGATCGCAGAAAAGCAATGCTGGAAGACATCGCTATCCTTACAGGTGGTGTTGTAATCAGTGAAGAGCGCGGATACAAACTTGAAAGTGCAACGCTTGACTATCTCGGAACAGCTGAGAAAATCAATATCGATAAAGACAATACAACCATCGTGAATGGTGCAGGTAAGAAGAGTGATATCACTGCCCGTATCAACCAGATCAAGACGCAAATTGAAAATACAACTTCCGATTACGATCGCGAAAAACTTCAGGAGCGTCTAGCCAAACTTTCAGGCGGTGTGGCTATCCTTTACATCGGAGCCGCTACAGAAGTTGAGATGAAAGAGAAGAAAGACCGTGTGGATGATGCTCTGCATGCAACACGTGCGGCCGTTCAGGAAGGTGTCGTTGCAGGTGGTGGTGTTGCATTGATACGTGCAATCGAAGCGCTTGACAAAGTGAAGGTAGAAAACGAAGACCAGGCAACTGGTGTAAACATCGTTCGACTGGCGCTTGAGTCTCCGTTGAGAACTATCGTTGAGAACGCCGGAATGGAAGGTTCTGTGATTGTACAGAAAGTTAAGGAAGGCAAAAAGGACTTTGGTTTCAATGCAAGAAACAATCAATATGAAAACATGATTGCTTCAGGTGTTATTGACCCTACTAAAGTTACACGTCTTGCACTTGAGAATGCATCCTCTATCGCAGGCTTACTGCTCACTACCGAAGCGGTTGTAGCTGATATTCCTGAAGAGGAAAAAGCAGCACCAATGCACGGTGGAGGCGGAATGCCCGGAATGATGTAATTGAATCATTTAATATCATTAAAAAAGGCTTCGGGTATTCCGAAGCCTTTTTTTGTTCATGACATTGCCTTCATTAGTGCACATTACCCATCCATTTTCGGAGTAATCCCGAGATTACGATAAATGTTAGTCCTGCTCCTACTCCCAGCCAAACGACCGACATAAAAAGATCGGGCAGTTGAGTCACATCTTCCGAATCAAAACCTCCCGCGTACAATCCGGCAATCAGGTTACCAACAGACGTGGCTACAAACCAGATACCCATCATCTGACCGGAATACGCCTTGGGTGCCAGTTTCGTTGTTGCGCTCAATCCTACCGGACTAAGGGTTAGTTCACCCGATGAGTGTAGAAAATAGGTAAGTATCAGGAAGGTCATGCTCGCACCACCTGAGGCCACTGCGGCAGCTTTTGCAGCAAATACCATTACCAGGAAGCCCAGCCCCATTAAAACGAGTCCGAAACCAAATTTGAGCGGTGTACTCGGATTCAAATTTTTAGCGGCCAGCTTGATCCATAAAGCGCCAAAAATGGGTGCCAGTATTATGATGAAGAATGGGTTGAAGTTTTGAAGCCAGCCGGGAGGAATTTCATATCCCAATAAAATCCGGTCAGTATAATCATTGGCAAACAAATTGAGCGTAGATCCGGCCTGTTCAAATCCAGCCCAAAAACATGCGGCCCCGAGAAACAGGACGAAGATCACGAATACCTGCTTTTTCTCCGGTACAGTGATGTCACCTGCCACGATAATATAGAGAAGATAAATAAAGGTAATTCCGGGGATGATATAAGCCATCGACAATGCCACGCCCTCTGCAGAGGTCAGGTCAACCCAACCGGCAAACTGAGCAATCAATAATAAGGCAATCGATCCAATGAGAGTAGCAATGGCAAATACAGGGCTTGTTTTTGCTTTGTTTTTTTCGATACGGTCTTCTTTGGCTTTCGCCTGAATACCTATAGAGCCCAGGTGTTTGTCAGCAGTAAGCCTGTACTGAATTAAACCGAAAAGCATACCGATCGCTGCGAGTCCGAAGCCATAATGCCAGTTCCAGGTGGCAAAAAGACTTACAAGTGTCTGTCCCAGAAACGAACCGAGGTTGATCCCCATGTAGAACACAGAAAATCCCGCATCCCGGCGTGCGCCACCTTCCGGATACAAGTCGCCCACGATTGAGCTGATATTGGGTTTAAGGAACCCTGTACCGGTAGCAACGAAAGCCAGTCCGGCGATAAATATGCCCTTATTTCCCGGAATCGCCAGCAACGCATGGCCGATCATAATGAGAATACCACCGTACCAAATGGCTTTGCGCTGGCCGATCACGTTATCCGCAATCCACCCGCCGGGGAGTGTCAGCAAATACACAGCTGCTGTATAAAGGCCATATATCGCACCCGCTTCCACATTATCCATACCAAGCCCCTGCTGCGCAGCCTCTGTGGTCATGAACAGGATGAGGATAGCTCGCATCCCATAATAGCTGAAGCGTTCCCACATCTCGGTAAAGAACAGGGTCGCCAGACCCCTGGGGTGTCCAAAGAAAGTTGATTGTGATCCAGAATTCTCCATAAATTTCTATATTATTTTTCTTTCACATTATAAGCCCTGATGGCCAGACGCATCAGGAACAGGCAAACCAATATAATTACCAGGATCCCGGGCCAGCTGGGCATTTCGCCATTCGTGATCGCCAAAACATCACTACTGCCATAAATAGCTACAGGGATCGCCAGTACAATTCCAATCAATGCTTCTCCCGTTATCAGTCCGGATGCAAACAAAAGACCCGCCTGATCACTACGCTGACGTGCCGCCTTTAAATCAGGCACGCTGATAGAAGACCGCCGAAGGGAAATGATCCATGACATCAGACCTCCAAGCATTATGGCACTGTCGAGTTCAAACGGAAGGTACAGACCAACTGCTAATGCCAGCACTGGAATTCTGAATTCAGAATTTCTTGCTTCAAGCACTTTATCAATAATAATAACGGCAACACCGATCGCCATTCCGATATATACCATATTCCACGGAAGATTCCCTCCAAAGACCCCTTCTGCCACACTTTGCATCAGCGTAGCCTGGGGCGCGGTAAGTGAGTCGGGATTTTCAGGAGTCTTGGGACCGAATCCGTATCCGGTATTCAGCAGGTCCAATACCAACGGGAGTGCAAGGGCTGCCGCCACAACACCGGTAAGCTGCATCATCTGCTGGCGAAAAGGTGTGGCGCCCAGAATATATCCGGCTTTGAGGTCCTGCATATTGTCACCCGCAATGGCGGCGGCACAAGCGACCACAGAGCCGATCATGATGGCTGCGACGGGACCGCCAGTCGCATCTTCACCCATCAACGCAAGCAAGATCAGTGCAGAAGTAAGAATAGTAGCGATTGTTACACCTGATATGGGATTATTGGAACTTCCCACCAAACCAGCCATATAGCCAGCAACAGAAGCAAAAAGAAATCCGGCAATAATCATGATGCCCGACATCAGGATAGTAATTCCAACATCATGAATCTCCCGCAAATATATAATGAAGATGGGTACAATCATGGCTCCTATACCCAGAATCACCCATTTCATCGGGGTATCCTTATCCGTTCGAAGTTCTGTACCATCGGGAACTTCGCGAAATGATCTAAGTCCGGTACGAAGGGCAAATGTTAACGTCTTCCGCAAGTTGATCAATGCCCAAAGACCACCAACAACCATGGCGCCAACACCGAGAAACCGTATTTGAGAGCTCCATAATGAATAGCCAAGATCAACCGGGGATAACCCGTCCGGATTTCCAAAATAATAAACATAGGCCGGTATTCCGATCCACCAGCTGATAACGCCACCAATGAAAATGACAACTGAAATTTTAACACCCACGATATAGCCAACTGAAATCAGCGCCGGGGATAAGTTAAGGCTGAAGCTGGCCAGCAGATTATTCTTTGTGAGGATGGCTTTCGCAAATATACCGTCCCAAACTTTCAGGCCCGCTTCTGCAAATTTGATCACAGCACCAAATAAACCTCCGAAAACGAGTAACCAGATTGCCTTTCCCCCTGCCTCTCCGGTTTTCAAAACTTCGGAAGTAGCGATTCCCTCCGGAAATTTGAGTTTCATATCAATTATAAGCGCCTTGCGAAGTGGAATCGTGAAAAACACACCCAGGATACCACCTGAAAGGGCAATCAGAGCGGTTTCCAGATAGTTGAATTCCTGCCAGTATCCCATCAGTACCAGCGCAGGGAAAGTGAAAATGACACCCGCAGCCAGAGACTCTCCTGCCGAGGCAGCAGTCTGAACAGCATTGTTCTCAAGAATATTATGCTTTCGGAAAAGCTTCAGAATGGCCATGGAAATAACTGCCGCCGGGATGGAGGCCGAAACAGTCATGCCGGCAAATAAGCCAAGATATGCATTAGCTCCCGCCAGAATAGCGGAAAGCAGAACACCAAGAAGAACAGCTTTTAAGGTTGTTTCGGGCAATTTGATATCCGGACCAATGTGGGGCCTGTTGTCTTCTTTCATTCAAATGCAATGATAACTTTTCAAATCATCAGGAATCCAAAAGGCTAAATCTAACACCACTTTGACTGATTTACAAATTACATTTCCGCAAACGATTGAAATATTACCAGATTGGTGTTTTCACGAAAATATTGGCTAATTTTAACGCATAAAATCAACCTGAAAATCGTAAAATTTACCTATGCAAGAGTTTGGACTTAAATCCAAGGCCAAAGGGCTGGATATTTACGGCATTACCGATGCCGGTAACGTGTATTGGAATCTCACACCTCCTGAATTGATCGAAAAAGCGCTTGAAAGAAACGAAGGGGTACTTACCGATACAGGTGCACTGATGTGCGATACGGGAAAATTCACCGGTCGCTCCCCAAAAGATCGTTTTATTGTTAAAGATGCAATTACCAGTGATGCGGTATGGTGGGGTGATATTAATATTCCGATTGACCAGACACATTTTGATCAGATAAAGGATAAGATGATCCGTAATCTGGCCGGAAAGGATTTATACGTTCGTGACGCCTATGCAGGTGCCGACAAGCATTACAGACTGAAGCTACGGGTGATTAATACATATGCCTGGCAGAATCTCTTTTGCTTCAATATGTTCCTGCGCCCCAGCCGTTATAAGCTTGAAAAATTTGAGCCAAACTTTACCATCATTTGTGATCCGGATTTTAAAGCAGATCCGACAGTTGACGGGACACGGCAGGATAATTTCGCTATTGTGAACTTCACAGAGCGTATGATACTTATCGGCGGAACAGCCTATGCAGGAGAAATGAAAAAAGGCATTTTTTCTGTGCTTAACTTCATGCTTCCTCATGATAAAAATGTGCTTTCAATGCACTGTTCTGCAAATATTGGTCATAAAAAACATGATACGGCTATCTTCTTCGGCCTGTCGGGAACAGGTAAGACAACTCTATCGGCAGACCCGAACCGCGGACTGATCGGGGATGATGAGCATGGATGGACTGATAAAAATGTTTTCAACTTCGAAGGAGGTTGTTACGCCAAAACCATTGATCTTACCCGCGAAAAGGAGCCTGAAATCTGGGATGCTATTAAATTCGGAGCAATCGTGGAAAACACCCGATTCTATCCCGGGTTACGTACGGTTGATTATACCAACACCGAGGTAACCGAAAACACGCGTACCTCCTACCCTATTAATCACATTAAAAATGCGGTGGAGCCATCTGTCGGCGGTCACCCCAAGAATATTTTCTTTCTTACCTGTGATGCCTATGGTGTCTTGCCTCCTATTTCACGGCTCACCAAAGGCCAGGCAATGTATCACTTCATTTCTGGCTACACGGCAAAAGTAGCTGGAACAGAAGCAGGTGTTACGGAGCCACAGGCCGTTTTCAGTGCCTGTTTTGGCGCACCGTTCATGCCATTGCACCCCACAAAATATGCTGAAATGCTGGGTGAAAAAATGATGCGCCATGATGTTCGGGTTTGGCTGGTGAATACCGGGTGGACTGGCGGTCCGTATGGCAAAGGATCCCGAATGAAACTTTCTTATACACGCGCGATGATCACCGCCGCCTTGAATGGAACCCTTGATAATGTGGGTTATCACAAACATTCCATGTTCCATGTTGAAATTCCTCATACATGTCCGGACGTACCTTCAAGCGTTCTAAGCCCGAGGGAAACCTGGCAGGACGATGAGGGATACTATACCATGGCCAATGTTTTAGCTGAAAAATTCAACAAGAATTTTGAGAAGTATGCGGACTTTGCCAACGAGGAAATCATGGCTGCATCACCGTTGCTGAAGGAAAAATACCTGAAGACAACCTAGGCAGATCATCCAATTTTGACTTTATGACCCCTGCATATGCTGGGGTCATTTTGTTTGCGATCGGTTCTCACCTGTGCGATCACCCGCTATCGCAGGGGTCGGATGAACAAATGCGATCTGTCTCACATCTGCGACCACCCGCTACCGCAGGGGTCGGATGAACAAATGCGATCTGTCTCACATATGCGACCACCCGCTACCGCAGGGGTCGGATGAACAAATGCGATCTGTCTCACATATGCGACCAACCGCTATCGCAGAGGTCGTTCTGTATCGCGATCATTTTCTCACCTGTGTGACCATCCGGGCTGTATAGGGGTCGTGTCGTATTGCAGTCATTTCCGGTGCGACCGACATTTTAACTGGTGGTCGTGTGCTTCGGCATAAAGCAAATATTGGTGATTTCAAACTGCTGTGCTTTACTGGGATTTTCTCGTAACGAGGACCCATGCGTTAGCGTGGGTCACATAGGTGAGGTATCCAACGATCAATTAGTACGACCCCTGCGGAAGCGGGCGGTCGCATAAAATCATTACTGTTTAGTATTAATTCACCTTTTTGACCACTTTCAGACCGATATTTGGTTTGCACAGATCATCTTATCCGAACAACGCTCCGGCGATGGTGGCTGTCATCATCGTGGCAAGGGTTGCGGCAAAAAGGGCACGGATTCCCAGGCGGGAAAGGTCACCCTGGCGATTAGGCGCCATAACGCCTATTCCGCCTATCTGAATGGCTATAGAACTGAAATTGGCAAATCCGCACAGGGCATAGGTTGCTATTACAATAGCCTTACCGCTCAATACACCAGCTTCCTTCATTTCCGCCAGGCTCAGGTAGGCAACAAATTCATTGATTACAATTTTCTGACCCAACAAACTGCCCACACTGATGGTTTCCTGCCAGTCCACACCCATCACAAAGGCAAAAACACGGAAGACCTGGCCGAGAATGTATTCAAGCGAAAACCCCTGAAAAACTCCCCCGGTGCTTTCAACCACGAAGGAATTCAATCCGAAAATTTCACCGAAACCATCCACCAGGATCCAGTTGAGCGCATAAATGATCGCAATAAAAGCCAGCAGCATACCGGCAATATTCAATGCCAGACGCACTCCGTCGGAAGCTCCGCGAGCGAGTGCATCGATCACATTTACACCTACCGAATCACGTGATACCTTCATTTCCTTGTCGACATCATCGGGATATAATTCCGGCAGGAATATCTTTGACATCACAATGGCGGCCGGTGCATTCATGATGGAGGCACTGAGCAAATAGGCTGCGAACCGGGATTGTTCCTGTGGATCCCCACCTCCCAGGAAGGAGACATATGCGCCCAGCACACTCCCGGCAATGGTTGCCATTCCCCCGGTCATCAGACACAATAACTCAGAATTGGTCATTTTTGAAATGAAAGGCTTAACCAGTAACGGAGCTTCGGTTTGTCCCAGGAAGATATTTCCGGCTGCGGAAAGACTCTCCGCACCGGAGAGGCGCATGGTTTTCATCATGATCCACGCAAAACCATAGACAATTTTTTGCAATACGCCCAGGTAATAGAGTCCGGCCGTTACCGAAGAAAAGAAAATGACAGTAGGCAACGCCTGAAACACAAAAAGGAAACCGAGATTATGACGAATATCCGGCATTGCATCACTGTTTCTGGCAAGCTGACCATAGAGAAATTCGGCACCGTCGAGCGAGAAATTCAGAAAGGTCACGAACTTGGAACTTACCCAGTTGAAGCCGATGGCCACCGTGTCGACCTTGGTTATCAGGAGAGCTATAACGATTTGAAGGAGGATTCCAATACCCACCAGTCGCCAGTCGATCTGCTTTTTATTCCGTGAAAACATGAAGGCTACAAATGTGAGAATGAGTAGCCCCAATAACCCCCTTAAATAATCCATAATCGTTAAAAAAGGTCTTTATTGCAAAGACCTGTGAATTGTGTACGCCTAATTTCGGCGGCTGAGTTCATCCCTTATTTTGGCGGCACGCTCGTAATCTTCCTTTTCGATCGCATCCGATAACATATCATTGAGTTTGTCCATCGGATAATTTTTCAAATCTTCAGGATCTTCGCGCTTACCTTTCGACGATGACTTTATTTCCGTTTTAATTTCAGCTATATCATCCTCTGCCTCATCGCTCAACACAATACCCGCCTCGGCAAGAATTGTTTCATACGTATAAATAGGCGCTTCAAAACGTAAGCCAATGGCAATGGCATCGGATGGTCTTGCATCAATTTCAATATTTTCCTCTCCATTGGAACATACGATCTTTGCGAAGAAAACGCCTTCCTTAAGGTCTGAAATCACTATTTCAAGAACTTTGTAATGAAAGCTGTGTGCAAATGATTTAAACAGGTCATGCGTCATGGGCCGGTTCGGAATAATTTTTTCAATTTCGATTGCGATGGCCTGTGCCTCAAACATACCGATTATGATGGGCAGTCTGCGGTTTCCCTGTTCTTCCCCGAGCACAAGTGCAAAGGAACCAGCCTGAGACTGGCTTGAAGAGAGCCCGAGTATTTCTAACTTAATTTTATCCACGCCTGCTATTTTGCTGCTTTGATTGCTTCTGTCAATTTAGGAACCACCTCAAATGCATCGCCCACTATTCCGTAATCTGCTGCCTTGAAAAATGGCGCCTCCGGATCCTTGTTGATCACTACGATATTCTTCGAGG
Source organism: Fulvivirga sedimenti (assembly GCF_020328055.1). Taxonomy (NCBI): domain Bacteria; kingdom Pseudomonadati; phylum Bacteroidota; class Cytophagia; order Cytophagales; family Fulvivirgaceae; genus Fulvivirga; species Fulvivirga sedimenti. The sequence continues at coordinate 174,782 of NZ_JAIXNE010000001.1, forward strand.
AATTTACGCCTGCAAGATGCTGAATTGCCCCGGAAATACCAACTGCCACATATAATTGCGGACTTACCTTTACTCCGGTTTGTCCTACGTGCTCGTGATGGGGTCTCCATCCCATATCTGAAACAGGCTTGCTGCAACCGGTGGCTGCACCCAGTTCGTGAGCCAGGTCTTCTATCATACCCCAGTTTTCAGGCCCCTTGAGACCGCGTCCTCCGGATACCACAATCTCTGCTTCCGGTAGTAACACTTCACCAGTGGCTTTCTCCGTATCCGTAATCACTGCGGCAAATGCGCTTTCCGGAACTGACACGTTATAGGCTTCCACAGCCGCGGATCCACCTGTCTCCTTCAACTCAATCGCATTTTTACGAATGGCCAGAATCTTTTTTTCCTGTGTGAGGTTAACGACAGCGAATGCTTTCCCGGTATAGATACTGCGTTTAACGGTAAATCCGGAGGATGTGTCGGGAAGCTCCGTCACATTGCTCACAAGGCTCGCGTTCGAGCGAATAGCCACCCGTGCAGAAACGGGATTGCCCAGTGATGAATTAGCGAGTACCAGAACTTCAGCCCCTTCGTCTTTCATCGCCTGGCTAATAACCTCTGCATAGGCCTGAATGATACCCTTATTGAGGCGCTCATCCTTTACATGCAGGACCTTGGTCGCTCCATAGTTTCCAAGACCAGCCAGCGCAGTGTCATCAACCTCTGTGCCGATGGCGAGTGCTGTAACACCGCCAGACGACATGGCAGCGCCATATGCTACCGCTTCTAAAGATGATTTTTTTATTGTTCCTTCTGCAGTTTCTACAAAAACTAAAACAGCCATACCGTTATTATTATTCGATTAAATTCAATTACAATTAATGGATACTATAATACCTTCGCTTCATTTTTCAACAATTGAACAAGTTCCCCAACGTTGTCGGCATCGATCATTTTTACCGAACCTTTTGCCGGGGGTAATTCAAACTGTTTCAGGGTGGTACCTTTCTCATCATCTGCCGGTTCCACTACATTCAGTGGTTTTGTGCGGGCCGACATAATTCCTCTCATGTTCGGAATCTTCCATTCTGCAATGGGCTCCTGACAACCTGCCACAAATGGCATTTTAACGGTAAGCTTTTCCTTACCACCCTCAATTTCCCGGGCCATGTGTGCCTGATCACCATCGATATCAAGTGTCATTACCGGGGAAATCGACGGGATGCCGAGTAACTCCCCAACCATACCGTGCACCATACCTCCGTTGAAATCAATCGACTCACGCCCCATCAGAATGAGGTCATAGCCTTTGTCGCGCGCAACTTCAGCAATCTGCTTTGCCACAAAAAGTGAATCAACCGGATCGGCGTTCACACGAATGGCATCATCAGCACCAATGGCCAGCGCTTTGCGAATGGTAGGTTCTGTTTCACTTCCACCTACATTGAGCACTGTTATCGAACCACCATGGGCTTCTTTCAGTTCAACAGCACGAGCCAGTGCGTAATCATCATAGGGTCCAATGATAAACTGCACGCCGTTCGAATCAAATTTGGTATTATTATCTGTAAAGGAAATCCGGGAAGTAGTATCCGGAACGTGGGTTATACAAACAAGTATTTTCATGAATTATGGTCTGAAATTATTGTTAATTTACACCTGATATTTCGCCGTGAAGATAAGCAATAATGACCCAAATAAAAATTGAATGATTAATGAATTCCAATCGAATTGAACAACTCAAAACCCTCATCGCCGATTCCCCCGATGACCCGTTTTTGCACTATGCACTTGCTCTCGAACATGTGGATGAAATGCCTGAAATAGCCCGGAATATTTTTAACGTTCTGCTGAAGGATCACCCCGATTACCTGCCGGCTTACTACCACGCTGCCCAGCTTTATTGGTCAATGGGCTATGAAAGTGAAGCGCGATCTTCCTTTGAGAATGGGATCAATCTTGCCCGAAAACTGAAGGATGCAAACACGCTCCGTGAATTGGAGAATGCATACCTGAACTTTCAATTTGAAGTAGGATAATCAAGGATCCGGACTACTAATATATTTAGTATTTGATTATATAAATAATTAAAAATCAGAATACTTAGATATGATTAGTTAAATTAAAATTTTAATATCAGCTTACCCACCTTTCGATTGGCCGACATATCATCCAGGGCCGACAAAACTTCATCAAACGGACGTACCGAATCGATGACCGGCTCAATTTTATGTTCGGTAACAAACCGGACCATATCCATAAATTCCTCGTCATTACCCATGGTGGAACCCTGCAGTGTGAGCTGGTTCCAGAACATCCGGTACAGGTCGAGTGATGCAGGCAATCCATTGGTCGCGCCATAGAATACAATTCTTCCGGCGGGTCTCATGATCTTAAGAAAATGATTGATCTGTTCGCCTCCCGCAGAGTCGATGACCACATCGAAACCACCCTTGGTTTGCCATGGATTTTTATACCAGTCTTTTTCTTTATAATCGAACGCGCCGGAAGCACCCAGGCTGATAGCCATTTTCCTCTTGTCTGCACTACCGGATGTAACATAGACATTGGCTCCGGCTACCATTGCAAACTGAAAAGCAAACTGCGCCACTCCCCCTCCGAAACCGGAGATCAATACGTTTTCATTTGGCTTGATCCTGCCATGGCGGAAGCAGGCACGATAGGCGGTGAGGGCGCCCAGGGGTAATGCTGCTGCCTGTTCAGCAGAAAGGTGGGCTGGCTTCTCCGCCAGGCGGTCGGCATTAACCACCACATATTCCGCCAGGGTTCCATTATCCGGCATTCCAAGTATGGCATAGGATCGGTCCTGAACGTCGGGATTATTGCCCCACCCCTGATTCGGATTAATAATAACTTCCCTGCCTTTCCAGGATGTATCGACATCAGGTCCTACCGACTCCACGACACCTGCCCCATCGGATCCAAGAACAGACGGAAATTTCAAATTGGGATATTTACCTTCACGAATGAACTGATCCCTTTTATTAAGTGATGCAGCCTGAAGCTTTACCAGCACCTGGCCAGCCACAGGAACAGGGGTTTCAACATCAACAATTGATATTTTCCCCGGGGAGATAAGTTGCAGTGCTTTCATACAACTAAATATAAAAAAAGCCGGCTATTTACCGGCATAGATGTATGTTCTTCACGCATTTAACTTAAAAAGGCGCCCCTTCGTCGTCATCTGCCGGACGATTGAAAAAATCATCATCATCGTCTTCCCCTGACTGATTCAGGCGGCTGCCGAGGCGAATTGTATTGGAATCCTCGCCAAATTCAGCGGGAACTCCGCCGGGAGACGGGAAGTCCCGTGCAAATCCGGGCATATCCAGATCAGAAAATTTAGTAAACTTACCAATGAATTTCAACGACACCGTATCGAGGGATCCGTTCCGGTGTTTAGCGATAATTACATCTCCAACACCCTGGGTCGGCATGCCGTTCTCATCCTCTGTGATTCCGTAGTATTCCGGGCGGTAGAGGAACATTACCATATCCGCATCCTGTTCAATGGAACCTGATTCACGTAAATCCGACAGCTGCGGACGTTTATCTCCACCCCGTGTTTCCACCGCCCTGCTTAACTGTGACAGGGCAATTACCGGTATATTAAGTTCTTTGGCAATTCCTTTCAGCGCCCTGGAGATAGATGCAATCTCCTGCTCCCTGTTCCCGCCACCTTTGGATGAATCACCACTCATCAATTGGAGATAATCGATTACCACAAGCTGCACATCGTGCTGCGCCTTCAAACGCCGGCATTTTGCACGCAATTCAAGAATTGACAAGGCCGGAGTATCATCAATAAATATCGGCGCTTCACTCAGCTTGCTTGTTTTATGAATCAACTGCTGCCACTCATATTCAGCAAGATTTCCTTTTTTAATTTTTTCACTTTCCAGTTCCGCCTCCGCAGAGATCAGACGATTTACCAACTGAACCGACGACATTTCAAGTGAAAAGATTGCTACCGGCATATCAAATTCAACGGCTGCATTGCGTAAGGCAGATACAACGAAAGCGGTTTTACCCATACCGGGACGGGCAGCGATGATCACCAGGTCAGACTTTTGCCAACCGGAGGTAAGACGGTCCAATGCAGTAAACCCTGATGGCACCCCTGTGAGTCCGTCTTTGTGATTTTTACGCTCCTGAAGCTCGTCAATCGCCTGAGCCATCAGGGCACGCATGTTTTCGTAATTCTTACGAATATTTGCCTCTGAAATTTCAAATAGTGAAGACTCGGTTTTATCAAGCAGGTGGAACACATCGGTAGTATCCTCGTATGCGTCATGATGGATTTCCGATGCCACCTGAATCAACGCCCGCTTAATGGCCATCTCGGTAATTACACGTGCGTGATACTCGATATTCGCCGCAGAACTGACTTTAGAAGTGAGTTCTGCAATATAATAGGCACCCCCCACGAACTCCAGTTTACCATTCTTACGCAGCTGATTCACCACTGTTCGCATATCGATCGGCTCTGAATTATTGAACAGAATGACGATGGCGCTGTAGATCTCCTTGTGAATATCAAGATAGAAACTTTCCGGCTTGAGGATGTCTATCACGGTCGACAACGCATCTTTTTCCAGCATCAGGGCTCCAAGAACAGCCTCTTCCATATCAACGGCCTGAGGGGGCAGCTTCCCAAGTTTCTCTCCTACTTCACGAACCATTCTGCTAGACTTGTGACCGACCCTCAGCGACGTTGATTTGTTTTCCATGTAGTGTTTGTGGTTGTAATTTTATCTGGACTTCAAACCTAAAAATAATTTGATTCTATGACAATTCTCTGTGCAGCTTGCCGTCCGTCTCTCCTAATTCACAGGGAACATCGCCTGAGATCAAAAATGGCGGATTCCAGTATGCGCTAAAAACATGTTATACACAGGATTCAAGCGGTATATCCACGAATATCGCACCTTTGTGTGGAAAAATTACACCTTTATCAACAAAATTCCTTGAGTTATCCACATTATTTATCCGATGCTATTTTATCCTCCATTTCCGATATTTTATCTTATTTTTGACCCGTAATTTGATAAGGATGACCCACAATAACAATCAACTGCATTTTATTGCCATTGGCGGAAGTCTGATGCACAACCTGGCGATGGCGCTGGCCGAGAACGGCTATACTATCACCGGATCGGATGATGAAATTTATGAACCATCCCGGTCAAAGCTTCAGGGCGCAGGATTGCTTCCGGAAGCGGAAGGCTGGTTCCCTGAAAAGGTTCACGAAGGACTCTCGGCTGTCATACTGGGCATGCACGCGCGCAGTGACAATCCCGAATTAAAACGGGCACAGGAACTGAACATCCCGGTGTATTCATTCCCTGAATTCATTTATGAACAATCAAAAAACAAGCAGCGCATTGTTATTACCGGCAGTCATGGAAAGTCGACCATTACTTCGATGATCATGCACATATTAGCCTTCCACAATCGTTCCTTCGATTATGCGGTAGGTGCCGAAGTACCAGGATTTCCTACAACCGTTCGTCTTTCAAATGCCCCGATTATTGTAATAGAAGGAGATGAGTATCTGTCTTCTGCCATCGACAGAGAACCTAAATTCCTGAAATATCAACATCATATCACACTCATCAGTGGTATATCGTGGGATCATATCAATGTTTTCCCCACCGAAGCGGAATATATAAATCAGTTCGAAAAACTGGCTGATCTGACACCGAAGGCCGGCAGCCTGGCCTACTGTGAAGAGGATCCGGTTGCAAAGAAAATCGGAGAAGTTGATCGGGACGACGTCACCAGGCTCCCCTACGGCACCCCTTCCTATGAAGTAAAGGATGGTAAAACCATACTCATTCATCCGGGCGGGCGGGTAGAGCTCAGGATTTTCGGTAAACACAACCTGCAGAACCTGATGGGTGCAAAAGAGGTACTGAGCCGGGTGGGAATTTCTGAAGAAATGTTTTATGAAGCCATTGGGTCATTTGAAGGTGCCTCCCGCCGGCTGGAGATGCTGGCCGAAAACGGGAATAGCATCATTTTCCGTGATTATGCTCACGCCCCTTCGAAGGTACGGGCAACGATCAATGCGGTGAAGGAACAATACCCAGGTCGAAAAATCCGTGCATGCCTGGAACTCCACACCTTCAGCAGTCTTACCTCATCGTTCCTGCCTCATTACAAGGGCACAATGGACGGCGCCGATGAAGCCATGGTTTACTTCAACCCCAAAACACTGGAACACAAGAGATTACCTGTACTTGAACCCTCAGCGATCACCAAGTCGTTTGATACTGAAGGACTCCGGGTATTCACTGATCAGACGGAATTGCTGGATGCATTGGATAACGGCACTTCCGATCAAATCATACTCCTGATGAGCTCAGGCACATTCGACAATATGGATATGCACAGTGTTGCAAATCTCATCTCTTAACTGATCACATGAAATTACATCTTAAAAATCCCCTCACAATTTTTGACCTGGAAACAACCGGAACCAACATCGTGAAAGATCGCATCGTTGAAATCTCCGTGGTTAAACTTATGCCCGACGGGGAAAAAATCGTCAAGACCACCCGACTGAACCCTACCATTCCGATTCCTGTGGAGACGAGCCTGATTCACGGCATTTATGATGATGACGTGAAAGACGCTCCCACCTTTAGGAATATTGCCAAAAGCCTGGCATCCTTCCTCGAAGGCAGTGACCTGGGTGGATTCAATGTGCTAAAATTTGATGTTCCGGTGCTTGTGGAAGAATTTCTTCGTGCCGATATTCAGTTTGACCTGTCGAAACGAAAAATTGTTGATGCACAGAAGATTTTCCATATGATGGAAAAACGCACATTATCTGCTGCCTATAAATTTTATTGCGACAAGGAACTCACCGATGCCCACAGTGCCGAAGCCGATACCCTGGCCACCCTGGCAGTGCTTGAAGCGCAGGTCGAGCGTTATGACGGCATGGATGTGGTGGACAATCTTGGCAATAAACTGGGTATCGTTCAAAATGATATTGAAAGCCTGCATGAACTGACCGCCGGGAATCTTGTGGACCTGGCCGGCAGAATGGTATTTAACAGCGAAGGAATTGAGGTTTTCAACTTCGGAAAACACCGTAACCGGCCTGTAGAAGAGGTTCTTCAGAAAGAACCCTCCTACTATGACTGGATGATGAATGGTGATTTCCCCCAGGAAACAAAGAATCGACTCACCGAGATCCGGCTGAGAGCTTTCAACAAACGTTAATTTCCCTCCTTGTAATATTTCATAGCTTCAGGGATCTGCGCTTCGAGATCCTTTATACGCGTGGCCGGATGCGGGTGTGTTGAGAGAAATTCAGGTGGAAGTTCGCCTCCCTGATCCATACGTTTCCAGAATTCCGGAGCCTCATGGGGATCATAGCCGGCAATGGCCATAAAAATGAGTCCGATCTCATCAGCTTCTGATTCATGTGTACGTGAAAAGGACAGCATACCCAGCTGGGTCCCGATACCGGCCGACTGCATCAGGATTTCCTGGGTGAGAGTGGGATTCTGTCCGACGGCTGCCGACAAGCCACCGAGGAGTCCATTGGCAACGAGTCCTTCACTCATTCGTTCCCTTCCGTGATTAGCCACGGCATGAGCGATTTCATGACCCATGACCACTGCCACACCTGCTTCATCTTCACAAATGGGCATGATACCGGTATAGAAGGCAACCTTTCCGCCAGGCATACACCATGCATTTATGACTTCAGATTCAATCAAATTAAATTCCCACTCATATCCGTTCAGGTGATCCGAATAGCCTTTTTCCTTCATGTATGTCTCAACAGCGACCTGGATTTTTGCTCCAACCTGTTTTACCATACGGGTCCACTCCTGGTTCTGACTAAGTTTACTTTCCTTCAGCACCTCATTATATTGCTGAAAACTCATCGGAAGAATCTCTTCATTTGAAACCAGGTTCAGTTGTTTACGGCCGGTCACAGGAACGGTCGCACAACCATAAATAAAAAGAGCTGTAAGCCACACTATAGCTACTTTTTTCAACATTGTCTTGTTCATTTCGTATTAACAAAGATTTTTAACAAATTTATACCTGCAATTATGTGCATTTGATGCAACGTCCGTGCCATAACTAATAATATTTTTTATCTGACTCCTATGAGAATTTTTGCAATTGGTCGGAATTATGCTGAGCATATCGCCGAATTAAACAATGAACGACCCGATGAGCCGGTTATTTTCACCAAACCGGACACGGCATTATTACGGGACAATCAACCATTTTATTATCCTGAATTCAGTAAAGATATTCACCATGAGGTTGAAATTGTTCTGAGAATCAATCGTGAAGGCAAGCATATTGAGGAAAAATTTGCCAGCAAATATTATGACCAGATTGGTCTCGGAATTGATTTTACTGCACGGGATCTTCAGCAGAAGGCAAAGGAAAAGGGACTGCCCTGGGACATAGCCAAGGGATTCAATCATTCAGCACCGATATCCCATTTTGTCCCCCTTAGTAATTTTCCTGACCCGGGAAATATTAACTTTCACCTGGAGGTTAATGGAGAAATCAGGCAGTCAGGGAATACGAGCCTCATGCTTTTCCCGTTTGACTATATAATATCCTACCTGTCCCGTTTTTTTACACTGAAAAACGGTGATTTGATTTTTACAGGTACACCAAAAGGTGTTGGCCCGGTTGTTGCCGGAGACAGACTTGCCGGATTTTTAGAAAATGAAAAAATGTTTGATTTTGAGGTACGCTAGTTTCATTCTGATATTTCTTGGTATAAATTTTTACAGTCAGGGCCAGGCCTCTAATGGCAATACGTCCCGCAATGACTATTATATATTTCCCATCAAGCCCGGGGAGAGAAACAGCCTTTCCGGGACCATGGGCGAACTGCGGTCCAGCCACTTCCATGCCGGCATTGATATTCGCACTGAAGGAAGGACCGGGCTTCCGGTCCACGCTGCAGCATCGGGCTATATTTCCCGGATTTCTGTATCGCGGGGAGGATATGGCAATGCACTCTATATTCAGCACCCTAACGGACATACCACTGTTTATGCCCACCTGCAGGAATTTAAGGGCGCTGTCGCTGAATATGTAAAACAAATGCAATATGAGCAGCAGTCATTTGAACTCACGCTCTATTTTAAAGCAGGAGAATTTCCTGTTAAACAGGGCGAAGTGGTAGCGCTTTCGGGAAACAGCGGTTCTTCCGGCGGGCCTCATGTGCATTTTGACCTGCGCGACAGAAACCAGGACTTGCTCAACCCCCTCTCCTTTGGCTTCGATGAAATTCCCGATCATACGCCACCTGTCGCAGAAAAAATTGCCCTTAAAACACTAACGAAGGAATCACGGGTTAATGGTACCTTCGGAAGATTTGAGTATGCGGTTAAGCGGGTAGGTAATGATTACGTGATCGATCAGCCGATCAGTGTACACGGCGTAATCGGTATGGAATTATATGCGCATGACCGCCTGGACAACACCCGATTCCGTTGTGGCATAAACCTGCTGGAAGTTTCGATTAATGATTCACCTACATATTCGCATGATATTTCCACGTTCTCTTTCAATGAGCAGCGGAATATTTTGAAACACATGGATTATGAGCAGGTGCGAAACGACGGTGAGCGATTCCACAAGCTATATGTGGATGACGGGAATTATCTTCGGTTCTACACCGTAGATGATCATAAAGGACGTATTCACGCCTATCAGTCTGGTACACTCCCCGTATTTATACGCATGACCGACAGTTATGGGAACAGCAGTACACTATCCTTCAAACTTGAAGTTAAGGAACCGTCTGAAAATGTCGCCGGGTCTGTAAACAGCGACAAGCTTTCATGGCAGCTGCAGGAAAACACCCTGCGTATTTCGGCACCGGTGGCAAGCAATAAAGAGTTTCAACTTGACGGCACTGTGTTGAAACCCGACTACGTTACAGGAAATATAGAGGCGGTTTATCTCCATGACATGCGGGCGGGATTGCCCCAACTCGCAATTTACGGAACAGACAGTATTTCTTTCGGATTCGACCAAATGATTCCACACCGGTTGGCACAATCCTACGAGCGAAGGGAATTGAAGTTGGCATTTCCTGCTGAGGCATTATTTGATACACTTTATCTTCAAACTGACTACGCACAGGATGCCGCGATGAACCGTGAATACTTCACGGCTGGATCAGGTGAAATTCCTCTTCGCAAAAACGTTACCCTTACCCTGCGGCCACAACTCGAATATTCCCATCGGGAGAAGTATGCCGCTTACATTCTTGATGCGGGAAACAATGCGTATTACCAGGGAGGATCCTGGAAAGGAGATGAGTTTGTGTTCACCACACGTGAATTGGGTCGGTTCACGCTCCTTCCCGATGACCGTCCGCCCTCGGTAAGTGCGGTTACACTGAGTGCCGATAAGCTGAGGTTCCGCATTGATGATGACCTGTCGGGCATCGATTCATTTAATTGTTATGTGAACGGCAAATGGGTATTAATGTATTACGATTACAAACAAAAGCTGCTTTGGTCGGAAAAGAAATCTGAATCGGATAAATTTACGGGAGATGTTAAACTTGTTGTGACCGACAACGTTAATAATGTGAAAGAATTTACCACTAAAATCAACTAGACAATGGCACTCGAACCCGGAAAAAAGGCACCCGATTTTAAGGTTAATGACCAGGACGGCAATCCAGTAAAACTATCTGACTTCAAGGGGAAAAAGGTGGTTTTATACTTTTACCCGAAAGACAATACACCGGGTTGCACTGCGGAAGCCTGTAACCTTCGTGACAATTATTCAAAATTTCAAAAGGAAGGTTATGAAATTCTGGGGGTAAGCACAGATAATGAAAAATCCCATCAGAAATTCATTGAGAAGCAGGAACTCCCGTTCCGTTTACTTGCCGACACCGAAAAAGAAATTCATGAGAAATACGGCACGTGGGTCGAAAAATCAATGTACGGACGGAAGTATATGGGAACCGCCCGCAAAACTTTCATCATCGATGAAAATGGTAAAATTGAACGCATCATTGAAAAAGTAAAAACAAAGGATCACGCTTCGCAGATTCTTCATTGATATTAGAGAGCACTTTTTGCGCAAAAGGGCGGTTTGTTGTAATTTCAATGAACCGCCTTTTATTTTGAGATCATTTTTAGGTTTAATATTAATTCTGGCTCTTGGATTGCCCGTTTCGGGGCAGGTAACACAGCAGATACCGGAAAAAACACGCATCCTGTTCCTGCTGGACGGCTCAGGCAGTATGCTGGCTTCATGGGGTAATACCAACAGGATTACCATGGCCAAGGAGATTCTTTCAGACCTGGTGGATTCACTCAGGGCCGACCGCAATCTTGAACTGGCACTGCGGGTTTATGGGCACAGATTTGCCCGCGATGTGCAAAACTGTACTGACAGCAAGCTGGAAATTCCCTTTTCCTCCGGAAACCATGATCGGATCATCTCCCGGCTGGCAACCATTCAACCGAAGGGAACCACGCCCATTGCCTATTCCCTTGAGCAATCAGCAAACGATTTCCCGCAATCGGACGGATTCAGGAATATCATCATTATCATCACCGATGGAATTGAATCCTGTGACGGCGACCCTTGCCGTATTTCGAAAGAATTACAACGAAAGGGCATCTTTCTGCGCCCTTTCATTATCGGGATCGGAATGGATGAAACCTACAGCGACGCCTTTGAATGTGTGGGATCCTACTACGATGCCCATGATGTTGAACAATTCAGGGTAGCCCTGTCCCGGGCCATCGAGACCAGTCTGAAGACGTCCACGGTGAGCGTGGATATCCAGGATGAAAACGGACGATCCAACCAGACTAACATTAATGTTTCCTTCATTAATGCGGTAACAAATAACAGCGATTTTGATTTTATTCACTACCGTGATGACCGGGGAAGGCCCGATTCGGTGGAACTGGACCCGGTTGTTCCCTATCACATTCGGGTGAATACCGTCCCCCCTGTGATCAAAGGATATCAACAGTTCACCCCGGGTGCACATACAGTGGTTGCCATTCAGGCGCCCAGGGGCACACTGAACCTCAGGCAGGACGGTGCGGGTGTATATGGTCCCGGCCTGAAGGCAATCATTCGAATCCCGGGTCGTGAAAACTGGTTCCATGCTCAGGATATAAACTCAAGGCAGGAATATCTAAGCGGAAACTATGACATAGAATTCCTGACGCTGCCCCGAACCATGGTACGCAATGTGGAGATTACTACCGGGCTGGAGAAAACGGTAGAAATCGCTTCCCCGGGTATAGTAAATATGGATCATGCCGCCGGGGGCTTTGGCAGTGTATATGTTCTGCAGAATGACGGCTCACTCACGTGGGTTTGCGACATTAATCACAGCGGCCAGCGAATGGCTATCGCATTGCAACCCGGGCAGTACCGGATTGTATTCAGGGCACGCATGGCTCCAGGCAGTAAATACACATCCGTTAAGAATATTACAGTGAAGGAGGGACAATCCTCACTTATAAAGTTATTTTAGTCAATCGATAAGAATATGCACAATGAAAATAGCGATCATAGCACACGACGGTAAAAAACCTGAGATGGTAGCCTTCCTTCTGAAGCATAAGGATTTCCTGCAGGACGCAGAACTGGTCGCCACAGGCACCACCGGCGGACACGTACAGAATACTGGAATGAAAGTAGAAAAAGTATTATCCGGACCGCTGGGCGGTGATGCACAGATTGCAGCAATGGCAGCAGAAAAAACCCTGGATATGGTGATCTTCTTCAGGGATCCGCTGGATAAGCATCCCCATGAACCGGATGTGCAAATGCTGATGCGCCTTTGTGATGTACATGACATCCCTCTGGCGACAAATCCGGCCACTGCCCGGTTGCTGATCATGGGCAGTTTCGCTGATCAGGCAAAAAATTCATAGTTTGCACAACCGTTAAAACCTTCCGCAAAGGTTTGCGGAACATGTAAATTGCAAAATGATGTGATGTAATTTCATCGGGCCATTTCTTTAGATTAATTTTAGCTGTTTGAACATACTGAACCAATGACTCCAGAAATTAAGAATATTGCAGTTTTCACTTCCGGCGGTGATGCACCTGGCATGAACGCTGCTGTACGGGCAGTGGTACGTGCAAGCATTTATTATAAGAAAGAAATTTTCGGGATATACCGCGGCTACGAAGGCATGATAGAAAATGATCTGGTCAAACTAAATGCCCGGTCTGTTTCAAATATCATTCAGCGGGGCGGAACGATCCTCAAATCAGCAAGAAGCAAGGAATTCAGAACCGAGGAAGGTCGGGCACAGGCATACCAGCATTTAAAGGCTCGTCATATTGATGCTTTAGTAGCGATTGGCGGTGATGGTACCTTTACAGGCCTCCATAAGTTCTATGAGGAATACAAAATGCCTGTAATTTGCATCCCGGGAACGATCGACAATGATCTGGCGGGAACAGATTACACAATTGGTTATGATACAGCGACAAATACAGCCGTCGATGCAATCGATAAGATACGGGATACTGCCCTCTCCCATAACCGGCTATTCTTTATTGAAGTAATGGGACGAGACAGCGGCCAGATTGCCATTAACAGTGGAATCGCCGGAGGTGCAGTAGCAATCATCATCCCGGAAGAAGAAACGACGATCGACCAGTTGATTGAAAAGCTTGATGAAACCGCCCGAAATAATAAAAAATCAAGCCTGGTTGTGGTAGCCGAAGGCGGTAAGAGCGGTAATGCCCTCGAAATCGCTCAGCAGGTGAAGGAACGATATTCCTATTACGATACCAAAGTAACCATATTAGGACATTTGCAACGCGGAGGCGCACCAACATATTTCGACCGTGTTCTGGCCAGCCGGATGGGTGTTGCCGCGATTGAGGGATTGCTTCAGGGCGAGACCGATGTCATGGTAGGCATTCAGAATGGTAAAATAGTTTATAATGATTTTGAGCTGACGATGAGCAAGGAGAAAGAGATTGAGGCAGAAGCACTCCGAATCGCAAAAATTCTTGCTATCTGATATGACGATAATCGGTGTCAGCGGATCAACAAAGTGCGACTGGGCAATTTTACATGTCCAGGGCAAAGTTGTTCGCTGCAGTACCCGGGGCATTAATCCGCTCTTTCACGATGAAGATGATATTGCAGCGATAATACAGTCATCAGCAGTCCTTACAGAACATGCGCGGGACACAGAAGCTGTCTTCATTTATGGTGCAGGCTGCAGCAGCCGAAGCCGTCAGAACATTGTAAGAAATGCCTTGTCCGTCGTTTTTACCAGGGCGCACCGTGTGGTGAATCATGACATTGTCGCCTCTGCCCTGGCCACCTACCGGGGGGAACCCATTATTGCCGCTATCCTGGGAACCGGATCTAACGCGTGCTACTATGACGGTGACATCGTACGGCAGGAAGTTCCGGCGCTGGACTACATTTTGGGGGATGAAGGCGGCGGCGCATATTTTGGTAAGCAATTACTTAATGCCTTCCTTTATCGAAAGCTACCGGCAGAAATACAGTCGGAATTTGAAAATTCCTACCAGCTGACAAGGGACGACATACTGGAAAAAGTCTACCAGGAGCCTTATGCAAATGTTTACCTGGCTTCCTTCATGCCATTTATCCAGACGCACCAGGAAAGCCCTTATTTCAAAAATATGTTATTGAAAGGTTTTCGGAAGTTTTTCGAAACTCAGATTACTTCATTCCCGAAACATCAGCAGGTGACTGTTCATTTCACCGGTTCGGTTGCCTATTATTTTCAGGAACTCCTGAACGAGGTGGCACGGGAATTCAAGGTAAAAACGGGTATGTTCCTGAAAGAACCCATCGAAGGTCTGATCACCTACCATGAAAATAAATTAAAATCTGCATGAACAAGGAAATAATAGTTGGCATTGATATCGGCGGGACCACCACCAAATTCGGGTTGGTAGACCACCAGGGAAACGTAATCTTTCAGAGCAGCGTAAATACACAGAATCCGGATTTTCGTGAATTCCTGAATGACCTTGAAGAGGCGATCTGGGCGGGGATTAATTCCGTGGATCCAACCCTCAAAATCCGGGGTATCGGTGTAGGAGCCCCGAATGCCAGTTATTATACCGGAACGATCGAACAGGCGGTTAACCTGCCATGGAAAGGCGTACCGATTGTAAAATACATGCAGGAAGATTTTAATGTTCCTGTAGTTGCTACCAACGACGCCAATGCTGCTGCAATGGGCGAGGCGATCTACGGGCATGCAAAGAAAATGAACGACTTCGTCGTGATCACTCTGGGTACCGGGCTTGGATCTGGTATTGTAACCAACGGGAAACTGGTTCACGGGCACCAGGGGTTCGCTGCTGAACTCGGTCATGTAACCGTAAATCCGAATGGACGACAGTGCGGGTGCGGTAGAAAAGGGTGCCTCGAAACCTATGTTTCCGCCACCGGGATCAAGAGAACCATATTTAAATTACTGGCAGATTATACGTCAGACAGCGAACTACGCGATATCAGTTTCAATGACCTTTCCACAAAAATGATCACTGAGATTGCAGAGCGCGGAGACTTTGTCGCACAAAAGTCATTTGAATATACCGGAAAGATACTCGGACAAAAACTGGCGGATACCGTTGCCCATCTGGATCCGGAAGCCATTTTTATCCTGGGTGGTCTTTCACAGGCAGGGAAGCATATTTTCGAACCTACCATTCGGCATATGGAAGCTAACCTCATGCCCATTTATAAAAACAAAGTAAATGTACTGCCATCCGGTCTGGGGAATCAGACCGCACCAATCCTTGGGGCATCCAGTCTCATTGTAGATTACTTCAAGCAAAACGAATTCTAATTTATGAGCCGACATACCTATGATTACGGACTGATAGGGAATTGTTCCTATCAGGCACATATACATAAAAACACGAATATCGAATGGATGTGCTGGCCGAGATTCGACAGCAGCTTCATTTTTGGAGCCATGCTCGATGATGAATTGGGAGGTGAATTTTCCATTAAGCCGACTGAGGCTGACTGGAGCACCGAGCAATTTTATATAGAGAATACAAATATCCTGTGTACGGATGTCTCATCCGCGGGTGGGCGATACAGAATAACTGATTTCGCGCCACGCTTCCATAATTATGAGCGCTACTACAAACCCTTGATGCTCATCCGAAAGATTGAGCCCCTCGAAGGCGAGCCTACAGTAATCGTCAATTGCAAACCGGTGGGCAATTACGGCAAGCTCAATCCCGAGCAATATGAGGCAAGTAACCATATTGAATACCTCGGTTTGGAAAAAGAACTTCGGCTGACGACAAACTTCTCTATTTCATATATCGTTGAGAAGCGCTCAATTGTACTGAACGAGCCCAAATACCTGGTACTCACCTATGGAGCCCCGTTGGAAGCACCCTTGCAGAGTACCTGCGAAGCATTCCTCGACCGCACCAAACTGTACTGGCAGGGTTGGGTAAAGAACATGAGTGTAAGCAACTTTCACCAGGAAGCCATAAACCGTAGTGCGCTGGTTTTGAAAATTCATCAGTATGAAGATACAGGCGCCATCATTGCTGCCGGTTCAACAAGTCTGCCCGAAGCGCCGGGAAGCGGCCGGAACTGGGATTATCGTTATTGCTGGATGAGAGACACTTATTACACCCTCACAGCTTTCAATAATATCGGACACTTCGAGGAGCTTGAGAATTACTTCAACTACATTGTAAACATTTCTGTTAAAACCGAGGATCGCTTTCAGCCACTGTATGGAATAACGGGTAAGGAGCACCTGGTTGAAGAAATTTTACCGCTCAAAGGATATAAAGGAAATACACCTGTCCGCGTAGGAAATCAGGCCTACACACACATTCAGAATGACGTTTACGGTCAAATTCTGCTAACCCTGCTTCCACTTTTCATAGACAGTCGTTTTATCAACCGGGAACGTTCGGAATCGCTTAAAATGATCCGGCAGATCCTTGAACGGATTGAATCACTTATGGAAGAACCGGATGCCGGATTATGGGAATTCAGAACACTCAGCCAGTTCCATTGCTACACCTACCTTTTTCATTGGGCAGGGAGTCAGGCCGCAATCAAAATTGGTAAGGCATTTAGTGATCAAAAGATCGTGGAACAGGCAACCCGACTGGCCAAACGAGCCTCGGAAAAAATTGAAGAATGTTATGATCCTGAGCGCAAAGTATATACGCAGGCTATTGGATCTCCAAATCTGGATGCGAGCAATTTACAGCTTATCCTGATGAATTACCTGGAACCTGGCTCGGCTATGGCTGCTGATCACCTCAAAGCCATGGAGCATGAGCTGAAATCAAAAGAGGGGTTATTTTACAGATACCTTCATAAGGATGATTTCGGTGCACCGGAAACGACCTTTCTGATCTGTGCCTTCTGGCATGTAGAGGCACTAACGAGTGTGGGACGCATCGATGAGGCGATTGAGGCATTTGAAAACCTCCTGAAGTACAGCAATCATCTGGGTCTGCTGAGTGAAGATGTTGAAGCCAAAACCGGTTCTATGTGGGGGAATTTCCCGCAGGCCTACAGCCACGTCGGATTGGTGAATGCAGCCTATAGAATTAGCCGTAAACTCGACCGGCCTAACTTCATTTAGTCCTGCGATACATTCACATTGCCGAGTTCCCGTAGAATCCGCCGAACTACGGAATGATCACGTACACTAAATCTGGCGGCGCTACGCCTGTCTCCTACCTTGATGGTAAAGGCGCTTTCCGGCATCGCCTTGAAGGTGTCTTCATCTGTCCAGTCGTCACCAACTGCCATGATGAAGGTGTTCTGCATGTCATCCTCCAGCCAGCGGGCAGCGGCCTTCCCTTTATTCACTTCAAGATTTTTGATCTCGACAACCTTGTTACCCTCGAGAACCTGAAGATTCATATTCACTGCCAGGTATTTCAGGTGGCTGATGATTTCCCGCGCACGCAGTTCTCCAAGCCCGGTTTCCACCTTGCGGTAATGCCATACTAACGAGTAATCCTTTTCCTCCACGAACGATCCCGGCGTCTTGTTTACATAAATATCAAGAATCGGACGAATATCATTTTTCCAGGACGCATCGAGGGAATCCAGTAACATCCAGCCTTCACCATTCCACTTCATCCAGACGCCATGTTCTGCTACAAATTCTATTGGTAAGTCTCCCAGCCATTTTTCGAGTGTATGGCGATCTCTTCCGCTGATCACAATCACACGTGTATTTTCAATTTGTGATAAGTGCGTGAGAATCTCCATTAGCTCCTCATCAGGAGAGGCATCCTGTGGATTCCCGGTAAACGGTGATAACGTACCATCATAATCCAAAAAGAGCATGCGATCCTCACTGGAGGCGAAGGAATCCTGCATTTCACTTTCAATTTTCTCGTCTAGAAGCTTGGTGTTCATCTTCAGTTGTTTCTGGTTTACTTCATCCAGGCGTTGCATGAAAAGCTCTACCCAATGATGAATATTAAATTTTTTCAAGGTTGCCTGCATGATCTCCATATGCTTCACCTGCTCATCCTCCGACATCTCGAGGGCTTTCTTGATCGCATCACGCACCTGGTGTTTGTCGTTAGGATTTACAATGATGGCTTCAGAAAGTTCCTTTGACGCTCCTGCCATTTCACTCAGGATCAATACCCCTTTCTGATCCAGCTTGCTGGCAACAAATTCCTTGCAAACCAGGTTCATGCCATCACGCATTGGTGTAACGAGCGCCACATCGGCAATACGATAAAACGCTGAAAGGTCCTCCAAAGGAAACGACCTGTAAAAATAATGTATGGGGGTCCAGTTAACCGAACCGTATTTTCCGTTTACCCGGCCTACCAGCAAATCCACCTCCTCCTTCAGGTCCTTATACTTGTCAACGCTGTCGCGGGAAGGAACCACGACCATCAGAAGCGATACTTTACCCTGGTATTGCGGGTATTTCTCCAGAAATAAATCGAAGATCTGAAGCCTTGCGGCAATTCCTTTTGAATAATCCAGCCGGTCTATCGACAGCATTAGTTTTACTTCACCCAGTGAAGTACGATACTTCACTTCCCTGCTCAATGTTTCCGGCGCAGCAGAAGACCTTGCATATTTATCATAGTCGATACCCATCGGAAAGGCATCGATTTCAACAATACGGCCATCCTTGGTAATCTGCCCGTGATGATTGCTCAAAAAACAGATGCGACTCACCGCACTGAGGAAGTGGCGCATATCATCATAGGTATGAAAGCCTATCAGATCGGCCCCCAGTACGCCATCCAGCAGCTGACGTCTCCATGGCAGCAGACGAAATACCTCAAAAGATGGAAAAGGTATATGTAAAAAGAAACCTATACTCACATGAGGTAGCTTATCCCGTATCAGATCTGGTAATAACAGCAATTGATAATCGTGTACCCAGATCGTATCATCCGGGTTGGCTACAGCCAGGACTGCGTCGCAAAATTTTTGATTGACCCTTTCGTAGGATTGCCAGTACGATTTTTTATAGAGGGCGTACTGATTGAAATAATGGAATGTCGGCCATAAAGTTTCATTGCTGAATCCCTCGTAATAAAGCTTGATCTCTTCGGTAGTGAGATCCACCGGAAGCATATTTTCCTTCAGAAGCTCCTTTTTTACAAAAGATTCCTCCTCCTCATCCTGGAAATGAATGCCGGGCCAGCCAATCCACAGGTTATCCCCTTCTTTATATATTGAACCCAATCCTGTGGCCAGACCACCTTCACTGGGTCTGAAGGACAGCTCACCCTCTGCCGTTCTTGAAATTTTTACCGGAAGCCTGTTTGAAATTATTATTGTTCTGGACATGCCTTGAATTTACCAAATTCACACGCGAAAAACCATTATGCCATCGCCTGAATCCCTCAAATCACAAATTAATAACAAAAAATAAACGAAGAGGTTAAACAGGAACCTATTTACGCACAAATACGAAGTTTACCGTACGATCATCGTTAGCGGCAGTAGCGTTCAGGCGATCACCAGTTCGCCGGTATTCGATCCTGGTCGGGAAGTCATGGAATGGATTGCCGGCTACGAAATAACCGGAGCCCTTTTCAGTAATCTCGAAATACACGGGGGATCCTTCACCTGTATCCGCCATGAAAAATAACTTATCCCTTCTACTCAGAATTTGCATGATCTCAGTCTGAACGGTGTCCCCGCTTTGAAGCTCCCAGCCGCTGCCTTCGAGGCGGTCTTCAGCTGAAATATATGTCCAGTCCTCCCCCATCTTACCGTCTGTGCTTACCCAGTTCGCCTCCAACCAGCCAAACTCTTCCTCCACGGGAAGCTTAACAACCGGCTTACAGGAAGCAATGAATAAAACCAGACCGATGATACCAATATTTCGCATGATCTGTGAGCTTAAACAGATGCGGGTTGTTTGATAGTTCTGGGTTTGTAGTTTGCTGCCAGATTGGCAATGACTCTGATGTGATCAGGTGTTGTGCCACAACACCCTCCAACCACATTCACCAGGCCTTCCTTCAGGAATTCTTCAATCTGCCGGCCCATGTCTTCGGGTGTTTCATCGTACTGCCCAAATTCATTCGGCAACCCGGCATTGGGGTGAGCTGAAACAAAGAAAGGAGCATTCTTATCCAGAACCTGTAAATAAGGCCTCAATTCCTTTGCGCCAAGTGCACAGTTCAGACCGATGCTTAACAACGGCATATGCTCCAGGGAAATAAGAAATGCCTGTGTGGTCTGACCAGAAAGTGTTCTTCCACTGGCATCCGTTATCGTACCCGATACCATCACCGGGACACGCTGCCCGGTTTTCTCAAATACCTGCTCAATTCCAAAGAGGGCTGCTTTTGCATTCAGTGTGTCAAAAACTGTTTCAACCAACAGAATATCAACACCACCTTCCAGCAGTGACTCAGCCTGTTCTCCGTATGCCTTGACCAGGTCATCAAAGTTCACAGATCGGAATCCGGGATTGTTTACATCCGGCGAAATGGAGGCACTTCGATTTGTCGGTCCTATCGAACCTGCCACAAATCGAGGTTTATGGGGCTCGAGAGCGGTCATTTCATCGGCTACCTCGCGTGCACATCGTGCAGCCGCCACATTAATTTCGTGTACCGCGTCCTCCAGGTGATAATCCGCCTGAGCAATGGTGGTTGATGAAAATGTATTGGTTTCAGCGATATCAGCGCCCGCTTCATAGTATGCCCTGTGAATATCCTTGATGATATCCGGTCGGGTAATTGCCAGCAAATCATTATTGCCTTTCAGTTCATGAGGATGATCCTTGAACCGCTCCCCCCTGAAATCCTCCTCCTCCAGTTTATGGCGCTGGATCATTGTTCCCATTGCCCCGTCCAGAACAAGGATGCGTTCTTTTAAAATTTCTGATATTGCCGACATAATTATTTCGTTTCCTTTGTGCGTAGCTACTAAATTAGTGAGAACTTAACAAAAAATGAATCATTGAAGTTCGCGGCAATCGATATTGGGTCTAATGCTATCCGCCTGCAGGTATCCGTGGTGATACATACCCGTGGTGAATTAACCTTCAAAAAGATTGAATACGTCCGTTTCCCGCTTCGCCTGGGACATGATGTTTTCAAAACGGGCAAGATCAGTCCGTTAAAGTATAAGAAATTCAAGAAACTGATGCGGGCATTCAAAATTCTGATCGAGCTGTATGAGGTTGACGATTATATGGCTTGTGCTACCTCAGCACTTCGCGAGTCTGAAAACGGGGCAGCTATCGTCAGGGAAATCGAGGAAGAAATCAAGCTGAAAATCCAGATAATCGATGGCAAGCGGGAAGCTTTACTCATCAATAATGTAATCACCTCCTTTCTGCAAACGAAAAGGAATTACCTGCATATCGATGTTGGTGGAGGCAGTACCGAACTCAATATCTATAAATCCGGAAAAAAGGTGGCCGCACAGTCTTTTAAAATCGGTTCCGTCAGACGACTGGATCATTTCGACTCACCACAGGTATGGGGCAGCATGAAGCGATGGATACAGGAAAAGACGAAAGAATTAAAAGGTCCGTTAACAGCTGTCGGTACAGGAGGTAACATTAATAAGCTTTATGAGCTGGCACAACGTAAAGCTGAAGACAAGCTCTCCCTGGGTCGCCTGAAAGAGACGGCCAATATGATTTCAGAACTTACTATGGAAGAACGCATCAACGATCTGCAGCTGAATCCCGACCGTGCTGATGTGATAATTCCCGCATCAGAGATCTATTCCCAGGTAATGGAATGGGCAGGTGCCAACTTCATCATTGTTCCTTCGGTCGGACTGAAGGACGGGATGATGCTCTGGCTGTATGAACAACACCTTGAAAAGGAAAAAATGAATTTTAATTAAGGTCTTCGATTGTCTCTTCCGGCCGTTCCATTTCCTTAACAGCAGGCTTAAAATCGATACTAAGATCAAGATCAACAAGATTTTCACGATTCACCTTATAGAATTCCAGGTGAATATTGAACGGATCCTCCCCATCTGGAAACTTCTTAACGTATGAACCGTCTTCCTGCATTACATATGCGTTCACATTATCCTTAAGGTTATACTGAAGAATATTCTTGATCTGCCTGCGCAGGAGATCGTCAGTGATCGGAAAAATAGATTCCAGCCGGCGCTCAAAACTCCGTACCATCATGTCTGCACTACCAATATACAACTTGTACTGACCGTCATTATGGAAATAATATATCCGTGAATGCTCCAGATATTGACCGACAATGGAGATAACCTGAATATTTTCACTCAGACCGGTACGTCCCGGCCGCAGGCAGCACATACCGCGAATAATCAGTTTGATCGGAACTCCGGCCTGCGAAGCGGCATAGAGTTCATCAATGGTTTCCTTGTCCTGAAGTGAGTTGATCTTAATAACAATGCCCGCTTCCCTGCCCTGGCGTGCATGCTCCGCCTCATTGCGGATCATTGCAATCAGCTGCTGACGCATATCCTTCGGCGCCGTGATCAGGCTCTTGTAAATGGAAGGCATGGAATGGCCTGTAATTACATTGAAAAACTCACTTACATCATGTGCCAGGACCTCATTAGTCGTAAGAAGTCCGAGATCTGTATAGAGCTTTGCGGTCGACTCGTTATAGTTACCGCTTGAAAGGTGAAGATACCTGCGTACATGTTGCCCTTCCTTGCGAACAATGAGCAGAAGTTTTGTGTGTGTTTTAAAGCTACTGATCCCATAGATCACAAAGCATCCGGCTTTCTGAAGCCGTTGCGCTTCACGCAGGTTATTTTCTTCGTCAAAACGGGCCTTCACCTCAAACAGCACCGAAACGTGCTTACCGTTTTCAGCGGCCTTCAGCAGTGCCTCCGAGACACGTGAATCCCGTGCCAGCCGGTAAATCGTCATTTTTATGGCAAGTACACCGGGGTCATCCGCTGCCTTTTCCAGCAGATCAATAACCGGCTCAATGCTGTTGTATGGATGGTGTAACAATACATCCCGTTCCTGCAAAACATCGAAAATATTCTGTTCCCGGATCTTGGGAAAACTCAATGGCGGAATGGTATCGGGCATGACCATATGCATGTCCCGGAAATTATGATGATTTACAATCTGCCACAGCCCGGTAAAATCAATGAGGCTCCTTTTCTTTATCCTGAAAACATTTTCATCTTCCAGCTGCCAGCGATCCTTCAACACATTCAGCATCCAGCTGTCGGGTCTTCCGGAAACCTCAATGCGTACAACCCGGCCCGTCCGCCGTGTTTTAAGCTTTGTCTTCAGTTCTTCCAGGAAGTTCGCTTCAATATCATCACTTTCATCCAGCGTAAAATCCCCGTTTCTTGTAATTCGGAACAGGTTTGAGGAAAGGATTTCCACATTCCGGAAAAGATGCTGGATATTATTCAGGATGATATCCTCGACCGGAATAAAATGAAGTTGATCATCCTTCTCAATTTCATAAAAGCGAGGCAGGTTCGATGGAACCTGGATAAAGCTGAGCTTTTTATTTTCTGTAGTGTCCTGACTTCGGGTAACAACTCCAAAAACGAGCCTGTGCGTATTCAGGATTGGAAAGGTGTGGTAACTATCGTAAACCATCGGGGTGAGCATCGGATAGATCGTCGACTGGAAATAGTCGGCCACATTCTTCTTTTCGTCTGCACTGAGCTTTTTATACGGGGTAATTGTGAATCCCGCATGTTCAAACATCGGCAGGAGTGAATTGAGATAAACATCCTGCTGAATATGTGTGTACTCCTTGGCCCTTTGTAGAAGAACCTGCTTAAACGGCTGTTCCCTCAGACCGGAATAATCGAAACGCTGTTTTCCGTAATCAATATAATTGTAAAGGCTTCCAACCCGTATCGTAAAAAACTCATCCAGGTTGGAGGCCGTTATGGCGAGAAATTTGAGACGCTCAACAATACTCCGATCTGCATTGATAGCCTGATCCAGAACGCGATAATTAAATTGCAGCCAACTCAGGTCCCGACTGATATAATCACTCTCAGAAATCTGGCGTTTAACGCGTTCACTAAGTATCATAAATTGTTCCTGTCCTTTTCTCCTAAAATAATTTACACATCTACCTTCGCATACTTGGCATTGCGCTCGATAAATTCACGACGCGGAGCCACCTCATCACCCATTAACATGGAAAAGAGATGATCTGCTTCAGCGGCCGAATCGATCGTGACCTGCTTCAGACTGCGACGCTCAGGATCCATGGTGGTAGTCCATAACTGCTCCGGGTTCATCTCACCAAGACCCTTGTAACGCTGAACACCAACCGAATCTTCCTTGCCGTCCTTGGCGAGTTCCTTCACCAGGATCTCCCGCTCTTCTTCCGTCCAGCAATAGCGCTCCTGCTTACCCTTTTTCAACTGATAAAGTGGTGGAAGCGCGATGTATAGATAACCCTTTTCAATAAGTGCATGCATATATCGGAAGAAGAACGTAAGGATGAGCGTACGAATGTGCGAACCATCGACATCCGCATCCGTCATAATAATTACCTTATGATAACGCAGTTTCGACATGTTCAACGCCTTGTCATCTTCTTCCGTTCCGAAGCTTACACCCAGGGCTGTAATTATATTCTTAATTTCCTCATTCTCGTAAATCTTGTGTTCCTGGGCCTTTTCCACATTCAGGATTTTACCCCGTAGGGGAAGAATGGCCTGGAAATTCCGGTCCCTGCCCTGCTTGGCAGATCCACCCGCAGAATCACCCTCTACCAGGTATAGCTCGCAAACAGACGGATCGCTGTTCGCGCAATCAGCAAGCTTGCCGGGAAGCCCTGTACCGGAAAGAACATTTTTCCGCTGAACCATTTCACGGGCCTTGCGTGCTGCTGCACGGGCCTGGGCAGCCAGAACAACTTTCTGTACGATCATTTTGGCTTCGCGCGGATGTTCCTCCAGGTAGATGTTCAACATCTCACCTACGACTGTATCCACTGCACCCATCACGTCGGAGTTTCCAAGTTTGGTCTTGGTCTGTCCTTCAAATTGAGGTTCCTGAACCTTCACCGAAATTACGGCGGTAAGCCCCTCCCTGAAGTCATCCCCGCTGATGTCAATTTTAACCTTGTCAAGCAAACCCGATTTATCCGCATAGGATTTCAGGGTTCTGGTAAGCGCCCTTCTAAAACCTGACACGTGTGTTCCGCCTTCAATTGTATTGATATTATTGACATAGGAAACCACGTTTTCGGTGTATGAGGTGTTATAACTCATAGCCACTTCAACAGGTATTTCACCTGTGTCATTGTTCATGAATATCGGCTCGGGGATCAGGTTTTCCCTCGTGCTGTCAAGGTATTCAACAAATTCCTTCAGACCACCTTCAGAATAAAAATCGTCGGATCGATGTTGGCCGTCATCATCTGTTTCACGTAAATCCTTCAGATAAATGTGAATCCCGGCATTCAGATAAGCGAGTTCCCGCATTCGTGATGCTACGGTCTCATACTTATAAACCGTTTCATTAAATATTGTATTGTCGGGCAGGAAATGAACTGTGGTTCCATTATCATCCGTATCACCGATCACAGCAACCGGTGCTTTGGGTACACCACGGCTGTATTCCTGCTGATAAACCTTTCCATCCCGTTTCACCGTGGCAATCAGCTGTGTAGATAGTGCATTCACACAGGAAACACCCACACCGTGCAATCCGCCGGAAACCTTGTACGTATCCTTGTCAAATTTTCCTCCCGCATGAAGTACCGTCATTACCACCTCAAGTGCCGACCGCTGTTCCTTCTCATGCATATCGGTTGGAATACCACGTCCGTTGTCTGATACCGTGATGCTGTTATCTTCATTTATTGTGACACTGATCTTATCGCAATACCCCGCCAGGGCCTCGTCAATGGAGTTATCTACAACTTCCCAAATCAGGTGGTGTAATCCCTTTATGCCAACATCGCCGATGTACATTGCGGGCCGCTTTCGTACTGCTTCCAGTCCTTCCAGTACCTGAATATTACCTGCTGAATATGCTTGTTTCTTGTTAGTGTCTTTTTCGCTCATAGTTATCAATTAGAATCCGGCAAAAATACAAAATTCCAGCCTCTTTTATGGTCATTTTCCTTGCATTATTATCAACTAATCTTTTAGTTTGAAGAATGTTCAGACGAATAGTTTTAATTCTGATTTTTTGTAGCGTTGCGATGTCGGATCTAACCGCCCAACGCGGGGAATCAGACCGGTACCGGGCGGCTTTGCTCAGGATAGAAAAGTATAAAAACCTTCCGAATAAGGACACTATCTATTATCTCAACCTTTCGAATGCCCGGTTGAATAGGATTCCTGATTTTGTGTTCGAATTTCCGAATCTTCGCACCCTGGATCTTTCCCGGAACAACATTCAAAACCTGGACAAGCGGCTGTTACGGCTGGACTCCCTGAACAAACTAAACCTTTCCCAAAATAACCTTGCCGAAACCCGTTTGAAGGTAGGCCGGGGGGTATCCCTGAAGGAGCTTGATGTATCAGACAACGGACTGAAAAAGATTCCCTGGCGCCTCAAACGACTTGGTGGTCTGCAGATCCTGAATTTGTCGGGAAATTCCTTCACCGATATTCCACGGCGGACAAGAAAATTCGACCAGCTCACACATTTGCTTATCAGCAATAATTGCCTGGTAATTTCAGACAAAAGACTTCGCAGGCTAACCGGACTGGAACTTCTATCCATGAACCGGTGCGATGTACAGGTGATCCCAGAAGGCTTAAAGGAGCTGCGCAACCTTAAGGACCTTCAGCTGGCCTATAACAATATTAAATTTCTTCCCGACTGGATTGATACCCTCGATCGGCTCGAACACCTGATGTTGTACCGGAATAACCTTACGGAGCTTCCCGATTCATTCTACAGGCTGGATTCCCTTCAGATTGCCGATCTGTATTACAATGAAATTGAAAGTGTGAGTCCGCAAATTTCAAACCTGAAAAATCTGAAGGTACTTTACCTTTCCAACAACCGGATTTTTAGGGTCCCGGAGACACTTGGAGAGCTTTCGCAGCTGGAGGAATTATATTTACATCATAACCGCATCAGCTATCTCCCAGAAGAGCTGTCAAAACTATCAAAGCTTCGGGTTCTGAGGGTAAATAATAATTATCTGACAGAATTTCCCGGAACGGCCCTGACCCTTGGCGAATTATATGATCTTGACATCTCGGAGAATTCAATCGAATCCATTCCGGTGGAAATTGCGGAACTCAAAAATCTTAGGTACTTCTTCTATCTGAACGTCCCGCTGGATGAAAGCAGACCGGGTTACGACGAGCTGTTGGAAGCACTTGAAGAAATGCGTCTAAGGGGAACGATTATTAATTACCGCACCGAAGGTTCATATGAGGATTTGATCGATAAAAATTAATACAATCCAACACGCAGCATCACCAGCGTACATGCCTCATCCACCTCTATATCACGTTCACGTGCCATCCGCTCAAATTCCGGATTCTCCGTACCCGGATTGAAAATGATGCGTTTCGGCTTT
Source organism: Fulvivirga sedimenti (assembly GCF_020328055.1). NCBI lineage: Bacteria > Pseudomonadati > Bacteroidota > Cytophagia > Cytophagales > Fulvivirgaceae > Fulvivirga > Fulvivirga sedimenti. The sequence goes on from NZ_JAIXNE010000001.1 coordinate 202,781, forward strand.
AAGGAAAGAATATAATCGTAGTAAGGCACCTGATTCGCCGGACCCAGGTAAAGTGTGACGGTATGGATCTCGCCAGGATCCGGGAAATTCCGTATATCCTGTATATCCTGCCCTGCAACCTGTCCTTTCTTTATTCCCAGCAGTACGATATCGATCCCGTATTCAACCAGCATCTCCGCCGCAATGAACGCATAGCGGGAAGGATTCGTGGTTGCTCCAATAACGGCCGTTCTTTTCATTTCTTTCTGGCATAAAGTTGGTGGATCGCTTCAGCACATCGTTCACCGTCCATTGCCGCCGATACGATTCCTCCCGCGTAGCCCGCTCCTTCCCCGCAAGGAAAAAGGCGCGGCACCGCAACATGCTCGAGCGTGGTTTTATCCCTGGGGATCTGAACAGGTGAGGAAGTTCTGCTTTCCACTCCCACAAGCTGTGCCTCATTGGTGAGGTAGCCTTTCATGATTTTACCAAAATGTCGCAGACCCTGCTCCAGTCGGGCTGCGACAGGCACGGGAAGAACCTCATGCAGATCAACAGACATCAGACCGGGTTGATAGGATGTATCGGGAAGCGTGGCGGATACCCTCCTTTTCATGAAATCTGTCATCCGCTGTGCCGGGGCTGTCTGGGTTCCACCGGCAACCTGACAGGCACGCTGCTCAACTGCAGCCTGGTAATGCATGCCGGCCAGTTCTGCATATTGTTCATAATCCACAAAATCTGCCGCATCAACAGCCACCACGATTCCACTGTTGGCAAAACGAGAATTTCGCCGGGACGGACTCATACCATTCACAACAACCTCACCTTCATGAGTGGCAGCTGGAACGATAAATCCGCCAGGGCACATGCAGAAGGAAAAGACCCCTTTTGCAATTCCCTGGTGTCGCGCCTGGTACACCAGCGAGTAGGAAGATGCAGGCAAATGTTCATTACGCGGTCCTGTGCAATGATACTGTATTTCATCAATCAGCGCCTGCGGGTGCTCAATACGAACACCAAGGGCAAACGGCTTAAGTTCAACCGGAATCGAACTGTTCACCAGCAATTGAAATATATCCCTCGCCGAGTGGCCGGTTGCCAGTAAAACACTGATTCCGTCCCGTTTACCACCATCAGCCAGGCGTACTCCCTTCATACCTGAAGAGTCCTGCAAAAATCCGGTCACCCGGGTATCAAACATAATTTCACCACCAGCCCGAAGTATACTTTCCCGGATATTGGTCACAATCTGCGGTAACTTGTTAGTCCCGATATGCGGATGTGCCTCAAAAAGAATTTCTTCAGTTGCACCATGGGCTACAAGTATTTCCAGAATTCGCTGGACATCGCCCCTTTTTTTCGATCGGGTGTATAATTTTCCGTCCGAATAGGTTCCGGCCCCACCCTCTCCAAAGCAATAATTTGAATCGGGATTTACCTTGTGTTCCTTATTGATGGCCGCCAGGTCCCTGCGCCGTGCGCGAACATCTTTTCCACGCTCAATGATTACAGGGCGCAGTCCGAGCTCGATCAATCGCAGTGCGGCAAACATTCCTGCCGGACCTGCCCCAACGATAATTACCTCGGGAGCGCTGCTTACGTCGGGAAAGTTAGTATGATATGAAATCAATTCAGGCAGCGGCTCGTTCAGAAATGCTTCGGCTGCAATATTTACTTTCACAGGGGACCGTCGCGCATCGATTGAACGACGCATAATCCGCACATCGGCCGAAGGCATTTTGGCTTTTCGGCGGACTTCTTCCAAAAGCAAATTCTCATCATACCCTTTTTCGGGTGGCAATGTGAGCTGAATGGTTTTTTTCACAGGACAAAAGTAGCCATTTCAGACTATCTTCTGCGATTATTGGAAAAAGGAAATACATATCCCACCATCAGGCCAAATCCAAACCGGAAAGAAAACTTATCCTGGTCCAAATCACTGAAAACTTCTGTATAATACGGGGGTTCCTTGAAACTTCTGTAACTGCCACCCAGTGTAATGTAGGAATCAATGGTAAATCCCTGTTCAGAGGTAGATCGCATAATGCGATACCCCAGTAAAACGGAGCCATCAACGCGATTTTCTGAACTTGAAATTTTATCGATCTCGCCGGGATTGAGCTCAATGCGTGCATAGTGCTGCAAACTGTTGAACCTTAATTCATATCCGAAATACCAGAGCCCAAACTGGGAAGGGTTATAAAATCGCTGCTGAAACGCCACCTGGTATCCACGTTTAAAGGTTTCATTCAGCGCAATGTCGCTATCATTCTTAAAAAATGGATCTCGGATGCCGGTAATACTAAGCTGATAACCCAATCGGTCTTCCATATACATTTCAAGAGAAATCGGAAAACGCCCGATGAGTGTCATCAGGGGATTTGATTCCAGGATCAGTCCGTTGTATTCATTAAGCCTGCGATCGAAATAACCGGTCTTGCTGCCTTTGAATTTGTAATCTGCCACGCCATAATTCCGGGGATCTCGTGTGGGCCGCGGATCTGGCAGGTTTATCAGTTCTTCACCCTGATAAATCGGCATATAATAACCGGTTAGCGTACCTTCTTCATCAAAAAGTTCCCATCGGCCGACCCGTTTTCCATTTTCAATCGTTCCGCGTGTCTGCAGTCCGCCATCCGGATAAAACCCGACATAGGTTCCACGGCCTTTTTCAAAGGTGCATTTTCCTTCGACAGCCCCGTCTTCAAAATAGTATACCCATTCTCCTTCACTCAGACCATCTTTGATTTGCCCTTCGGCACGAAGTTCACCTGATTTATAAAACTCCCGGTAAGGCCCGCTTCCATTGTCGAAATTAGCACTTCCCTTGATAGTGCCTCCCGGATAGAATATCTCCCAGTTCCCTTGTTTGGCACCCTGACGGAATGCGCCCCGTGACGAAATATCACCCTGCTGATCATAATAATCCCAAACACCAACCGCGACGTTATCATCATAGGCTCCCCTGGATGCAACCACCCCGCTGTCATGATAAAATACCCACTCGCCGTTTCTTTTATCTCTGCTAAACGACCCTTCTGCCTCTTTTTTACCGGCTTTACTGAAATATTGCCAGTACCCGGTACGAAGATTTCCCTTCACAGGGCCGCGGGCATGCAGTTCACCTGAAGAATAATATTCCCTTCTTTCTCCGCTTCCGGCAGAATAGGCGGTCTTACTCGAAAGCTGCCCGTCTTCGAAGTATCCTTTCCATTCCCCATCACGCAAACCTTCCGTGAAATTACCGGCTTCTTTCAACGTGCCATTCTCATAGTAAAATTTCCAAAATCCCACCTGGCGCTGACTGTTAACAAAGCCTTCCATGCTTTTTTCGCCGCTCTCATAGAAATATTCATAATAGCCATCATTCCCGTCTCCTGCCTTTACCTGTGCGCGCGTCTTGAGAGTACCTGTCTCGTAAAAAAATTCCCAGACCCCGGATGCCTCATTATCCTGAAACTGTCCGCGCGATTCCGGTTCACCATTAAGATAGAATGATTTGTAGGGACCCTCAAGAATGTTTGACAATGTATCCTTTACATAATAAACTTCTTTCAAACGGGTATTTTCCGGGTCATGAAAGGTCTCTCTCTTAACCTGGGCGGTAACATGGGCACAATAAATTGACCCTATAAAAATATATAGCAGAAAAAATCTCACCTGTTCGGGTATTAACCCCTAAAAAATTTCTATTTGCCGGGGGAAAGCTGATCCAATACCCACTTCTTGCCCCAGTTCTCCTGTTCTTCTCTCGACCAAATTTCCGGAAAAAATATTATCCGCTGAAACCTCGGGGGCAGATAACGCTGCCAGTTTGTTCCGCCCGTGGCTGCAATGTCCTCCGGATCTTTGTGAAGGTATTTGACGGCCGACTTATAATGTGCCAGCGGCCATAATACATTAGCAAACAAGTCGAATTTTTTCAACTCTTGCTTGATTTCCTCGGCAGTATCCTGATCCTTGTAATATTTACGATACAATTGCAGGAAATTTTTTGCTTTCAGCCGGTTACCTTCCTCGATAAACTCATCCATATACTTCTCCTCGAACTGGCGAAGGGTAAGTGTTTTTTTGCCTGAAGCAAGCTCGGTACTTCCTTCCTTCCAGTAAATTTGCTGTAGAAGGGATTCTACAGGATCATCAGAATTAGCCTTTTTGCGGGCTTCAGCTGAAAGCAGATTGAAAACATCCGTAGCCTGGAATTCGATGAGCCGGTACTGGGCCGACTGAAATCCGCTGGAAGGAAGCAAAGACATCCGGAATTTCAGGAACTGACCACGATCCATCCCTTCAATCATGATATCAAATGAATTCTCCAGCATCTCAAAATAACGATTGATTCGGCGGACCTTTTCGACAAACTCCTCCCCGGGAAGAGGGGGATCCGCGGAAGTCACCTGATTCATTTCCCAAAGGATGAGCTTAAAATAAAGTTCTGTGAACTGATGATATACAATAAAAATCATCTCATCCTTAAACCCGGTTTTAGGATTCTGAAGACTCAACAATGTGTCCAGGTGAATATAATCCCAATAAGTAAGATAATCGGCATACAGAAGTCCGTCCAGGTAGGATGAAAGGTCCTGGCCCATTACTTCGTATTTCTCCTCCAGTTTTCTGATCTGGTCCAGAATTTTATCGTCTATTTCTGATTTGTCCATCCCGCAGCTAGCTCATTGTAAAAAAGGTTATGTAAATTTGAAATTTAAATATGAATAACCCAAATAAGCGAGATAATGTCATATAACGGAGCAGATGAGCAAATTGGAGCTAAAAAGCCAACCAAGCAGGACATGTTTGAGTCACCGGATTTCTACATGATCGATGATCTTTTAACGGAAGAGCATAAAATGATCCGTGGTGCCATTCGTGATTTTGTGAAGAAAGAAATATCACCCTATATCGAGGATTGGTGCCAAAGAGCTCACTTTCCGGTTGAAATAGTGAAAAAATTCGGTGAGATTGGGGCATTCGGACCAACGGTACCGGAGGAGTATGGCGGTGGCGGCCTGGATTATATCAGCTATGGCCTTATCATGCAGGAAATCGAACGTGGTGACAGCGGTATGCGCTCCACCGCATCTGTTCAGGGATCCCTTGTCATGTACCCGATCTATAAATTTGGTTCCGAAGAACAAAAGAAAAAATACCTGCCAAAACTTGCATCCGGAGATATGCTTGGCTGTTTTGGACTTACAGAACCCGACCATGGCTCCAACCCCGGTGGTATGGTTACCAATTTCAGGGATATGGGGGACCATTATTTACTGAATGGAGCAAAGATGTGGATCTCCAATTCCCCTAAGGCAGATATTGCGGTAGTTTGGGCGAAGAATGAGGAAGGGCGAATTCACGGACTTATCGTGGAACGCGGAATGGAAGGTTTCAGCACACCTGAAACCCATGGAAAATGGTCGCTGCGGGCAAGTGCAACCGGTGAGCTGGTATTTGATAATGTAAAAGTTCCTAAAGAAAATCTTCTGCCGGGTAAAAGCGGACTGGGTGCCCCGCTGATGTGTCTTGATTCGGCACGGTACGGCATCGCATGGGGAGCACTCGGAGCGGCGATGGATTGTTATGATTCTGCACGCCGATATGCCCTGGAAAGAATTCAGTTCAATAAGCCCATCGCCTCTTTTCAGCTTGTCCAAAAGAAGCTATCGGAAATGCTGACCGAGATTACCAAAGCACAGTTACTTAACTGGAAACTCGGAAAAATGATGGATGAGGGCAAGGCTACAACACCACAAATCTCAATGGCAAAGAGAAATTCGGTCGAAGTTGCTTTGAATATCGCCCGTGAAGCCCGTCAAATACATGGGGGAATGGGTATCACCGGTGAATATCCGTTGATGCGCCACATGATGAACCTGGAGTCAGTGATCACCTATGAAGGCACGCATGACATTCACCTCCTGATTCTAGGTGCGGAAATAACAGGAATTCAGGCGTTCAGTTAATCGTTCTCCTGTTTTACGTACGCCTTGATCGTGATACGCTGTGCCGGTGATATCGGGTCGTTGGTATAGACCGTAACTGATTTCTGCTGATTTCCGAGCCGGCCTTTGGTATCGAATGAGACCGTGATCGTTGCTTCCTTCCCACTTTTGATCGTGGTTTTGTCGATAGAGGCATTGATACATGCGCAATTACCTTCCACCTGTCTTACCTGGAGGTCTGACTGTCCTGTGTTGGTGATGGTAAATTTTGTTGAATAAACGGAATCCCGTTCAATGCGATCAAAATCAAATACAGGGCCATTAATTTTAAGATGAGCAGCTTTCTTCAACTCATCATCCGTCATGGGAGGAAAGTATTCTGCAATGGTTGTATATACGCTGATCTGCTTTACCGGTTCTTCGGTATCATTGGTGAATAGGGTAATGTTTTCCGACTGAAACCCCAGATCACCCAATTGTTTTGCATGATAGACGATCTTCAGTTGGCCGGAACTTTTGGCGGCCAGTGTATCCGGCTCAAATGAGGCCGAGATGTGATTGGGCTGCCACAGGCTGTCGATATGCATCGGGATATCAGATCCGTTGTAAAGATCAAATGTTTTCTCGGCGGGCTCATCCGTGGTTAACACTTTACCAAGATTTACAGATCGGTATTTCATATGAAGATTACCCAGTAAGGTTGGCAACTCTTCTTCGGGTGAGCGTGGTGCAGGCAGAACATTACCCTGGAGATACAGGGTGACGGGGGGCACTGCGCCATCAAAATTTACCTGAAGGTTTTTACTGAAGGTTCCGATCCGGTCGGCGTTATACCTGGCCTGTACAAAGCCAGTCGACCCGGGGGCAATCACATCATTCGACCATGAAGGTACGGTACAGCCACATGATGCTTTTACATCACTGATCCGAATGGAATCTGCTGTATTGTTGGTGAATGTAAATGAATGTTCAAAGGGGCCCTGATCTTCTCTGACGGAACCAAAATCGAAGGTGCGCACATCAAATTGAACGGGTTCTGAAAGTTGCGCCGTTGCAGATGACAGCAGCACAAGTAGGAAAAAGTTGAACAGCAATATTCGCATTCTCAAAAAATTTTATCAAACATACATAATTATTGTTATTTACTGGATCGAAGCATTATTGATTAACGATGCAAAAGACTGCCATTTATATATGATTTTAGTTTATTTGTGAAAAATTTCAACGTATGGCCAGAATACTTACAGGGATACAGAGCAGTGGCAGACCGCATTTGGGAAATATTCTCGGAGCCATTGTTCCGGCAATCCGGCTTTCGGAAGATCCTTCGAACGAGTCCTTATTTTTTATTGCTGATTTACATTCGCTTACTTCACTCAAAGATGGCGAGCAACGCAGGGAGAATGTGCGTGCGACGGCAGCCGCATGGCTTGCATTTGGTTTTGATACCGACCGCAACATATTTTACCGGCAGTCGCACATTCCGGAAGTTTGTGAACTGGCCTGGTACATGAACTGTTTTGCGCCGTTTCCAATGTTGGCGAATGCGCACAGTTTCAAAGATAAGTCGGACAAGCTTGCGGATGTTAATGCAGGACTTTTCACCTATCCGGTACTGATGGCTTCTGATATCATTTTGTACGATGCCAACTTTGTACCGGTTGGCAAAGATCAGAAGCAACATCTTGAAATGACCCGGGATCTGGCAAGTGCCTTTAATCATCAATACGGCGACACATTCGTGATTCCCGAAGCACGGATTGATGAGTCGGTCATGACCATTCCGGGAACTGACGGGCAGAAAATGAGCAAGTCATACGGAAATACGATTGATATTTTTCTGCCGGACAAGCAGTTAAGGAAACAGGTGATGACGATTGTAACGGACAGCACTCCGCTTGAAGAGCCGAAAAATCCGGACACGTGTAATGTGTTTACGCTCTACAGTCTGCTGGGCAGCCCCGAACAAATCGCAGAGTTGCGAAAGAATTACCTGGGAGGGAATTACGGTTACGGCCATGCAAAGCAGGCCCTATTTGAACTGATGCTGGAGAAATTCAGGAAGCCAAGGGAAATTTTCAATTTTTACATGGAAAACCCTTCTGAGCTTGAACGGAAATTAGTGGATGGTGAAGCGAGGGCCAGGGAAATTGCCATTCCGGTACTCAAGAAAGTCAGGGAGAAGCTGGGATTTCTTTAGTAGTCAGTAGTCAGTAGTCAGTAGTCAGTAGTGGCTGGATTTGGTTAGTGATCAGTGATGAGTGATACGGCTGCAAAATCCTCATGATTAGCATTCTACCCATCAGGAAAATGACCTATCTTATCCTGAATGAACAATTTTATGAAAGTCTTCCAACGAGCATAGACTTTTGATAAAGACAGACGCAAACCATGCACTATAAACTACTAACTATACACGAACGAAAGCCAAACACTACTGACTACTGACTACTGACTACTGACTACTGACTACTTAACCGCCGTCCAAAGCGTTTCCTTCTTCTCCTTGCCCACCAGTAAAACAATACGGGTTGGATTTGGCAGAAGAACGAGTTTTGTATCAGGATTGGAATAGTCATCGACATCTACGAAAACCCCCTGCCCGGCAGGAACATCGAATCCTTCTGCGGTCTTTACAATTTTGTTGGGAATATATGCGATGGGCAGCAGGACATCACTGTCGGGACACATTTCGTCGTGCACGTGATGAAGCGCATCATCAAGATAGGATCCATACTTTTCCATGAAGTCGTCTTCCAGGTCATGAAGTTCTTCTTCCTTTTCATCATAATGGGCATCGGCATAATCAAGTGCTGCCAGGGCCATTTTTGCATTTATGAGCACAGTTAGATCACGGTCGAGAGAGGTAATATCCATAAAATTCAGATAATTGGATTAAAAAAATGTCTGCCTGACAAATGAACTAATTATTCTTATTCTAAAAAAGTTACTTCATTGAAATTTCTTTTTAATACAGCAGCCAAACCTTTAAATTAGCATAAACGTCAAGAGTTATGAGCCAGACAGATTTTCTTCCCCTACTGGGCACGGATCACATTGAATTTTATGTAGGGAATGCCAAGCAGGCATCGATCTATTATCAGTATGCATTTGGATTTGAATGGGTTGCCTATGCGGGTCCGGAAACAGGTGTGCGTGATCGTGCCAGTTATGTGTTGCAGCAAGGAAAACTGCGCTTTGTTCTTACCTCATCTTTGCAGGAAGATAGCGAAATTACACGCCACGTTGCCCGCCACGGGGATGGCGTGAAGGTACTTGCATTATGGGTTGACGATGCCGAGAAGTCCTATTATGAAACATTGAGCCGCGGAGCGGTCTCCGCCGCCGCCCCAAAAACGATCAAAGATGAATTTGGGGCCGTTACAACCGCTTCCATAAAAACCTACGGAGATACCATTCATACTTTTGTTGATCGCTCCAATTACACCGGCCCCTTCATGCCGGGTTTTGAAGCACGCAAAAGTCCTTTCCCTGTGAAGCCGATCGGCTTTAAATATGTTGATCATTGTGTTGGCAATGTTGGCTGGGGAGAGATGAATACCTGGGTTGAATTCTATGAGAAAGTAATGGGTTTTTCATTGCTGGTCACTTTTGATGATAAGGATATTTCCACAGATTATACGGCATTAATGTCGAAGGTGGTGTCAAATGGCAACGGATACATCAAATTTCCAATCAATGAGCCAGCCGAAGGAAAGAAGAAATCACAGATAGAAGAATATATTGATTTTTACAATGGTGCAGGAGTTCAGCATATCGCCATAGCTACTGACAACATTATCGATACTGTAGGGGAATTGAGGCGCAGAGGTGTTGAGTTTCTTCATGTACCCGAGACGTATTATGAGGACCTCAAAGATCGTGTGGGTGAAATTGATGAAGACATCAAACCACTGAGAGATCTCAATATCCTGGTGGACCGCGACAATGAAGGATACCTGCTTCAGATATTTACAAAACCTGTACAGGACAGACCGACTGTTTTTTATGAAATTATTCAGCGAAAAGGTGCAAAATCGTTCGGAAAAGGTAATTTCAAGGCATTATTTGAAGCAATTGAGCGTGAGCAGGCATTGAGGGGAAACTTATAAAAAATAAATCAACAATTATATGACAGAAGTTCAGGCCAAAGCCGAGAAGTGGCTAAACAGTTCCATCAGTGATGATGCCAAAAAGCAAATCCGGGAGCTCATGGATCAGCCGGATGCGCTGATGGAAGCATTCTATAAAAACCTTGAATTCGGAACAGGCGGATTACGGGGTATAATGGGAATGGGTTCCAACAGAATGAATAAATACACCATCGGAATGGCAACGCAGGGCCTGGCTAATTACCTGATCAAAGAGTTTCCCAACCAGCAGATCAAGGTGGCAATCGCACATGACAGCCGCAATAACAGCCGCTTTTTTGCTGAAACAACGGCGGCTGTATTTTCAGCAAATGGAATCAAGGTATATCTGTTTGAGGCATTGCGACCGACACCGGAGTTGTCCTATGCCATCCGGCACCTTGGCTGTCAGAGCGGCGTAGTCCTTACCGCCAGCCATAACCCAAAGGAATATAACGGATACAAGGCGTATTGGGATGATGGCGCACAGATGGTTGCGCCCCATGACACCAATGTAATCAATGAGGTGAATGCAATCGCTTCTATCGATGAGGTGAAGTTTGAAAAGAATGAAGACCTTATAGAACTCATTGGCGAAGACGTTGACAAGGCTTACCTGGCTGAGCTGAAAAAGCTGTCTTTATCACCGGAGGCGGTTCAGAAAGTCCATGACATGAAGATCGTCTTCTCTCCCATTCATGGCACAGGTATCACACTGGTTCCCAAAGTACTCGACGCTTTCGGGTTCACCAATGTTACGGTGGTGGAAGAACAGGCCACACCAAACGGGAATTTCCCCACTGTCGTTTACCCGAATCCCGAAGAAGCCGAAGCCATGAAACTGGCCATGGAGAAAGCACGAGAGATTGATGCCGATCTCATTATGGCTACAGATCCTGATTCCGACCGTGTGGGCATAGGGTGCAAAAATAATAAAGGTGAATTCCAGTTACTGAATGGAAACCAAACAGGTTCATTGCTGATTTATTACGTGCTGCTCCGCTGGCAGGAACGGAATATGCTGGATGGCAACCAGTTTATTGTTAAAACTATTGTAACAACCGATCTGATTGAGCGGATTGCAGAGGCTTTCCATGTTGATTGTTACAATACACTCACCGGATTTAAGTATATCGCTGCGATCATTAAATCACTCGAGGGTAAAAAGAAATTCATTGCGGGCGGGGAAGAAAGCTACGGTTACCTGATTGGTGATTTTGTTCGTGATAAGGATGCCATTGCCTCCTGTGCAATGATTGCTGAAATGTGTGCCTATGCAAAAGCAAAAGGTCAGACCTTATTCGATATGCTGCTCGAAATGTACGTGAAGTTTGGCTATTACAAGGAAAGCCTGATCTCCATTACCAAGAAAGGCATGAAAGGCGCGGAAGAAATCCAGGAAATGATGGCTTCGTTCAGAACCAACCCTCCTGCCTCTTTCGGAGGCTCCAGGGTCGTAAAGGTTATCGACTACAAGGCAAGTACATCAAAGGACCTGCAGACCGGTACAGTTGAAACGATCGACTACGAAAAATCCAATGTTCTTCAGTTTTTCACTTCCGACGGTTATAAAATTTCCGCGAGGCCATCGGGCACGGAACCTAAGATAAAGTTTTACATGAGTGTAAATGCGCCGCTGGCTTCTCAGGAGGATTTTGAGCAGGTTACCAATGCCCTTGATTCGGTACTTAATGAAATAAAAGCAGATTTATCTTGATTTTAAATAATTGATCTTTAACAAGTTAGGACTTAACAATTCAAAGAATTGAACTTGGTTTAAGAAAGAAGACAAGAATAAATACCCATTTTATGGGATAATTTTTGCCTCAAAATATGAGTATATTCAGGAATTGAATATATTAGTATGAACCAAGCGACCACTCGCCGACATATGCACGCAGATTCAGATGTACTCATGCAGAAGTTGGAATTCATCATGGAATCCCCAACTGAAAGGAACCGGTATAAGCGACTTAAAAGCTACAAGGACAAGCTGAATTTTTTGAAGAACCACTTCATAATGTCCGACATGGCCATACGGCTGCTGGAACGACAGTATCTTTTAAGTCCGGACAGCCAGGAAGAGCTTATGAATAAAGTGGATCAGATTATATCACGTATGGAGAGCTGATCAGCTCTTTTCGCGAATTTCATTAATCATATTTTTGATATGTTGCTCAGCTCCGAAGAGATTGGAGTAAACAGCCGCTATTCTGTGATCACTGTCGAGCAAATAGGTGATACGTTTCGAGACGTTCACAAAAGGCATTCTGGCATCATACATTTTTGAAACTTTACCATCCAAATCAGCCAGGAGGTCAAAGGGAAGAGCATGTTTCTCCTTAAATTCAAGATGCTGACGGACCGTATCCGTACTGATCCCGTAGACATCTATCTCAAAATCCCTGAAAATATCAAAATGATCCCTGAAGGAGCATGCCTGCCGGGTACAACCGGGTGTAAAATCTTTTGGATAGAAATACAGTATAAGTGGTTTTCCTTCGGCCGATTTACTTAATGTAAATGGTTCGCCGCTCGTAGAGTTGAGCGTGAAATCAGGGGCTTTGGAACGTAATGTTAATGCCATAGGATTATTATAAATCAGTGAAGAACAAGGTCAATTTCTTCCGCTTCGGCATTTCCCTGTTCATCAATATTACTTAACCGAACCACTTTTAATTCATTGATCAGCAATGGATCATACTTCACACCTACACGAATGTAATTTTCAGTGTAGCCGTACATTTTTCCATCCTGAATATCTTCTTCAAACAAAACCGTACGGATACTTCCCAACTGACTTTCATAATAAGCCCTGCGTTTCTTTTCGGAGAGGATTCTCAGCATTTTCGACCGGCGATTTCTCTCTTTATGCGGCACACTGTTTACCATTTCAGCAGCCGGTGTATTCGGTCTTTCGCTGTAGGTAAAGACATGGAGATAGGAAATATCCAGCTCGTTCAGAAATTTATAGGTTTCCAGGAAATCGGCTTCGGTCTCGCCAGGAAAACCAACGATTACATCCACTCCGATGCATGCATCCGGCATTTCCTGACGGATCTTTGCAATTCGGCTGGTATACAGATCGGTAAGATACCTCCGCTTCATATTTTTCAGGATACGATCAGAACCGGACTGCAGGGGGATATGAAAGTGTGGAACGAATTTCCCGGATGCTGCGACGTGCTCGATAATCTCATCATTCAGAAGATTGGGTTCAATCGAGGAAATCCGAAACCTGTCTACCGCTACCTGGTCATCCAGCGCCCGAACGAGATCAATAAAACGATCTTCACGTTTGCCATTTCTTATGCCAAAATCTCCGGTATTTACCCCTGTAAGAACAATCTCATGCACTCCTCTTTCGGAGATGTCCTGTGCCTGGCTGATTACTTCCTCTATGGTACTGCTTCTGCTTTTGCCCCTGGCCAGCGGAATGGTGCAGAAGGTACAGCTGTAATCGCATCCATCCTGAACTTTAAGGAATGTTCTCGTCCGATCATCAATGGAATAGGACGGCTCGAAGGCATTGGCATGATCGATTTCAGAAGCCAGAATACGCGCTAAGGGCTCTCTTTTAAAGCCATCGAGCAGTTCAACAAGTCGAAATTTTTCTGCTGCCCCGAGTACCGCGTCCACCCCTTCTATTTCTGAGATCTCTTTTGGTTTTAACTGGGCATAGCAGCCAATGATGGCAACGTAGGCTTCCGGCGAGATTTTTCGCGCTTCCCGAACAATCTTGCGGCATTTCTTATCGGCATTGTCGGTAACCGAGCAGGTATTGATAATAAAAATATCAGGTGTATCTGTGAAGTCGGCTTTTCTGTAGCCCTTTTCTTCGAACTTCCGGGAAATCGCAGATGTTTCGGAAAAATTCAGCTTGCAGCCCAATGTATAGAATGCCACTTTTTTCATGAGGCTGCAAAGATACAAATTTTCGCTAAGTGACTAATGTGATATTGTGGCGTGATTGACAATTGCACCATCCCGGATCTCAAGTTTCCTGTCGGCCATATTTGCCAGTTCTTCGTTATGGGTAACGATCACAAAGGTCTGATTAAACTCCTTTCGAAGTTCAAAGAAGAGCTTATGGAGATCTTCGGCATTTTTTGAGTCCAGGTTTCCTGAAGGTTCATCCGCAAAAACGATTGCCGGATCGTTGATGAGTGCCCGGGCTACTGCTACCCGTTGCTGTTCACCACCGCTTAATTCGGATGGCTTGTGATCCTTTCGCTCCCCTACTCCCAGGCGATCCAGCAGTGCCATGGCACGTTGTTCAACTTTTCCAGCATCTGCCCCAGAGATGTAGCCGGGAATGCAGACATTTTCCAGGGCCGTAAACTCTGCCAGCAGATTATGGAACTGAAAGATAAATCCGATTCGCTTATTACGGAAAGCAGCCTTTTCTCTTCCGCGCAGTTTGCTCATCTCCTGGCCGTTAATAATCAGCACACCGTTGTCAGGTGCATCAAGCGTTCCCAGGATATGCAGGAGTGTACTTTTTCCGGCTCCCGAGGAACCAACGATCGAAATTATTTCTGAAGGCGCAACATGCAGATCTATACCTTTCAGCACCTTTAGATCACCATATGACTTTATAATACCCCTTGCTTCTAGCATAAATCAATTCAGATTGAATGAAGAGGTTCAAACTTACTAAATAGATTTTAGACATGGCGTCTTCGATGATTTTAAAATGACATTTGTTGTTAGATACACGCAAAACGGTTAGTTTCGTGCAAAAATTTGATAGCATGAACATTCACGAGTATCAGGCAAAAAGTATTCTGAAAAACTACGGTGTTAACGTACAGCGCGGCATTGTTGCCGATAACGCCGATAAAGCGCATACAGCGGCAAAAGAACTACATGCAGAGACCGGCACAAGTTGGTATGTGATCAAGGCACAGATCCATGCGGGGGGTCGCGGTAAAGGAAAAATTCGCGAAACCGGCTCAAATGGAGTTGTGCTGGCAAAATCTCTTGCAGAGGTTCCTGAGAAAGTGAAAAATATCCTGGGCGGTACGCTTGTTACACATCAGACCGGAGAAGAGGGTAAGCGTGTAAACAAGGTGTTGATTGCCGAAGATGTCTACTATCCCGGGGATTCAGAACCTAAGGAATTCTACCTTTCAATTCTGTTGGATCGCGGAACAAGCCAGAATGTTATTATGGCATCCACTGAAGGCGGAATGGATATTGAGGATGTGGCAGCCAACACACCTGAAAAAATTATAAAGGAATGGATTGATCCTGCCGTTGGTTTACAGGGCTTCCAGGCTCGGAAAATCGCGTTTGCGCTCGGATTGAGCGGAAATGCTTTTAAGGAAATGGTAAAATTCATTTTCTCATTGTATAAGGCATATGAAGGTACGGATGCATCGATGTTCGAAATCAACCCTGTGCTGAAGACTTCTGATGACCGCATTCTGGCAGTTGATGCCAAGGTAAATCTCGATGACAACTCTTTGTTCCGTCATAAGGACCTTGCCGAAATGCGGGATTTGTCGGAAGAAGACCCATTGGAAGTTGAAGCAGGTAAATCCGGACTTAACTACGTGAAGCTGGACGGAAATGTGGGATGTATGGTGAACGGTGCCGGACTGGCGATGGCCACAATGGACATCATCAAGCTGTCGGGCGGAGAGCCTGCCAATTTCCTTGATGTGGGAGGCGGAGCCAATGCAGAAACTGTTGAGGCAGGTTTCAGGATTATACTGAAAGACCCGCATGTAAAAGCCATTCTGATCAACATTTTTGGTGGTATCGTACGTTGCGATCGTGTAGCGAATGGTGTGGTTGAAGCATATAAAAAGATTGGAGACATCAACGTTCCCATCATCGTAAGACTACAGGGAACAAATGCCGAGGAAGGTGCCAGGATCATTGAAGAATCCGGATTGAAGGTATCTTCGGCCATTGTATTGAAAGACGCGGCAGAAAAAGTAAAAGAAGCAATCTCCTAGGAGTGGATCGTTTCACTCAGCCTGCCTGCCTACCTGACGGCAGGTAAACCGGCAGGCAGGTGGAGCTCTTCGTTCAGTGGAGCGCTTCACTCGGTGGACAGCCTGCCTACCGGCAGGCAGGTATGTTGACAGTAAATAGTTGCGTCCGTAGTTCAACTGGATAGAATACCAGATTTCGGCTCTGGGGGTTGAGGGTTCGAATCCTTCCGGACGCACTTAAGAATGGAAAGCCACCCGCCTTTGGCGGATGGCTTTTTTGTTACCGTTCGAATCAAGCCGCAGGCTTGATAGTCAGTAGTCAGTAGTCAGTAATCAGTAGTCAGTAGTCAGCCTGCCTTCCGTTTTACCTGCCGTCAGGCAGGTAGACAGGTCGTCAGCGCCGAAGGCGTCCGCCTCTGGCAGATAGTCACCAAACTTGTTTCGCCTGTGGGACATTCAAGAATCTATACCAAAACAATTCGTCCAATCGTATTCCATTAAGGCAAATCAGGAAGTAGTAACATCTCATTCACTTTTCGGTAAAGGGCATTTACAACCCAATTTTTACAAATAAATACCTGAATCTGTCAAAAAATGATCTTTTTAAGATATTCATTCTTCAATTTCAGAAAGTTAATTAGTAACTTGTGGCTTAATTCGTGCGAATCCTGACCTATGAAGAAATATACGATACTAACTATTCTGATCGTCACCCTTTTCAGCAGTGTTGCGTGGTCTCAGTCATTCTATAATTTCAACCGGCAGCGTGATATTATCCTGTCGTTTGGAACAGGGACCAGCGCATATTTCGGGGACCTCAACGACCCCGGAGATATTTTCGATACCCGCTGGAATATCAATCTCGGTCTCGAATATTTCTTAAACGATAGAATTTCCGTCCGTGGTGAGCTGATGTACTTCTCGCTCGCTGGAGATGATGAATCATCCAATACTGAGGGCCGCGTGCGCAGGAATCTTTCTTTTACGTCTGATAACGGTGAATTGAATTTTGTAGGAATTTTTAATTTCCGCAGGAATGGACGCCGCTTCTACCAGCGGCCAGGTGTCAACGGA
This sequence comes from Fulvivirga sedimenti, assembly GCF_020328055.1. Taxonomy (NCBI): domain Bacteria; kingdom Pseudomonadati; phylum Bacteroidota; class Cytophagia; order Cytophagales; family Fulvivirgaceae; genus Fulvivirga; species Fulvivirga sedimenti. The sequence continues at coordinate 219,851 of NZ_JAIXNE010000001.1, forward strand.
TATGTTTTCGGGGGATTAGGTTTGGCCTATTTTCAGCCAAAAGCCATCGTACCAGATGTATATGTAGACGATTTTGGAAATTCCACTCCCCTGCCTAATGCTGGAGAGAAAATAGCCCTGAAGCCTCTCATGACAGAGGGCGTAGATTACAACCGTGTTTCACTTGTAATTCCATTCGGTGGTGGCGTACGTTTTAAAGCGGGTCCTTTCTTTAACATCGCATTGGAAGCCGGCTATCGCATTACCTTTACCGACTACCTGGACGATGTGAGCACCACATTCCGCGATCAGTCAATTTTCGGGAATGACCTTACTGCTCGTGCATTAGCAGATCGCCGGCCCGAGATCGGACTACCACGCCTGGCACCCGGCAAACGAAGAGGGGATTCATCTGATAATGACGGGTACATGATCTACAATATCAAGGTTGAGTATTACCTGCCTACTCACATCATGAGTACCAGTAAGTTTAAAAAGAATAGACGTCGAAGTAAGCGACCCAGATCTCAATAAAATCAGAAGCCCGTTAGAAACGGGCTTTTTTATTATTCAATTTTTAACAAGTGCTATTTAAAGAGGAGTAAAACTAACTCAGCCCATTACTCCGTTAACCATCCTCAATAAGAAGATATCCCTTCAGGGACATTAATACTTAATACTGTCAGTTGGGGTTGATCATTTTATCAAGCACCTGGAATTCAGAACTATTGCTCTTAAACTCAGGTACAATTGATTTCATTTGTGCGACGATCTCATATGGGTCGCGCTGGGTATTGGTGAGTTTTTCAAGGGACGCAATAGACCTCAAAATACTTTCATATTCATATTGAACCACAGTAGCGATCATGATCTTCTCATGGTGGGTAGGCTGTGTATTTTCCTTGTTCGCGAGCAATTCTTCATAAAGCTTTTCTCCATCACGCAAGCCAGTGAAAACGATATCGATATCTTTATTCAATTCAAGGCCCGACAGCCTGATCATCTTTTTAGCCAGATCAACAATCTTAATGGACTTGCCCATATCAAAGATGAAGATCTCTCCTCCATTACCCATCGCCCCTGCTTCCAAGACAAGCTGACAAGCTTCAGAAATGGTCATAAAATAGCGCGTGATCTCCGGATGAGTGACGGTCACAGGTCCGCCGTTGGCGATCTGTTTTTTAAAGAAAGGTATCACCGAACCATTCGACCCAAGTACATTGCCAAAACGTGTGGTAACAAACATAGTGCCCTCTCCTGCGGCATGTATATGATTATTGAGAGACTGTACATAGATTTCAGAAATACGCTTGGAGCACCCCATAACATTCGTGGGATTAACCGCTTTGTCAGTAGATACCATCACGAATTTCTTAACCCCCAATTCCACTGCCGCGTCTGCCAGGTTTCGGGTACCCAGAATATTGCAACGCACAGCCTCAAAAGGATTGCGTTCCATCAGGGGCACATGCTTATAGGCAGCAGCATGAAAAATGATATCCGGCTTATGCTTACGCAGGATTTCAAGGATTCGATCCTTGTCACGAATATCCGCTACATAGCAATGAAATGGATTCTTTACTTTTTTTGCTGAGATTTCCATCTCAATCTCGTATAGTGGTGATTCAGCCTGGTCGATCAGGATAACGCTTGCTGGATTGTATTGAAATACTTGTCGTACCAATTCACTTCCAATGGAACCCGCAGCACCTGTTATACAGACATGCTTATTATTAATCTGACGTTCAACCTCCTCATTCTCCAATTTAATGGATTGTCTTCCAAGCAAATCTTCAATATTGATCTCCTTAATCTGCTTAAAGCTGAAGTCACCTTTCATCCACTCCTCAGCTTTCGGGACTGTCCGAACCCGGATATCGTGCTTCAAACACAGATCCACAATATCATTCTTTCGTTCGAATGACAGTTTATCAATACTGATGATCAGTTCATCCGCATTCAACGAGTTAAGGAGCAATTCAAAGTCATCCTGAGCAGAGTAAATCTGCGTTCCATTAATAAACTTTCCAACTTTACGAATGTCATCTTCCACGAAAGCCACTACTTTCAGATCAGAATCGGGGGTACTATCGATAACCTGCTGAGTGATGATTCCCAGTTGGCCGGCACCAAAAATTATGACCCTGCGGTTTTTACTGGTAAGCTTTCTGTAATAGCTGAATATATTCTTGATCAGCAGACGATACTGATAAAGGAACAGAAATGAAGCCAGGAATGAAATGAGCAGAACGGAATACGGGATCAGGTTTGCCTGGTAATTTGAGTAGTAAATCATATTTACTGCTACAACCATCAGAACCGAAAGAGCCAGGGTATAGAATAACCGCACTCCGTCACGAAGACCGGTATAACGTACAATACCTGCATAACTTCGCGTGAGCAGGATTGCACCCATTACACAAAGAACGTTCACCAAAATACCGATTTCGGCATTATAGGCGACAAGTTGCTCTGTTACAAAATTAAATCTGAGAAGATATCCAAGAAGCGTAGAAAAAGCCACCAACCCCAGGTCAATAAGAATAATGACCCAGCGAGGCAGAATTCTAAGTTTTAGTATGAGTTGGGTTATCAAGTTTATTTGGATTCGTTCGCATTCCGGCGTATCGCCAGTCTTCCTGCGCCAAGGGCAGCACCCGCGGCTATCAGAAGTTCAATGCCACCGATGGGAACACGTCCCGGAGGTCCCGGATCACCCGGAGGGCCACAGGGAGGGGCCGCACAGGGGGCATTACCACCTGGGCCTGGGCCTGGACCACCAGGTTGAGCATACACTGCAACCGACCCGGTAAAAGCCAGGAAAACCAGGAAGGTTCGTATCAGAAATTTCTTAAATCTCATTATCTCTTAATTATTCTTTGGGTAAATACCCGATCCCCTGATGCAATTTTAAGAATATAAACGCCAGCAGGCAAGTGGGATACATTTATTTGATACTTATCTTGACCGGATTGAAGTTCATTCTCAACAAATAACCTTCCACGCATATCAATTACACTCATTTGAAGGACATCCAGTTGGTCTGAATAAACCCGAAGGTTCATGAAATTCTCTACCGGATTCGGGGCCACACTAAAGTATGCGCCAAAGTCATCACCGATTACTACATCGAGTTTCTCACTGCGTGCTATACAACCTCCACTTGCAACTTCTACTGTATAGGCACCAGAAACAGTTGGCACAATTTCACTGCCTGACACTCCTTCTATCCTTGTACCGTTCACAAACCAGGTAACATTGTCGTAGTTGGCCGACAAGATTCCATCCGAATACGTGATTTCAGGAGTCATTTCCTGAGCATTTAACTCAACATCGAAACGATCAGCTGCAACAGACTTAGGATCGTCTCCGATAGTAAACGAATAAATTACTTCCTCATCAAGCGAAATGCGTTTGTCAGCATATTTATCGATCAGGATAATTCTAATATCGCGTGTCAGGGTTTCCATACCACCCATGTTTATCGTGTAATTCCCATTTTGAACATATTTCATATCCAAAGGAATACGTACTGAGCAGCCTGCCTGCGCAAAGCTATTGATGGCCATACGATACCCGTCTGAAGAAACCGAAGCGAATTCAAAGTACCTGTCACCCCTTGGTTTAGGAGCATCTCCCCCAAATTTTACAGCATCCATGCCCGCATCTTTCCCCATCGTAGCATCGTCATGCAGGTGCAGCGCGATCTCATCACTTAATTTGCTGTTACTCATTGTAAGACGAATCACATTATCAGGCGCGCCGTTCGTACGGAAAAATTGTGTGTCATTCAGGTTGGATTTCACATCTTCCGTTACCGAAAGTGCCGGGTTATTCCCTGTAGCCTGTACCCAGAAGGCCTGTCCAGAGGCAATTCGTCCGGTTCCCCCGTTTACACCAATGCCATTCACATAGCTGGCAAACTGACCTGCCTCATTATCGCGGATATATACCGCGTCATCCATTCGTGTTTTTGTCCAGCCTGTATTCTCCCAATCAATTGCTGATGGATATGGATTACCTACCAGGTTCCATCCATCGTTTACATCATCATTTCCTCCAATCTGAGTGAAGGTCACCGGCAGCACAATGGCATCCCGATTGATCGTTCCTGTGAAGTCTATTACAGCCGGGGTCGCGCCATCTCTTACAAAGAGTGTGTATCCTCTTCCCACTTCAAGTGGCTCAGTATTGGATGCCACAGGATAGGCCACATATCCGGAATTAAAATCACCATCCACCGATTCATCATAGTTGAACATTGACGGATCAGGCAGCCATCCGGACAAATTATCGGCACCTGTAAAAGTTCCGGTAATCGGCACGTCGTCCTGAATATCGGCTACGGTAGCATTGCTAACCGGAGCGGTAATATACCTGTAGATTTCAGCAACAGGATCAATATACCGCTGTGTTGTAATATCACCATTGATCACAGCAGTCGCGGGAAGAACACCAATACTTGCTGTTTCGGTCGATGAAGAAGTAAGCGTAAATCCATTTCCCCCCGTATCAAATGTCGTGGCCGCATCAAGGTTCAGATAAGAATCTACAGATCCTGCCCCTGCCAGTGTCTTTGTGCCTCCATTCGAAAGAGTGAGGTTATAGAAATTGATTCCGGGAACTGATTGATCTGTTCCAATAAAATCTACTGTACTGCCAGTTGTTGTATACGCATTGGCTGCAGATGTGAAATTACCTGAAACAGTTATCGTACCCCCGTTTGGCAATACACGGTCACCGGTTCCTGAAGAAATGAGGTTTACATAATCAAGTGCGGGAATATTCTGCAATGCATCTCCATAAAATTCGATGGTCGCATTCGGTCCCTTCGGAAATGTAGGTGTAAAGGTTGGTGATTCCGATGCAATACGAATCGTGCCCACACTTCCTGCATTATTCATGATAATCGTTCCGGTTCCCTGGAGGCCGATAGATCCCGGACCCGAATGACTAATGGTAAGCGTTGTGGTTTCGTTGAAACCAAAGAACAGCGTACCATTAACGGTAATTGGACCGCCATTAAACGTTTTATCGGTTGCTATTCTGATGTTGGCTCCTGTATTAATCTGAAGACCGTTCGTACTGTTGAGGTTGATTGCTCCGTTTCCTTCAATATATCCAACCGTTCCTGTTATTTGGATCTGGCCGGAACCTGCATTCTGTGTAATGGTTCCATTACCGCTAAATCCGTTCCGGATGATTTTTGTACCGGTACCAGCGAGGGTAAGTGTTCCGCCCTGACGTACAGCCAGACGCCCGTTAATTGTTAGGTTATTCGCATTACCCACCGAAGAAGAAATAGTTGTTACACGAAAAACAGGAACTATACCAACTGGCGTTCCGGGGAAGTATTCTGTAATCGGGAATATCGCATTAACATCCCAGTCAAGGATCGCTCCATTCTGCCATGTTACTGACGGTGAAGTACCGTAGTTGCCTCCGGAAGTAGCATTAATGTTGATAATCGAACCAGTGGCTATCAGGGCAGTTGGTGAATCAGACGTAAGGTCCGGTGCGAAGCCACCGTTATGATTCAATGTACCCAGGATGGTAAGATCAGTTCCTGGACCATTACGAAGAAGAATAGCACCTCCACCAATTTGGGTAAGTGTACCTCCCACGGCCACAGTTACTTCATCAATTTCAATGGTTGATGCAACGGTAATCGTATTTCCACTTTGAATTGTTACAGGACCCCTGTTAAAATCAGGCGCTTCAAGCGCAGGAATCCAGGGATCATTACCGTCTAAGGAAGTTTCCCATGATCCGGGAGCAGCCCAGGTTCCTGAAGCAACCGCAGATCTGTAATGCAATGGCCCGGCGTCGTCATCCACAACCGTAAGTGTAATTTGTGACGGAGTTACAATGGACGCATTGCTTCCGCCGCTCGCATTTTGCAATTCAAAAATAAATGTTTCATCCCCTTCGATATCCGCATCGTCGGTAATGGTAATAATTTCATCATAGGTGGTTGCACCTGCAGGTATCGTCAATGTTCTTGTAACAAAGTCGCCCAGATCTGCCGGCGAACCGGATCCACCAACAAGTGCCAGATCCACCTGGGTATCCACTGTTGCGCTTGGATTGTTCAGTGCAATTGTAAGGGTTGTCGAACCAGCCGTTTCGTCAACCGGGTTGGGCGTAAATACATCCATGTAAACCTCGGTATCGGTACCCACCAGGGTAGTTGACAAGCTGAATTGATCAACGGCAAGGGCATGTTCATCATCAGTTCCTGCTATGTCAAAGTCAGTCCATCGCAACCAGAATGTAGCCCCGTCAGGAATACTCAAGCCGGTTATCGTTGCCTGCATGAAATCCTGATTTACCGGATCGTTTCCATTCAGTGTGTTGCCGACAAAAGGAATGAAGAAAGTTGGGTTCACGAAAGTGAGCGCAGGAACCTGTGTCCATGTACCATCATTGAGAACGGAAGCATCCGTACTGTATTCCACAATCAGAAAATCCGCTACAAACGGTGTGCCCAGTCTCCATTGCTCGCCAATGTAGGAGACATCCAGTTCTGTTATGGTCTTGCCGGTATTGTTTGTGAAACTTACTCCCCACTGCGTGCCGAATGTACTTGCACCAGACCTCTGGGAGCCAAGCGAACGTTCAATGGAGTTACCTGCACCGTAACTGTAGGTATCGGCAATGGCAAGACTACCATTACTTATTCCGTAATCTGTGTTGGCACCGGCACCTGATTCCAGCAAGTACCAACCGTTTGGAAGCACCCGTGGCTGAGGCCAGTCGAACGCCAGTGTATTAAATCCTTGTGCGTAATCACTCCCGTCAAGAGAAACAGATTGGCTAAATCCGGTGAGAGTAATTCCAATAAATAAAGTGGCGAGTAAAATTTTTTTCATACGTCAAACGTGTCTTTGCAAAGAGATATCAAATTTAACAGGAATTTCCTGCCTTTCCATACTTTTTTCACTTAAATAAGTAACCCAATACAATATGAAACAATAGAAATTAATTACTTAAAGACACTTTTTATCATTTCGATGGTTTGATTAATTCGGTCTTGCGGACTATTCGAGCCCGACGGAAGGCATAATCCGGTATTAAAAAGACTCTCAGAGACGCCGTTAACGACCTTTTTTGCGTCTTTAAAGACGGGTTGCAGGTGCATAGGCTTCCAAAGCGGGCGGGATTCAATATTCTCTTCTTCCAGCATAATTCGAATTTTTTCCGGGGTTATGCCTGATTTCGGATTGATCAGAATCGTTGTCAGCCAACGGTTGGAGAAATACCCTTCGGGTTCTTCCGTAAAGGTTATATCTTCAATATCCTGTAATTCCTCCTGATATTGTCTGAATATTGCGCGTCGGGCAGCAATTCGTTCGTCAAGTACTTCCATTTGTCCCCTGCCTATTCCAGCAGAAATATTGGAAAGCCGGTAGTTATATCCGATTTGCGTATGTTCATAATGGGGTGCGGGATCCCGTGCCTGTGTGGCAAGGAACCGTGCACGGTTTATCAGCGATTCATTATCAGACACCAGCGCACCGCCTCCGGACGTAGTGATGATTTTGTTGCCATTAAAGGAATAAACCCCCATCACTCCAAAGGTTCCCAGGGCTCTTTCCTGATATCGGCTGCCCAGCGCTTCGGCAGCGTCTTCGATTACCGGAATCTCATAACGTGCTGCGATCTCCATCACTTCATTGATCATGGCCGGCATGCCGTACAGGTGCACAAGAATAAGTGCTTTGGGCCTTTTCCCTTCCGCAATCAGCATTTTGACCGCTTCTTCCATTAATTCCGGATCAATATTCCAGGTTGCAGTCTCAGAATCAACAAATACAGGCTCGGCACCAAGGTAAACGATCGGATTACAGGAGCCCGCAAACGTAAAACTGGAGCACAGGACTGTATCCCCCCGTTCTACTCCGAGCATTATCAGAGCCAGGTGAATAGCAGCAGTACCGGAAGATAAAGCGGCTACAAATCCTGTATCAGCGTATACGGCAATAGATTTTTCAAAAGCGTCGATATTCGGACCAACCGGAGAAACCCAGTTGGTATCAAAGGCTTCCTGAACATATTTCTGTTCATTTTCTCCCAGGTGGGGAGATGAAAGGTAGAGTCTGTTTGGCATGCAGCAAAAATAGCAAAAAACGCCACTTATTTATTCTCCGGAAGCTGTCGCTGATACCAAAATGCAGGTATCAGTAATAACAACAACAGCGGATTCAGAACCAGTCGGTGTAAAAAAGAAATAAGCGGACCGTTATAACCTGGCATATGATATTTCAGAATGAGGTAGGGAAACAGGATCAGCACCATTCCTGCGAGTTGAACATAAATGGCAAAAATGATGTATTTCCGTTCAAAGAAGAGTGCAAAAATGATCAGGAGCGCAAACACATCGTTAAGAATGAAACGTATTGCCCGGCCTGTCGCAAAAGCCCAGAACCCCTTCCCTGCCATGTTTTTACCAAGATCTGCTATATCATTCTGAAGCAGATAAACCAGCAGTAGGCCAATCATGCCAACAACTAAAAGGATCACGCGTTTGGAAGAAATGGGGAGTTTCATCATTTTTTAATCAGGCGTGCCACCCACCACCACCACAGAAGAAATACTACGACGTAAATAATCCCGGTAAAGAAATATTTGTGTGTAAAATACAGATAATCGGGAAACGAAAGGCTCACATGATAAAGCAGTCCGATCCGGGCAAGGTTAGTCAGATGTATGACCACAAACCCCAGGGGGATAAACCAGAGCAATGCTTTTTTGGGTTTTCCGTAGGACAGGAGAAAACTGATGAAAATGATCATGACATTCAGGCCATTGCATCCCTCATAAACCGAAATAATAGGTCTGGCTACGCTATTGATGTACACCCCTGTCTGCTGATCACGCACCTCGGTAGTTGTTTCGAAGCCAAGAATATTCAAAAGAAGGTCTGTCTGGCGTGCGACCTCAATAGTAACGGGATCAGGTGAAGGCGAGAAGTGATTTACATACACACCGTACAACAGGTTCATCACCAGATACAGGGCAATGAATTTGAGCAAAAAAGCAATGGAAGGCCAGAATTCCTTAAGCATCTTCAATAGATCCGTTGAATATCAGAATGACCGCAATATAGAGTAAAAATGCTTTTCTTAAAACTAATCCGGGACACCGGGGCTCATCTGGTATCAACGCTCATGAGCCGGAACTCCCACTACCGTTTTTCCTGCGTATACATCCCGCAATACCACGGCACCCGCGCCAATTCTGGCCTCTTCACCAATATTCACAGCATTCACGAGGTTTGCGCCGCTTCCAATAAAGACTGATTTTCCAACGGTAACGCCACCTGCAAGATTTACCCCTGGCATTATGGCACTGAAATCGCCGATCTCACAATCATGACCGATTGTTGTATGCAGGTTGATCAGCACATGATGCCCTATCTTAATATCCGTGGTCATTGTGACCCCTGCGCCGACAACCGAACCATCTCCGATATGAATTCTTTCCCGGTCATAACGTACAACATTAGGGTGAATAAGTGTTGGAAATTCAATGTCACGGGCAGCCATGCCTAGGATCACATCCCGCTTAACAACAGGATTACCTATAGCCACAACCAGTGCGATCTTATCCTGTAAATTTAGCAGGGCATCCAGATCCCCGATAACCGGAAGATCATAACATACCTTCTTTTCTGGCCAGGCATCATCGAAAAAACCACGAAGATCCCATTGCGGAGTAACGCGATTGATCTCAAAAATCAGGGCAGCGACCTCTTTTCCCAATCCGCCTGCACCGTAAATGTAGAGTGGGCGGTTATTCATCATTTTTCTGCTTGTTTGTTCTTTTTGCGGGACAGCCAACTACCGTAACGCCATCCGGCACATCTTTGGTAACCACAGCACCTCCACCGATCACAGCCCATTTACCAATGGTAATATTCGGCAGAATCGTGGCTCCGGCACCTATCATGGTACCTTCACCCACTGTAATACCTCCACAAAGTGTAGACCCGGGAGCCACATGAACAAAATCACCGATGTGACAATCATGATCAATGGAGCAACGCGTATTCAGAATTACATGTCTGCCGATGGAAGTATCCGGATTGATTACCACCCCGGCCATTACGACGGTTCCTTCATCGATGCGTGCCGTCCGGGCGATCACGGCATCAGGATGAATGGCCCGTTCATAACGAATCCGAATACGTTCTGCAATTTTCTTCCGGATCGCATTATTCCCAATGGAAATCAGGCAGGGTTGCCACTCAGAATTATACGCATCAGTGGTTCCAACAACCGGAACTGACCATAATTCCTTTTTCTCCGGATCATCTTCAATGAATCCCTTTACGGAAATTCCTGACTTGTCGAGGATGTCACAAATTACCTTTGCGTGTCCGCTAGCACCGAATAGATACATATTGAGTGTTTTGAAACGCAATATAGGAAAATAGTCAGTAGTCAGTGGTCAGTAGTCAGTAGTTTCCTTGTTGTCAGTTGTCAGTTGTCTTAATGGCCGACGCCACCTCCTTCTCGTCATCCCTGCGGTACTCCCAGGTGTCCCATAAGGACATCCGGGGAGTCGGGCGGGGATCTGCTTCATTCTTATTGGAAATCAAAAAATCGCAACTATATGAATATTAGGAAGTTAGCTACCATTACATAGTCCCGATGTGACGAGGGCGGAAGATTACACCGGGATAAAAGAGGGTCGGCTCAATGCCGGGAGATTACACCGGCCTGTCCGCCGTAGCCTTCTGCGATACCCGAAGCCTAAGCGAAGGGTATAGCGAAGGCGGGGATGACGGGTGAAAAAGGGGTTGCGGCTCAAAGCCAGCAGGTTATACCGGAATGACGGTTCGGGGACACGGAACACCCTATTCCCTATTCCCTATTTCCTATTGCCTATTCCTTATTATCAATTATCTGCCAACAACAGATCCCGGCCCGACTCCCTGATTGTCCCTATTGGGACCTCAGGGAGTACCGCCGGAATGACGATCTGGAAGGAGCAGCCTACACCCTATTCCCTATTTCCTATTCTCTTTTCCCTGCTTATTATGATCTATTCATACGCAACACGGCATCGGTAAATAACACCGTTTGCTACCAATACGCCGTCCCGATGGGACGGAACATCCTATTCCCTATTTCCAGTACCTGTCAACTACCACTACTGACTACCTGCCTGCCCTCCGGGAGGCGGGCTGACCACTGACTACTGACTACTGACCACTGACTACTGACTACTGACTAACAAGAACCCGTTTCACTCCGGTTCTTTCACGGGTAACGATGCGCAGAATGTATACGCCTACCTGAACGTTGGACAGATCAATTACAGGATCTGACAGGGAGATTTGTCCGGACTTAACCAGGCTTCCGGTAAGGGTGATAAATTCATACTGAACATCAGATCCTGCTTCATCCGGGAGATAGACTTTTATATGGTCTGTTGCCGGATTTGGCGCGATAGCGATCGCATTAGAGAATTCCTCATCCACACTTGCCACGATGTTAAAATCAAGAGTCGTGGATGCCTGGCAACCGTTCTGGGTTACTGTAAGGGTATAGATTCCTTCCTCAGTAGGAGTAATCCTGTCTGCAGTGGATATAACAGTACCGCCAAATGACCATTCATTACCAACCGGGTAGTTTGAAATCAGTTCATTATTGGACTGTACAATCTGTGGTGTAACAACTGTTCGCGTAATGGTAATTGTTTCCAGTAAATCAATTTCAGCACCGCAGGCAGGTGCCGTTGCCGAAATTTTAAATGTATTGGTCGCCTGCAGATCCGCAGAAGGAATATCAATGATATTGGTTTGCCCAGTTCCGGTAAACGTACTTCCATATGGCTGACCGTTCAGATATGCCTGATAGGTGATGCCCGGCTGTGTGGTGTTCATAATAACGGTTGCATCTGTATCCGGACAAACAAAATCATTGGACTGAAGATCGATTGCTGTATTTACCAGCACCGCCAGATCAATACTAAAAATGAGTTGAAAACGATCGGTAAAGGTTGCTGCATTCAATTCATCCACGGTGAAATCGTATGAATTCTGTGAACGAACATCAATATCTGTACTTAGAAAATTATCCCGCAGCGTGATATCATAGGGATATGTGAAGCTTGTAAGCTCGGAAAAGCTAATTGTGTAGGTTCCATTCACCATGTCATTCAGCTGAATGTCAATTTGCGCCTGGCATCCAAACGGTTCAATATAATTCAGTGCCAACGGAGTACCATCATCGGCCTTTGTTGAAAGATCAAATCCCTGGTTATCCAGTTTAACTGCGTCCAGACCGGCATCAAAACCATTTGTAGCATCCGGCCAGACAGCCACGACGGTTTCATCAAATTCAGCTCCGTTTTCGAGTGTGATGATCAACTGATCAGATGGATCTGCAAAAACGGGAGGTGAAGCAGGATCTATTTTAGCGGATTCTTCAATAATCAGATTTCCCGACTGGGATGCCTGAACCCAAAAAGTATGTCCGGCAGGTATGACCCCATTTGTGATCACTGTACGGCTCGAATTACCGGCTCCCGTTCCATTCCAATACAGAAAACGGCCATCCATTTCAAGCACAATCATATTATTCACACTGGCTTTGTCCCATCCGCCGAGCTGATCCCATCCAATGGGTGCCGGATAGGGATTCGCTACCAGGTTCCAGCCATCTGCACCTGGCATGCCAGTGTCGGTTAATGATACAGGTATGGCAATCTGTCCCTGATTAAGGGTACCTGTTACATCTATTACCATATCTCCATTGCCTTTCACCAAAGCCTTGTAACCGGTTCCAACATTCAATAATTCTGCATTTGATGTTGTCGGATAGGCTGTAAAACCGGTGAACTGGTCACCTGATTGGGTTTCATCATAAAAAAAGAGAGACGGTGTTGACGGACCTGGAGACGCGCCGGTGAACGTTCCATACACATCAAAATCATCCTGGAGCTGGGCAATATCGGCATCTGAAACAGCCGAACCCAGGTATACATCAATTCCCGTGGGTGTTGTTCCGCCCTGGAATCGTTCAACTGTAACAGATCCATTTATCGATGATCCGGGAGGAATGATCTGTATACTTCCGCCATTGAGCGCATCGGTACCTGCCTTTACAATCAGATTGTCATTGGTGTTGATCACCGCAGCAAAAATGAAGGACATTTTACCGGTTAGGTTCAGTACGGAAGTAATATTCACCTCGCCACCTGTTTTATTCAGAAGAATGTCTTTGATCGAAGCGCCCTGAACATTTAAATTCTGTATCGCAGTTCCGGAAAGCTGGAGTGCGTTGTTGAATTGAACTGCAGCTGCAGCATTAATGTCAAGATCACCCGACAAACGGATATTATCAAACGTCACATCCGATCCCGCGGTAAGGAGTACGTTGTTAAATGTCGCCGCATCAGTCGCAGTTACGGCAGTAACAGATTCAAATGTCACCTGTCCGTTATCATTCGAAAAGGTTCCCAGATCCTGATCCCAGGATGCGCCTCTCATGATGAAATTCACCCCTGGAGCGAAAATACCACCCGAAACGAGTGAAACATCACCATTGATAATCAGGTCATTCGCAATAGTCACCGGTCCGCCCTCGATGGTCAGATCACCGAGCTCATCGATTCCTGCACCCGGCAATTCAGGTCCGGCCGTAATAGATCCGCCCCTGTAAGTGAGGTTATAATTACCTGAAAATAATCGCGGATGTACGCCCGTTAAGAGGGCATTGGAGTGACGGATAACATCGCTTTGATTCAGTAACAATATACGATCCGAAGCATTATCGAAGGTTCCATTCCGAAGTTCCAGTAACTCAAAAATCACAAGGTCAGCCCCCGGAGCGTAGGTCGCCCCACTTCGGGCCAGCGTAAATGACTTTAACTGATTCGTGGCATCTGCAAAAGGGATGCCGCCAAATGCACCGCTTCCGGTAATGATAATATCTGAAAGTAAATTAGTTCTGATGTCCCCGGAACCGGAAATAATATCTCCTTCAATTTCAAGTGCATAACCGCTTATATCAAGAGTACCATCGCCGAGCGTAAGATTACCCTTAACCGTGAGATCCGTTACAAGATCTACCCCGCCAGGGCCCGTGCGGTCTAGTTCAAAATTATTGATGGTCTGGGGAGTAGGCGGAAATGGAAAATTTCCCATATCTCCATTTCCGGTGAGGTAAATGGATGCGTTGGCGGTTGGATAAATATAAAATCCGCCAGCAGCAGAAAGCGTGCCCGACAGACTGAGGGAGTTGGAATTAAGGTAGAGTGCACCCCCGGATAATGAAAGTGCGTTATCCAGCGTTACATCGGATACCAGTTCTACGCCTTGCGGATTTTCAATGATCATGGGCACTGCGGCAGGATGCCCGTCACCGACATACTGACGAACCGACCCTGCATAAATTATTTGAGTACCATTTCCATACGTTCTGCTTGCTCCGGGAACCTGGATATTTCCGCCGCTGCCCAGCTGCAGGGCTCCATTGGCATCAAGACTACCAAGATAAAGATCAACATTGGTTCCTGTCGTAAAAGACCCAATGCCGGAGAGTATGCTTTCATTGAGATAAAGAGCTGTACCGTCGGCAACCTGATAGTTGATCTCGCCACTGGTTGTTGTAATATCCGCTACCTGATCCGTTCCCTCAAACTCCAGGATTGATGAGGTGGCACTGGTAAGAACTCCGGTAGAGGTGATATCTCCGCTCACATGCAGCGATGCATTACCTGTGGGTCCGCTAATGTTCAGCGTACCTTCGTTTAACAGCATTCCTGATAACGTCACATCGAATGATGCATTCGAACTGATGATCACCGAAGTACCTGGTTTGGTGATGAAATCATTTCCGATACCCAGGGTTAGAGCGGTGCCGCCGCCGTATAATTCCAGGATCTGACCGTTTGTATTTTCGATGATCAGATCATGTGAAATAACTGAAATGTTTTCGGTAAGGGTGATGTCTGAAGCCTGTGAAGCATTATCCCAGATAAAATTATAAAAGGGGCCGGTTACATTGGCAGGAGCATTATTCTGAATTCCGGTGAATTTCAGTGTGGATCCGGATGACCAGCCGATTTCGGGGACTGAGCCCCCATCCTGTGCATGTTCATATTCGCCCTGAACTGAAAAATTAAGGCTTGAACTAATAACGGATCCCTGGTTAACCATCTTCGCACCTGGTTCTATGCTAAAAAATCCGTCGAAAATCGTTGTTCCATTCCCGATGGTAACTTCGAGGTCAGTTCCTGCCCCATCTGCAAGTGTGACGGTAATTCCGGCTGCAACAATGAGCGATGCATCTTCTCCAACGAGCAGTTCATCGAGGGTAATATCTGCATTGATCGTTACTGTGGTGAATGACTCAATGAGAATATTGCCTGCAGCGACGTCCGGCACATTGGCAGTATTCTGCCAGGAAGTACCATTGAACTCTTCCCAGGTATTGCTGTCTTCCCAGTCGCCGTCCTGCCGGCTTCGGAAGTTATTTTGCGCTACTGCTGAAAATGAAATTAAGCCTGCTGCGACTATAAGTAAAAAATGCTTCATATCGATAAAAATTAGCCGATATGCCGTTTTTTCAAATCAAAATAGGCATACCTCTCCCCTATAATATTCTAAGGTAAACCATTAAACAGTTAATTGTGAGGTGATTTGGGGGCAGATATTACATGGATAAGATTGGATTGCAGTCAGCGCCGAAGGGGTCCGCCTCTGGCGGATAGTCAGTAGTCAGTAGTCAGTAGTCAGTAGTTGTATTCATCTTAAATACATGATCCCCTCCAAGATTTACAGCCAAGACGAATCCTGCGATGGTAATTGCCTACTATAGAATTAAGTATCGCATTCAATCATAAGCAAAAAAATAGCTTTATTGTATTCCATATTCTTGAGGATCCCGAAATAAATTCGGGATGACGGGACTAACTACTGACTACTGACTACTGACTATAATTCGCTGCCTTTAAACTTTTCCATCGTAGCACTCGTCCCGCTGCTGATACCTTCCCGCTTAAGTACGTTAGCCACGGTCATAAAGAGAATTCTCATATCCAGCCAAAACGACTGATGGTCAACATAATACACGTCGTATTTGAATTTCTGTTCCCAGCTGATGGCATTCCGCCCATTTACCTGCGCCCAGCCGGTAATGCCACCCTTGACCTCATGGCGGCGCGCCTGTTCTTCATTGTAAAGTGGCAGGTATTCCACAAGCAACGGGCGTGGGCCTACCAGCGACATGTTGCCCATCAGGATGTTGAATAGCTGGGGTAGCTCATCTATGGATGATTTTCGCACAAACGTGCCGACTTTTGTAAGCCTGTCCTCATCGGGCAGCAACTCCCCATTCGCGTCCCGCTCGTCGGTCATGGTCTTGAATTTAACCAGCCGGAATATCCGGCCGTTCTTCCCGGGACGCGGTTGCACAAAAAATGCACTGCCCCGATTGGCAATGGTGAGCGCAATAGCGGTAAGTATCCAGACGGGAGAAGTGATGGCCAGTCCGAACAGCGCGGCAAATAAATCGCCAAGGGGCTTTATGAAGTTACGGTAGATCATTGAACAAGCTCCCGGTATTCTTTGAGGAGCGCCTGCCAGATGGCGCTCTGACTGTAATTATCAACCACACTGGCTCGTGCTGCCAGTCCGAACAGCCCACGCAGATCCGCATTTGAGGCATAGCGATTCATGGCTTCCAGCAACGCTTGCGAATCCTTTGCCGGTACGATGATCCCATTTTCACCATCCGCTATAATCTCATTGCAGCCATTGATATCCGTTACAATTACCGGCAGCTGAAAGCTTGCGGCCTGCAGGACCACATTTGGAAATCCTTCGCGGTAAGACGGGAATACAAATACATCCGTCATAGAAAGATAAGGACGGATGTCGGACTGAAACCCTACGCTGTGGATCCGCGGATGCTCCGTTATGGCTTTTCTTGTATCTGCAGACACAGGATCAAGATGATCCTCAAAGGGACCGACCAAAACAAGATGGGAGTCATTTCGGATTTCTGAAAGTTTTAAAAAAGCGGTTATAAGCTCATTGATGCCTTTGTCTTTTACAATTCGACCGACGAAGGTAAACACAAGCTCTTTCTCACCGATACCCAGTGAATTCCGAAGGTTACTGCCTTGAGCGGACAAAGCCGGGGTGTTCTGAAAAAAATCGGTATCGATACCGTTGGAGCTGCCCTTGCCGATTACTTTCAGCTTCTGTTTATCCACCGGAATGGATGACTCGATGAATGACTTCAGATTCATGGAATTTGGATAAACCGCTGTGGCACATGAGTATGTAACTCGTTCTGCAGCTTCCAGAATTTTTCTTTTTGTACCGGTTGCCTCCATCAGGGGCATTCCTGCTACTGTATGGAGTCTGTGAGGAACGCCCGCCCATAATGCAGCCATCATTCCAATCAGTCCGGCCTTAGGGGTGTGCGTATGAACGATGTCGGGTTTTATTTCCTTCAGCCAGTTGCGCAATTCAACAACGGCTTTCATGTCTATGAAGGGCGTAATCTTTCTGGTCAACGGGAAAATTTTATGAGGGACTCCCTCCCTTTCAGAAAACCTCGTGATCTCCGGACCGTCTGCGCTTGCTGTGAACACCTCGATATTCTGTTCGCGCATAAATTTCAGCTGTCCGCGTAACAACAGGTCCAGCGAAATGGGTACGGTAGTAATTCTGACCAGCTTAATTGGCTTCATGCAACAATTTTTCTGTAAATCCGGCCATGGATATGCTTTGAAAATTATGGCGTTCTGAAAGCTTTTGGTAATGCTGAAGGATCAGTTCCAGGTCAGCAAGGTTCTTCTCCGGGTGATTACCGAAGTTATGCGGATGCCACCAGAGGTGATAGTGTTCGCCTGATTTTGCTGCCTCTTCCATCTCACTGAAAATACGTTTCAGTTTTAGCCGTCCAAGACGTGCTTCTTTTTCGGTCCAGGGCCGGAGTAGCCGGCTGGCAGGGATCAGGAGCGGATCTGTGGGTTTCGGATCCGGGAAGCTTGATTTTTTCCCGATGGGCAGGAAGGCATCTGCGCCACGCACCAGGCGTTTGTAGCGTGATTCATCCTGGGTACTGTCGATATGCCAGAACCAGTCCTTCGGGTTGGAACGGACCGAGGTAATTCCCTCCTCCCTGCACACCATGAGATACTGTTCATTAAACTGGTTGCGTGGGAAGACAAGCGATTTCAAAGTAACACCAAACTTATCCCGGGCGATCTTTTGTGCGGCCTGAAGGTCGGCACGAAACTGTTCCGGGGTTTGGCCTTCTTCATTGCAATAGTAATGGCTGTAGCTATGGGTGGCCAGCTCCTGGTAGGGCGTATCAAGGATCTTCCGGATCAATGAAGGCGCGTAATGAAAGGGATCTTCCTCCTCATCGGCACCTATGCCATCATTTTGGATGTAGTCATAGGCGGCAATGGGCAATTTATACGTAGGCCGATCAGGCCGGTATTGTTCAAGTTCCTGCCGGGATTCATGGAAGAGAAGCCCGACCGTAGCCCAGGTGACATGCGTCTGATATTTCTTAAACAGGGTCAGCAGATCGGGGATCATTTTACGCGTGCGCATGAAGTAGGGTTTCATGGGCTCCAGCGGCCATTTTTCACTGCCTCCCCAGTGCAGTTCGAAATCGAGCGATATGATAAAATGGCCGGGCATGGGGCAAATTTAGTATTTAGAAATTTAAAGTGGCATCTAAATTGATTCTAACATCACTAATGGCTTAATTTTAAAAAAATTTAACTATGCGTTCAATATTAATCTACATACTGCTTCTGAGTTCTTTTGCCTTGCATGCCCAGGATCGGAAGACCATTGTTTATGATGGATCGGATCTAAAGACTTTTTTTAATGAGTTGAAAGATAATTCTATTGTCATTTTTAAAAATGAAGAGATCATTTACGAGGAAACTCTCATCGTTGAAGGCAAGACTAATATCGAATTTCAATTTAACGGATTCACAATTAAATCGGTTACCAATGGGGAAAATGCGACACCTTCAGATCCTGTATATAAAAACAGGTGGCCCAGAAACAGGGCACATTTTGTAATTAAGAATTCTGATTCCATCATCGTCCGTGATCTGCGGATAGTAGGACCAAATATCAACGGTGGCGTCAAAGAAGAGGCTTATGTTAAAGAGTTGGAGGCACAGCACGCTCTGGAGCTAAGAAACACATCATATATACAAATAACAGACTGTGCATTCAGTCAGATTTATGGAGATGGAATTTACATAACAGGCACGAGTGAAAATATCGATATAACAAAATCGATCATTGAAAAGAATGGCAGACAGGGTATTGCGATAACAAACGGTTCTAATATTTCAATCAGGGAAAACCAAATTTCTATGATCAGAAGGTCTCATATTGATCTGGAACCGAACAATGACGGTGAAATTGTTTCGAATGTTTTAATTGAAAATAATGAATTTGGAAGGCAGCGCCTAAATTGGGTTGCAGCTGCCAGCAGCAAGGGAGTAGTGAGAAATGTGACCGTAAAAAATAACATGGTTAATTCGGCCGGAAACATTTGGATTGGGAATAAATCAAATAAACACATGCAGGGGCCGTATATATTTGATACTAATACATCGACAAAAATATATGGCACAAATAATGGCGGAATCTGGAGACTGATACGCGTAGATGGATTCAAAGCTGTAGCAAATAATATCATGGCGCAGGCAAACCGTAGAATGTTTTTAATATATGCGACCGATAGTGAAAATATTGAATTAGGCGAAAATGAAGTACCTAACGGCCGAAATCAATATAAAACCTATTTCGGAAAAGGAGCCAACAAATGAATCACGATTGATTTACCACTTTAGAAGTCTTCTTGGCTCGTCTCCTGAACTCAAGGTATCGGACCATTTTTTGCTGATCGAGGAATGCAATCACGAAGAAAAGAAAAAGAAACATTACCTGAGATTTCTGTCTTATTGCAATTCCCAAATTCCCACTAATCTGTGCCAGGGCAATTGAAACAAAAATGAAGCTGAAGAAAGCTGCCTTAACCAGATAGTTCCCCTTTACAATAAAACTAAACCCTTTTATGTTCAAAATAATAAGGAGCATGCCCAGATAAAAGACATTCTCAAAACTTACTATCAATCCGAGCAGTCCAGGTGCATCAATGAACAACGGCCTGAAAAGGAAAGTAAACACCTGCATGGGCAAACTGTAACTGGTAATATCCACACCTGAGGTTGCCTTTGTTAACTCCTCCGCCCTGTGGGTTAAATCCAGCCCCTGGGCAAATTCTTCGCCCTGTTCAATTCCTACAAGGGTGAGAACATCTTCATAAATAAAATAGAAACTAATAATTGAAACCAGTATCAACGCCACCCGAAGAGAGGTATTTAATCCCTTTGATGAAAAAGTAAAAGCAAGGATTGAGGAAATAATCATTACCAACATGATATGCGGCCGCACATGATAAATAATGAATGAACCTATCAGCAATGGCACGAATCTTTCTTTTGGAGAGGATAAGGAAAAGAAAAAGAGTCCCATTCCCAGTAAGATAATCGAACCTTTCCCAAAGGATGCACTCCAGAAATGCAGGTTAGGAAGCAGGAATATTATCGGCAGAAGTTCAATGCCAAAGACTTTATGCCTGAATTTAACATGTTCCTTAAAAAAAATATAAAAGTAAATGAATCCAAGAAAACCCATAAATGAGAAAAGTACCATCATTGCTTCATAGGAAAATCCAAAATACCGAATGAAAGGATAGCCTACCCATTCAATAAATGTTGTGCTGGTTCCATAAAAATCGATCCAGGACGGACCGCGGTAATCCAGCATGACTTTTTCATAGTAAAAGTGAGAATCTGACGGGTTGAATGCGGCATAAAGAAAATACACCACCGACATAAACAGATGCATAAAATAAATATTTTGCATCAGTGATACGTTGAGGAAAGGGAATCTGGTGCCATATTTTGCAATTATTCTGAAAGATGCAATCCCCGTGATAATAAGAACAATAATTCCAACTATCATATCAGAATAATTCTAAATCCCCCAATGTCGCATCCCACGGGTCGATCTCCTTTAAGTCGACCGGCAGATTATCCTGCAGATAACGGACAGTTAGGACAGGCCCTATACGCCTGGCTTTTCCAAATCCGGCCTCTTTTATAGCCTGGGTAAGTATCCCGTCACCAGCATTTGCGACTGACCAGTAGGCTGGCTTGAAGGTCTGACCGATGATTCTCATAGCCCTCTTTAGCTTATGTAGTGCCAACGGACTGTTGCTCTGAACCTCACAAATCCGTAGTTCAACGCCGTATTTCTGGACCTTTGGGTAAAAGATCATCAGCATCTGTTCCTGGTCATACCCATCAAGGTACCCGTAATAATGCTGAATCGGGCAATCCACATACCGCCATTTGAGATATTTTTTATTCTTAATGGTATTGATCCCGGTGGGTCGTGGATAACGCGCCATACTGTCATCAAAATTCTTCAGGGCAGTCGGTAAATGATAGATTGGTAAAACGGGATCCACATCGGGAGAATTAACCTTTCCGGTGATATAAGCCCTCACCATTTTTATTAAGCTGGCGATACGTATCCTTACTGGTAATTTACCCACTTCTACCCAACCCATTTTCAGATAGCCCGGACGGCTTTGGGTGTTGGGCGTATTGAAGATGAAATGATCACCTTCTTGAGCACATTTTTCAAGCAGCTGCATTGTGAGCTTCTTGAATATCCCCTTCCCCTGGTAATCGGGATCGGTTGCTGTATCCACAGCCCTTAGTGCATTATATTTCTTTCCCGACCAGCGCCAGGACCAGCGCATAAAGGCTCTTACGCCAATAATTTTACCATTGTCCTCTGCGATGAGTACAGGTGACGGGCCAAAAGGGTTATCGACATGTTTCCAGTTCCAGTATGAAAGCGTCTTGGGAGATGATGTTTCACCAAGACTGCGCTTCAGGCAAGCAATTATACCTTCGAGATCTGCAGGATTGGCGGGTCGGAATTCCATATAGGATACTTATTGAACTACGAATATAAACATTCTGTTCAAGCCTTCGATGCATATTCCTGATAGATTCCCTCGAGGTTCCTGACCATCTGCTCCATGCTGAAAGCGTCAACAATCCGTTGCCGTCCTGCAGATCCCATGATTCTGCGTTTATCGGAATCCTCTATCAGGTCAGTAATATAATTAGCAAGGGTTTTCCATTGATCTACCGATGCCATCAGTCCATGTTGATTATGAGTAATAATCTCGCCGATCCCACCTGCATCGGTTGTAACAACAGCACACTCCATACTCAATGCTTCGAGTAGAGCAATAGGAAGACCTTCGAATGACGACGACATCAGGTAAATATCCATGGCCGACAGGTATGGCCTTACTTCTGTTTGTAAACCAGCCATATGCACAACCTCCTCCAGTTCCAGTCGTTTACGTTCTGCGAGGATCTCCTCCTTCAAGGGACCATCTCCCACAATGATGCCCCGCACTTCGGGATGTCGTTGATGCACCGCTTTAAAAATCTGCAGCCATTCAACAATTCTTTTTTGAAAACGAAATACAGCGATGGTTCCAATAACGACGGTACCTTCATCATAACCCAGCTCATTTCTCAGGCTTATCCCGGACAGCCGGTCGCGCTGAAAATTAACTGTATTTACACCATTGAGAATGGTTCTTACCGGTATTGAGGGGTTTATGTTTTTAATGATGGAATCACGTACATCTTCTGATACAGCAATCGCAGCTGTCTGGCTGTTAAAGGTCCACCTGTTAATGTTAAAAGTTACGCGATGATAACGCTCCTGTTTATTATGTTCGGTATAAACCATCGGGATCCCCGTCTTACGATGAACAAGGCGCCCGAGGAATCCAGCCCAGGGTAAATGACAGTGAATGAGTTGAATATTGTTATTACGACAATAATCCACAACTTCATTCCTTTTTCGCATAATGGCTATATTATTGTTTGCCTCCATGCATGTTACCTTCCCTCCGTTTTCTTCAATAGAGCTGACCATCTGGTCTTTCCAGGGGAGGAAGTAGACATAGTGAAATTCAAATTTGTTCTGGTTGTGAAGTTTAAGTGATTCCGGCAATAATGTTTCAGCGCCGCCCCGCCCAAGAGATTTGATGATATGAAGGATTTTAATTGCCATGAATCCGGTTTTTCAATATTTGAGCAATAAGTCTGTTTCCGTGGCTGTTCCAATGTTCATCACATGGTAGAAATATATCCATGGAATCAGTGTCCTGCAATGAATCCCTGATTGAAATGAAGTTGATATTCTCAACACCAGGGTATTCTTTAATTTGATTAAAATATTCTTCAAATATCCACCCTTCCTTGTCTAAAACCTCGCGGTTAGGCAAAAGGAGACAGTAAACCTTTTTATTCTTACCCGCCAAGCTATCAATTTGTATAAGATTATAGGCAATTCGGTCAATTAGCGCTTTATCAAATTTTTCACCATAGTTTCTTATATGAACCGGGTCACTTGCCATTTTAACTCCCTTCAGATTTAAAAGAGCGTGATAAATAAATGAATACTCATTCAAAATAACTTTCATACTTTGCGAAGTATTTTTCGATCTTGAGTAAACAGAATTATCGAGAGCTACGGTGCCGTATTCAATTTCAAAATCAGGAAAATCACCAACAAGATAGGGCCGGTATCGTCGACGGTTACGCCATTTATCGATATCTTCATCCGATATGTCTGTTGGCAGGTTCAGGCCGATTATTACCTCATCATGCGGGAGCATTTTGTAAAGTTTTTCATAAATGAGTCGATATTGTGTAGGTCCGAAATGTCCGGAAATAGCGAGATTATAGGTTTCCCGGTTAGTCATAAGTCCGTACAGGTCGGAAACCCTGCTCTTTGTATTGATTCCATATCCTTCAATATATGAATCCCCGAGAAAAACCGTACCGTTCTCGGATGTGGACAGATCCCATTCGATATCACGGGCACCGAATGAATTGGAACTGTATTGGATATCAAAGCAATTGCCTGTTATTCGTGTATCCATATTCGGCTGCCGCCAAATCCCCACGACGCTGTCGATATCTGCCAGGATATTGTCTTTTGTAATTAGTGTCTGATCATATGTGGGAGCAGAAAAAGGCCAGAATCCAGCTTTATTCAAAAGCAATGCACCACCTTCAACAAGAACCAGAAGCAAGACAATGCAAATTAAAATTTGAGCAAGTCGCCTCCCGAAGTAGCGTATACGTTTAAAACTGGAAATATATGAATGTTTGTTCATCATTCAGGTAAAGGGCCACAAGGATAAAAATAACGGTAACTGAATAAGCCAGGGACCTGCCCCATTGATTAGGCATGGAATAGAAAACAGGATATCTCTGGCGTCTGGAAATAAATTCCGTCAGTATAAAAAGAATAATAATACCAGAAATATAACCGGGAATACCGGATATACTGTTCGTTTTCCAATTTATCGGAATATTACTAAGATAGGTCCATGCTTCAGAAATACTTGATGCACGGAAAAATATCCATGCAATGCATACTATAGCAAATGTGATTATAACCGAAGAAGTTTTTAGGAACCAGTGTTCGCTCGTTGGTGCCCTGAAAATACTGGATTTAAACATTCTAACCCGCAGCAATAACCCCGGCATAAAGAGCAATGCATGAATTAATCCCCAAAATACAAAGGTCCAGTTTGCTCCGTGCCAAAGCCCGCTTACCAAAAACACGATAAAGACATTACGAACCCTGTTCACAAAAGTGCCACGGCTTCCCCCCAATGGAATATATAGGTAATCCCTGAACCAGGTAGATAGTGAAATATGCCATCTTCTCCAGAATTCAGGAATTGATCGGCTGAAATATGGATAGTTAAAATTGTCCATAAGCTTAAAACCAAGCAGTCGTGAAGTACCGATTGCGATATCACTGTAACCGCTAAAATCTCCATAAATCTGAAATGCAAAGAGTATGGATCCGGCGATAAGCATTCCGGAGGAATAAGAATCAGGCGATTGAAATATTTGATTAACAATGGGAGCGCAGGAATCTGCAATGACAATTTTTTTAAAAAATCCCCACAACATCTGTTTCAGGCCAATTCTGATCTCCCATCTTTTTACCCTTGCAGGAAGAGCAAATTGTGGCAGTAAATGGGAGGCCCGTTCAATCGGGCCGGCAACAAGCTGGGGGAAAAAGCAGACATAGGCTGCGAATTGAAAAATATCCTCACAGGGAGGAATTTTCTTTCTATAAACATCAATCGTATAGCTTAGGGTCTGAAAGGTATAAAAGGAAATCCCTACAGGCAGTGCCACGTTCAGAAATAGCGGGTCCCAGCTTATGCCAAAGGAGCTGAATAATTCCTCCCACGAGGCAACGAAGAAGTTATAGTATTTGAAAAACCCAAGTATACCAAGGTTTGAAAAAAGACTTAGAAGAAGCCATGACTTTCTTGTTCGGGGGTTTTCAGTTTTGGCCAGTTGTGTCCCAATCGAGTAGT
Organism: Fulvivirga sedimenti; assembly: GCF_020328055.1. NCBI lineage: Bacteria > Pseudomonadati > Bacteroidota > Cytophagia > Cytophagales > Fulvivirgaceae > Fulvivirga > Fulvivirga sedimenti. Next base: position 245,350 of record NZ_JAIXNE010000001.1, read on the forward strand.
CTATCAGCGTACTGATTATAATCAACGAAAGAAAACGGTAATCCCACCATCCATAAAAGATATAACTGGCAGCGATTATAAATAAAGCACGTGGCCTGATCTTAACTGCAAAAAACTTCCAGTACAGAAAAAAGACAATCGGATAGAAAACAAGAAATTCAATGGAATTGAATAACATTATTGAAAGCGTCCGAAGACTGTTATTTTACTAGTGAGCTATACGTTCTCAAAAATTCTTCGGCAATATTGGGCAATAGAAATCTCTCATCCACCAATTCCCTTGCATTTTTTACAATCAGCTGCCTGAAATTAATATCGTCGAGAATTTTATGAATTGCTTTCTCAAAGGACTCCGATTTCCAGTCTTCGATCAGGATACCTGTTTTCCGGTCCAGAACTACCTCGCCTATTCCTCCTACATCTGTAGCAATTACCGGGATCCCACAACTCATCGCTTCTAGTATGACGCCTGGGAGTCCTTCAATCAGCGAAGGCATGATCATAACATCAGATGCCTTTAGAAGTGAAATGGCATCCTTTCTGTTACCCCATAATTTAACGTATTGTTCAAGGGACAATGCCGCAATGTGTTCCTCAATTGCCTTTCTTTGTTTACCATCTCCAACAAGCCACAACCTGGCGTTCGGATAATCAGATCGGATTGCATTGAACACGTCGATGAGATACAAGTGATTTTTTTCAGGAACCAACCCTCCGATATTTATAAAAATTGTATTCTCATCATTTCTTTGCAAGGCATCAATATGTTCAAAGTGGTAAGTGCCAATTGTTATCGTTTTTGACTTTTCCCTTGCCTTTTCATACAGACCGATCAGATCAATCCGACAATTTTCACTTACCGAGATGTAGTAATCGCATTGGGAAAGAAACCATCGGTTCAATCTGTAATGAAACTGACCTCTGATAAAGGCACTCATTTTATTTGCATTCCTGAAAATCAACGGAGTTTTCCACTTATGGATTTTTTTTGAAAGAACCGCATATTTCAGGGTATCACCGGCATTGGCCTGAACTACATCATATCTTCCTTTCCGGATGATATCTGCAAGCTGTCGGTACTTAACAAAATCCCAAAAACGCCGATTCTCATGCGCATTCAGACCAATGAAATTCAGGTCGAATTTTAACTGATTTTCAGGGGCATCGAATAAATAGAGAACGTCAACCTCATGCCCAAGCTGAATAAGTTCCATTGAAAGCTGACAAGCAAAAATTTCTGCTCCCCTTCGCTGCGGCCGTTGAATAATCTGAAGAATTCTCAATTTCAATTGCTAGTTCGTCCCATTCTTCAATCGGGCATAAACATAAATCGTATTCCATTTATTGTCTTCCGAAAGGATTGATCGAATCACTTTAGACATCACCTTACGCGGCACTGAATAGGTTTCATGCTTTAAATATCCCATTTCAACGATTTCCAATCCGTTGCGATCAAACAGCGTTTTGAGTGTTGTCTTGCAGAACCAGCAGGTATGCTCATCATTAACCTTCAGACCTCCAGTCATTGAATAAATAAAATTACCCACGCGCAATGCATTCGGTGTTGTTACCAGCATACGACTGTCGGCGTTCATATGCTTTTTCGCAGAAGTAAGAAATCCATTGAAATTATCAAGATGTTCTATCAATTCACCAGCATGAACCAATTCAAAGGTTTTACCAAGATCAAAATTCTGTGCATCTCCGAATTGTACATTATAACCCGCTTCCCTGATTTTATCAATCTTGCCACGGTCAATGTCAATTCCCTGAACACTTCGGGCAACTTTCTGAATATTGCCATGCATCCAGTCAGGTTTATTGAACCCTACAACGCAACCAATATCCAATACGTCCTTTCCTTCAAAGAAGTGTCTTACCTGATCAAACCTTGTTGACTTAGTGCTTTTTACCCAACTTGGCTGAAGAATTGATTTTCCCATAATTATAAATTCTGAACTTGAACGGTGTCATAAAAGAAGTAATTATCACGATAATATTAACACCTTTTAGGAATTTTTCAACCCAAGGAATGACATTGATCTTGATAACTCATTTTTCCAGGTTCCGTTTTCCTGGATATATTCCCTGCCATAAGCTCCAAGTTCCTGCTTGTATTTTTTATCTTCAATAAGTTCCAACATCCCGCCGATCAATGATTGATCATTCGAGAGGTCGAACAAATGAACTGATTTTCTGTCCTGAAAATATACAGGTATTTCACCAACTGAAGGTGCAAGGGTCGCTACGCCGGCGGCCAGGTACTCCCGTAACTTCAACGGCGAATAATGGAAGTTTGTGTTTTTATCGGCACTAACGATGGCTGCGTCGAACACAGAGACAAACCTGGGTATATCAGCAAATGACTGTCGGCCTGCAAATTTTACTTTACTCTCAATTCCCAGCTGCCTCACCAGTTCCTCGATATGCGCCCGTTCCTTTCCGTCACCCACCAGCAATAACATCGTATCTCTGTAAACCGACGCGACTGCAGAAAATGCATGGATCAGATCAGGCAAGCCATGAAACCCGCGAAAACTGCCTGTCCAGCCGAAAACAAATGAATCTCCCATACCCAGCGTGGACCGCAACGAACTTTTCTCTTCTTCTGAAATTTCAAATCGCTCCGGAGCAACACTCATTGGGGAAACCATCACTTTTGCTTCATCAAGTCCCATTCCAATTAATTTGCGCTTAACCTCTTCCGAAACGCAGGCAATCAGGTCTGATTTTCTCAAATTCTCTGCCTCCTTCTTTTCCAGAAAATTACCAGTAAGGGTACGCCTCACTCCCCATTTGCGTGCCTCCCAGACGGTGGGTGCATGAACATACGTAATCAGGGGTACTCTATGATGGTCTGCCAATTTTCTTCCAAAACCTGTGAACAGGTCATGTTGCTCCCATACAAATTCAACATCGAAGTTTACATCCGGAATAGCCTGTTTTTGAAAAGATCTTGACGTCCTGTAAAGTCTTATGTCCTTCATAGTGGTCACCATCGATTCAGGAAAATAACGACTGATGCCACGTGTGCCCGACCCGGTACTATCAGTTTTTCCCCTGGGAAAGTCCCAAACTTCCGCCGGCATCCAGATTCCATCAGTTGTTAACACCCGTGCATTTCCCAAAATCTGCTCTGCGGCACTCGCCCATCCGGCAGCAGTAATCCATAGTGCTTCAGAGCCGCGCCAGGCAGTGCTGGAGCGGGGCATGATGAAAATACCTCCCTTCTTCATATCTGACTTCATTCCGCTATTTTTTGTGACACCAATTCTCTGAGCGCTTCATCGAGTACAACATTTTTATTCCTGTTTTCTACATATATGCGCACGAACTCAGTGAATTCAATATCAGGATTATGAATCTGCATCTTGTTAATATACTGCTGTGTAGCTTCTTTAGATTTCATTTCATCCCTGTATCCATCACCGTAAGCGGTTTGGAAAAATGTAAATCCCCCGATATATAGCTCCTTAAAGTCAGATTCCAATAAATATTTCAAAGCGCAAAATCCAGTTGTCGGCCGAAATTTACCAAATTGTTTTACCTCCCTCAGGTAGGGCGGCAACGGAAGGGTGTAAACCGGATATGAGCGAAGATATTTTTTATAGAAGTTAAAGGAAACCCGGTGCCCGAAGTAAGTCGGAATAGGATTTACAAGATACTTTATTCCAAGACGTTCATACAACTCAAGATCCAGCGGGCCTCCTCCGCTGTATTCATTTTCAAAGAAGGAATGAAACAGGATATCCGTTTTGGTTCCAATATCCTCCGGACTTCTTTTGTCACGCATCAGCAATGCTGCCTTATTGATCCTTACTACAAGGTCGAACCCATCGATATAATCTCCCTTGCCCGTTCCATAAGCACTTGAGGCAGGACCCACAATGGCGATTCTTTTGTTTGTAAGTACTGATGCAGGAAACATTTTCACATTTGCCAATGTGAGAAACAATCCCTTTACAGCATTTACGTATATTTTAAAACTCACAATATTGCAGCGAAACTATTAATGTATCCGGAACCTACACCGGCTAAGTCAGTATTGTTATAACCAAAAAAGTCCACGCCGTTGCTTTTTGCAGCATCAAAATCATTCATACTATCCCCTATCAGGGCGAACCTCTCACTTCTCCGCTCCACCAATGCAGAAACCAGTTCGGTCTTAGGCGTTGGCGATCCGTTAATGGAACTGAAAAACTCTGACAGCCCAAGCTCCTTGCAAAGGTAACGCAGTTCTTCCTGATCTGAACCGGAAACGACGTGCATTTCAACAGAAGAAGAATATTTGCGGATAAAACTAACAGAATCGTGAATTAGATTGTCAGGGTTTATGAGCATTTTCCGCATGACATCCGAGAACGACCCGGCCAGATACTTTATCTGATCTTCAGATACTGCCTCGTTTCGAATCTCTTCGAAGAAGTATCTGAACTTTACATACCTGGAAAGACCGCCATTGCGGCGATGATAATTCAGAAGTTCATTAAGTTGTTCAGGGGGATATTCTGAGAGGACCTTTTCAAAACCCAGGTCTCTGATATGCATGGAATCGAGGATAACACCGTCGAAATCCCACAACAGTACGTCATAATCCGTTAATGGCATTATAAATTCTTTCAGCTAAAACAAAATCCTCCTCCCAGTCAATATCGAAGGACTGCAAAGAATCAATCTCCTTCATGCTGACTTTTGCACCGATCCGATCTGAAAACTTTCTGTAGTTTGAAATTGAACTAAGAAAATAACCACTATTGGCTTCGAAATACGGATCAATCGTCTGAGTCCTTGGCCATTTTTCCTTGTCACGATTGAAATTTACAGCGTTACCGGATTCATCAAACAAGAATTTCTGAACCCTTGTGACGCTCATCAAACTGTCAAAGCCATCCTCCAAACTTTTTTCATAGGACTCAATCGCATTATCATAATCTTTCGCACTAATAAAGGGAGAAGTAACATGTGTCCACAGGACATGACCTTCAGGGATGATCTCCGGGACATAGTTGATCAACTCGTCAGTAGAGGTTGAACTCAAACATAATTCTTCCCTCCGCCTGTCGAGGATTATTCTATCCGATCCGAGATTCCCGGCATATTGTAGTATCTCCTCATCGTTTGTTGAAAGAACAATTTGCTTGATTCGTCTGATATCGAGCAACTGACGGAGTTTAATTTCCAGCAAACCATGCTCATAAATGGAAAAGCGCCTAATGTTCTTATTCTTAACGCGTTCACTTCCCTTTCGGCAGGGCAGAAATACTATCAAAGGATCATTCATGAAAGCAGTGCGTATAATGACCTGACGGGCAGATTTGAATAGGCAGTCGGTGCGAGAGCGCTGACCGATTTGCCCATAGTGCGGCAGAAATCCAGAATATACTGGTTCTCTTTTGCCAATGCAAACTGGACCGGATTGGTGCCCGAACCATATCCGTCGAAGCCGATCAGGAATATTTCACTTGCACCCAGGTCATCTGCCAGCTGAAGTGAAACAGCCAGGGGAGAATCAAAATATTTGTCAGTGATGCCAATTCTCCGCAATTCATAGGAACGATCTTTTACCTCTTCCGGGATAATCGTTCCCATTTCGCGCGGATAAGGAGGGAATATAAAAGTACCCTCATAATTTTTCAGATCTGCAGAGCGATCCAGGAGTTTATTCCCCTCGTTACCAATCAAACAGAGGTAGGACCTTTTTGAATGGTCAGACAAAAGTGAAAAATTCCGGCTGCTACTGAAAATTACGGCGATGTCGTCATTCTCCGAAATAAGTTGGATCAGTCCTTCATGGTTGTTCTGCACCGACGTACCACCGCCAACAATCAAAACCTTGCTGGTCCCGCCGGTGACATCCAGCTCCGGGAGTTTAACATTGTCGGATATATTATTCTTCTGGTTGTGAAGCGCATTTACTATCGTGTCCAGACCGTATCTGTTTTTACCCATCCATGACATGACATCTTTCTGAGGAAGAGAATTTGCGCCGGACACCATATATGGTAGGTTGGTGCCCCATTCGTAGTCCTTTTGCATTTTCGCAAACGGCTCGACGGCTTTGCTTAATGAATTGTAATTTACGGATACTTTCTCCTGTGCCGACAGCGCGGTCAGTAATAATTCCGTTTTCAGGTTTCCGGCACCTCTTCCCATTCCGGTGATGGTAGCATCCACAATTTCTACACCATGTTCCAGGGCTGTGAGTGTGTTGATCAAGCCTAATTCAAGATTATTATGTCCATGAAACCCAAGTGGCACATGAGTCTTGGATCTTACCAGGGCAATGGTCTCCGCCACATCTTTGGGGTATACACCACCATAGGAGTCAACCATGTAAAAATAGGTTGCCAGTCCATCCATGTTTACCAGTTCTTCGATGAATTCCGGTGTGTCCTTCCAGGAAGACATGTACATTACATTGAAGGCAACGGGGAAACCGGCCGACTTGATTGCTTCAGCCAGCTGAATAGCTCTGCCAATATTTTTTGGATCAACAGCAATTCTGATCAGATCAATCAGGCCGTCAAGCGGACCAAGTAAACCAGGGACATCTTCAGCCCTGACATCCTTTTCATTCAGAATGATGGTGAGTTTTTTTGTCGATTTCTCACGAATTCGTCGTAACAGATATAACGGACAATAAAAATATTCACCCAGGTAGTTTTTCATGGGCTTACTTCTGTAACCCACTTCTATATAATCTACCGGCAGATCATTCATAGCCAGGATATACTGGTCTACAAGTTCCTGGTCAAAGTCCCAGTTGGTGTAATATCCTCCATCCCTAAGTGTGCAATCCAGCAGCTTCATAAGTCTTTTATTATTTCAGAAATAAACCGTCTCTTGAAATGAAACAGAATGAACCATTTAAGATGTTTTCTACCAGAAAGCGATAACATCAAAGCCTTTACGTAAGCGCGTAGAAAATCACTAATTTTTCCTGATTTAACCGATTCAATGGTCAAATCTAGGTAAAAATTCATCAAAATAAATCTGTACTCAGGCATATTCACTGAATTAATGTGTGGTTCCATCAACTCATAAGAGCGTATCCGGTTTTGAAGTTTTTTAATTCCAGCATCTTTACTCCAAACACCTCCTGGATGAATCCGGTATCGGCTGGGTTCAATTTCCTGAAGAAACTTGGCCATTCCGTAATTTGCCAGGATTGAATATAAAAAGACGTCTCCCAGCCTTGCTTTCAGAAAGTTTTCAGGAAAACGAAATCCGTCCAGGAAAATATTTCTGAACATAACGGTGGCAGGATGCATATTACCCCATAAAATTTCACCTGCTTCGCGATCACGATCATAGAATTTCTGAGCCAAAGGATCCTTGATGGGACTTCCCTTGATGTCAATTTTTGCAATCCGGTGAAAACACATTACGTAATCCGGATGATCTTCAAGGAACTCAAATTCACGCTGAAGCTTGTAAGGATCACCAAAATAGTCATCCCCATCAAGCAAGCAAATATATCTCCCTCTTGCGTTGTAGAGATTTTGAATAAAATTAAAACGACCGGTTGGTGTCTTGTCAATATAAATCACATCTTTCCTTTCACGAAGAAAGAGCCGTATCAATTCCGGATATCTTTCAGCATATTCAATGCAAATTTCCCGAGTCCCATCTTTGGATGCGTCCTCTCCGAGTAAAATCTCAAATTCAAAGGATGTCTCTTGTTCAAGAACACTATCTAAACTACGTTTTAAAAAATCAGCATGTTGGTAGGTTTGCAAACATACTGATACTAAGGGAGATGGTTGATCCATTTATCTTTCCTTTAAATACTTCTGAATGGACGTCATGTAGCCAGACTCCGATTTTGAGGCGAAAAATTTATCAGGTAAATGGCTGAGTTGCTCATTTGAATACTGTACTCCAAAATGATTAAACATCTCGCCAAGTATCTGTTGAGGCCGCGCTATGAATTCGTCATACCTTATGATACTGTATCTTGCGCTGTCTAATTTTTTAAGTTGCTCAGCAATAATTTCATTGTTAGCAATTACCTGTTCTACTACCTGCTCATGTGGAGCTAATTTACATATATCATCAAATGTTGGAGGCTTAAAGGAGTACCACTCATTGATGTCGCCAAAATATTTGATTCTGGCATTTAACAATGACGTTGCATTGTCAGCAATATTTCTTTCAAGAAAAATAAACCGGAATTTCTCCGAAGCATTCGCCAGAAAATCAATATGCCAATTAAGATTCATGGCTTTAAGTACCAATGGCTTATTGAAAACATTTTGCAACCCCGCCAATTCTTTATTCAGCAGCGAAATATCAACCTTTTCCAACTCCGCATTCAGCAGCTTCTGAACGCCAGAAAATTCAAAAAATCTGTTCCAAAAATACCAAAATTCATGAGGCTGCAGCGCACCCCTAGTCTTTCCAAGCTCTGAATTAAACTGAATACTCAAATCTTTACCCAGAATTTCATTTCTCATATCAAAGTCCGTCAAGAGCTGTTGAACTCTTGCGCCAATGTAGGGTGCGTAATAAAATCTTGAAATAAGATTTGAAGGATACCCGCAAATTCCGCTGGCAGCCATGTACTGATATAGTAATGTAGAACCACTTCGTGCACAACCCACGATCAAAAGAACTGGGTGTTTTGGTTCAGTAAGTTCTTCGATTGCTTTCATCTCGGAAGGGCCCAGTAACCTGATCATTTCCGGAAAAATATTCTCTAACTCTTTTATTTTTTTATGATCAAGACTTCTCTTTTTATCTTCCATGAATTGATCTGATTATCTCTGCCAATAAAGATATCTCGATTTTCCCAATACGATGATCAATTGGTACAGGTATTATCCTTTCTGCAAGTGATAATGTATTTGGAAATGAATCTGAAAATTTCCTCCTTAAAATCTCAGGCCATAATATGGGGGCGTAAACCTGCTTGGCCCATAATTCCTGATGGCTGATGTCACTCTTTGGTAGAAGAGGATAATAAATAGGTACTGAATACTCCATTTCAGGTATTTTAAGTTTATTCAAAATCCCAATTTCATCATGCAAGTGCATAAAATTACTCCTTCGCAAATCATTCAGTTTGTCCACCGAGATATTTTGATAAATTCTATTTGTGAGCTCACTTGCCCGACGAAGACTTACCCTCTGCTTTTGTTCGTTAATTTTATAAAACTCATAGCCTTCCTGAACCTTGCCTTCATTTCTTAATTGGAGATGGTCAATCAGATAATCCGTAGAATTTGCCAGGGCCGCAATTCTTTCTAAAATGCCATGCTTTTGGGATGGAATATGAATTTCAGCACCATCAGGGACGCCGAAATATTTCCTTAAGCTGTTGAACTGAAAAACATCTAAAGAGGCATCAAAATTAAAGGATTGGGTAGCGTCCAGGATTAACTTTCCATTGAGTAATTCATTCAAATACCTTGAATAGTTCTCTTTAATTCCGAAATAGTTAACATATAATAACATTTCGGTTTCACGCAGTGAGGGAATTTCTTTTAACTCAAATTGCTCATTTATCTCATAAAACGAAATAGGAACCCGGGCTTCATGGAAGCTGTCTATTACCGAGTCACAAATGTAGAATGGAATATATACTTTGGTTGGTTTGACTATTTTTAAAATCAAAAACAGAGCAGATCTGCCGTTTACCATTAAAAAATGGTCTTTAATAACATTAGATTCTCTTACATCATTTTCAAACCCAAAATAGCCGCCATAGCTTATCATGTGATAGAATAATTTTCTATTTGCTCTGTTAGTTGATCCATGTCACAATTCATCAGGACATCTATAACGGATAATCCGGGAAGGAACGAAGATTTTCCATTCTGTTCATACTCGCTCAAATTAGGACTGATAAAATGGAGATCAATTCCCTCTTTCCTGAAATCCTCCAGGTTATATAATGACCTTCCGCCTGGAACATTAATATACTCTGTCGCCTTCAATCTTTTGCATATGTCAAGAACCCGTTCCTGTCCCGACAAATGTTCATTGTTGAACCCCGAAGAAGTCAAAAGAATATGCCTGCATATCCCCAGATAGTCAAGAACAGCAATGATGCTTCCTTTCGCGAGTTCACCCACTGAAGAATGTTGTTGATTAAAAACACCCGCAATTAAATCAAATACAGGGGTGAAATTCGGTGCCTTCGCATAAGATAGTGAGAGCGTTTTTAAAAATTTCTTTTTCCATTTTTGATATTCAACCGGATGAATTTCAGTTTCAGCTATTTTTTCAAACGAGCTGATTTTTTTAACCGGCACTGAGAACATTAACTCATTTCCGTTATGCAAAATTCGGTTTCGGTTAACCCAACCTTGTTTGATAAAATTTACATCATCATAAAATACGAACGTGTCACATGAATGAATCAACTGAAAATATCCCAGGTACGGAAAAACATATGGCTGCATTATTGCCAACCTCATCTTAATAATTTTGCGTTCTTAAAAGAATTCGAATGATCATATCCTGCTCTTCTTTTGAAAGGGTATGATATAATGGTAAACACAGTATTCTTGAAGCAATAGAATCGCTGATTGGTGTTGTCTGATGCTCTACATAATCTAATGAAGACAGACTTGGGTAGAAATATCTTCTGGGGAAGACTCTTCTATCTTCAAGGCCATCTTTCATTTTTATACAAATTTCCTCCGACTCAAAAATTATGGGGTAGTAGGCAAAGTTGAACTCTGCGCTATCACCTATGATTGGTTTGGCAATCTTTAGTTTACCTAATTTGGAATCGTAGTAGTCACATTGCTGCCTCCTTCTTAATAGAATTTCTTCTATATCATCGAGATTTGCGAGGCCCATCGCTGCATGAAACTCCGAATTTTTACCATTGACACCTACACCATTAAACTTCTCCGGACCATCATGGCCAAAATTCCTTAAATACGCCATACGCTTCAAAAGATCAGGTGCTTTAGTAATCACAGCACCGCCCTCAACTGTATGAAATAGCTTAGTAGCGTGAAAGCTCGTTGTTGATATATCTCCAAACTCAAAAACACTTCTTCCTTTATACTTTGTTCCAAAACAATGAGCAGCATCATAAATTACCTTCAGGTCATGCTTACTGGCAATTTTTTGAATAGCATCTATGTCGCAAGGATTACCAAAGCAATGTGTTGCGAGTATTGCACAGGTATCATCCTGGATGGATGCTTCAATTTTGGAAGGATCAATATTACAGGTTGATTCATCAATGTCAACAAATATCGGTTTCAGTCCTTCCCAAACAATGGATGATGTGGTCGCAACATAACTGAATGGCGTGGTGATAATAGTCCCTTTGAGATCCAACGCCTTGATTGCCATTTGGATAGCTATTGTTCCATTAGATGTATAAAGTAGATGTTTTAAACCAAGGTATTCCTTGAGTTTAAGTTCCAATTCATTAACTAAAGGACCATTGTTGGTTAACCAGTTTCTTTCAAAGATCTGGTCGATATAACGAATATACTTTGACTTATCGGGTAAATATGGCTTTGTTACGAGAATCATCGTCAAACTTATCAAATAAAGAATTTAGATAGGAATGTTTGTCAAATAGAATTTTCATTTCCTTTTCTAGAAAATCTTTATTTTTCCGTCTAGATAGCCTTGATTTAATCTTTTCATTAAGTCTAAAGAGATAGTAATTTGGCTTCTTCCAATCGGCATTCGACACAAGTGAATAATTCAATTGATTCATTTCCCATTTTGCAATGGTTTCAATCAAGTTCACGTCCCCTTCCGTCAAGACATCCCGATATTTTCCATAATTTTTTGACTTAATTGGTTTATTTATATTCTTCCAGAATGGATGTTTCGATGCCTCTTTGTTCTTCGGATCAGTGTTGAAGCAATTTTCATCAATTGGCAAATTAAGAAATTTTAAAATTGATGTCATGGTAGCCCTTGAATCATCAACTAAGTCTTCATATTTCACTAATTTCATATCCACCCCATAAAAAGAAGATAACCGTATGATATCATTTTGTTCTTGTTTCCATTTCAAAACCGCAGCATGAGGAGTGTGAAGATAAATTGGGGTTCTCATCCATGATGCTATCTGGTCTCTTGGATCCCTGACAAGGTATATGAATTTTACATTAGTCAAGTTTTGCAAATAACCTAGAGCATATCTATGATTATGATTGTCTTTAGAAAAATAATGGTCTTTATTTTCTTGTCCCGCTTTAATTCTATGAACCAAATCCTGAAATTGAATAAAATTATTGAGATGAGAACTAGAGATTAGAGCATCCAAATCAAATGTCCTTTCAATTTTCCAATCATTAAAAGGATGATTTAGGTATTCAATGAGATCTAAGAGCAATTCTCTTTTTGATTCATTTGAGAGCGGTAGATAATAATGGAAACGACCATAAAAAACATCGGATAAATGTCCAGCAATTGGGGCAGAAATATTTTTATGTCTACCTAACAGGCTCCGTAATAGGTTACTTCCTGAACGTTCAGATCCTAAAAGGAAGATTTTAGTACTTTCATTTGTTGACATCCCTATGAATTATTTGATTTAATAAAAACTCAAATCCTTTTATCCGCATTATTTTCACATACCCTAAAAAAACAATGAAATAGCCAAGTACCATAAATACTTTGGATACTAAATTGATATTATCAATAAAAGGAAATAACAGCAAACATAGCAACAAAGGAGGAATTGCCTCAAAAACTGCTACAAAATGCTCCTTCAAGTTGAGACCCAGGAACGAACTTATGAAGTATATGTTTATCAGCGTTAATACATAACTTATTATGACAATCGCCCATAGCAGTTCGTTTAGACCATATAATAATCCAAATATAAGCGGAATTAGCCTCCCTAATCTTCTCACAAGGCCAAGTTTAAAATTAGCCTTCACTTTACCCTTAGCAAGAAGTGCATTTACCATCATGCTGTTAAGTGGAAAACTGAAACTTTTGAACACAAGTATCTGAAAAATAAGAACAGAGGGTTTCCATTTAACACCAAAAAGCCCAATGATAATTTCATCTCCAAGAATAAAAAGAACCCCAGAGAGGAAAAACGAAAGAATACAAATCACACTTACAACCTTATAATAGATATCTTCAAATTTTCCTGGATCATCCTGAACTTTGCTAAGGACCGGAAAAAAGACCTGAGTTATACTTTTTGAAGAATATGTGGTAACCAAATTATTGGTGCTGTCTGCACGAGAATAATATCCTAAGGTTTCTGGCGAAAAGACTTTTCCAACAAAAAGAACATCCAACCTCTGGGAAATTGTCGCTAATAATCGATCTAGGAAAAAAAAAGATCCGAAACCCGCCAAACGCTTAATCTCATTAATGGAAAATTCAAATTTTGGATACCAATTTGAAATTTTCCATAGCACGATGGTATTAATTACTGAAGTCCCTAAATATTGAATAACCAATGAATAAACCCCCAAACCATAGAATGCAGCAACCACACCTAAAAGTCCACCAATTAATTGAGAAATAATCTGCCTTATTGATAGTTTCTTGAAATCTACCTCTCTTCTCAGTATTGTTTGCTGAACAAGGCTTAAACCAGAAAGTATGAAATTAAATGACAGCCACTTAATGATATCACCCGTCATTGGATTTTCATAAAAATCACCCAAAAAGGGAGCAAATAATTGAAAAAGAACAAAAAGAATTAAACCAAAAGCAAGGTTCAGAAAGAAAATTGAGGAATAGGTTTTTGAAGTATTCTCTTTACTTTGAATCAATGCGGAAGCGAAACCAAAATCAGCAAAAACCTGTGTAATACTGATGAAAACTAAGGACAAGCCAACGATACCGAAATCCTCAGGAGTTAGTAGTCTGGCCAAGATTATTGAAATCACAAAACCAATTCCTTGTGAGGAGAAAGTTCCCAGCAAACTCCAAATTACACCGGAAATGGACTTTTTCTTAAGAGAGGACATAGATAATCATCTACTTAGATGAATAATATCCATAACCCACTTCACCGCCTTTACCAAGCCCATACCCATATCCATACCCATATCCGTATCCATACCCATATCCCGGTCCGGTCTTTTTGATATCATTAAAAAGAAGAGATACATTTTGAATTTTTCGGGACAAATACATTTCCTCCGCCGTACTCAGCACTTTCCTGGGGGTATAGTTTTGTCGGACCAGGAAAATACTGTGATCTACATACTTCGACAGGACAAACGCATCCGTAACCAAAGCGACGGGCGGTGTATCCAGGATCACATAATCATAACGATCACGGAGTGATTTGAGCAGCTGATCCATCTTTTCGGACATCAGCAGTTCACTCGGATTGGGAGGAATAGGTCCTCCACTCAACAAATCCAGGTTCTCAACCCTCGTTTGCTGAACCGCTTCCTCAAATGTGGTGAGTCCCGCAAGCACCTGGCTTAACCCGCGATCATTCCTAAGTCCAAAATCGTCAAAGAGCTTTGGCTTTCGAAGATCTGCTCCAATAATGACGGTCTTCTTTCCTGATATAGCCAGTACAGATCCCAGGTTAATCGTGGTAAAGCTTTTTCCCTCACCGGCGATGGAGGAAGTTACCATGAACACCTTGTGGTCCTTACCTTCCGTGTAGTAATTCAGGTTTGAACGCAATGAACGGAATGCCTCTGAGACGGGCGACCGGGGCTTATCCTGCACGATCAGGTTGGTTTCCTGTCCGTTATGACCGATCCCCCCAATTAATGGAATGCTGGAATGCTGTTCGATATCCTCGCGCGACTGGATGCGATTGTTGGTAAGCTCCATCACAAGGAATATAAGGAAGGGAAACACCAGTCCGACACCCACCGCAATACCATAATTCTCGATCGGCTGTGCCGAGATCATCTCCCTGATGGATGGCGGGTTCACGAGCTCCACATCAGATGTTGTTGAGGCTTCGCTAATCCCGGCTTCCGCACGCTTTTGCAATAAGAAGTTAAAAAGGTTCTCTCGCAGTGTGTAGTTCCGCTGAATATCGACCAGTTCCTGCTCCACACCAGGTAATCGCATCAGGTCCGATTCAAGCGTGCTTATCTGGTTGTTAACGTAGCGTCGCGTGATCTTCTGTGCCTCCTGGTAATTGTTGATGGCCTCAATAATATCCTCCTTAAGACGGGGAACGATCTTTCGCTGCTCATTATATAACGGGTTCTCTCCCAACGCAGCATCGCCGCCGGCCGATATCAGTTTCGATTGAAGTTCAATCAACTGGTTCACCAATCCTACGATCACCGGGTCCTCCAAGCCCACACTTGCCGGGGTTATCAATTGACCATTCAGACCTTCCTCACGCAGGGATTCCTTCAAATATTTGAAATACTCATCCTGGAGATTCATTTCAACCTTTTGGAGCTCCAGCTCCTGGAGCTTTTCATACAACCGGTTTGTCTCCACCTGGATGTCACCGATCTTATTATTTTGACGGAATGCTAAAATCTTGTTTTCATAAAATTTCAGTGAATCCCCAATTTTATCCAGTTGATTATCAAGGAATGCAATCGACTTGCTGGCCACTTCCTTCTTCTTGTCACCATCGAGTTCCTGGTACTTATCGATAAAGGCGGAAAGGAAATCCATTTCCTTCTGCGGACTGTTACCCGCAACACTCAGGTTAACCACCGAGGATCCCGATTGCGCCCAATTAATGGTCATCCGGTTCACATAGGACCGGGCAATATTTTCAGGATTCGAAAGCGTGATCAGGTACTCCTTTCCCGCCTGACCTGCCCGAAATTCATGCTTGAGCTTCGTATAGATGGTATAGTCGTCAAACGTAATGGTATCACCCAGTTCATATACAACAGGCGAAGATTCGGTATCACCCTTTATATGAATGAGTTCAAAGGACGAATTGTTCTTGATCGTTGCCTTGAAGGTACCAGTAAGTGGGCCATCAACCCGGTAAAAGCAAAACGGATGCGGATATTCCTCCAGCGTAAGGATCTCCCCTTCTGTAAAAAAAGATACACCATAGTTCAGTGAATCTACCACACTGAGCATCAGCGGAACAGATTTCATGATATACTCTTCGTTGTAATAGTTCCTGTACTGATTCAGAAGGGCGTTATTGTAGAGCAACTTCGCACCCACGTTATCCTCCGTTTCACGAATATTGATGGATGCTCCAATACGGTAAACAGGCACCGTATATCTGTTCACCA
Source organism: Fulvivirga sedimenti (assembly GCF_020328055.1). Lineage (NCBI taxonomy): Bacteria > Pseudomonadati > Bacteroidota > Cytophagia > Cytophagales > Fulvivirgaceae > Fulvivirga > Fulvivirga sedimenti. The sequence goes on from NZ_JAIXNE010000001.1 coordinate 261,498, forward strand.
GGTAGGCAACGGAAAGAGCGATCAGGATTGAGATTACAATGATATACCAGTACTTCAGTGCTCGCCCCAGTACACGCATGTAATTCAGGTTGAATCCGCCCTTCTTTTGAGCATTTCCTCCTTCAAAACTATCAAGCTCGCTATATAGGTCGTTCGATTGCACGTTAACGTGTAAAAAGGGATACGGCTAAAAGAACAGCCGTAACAGTTGCTGTCCAGATACCCAGGTTTGATGTAAAATATTTTCTGAATGTCCGCTGTTTGAGCGGCGGCACGACGATAATATCATTCTGATGCACATAGTAGAAATCAGATTCAATGAAATCCTCCTCCAACAGGTTTACATAATGCACTTCGGATTGATCACCTTTCTGCCGTATAATTTTCACGATGCTTCGATCCGCCAGCTCGCCAAAATCCCCGGCCATGGCTACTGCCTCCATCATCGTCACTCGTGTATTCTGTGAAGTCACAACCTGAGGCCGGTTCACCTCACCCACTACCGAAAAACGAAAGTTCAGTGGACGCACCCTGGCCACATTATCTGGTAAAAATGGCTGGGCCTTATCCTGAAGGACTTTCTGTGCCTCGAACATGGTCAATCCGGAGAGTTTTATCCTCCCTAGCACCGGGTATTCGATGTATCCTTCCGCATCCACTACGATACCATTATTGATCTGATTCTGTTGATTTCCACCACCAGCACCCTGCTGCGGATCAATTCTTTTGAAAAAATCGTATTCCTCCTGGGTGATCGTCTCAAACCGGATGAGAAGAATGTCAAGGGGCTGAATCTTATATTCCTGGATAACCATTGGATGTGTACGAACCACCTGATCGGTAACAATATCCTCGCGCTCCTTCAATTCTTCACCCTGTTGCAAATAGGTGATCTTTCTGTTCGGCACGCAGGCGGCCGCCATCAATAAAACGATCAAAAGACCAAAGATGTATTTGCTGTGGTTCCGGTTTCCCATAATCCTCTGCGATTATACGTATTTCTTTCCAACCTCCCATGCCTCTTTCAGCATTTTGAGGAATTCTTCCATCTCTTCAAGGGGAATCATATTCGGACCGTCACTCAGGGCTACCGATGGATTGGGGTGTGTTTCAATGAAAAAGCCGTCAACTCCTGCCGCTCCCGCAGCACGTGCCAGGAAAGGCGCAAACTGACGCTGTCCGCCGCTGCTGCCCCCCATTCCACCCGGCTGTTGAACGCTGTGGGTGATATCAAAAACGACTGGCGCGAACTGACGCATCGTCGGTAACGCCCGCATATCCACCACCAGGTTGTGATATCCGAAAGAAGCTCCCCGCTCAGTCAGAAAAACTTTTTCATTCCCGGTCTGGCGAATTTTATCCACCGCATACTGCATGTCCTCGGGGGCCATGAACTGTCCCCGCTTGATCTTTACCGGCTTGCCGGTTTCACCCGCTGCTATCAGAAGATCAGTCTGCCGGCACAGGAATGCGGGTATCTGCAGAACATCCACCACCTCGGCAACAGGTGCTGCCTGGTCGCTTTCATGGATATCTGTTACGACCGGCACGTTGAGTTCCTTTTTTACCGCAGCAAGTATTTCAAGCCCTTCTTCCATACCTTTCCCGCGATAGCTACCCTTTGAGGTACGGTTTGCCTTATCATAGGATGCCTTGAAGACGTAATCGATGTCCAGCTCACGGCAGAGTTTCTGCACATGACGTCCGACTGTCAGGCAAATCTCCACGGTTTCCGCGGCGCACGGACCAGCAAAAAGCACCATGCGGTTGGTGCCTATTGAAATGGAGTCGGTAATTTGTACGGGTTTATCGAATGTTTTCATTTTCTGGATGTAAAGCTCTCTAATACTTTTTGCATTTTCCCCTGTGCAGCCAGAACGAAGTCGGCTACCTCACGTAAAACTCCCTCGCCACCTTTGGCCTTCGTTATTAAATCTGCCACATCGGCCACATAGTTCGGAGTATCTGCCGGTACCGCGCCAAGGCCTACGGCTTCCAGCGAAGCCATATCAATCATGTCATCACCGATATAACAGATCTCGTCCAGCTCCAGTGAATGCCGTTCGGCGATTTCCCGGATTTTGCTGAATTTATTCTTCACCGCCTGGAAACAAAAATCAACTTTCAGCTCATTCATGCGATACTCCACGAGTTCGGAAGATCGACCCGTGATGGCACCCGTAATGAAACCTTCCTCTTTCAGGGGGCGAATGATCGCTCCGTCGCGCACATGGAATCGCTTGGCCTCGTCACCGCTATTAGAATAGATGATACCCCCATCGGTAAGAACACCATCGACATCAAACACGATGGCACGGATGCGGGCGGCCTTGCGGCGAAGATCTTCGGGATAATGCAGGAGAATGTTTTCCATAAAACCGAACAAAGATAGGGAATATATAAGTTGCAGGGAATAGAGATCGGGGAATAGGGAGTAGATAATAGGGAATAGGATGTCCCGTCCTGTAGGGACGGCGTATTGGTAGCAAACGGTGTTTTTTACAAACCCGTGCCGTAGGTACGGCGGATGGGTGGGCCGGGGGGTGAGGAACAAAACAAAAAAAATCCTAATTTCACCACCATGAAATGGATCAAACTCACACTCATCACAGTCATCACCGTGGCCTGGTGCTATCTGCTTTCCACACGCCTGATCATTGGCGGTTCAGGCGTCCCGCCAATGGGCAAATTTATGAGCCCGTATGAAGGGTTCTGGGCAAACGCCCAGTCGGAAGCGTTCCCCTACCCCGAGAACGTTTCCATTCCCGGACTGGAAGCGCCCGTGAAAGTGTATTACGATTCAATCGGGGTACCACATATCTTCGCCGAAAACCGGCATGACATGTTCATGGCACAGGGCTATATCGTTGCGCAGTACCGGTTATGGCAAATGGAATTTCAGACCCATGCGGCTGCCGGAAGGGTTTCAGAGATCATCGGCGGTGGCGCCATTAATTTCGACAAATTGCAGCGCCGTAAAGGAATGGTTCTGGGTGCCTCTAAAACACTCGATGTCATGTCTCAATCTCCGGAGACACTCGAAGCTATGACCGCCTACAAGGACGGTGTAAACAACTACATCGAATCCCTCTCCTATGCCGATCTCCCCATCGAATACAAACTTCTCGATTATCGTCCGGAGCCGTGGCATGAAATTAAAACGGCCCTGATCCTGCAGTATATGATCGATAATCTTACCGGCTACGATGAAGATCTCCAGAATACCAATGCCCTGGAAATGCTGGGGCCCGAAATGTTCAACTTCCTCTTTCCTGAGCGTATGGCCGGTATTTCACCTGTGATACCTACAGGTTCCGATAATGGCTGGGATTTTACTCCGGCCACCCCCGATACCACCCGATATATGAGCGCTATCACTGAAGTCACGGAACATATCCTGCCCATGCCGGATCCCGATAACGGAAGTAACAACTGGGCCATATCGGGCAGCCGCACAGCATCGGGTGTTCCGATCCTCGCCAACGATACGCACCTCGGCCTCAACCTCCCCTCGCTTTGGATCATGCTGCAACTGCATGCGCCCGATTATAACGTGTACGGATTTACGTTCACCGGCGCCCCGGGCATTACCATCGGATTCAATGAAAACAACGCATGGGGCTTTACCAACGGTCCGCGTGATCACAAGGACTGGTACAAAATCGAATTCAAAGATGATTCCCGCGAGGAATATATGTATGATGGCAAATGGACCCCGGTACAATCGAAGGTTGAGACCTTCCTGATTCGCGACGGCGAGCCCGTGCAGGATGTGATCCTGAGTACCCATCACGGACCGGTTGTTTACGACAAGAACTTCGGTGACAGCAATCCGCGAAAGAATTATGCGCTCCACTGGATCGGCCATGATGTATCGGCGGTACTGAAAGCGCTGATCGCACTGAATTCCAGCAAGAATTATGATGATTACCTGGCAGCGATTCAAAACTGGGATGCACCGCCGCAAAACGTTGTTTTCGCTTCAAAAAATGGAGATATCGCTTTGTGGAACCAGGGTCGCTTTCCAGCGAAATGGCCGGGACAGGGTAAATTTCTGATGGATGGAAGCGATCCGAATAATGACTGGAACGTTTATATTCCGAAAGCCCACAATCCCTTCCAGAAGAACCCCGAACGCGGATACGTGAGTTCGGCTAACCAGCATTCCGTCGACAGTCTTTACCCATACTGGACCTGGGATCCAACGTACGAGCATTACCGCAACCGCCTGATCAACCGGAGGCTGGATACTCTTGAAAATGTTACCGTCCGGGATTTTATGGCCATGCAAAACAGTAACCAGGGGCTGCTCCCCGCCGAGGCATTGCCCCGGTTGTTTGGTTCACTGGAAAAGGGCAAATTAAAGGCAGAGCACGCTAAATTCCTGGAGGTGATGATGGACTGGGATTATCAGTACGAAGTGGAAGAAACCGCACCGGTCATGTTTCACATGTGGTGGGATGCATTTTACGAACTGCTGTGGGATGAATTCTATACAGCCGGCAGACCCGTTCCGGTTCCTGATGAATATTTCACCACCTGGTTTATGGATCATCATCCGGATCATCCGTTTACCGATGTTAAGTCGACCGGCTACAGGGAAACCCTGGCCGATGTCTCACTGATGGCCCTGGATAGTGGCATGAAGGAATATAATGAATGGCAATCTGGACAATCAGGAGAAAACCCCTGGGGCAATTACAAAGACACGATGGTTAAGCACCTGGCAGACCAGGGTGGCAGCCTGGCGCCTTTCAGCCGATACCACATCATGGTGGGCGGAGAGTCTGGTGCCATTAATTCCACCAAACCCAATCACGGTCCGTCGCAGCGGCTTATTGTAGAGCTCACCGATCCGCCGCAGGCATGGGGCATTTACCCGGGCGGACAAAGCGGAAATCCCGGCAGTCCGATGTATGACAACATGATCGACATGTGGCGTGATGGTGAATACCTGAAATTTCTCTTCATGTTGAATGAGGAAGACGGCAAGGAACAAATCAAACTGGTACAAACCCTGGAAACGAACTAATGAGAAATATTCTAAAAGTATTGCTAATTGCCGCGCTGGCCTGGGGACTCAGCTTCATCCTTCCTTTCTGGGGTGCTGCCCTGGCGGGATTCATTGGGAGCATGGTGATCCGGACATCAAACGTTGCGTCTTTTTTCACAGGATTCATTGCCATATTCCTCCTTTGGGGGATCACCGCATTCCTGATCGACCTGGAAACCCAAAGCATCATGACAGACCGCATCAGCGGCATATTCTCCCTTTCTCCTCCTTTTCTGATTCTGATTACAGCGCTGATTGGTGGAATTACCGGCGGGTTGGGTAGTCTTGTCGGGTGTACGCTAAGATCAGTTAATAGATAATAGGGAGTGGATAATAGGGAGTAGATAATAGGGAGTAGATAATAGGGAGTAGATAATAGGGAGTAGATAATAGGGAGTAGGGAATAGGGAGTAGGGAGCCTATCACTTATGACCGTCATCCCGGTGCAATCTCCCGGCCTTGAGCCGGGAGTCGGACCGGGACCTATTTAAATGCAGCAATGCCATAGGTATGTGCAATGAATCAGATCCCGGCTCGACTCCACGACTGTCTTCGGCTATCGCCTCAGACCTCGTGGAGGTACCGCCGGGATGACGTGCAAGGAGAGCAGGTCGTAGCTCTTAAATTCTGGTCGTAGAAAGGATTCCACGACCAGTTTTTATTCAGAATTACTTATCTTTGCACAAACAACATTCAACATGAAAAAGCTATTTTTTATTGCATTGGCCGGAACAATGGCCTTTGCCTGTCAGCCAAAAAATCAGGAAACAGAAGCACAAACTGAAGAGGTCGCTGTAGCAGAAGCCAGCGCCGGTCTTTCCTTTTATGGCGAAGAAATCACCACCGATAATGCTGCCGAACTGGCAAGCTTAATGGACCAGGTAAATCCCGGAGATACAGTTGCCGTGAAGGTAAAAGGCACGATCAATGCCACCTGCGCCATGAAAGGCTGCTGGATGAACCTCGACGGGCCGGAAGGAGATGTGCGCGTAACGTTTAAAGATTATGGATTCTTTGTTCCTAAGGAAGGCATGGAAGGCAACGAAGCCATCATCGAAGGTATCGCCGTGAAATCAGTTACGGATGTCGAAACCCTTCGTCATTATGCAAAGGATGCCGGAAAATCTGAAGAAGAGATCGCGGCCATCACCGAACCTCAGGAAGGCATCGCCATTATTGCCAACGGCGTCGCCATCCGATCGGTAAAATAATACTACCAACCCAGGTGGGGTATGATGAACTTCTGCCCTACCTGGATTTTTTTCGGGTCCATGATACGGCTCAGGTTCGCCTCATAAATAAGACGCCATTTCTTGGCATCGCCATAATATTCGAGTGCTAGCTTCCGCAGACTATCTCCTGCACCAACCACATGCGTTCTGGCACGTGCTGCAAACTCCATCATCGAGTCGTAGCTGTAAAGTGGTGCATCTTTGTTGGATTTATTTTCTTCGTTTGTCATAGGAGTGGTTATTTGAGTGTGTCCATTAAAAATACGTATTTCACTACGGGATTGTTCATACCTCGCTGTTTAATTTTTGATCATTCTGAAAAAATCCCTGACTTGTTAATTTTTGTCCTGCGTTTAGTCATATTTTCTTTCCGAATATTTCCATAAGATTACGTCGATGAAAAAAGAACAGGTCATTCGTCTTCGCACCGAGATTGAAAAACTCAGAAAAAAGGTTATCAGGAAGCAGCAGGATGCATCCGGTTGGATTGAAAAAGTGCACCCTGAATATACCAAAGGAGCCATCAACCTGACACACTACATCGCCCTGCGATCCAACAACCTGGTCCCGATCCAAAAGAAACTCGGGTACCTCGGCATCACACGCTTTGCCAGGTCTCAGTCACATGTAATGGACAGCCTTCTCAGGTCGGAACAATTATTATCCGCCCTGGCCGAAGTGCCCTATGAAAGGGAAAAGGCGGTGGTAACAGCAAAGCAGGCCGACAAGCTCATCAAACGTCACAGCAATGCCCTGCTGGGAAAGAAACCTGCCACCAGGCGGGTTCGAATCATGGTCACACTCCCCACGGAAGCCGCATTGGATCCGATGATCGCCGATGAACTTGTGAAACGGGGTATGGATTGTGCACGTATCAATTGCGCGCATGACGGACCGGCGGCCTGGCTTTCGATGATAAAAAATGTGAAGTCGGCCGGGCGTAAATACGCCAGGGAAGTAAAGATTGCCATGGATTTGGGCGGACCCAAGATTCGTACCGGACCTATTCTGCCGGGCCCCGAAGTTCGCCATCTCACCCCGGAACGCGATGGCTTTGGCCGTGTGATCAGTCCCGCGCGAATCCTCTTTACCCCGAAACTCGATTCAAATTCACCGGCATATGCCATACCGGTAGATAAGTCATGGCTTCAGCAATTATTGCCGGGCGACCGGATACATCTTGTCGACACCCGCGAACGGGAAGCCATCATGGAAATAGCCGAAATAACCGACGAGGGCGTTTTGGCGCATTGTTATACGTCTGTTTATATCGGAACCGAAACAATCCTGAAGCCGGAACGGGAAGATCTCACGCCTTGTCGAATACTTTACCTGCCGCCAAAGGAGCAATCGCTGCTGCTTCATCCGGGAGACCGGCTGGTAATTCATCAATCCGCACTATTCGGAGAACCCGATCTTTTCGATGAATCAGGCCACCTGCTTCAGGAAGCACATATGTCATGTACATTTCCCGAAATCTTCCGGATTGTGGAAAAAGGGGAACGGATCTTTTTTGATGATGGTAAGATCGGTGGCGTAATTGAAAAGGTAGCCAACGGATATATCGAGGTAAAAATAGACCGTGCGAGTAAGTCCGGCACGAAACTCCGGGCCGATAAGGGGATTAATCTGCCCGATATCAAAAAACCCATCACTGGTTTAACAGAAAAGGATCGGGAGGATTTGAAATTCGTGGTAAAGCATGCCGACATCGTAAATGTTTCCTTTGTAAACAATGTTCATGATGTTGAAGAGTTTATTACCCTTCTGAAAAGTCTTAATGCAGGATCAACCCTGGGCGTTACGATGAAAATCGAGACGCAGGAAGCTTTCAATAATCTTCCGCATATTCTCATGGCTGTCATGCGGATTCATCCGGTTGGGATAATGATCGCACGGGGTGACCTCGCAATAGAAGTGGGCTGGGATGAGATCGGCCGGATCCAGCAGGAAATCCTTGGGATTTGCAGTTCTGCCCATATCCCGGTGATCTGGGCTACCCAGGTTTTGGAAAGCCTCGCCAAGAAAGGCCTTCCCTCCCGCTCAGAGATCACAGATGCGACTCACGGACTGAAAGCAGAGTGCGTCATGCTGAATAAAGGTCCTTACACCCATCGCGCGGTTTCACTGCTCGACAAGATATTCAGCAGTATGGAAGAATATCAGTCGGGCAATGAAGCGTTGTTCCCGCAGCTGAAAAAAGCCATCAATAGTCAGTAGTCAGTGGTCAGCCCGCCTGCCGGCAGGCAGGTAGTCAGTAGTGTTTGGCTTCGTTCGTGTATAGTCGGCAGTTTTTAGTGCATGGCTTGCGTCTGTTTTTATCAAAAGTCTATACTCATTGTAAGACTTTCATAAAATTATTCATTCAGGATAAGATAGATCATTTTCCTGCTGGGTAGAATGCTAATCATCAGGATTTTGCAGCCATATCACTCATCACTGATTAATAACCAAATCCAGCCACTACTGACTACTGACTACCTGCCTGCCGGCAGGCGGGCTGACTACTGACTATAAAGTACCACCTTAGATCCATCGCCTGCCACCAGTGTGATCTCATCCGGATCCATAGATTCGACCTTACAGGTCACTGAATATGCCTCGCCTTCAAAGTCGAGTACCAAGGTTTTGTTAGAATCATCATAACTCCAGGTACCGTTAAGCAATTCCTCAGATGTCTCAATGGAGAATATCCCGTTTGAAAAGAAACGTATGGTTTCATCATCACCACTACCAATCAATACCTCCTCATTAGTTTCGGCATATTCGCTCTCAATTTCCCACAATTTACTCGTAGTAGAAGCGATGACCTCCTCCGGTGGGATTTGCTGGTTATTCCCACAGGAGGATACCAGGAAAAAAATGAATATGAATACAGGAAAAAATATTCTCATGTCCAGTCACCGTCAGTTATGAAATATTAATGTTCACCAATCAATAAATATCCGCTATTCCAGAATGAATATACACAAAATAATCTGCTCACACGTACCCGGATAAATGACCGGATTACTCTGTTTAGAATCAAATCGTTATGTGACTGAAGTCACCAAAAATGTCCTCATAATGATGTAATATCATAGAGTAACAAAAACGATCATGAGACTCAGGAAAAATGTTGCGCTAAGTGAATCAGGTTTCATATTCAATGCCGCAACGGGCGATTCCTATTCTGCAAATCCGGTTGGACTGCGAATACTGGAACTCCTGAAAAGCGGAAAAACTTCCGAACAAATACTTCAAAAAATACCCGCTGAATTTGAGGTAGACGGAGACCGCTTTGAACAGGACCTGGAAGATTTCGTTTCGTTGCTCCATCAGCTTAATCTCACTGAAAATGAGTAAGCCTTTGTTCACCATTGGGGTTACCGGACTGAACGCGATCGACAGTCCGGGTTCCGGTGTCGGGGTGATACGGGCCATTCGTGATTCACAAGACTTTGAAGTACGGATTATCGGACTGGTGTATGAATCACTCGAACCCGGCATATACATGGAGGGCATCGCAGACAAATCCTATATGATCCCCTATCCGTCTGCCGGAAGGGAATCTTTGTTGAAGCGCCTGGCCTACATCCATGAAAAGGAGCAGTTGGATCTGCTGATTCCTAATTTCGATGCTGAACTCTATAACTTTATCAGCCTTGGTCCCGAATTCAGGAAAATGAATATCCGGACCTTTATGCCATCACTTTCAAAGCTCGAATCGATAGACAAGCTCCACCTTCATGAGTTTGGAGAAAAATACGGGTATAAAATCCCCAAAACTCATTTCCTTTCGGGCCCCTCCCAAATTGAAGACATTGAAACGGATTTTGATTATCCGGTGGTCGTAAAGGGTAAGTTCTACGAAGCCTACATCGCACACAACGCGGAACAGGTTACCGGCTTCTTTCATAAGCTCAATGCCAAATGGGGGCTGCCGGTCATTATCCAGGAATTCATTAAGGGCACCGAGATCGATATAGCCGCACTGGGTGACGGGAATGGAAAAACCATCGGTGCCATTCCAATGCGTAAGCTTTACATTACCGACAAAGGAAAGGCCTGGTCGGGAATCGTGATTGACGACCCGTCATTGTTGAAGCTGACCCGCAAATTCACCAGGGATTCACGCTGGAAGGGTGGTTTTGAACTGGAGATCATGCGCACCGAAAAGGAGGAACTTTACATCATGGAGATCAATCCACGGTTCCCCGCCTGGATATACACAACCGCCGCTGCCGGTCAGAATTTACCCGCATCCCTCGTAAATCTGGCAATGGGATTACCCGTGTCTTCCTTCCGTAAGTATGAGGTTGGAACCATGTTCGTCCGCTATGCCTGGGATAACATAACGCACATCAGGGAATTTGAAAAAATATCGAATTATGGAGAGCGCTGAAAAAACAATGAAAATCAAGTATGAACGACCGGTCATACAGAAACTAAATACCGGACTTATGAACAAGTTCGGAACGAGTACTGAAATTCGCCCGGTCATAGACATTGAGGGCATCCCGGTAAGCAAGCTGATTCAAACCTACGGATCTCCCCTCTTTGTAATTTCCGAATCAACCATCCGAAAAACATACCGGAAGGCCCTGAAGTCATTCACTGCCCGATATCCGAAAGTTCAGTTTGCATGGTCGTACAAGACCAATTATCTGAATGCTGTTTGCCGGATATTCCACCAGGAAGGCTCCTGGGGTGAAGTTGTTTCCGGGTTCGAATATGACAAGGCACTGGCCAATGGCGTGCCGGGTGAGAAGATCATCTTCAACGGTCCGAATAAAACCCCCGATGAGCTGCGAAAGGCCATCAGCAACAATTCACTCATCCATATTGATCATCTTGATGAGCTGTACACACTCATCGAAATCACCCGGAAGGAAAAAAGCAAGGCACGCGTGGCTATCCGCATTAATATGGATACCGGAATCTACCCAATGTGGGACCGGTTCGGACTGAACTATGAGAACGGACGGGCATGGGATGCCATCAATAAAATAATGGCGGTCGAAACGCTCGAACTGACCGGTCTGCATACGCATATTGGAACGTACATGCTTTCCGCGAATGCCTACAAGGTAGCGGCAGAAAAGATGGCTTCCCTCGCCGTGAGCATTCACAGGAAATATGGTAAATGGATTGAATACATCGATATGGGCGGTGGATTTCCTTCGGGAAACAACCTGAAAGGCGCGTACCTCCCGGGCGTGGATATTGTCCCGCCCACGGACGATTTTGCGGAAGCCATTACCTCTGCATTGCTTAACAGTGAGATGGATTTCAATCACCTTCCCACACTGATCCTGGAAACAGGCCGGGCACTGGTTGATTCTGCGGGATACCTGCTGGGTACTGTGATCGCGAATAAACGTCTTTCAGATGGCAGAAGGGCAACCATTATCGATGTCGGCGTGAATATCCTTTTTACATCCTTCTGGTATAATCATAAGATCAGTCCGGCCCAGGAATTTTCACCTTTCAAGGAGAACATGGAACTGTTCGGACCGCTTTGTATGAATATCGATGTGATTCGCGACAGCGTTATGCTCCCTCCCCTGAACAAGGGCGATCACGTTGTGATCCATAATGTAGGTGCCTACAATATGACCCAATGGATGCAATTCATCACACTGAGACCACGGGTCGCACTCATTGACACAAAAGGTAAAAGCCATGTGATCCGCGAACTTGAATCACTTGACTACATCAACCAGCTTGAGCAGGTACCGGCACATTTGATCGATGAAAATTCGGAATGATCCATGAAAACCGCCGAACTACGATTTTGGACAGACAGCACTTTGCGAAGTTACAGTCAGGTATTCTTCTCACTAAACTACTGGCTGGGCGGTATTCTCATTTTCATGACATTTCTTGTTCCTACGGTGGGCATCAGTGGATTATTCGTTGTCCTGGTTTCCAACGCCCTGGCACGCTGGCTTGGTTTCGACATGAATCTGATCAGACACGGGGATTACAGCTTTAACAGTTTACTGGTTGGATTGGGACTGGGCACCTTTTACGAGCTTAATTTTCCATTCTTTATACTACTGATCAACGCCGCCTTCATTACACTTATGCTCACAATCGTTATCAGCGGAATACTGTACAAATACCGGCTTCCTTATCTCAGTATTCCATTCCTTCTGTCCTTCTGGCTCATTTTACTGGCTTCCCGTCAATTTGAAGCTCTTGGAATAAGTGAAAGAGGCGTCTTCTTACTCAACGAACTTTATGTAATAGGAAATACCTGGCTGGTGAATGTCTACCACAATGTACAGGAATGGCCGATCCATGAAAGTATTTTGATATACCTCAAATCCCTTGGGGCGATCTTTTTTCAGTTCAATATTATCTCAGGCATCCTTTGCGCGATCGGTCTGCTCATTTTTTCCAGGATCGCTTTTTCAGCCTCCCTGCTGAGTTTTTACAGCGCCTACCTTTTTTATCATTTCATCGGCGCTCAAATTACCGACCTGAGTTACAGTTACATTGGTTTTAATTTCATTTTGAGCGGCATTGCCGTTGGAGCATTTTTTCTGATACCCTCCTACGCCTCCTATTTATGGTCTGTGCTGCTCATCCCCGCGATGGTCATTATTACCTCCTCACTGGGAAATCTGTTTGCATCCTTTCAACTGGGCATCTATTCACTCCCTTTCAACATGGTAGTATTGTCCTTTATCTATCTCATGAATGTGCGCAAACGAACCGGTCTCCCGGCAACCGTCCCCTATCAGTGGTACTCACCGGAATCCAACCTCTATGAAAACAGGAGCAGCAAGAAACGCTATGCGAATCTTGGGCGGACGGAGATTGATCTTCCCTTCTTTGGGGAATGGTTCGTGTCCCAGGGACATAACGGCGAATACACGCATAAAGAATACTGGAAGCATGCATGGGATTTTGTGATGGTTGATGAAAATAGCAAGTCTTACAGCGGATCCGGCAAATCGCCTGCGGATTACTTCTGCTTTGGTAAACCTGTACTGGCCGCGGCTGACGGAGAAGTCATATCAGTGGAAGACGCGGTTGCGGATAATGACATCGGAAACTCCAATACTCTTCAGAACTGGGGTAATACGATCGTGATCAAGCATACTGAATATCTCTATTCACAGGTAAGTCATTTGCAGTTCAATTCCATCATGGTAAAAACAGGGGACCGCGTACATCGGGGGCAACGGCTGGCGAGCTGCGGGAATTCAGGAAGATCACCGTACCCGCACCTCCATTTTCAACTTCAGGATTCACCCGGTATCGGAGCTCAAACCATACCATATCCCATCGGTCATTATCTCGTGGCTGGCAAACCCTCTGTTTATAAAACATTTGAAACTCCACAATTTGAGGAACGGATTTCACCCCTCCTGCCGGATGAAAAGTTACTAAGTGCATTTGACTTCTCCCCCGGGAAACAGATAACGGTGATGTGCGACCATACAAAACACCTGTGGGAAGTGGGCGTCTCCGCATGGAATCAGTCCTTTATTTCAGATGGTATATCGAAGGCGTATTTTACCAACAATGGAATCATATTCCAGTTCATTTCTTTCGAGGGAAAGCAGAACAGTCTGCTATTCGAATTTTTCAAGGGACTATATCATGTTCCTCTTATTGCCGGCAGAAATGTTACCGTAAACGACAAGCTTCCGCTCCATCTGCTGGATCATTCTTTTGCCAGATACCTGAGTGATTTTATTGCTCCTTTCTATGAGTCCCGGAAGGTTCTTTATGAACTTAAATTTGATCAGGATCGGAAACAAACCGGGAAAATCAGTCTTAGTTCATCCGTTACACTTGCGGGCTGGACCATCCGCACGCAACAATATTCCACGGTTATAGAAAATGGCAGTATCGTGGAGATGAACAAGGAAACCGGGGGAACACTTCATCTGAAATTTACATGAAACGGCTCCTTTTCATATTGTTGCTTCTCTACCCTGTTCTGGCCCCGGCGCAGGAAAGTTACAGGTATTTTGACAGCCTTACTTATCAGCAATATGTGCAGCACCAGTACAGGGAATTATTATCCACAGGAAGGAAAGCACTGAAGGCCGGATACGACTATTATTATCTTCGGATGCGCATGGGAATTGCTGCCTACGAACTTGATAATTATGATCTCGCCTACATTCATTTCAACGCAGCTGCCAGTCAGAATATGGATAATACCCTGGCCGAATACATGTATTACTCAATGCTGTTTTCGGGGCGTGAAGATCATGCGCGAATTTTCTTTTGCAGCTATCAGGAATACCTGCCGGATATTAAAGAGACATGTAAAAAGGGCATTTCATCGTTTTACCTGGAAGGAGGTCACAAATTCAGCAGCGGTGATATTCGCGAAATCGGTGATATTTCCTTTTTACATGCCGGTATGGCACATCTTATCAGTCCGCGTGTCAGGATCTATCAGGGATACTCAAGGATCAAACAGGAATTTACCCAATACCAGTGGGCCACTCACGGAGGTAACGGACCGGGTCCCGGCGGCCCGGGCGATTCCGTTGAAATAGCCAGGGATGTCAGTCTGGTTCAGAATGAATATTACCTGAACCCGCAAATCAAGATTGGAAATGGCAGTTTAATTCTTTCTCCGGCTTTTCATTATCAGGCGGTTCAGGGATCCAACGACAATTATGCGTTGTCAATGCTCATTTCACAGCGAATACGCCTGATCCAATGGCGGCTTGGCATCGCAATCTCAGAAATCAATGTGACACGACAGCAACTTTACACCGCGGGCATAACCTTGTATCCCGTGGGTTCAGATAAAATATACCTTGATGCAGAAATCAACGGGCATGTACAAAACAGTGACATGAATATGATTTACCAAACCAGGGCAGCAATACGACTACTCCCGAGAAACTGGTTGGAAGTGAGCTACGGCTGGGGGGAATTGTATAATTACAGTGATATGAACGCCTTCTACATTTATAATATCCCGGACACGATCACATCCCGCTTCGGAATTTCGATTTTAAGTCGGATCATGCAAAAACATACCCTGAGTGCAGGCTATCTGTTTGAAAAAAAACGTCAGTCAGATAGCAATATAAACTACGAACACCGCGGATTTTATCTTGGCCTAACGATCCTATTATGAAAACATTACTATTATCCCTACTATTCATGACGCTGGCTGGTGGTCTTTACGCCCAGGACATTGGCGTGCTTCAGGAAACATTCAAACAGAGTTATGCGGCGGAGGCCGACAGCAATTATAGCGGCTCGGTCAAAATATTGATGACCAGGTATGATCCATCGTCCTACCTGATGAACGCGCGGCTTGGATGGCTTCATTACCTGAACGGTCAGTACTTCGAGTCTGTTCAGTATTATGAGAAAGCTATTTCACTCATGCCGTATGCAATCGAGGCTAAGTTGGGTAAAGCAAATCCATTGTCGATGATGGGCAACTGGGAGGACGTCATAAAAACCTATGAGGAAATTTTAATGATTGATCCGCAGCACTCCCTTACCAATTACAGGCTGGGTCTGATCTATTACAACCGCCAGGAGTATGACAAGGCGATGCCCCATGTTGAGCGCGTGGCGAACATGTATCCATTTGATTATTATGCAGTAGTACTGCTCGGCTGGATCAATTTAAAAATGGGCAGAAACCGGGAGGCGAGGGTTCTCTTTGAGAAAGCCCTTCAGATTCTTCCGGAGGACCCTTCAGCATTAGAAGGTTTGCGCACAATTACAAAATAAATCTCAACGATCAGTTCCTTTATGCGTTAATATGTTATCAAGATAACGCTATGAAAATACTGATAATTGGCGCTTCCGGAATACTGGGAAGCTACCTTACTGAAGAACTAAGCAAACGTCATGAAGTAATTACAGCGGGCCGAAATTCCGGTGACGTGCGATTTGATATGTCAGACACCAAAGCCCTTACCGATGTGCTGGAAAACAAGGGTCCGTTTGATGCCATTACTGTTGCCGCGGGACATGCCTACTTCGGAGCCCTGGATGGCATGACGGAAGAGAATCTTATTGAAAGCCTGAACAGCAAATTACTGGGCCAGGTGAAGCTCGTATTATACGGTCAGCATACTCTTTCCAGGGGCAGCAGCATCACACTGATTTCAGGCATACTGGCGGACGATCCGGTTGATAAGAGTTCGGCACTCGCCATGGTAAATGGTGGCATCAACGCATTTGTGAAAGCCGCTTCGCGCGAGCTAGCTCCCCGGGGAATCAGGCTTAACGTAGTCAGTCCCGGATTGGTAGAGCCGTCGGCTGCAAACCTGGGACCACTGTTTCCGGGCCATGTCCCGGTTTCCATGAAACGGGTAGTGGCCGGGTACCTGAAAAGTATTGAAGGAAATATTAACGGTGAAGTGATCCGGGTACAGTAATTATTCCCGTTCGGCTGACTCTGAAAGGATCATCTGGACCACTTCATCGGGTTCTTTTGAAACATCAGCTACGATGGCATTTTTCGGGACCTCCAGTGCCTCGAACTGGGAATCAAGCAGCGATGGAGGCATAAAATGGCCTGAACGTTCCTTAAGACGCTCCCTGATTAGTTCTTTCGTTGCTTCCAGGTATACCCATATTACGGGTCGGGGACCTGAGGCCAGGATTTCCCTGTAGGATGCTTTCAGGGCCGAACAGGCGAGTACACATCCGCCATCAGCATTCGATATCTCCTCCGCCAGGCGAAAGAGCCAGGGCCTGCGGTCCTCATCGTTAAGGGGCTGGCCCGACTTCATTTTTTCAATGTTGGCAGGTGGATGAAAATCATCGGCATCCAGGAATGGAACACCGGCCTTTTCTGCCAGGAGATTGCCGATAGTAGTCTTTCCGGACCCTGAGACACCCATAACAACGTAACAATTGTTCATTTCATTTTAAGAATTTCACGTAACTTCAGGTTATGAAGAAAATACTTATCCCGCTTTTTACTGTTCTGGCGCTCATTGTTGTATTCCCATTATCAGCGCAAGATCGCGAATATCCGGTGATCAAAGACTTTGGCGGCATCTATGATATCAAAGACGCCGACGTGAAGCCAGATCCTGAACTAATGTATAACATTGTCATTGATCTTGGCAGCACATCGAATGAAAAGAAATATGCCGATTACTATCTGGAGCGCGTGGCCCGAATGATGAACCTGCATGTGATCGGTGGTGTGAACCCATCAAATCTCAATGTTGTCGTGGTTCTTCATGCCAATGCCGTTAATACTCTCTTAAATCACCAATCGTATAATCAGAAATTCGGTTCCAACAATCCAAATATAGAACTGCTGGAACGTCTTCATGAAGCCGGGGCCGAAATCGTCGTGTGCGGCCAGTCACTTATCGGGCGCAACATCCGGGAATCCGAGATATACCCGGAAGTTAAGATTGCCACATCCATGCTCACCGCGGTAACAACCCTGCAGCTGAAAGGCTACGCACTGCTTCAGTTCTGAGGATTGTACAAGGCTTTTCCGGCGTCATAATACTTGTCCCCTTCTACCCAGAAAGGTTTTCCTGTATCGTCGGCTATCAGCCTGCACGCCATCACATAGGCACGGAAGAACTTCTCCAGGTAATCGTAATCCAGGTTATCCGGGTTATCGCGGGTCTGATGATAATATTTAAATATTTCCTCATCAAACGCCTGGAATCCCATGCTGAATGTGGGTGCGGGTATCCCTTCCCGGGCAAAATTCACGTTATCAGACCGGTCAAACAGTCCCTGTTCCTTGGCAGGATCGTCAATAGCCGTTAGTCCGAACATTTCACATGCCTTACGGATATGTTCGGCTTCAGTGGTTCGATCCAATCCTATGATGGTCGCAACCGATGTGTCGTTATACCCACCATTGTCGGAGTTAAAGCAATACACCATCTGATTCAGGGGCAGCAAGGGATTCTCAACATAGTAGCTGCTTCCCAACAGGCCCATTTCCTCTCCGGTAAAAAGAATAAACAACGCAGATCGTTTCGTGGGTTTTTTGGCAATACTTTCAGCCGCACTCATGACCGTTACAACCCCCACAGCGTTATCGCGTGCTCCATTATATATGGAATCACCCTCATCATTGGCCTTTCCGATGCCCACATGGTCATAGTGTGCAGAATAGATTATAAATTCATTTTTCAGAACGGGATCTGTTCCTTCCACCATACCCACAACATTTTTGGAATACATGTCCTTGCGATTTCGGGCACCAAGTGATACCATCATTTTCTGCTTCTTCGCCTTGTTGATGACATCCATATAAGCGCCTTCATAATCTTTTACCCATAACTGGAAGAATGACTGATCAGCCGATGGCTTGGGGGCTACCCGGTAACGTTCCGATTCCACGTATTGGCGAATACCAGCCCAGTTAAACGCTTCTGTACCCCAAAGCTCTATAATACCTGCGGCACCCCGTTCAAGAGCCCTGTCTGCCTTTTCTGTACCAGCAGTAAATACAGATCCGGTCGCACCTTCAGGCAATCCGCCATCCACTATGACGATCTTCCCTGTCAGGTCTTTTTTATACTTCCTGAAATCTTCTTCTGTGCCCAGCTTCAGATAGACCATTTCAGCCTCGCTGGTAACAGATTCACCACGAAGAACCAACATATCTTCCGGCTCCATATTTTCGCCGTTCAAACCGGCAGAAACATGAGCCGGCTTACTTACCGACTGCAGATGAACATACTGAAAGTAACCTTCATCTGCACCGGGCACAGGTTTCACGCCATATCGTGTGAAGGAAGATGAAATGTACTGCGCTGCGATATCAATTTCAGGTGATCCCGTTGCCCGGCCTCTGAGTTCATCGGAAGCCAGAAAGTAAATATGTCCCTGGATATTACTTTTCGTGACAATTTCTTCAACATGGGCCTTATCACCCTGGGCCCAGACCTGCAGGCCGGTAAGCAGTATAGCTAGGGCAAGTATTATTCTTTTTTTCATGGCATTTTTTGTTTCAAACGGGAATATAAAAACTCCCTCCCGATTCTCGGGAGAATTCATTAATTTTCTTCAAAAACAACATGGATAATCGTAATTATCTGGCAAGACTTCGTACCCAGATGGCTAATGAGCGAACGTTGATGTCATATTACCGTGGCGCGCTCGCACTTGTGGGACTCGGGGCTTTCATATTTAAGTTTTACGACTCAATATTTTTTATAGTTCTGTCAGGGATCAGTGTCCTTACGGGCGTAATTCTTTCAATCTACGGTACGGTTCGATACAGGAAATATAAACAGAAGTTACTCAAACGGACCGTTTAAACTGTTCAGTACGCTTTGGAAGCATCCAGCTGGAAATCTTTAAAATGTTCGTAGATCACAACAACGAATGATTCCTGTTCGGTTGAATTGTATGGAATTCCCACCTGCATTTCATCAAGTGGAACTCCAAAAATTTCATATTCAAAGGGATCCTCCAGTTTATTCCGGCCTACAAATACCGTAGTCATATCTTCGTGCTCAATTCCGTACTCATCCCGCCACAAATCAAACTGATTCATCCTTTTTCCAGGGGACATGGAATACACAATGGGGTTATCTGATAAATAGAAGGACAGCATTGAAGCTGTCTGATAGGAATCGGCGACGACCTGATAAGGCTCATCAATTGCATCCAACTTACCCTGTAATTCTGATGCCATGCTCTCCCATCCAATAACACGTTTCATAGGATTGTATTTTGCAGGAAGATTTGTAACCTCCGCTATGATGGGAATTAAAAAAAACAGAATCATTAATGTGCATACCAGCGCCATTCTGGGATAATACGGAAACTGTTTCCCTGAAATATTGCCGGCTATATAGATAGCTATCGGAGGCAATACAAAAAAAGTCCAGTTCACTTCTATACGTGTTGCGAGTGAAAGGATGAGAAAAAAGGATGCGACAGGCAATATGAAAAAAATGATGTAAAAATTATCTCCCTTCAGCCTGCCTTCGAAAAACTCACGGAATCCCCGCAAAATGATGATTGGAAATATGATTATCCACAAACCAAATTGTCCACCCAGAAACTCCAGGACTTGTTTGAAGCTGCGGATAAAACTTAGGTCTCCCGATCCCGACCCTCCACCGGCCAGCGCCCATACATGCTTGAAGGTTACCCAGTCATGAACATAATTCCAGTAGACAACGGGAAGGAGAAAAATCAGGGAAAGGAGGATCGACAAATACAGGAACGGATTGGTGAAGTGAGTTCTTGCCCTGAAAAAAATATAAACAAGGGCGAGTGGCCAAAAGAAAATCATGACATACTTGGAGAGCATTCCGAGTCCGACCGCCAGGCCGGTCCCGATCCAGTGCAACGGCTTACCGGAAATGGCTTTGTGAAATGCATACAGGGCCCACACCCAAAAAAGTGTAACAAGGCTGTCGGTCGTAAAGAAGAATGAAATGATCCAGAAATATGGAAAGGCAATCAAAAGCACCGAACTCCAAAAGGCCTTACGCGGATTTCCAAACATGGAAAATGAAAGTCTGTAAATCACAATTCCGATGAAGAAGCCGCAAAGAATGGCACAGATTCGAATTGAAAATTCCGTGTCTCCCAAAACGCCTGTCACCAGATAGTTCACCCAGGCAATCAATGGTGGCTTGGAATAATATGAAAGATCCGGGTATTTCGACCACACCCAGTACTGAGCCTCTTCAAAAAAGAGTGAGGTTCCGCCATAAAAGACGAAGAAAATTTTGAGCAGCGCAAAAGCAACATGTACCATTACCGCTCGCTGATAGAACGACAGTGAAAATGTAGATGAATTTGAACTGGCTTTGATCAATGAATCTATTTATTCATGCATAGAACTGCAGTATTGTACGACAACTAAGTCAATTTGTTAGGTAATACTACATTGTTTTGATTTATTCAACATGTGTAAAGGTAATATTCCTCCGAATGAATATCTTGTACCATGATTTTACCCACATATCATGCCCATACTTTTTATTGCGATGGCAAGGGAAGTCCCGAAGATTATATCCGAAATGCCATAGAACAGGGGCTATTTGCTTATGGGTTTTCATCGCATGCGCCGGTTCCTTTCCCGAATGACTGGAGCATGAAAAAAGACCTGGTTGAGGAATACATGGAGGAAATTGAGATTTTACGGGGCAGCTATTCGCAACTCATTGAAATCTATACCGGACTGGAGGCGGATTTCATTCCGGGTAAAACTGATCCCTTAACGGTAAAAAATGAATATAAGCTGGACTATGTAATCGGTTCAATTCATTATGTGAAGCAATTCAATTCCGGCGTCCCCTGGCAGATTGACGGGAATCCGGAAGATTTCGAACGGGGATACAATGAAATTTTTAACCGCAATGCCCAGGCTCTGATTACAGAATATTACGAGCTAACCCGCCGAATGATCCGGGAAGGATGTCCCGACATTATTGGCCACATGGATAAGATTAAAATGCATAATAAGTCGTTCCGACTTTTCAGTGAAGATGACAACTGGTACCAGCAGGAAGTACTTGCCACGCTGGAAGAAATCAGGAAGGCTTCAGCAATCATTGAGGTAAATACAAGGGGCATGTACAAGAAGGGTCTTAGCGAACCATATCCCGGAAGTTGGGCATTAACAAAAATCCGTGAAATGGGTATCCCGGTTATGCTCAGTTCAGACGCTCACCATCCCTCTGAAATTACGGCCAGCTACGATGCAGCGCTGGAGATTATAAAGGCTGCCGGAATCAGGGAAGTGATGGTGTTGAAAAAGAACCAGTTTGAACTGACCGGAATCGATTAATCCCCGAATAATCGTAAGGTATTCCTGGTGAATTTATTATTTCACTATTCCGACAGTACTTCCCAATCAGTATAATTACCTATTTTAGCGCGATGAAAAACTTCGCCTACCTACTTCTGCTCATTTTATTTGGAACAAGCTGTGCTTCGTCCTTAAAAATTGACGCCTCGATGAAAATGAATGACGAACCTGCTGACCGCTATTCAAAGCTTGCTGTACTGGTCATGTCTCCAAGGGAGTCTGTTCGGGCCAACCTGGAGGAAGCCATTGCTACGGAATTCAGAACACGTGGCATCAAGGCGGTAAGTACGTTCACTATGTTTCCACTGGCTAACCGGATGAATGAAATTGAACTCGATATCACGCCGGAAGAACGTGCTGCCGCAATTCGCGAGAAGATCCAAAGCCGTGAAATTGATGGTCTGATGATTATTGCCCTGCTCAATTCAGAACAGGAAACAAGATATGTTCAGGGACCTTCCCTATCGGTAGGCGCACCAACAGTTATCTATGATTCGCCCATCTATAATCAGCCTTATTCCGGGTACTACACCTATGCCCTGGCTACCGTTTATGGTAAGGGATATTACGAAACGAGCTCAACCTATTTCATCGAAGCCAATATGTACAACGCTTCGACCGAAAACCTGTTCTACACAGCTCAGGTAACACTAAAAGATCCGGGAAGAATGGGAGAAGAATCTGAAAAGTTTGCTGCCATGATCGTGGATGACGTGTTGAGAAAACAAGCTGTGGCGAAGTAATCTGAACCGAAAAGTTAGTAGGAATTGTCACGTACAGTTGATTAATTTTAGAAAAATCAACCGGCTAAACGATGACTGTCTTCAAATCCACAACGCGACGCATACTTTCAGGGGGTATATTGTTCCTGATCCCGCTGACCATCCTTGTACTTATCTTTGGTAAATTTTATGCCATGATCCAGCCTCTGGCTGAAAAACTGGGTGGTTTTTTCGGGGAGCATGTTTTTCTGGGAATAACTACAGTATCCGTTACCGGTTTTATTATCATTCTGCTTCTGGCCTACCTCTCGGGATGGCTGGTGCAGCTCGGACTTCTTAATTTTTGGGGACCGCGGATGGAAGAAACTCTCTTCAGGGTTTTTCCAAGTATGCAGATGTTTAAATACCGCCTGCTTCCGGATGAGGAGATAGAAAAATTACTTTGGAGGGCCATCCTGCTGCCGGAGGATAAACATTACAGAATTGCTTTTATCACCGATGATTCACAACCTGACCACCTGTCCATTTTCGTTCCTGATGCACCCAGAATGGATGCCGGAGAGGTTCGACTGATGAAAAAGTCAGAATTCAAAGGAATTGAGATATCCATGAAGGATGCAATGAATGCCCTATTCCATTTTGGAAGAGGAATGAAACTTTAGTCAGTAGTCAGTAGTCAGCCTGCCTGCCGGCAGGCAGGTAGTCAGTAGCGGGCTTGTTTTCAGAACTACTGACTAAAAATACTCATCTGATCCCTGTTTTCAAGCTCCAGCAGATGTTTCTTTCTAGGCAATCCTCCAGCATAACCGGTGAGGTCGCCATTGCTGCCGATCACCCGGTGGCATGGCACAATGATGGCGATCCTGTTCTGTCCGTTGGCGCTGGCCACAGCCCTGACCGCAGACGGTTTGCCAAGAAGATTTGCCTGCTCCTTATAACTGCGGGTCCTTCCATATGGAATTGTCAGCAACTGATTCCATACCTGTTGTTGAAACGGTGTACCCGGCATATCCAGGGGTATGGTAAATTCCTTGCGGGTACCCTTAAAATATTCCCCGATCTGCTGTTCCGTTTGCTCATGTATCTCGTTATGCCCTGCAATGATCTTTGCTTGTAAACGTTTCGACAATTCCTCAAACTCGGTTTCCAGCGCACGCCGGTCAGTGAATTCCAGCAGGCAAAGACCTTTATCAGACGTACCCGCATACATCGGCCCTAGGGGCGTGGTGAATCGGTGAAGCATGATTATGTTCATGTTGGAAATAGCGGTCGGACTTGCTTCAAATATAGACTTAAATGAATAACCCATCCCGCTGAGTGATTCAAAACCGGAATCAAAGGCCGCGGTACTTACGCGATCCCCGGATTTCAACTTTTCATAAGCCATGTTTAGACGGATCATACGCTGATACGCCTGGAAAGTCATATCCAGATGCCGCTTGAACCACCTGCGGATCTTTTCAGGCTGATAGCCGAGTGACCTGATCTTCTGATCATTGATTTTATTTTCCGGCTTTTCCAGGACAAGGCCCATCAGATGTTGAACATCTGCAGGTGGGGCATCGATATTTTCGGTAGGCCGGCAAATTTTACACGGACGGAAACCATGCTGTAAGGCTTCTTTTGGAGTCCTGAAAAAACTAACATTTTCGGGCTTGGGTTTGCGCGCCCGGCAGGTTGAAATGCAGAATATCCCGGTGGTCGTGACACCAGCGAAGAAAATTCCCGCATACCTGGTATCCCGTTTCGTAAGTGCCTTGTAGAATTCCTCCCTGATTTCAGGATCGTTGATCATTGGTGCTTCCATTTAGAATTATAAAGAAACCAAAACGGAAATTCGTTTTCAACCGAAAACTCGACAAGTATTTTTTTATACGAACCAATTAAATATTCTTATTCCCGAATACTATTCAATTGACCCTCAAAATTACTGTCCATTCCTGTTTTTATACCATTCAGTCAGAAAATCGTGCAGTTCACTCCAATCTGCTCAACCTATGATTTTAATGACGGTTAATGTAGTGTTAAACCACAAATTACACTGCTATGAAAACTTTGAACTACATCAAAATCATGTTTGCAAGCTTGCTAATGATCATTTTCGCAGGCTGTCAGGAGGAAAATAATCCTGCTCCTATTCAGGATACCAACCTCACAGACATTATGTCGACCCTGGAGAACTTCGACGAAGAGCTGACTTATAACATCTATGAGTCCAGGGAGAATTCAAATTCAAGAAACTGGCGCAGAGGCCTAACAATTGCTGCACAGGTGATCAAGCGTCCAACTTTCTTCACATTGTCGGTTGCCCTGAAAGATGCCGGTCTTTTTCAGACTGTTGTTAAAAATAAATTAACTGTTCTGGCCCCTACCGATGACGCATTCTTCGCACTGGGAATAACACCCGAGAATGTTGGAAGCATTCCCAATTTACGTGAAATCCTGCTGTATCATGTGTTGGAAGGAAAGGTAAGAGCCCGCGACCTGGAAGAGGGATATGTAACCTCTTTAAACGGCGCATCCATACGAGTATCTCTCGA
The DNA here is from genome assembly GCF_020328055.1 of Fulvivirga sedimenti. Lineage (NCBI taxonomy): Bacteria > Pseudomonadati > Bacteroidota > Cytophagia > Cytophagales > Fulvivirgaceae > Fulvivirga > Fulvivirga sedimenti. The sequence goes on from NZ_JAIXNE010000001.1 coordinate 286,796, forward strand.
AAATGGTGTGTTCTTTAATGAGTCTGAAGTTATTCGTGCTGACAAGCGTGCCCTTAATGGTATCGTGCACGTAATTGATCAGGTTCTTCTGCCCACTTCTTTACTGGATTTGGTTAATGGAAATGAAAATTTCTCCATTCTGAAAACAGCGATTGAGACTGCCGGACTGGAATCGGCACTATCAAATCCAGCGGCCGGACTAACCGTTTTTGCACCTACCAACGACGCATTCGTTAGCCTGCTGGAAGAATTGAATTTAACAGCAGCCCAATTGTTGGCTAACCCGGACCTGACTACTATTCTTCTGTATCATGTATTCAACGGTGAGGTTTTCTCAACTGATCTGTCAAATGGACTCAATGTTGATATGCTGGCAGGCGGAAGCATCACCTTTGATCTCACAGGAGCACCTTCAATTATCGATGGAGCCGGCAGAACCATTCCACTGAATACGGGACTGCTTGATATACGTGCAACGAATGGTGTTGTACATGTAATCGACCGTGTATTGCTTCCATAAAAGTAATTTAAACCAATATAATGCCCTGCAATAATTAATTGCAGGGCATTTTTTTTATCCAAACATATTCAGCCAACGCAGGATTCCATTTAAACCTACACGAGACCACTGATTGAAAGCCATTTCGGCATCTCACAAATTTTTAATACTTTCTGTGCAGGTCAATCAATTATCGTCATGTCAAAAACTCACTTGTCAATCCTGTTGTGCATGTGCATTGCATATGCGGTAAACGGCCAAATCTCGACGTACAACCCCTTCTTTTTTAGTAATGATTCCAATGTCACTAAAACAACGCCCTACGAGCTTCTGGCACTAGGGAAAATGCACTATGATCCCACCTGGAATGCAGGCAACATCTATCTCACTAACGGGGACTCGCTGATAGCCTACTATCTGCGTTATGATATTATAAAAAATAGCCTGGAGGTGATCATCAACCGAAAGTTTTACACCATACACAATTCTCAGATCTCATCATTTGAGTGGTTTAGCGGAAACCGGCTGAGTATTGAGAAATTCATCCGCAGGGATGTCTTTGAATTTGAAAACGCGGAGAATTACATCGGTTTTGCTGAGGTGCTGGAGGACGGCGAGGTAAGACTTCTGAAAATCAAAGAGATCATTTACCGCGAACACGCATCCTCCACCCTGGTGCCGGAAAATGCCGAGGGTTCCGATATACTCATTCTTGAGAAATATTTCCTGGTAAAGGACAATCATATCCATGAACTGGCAACCGGGAAAAAACGTAATCTGGAGTTTCTGAATTCTGAAGAGCTGGAAACCCATGTAAAAGAGGCAAGGCTCAGTTTTAGTGTGGAAGGAGATCTGAAGTCGATTGTTCGGTACTATAATTCACATTGTATTGACTAGCGCGATTCGTGCTCCTCAACCATTTTTTTCAACTCGGCAATCCGCTTTTCCTTTACGGGCTGCCTGAATTCACGGGCGAATGGCGTGTGATAGGTATGGGCTTCGAGGAATCTGATCTGCATTTTGTTCCATTCATTGGTATCATGAACAATATCAAATGCCTGCAATTCCCTGAAAAGCTCCCCGCTGATATTGTAAAAGTTGTTCCTTCCGAGGTAGTCCAGGTCTGAATCACAAATAATTTTTTCCAACTCCGTTTTTGGATTTTGAGGTATCTTGGTCGCACGGATCAGCCCATGAATTACATCGATATCTTCCTGAGGCATGCCATATTCAGAAAGTAATTTTTGTGAAATCTCAACTCCGCGTTCCTCATGGTCCACATTGGAAACGGTAAAACCAATATCATGAAGCAGGGCACCCAGACGCAGAAGTTTGGCGGTATGATCATCAAGTTTTCTTCGTTCTATATACTCGTTGCATACTTTCAGAACATCCAGTGTATGATCTATACTGTGATAGTACAGATGATCCGGAAGTTCCTTATCCAAAATATCGAGTACACTTTGTCTAATCTTGATGTAGCCTTTCATCCGTTAATATTAAGCTCAAATCAAAGCCGCACCGCCCAGAAAATAATAATCAGGATCACGGCAATAAAACTCAGCGCGAAGAACTTCAGCGACTTTTGAACGCTGCTGAATTTCTGATCGATGATCTTACTTTCAATATGAATCTGCTGACTCAGCTGATAGTAAAGCTCATGCTCGCTACTGCATACTTTCATTAATTTCTTACTGTATTCCTTAACATCTCCAAAGGCATATGCGGCATCTCTGAAGAAAAATACATTTTTATCATACTTTAATTCCAACCGGGGTGTGAAACACCGGAAACAGTAATAAATAGACATGAATACGAACAATATCCAAATAACTGTCAAAATAACAAAAACAATATTCTGTTTAAATATGGATTGGAAATATTCAAGACGGTCTACAAACAGGCCAATAACCAAACTGTGGAATGAAAAAATCACCCCGGCTTTTAATTCAGAAGCCCGAATTAACTTCTCAAGACGTTCCAGTTGCTCCCAGTAATTATTGGGATCATGAATCACATCTTCATAGTTTTCCTCAACAGGTTTTTCCCCGGTATCTTTCAATCTATTTCAATTATTTCCTAAATATAGCTGAATTAATTTTTAGATTCCTCTGAGCCCTGATGCACTGAATTGTGATTCAGTTCTTTCTCACCATCCACAAAATACATATTCATCATGCCCTTGTTTTTCACAAAGATCTCACCCCGAAAACTGCATGTATAGTAATCTTTAATCAGCTCATACGTATTTTCTGAAATATTAATTTTGCCCGGTTCTGAAGTTGACTCCATCCGGGCTGCCACATTCACCGTATCACCCCAGATGTCATAGGCAAACTTCTTGGTGCCAACTACTCCGGCTACGACCGGCCCCGTATTTATTCCGATCCGGATATCAAAGGCAATGAATTCCGGATCATCCCTGTGCTTGGCCTCATCGATAATCTGAAGTATTTCAAACGCTGCCTTGATCATTTTTCTTGGGTGACTGTCATCAGGAAACGGCAATCCGCCTGCACACATATATGCATCCCCAATCGTTTTGATCTTTTCCAGTCCATATTTAGTCATCACCGCATCGAACCGCGAGAAATAATAGTCAACTGTTTCTACCAGCTGTTCTGGCGAAAGCTGGTGTGAATGGGCCGTAAATCCCTTAAAATCGGTGAACATCACCGTAACTACGTCAAATTTCTTGGCAGCGACCTTGCCCTTTTGCTTAAGTTCACGGGCAGTTTCTTCGGGCAGAATATTTAACAGGAGGTTTTCTGACCGGGCAGTTTCCTGATTGATAATCTTATTGGTACGCTTAATAAAACGGTACCGGTTAAATACTCCAACCGCCAGCAGCAGCACTAAACCTGCCGAAAAGAAGGACGCATAGGAGATATAGGTTTGCCGTTTTTCACGCTCCTGCAATACTTCCGCCTCCTTCTCCAGCAATCCTATCTGGTCCTGCTTCTTCTCCAGTTCATAGTCGAACTGCAGCCTCCTGATCTTGTCATCGGTCTCAATATTAAAAACGGAATCCTTTTGGGCAAGGAATAATCGCTGGAAATCATAGGCGTTTTTATAGTCGCCATTTGATGCATATACTTGAGACATTTCTCCATAGATATCACGTAACTCGGTATTGGTTCCCAATGCGTCCGCCAGTGTTCTGGCTTGAGAAAACAATACGAGAGCAGTGTCCGGATTTTGTGTTGTGTAAATCTTTCCCAGCTCAATCAAAGCCTGAACCTCATCAAGCCGGTAATTATTCACCCTGGCGATCCTGTAAGCCTCATTCAAATAGCTTACAGCTTTATCATTATTACCCAATTCATGCTCAATCTGTCCGAGTAGATTCAGGTTGTGCGGATGATCCTGAGTGTTCAGCGTATAATTGAGCGCCTCCACAAAAATTTCGCGTGCATTCTCATTTTCCTTTTCCTTAAAATAAATCTCGCCTATACCCATGAGGTATCCGGCATTGATCTGCGGATCATTCAAATCCTTCAGGTAAGGTTCAATCTGCTTAAAATAATCAAGTGCCTTATCGTAGTCCTTAAGCTGGCCGTAAAGTCCGCCTATATTGCCCAGAACAGACGTGATCCGGAGCGGGTCACCCAGTTTTTGCGAAACACTTAAGGATTGCAGGTAATTGTCCAGCGCCTTTTGGTAGATACCCTGACTGTAAAAGACGGCTCCCAGGTTACTGGTCATATTGGCGATTCCGAGTGAATCGGGGATCTGTTCAAACACCTCCTTGGAGCTGGTCCAGCTATCCAGGGCATTCATGAAATCACCCTGGTAATAATAGGCCAACCCCATATTTTTCAGCGCCAGTGCCTGGCCGGGCAAACTTTCAATTTCAACAGCGAGGTTATTCGCCTCCGTGGCATAATCCAGTGCACCCGGGATGTCTTCATTATACAGGGTGGCAATTGCCAGGTTATTCAAAATCGATATTCGCGAAGAATCAGGAGGATTTGCCGTCAGCAAATTCCTCAGACTATCCTGCTCAGGTGTCGTTTGGGAGAACAAATCACCCGTAAGCGTTACCAAACAGCACAGTATTACGTATTTCAACGCAGTTTTGGGTATCATCAAATTTATTCTTTCTTAACAGTATACATCTGCACACCATCCTTGGTAATGCATCGAACCACATAAATTCCGAGTGGAACAGCAGACATATTCACCTGCAGCGATTCACCTTGATTTCCATTAAGATAACCATTAAATATTAACAGTCCGAAATTATCAAACACCTGAACCTGGGTATCATCCTCCACATTCTTCTGAATGGTAAGAGAACTCACCACGGGATTCGGATAAACCGAATAGGACCCGATGCTCTCCACGCTATAGGAGTCGCATCGGTTGGAATTGGCACTGGCAGAGGATGTAGTACTCGACTTATTGGTACTTTCAAGCGATGTCAGGTTCCACTTCAGGATTTTTCCATCACTGCCGTCAAAGCGAATCTGGAAAGTACCCGATCCGGGCAGGAAAACTTCCGGCAGGTCCCCTACAAATGGCGCTGTTCCGTCCAGGTAGTTATCAGGACCTTCAAGAATATAAACCGGCACATCATTCGGGTTTTCATACCTGAAATTCGCAACGAGCGTGTATCCGTCAGGATCTGAAACCTCCTCAACGCAATCCAGGTATGCCCGAATCTTGCGATTAATGTCATTATAGGAATTAATGTAAACCTTGGCTTCAGTGACATAATTAACCGTATAATTTCCCGGCTCCACAATTCTTATATTAAATACACCATAATCGCCTTCCGTATAGGCATTGCCATTCGCATCAGTGAGTATATATTCTATGCCTTCCGGAAAGACAATGCTTTCATCCTGATCAAAAACAAAGCCCGAAAAATGACTGACGATAGATGCAGGATCAAACACTTCACCCAGTTCCACAAAATAATCCTGAATCTCCACAGACAACGCTGCCGGTGTAATCGTAATATTACCACTGGTGTAACTCAAATTGAGATTGGCACCTACCGCCGAGAGGAACGCTCCCGGATAGGTCTTGTGCAAGCCGGTCTCTGTAGTTGTCACATCCAGTCCTGTAATTAAGTTCAGCGAATAGAGTGTTGAGATCCTTCGATCTTCGGCATCTGTCGGCGCATCCTCCTCATCGATTATGGCGAAAATATTCGCATAATCATTCTGGTCGGTTTCATCCCCCAGGCCGGTATCATTCACAATTGGCCTGAATTTATTTTCAACCGACAATTCAACATTATTACTGAGCAGATCAGTACCGTTAACAATCGCCTTGAATTTGTTTACAATGGCTTTGAACTTATTGGTGGTTCCGTCATTGCTGGAATTATTATAGTCAAGGAAATTCTCAATCTCCAGATCAATAATATTCATTCCATTTACTATCGGCTTGAAACGGTTTTCAAGTATATATTCACTGGACATCCAGCTTCCATTCGACAACAGTTCCAAAATATCCAGGTCATTCACGATCGGCCTGAACTTATTCACGAGAATCAGTGAATTTTCCGGATAGAAAGTGGAGCCATATGAATTGCTCAAGGTTTGTTCGAAGTCTTCGGCATCCGCGATACCTTCATTACTGTAGCTAAATGTCGGCGTAAGCACAACCGGTTCACCATATACAAAGGTGGCATCCTCCAGTCCCACCTGGACATCCAGACGGTTCACCCTCAGAAGTCCGCCGGCAAAATTGATTTGTGCGATGGATGGGTGATCAGCCGGGAGCATCTCAGCAAGTCCGGGTGTAACCAGGTACGTATTCACATCCGGATAGGGAAATGTAGCTGACGAAGTAAATGTGATCCCTGGTAAGCTGAGGGATTCGAGGGTAACACCTTCAGGGAGCCCTGTAACCGAGGCTGTAAACGTTACAGACTGACCATAACCGGCCTCAATATCATCGGCCTTGATGGTTATAGCATATCTGCCGTCCTCAAAGAAATAAAGCGGGTTGGAAGTACTTTTGTCATTTCCCGTGGGCGTTATACCATCGGTGTTTACGGTAAGGGCAGGGTTTCCAACAAATGGATTAACGCGTGCCTGAATTTCATTTTCAGTGACGGATAGGATTTCCAGTTCCTCGCCATTGAACATGACTGTCGGACTTGCAGGAAAATATTTTCCGAGGATCGTTACAACAAACGGCTCCGCACTGGGCGTTTTACCATCCTCAACGATCAATGTGGTAATCTGTGCTTTCTGGGCGGCAATGCTTCGAAAAGCCGCGAGTGTGTTGGTTAATCCAGCGCCAGACTGCAGTACATTCCCTGCTGGCGTGGCTGTCTGCTGGAACAATTGCAAAACACCATCCAACTGCGCATTTGTAGTTGTGCCTTCAGTAAGTGCGGCGGCTACCGGTAAACCGTCAGGATACCAGGTAGGAAGTGCCGAAAGCATCAGCGCAAAGGCGCCGGCTGCATGGGGTGCAGCTGCAGATGTTCCAAAGAAGTTATTAAACCCATTTCCATCCGAATCACTTCCAAAAGCTTCCAGGTTCACATCCACACCATCCGGTGCAGATAAATCAACGGCAACACTGCTCATATCAGGCAGCATGCCGCCAAAAGATGAAAAAGGCTGAGGAACCGGATTTTCCGCAGTCTCATAGAAATTCGCACCGACGGTAATCACTTCACCTACGCCCGCATGCCCGGTAATGGTTGGTCCGCCGGCATATTCCGTAAACTCAAGTCCGGCCGACTGGAACGCTACATATCTGAACGACAGACCCGGAGGAACCGTTCCGTCGGCAGAAGTAATCATTAAATTAGCCGATCCGTTGCCTATGGCTTCAAAGACCATTACCTCGGTAGGGTCCTGTTCGCTGCTGAAAAGATTGTTACTTACCAGCAGACGGCCGAGGTTATCGACCACATAAATATCAAGATCTGTTTGTGCACCCTCGGCAACCAGTTCACTGGCCAGTGGTTCACTCCATTGCAATACGATCATGTAGGTCCTTCCAGCAGTAACCGTGAAATTCTGAAGATAATCTTCTGATCCATCCGGATTGGTCCCGAATACGTGTGCAACCGCCGGTCCGCCAGCAGGAAGAAAATTAGTAGTAAGCGGAGTGGTTGATGGATTGAAAACGCTTTGATAGGCATTATCGGCAAAATTTCCAGCAGAACTGAAATAGCCTTTCCCGTCGATCTGAACAAAATCCTGTATCACCTGACCAATACGGCTGATGCCAAAGAATTTCTCAGTGACGAACGTCACATCATCCACGATCAGATCACAATCAGCGGCTGCCAGTGCCTGCACACCCAGCTCAAAACTGCGGGGTGAAATGGTACCGGTATGGAATGACAATTCCGCACCAGGGGCAACATCATGAATAATTTGCATCATGGCCCTGCCCTCATCGGATTGCACGCCAAACGGATAGTCAAGTAAAACTTCTACCGGTTGTTCGTAATTGTTCGGGTTGCCCACGCCGGGAAGATCTCCATTCAGCACATCAACGGTCAGCTTGGACTGACCGGTGAATGGCTGCGTATTCACGCTATTTGATATCACACCGATCTTGACACCCCTGCCATCGATGGGAACAACCTGGTCATCGATTACCGTATTAAATGATTCCCGAACAATATCCGAAGTTTGCACAGAATCACCCTGGGAGGTGACAACGCCCTGTCCAACGAAGGACGGATACATCGTGCGGACGAAATTGATGATATCAAAATATTGGTTCAGGTCAAGGAGCCGCGGTATGGGGAAGAAGACATCAATTGTGGGTAGCTCATTGTCGATGATGACCTGCGGATCAATTACGAAATCCGTTTGGGTCAGGTCGGCGTTGAATGCCAGTCCGAATTCATTTTCCAGCAGGTTAATCACGTCCTCAAGATGGTTTTCCTTGTATATGATCTCCACAAACACCTTGTTTTGTGCATTGATCTGGTAAACAAGATCTGAAGGCACGTCTCCTGCATTGCCCTCGGCAAGCGCATTCAGAGCCAGGTCAATTACCTGGTCGATCTTGCCGGTACCCTGTACATACACAGGAAATATGATCCCGTCGTTCGGGTCTGTATTTTCACAATGCGATGAATTCGCGCTGGCAATGACCGTATGAATTTTACCATTCGGATTGACGACGTTCCACTGTACGGATTCTCCTTTGCTGAACTGACGGTAAAAAGCCTTATCAACATTTCCGGGTTTAAAGGTGTTGATGGCACGGGATTTCTTTTTGCCATTATTCGTAAGCACATAGCTGTCGTCCTCAAGTACTATAAGATCTTTGTTATTAGGATTTTCATAGCTGAAGGATGCACTGTACATTCCGTTTCCGATGTACTCCTGACATGCCCTTACGATGATGTCCTTGGTGCCATTGCCTCCTCCTTTCTGTGCAAATAACGATTGTGAGAAAAACAGTGGAATGATGAGACAAAGTGATGTCTTAATCCAGGCAGTACAGAAGCCATTCTGACGATACCTGCGGCGCGTATTAATTTTTTTCATTTCTATAGACCAGGTCGGGTTCAAAGCCTGAATAATTATTCTTCACCTCGTAGGGTAAAGGTTAATAGGCAGACTCTTTAGTTCGTTTATAGTGGTTTTTTATCGGAATATACCGATTGTGGGAAAGCCTTCATGATTTGGTTATGAACACACTTTCCATCTTGCTCAAGATATGAAAAATTTAGGTCATCATGTACTATACATGTACTTTTTTACTGGATATATTAAAACTTAATCTATTAATAGTTAAAAAGTGCCTGCCAAATTATACCAAATCCTCAATTATCCTGTGAATCACAATTTTTCAATTCTGAAAATAGAATGGTATAGGGAAAATAAGTTAGATTGAGCATTGATGCGGCCAGAAAAAGCATTACCACATGAAAGTCAACTTTAAATAAATCGGATTGATAAGACCCATCATATTGTCTGTTTTACTTTCACTTATGATTTCTGTGAGCAATGATTGCAACGGACAAAGCCAGCCTGATAATCAAAAACGAATAATCGGGACCAATACGGCTGATACGCTGCGATCTGATTCCACGAAATATGTCGAGTTTGCTCCCCTGGATATCGCACAAGACCGCGGATTGTACATTGTTACACCGGATGGCAAGATGCAGCTGCGAATTCTTGGCTCTGTCCGGTATCTTGTTGGCTTCGATAACATCAGACTTTCAGATAAAAATTCGCTTAACACGTATGAAATTCCAACAGGTGAGCGCAATGTGCCCATCCCAAATTATTCAAACGGACTGGAACAGACCAGGCTTGGATTTGAGGTCACAAGGAAAACAGAAAGAGGAGACATTTTTATTCGTCTTGAAACAGATTTTGCCGGTGCGGATGGATTCATGATACGTCATGCGTATGGACAGTACCGAAAATTTTTATTTGGTCAAACCTGGAGTTTATTTTCCCACCTCAATGCTTCGCCGGCGACAGTAGATTTTTCGGGCCCGACGAGTTCGACGGTTACACGTACACCGCAGCTGAGATATTCAACTCAGGACTTCTTCAAGGGAATCAACCTGGCCATCGGTTTGGAATACATTGTCCCTGATTTTGCACTTCCCGATTCAATAACCTTTGAATCCTTTCAGGTAATTCCTGATTTCACCATCCGCCTGGATAAGTCGTTTGATTGGGGATCCGTTCAGCTTTCCGGAATCATGCCCGTACTTTCCGGCCGCAATGACAGCGGTGACCTGGTCCTGCAGCCTGGGTGGGGAATATCCGGATCTACGGTATTAAATTCCTGGAAGAAGGGTACCTGGTATTTCCAGGGTGTAGCGGGTCAGGCAATTACGAGATATTTTAATGATTTGAACGGCAATGGACTTGACCTGATTTTGTCCCCGGCCGGGCAGGTTCGTGCACCTGTTATAGTCGGGTTCTATGGCACCTATGAACATCACTGGAATTCAGAAGTTTATTCAAATTTCACCTATGGAATACTTCATGTGAAGAAATATGATTTCACCCCCGACGAATCCTATCTGAAAGGCAGATCATTCCGTGCCAACACATTTTGGGATATAGCTGACGGAGCTAAAATAGGAGGTGAAATTGTTTATGGGCAGAGAATCGACGTTTCACATTCGAAAGGGGATGCGTTCAGGGTCAGCCTTCTTTTTTACTATGATTTCTGATCATTTCCAGATATTTTCTGGTTAGTGTATGCCTGGGGTTAACTAACGTTCCACCAATTACGACGCCTCCTATGATCGAAGCAACAAGTACCAAAACGTTGTAAAATTCCTCAAAGCCTTGCATTATGCCTACCTCGCCTCCAATATACAATGCCTGAAGAGCCGATAAACCGGGTACCAGCAGCATTACACAGGGAAGAAGAATGACGATATTTGGCAGTTTAAACCGCATATAGACCCAATGCGCAAATAACATCATCGCTGCGGCACCCATAAATGTACCCTGCCAAAAGCCCATCAGGTTACCAATCTGCATAGCCCCCCAAACTGCCATACCACCAAGAATTACAGCCCACATGGAGCGATGCGCTACATTCATCGTAATTCCTAATCCATAAACTAAAAATACTACGGCAAACCAAAGCCAGACCGGAGGAATGGATGCCTGCGGAGATTGCATGATTACATCGAATCCAAGACTTGCCCCGAAATATGAACCCATTGCATAGCCACCGACCAGTTGGAATGCACTTAGTATCGCCTTCGTCAACCAGATCAAGCCGCTGATTGAATTTTTATTAACGATCTCGCTGGAAGCCATCGTTAAGCTGAAGCCAGGTATCAGCGTTACCAGTGCACCAAAAATTACTACATTCATGTTGAACCCAGGAATCATATTGGCCAGAATAATCGTAACAAGTGTGACTGAAAGGGCTGATAACAGTTCATTAAGAAGTGTAAAAAAATGGTTTTTTACGGCGATCCTGGTTATAACGTATGGAAAAAGAGAAACGAATCCAGCCAGAAACATATCTCTTATACTGCCGCCGATAATCAGACTGAAGCCTGCCCCACATAAAACAAAGGCAAGAGCCACCAGTAAATCCGAATAGCCCGCTCTGGTATCAATCTTACTAATTCTGTGGCGACCTTCGGTAACAGAAATCTTACCTGTGATAACCTCGTCCACTATCTTGTCAACTTCTGCCACAATGGACAAATTGTAATTACCGCTTGGTGAAATAGACATGTAGGTTTGCTGTAAGTCTTTGTTCGCACCCCATACAACCGCCTGAACATAGTCGGGCGTTATAAAAAACTGTCCGTGAAGACCCAATCCGTGGGCAATGCCTTCAAGGGTTATTCTCATCTGTCCGGTAGAAACACTATAATTTTGAAGTATATCGATAACGTCCTCCAGAAAGCGCATCGACTGTACTAAGTCGCTGTTAGGGTTGGCAGTTTGCGGTTCTTGCTTCAAAGAATCTGATGCCATATTCATGTTGCAGTTAAATATATGGCAACCTATCCTCAAATACTTTTATTTCCAAATCGTGTCTCATTTTCAGATGAAGGTCTACAAAAAACAAAATCAATCAGTATATTCAGATCACAAATGATTCATGCCCAAGCAGAATGATTTTATTGTGAATTCACCTTCGACCTGGATAAATAGAATATGAAAGTAACGTATTACCTGGTATTTTTTCTTTTCATTACAAACGGTCTCATTGCTCAGAGAAAAGATAGCAGTGGCACAAAATACACTCCATATGAATTGATGTCGAGTTTCTACAATGACAACTTCAGGCCATTTAAAAAGGGAAATGTGTATTTAGGAGCTGCATTTTCACTTCAGAACAGAAAGCTGACGAATTCGTCAAACATTCTGGTGAATGTCGTCGACGGGGAACGTCTGAATTATGATTTACTTCTTGGGACTGGCTATTTTATCGGAGAATACGGAATGGTGGGATTGGATATTAAATACTACCAAAGTAAATTTCAGGGAGATGTAATACAGCAGCCGGATACGGTGCAGTCCAATACAATCACAAGGGGATTTTCGTTAACCCCGAACTTTCGTACCGCCATCCCCCTTACCCGAAATGAACGGCTTAGTTTTTTTGTGGTGATGGGTGCCACTGTTGGATCAAGTAACTCACTCACCAGGAATATCACAAACCCGGATGTGGTTGATAAAGTATATTCCGAAGACATCAATTTTCGGCTCGGTGTGAGCCCGGGTGTTACCTTTTTTGCCATTGAAAGTTTTGCCTTCGAGATTCAACTTGACTTACTTGGATACGAACTTTCGGTAAGCGACAAACGAACCAACGAAGGCCCGGAGTCACGTGTAATCAATCAAAGTGTAGATTTCAAAATCAATTTGCTTTCACTCCAACTCGGACTTGCCTACTATTTCAATACCAAAAAATAAGACTTCGGGAATAATCATGAAAAAATACATATCCATATTCTTCATTATAGTAGTAGCTTTTGCCTGTGTAGAAGAAGATTTTTTTGGCTTGTCCAGCGCAGCAAATATCACATCCCTGGTAGTGAGCAACCAGGCATCAAATGCTGTAATCAAAAAGAATGATCGGTCTGTCGAACTTGAAATTCCGGCTGGAGTGGATCTTAGCGGTATTACGATACAGGAAATCCAGCTTTCTTCATTTGCTTCATCCGACAAAAGTATTGGTGACATTCTTGATCTGAACGATCCAAACACAATTTCAGTTAGCGCCGAAGACGGGAGCATCGCAGTATGGACGATTACGGCATTTGTTGCATCGGCTACTCCACAGCTCGACAACGGAGATCTTAACCTATGGTATAAAACCGGATCGAATTATTTCGAGCCGGGCAAGGATGCAGCAACTACCATTTGGGGAACCGGAAACCCCGGAACACAAATACTGAATAAACTGGCTACCATACCGGAGGACCTTGGCAACGATAACCTTGCAGCCAAAATGATCACACTCGACAATGGCTCTTTGGCAGGAGCATTCGGAACCCCCATCTCTGCCGGATCCATTTTTACGGGAAAATTCAATTCAGACAAGATCGACCCGTCAAACCCCCAGGCTGCCATTGAATTTGGAACACCTTTCTCCGGCCGGCCAGCTAAGCTGCGTTTCAAATTTCAATACGAAGCGGGTCCGGTGAACAAAGATAAAAACGGCAACGAGCTTAGCTACCCGGATATGTTCGACATCTATGCATTGCTGGAGGTTAGATTTGGGGGCAAAACAGAAAGACTTGCCACAGCATGGTACCGGAATGGTGACCTTCAGCCGGATCTGACAACCATTGAAATCGATTTTACCTATGGAGAACTGGACAGCTCCTTCCCGGATTATATGAGACCCGTTGATCATGGATTTGTAAGTGCAGACTCCGCAGCATTCATACTTCCGACTCACATTACGTTCGTTGCATCCTCCAGCTATGACGGTGCCAACTTTGCCGGGGCGGTTGGGAGCACTTTGATAATTGACGATGTCGAAATGGTTTATGAAGAGTAATGAATTTGCCAACTGAACTGACCCCTTAAGATACCTAATGCCGATGCCATGGAAATCCTGCTAATATCAATTTACGTACTGGTTCTTATCTATACTATCGGCAAAATTCTTCTGGACACACAATCCACATCCAAAACGCTGGCATACATACTTCTGATCATAATAATTCCTTTCCTTGGGATTTTCTTCTACTATGCTTTTGGCATCAACTACCGGCATCAGAGAGCAATCAGTCAGGGAGCCGCAGCAGAAGAGTCATTTGAAAAGGCCTATTCCAGGGAAGTCAGAGATGATACCCAGGCGTTAATCAGGAATCATCATAACGAAATTGCCCATTTCGAACCGCTCGTCCATTTTTTAGAGGGTCTGGGCAAGGAACATCTGAGCAAAAATAAATTTGAACTTCTTGTGAATGGAGAAATCAAATTTCCCGAGGTTCTGGCTTCACTTAAGAAAGCCCGACATTCCATTCATTTGGAATATTATGACTGGGAAAATGATACCCGGGGAAACCAGATCAAGGAAATCCTCCTTCAGAAGGTGAAAGAAGGAGTTGAGGTTCGCGCGTTGTATGATGATTATGCAAGTCGCGGAATCCGCAAGAATATTATCAGGGAACTGAAAAATGGTGGGGTTTCCATCCACCCGAAAATCCGCGTGAAGCTGAATCGCTTCGCGAACCGTATGAATCACCGGGATCACCGTAAAATTATTATCATAGATGGCAAAGTGGGATTTGTAGGTGGAATCAATATCTCCGACCGATATGATAATTCAATTGATACGGGACTATACTGGAGAGACACGCATGTGAAGGTTACGGGTCCACTGGCCGGAAGTCTTCAGCGTCACTTCATTGTAAGTTATAATTCCAGTATTGCAGATAATAAGGATCAGACCGAAATTCTTGATTTTAGAAAAGAATTTTTTCCGGAAGTCGATATTGATTCATCGGAAGGAATTGCTGCTCTCGGACAAATCGTAGCAGGCGGACCAATCTATCCGAAATCAAATATCATGCTATCCTACATGCATATTTTTACCCTGGCAAGGGAGAAACTATATGTTACCAATCCCTACTTTATTCCAAGTGAAAGTATCATGAATTCGTTGATTCAGGCTGCTGTCGCTGGCCTGGATGTTCGCCTGATGGTACCTGAAAAATCAGATTCTGCGACGGTGGGTGCGGCGGCAAGTTTTTACTTTACAGAGCTGCTTAAAGCAGGCGTTCGTATTTTTCTATACAAAAAGGGGTTTGTTCATGCCAAGACTGTCGTTGCCGATTCGAGGCTAAGTGTAATCGGTACGGCCAATATGGATATCAGAAGCTTTGATCTGAATTTCGAGATTATGTCGGTCATTTACGGAAAAGAGTTCGCTAAAAATTTTGAGGAAGTCTTTCACCAGGACCTCACGGAGTGCAGGGAAATAACACTGGATGAATGGCAAAATATCAGCATTTTCAGGCAGCTCAAATATGCCATCGCCCGGTTGGTTTCCTCGTTTTTATAAATCCAGTATGGCTATTCCTTATCGACAGCCCATCCGCCGTACCTACCCCGAAGGGATGGCGTTGGCACGGCACGGGATCGGTAAATAATCCCGGTTGCTAACAATATGCCGTCCCGATGGGACGGGATGACCTATTCATTATTCCCTGGTCCCTATTCCCTATTCCCTATTCCCTATTCCCTATTCCCTATTCCCTATTCCCTATTCCCTACTCCCTACCTGCCTGCCGGCAGGCGGGCTGACTAAAAAAAAGCCGCTCTTTCGGAGCGGCTTTTTTTTAATTAGTGGCTTTGCGTCACCATTTCTTCGATTTGTTTCTGGACTTTACCCAAACTCCAGTCTCCTGCGGTCTGACTCGGTGGATAGTCCTTGAAGGTGGACAGGAAGTTCAAGGCGTAGCCCTGCATCGCAATCAGGATATACGCCCGGTCGATATACCAGTCATAGTAGGTATTTGATCCTACCAGCGCCTTTTCAAACGGATCCCTTCGCAGGTTGAACAGGTAGGGAGCCCTGAGCATAATGAAAGGCTCAAGCCATATCTGAAGTTGGTCTGCACGGTTCACAAGGAACATAGCTTTCCAGTCTTCATACCTTAGGGCCGCGATTTCACCGGCATCCGTTACATAAATGAATCCCTTTCTTGGCGATTCATCGGTCTTGCCCATCAGGTAATCCAGCTGATTTACCCCATCAATCTTATTCTTGTAAGTACGGCCATTGAGCGTTACTCCCTTGGCAAGCTGATCCGCAATATTGGGATTACCCCCTATAGCAGCGAACGTAGGCAGCCAGTCTTCATGGGAAACAATTCCGTTGAGGGTCTCTCCTGCCGGGAATTTACCAGTCCATTTAACGAAGGCGGGAACACGGAAAGCACCTTCCCAGCTGCTGTTCTTTTCTCCATGGAACGGTGTCGTTCCGGCATCAGGCCAGGTGTTGTAGTGCGGTCCATTATCGGTAGAGTACATCACCACGGTATTGTCGGCAATTCCCAGTTCGTCTAGCAAATCCAGCAGCTGACCAACATGCATATCATGTTCTATCATACCATCGGTATACTCATCATTGCCATCATTACGACGGCCTTCCTGTACGTGGGTACGGAAGTGCATGCGTGTGGCATTCCACCAGGTAAAGAACGGCTTTCCATCTGCAACCTGCTTTTTGATGAATTCTTTCGCAGCCGCCAATGTCTCGTCATCGATAGTTTCCATACGCTTCTTTGTAAGAGCTCCTGTATCCTCAATACGCTGACCGCCTTTGCCATCTGCCCAGCTGTGGATTACACCACGCGGACCGTATACTTCTTCAAATTTTTTACCATTGGCCAATACCAATCCGGTAGGATAGTCGAAATTCTCCGGCTCCTCTTCAGCATTCAGGTGATAGAGATTTCCAAAGAACTCGTCGAATCCGTGCATGGTAGGTAAATGCTCATCACGGTCACCCTGGTGGTTCTTTCCGAACTGACCAGTTGTGTAACCAAGACTTTTGAGAACCGTAGCCATGGTAACATCCGTCTTCTGCCAGCCTTCCTTAGCTCCCGGCATACCTACTTTGGTCATACCGGTTCTTACAGGCACGTTGCCGCCAATAAATGCGGCGCGACCGGCAGTACAGCTTTGCTGCGCATAGTAATCAGTGAATCCTACACCTTCACGCGCAATACGGTCGATGTTTGGAGTTTTATATCCCATCATACCACGGTTATTATGGCTGATGTTCCAGGTTCCGATGTCATCGCCCCAGATGACCAGAATATTTGGTTTCTTCTGAGCATGCAGGGAAATTGAAAATAATGTAATGAACAGAACTACCAGTCCGGTTCTAAACTTAGCACTTGTCATAGGGGTGTTTGGGTTTGTTAATTTTTTAATTTTGAAACAGTTAAGTTATCCTTCGGAAATAATTTTTTCAAGAAAGAGTCAATGTATTGTAAATAATAACTGAAAAATATTTCCCGAAGATTCCTAAAATTAACCTAAAAAATAATGAATTCTTGTTCTGTAGTTTTTTTGTTGTCCGGAAAGCGTATCATTTGATAATTCTGAACAAGCCAAGGTATTGAAACACTTACCCATGATAATATTTAAAAAATGAGTGAAGCATTGCAGGCCTCCCTGCCTATTGCCATAGCCCTTGCCCTAAGCCCGGCACCTATTATCGCCATCTTTATACTGCTGATGACACCAAAGGCTGCGATCAACGGCCCCTCGTTTTTGGCAGGATGGTTTGGGGGTATTTACACTGTGGGTGTGATTATGTTTATTCTACCGGGAATGGAAGAGGATCACAGCGATCCTACCCGGCTATCAGGTTACATCAGGGTCGCGCTCGGACTATTCCTGCTCATCGGTGCACTTCGCTACTGGCTCAAACGTCCGAAGCCCGGTGAAACAGTACCAACCCCAAAAATATTTCTGCACATCGACCGCTTCGGGTTCTGGAAATCTTTTTTTACCGGTATCTTATTTTCAGTTGTCAACGTAAAGAATTTTGCATTGAGTGCCGCGGGCGCATCAACGATTGATGAAGTCGCTCAAAATGATCAGGGGATTTATCTGGATCTTGCAGTATTCGCCCTGATTGGCAGCCTGATGATCATCTTGCCAATAGTTGTTTACACCATTGCCGGAAAGAAGATTGAAGGTCGATTCCAGTACTGGAAGCACTGGATGATTCAGAACAACCATCTCCTGCTTATCATTCTTCTTATAGTTTTAGGCGGCGTTCTCATTAAAGGGGGGTTGGAGATTTTGGGGTAGTCTGAAAAGCACAATCCAGATTTATCAGGTTGCTTTTCGCATCCCCATCCGTCATCCCCGCCTTCGCTTATACCCTTCACCAAGGCTTCGGGTATAGAAGAAAGCTATGGCGGACAGGCTGAGCTCGTCTCAGCCTGCCTGCCGGTAGGCAGGGATCCCCTCCTACCTGGATGGATTGCCTTGAAGTCTGCTACCGCAGTACTTCAATCAGTAACACTGTATCCTCTTCACTCGAACAGGCTTACAGGCTTAGTCCGCCGAATCCTCAGTGAAGATGGGCAAAGCCTGTAAGCCTCTGGGGTTTGTTACAATCAAAAGCCTTTCGCTCATTGCATTCGCTCCAGCTTTTTCCATCCCCGTCTGCTGAAGCAAGCTTCACAGCCGGGCATAAAAAAAGCCCTTCTGGCCACGCCAGAAAGGCTTTTGATTGTCGGGGTGGTAGGATTCGAACCTACGACCCCCTGCTCCCAAAGCAGGTACGCTAACCGGACTGCGCTACACCCCGAATAAACCGGTTACTCTAAATATCTGTGATCCCGCCAGGGCTCGAACCTGGAACCTACTGCTTAGAAGGCAGTTGCTCTATCCAGTTGAGCTACGGGACCAATATCTTTTAATCAACTCTTTACCGCATCCCGATTTTAAGTATTTCTCACGATTGCGAGCTTCAATCCTGGTAGGATATTGCTCAACACGAATTAATACCCACGGACGATATGGCTTCGTTGATCTGGTTCTTCCTGAATTATGCTCATTGACTCTTTTGTCAATGTCTTTCGTGATCCCAACATAGTGCCTTCTGTCTTTCAAACTTTGTAGAACATAAACATACATTTACTTAATCTACATCCTTCTACGGACAGTTGAGCCTGCCTGCCGGCAGGCAGGCTACGGGACCAATATCAATGATCAATTTCTTTATAATTATGAGACCCTTTAGCACAAACACCTCTAAAGGCGTCACATCCCATAATCATCCCCAGACCGTTGTCTGGAAATCCTTGCGGACTGCGTCCGCTGAAGCCCAAAAGGGGCGATGCGGAGAGGGGGGGATTCGAACCCCCGGTACGCTTTAACACGCACGACAGTTTAGCAAACTGCTGGTTTCAGCCACTCACCCACCTCTCCGTGAATACGACTGCAATAACACCAGTCCCTGAAAACAGAGTGCAAATATAGTTTAAGTATTTTAACTTCACCAAGCACATCTCCGGTATTTTTTCTAAATTCATTTTATGCTTAAACCATATGTAATCGAAGCCTGTGTGGAAAGCGCAAATCAGGCCGTAGAAGCAGAGAAAAATGGTGCCGATCGGCTCGAACTTTGTTCAGACCTGGCAAATGATGGCCTAACCCCCTCATTCGACCTGGTCCGTGAAGTCCTTTCACTTGTATCAATACCCGTTTTCGTAATGATCCGACCCCGTCCCGGTAACTTCACCTTCACCAAACAAGAAATGCAGCTCATGCATAAAAGCATATTTTTATTTCAAAGCCTTGGTGTACACGGATTCGTAACAGGAATTCTCGATTATCGCATGATGCCGGATATAAATGCTATAAATACCCTCGTCCGAAGCGCCGCACCCCTGCCAGTGACATTCCACAAAGCGATCGACCAGACACCTGATATACTGCAGGCAGCATCACTGCTGCGCCAGCATACAGGCATTTCGGCCATACTTACATCGGGCGGACAGCCAACGGCATGGGAAGGCAGGGAAATGATCCGGCAACTGGTTCGTCGCATGGGCAAGAAAATTCAGATCATCGCTGCAGGTAAAGTCACATCCTCAAATCTTTCTGAAATTCACCGGGTAATCCAGGCTCCCGCCTATCATGGTCGCCGTATTGTTTCCTGAAAATTTCATTTTGTAGTATCTTGGTCGCTTATTAAACATCCTGCTGGCGTTCATGCATACTTTGTCCGTTGTTATTCCCTGCTATAATGAGGCGAAAACCCTTGAATCATGTGTCAAGCGCGTACTCGAACTGAAAAAGGATCTTGAACTCCAAATCATAATTGTTGATGATGCATCCCAGGATAACAGCATTGAAGTTGCCCACGGCATCATAAACAAATACCCCGAATGCGAGCTGTACACACATCCAAAAAACCTTGGCAAAGGCGCTGCACTCCGTACTGGATTTTCACACGCAAAAGGAGATTTCACCGCTATTCAGGACGCCGACCTGGAATATAATCCCATTGAGCTGCGAATGTTGCTCGAACCGCTCATTGATGGCAGGGCTGACGTCGTCTATGGCTCAAGATTCATGTCGGGCCGGCCGCATCGTGTCCTTTATTACTGGCACTCCCTCGGAAATAAGTTCCTCACCATGCTTTCGAACATGTTCACCGATCTGAATCTGACCGATATGGAGACGTGCTACAAGGTGTTCCGCACGGATATAATCAGGAATATTCCCATCGAAGAAAATCGCTTCGGCTTCGAACCGGAGATTACGGCGAAAATTGCTCAGCAGCATTGCCGTATTTACGAACTCGGGATTTCCTACGAGGGAAGAACCTATGAGGAAGGAAAAAAAATTGGCTGGAAAGATGGCTTCCGAACCCTTTATTGTATTTTCAAATACAATGCCCCCAAAGCCCCGCTGCCCGTTCAACTTCTCATCTATCTGGTAATCGGAGGAATTTCAGCTATCGTAAACCTGCTGATATTCATGGCCCTTTATTCTAACGAGGTTTCCATCAACATCGCTGCGCCGGTTGCCTTCATCTCAGCCGCATATATCAATTATCTTATCGCTACGCGCTTTCTGTTTCGCTCCCACGTAAGATGGGGTAAATTCTCACAACTTGCCCTTTACCTGCTGGTAGTGATCCTGGTCGGAACCGCAGATCTATATCTTACCCGATACTTTATTCATGGAGGATTCGCACCGGTATGGTCAAAACTTTTTGCTACAGCCTCGGCTTTTCTGCTCAATTTTCTGAGCAGAAAATATATTATTTTCCCGGAGCGTCACTGATCATTCCAACATCATTTCGTACGATTAATACTGCCGTTTATTGAATAATTATATTAATAGATCAATATTCTTCGGTCCTTTCAAACTTATTCAAATTGTTCACGTTATTCCTCGTAACCCAAGCTATTCATTCGCGCTATGCTCAAACGACTTTTCTGCCTGCTTCCACTGTTAATGTGGATGTCTGCCTCATCGCAGGACCTGAACACCATCCTTGATGCCTTCAATAAAAAGCAGCTTGAACATCCATACTTCAAGATATATGTTTCCCATGATAAGCCGGCCTACGTGGCAGGCGAAACAATTTGGTTTACCGCAATTCTTGTGGATGGCTCATTCCATAAGCTCAATGCACTCACACAAACAATCTATGCCGAATTATTGAATGCCGATGGTAATCCCGTTGAACAGCTGATGCTCAATGCCCCCCTTGGAGCTGCAAGTGGCAGTCTTCAGATTCCTGATTCGGTACCAGAAGGAAATTATACGCTGAGAGCCTACACGAACTACATGCGAAACGGAGCTGAAGAATTCTTTTTCCACAAATCCATTCCGGTATTGAATCCTGATATTCCTGCGTCTCCCCTCTCAACTCTTCAGGAAATCGACCTTCAGTTCTTCCCGGAAGGTGGAACGTTTTTGATCGGGGTAAACAATAAGGTTGCCTTCAAGGCCATCGGCGGCAATGGCAAATCGATCGAGGTGTCCGGAGAAATCATCGATGAAAAAGGAACCGTAGTCACTCCATTTAAATCGGAATACCTTGGCATGGGCCTGATCGAACTGATTCCTGCTCCCGGTAAATCATATAAGGCGATCATCCAGACCCCGCAGCAAATGGAGGTTGATCTTCCCTCTGTCGAGTTTTCCGGGTATTCCCTGCAGGTTACCGATGAGACCGATCATTTCAGCGCGCTGATCTATAGAAATACAACCTCAGAAGCTGGAAAAATCAATATCGTCGCCCAATCCAGGGGCGTGATCTGCTACGCTGCCCAGGGTTCGATAACCAATTCATCAAGGGTGCGAATCCCGAAGCAGAATCTCCCGAACGGAATCACGCAAATCACAGTCTTTGATGAAAATGGTATACCGAAATGTGAACGTCTGATTTTTGTCAACCATGGAAACAGCATGTCCATCAATATTACCACGGATCAATCGTCCTATGGTGAACGTCAAAAAGTTTCAATGGAAATAAAAGCCACTGATCCACTCGCCGATTCTGTTGATGCCATCTTCTCTGTTTCAGTTTATGATAAGCTCAAGGTTCCCAATACAAGTGAATACCCTGTGTCCATAGTTAATTATTTATTGCTCAATTCAGATCTTCACGGGCATATTGAAAACCCCGGATATTACTTTTCGTCGACCGAAGAAACCGTTTCCGCCCATGCCGACCTTCTGATGCGCACACAGGGTTGGCGCCGGTTTACCTGGAAAGAAATGCTGGAAGGTGAACCCTCCGATCAATTTTCACATGAACGGGGAATTCCTATCCGCGGTACTGTTACCCGGGCGTTGAGTAAGAAAGGCGTAGAGGACAGTCAGATTAAAATTCTGAATGTAAATACCGGCGGACTGGCACTTACCGAAGCAGGTGAAAATGGAAGGTTCTTCAATGATGACCTCATTTTCTACGACTCCGCCGAATTAGTGATACAGACAGAAAGCAAGAAAGGCAACAGGTCTGAATATGACCTGACAGTCGACCCGATTTTCCCGAATATTGCCACATCATTTGATCCCGGATCATTCAGTTACTCATCGGATAATCTGATTATTCAGGCTTTGAACCGGCTGAAAATGGAAAGCGGATACACCACAGCAGAAGATGTGATTCTGCTGGATGAAGTTTCGGTAAAAGCCACCAAGATCAGGAATGAAATCTCCCGTATCTATGGCACACCCGACAGAACCATTACGACAGAAAATTTTCCTAAATCCGCAGTTAATATCCTCGATTTAATCCGAGGAAGATTTGCAGGAGTTCTGATTTCCGGAAGCCCGCTTGATCCTACCATCAGTATTCGTGGTGGCGGGGAACCCCTATTCATTTTAGACGGTATACAGGTTCCAAAATCAGCCTTGCTACTCCTTCCTCCCGACCAGGTAGCCTCCATCGACCTGATAAAAGGAAATGAAGCCGCTATTTATGGAAGTAATGGCGCAAACGGTGTGCTGGCATTTTATACAAAACTTGGATACCAGGGTGCCAATACACAGACGCTTGGGATGAATACCAAATGGTACCAGGGCTATCACCTTGCACGCGAGTTCTACAGTCCGCAGTATGATGTCCAGGATGACCGACACAACCTGCCGGATGAACGGACTACCCTATACTGGAACCCGATTGTACGGCCCGACAGCAACGGTAACCTGAACCTTGAATTCTTCACTGCCGATGAATCCTCAACCTATGAAATAATCGTGGAAGGAATAACCTTAGAAGGCAATCCGGGAACCGGATCAACTTCTTTTAATGTTAGTAACTAAGGTGACAAATAAATTGCCCGTTATTCTCTAACTTTCGAAACAATATCTTCTAAGTAGTTGCAACCATGAAAAAGCTTATTTTCCTTCTTCTGCCACTTTTTATTTTTTCCTGCGGAAATAGTTCTGATGAAGAGAACATCTATACAGGCGAAAGTGTCACGTATTCACTGTTCAGTGGTTCCGATGTTGGATCGGCTGGACAGGTGGAATTCAGGGAGCGAACCGATGGGGCAGTCGATGTGATCATAACACTGGACTATTTTACCGGGGGTGGAAAATATCCCGTTCACCTGCATTACGGTGATCTCTCAAATCCAGATGCTCCGCAGGCAACCCTGCTTTCAGATTTCGACGGAAATACCGGTAAAAGTGTAACTACCATTCGGGTTCTCGCCGATGAAACACCGTTCACATATGAAGGCGTTAAAGATTTCAATGGTTCCGTGAAGATCCACCTGGCTAATACAGGTGCAGATTATGATGTGATCATTTCGGCGGGAAATATCGGCTCTAACGAATCCAAGGGCTTTAACCTGGAAAGCATCGCCAACTGCGGACAGGAAGTGGAATTGTAGGCAGTAGTCAGTAGGTAGTAGTCAGTAGTCAGTAGTCAGTAGTTGCTGCACGGAAATGTGTTGACCGTTCTGTTAGGGATATTCGTGCATGATTGAAGATAAAAGCCTGGTAGGCATCAAAGCAAAAGAATTTGCTATTGCGGCGGTGAGAGTTTACAAGAATGAACTTCTGACAAAGAAGGAATTCATTATGTCAAAGCAATTCCTTCGCAGTTCAACGTCTATTGGAGCCAATATTTCAGAAGCAACTGGTTCATATTCACGCAAAGATTTTAGCAATAAAATTTCAATTGCTTACAAAGAAGCACGTGAGTCGTTGTATTGGCTGGATCTCTTACATGAAACTGGTTATATAACCCAAACTGATTTTAAAGCGCTTCAGGAAACTTTGGTGCAAATTAATAAAATGCTATTCGCCATTTTGCGCAGTACCCATTTCGGCAAAGCAGAAAATAAATCCACTACTGACTACTGACTACTGACTACTGACTACTGACTACTGACTACCCCAAAGGGACCCCTTCGGCGCTAATTACATCAAAATCCGCTCGAGGATCTTCTGAGTAATCAAATATGTCGGCTTCACCCCTTCTATGCCCAGGCTACCGGAGGCCAGCGTTTTCCCGGTCTTCAGCGGGTTATCCGACGCATAGTAGGCATACAATACCTCCACTTTCTCGGAAATGCTGCGCCGAATTCGGGCGGCCGACTGAATAGCCTTCTGATAATGTGCGCCCTCCATCTCAAGGCCGACAGCGTTCCAGGTGGATGTCCGGAAATGATTAAGCACATTTCTGTTCTGAAGGGAAGTACCTAGCACGGTAATCATTGTACCCTCAAAAACCTGGAGCCCGTTACCTTCAAAATCACTTTTCTTCAAGACATTATTAAACGGATAATTATCGCCGGTCCCTTCAAAGACATGCGCTGTTGGTATCATAAGATCCCCTTTATCACCTTCCAGGATACCTGCCTTTCCCATAACAGAGACACTTTTTACATCCAGATATGTGAGCGAACCGTCCTTTTCGTAGGGTTTCAGAAGTTCATCCATACATTCATATGCCTGCTCACCGAACGCATAATCCATTACAATGAGTACCGGGGCATTCTTGTCACACCGAAATCCCAGCGGATGTTTATCGAAATCACCCTTGCAAAGATCAAAGATCTGAACCGTCAGATTGGTCCCGCTGTCATCCCTCAGTTCAGTCATACCATGAGCCAATGCATACTTATGAATCCGCTCGCGAAGTGAGGCGTTCCCGGCGTCGTTGGAATCCATCGCCAGTGACTGCAGATCTGTATATTTCTTTTTGGCTGCAGTAAACCCATAGAGCGTATTCATAAAACTGTGAAGATTGGCGCTGATAATATGGATCGGCTTACCGATCAGACCGTCTGCCGCCAGCTGCATCTTAATATTCTGGGCCCAGCGTTCGCCATAGTTATGTTGCCCGACCATTTCCCGAAGCTTCGCGGAAAACGATATTTCACGGTCCTCTCCCTTCTCCTGCTCCAGAATGGCCCGCTTACCAAGCCAGTATGTGATGTGATAGAGGCTGTTGGCGATCTGACTGCCATTAAACTTCTCGATGGCATCCTGAACTTCCCTCACCGTTCGTCCAAGTACATTGCTGAGGTAAACAATGGCGTTTTTATCCTCGATCTCCTCTCCTGCCAATTCAAGCTTTACAACCTCCTCAAGTCGCTTCCAGTCATCGGTAAATGCCCCCTTGGGATCTATGCTTTGGTTTTTAATCTTTTCCGATTCATTGTATAAAAAGGTCAGGTGAGTGAGAATGTCGTAGATATCACTCCGACCCCGTGTGGTTTCAATATACATACGATCTGAATCAATGCGATAACAGTTTCGCCTCCGCTTTGTGGGTATGATCACTTCGTGGCCCGCCTCGGATATGCCCTCCTGTGCCGTGAGTTTTATAAAGCGGCATTCCTCGATTCCGTGCGGTAATCGTTCAAGCACATAGAGCATTCCTTCCAGCTCTACTTTTTCCGGATGATCAATATCGCCATAAATCTCAGGCTTCAGTGTTAAAAGTGACTCTCGTAATGATTTTCCGGATATCCCTGCCGGTTTATAACTCCCGCGGATGAATAAATGCCGCATGTTGATATAAATCCGCTCTATGGCAATCCGGGAGGTATGGGTATCTGATTTGCTTTGTGTCATGAAGTGATCGTTGATGATCAAAGGTAATCAATTATCAGAAAGATTATTACCGGACAAGGCAAGTTCAGATGTTGTTAACATAAGGAATGAACTGTTGATTATTTGATAATTTTTATTTTACTTTGTATTTCAAAGTACTTTCTATGGAAAATTCAAAATATGCAGAAGACCTCCGGGAGATCCGCGAAATGATGTCGCGATCCAGCCGGTTCATTTCACTGAGCGGCCTGTCAGGGATAATTGCCGGCCTGCTGGCGCTGGGGGGTGCATGGCTCGCATACCTCATAATCTACGAACCTATCTCCACCAGCGACTACAGCCGGATCGTACTTACACGCCAAACAGCCCTGGAATTATTGGCGATAGCTGCTACGGTTCTTGTACTCTCGCTGCTTGCCGGCATCTACTTCACCCAACGTGCTGCACGTGCACGCAACGAAAAGATCTGGAATGTAAATTCCCGACGTTTGCTTGTAAACCTGGCGATTCCCCTTATCACAGGAGGAGTCGTGTGCCTGATTTTCCTTTTTAAAGGTATGCTTGTGGTTATAGCTCCGCTCACGCTGGTGTTTTACGGACTCGCCCTGGTGAATGGAAGCAAATACACCCTCGATGAAGTTCGCAGCCTGGGCATTGCAGAAATAATCCTCGGCATCATAGCACTTGCCTTTCCCGGTTATGGCTTGCTCTTCTGGGCCGTCGGTTTTGGAATCCTCCATATTCTGTACGGACTCATTATGAAAAAACGATACGGAGCGTGAAAAATATCCTGAAAGATCTGAATAAGGCCTTTGAGAATAAGGTCCGCCTGGGGATTATGTCGGCACTCACCGTAAATGATCAGCTCGATTTTACGGCGCTCAGGGAACTGCTGGACGTAACAGATGGAAACCTGGCAAGTCACCTTAAATACCTTGAACGTGAAAATTTTGTGGAATACAGGAAAGAATTTCTCGACCGTAAACCGAATACGCGATATTCCATTACACCCTCTGGCAAAGAAGCTTTCGTCAAACATATCGAGGCCATCGAAAAACTATTGAAATAAAAAAATTTACCAATCTACTTTGAAATACAAAGTACTCTTAAACTAAATAATTATGAAAACTGAAGAACAACAACCCAGCATATTCGAAAAGATCAGTACCGGAATTCGGAATTCCATCTCACTGAAGCTCATCCTGATCACTATACTTACCCTGTTGCTGCTCATTCCCATGAGCATGATCAGAGGAATTATTGCTGAAAGAGCAATCAACCGTACTGAAACTGAACTCGAAGTGAGTGATAAGTGGGCAAGACAGCAAACGGTAACCGGACCGATCCTCTCGATCCCTGTCCTCTACCAGCGCGTCGTGAGTGAAGATGAGATTGTTTCCTACACAAAAAACCTCAACATTCTGCCAAACCAGCTGATGATCGATGGAACTGTCTTACCCGAAACACTGAACCGTGGAATTTATGACATCACCGTATATTCCGGAGAGCTAAACATTTCGGGTGATTTTACTCTTGCACGATACAGGATTGATGATGAGAATTTCGCAGAAATTCAATGGGACAATGCCTTCCTCACAATTGGTTTATCCGATCTTCGGGGAATTCGAAAAAGCATCCCCTTTCAATGGAATGGATCACCGGTGGCTATTGAACCAGGATCGAAAATTCAGAATATGATTTCCTCCGGAGTAACGATACCCGTAAGTCTCAACCCCGAACAACTGCGTTATTCATTTACTGGCAGCCTTGATATCCAGGGAAGCGAAAACCTGTCGTTCGTCCCGTTGGGCAATGAGACCCGCGTATCACTGGAATCAAACTGGCCAGACCCCAGCTTCATGGGCAGCTTTCTCCCCGATGAGCGCGAGATCAGTCAGAATGGCTTCACAGCCAATTGGAGCGTGCTGCAGCTCAACCGTAACTATCCGCAAAAATGGTTTGATGATGCTTACGCTTCTGAAATGCATCAATCGTCCTTTGGCGTCAAGCTCTTCAATACCCTCGATGACTACCAGAAATCGACCCGCTCTGCCAAATATGCCGTAATGACACTGGCCCTAACCTTCCTGATATTCTTTCTGACGGAAGTGCTGAATCACAGGAGGATCCATCCGTTTCAGTATACACTGGTCGGTCTTGCCCTCTCTGTATTCTACGTCCTGCTCGTATCCATTTCAGAGCACCTAAACTTCAATATCGCCTACATGATCAGTTCACTGGCCATCATTGCCATGATCACTTTTTATGCATCCTATGTATTCAGGTCCAGAAAAATTACCCTGCTCCTGGCCATGCTGCTGACAGCAATCTATGCTTTTGTATTCGTTACACTCCAGCTGGCAGATTACGCGCTGCTGATCGGAAGCATCGGACTGGCTGCTATCCTGAGCGCGACCATGTTCTATACCCGGAATATCAACTGGTATAAGTTGTCGCTGGGAAGCCAGGGGTAGATTGATGATTATGAATATACCATTTAATACCAGGCAGGTGTAAAAATGGTTATTGGACCCGTGAAGATTATGCGACCCCCGCTAAAGCAGGGGTCGTTCTTTATTATGCAACTGGGCTCACATGTTTGACCCCCGTTGAAGCAGGGGTTTAGCTCAGGGATGAGCTGCTACCCACACGGCCCCGTCTGCAAAAATCTCCTTCTTCCAGATGGGAACTGTTTCTTTCAACGTATCAATCGCATATGCGCAGGCTTCGAATGCGGCTTTCCTGTGTGCGGCGCCAACTGCAATCAAAACCGGGATTTCACCGATCTCAAGTACCCCTACCCGGTGATGTATCGCGATATGAAGGATGTCCCATTTATCCATGGCAGCCCGGGCAATTTTCTCCATTTCCTTAAGTGCCATCGGGGCATAAGACTCAAATTCAAGCCGGATAACTTCCTTGCCCTTCGTATGATTACGCACGGTTCCGGTGAATAACACTAACCCGCCTGCACTGTCATCCTTCACCAGGTCCTGGCAGGCCTGTTCCGAAAGTGGTTCTTCTTTTAGTTGTATATCGATCATTGCTTAGCCGCCGCTTACGGGTGGAATTATTACCACCTCATCCGTTTCTTTTAATTCGAAATCATCATCCTGATATTCTTCATTTACCGCAAAACGGAGACTCCGAAGCTCACTGAATGCCGGATATTCCTTCATCAGCACATCTTTCAAGTCGGAAATCTTCGAAGAAGACCCCAGTGCAATCTCCTGCGTCGTACCCTGAAGTATATCGCGTGCAATTCCGAACGCCACTACCTGTATTTTCATTTTTCCAATTCTTCTAATAATGATTTCCACGACAACCGGATACAGTCCATCCTGCCCCCGTGGTTCTTCAATTCAACCAACATCTTAATTTCCGGATCCTCCCATTCCAAATCACTTTCTCCTGATGTGGCCGAAAGAAAATCCCTGCAGAGATTACGCACTGTTTCGATGTCCTGATTCTCAATATTCTGCATCAGAATTGAAGTCGAAGCCTTGGAAAGTGCACAACCGATTCCATAAAACCCGGCATAGTTCACTTTATGCCCAATCGAATCAATGTATAAATTAAATTTATC
Organism: Fulvivirga sedimenti; assembly: GCF_020328055.1. NCBI lineage: Bacteria > Pseudomonadati > Bacteroidota > Cytophagia > Cytophagales > Fulvivirgaceae > Fulvivirga > Fulvivirga sedimenti. Next base: position 316,857 of record NZ_JAIXNE010000001.1, read on the forward strand.
TCCACACAGGGGATTCGAAGCCAGCATCGGATCCAAATCTGCCCTCTCCTCAAAATGATGGGGTGATTTCTGATGACACATGACCACCTCATTGTAAAGTTTCTTCAGCTCTTCAGAATTCATGCCCAAAAGTTATGCAATTTTTTTACGGCCTCCACCAGCTTTTCCCCTTCTTCCACAGTATTATAAATCGTGAAGGACGCACGTACCGTACCCGCCAGTCCGAGGGAATCAAGCAGCGGCTGGGTACAATGCATTCCAGCCCGCACCGCGATCCCCTCTGCATTCAGAAATGTCGCCGCATCATGCGGATGCACGCCTTCAAGGTCAAAAGAAATAATGGATGAAATATTGCTCGCCTGCCCGATCAAATGCAGGCCGGGAATTCCACTTAGCCCCTTACGTACTTCGACAGCAATCGCATCTGCCTTTTCCCGCAGCATGTTACGGTCAAGTCCCTGCAGGTACACTACAGCCGCTTCCATTCCAATGACACCTGCAATATTGGCTGTTCCTGCCTCAAGGTTTCCCGGAAACGACTGAAAAACAGTCGCGTTCCGGCCGACGTCCCGGATCATACCTCCTCCTACCGAATACGGACCAACCTGATCGCGGTACTTATCAGAGACATACAAAATTCCTGTTCCAAACGGCCCAAAGATCTTGTGCCCGGAAAACGCGAGAAAATCAATATGACGCTTCTCCACATCCAGCGGGTATAGGGCGGCACTTTGCGCGGCATCAATGAACACAGGGGCATTTACCGCATGCGCTAATGCAATGATCTCATCAATCGGGTGGATGGTTCCCAGAGTATTTGAAATATGCGCTACGGCGATCATACGCGTCCGCTCATCAATGAGGTTAGCAAATTCCGTCATATTCAACGCACCAGTTTCATCAATGGATGCAACACGCAATTCGGCTCCGGTCTCCAGGCATACCTGCTGCCAGGGAATAAAATTGGCATGATGTTCGGCAATATTTACTACGACATTATCCCCCTCTGATAATCGTCCAGCCAGAAATGATCTGGCAATTATGTTAACCGATTCAGTGGTGCCGCTGGTAAAACCGATGTTTTCCCCTGACCGGGCGCCGATAAAACCGGCAATGGTATGCCTTGCTCTTTCATAATGGTCGGTGGCGCGCGCCGAAAGGTCGTAGACACCCCGGTGGATGTTGGCATTACCCTTTCGATAGAATGTATCCATCGCCTTCAACACTATTTCCGGGCGCTGTGTTGTTGCAGCATTATCCAGGTAAACAAGTGCCGGATCTTGGCTGAAGATCGGAAAGTCTCCTCTGATATCGGTCTCTGTCATCCCTGTCAAATTGCTGCCTTTTCTACCATTAACAAAATTTTCACCTGAATTTAACAAATTGAAGGGCTTCTTGGTTAACTTCAATACTATGTTATACGATAACCACGGCCGTAAGATCAATTATGTTCGCCTTGCAGTTACAGATCGCTGCAACCTGAGGTGCTATTATTGCATGCCCGAAAACGGGATCGTATATATGAAACGAAAGGATCTGCTTTCGTTTGAAGAAATGGAACGCCTGATGCGGATATTCAGTGAACTGGGAATTTCCAAGCTTCGGATTACCGGTGGAGAACCGTTTGTGCGAAAAGGCATTATGGAGTTCCTTGAAAAGATGTCGGCAATCCCCAAAATTGAGCAAATTCACATCACCACCAATGGCTCGTTTACAAAGGACTATGTTCGTCAGCTAGAAAATCTGAACGTTCATTCGATCAACCTAAGCCTCGATAGCCTGGACAGGCAACGCTTTCTGGATATAACTCGCCGGGACATGTTTGATACAGTCATGGAGACATTTCATGAATTACTGAAGAGTTCCATCCGGGTAAAAATCAACATGGTGGTCATGGAGGGAAGGAATATTGATGATATCAGACCGATGCTCGAACTGACCAGGGATCACGACGTATCTGTTCGCTTTATCGAAGAAATGCCGTTTAACGGTTCCGGGGGAAACCCTACTTTCTGGCCGATGAAGAAGATCCTGGATTACGTCCGTCAGCAATATCCTGACATTGAGAAGTTGCCTGATCCGGAAGCCTCCACTTCCCAAAATTATCAGATTCCCGGATACACCGGTTCTTTCGGAATCATCGCAGCCTATACAAGAACCTTTTGCGGGACCTGCAACCGGATCCGCATTACACCCCAGGGCACACTCAAGACTTGCCTGTACGACAATGGCGGATTGAGTTTCCGCGATATTCTGCGTTCCGGTGCCAGCGATGAGGAAATCGCGCAAACTCTTATCAAAGCCATGGGACGCCGTTACAAAGATGGCTTCGAAGCCGAAAAAGACCGCGGCGCCTCCAGCCCGGTAAGTGAATCAATGGCGACTATTGGAGGATAGTACTATAGTCAGTAGTCAGTAGTCAGTAGTCAGTAGTTTGTTGGTTTTCTTAGACGGAAGAGGATTGACCGTTCCAACGATGACATTTGTGCATGATTCAAGATAAAAGTTTAGTAGGCATCAAAGCTAAGGAATTTGCTATTGCTGCGGTGAGAGTTTACAAGAATCAACTTCTTACAAAGAACGAGTTCATTATGTCAAAGCAGTTCCTTCGTAGTTCAACTTCTATCGGCGCAAATATTTCAGAAGCAACTGGTTCTTATTCACGCAAAGAGTTTAGTAATAAAATGTCTATTGCTTACAAAGAAGCACGAGAGTCATTGTATTGGCTGGATCTCTTGTACGAGACAGGTTATATAACTCAAAATGATTTTAATGAGCTGCAAGAAATTTTGGTGCAAATTAATAAAATGCTCTTCGCCATTTTACGCAGTACCCATTTCGGCAGAGCAGAAAAATCCACTACTGACTACTGACTACTGACTACTGACTACTGACCACTGACTACTGACTACTGACTACTGACTACTGACTACTGACTATAAATATAGTCTTCCCTCGTATCAATATCCCGCAACACATGATCCGTAGGCATCTCAACCTTCAACACATTTGCCTGGTTTGATTTTATGATACCGCTGCATCCTTCCATTTCCGTATGTTTCATAATTTCATCACGGTATGCAGCCGAAAAAATTACAGGATGTCCTTTCTGACCATGGAAAACAGGAACAGCAATCGCATTCGGATCGCTGGTCAATTTCTTTTTGAGTGAATCTGCCACCAGCTGGTACTCGGAGGAAGTGATGTAGGGAAGATCTCCCGGACAAATCATAAATGCTTCCGCATCGCCGGCCACAGAAATACCTGCCTGTATCGAGGTCGTCATACCTTCCATGAACCTGGCATTCTCAATAGTCTGGATTCCGAGCGAAGTGAGGTGATCAAGGGTAATATGATTTGCCACTCCAATGATTCTATCAAAACCCGCTTCCCGGAGCGTATTTACCACGTGGCCTGAGATAGTCGTCGACTGCCAGGGAAGTAAGAGTTTATTGGCACCTTCCATCCGGGATGACCGGCCTGCGGCAAGCAGGATAACCGCGATGTCAGACATGTTGCCGGTTCTTGATCCGCTCCAGTTCCTCGGGTGTATTCACGTTCGTCAGGACATCAGGATTAGGTACTTTAATCTCATTACTGTCACTGTTGATCAGCGCCTTTCTCGGGCAGCTATAGCCCTTCGCCAGAAAATGCAGCAACCTCGGGTAGGCCCTGGGCTCCCAGAGAGTGATAAGCGGTTCAGGGAAATTAGTCTCAGGATTATGAAAACAGGTGGCCACTTTACTTTCATCACGCTCATTCACCAATAACTGAATAGAAGCAAGATCGAGCAGGGGAACATCACAGGCCACGCAAAGCCAGGCTGCGTTCGGATCTTCCCTGAATGCAGATAAAATCCCGCCATACGGCCCAAGTCCGACAAAAGAATCCTTCAGCAGTGGATATGAACTCTCCACAGAATGCTCATCACGCGTTGAAATCCAGACAGAATCACAAACATTGCTCAGCATCTCCGCCACATGATCACGCTGTGGCTTTCCAAAATATTCAATGGCCCCTTTGTCGGTGCCCATCCGCAGGCTTTGTCCGCCCGCCAGCACAAGCCCCTTCACAACAGGCCGTCGAAACAAGATATATTCCTTAACGCTTCGACAGATCAATCCCACCTCATCCCGCCTTACGACTGGAATATCGTTAAAGTTTTGAACGGAATCCTTCAGGAATGACCATGGCTCCTCCACCCCTTCCGCCAGCACAAATAATATTACATTGGTCAGCCGGTCAAGCTTCCGACTAAGTGATTCTTTCTTGTCAGGATGAACCAAAACGATCTGGCTAGCCCCCGAAAAATGATTTCCGTTGATCAACACGGCATCGGTTGATTGAAAATATGCCGACATCGAAAACTCAAGGTGTTCATCCCTGAAAGCCGCAGAATGATAGTTTATCTTATCAGTGTACATTACCTCAAAGGGCAACTCCTGCGAATCGCCTGATCCATGGTCTGCATCGGCATAACCTAACCTGAAGTTACCCCTCAGATCGCGCTCAATGACACCTGCAAGTTCCTGAATGTAGCCGCAAGGAGCACCAATTAATGCCAGCTCATTCCTGTGAAACTGCCCTCCATCAGGCTTTACCAGTGCGGTGTGCTTTTTATGCTCTTTTGAAGTCACGTTTACCTCCTGTTTTCTTTAATAATTTTGTTTCCCGAATCTCAATCTCATGTGAAAATCCCTTGCACATATCGTATATGGTTAAGGCCGCCACAGAGGCTCCCGTAAGGGCTTCCATCTCTACACCGGTTCGTCCTGTAACACGTGCAGTACAGGTAATAACCACTTCCCTCCTTTCATTCACTACAATATTCACTTCACAATTATCCAGTCCGATCGGATGACACAGTGGAATCAGATCACTCGTGCGCTTGGCACCCATAATTCCCGCAAGAATCGCAGTCTGAAAAACAGGTCCTTTTTTGGTATGGATCTCATCATTCTCCAGTCGGTCCATAATGGCTTCATCCAGTACAACAATCGTCTGTGCAACAGCCGTTCTTGCAGTGACCGCTTTCTCCGAAACATCCACCATACGTGGATCCCCCTCAGCACTTAAATGTGAAAATTCCTGTTTCATAGTTGTTGGTGTTCTTCTACCAAGTTAATCAATGAATCCAACAAAAACCTCAAAGGATGGTTTAGAATGATACTATTCGGTAATTTTAATCATGGAATTTTCACGCGAAGAATGGATTCGGTACAGTCGACATTTCAAATTGCCCGGATTTGGAAGTGAGGGACAGCAGCGTCTTAAAAAATCCCGCGTCCTGGTCGTGGGAACCGGAGGGTTGGGCGCACCCCTGCTCCAGTATTTAACTGCCGCCGGAGTGGGAACAATTGGAATTGTAGATTTCGACCTGGTCGACAGCTCCAATCTTCACCGACAGGTTTTATTTACCACTGAAGACATTGGCAGACCCAAAACAATTGTCGCCCATGAACGACTTCGCAAACTCAATCCGGACATAAAATTCAATATTTACAATGAGCGGCTCACTTCCGAAAATGCCGCACGGATCATCCGGGAATACGATATTGTGGCCGATGGAACGGATAATTTCCCCACACGCTACCTGGTGAACGACGCGTGCGTCCTTCTCGATAAAACCAACGTTTACGCATCGATCTACCAGTTCGAAGGACAGGTGAGTGTATTCAATGCAGTTGGGGCTGACGGATCACGGGGTCCGAATTACCGTGACCTGTATCCCACCCCACCACCTCCGGGGATGGTTCCCAGCTGTGCAGAAGGCGGGGTTCTGGGAGTTCTGCCGGGGATCGTTGGATCGATACAGGCCTCAGAGGTCATCAAAATAGCCGCAGGAATTGGAGAAACTCTCTCGGGCCGTCTTTTTCTGCTGGATGCACTAAGCTTCACGACGCGTACACTAAAGATCAGAAAAGACTCGACAAATCCGCTGAATGGCGACCATCCAACCATCACAGCACTGATCGATTATGAGGAATTCTGTGGAATGAAAGAATCGGTCGTTGCCGGAATCTCGGTCGAGGAATTGGCCAGGTGGAAGAAGGAAGCAAAACATTTCCAGCTGATTGATGTCCGAGAACCTGATGAATACAAACTGGGCAACCTGGGAGGCCTCCTTATGCCGCTTTCAGAACTGGAGAAGCACCTGGATAATATATCTGCCGATCAGCCGGTAGTTGTCATGTGCCGAAGTGGCAAACGAAGCCAGACAGCGATTCTAAAATTGAGTTCACATGGTTATAAAAACCTCCTGAACCTCGACGGCGGAATCCTTGCATGGAAAAATGCGCTGGATCCGGATCTTTTAGTGATATGATTTATTCCGGTTTATAAAGATCCAGTGAATACCTGGTCGTCAGCCAGAATACATTGCTTTTTAAATAAGTCGACGGCAAATTGGCCGCACCAAACTGGAAGTTATAGGCCAGACCTGCCTGCCAACCGGAAGGAAATCTAATTGCAGGACCAACAACAAACCGGTTCTGATCGAAAACGTTGTATACGATTTCCTTGCCGGCATTGAGAAAAATCTCATCACCTATATTCAGGAACACAGCCGTTCCCTGTTGACCAATGGAAGATATATGGATATTGAATTGCACCTGGTATCTGAACCGCCAGTTATACTGATCCTCACCGGTGATTACATTGTTAAAAAAACGTTCCTCCAGGCGAAAACGATGGATAAAGGCCGACTGCCCCAGGGGAACCCGGTGATTGGCTTCCTGGTAAATCCGAAATTCACGAAGGGCCAATTCATTAGTATCATAGACCCCTAAAAATGCGATGCCTCCCCCTGTCTGTATACCCTTGGCCAATTTACTCAGTACTCCCAGGCGGGCGATGTATTGGGATTTCTGAGAAAGGTCATCCCGCCATCTGAATCCACCATCTACAGACAGCTGCCATTTCTTACTGATATTCAAGTGCTGATAATGCTGGATCCATTGCTGGTTTGAACGTATGACGGTTTTGTCCTGTGCTTCGGAAACTACTGAAATAAGTAAAAAGAATAAACAAGTGATTCGATTCAATTTCGCGGCGAATAATAAGTCACAAAAATAGTTTTAATTTAATGACCTCATACGTACTCGTGAAAATTACCAGATGCGTTATTTCTTTTTAATTGTTTTGGTCGCACTATTCAGCCGGTGCAGTTCTTCCTATGAGGAAAAGATCTATATAGCCACTGCCGCCAATGTACAGTTTGCGATGGAAGAACTTGCTGATCAGTTTTTCGAAGAAACAGGTATTAAGTGTGAGATAATCATTGGTTCATCGGGCAAGCTCATGGCACAGATAAGAGAGGGCGCACCTTTTCATGTTTTTGTTTCCGCAGATATGAAATATCCTCAAACCCTGTACGAGGACCAGCGCACAACCGGTCCTCCCGTAATTTATGCGCGAGGTGAACTGATCCTGTGGTCACTCGACACTGCCCAGGAATTGTCGGTTGCCGCATTAACTCAACCCCGCTTCAGAAAAATTGCGATGGCCAATCCGCGCACCGCACCTTACGGCATAGCGGCAGAACAGGTACTCAGACATTACCAATTGTTTGAGCAGGTATCGGATAAGCTCGTCTTTGGGGAAAGTATTTCACAGACCAATCAGTTTATTCTTTCCGGGACTTCGCAGGCAGGTTTCACTGCAAAATCTGTAGTTCTGTCCCCGGCAGTCAGGAATAAAGGACGTTGGATTGAAATTGATCCTGTTGCATATGCCCCCATTGAACAGGGAATTGTAGTCATCAAAACAGGTGATGCCAGTCAAAAAGCTGCCGAATCCTTCCTTGAGTTCATCCTGAGTGACAGATCACAGGCAATCTTGAAACGCTTTGGCTATATTACAGAAGAAATAAGATGAACAGAATTCAGGCAACCATTACCGAAGTGTCCAGCAGTGGGAATCTTTCCATTGTGAAGCTCGCTGTTGCCAAAATACCGTTATCAGCTGTTATCCTGGACACCATCGAAACTTCCCCGTTCGTACAAGTCGGTAATTTGGTGTCGGTACTTTTCAAGGAAACAGAAGTTACCATCGCTGACATTACTGTTGAACGAATTAGTTTGCGTAACCGATTTCCCGGTGAGATTGTGGAAATAGAAACGGGCAAATTACTCACAAGGCTTCAGTTAAAAACAGACGCCGGGATGATCAGGGCACTGATCACCACCGAATCAGCCAACGAATTACAACTTGCCCAGGGAAGTGAGGTAGTTGCAATGATAAAAACAAACGAATTGATGCTTTCAGAATGATTGAATGGGGCCCGATAATACTCACCTTTCAGCTGGCAACAGTTACAACACTGCTGCTTCTGTTAATCTCAGTTCCTTTTGCCTACTGGCTTTCAGAAACCAGGAGCAAACTTAAACCGGTCGTTGAAACACTGGTAAGCATGCCCCTGGTACTACCCCCTACAGTACTTGGCTTCTATCTGCTTGTTGCGTTCAGCCCGTCCAACGATTTTGGTGCATGGCTGGATAACACATTCGGGATCCAACTGGTCTTTTCCTTTGAAGGTCTTGTGGTCGCCTCCATTATCTACAGCCTGCCTTTTATGGTACAACCCATTCAATCCGGGCTTTCCAGCCTCCCTTCTTCACTCAGGGAAGGTTCCTATGTCATGGGCAAGTCCAGAGTCACCACACTATTCAGAATTTTGCTCCCGAATATCCGGCCGGCATTACTCACCGGAATAGTGCTTGCCTTTGCTCATACCATCGGAGAATTCGGAGTGGTTCTGATGATCGGTGGAAACATTCCTGATAAAACCCGTGTAGCATCTATTGCAATCTATGATGAAGTTGAAAGCCTGAATTACGCCGCCGCGAATACCTACTCTGTTTTTCTATTTGTGGTCTGTTTCCTGATCCTCCTGCTGGTTTACTCAATCAACAGGGGTCGGCTTAAAATCCTGAGGTCATGATAGAGATATCTGTACGCAAACCACTCTACTCCGCCGGAGATGAGTTGAAGCTTGACGTGACGATCAACCTGGAACCTGGCCAGATCATGGCCTTGTATGGACCTTCAGGAGTTGGTAAAACGTCGCTGCTTCGAATGATATCCGGACTTATGCGACCGGAAAGCGGACGAATATGCATTAACGGAAAGGTATGGTTCGACAGCAGCACCAAGCAAAATCTGAAGCCTCAGGAGCGAAATGCAGGTTTTGTATTTCAGGATTTCGCCCTTTTTCCCAACCTTACGGTCGAAGGAAATCTGATGTACGGCCTCCCGAAAAATTCCAGCCGGCAGATGGTGTATGATCTCCTGGAACGATTTGAATTACAGAAATTAAAAGACCGAAAACCGGAACTTCTATCCGGCGGCCAGAAACAACGTGTTGCCCTTGCCAGAACATTGGTTCAGCAACCGGAATTACTATTGCTGGATGAACCTTTATCGGCCCTCGATCCTTCCATGCGCCGCAGCCTTCAGGATTATATCCGTCAGATCAATAGCGAACAGCAATGCACCATCATTCTTGTAAGCCATGATATCTCAGAAATATTCAGGACCGCCCATAAGGTTCTCGTACTTGATAACGGTAAGGCAGACCGGTATGGTGCACCTCATGATGTTTTTGCCCGCAAACAGATAAGCGGCAAGTTCCGCTTCACGGGGGAGATCCTTGGTATCAGGAAGGAGGACGTTATCTATGTTGCCGAAGTCCTTATCGGTACAGACATCATCAAAGTCGTACTTGATCCTTCGGAAATCACAAACTTGTCGGTTGGCGATAAAGTGATGGTAGCCTCCAAAGCATTCAATCCCATTATCCAGAAACTCAGCTAGTCCATCAGGGTGCTTTCAAGTTCCTCAAGCGACTTACCCTTCGTTTCCGGCATGAAACGGATCACAAAAATTAACTGGAGTATCATCATGATGGTAAAAAACAGGAAGATCGGCCCGCCGCCAAATGCACTGGCCAGTCCGGGAAATATGTTGGCCACGATTGCCGCCATGATCCAGTGCGTGAAACTGCCCAGTGACTGACCCTGCGCACGCACCTCGTTTGGAAATATTTCGGAAATAAAAACCCAGATCACCGCTCCCTGCGACATAGCAAAGAATGCGATATAGGTGAAAAGGAAAAGCGGTACTCCTGTAAAAGATTCCAGGTAAAATGACCTGGCAACGAGTCCAAGCATCAATATCAGTCCAAGTGACCCAATCAGCATAAGCCTTTTCCGTCCGGTGCGGTCGATGAGCACGATGCCCAGCATGGTGAAAATCAGGTTTGTAATACCGATTCCCGTTGTTGACAATAAGGCAGATCCCGTTTCGAGTCCGGCCATTTCAAAAATTCGTGGTGCATAATAGATGATCGCATTGATCCCTGCCATTTGATTGAAGAATGCAAAAGCGATCGCCAGCATGATTGGTATCTTATAGCGGGAGGAAAAAAATACGGGCTTCGCTTTCGAAATATTTTCCTCATGGTTTCGAATGATCGCTCGCATCGATTCCGTAACATGCTCGGGGTCAAGCTTCTGAAGAATTTCCATCGCCTTCTCCCTGGCATTTTTCCTGATAATTAACCAGCGCGGACTTTTTGGAACGAAGGTTACCATGATACAGTAAATAAGTGCAGGAACCGCTTCTACTCCAAGCATCGATCGCCATGCCTGATCCCCGATGTCACTCAACAAATAATTCGATACATATGCAATCACGATACCTAGCACAATATTGAACTGGAACAACGCCACGAGGGTTCCGCGTGACTTTGCAGGGGATATTTCTGAAATATACATGGGAGCAGCAACCGATGATGCTCCCACTCCAACACCTCCAATGAACCTAAAAATCATGAAGGTAATTTCATCCGGTGCCAGTGCAGAACCAATGGCCGAAACCAGATAGAGAATGCCCACCCAGAAAAGAGTTTGCTTTCTGCCGATCGCATTGGCCGGAATACCACCAAAAAGGGCCCCCAGAACTGTCCCGTAAAGAGCAATCGCCACCGCCAGGCCGTGCTCGAGATCTGTCAATTGCCACAACCGTTGTATTTCCTGTTCGGCACCCGAGATCACTGCCGTATCGAAACCGAAAAGAAAACCGCCCAACGCGGCCACAATCGCACTCAGAAAAACATATCGATTAAAATTCATATCGGATCAGACTGATGGAACAACAGGACATCGCAGTTTAGCACATTTTTTTGAAATTCAATAACGAAGTTGAAATCACCTCTGGATACATGCCAGGTGAACTTCAGGAGTCACCGACATTAAAATAATCTTGACACGAGGCGGCCAAGCGCCGAGATAAAGGGTCCGGATCTGAAAGATGTAATGACTTTCAGGTCATCGGAAAGACTTGTTTCCTCATCCAGAAATCTGAAAATTCTTTCCGGTGGATTTTTGCTATACATATCATTGAAGATTTCCTCTCCAAGTTCATTTCTGTGATACAGGACTTCCAGAAATACTCCGTCATAAAACCTGAACTTATTCGATCCTATTCCTGCTGCCGGATTTCGCCCGTTTTTCAGGTTTGAAATAATATGCACAACATTTCTCCCCGAATTCTTGAATGAATAACCCGACGAAGGTTTTACCCAGCCTCCTCCTGTTCCGATGCGAATATGGCTGGGTGTATTCAGTCGGTGGAAGGGGTAATCCGACATAGGGATGATTCCCTGTTCCAGTTCAGTGATCTTGTAATTTGATAAATTCAGACATTCCGCAATATACTGTTTAAGCATTTGCTCATATTGATTTTCAGCAAGCAGGGCTGGTGAAAAGAGTGTAAATTCAACCAGCGCCCTGGTTTTTGAAAACGGCAAAATATAGGTAAAGCTGGTTGAGTCCGGCCATTTTACCCTGAAATCCATCATCGTGAAAGTCTCCGGATCGAATACTTCCTCCTCAGTCTCAATGACCCATCCGGTGAAATGCTGCAAAAGGCGGATATAGCTGTCAGACTCTTTGTAAAAATCGGGGTGAACCCGGCTATCGAAAACGATATGTGCCTGGTAGGTTTGCTCGCCCTCAATTTTCATCGGCTGTGCGCCGGAGATCATATGCACCTCATCCTGAACCCAGGTAAAGGCGGGATTGTCCTGAAGAACAGACTTCGTGTGGGCATAGAAGTCTGAAGCCCGCAACATTTTATAGGAATACGATGAAAGGTCCAGGTTCCGGCAACTGTCGTCGGTATTAAAAGCTGCCTTTTCCCAGGATCGGTGGATTATATCATCCCATCGCCCGCGTCCCTTTTCCCAGAAACACCAGGTCCGGTCATTCGCTACCTTCGGGTCCTTTTCAATGATCAGGATTTGTTTTTCAGAAAAAAACGGATCATCTGCTATTGCCATTGCCAGCTGAAGCCCGGCAGCTCCCGCTCCTACTATAGCAAAATCATACGTTTTTTCAGACATATACAGCAGGAAAAACTATTGGATGGTGTAAAGATGTAAACAAAATGCGAAAATGGCGTATTAATTTGTGATCCATCAACTAATCAACCTTTCTGTGGAGCACCAGTTTGAGATGCTGCATATCATAGGTGGGTAAACCATCAAGTATCAGCCAGTTTTCACTAAGTGACATTTGCCACGTACTCATGTACGGTTCAATACTCCTGTCGCCATGCATATCTGTGATTTCAGGCTGCCATAGTTTCATCACATTGGATTGAATATTCCATTTGCCCGTCATTGGACCACTCTCGGCATTGAGCAATGCACTGTAAGTGCCGTCGCCTTTAAAAACGATATGTGCCCCGTCTGAGATCTGTTGCTGCAGTCCACTGGAGTAGACTTCTTCAAGAATCCAGTATCCTTCAAGTTCCTTCTTTTCCTTTACCTGGGTAGCGCATCCTGTAATTAAACCTCCAATCAGTCCCAATAGAAAAAAAACCCTCATAGATTAACTCTCAACTTTTTTAACTGCATCTAAAAATATCTGCATTTCATCCTTCGTTCCAAGGCTCACCCGGCAATACGGACTACCAGCTATTTGCAACGTTCGAATCTGCACGCCTTCATTCTCCATGTTTTTCAGGAAAGCAGATCCTCCGCTGCGTATCGGGAATATCATAAAGCTTGTATACGATCGTACCGGATCATATCCAAGGGATTTAAGTCCGCTAAAAGTGAAATCCCTGATCTCATTATGTATGCTTCTGCATCGCTCCACATACTCCACATCCTTCAGGCTTGCACGGGCTGCCGCAATGGATGTATTTGAAATCCCCATACCTGTAAAGGAAAGACGGGCAATTATTTCAAGAGTTTCGGGCTGTCCAACAATATACCCGATCCGCAGTCCGGCCATGCCATGAATTTTAGAGAACGTTCGGGCTACGATCACATTGTTGCCCTTTTTTACCAGTGAAACAGTCGTCTTTCCGGTGCCCGGCTCGAGGAATTCCATATAGGCTTCATCTACGAATACCGGTACTTTTGAAGACGTACGCTCACAAAAGGCCAGCAGGTCGTCTGCATCTGTGAGAGTTCCCGTTGGGTTATTGGGATTGCAAACATAAACCATCTTTGTATTGGCATCTACCGCCTTCTCCATTGCACTCAGATCATGTGACCAGTCCCGTCGCAACGGAATGTTTTTCCATTCGGCTCCAACCGCCTCTGCAACCCGAATGAGGGTCATAAAAGTAGGGTCGGCCGATACGAGATTACCCCCATTCATGAAGAACGCCATGCCGCATTTCTCCAGAAAATCCGTGGAACCCGGACCGATCAGGATATGATCTGAAGAAACACCTTCATGTGCCGCAAGTTCCTCCTTCAGAGACTGAATCGCCTGCCATCCGTATAAATTCCCGTGTTCCATTTGAGAACTAAGCGCCTTTAATGCATTAGGTGAGGGCCCGAATTTATTCTCATTCGAATTCAGACGAGCCCGAACCTCAGCGACAGATCGGTTGGCGGGCAGTACAAATTCCTTGTAGAGTGGTGAATAGTCCAGACGACCCCGTTTGAGGGCACGTACGGGCGGAATTTCACTATGAGAAAAGAGTGGCATGAATGCGACACTGCCTGCTGTAAGAAGTCCGCTCCTAAGAAGCTGCCTGCGGTTGATTGATGTTTTCATAATTGAGAGGGTTGAGCACGGAAGTTACAGAAATTTTTTAATTTGTGCGAAAGACGATGATCAGCGCAAAAGATATTAAAATCAGGAACTACCTGAAGCCCGGCGATATTGGTTATGTGATCTATCTTCATGGTAAAATCTATGGAGAAGAGTACGGTTATGGCCTGGGGTTCGAAGGATATGTGGCCGAATCGATGGCGGAATTCTGCAAACAATTTGATCCGGAAAAGGGTGGCATCTGGGTTTGTGAACACGGTAATCGCATCATCGGCTTTTTATCCCTTGTTAACCGCGAAGAAAAAGCCCAGCTTCGTTACTTTCTCCTGGAAAAGGAATACCGTGGACTCGGACTTGGCAACAAACTCATGGATGCATTCATGGAGTTGATGAAGGAAAAAAATTATCAGCAGGCATACCTGCTAACCTCAGATGACTTGCCCGCAGCTGCTTCATTATATATGAAGCGGGGATTTACTCTTACTGAAGAAGAACCCAGCGAACTATTCGGTAAAAAGATTATGTTACAGCGATATGAACTGGATTTACGTACTAAATAATGGCATCATGATCGGTAAAAATGGCTTTTTTTTACTCCTCCTGCTCCTTGTCTCCTGCAATACCGCAACTGTTCAGGAGATACAAACAATCAGTACAACAGAAATGGTTAAACTGATGGAAAATGAAAAGGATCTTGTGATCTTAGATGTGCGAACCCCCGCCGAAACAGCTCAGGGCATTATTCCGGGAGCGATTCAGATCGACTGGCAGGACCCTGGGTTCAATGATAAAATAAAATCGCTTGATACAGATAAACCCGTAATTGTCTACTGTGCAAGCGGAATGCGAAGCGCACAGGCTGCCCGCGCGCTTCATTCCGCGAAGTTCAGTAAGGTATATGACTATTCAGACGGATATTATGGGTGGATTCAGGCCAGGCAATAAGCATGGCTCACCACGAACTCGGAATTACCGACTGATCAGATGTAGTTATTCTTTCTTGTTTTTTCCAAGCTGAAATAACAGACCGATTCCCAGGGTATTGAAGCTGGTATTTGAAGATCCTTCTCCACCGCCATCTGCTGAAATTGAATGATAGAACAGGTTTACTTCAACCGCGTTTCCAAAATCAATTCCACCAACCAGACGCCAGTAGAAACCACCGTCAATGCCGTTGCTAACCCCAAACCCATATCCAAAGTCAGGACCGAAGGTAATGAACTTCAATATGGTTATTCGTACCGCACCTGCAATCGGGATAAAGCTGGCATTGTCAATATCCACATCCTGTCCAAGAATGTCCACTGTTGATCCGAAGTAATTGATGTAACCGGTCGCCACACCAAATTTTAAAAACCCGTCAGGATTATGACCGAACATATAGTATAAATCCGCGCCAAGGGTGAAGGAATAAAATTCCGACAAATCACCTACAGGTACGCCGAAGTGACCACCAAATTTTATCTGGGCATTTGCTGTGGCCGACATCGCACATATAATGGCAATAATTAGAAGCTTTTTCATTGTTTTGCTCTTTTAACTCTGTTTACAGTAAGTTACGAAAGAAATCTTAATTAAAATCACGTCTGGTGATTAGTTAAATCATCTTTTGAATAAGCGCAAAACAAAAAAACCCCGTCAGATACGGGGTTTTGAAATTGCCATAAATAGCTTTCGCTCAAAGCCGCTGATCATAGATTTAATTAAGCGAATTGATCCACTCGGCAATCTTCAGCACATCGGCCTCGGGAACATGCGGCATTGGTGCCATAGGTGTTGCATAATCCGGCCAGTTCTGAGGTTGCGGATTATACACGAGTTCCTTGATCTTTTCATTTGTATAATTGCGCTTCGCGATATCCTTCCATGCGGGACCAACCTGCTTGCTATCTTTTCTGTGACAGGCTGAACAGGTCCATTTATCCAATAACACCTTGATCTCAGCGTCTGTCGGAGCCTTCGCAACTGCCACAGTAGCCGACGGCTTCACCGCCCGATCCGGTGAAGAAGTCCTGGCAGCGGGTAAAGCGGCCTTCTTCTCTTCAGCCTTTACTTCTACTGAATTATATGTACTCAATTCAGCAGACGGTAATTTCGGACCAGTCGGAATATTATTCAGGGTATAGTAGACTTCCTTGTGCAGGAGCGGAACACCATTCTTAGACCTGAGTCCGTCCAACATAATTCGATGCACATAATACTGCTTCGGATTCTCAAGCACCAATCGGAGAGACATGCCGTCATCGGCAACCTTAACTCCGGCAAGCGCCATATTGGTCATATCAATGGGCGGACTTCCATAAACAGGGTGATATTTAAATACAAAGCTCTGAACATAGAATGACGCAAGATCCCTTGCGGTTTCAGGGTCCACCGGTTCGGTAAATGTAATTTCAAAACCATCGGGCTTTGCATGCACCTCCCTCATTTCGAATGGTTCCTTGCCTGTGTAAACCAATCGCTGGAGACCCTCGGTCGCTTCTCCTGCAGAACCCCATCCCCGGTTGGTTTCACCCACAAACAGGGATCCATCATTTGCCCAGGCCATCCGAAGAACACCAGACTGAAAGCCACTGCGGAAATCCCATGCAGCACCCTGATACTCGCCATTCACTTTTTCAAGGAATACACGCATGATTTTCGATTGCCCCTGGTCGCCAATAAGAACCTGTCCGGAAAAAGCCCCGAATGATCCCTCAGGTATTACCTGTATATCGGAATTTGAAATTCCAAGAACCCCATGTGGAAGCCAGACAGAAGGCAACTGTAATTCAGGGAATTTTTCCTTCACCTCAAAAAGAGTGATATAATCTTCCTTCATGATGTTTTCCGGTTTGATATACCGGCCGCTTTCATCTCTTTTCTGGCGCGGATCAACCTCCGCGTAAAGTTCCTCGGTCGTAATATGTACCGGCGAGTTGCTGGCACCTGTCCACCGCAGTCCGGCCGGATGACCTGTAAAAGCGCCTTTCTTCACGTGCCACAGCGCTCCCGATCCGATCCAGTCGCCCTGGTTATCCGTGTAGAAAAACTCCCCGTCGATCATACCCAGGCCCGCCGGGGATCTCATTCCTGTTGCCCATGGTTCCATCTTCCCGTCAGGAGAAATTTTCATGGTCCATCCCCGCCACGGAACACGGCTCTCACCGCGCCACCACTCTTCATCACCAAACGCTACATTGCCCGTGACGAACATGGATCCGTCCGGCGCGAATTTCGGCCCGAAGCTGTACTCATGATAATGTCCGGAGAGTGGCCAGGCATAAACCGTTTCAAATATATCAGCCTTACCATCAAAATTGGTGTCCTCCAATCGGGTCAGTTCACTACGTTGCGCGCAGTAAAGGGAACCGTCACGGTATGCCAATCCAAGTACTTCATGGAGGCCCGATGCAAACAAACGGAAATATGGCTGGGCACTGGTTGGATTTTCAACGACGAAAACATCCCCCCGCCGTGTGGCCACTGCAAGATTGCCATTGGGCATCATCGCAAGACCTCCAACTTCCAGAAGGGTTCCTTCGGGAGCAGCTACCCGCACAATTTTATAATAGTCATCTTCCGGATTATCCTGTGCGTTCAGATTGCCCGTGAATACGACGGCCAACAGAGAGAAAAGCAGGATTCCAATATTCTTTATTTGATTATTCATACCCATTAAAATATTATCTGATAACTGAAATTTGACTGTGCCGGCACCTGCAGCACCATGGAACCATCCGGCATTGATCGAACGGTACTGGAAGTGCCTTCCGAAGTTTTAATGAAATAGTCGCCATCAACCCGATACAATCCCTTTCCTATATCACTGATATTCTTACCATGTGCCAGTCGTATTTGGTATCCGCTTCCAAGACCTTCCATTCGAATGGTGCGATTTAGTCCGCCCCCATCTGCTGCTGCTACAATCTGATCGGTTACTTTGCCACCGAAAATATCGTATATAAACAAGGGCGTTGTCTCACCCTCAAGCCGGTAACCGCGTGTCCTGAAAGAGGTTCCCGTAGTATCGGAACTCCAGGTGCCATTGCCCACGATCAAATTATTTCCGTCGAGCATGGTAACCGCTCCAAGCGGCCGGGCTGAACCATCACCCCGATCATTCCACATAGGTGTGGCATTCATAAAATTCCCATGCCAACCCTGAACAATGGCTCCGTGATCCATATCATAGGTATAATGAATGCCTTGCTCGGTACCTACAGAAACAGCACGGATCAGGCGGGTCCCTCCCTCGATATCAACAAAACTCCTGTGCACCGCCGGGGCATGTACGAAGATCGGGCTCGTGGCTGTAACCATATTCACATTTTCATCATGAAAACTAACCCATCGAATCCCGGGGCCGCGTGTTGCAAAACGCAATCCCGTTGCTGCCCAATCGTATATTTTACCATAAAGCAATTCAAAATCATGTTCGCCGGCAGCCAGTGTGGCCTTTCCATCACCGCCCCATTCACGTACGGCAATCACCTCGTTTCCATCAATCATCAGACGTCCTGCACCTCCGTTGAACATGGCCCCAAAATCATATTCCCCGGGTGTATTGATGATCATCTTACCCGTATAACGCAGTAAAAACGGACCTTTTACACTGCTCACCGAAGGAGTAATGATTTCGGCACTTCCCGATGCAACCGGGGTTAATGTCGAAAAATCCGGAACATCCATGAACAGACCTTTGTAAACCTCATAGGTCATTCCTTCAATAACAGGAACCGGATTATTAAATGTTGTGATCTTCATATTTCGGAACGCAACCCTGCCATGATCACCCTGGATGCGGATAGGGCCTGTGGGTGATTCCTCCCCCCACGCACCGCGCGTTGGACCGGATAGCTCCACATCCGACTGGATCTCAACACCATTGAGCACAATGCTCAATATTCTTGCATTCTCGACCTTCTCCCCGGCGTCGTTAAACCTTGGTGCCTGAAATGAAATGCTCATTGTCTGCCAGAGCCCGGGCGCCCGGCTGGCATTCTGCCGCGGAGCATATCCTTCGTAGCCTGTCTGCTTATCTTCCATCCACCGCTCATAAATACCACCGTTGTCGCCTGATGTGGGGTTTTGCTTCTTCCAGCTGTCCAGCAGCTGAATCTCATACCGGCCCTGCATATATACCCCGGAGTTCGAACCGGGAAACATCATATATTCAAAAGAGAGATCGAAATCACTGAATTCCTCAGAGGTTCTGATGTCCTCCCCTTTATTTTTTTTCGAAGGCAGATTGACAAAAACACCGGATCCCTTTGCTGTTTCATAGGATCCGTCAATTGGATTGACCATGATGTCCCCTGCTTCTTCCCAACTTTTCGAAGGGTTTTCGAAATCCGACAGGTTCAATTGTTTTTCCTGCGCGAATAAACAGGTAACCGCCAGGAAACCGACAGCTACCGTACTGAAATATTGTTTTATCATAAATTAAGAAATTTTAGCCCCTGCTGTCTCAAGCAATGCTTTCGTTGCACGAATACCTTCAAATTCCGACAGTTCATTCCCTTCATATTCAACATCGATCCAGCCGGTGAAGCCCGAATCCTTCACAATCTGAAGCATGCGATAATAATCGATTTCTGTTTCGTTTCCTTCGGCATCAAAATTATGTGTCTTACCACTCACCCCTTTCGCATAGGGCATGAGTTCCTCGACGCCCTTGTACATATCATACGATTCAACACATCCCTCCGGTCCACGCTGAATACAGAAATTTCCTAAATCAGGCAGCGTCCCGCAATAGGGAGAATTCACCTTCTGCATCACACCGCTTAACCATGTTCCGTTGGAACTGTATCCCCCATGGTTTTCAACGATCACGTTGATGCCTTCTTTCGCGCCATATTCGGTGAGTCTACCCAGCCCGTCCACAGCTGCGTCTGCCACTTCTTCTGCAGTTCCGTTTCCGGCAGCATTCACACGAATCGAGTGACATCCGAGATATTTGGCGGCATTGATCCATTTATAATGATTTTCGACGGCCTTGATGCGCTCCTTTTCATCGAGGTTGCCCAGTTCACCCTCACCATCACACATGATGAGTAAATTCTGAACATCGTTGTCCTTGGCACGCTGATTAAGTCCGTTCAGATAATCCATATCCTCTGCCTTATCCTTAAAAAACTGGTTTACATATTCCACACCTCCAATGCCAAACTCCTGACGGGCAAGAACCGGAAAATCAATAGGCTTGATATCCCCCATTAAAACAGATGAAGGATCTTCCCGCATCATTTCACCAAATTTCTGCCAGCCCAGCTCAAAACTTTTGCCAAAATAGCTCTTGTGCAGTGACCATTGTGCAAGTGAAATCTTGAAAAATAATTCAGGATCTGCCACTACACTAGCGATTTCCTGTTCACCTTCTTCCTGATTTTCAGCGGCTTTGCCACATGCTGTTAATACTGCCGAGGCACCGGCGTATAATCCTAGCGACCCCAGTCCTAGCGTCCGGGCAAAATGTCTTCTTTTTATTGTCATGATGATATGATTGGTTGAAAGTCAAAAGTTAAGGAATTCCCGTCATTTTTTGAGTACATTCACAAAAATCGACGACTTTCAATTATCTATGGAGACACAGAAAACCGCGGTCATAACAGGCGCCAATCGCGGAATTGGTCTGGAGACCTGCCGCCAACTCGGAAAAAAAGGGTATCACATTTTTCTTACTGCGCGGTCAGAACAGGCTGGCATCAAAGCACGGAATAAACTGATCAACGAAGGATTACAAGTCTCCTTTCATACACTTGACGTGAGCAGCGAATCATCGGTCCGACAGTTTGCTGCCAGGCTTGAAGAAAATGAAAGAACAGTGGATGTACTCGTTAATAATGCCGCCATATATTATGACACAGAACATGAAGCTTCCAATCCGGATTTCCAAATTGTTAATGCAGCATTTCAAACCAATGTAATCGGTCCCTGGATGTTAACTACCGCCCTGCTGCCTTGCCTGATGCGTTCCCGTGCACCGCGAATCGTGAATGTTTCCAGCGAAGCCGGTGCCCTGAACGGAATGGGCGGCGGAACTCCTGCCTACAGCATATCCAAGGCCGCCCTGAATGTGCTTACCATCAAGCTGGCTGCTGAATTACGTGAACACCATATGAAGGTCAATGCTGTTTGCCCCGGATGGACACGAACTGATATGGGCGGGCCCGGTGCGCCAAGAAGTGTAGCTGAAGGAGCAGCCGGTATCGTGTGGGCGGCAACCCTGGATAATGACGGACCCACAGGAGGTTTTTTTCGGGACGGAAAACCAATTTCCTGGTAGAAGCGTAGGATGATTATAAAACTGTTGTGTATTTGATATATTTGCCGCTATGAGCTGGTTGTACGGACTGAGTCTGGTTGATAAAATTCTCATTGCACTTTTCCTGGTGTTATACGGATTGTATTTTTTCCGTCTGATTGTCATCAGCAGGAAGTTACCAACGCGTTTTAATGGCATAACCTTTAAATTTCTGCTTCGTTCGCTATACTTCACCCTACTGGTCATCGCGCTGATCGGTCCTTCCTTCGGGGAATCAAAGCGTGAAGTAAAGAGCGTAGGTAAGGACATATTTTTACTCGTTGACCTTTCAGAGTCAATGGAGGCCAACGATGTGCAGCCCACCCGGCTTGCGAAAGTAAAGTTTGAATTGAAGAATATTGTGGAAGCCTTCAGTTCAGACCGGCTGGGAATCATTATATTTTCTTCGGAAGCTTTTATGCAGGCACCGCTTACTTACGATCAGAATGCGCTGAACCTGTTCATAGAAACACTGAATACCGGGCTGGTGCCAAACGCGGGGACTGATTTCGGTCCGCCGCTGCGCATGGCACTTGAAAAGTTACAGGACGATGACTCGCCTGTTACGCAGCAAAAATCAAAGATCATCATACTCATTTCCGATGGCGAGGACTTCGGAGACGACACATCCGAGGAGGTTGATAAAATAGAAACCGCAGGAATACGTTTGTTTACACTGGGTGTGGGTACCGAGAAGGGAAGTAAGATCAGGAATCGTTCCGGTTTCAAAAAGGATCGCGAAGGACAGGATGTGGTTACCCGGCTGGAAAGCAGGTCACTTCGTAAACTTGCCAGTGACACAGAGGGAAAGTATTTTGAGATAAATGCAACCAGAAATGATGTTTCTCGGTTAATAAATACCGTGAACTCCATAGAAGGAGAAGTTCGGGATACCCGACAGATTGATGTATCAGCGAATCGTTTTTATTATTTCGTGATCATCGCGCTTGGGTTGATTTTGGTGGATATTTTCACCAGCTTTAAGACTGTTCGAATATGAAATACCTTATTGCACTTATATTACTTGTTATGCCGTTGAGTGATCTGGACAAGATCGCCACAGTGAACAAACACAAAAAAGAGGCTCGTGAGGCCTACAATAATGGTGATTATGCGACAGCACTTACCCACTACCGCTTTCTTATTGATTCCCTGCAGGTAGAGGAACCCGAAGTTATGCTGAATATGGCCAATACGCTTTATCAGCTGAACGATACCACCCGCGCAATCGAGCGATACGCCTCCCTGTACGACACACCCGACAAGACCGTACGTTCCGTGGCAAACCAGCAGCTTGGCGTTGTTTACAATAAGATGCTTCAGAAGCCTGAAATGGCATTGGAATACTTCAAGCAGGCGCTGAAAGACGATCCGACCAATGAAGACGCGCGATACAACTATGAGTTGCTGAAAAAGGCCCTGAAGGACAAGGAGAAGGAAGAACAAGACCAGGATCAGCAGGAGCAGGATAAAAAGGAACAGCAGGACAAGGACAAGCAGCAGGAAAACCAGGATCAGCAAGACAAGAATTCCGAACAGGAAGAGCAGAAGCAGGATCAGCCATCCGACGAGAAAAAGCAGGATCAGGAAGGAAAGGAAGGGGAAGAAAACCAGGAAGAGGAATCAAAAGATCAGGAACAGCAAAAGGATGATCCCAGCAAAGATCCAAAAGAGCAGAAAAAACAGGAGCCTAAAGACGGTGAACCTGATGAGAATGACGACCAGCAAAATGAGGATCAGCAGAATTCAGTCGCCGAGAAGCTCAAGGATATGAAGATCTCCGAAGAGAAGGCGCGTATGATACTGGAGGCCATGAAAAATAATGAGATCCAGTATTTCCAGCAAAACAAGCGCAAGCCAACAAAAAAGAGGGATACATCCAAGCCCGATTGGTAATATCTGTCCTCAATTCCTTACTTTTGCAGCGTTCAATCGTTTGCAATAAAATATTCCATTTATATGAAAAAAGTAGTCATCGTTTCAGCGGTAAGAACCCCTATTGGTAGTTTTGGCGGAAGTCTTTCTTCCTTAACAGCCATTGAACTGGGTACAGCGGCCATTAAAGGCGCCCTCAAATCAGCCGGCGTAAATGCTTCGGAGGTCAATGAAGTATTTATGGGTAATGTAGTTTCTGCTAACCTGGGCCAGGCACCCGCCCGTCAGGCCGCAGTCGCCGCGGGAATCGGCTATAATGTTCCCTGTACCACCATCAATAAAGTGTGTTCTTCCGGAATGAAGTCGGTTATGCTGGGCGCTCAGTCCATCATGTTGGGAATGAATGATGTGGTTGTTGCCGGTGGCATGGAAAGCATGTCGAATATCCCCTATTATATTCCCAAGGCCCGCTATGGCTACAAATATGGTAATGGCGAGCTGGTAGACGGTTTGGTGAAAGATGGATTATGGGAAGTTTATTATGGCTTTCCGATGGGCAATTGCGCAGATAACACAGCACGGGAAATGAACCTTACCCGTGAGATGCAGGATGAATATGCCATTAAAAGTTATAAACGTTCCGCCGAATCCTGGGAAAAGGGTAAATTCAAAGGAGAAGTGATTCCTGTGGAGGTACCGCAGCGTAAAGGAGATCCGGTGGTGGTATCGGAAGATGAAGAGTTCAAAAACGTTCATTTTGATAAAATCCCTGCCCTGCGACCCGCATTCAGCAAAGAAGGAACTGTAACTGCTGCCAATGCCTCCACCATCAATGACGGGGCATCTGCCCTGGTGCTCATGAGTGAAGAAAAAGCGGCTGAACTGGGCATTAAACCACTGGCTGTGATCAGGGGATTTGCCGACGCGGCACAGGATCCCATCTGGTTTACCACAGCACCGGCCCTGGCAATACCCAAAGCCATGAAAAATGCCGGGGTAACAAAGGATGAAGTAGATTTTTATGAAATCAATGAGGCCTTCTCTGCTGTTGCACTCGCGAACATCAAGGATCTGGACCTGGATCCCGAAACCGTTAATGTGCATGGAGGTGCAGTCGCCCTGGGTCACCCGCTCGGAGCAAGCGGAGCCAGAATCCTCACGACGCTATATCACGTTCTGGATCAGAATAAAGGAAAGATCGGTGTGGCGGGTATCTGTAACGGCGGAGGAGGTGCATCCGCGATCGTTATTGAAAAGATCTGATAAATTAGTAATTTCCCGATACGGTCTGTACGAAAAATAATTGCCGGTCGTTTTTTAATGCTATGAGACTATTTTTTATACTGGTACTCACCTTTAGCTATGCCGCATGCTGGTCACAGGTTGAACGACGTACCTATTATGATCCTGAACAGGAATTTCTCAAAGAGGTCTATTTCGTCGATAAAAATGATACCTCCCGAATCGTGGGTACCTATACCCGATATTATCCCAATCAGACCAAGGCCGCAGAAGGGGTTTATGTAGACGGACTGAGGGATGGTATGTTCAGTGAATATTACGAGGATGGGAAATTACAGCGGACGATTGTCTTCAGTAAAGGCATGCGGAACGGGCCGGTGATGATCTATGACGAGCGTGGCAATATTGTGCAGCGGGCCAGCTTTGCCGAAAACAAGCTTTCCGACAGCCTTTACCTGTACTACCCGAATGGTAATATCAGAAGCAGAGGCCGTTTTGTGAATGATAAGCCGGAGGGGACGATCCTTGAATACTATCCTGACGGGGTTCTGAAGGCTGAAATAAATTATGCAGAGGGTAAGCAGAACGGACTGTTTAAGATGTACTATGCAAGCGGTACTTTACAGAGTGAAGGGAGCTATCTGAATGGCATTTTAACCGGTAATTATAAAAATTATTATCAGAATGGTCAGCTCGACAATGAATCAGAGATGCTTGCCGGTGAGCGCAGCGGGGTTTTCCGGGATTTCGATGAAGAAGGCAACCTGTTGCTGGAAGGCCATTACCTGAACGGATCACTTCAGGGTGAAAACAAAGCATACTATTCCGATGGGACATTAAAACATCTTTTCAATTACAATCAGGGCATTAAAACAGGCCTGAACACCTCCTACTATCCCAATGGGCAAAAGGAAACGGTTGAAAATGTAGATGGTGAGCGACATGAAATTGAGCGGTATAATTCAGCAGGTAAAATTAAACTACGCGAAGTACGGGTCAATGATGAACTGGATGGGGTTCAGGAGGAATTTAATGATGCCGGTATCAAAGTGCGTGAAACCCATTTCATGAAAGGACAGCGACACGGGATATACCGTGAGTTTTATGCTGAATCAGGAAATGTAAAAAAAGAAATCACATATGGCTACGGGGCCATAACGGGAGAGGTAAAGACCTACCATTCCAACGGACAGCTCGCCAGTAAAACCCCCTACAGCGCCACAAAAATGCATGGTGATTACAAGGCATGGCACGAGAATGGCGTGGTGGCCACTGAAGGTGAATACGGTGGTGGAAAGAAGGTTGGAACCTGGAAATTCTTCAATCAGGAAGGAGAGCTTGAGCGCACAGAGACCTATCTTCGGGGACAACTTGTGGAAACCAGCACCGGGCCCTTCTGATTATCAACTTTTTCGTATCTTCACCCTGCATGAATGCATTAAAAGAAACCAACTTCAAATTTCACAATCAGGATCTGTTCTATCGCGGCAAGGTACGGGATGTCTATTACTTCGGTGAATATATGGCGATGGTCGCCACAGATCGTATTTCAGCCTTCGATGTAATTCTACCCGAGGCGATTCCGTTCAAGGGTCAGGTTTTGAATCAGATTGCCCGGCAAAACCTGCAGATGACCCGTGATATTTGTCCGAACTGGCTCCTTTCCAGTCCCGACCCAAATGTAGCCATCGGATTGAAATGTGAACCCTACAAAGTGGAAATGGTAATTCGCGGTTATCTGGCAGGCCATGCCTGGCGGGAATACCGGGATGGTAAAAGAGAGATTTGCGGCGTTCCTATGCCGGACGGACTGAAGGAAAATGATAAATTACCTGAACCCATCATTACTCCAACCACAAAGGCCATGGAAGGTCATGACGAAGATATTTCACGACGTGAAATCCTTGATCAGCATATTGTGCCTGCTTCTGAATATGAAGTGCTTGAAAATTATACGCGAAAGCTTTTTGCCCGCGGAACAGAGATCGCTGCCAAACAAGGCCTGATCCTGGTTGATACAAAATATGAATTCGGCAAATACGGTGAGGATATTTTTCTTATCGATGAAGTACATACGCCCGACTCATCGCGTTACTTCTACAGTGACGGCTTTGAAGAGCGGCAGCGAAACAGCGAACCACAGAAGCAACTCTCGAAAGAGTTTGTACGCCAATGGTTAATAAGTGAAGGATTCCAGGGAAAAGAGGGCCAGCGCATACCGGAAATGACACCGGAAGTGGTAAATTCAATTTCGGGTCGATACCTCGAGCTCTATGAAAAATTTACAGGTGAAGCGCTCGATAAACAGGATTATTCCAATGTACTGAAGCGAATAGAAGAGGCCATTGACTCATCCATAAATAAACTGACAACAACATAGCAAATAAGAAAGACATGAAGTTCACAGTAGACAAACAGGAAAAATATACAATTCTGAAGCTGCATGAGGAAAAGCTTGACTCCAGTGTGGCACCTCAATTGAAATCAGAACTGATCACACTCCATGCGGAAGGTGTAAAAAATATTATTCTGGACCTTTCTGAAGTAAAATACACGGATTCATCTGGCTTATCGGCACTGCTGGTCGGAAATCGGATCGTAAATGAATCTGATGGAATATTCATTATGTCAAGACTTTCAGACCATACCATGAAACTGGTGAAAATCTCACAGCTGGATGGCGTCTTCAATATTTTACCTACTGTGGAGGAAGCCGTTGATGCTGTTTTCATGTATGAAATTGAACAGGAACTTCAAAGCGACGAGGACGACGACGAGGATTGACCTTTCAGCTGAAAATATTGGGTTCAAATTCTGCCACACCCGCTTATGGCAGGCATCATACTTCGCAGTTTCTTACTATCGGAAATCATAATTTCCTCGTCGATTGCGGAGAATCATCTCAAATCCAGATGCAGAAGTTCAGGTGCCGTTCTACCAAGATCAACCATGTCTTCATTTCTCACCTGCATGGTGACCATTACCTTGGACTCATGGGTTTTATCTTTACCCTGCATCTTCTGGGACGGACGCGGGACCTGCATATTTTCGCCCAGCGCGGACTTGATGAGATCATCACACTTCAGCTTAAACATTCCGATACACGACTGAAATACAGGATCATATTTCACACGCTTAACCCTGAATCGCCGGAATTGATCTTTGAAGATCACCTCGTTACCGTTCATTCCTTTCCGCTTACGCATAGAATCCCCTGCTGCGGCTTCAGGTTTTCAGAGAAACCAAAGCCAAGGAGGATCAATAAGGATTTATTGCCTGAAAACATAGGTGTCATCGAAATCCAGGCACTTAAAGCAGGGGAAGATGTACTGAACCCGGATGGAACCATAAAATACAGCTTTACCCAACTTACACTTCCCCCAAGAAAGAGCCGTTCCTATGCTTACTGCAGCGATACCGCATATGACGAATCCATCATTCCCCATATCAGTGGGGCAGACCTCCTATACCACGAGGCAACTTTTCTGAATGGCCGGGAGGAATGGGCACATCAGACATTCCACAGCACGACATCACAGGCAGCAACCATCGCAAAAAAAGCAAATGTGGGACAGCTTCTTATTGGCCATTATTCGGCCAGGTACAGGGAATTGACAGAATTTCTAAATGAAGCGACAGACATTTTTCCGCGAACTCTGTTAGCAACAGAAGGAGAAACCATTGAACTACCCGACTGATGAGCTCATTTGATAAGAAAAAGCAGCGTCTCTTTATTGTCCTCACAGGAATATTCCTGACCAACGCGCTGCTGGCAGAAATGGTTGGAACCAAAATATTTTCCCTGGAAGCCACACTAAATCTTGCTCCGGCACAGATCAATGTCTTTTCAGATTGGGTGCTTGATTTTAACCTTACTGCAGGTGTCGTACTTTGGCCTGTCGTATTCATTACAACGGATATCATCAATGAGTATTTTGGCCGGGCAGGAGTAAAAAGGATCACATTTCTTACCGTAGGATTTATTATTTACTCCTTTCTGATCATTTCAATTGTCACCCGGCTTGATCCGGCGCCGTTCTGGCTCGATGTGAATTCGACCACTCCCGAAGGCGAACCTTTTAATATAAATTATGCCTTTAACAAGGTGTTTTTACAAGCGGCAGGAATCATAATCGGATCCCTCACAGCTTTTCTGATCGGTCAGTTCCTCGATGTATTTATCTTCCACAAACTCAGGTTTCTTACCGGAAGCAAAATGCTTTGGCTACGGGCGACCGGATCAACACTTGTTTCACAATTGATCGACAGCTTCGTAGTCCTTTTTATCGCCTTCTACTTTCTGGCGTCTGCCGAAAACCGGTGGTCCATAGATCAGGTGTATGCCGTAGGAACCATAAACTACATCTATAAATTCATCATTGCCATTGCACTTACGCCCCTCCTCTATCTGGCTCATGCCATCATCGACAAGTACCTTGGAAAGGAAAAAGCTGAGGAACTCATGGAAGAAGCGGCCAGCAATAGTCAGAAGCTTATCTGACCAATAAATTACTTCAGCGGTTATTGATAATTGGCGGCGTTTTGTAAATTCCGGTAACCAATCAATTTTACCATGAAAAGGCTTCAGATACCCTCAGTACTTATCTTCATCATCCTTTTGCTTACTGGTTCCGCAGGGGCCCAGGATATCCGGGAAAAACTGGAGGAAATTGCCATCATCGACCAAAAGGTTATGATGCCCATGCGCGACGGTGTACGCCTCGCCACTGATATTTACAGACCTAAAACCCAGGAAAAAGTTCCGGTAATATTTTCCAGAACACCCTATAATTTCAATTCCTGGGGAGATGGAGAAGAACGAACAAGAACGTACGAGCGCGCCATGGAAGCAGTCTCACACGGATATGCCTATGTTGTTCAGAATGAACGCGGCCGTTTTTTCTCCGAGGGTGAGTGGGATATTCTGGGAACGCCGCTTACAGATGGGTATGATGCCTTCACCTGGCTCGCAGAACAGCCATGGAGCAATGGCAAGATCGGAACACTGGGATGTTCGTCAACAGCTGAATGGCAAATGGCAGTAGCCGCAATGGATCATCCGGCCCATGCAGCCATGGTCCCCCAGGGTTTTGGTGCCGGTGTAGGACGCGTTGGAGATTACTATGAACAGGGCAACTGGTACCGGGGCGGTGCCGAACAAATGCTTTTCTTTGCCTGGCTGTACAATACCCAGCATGACGAAATGAAGCCGCGTCTCCCTGAAGGAGCGACGCAGGAAGACCTCCAGCGGATTCAGCGATTTTATGATATGGCTCCGGAATACCCGAGAGTTGATTGGTCTGAAGAGCTTTATCACCTCCCGATACAGGATATGATCAAAAATGTTGACGGACCGAAAGGTGTTTTTGAAAAAATGGTTCGCAGGAAGCCAAATGACCCGGCCTGGTATGAAGGAGGGCTCTATCACGACGATATGGGATTTGGTGTTCCAAGCTTTTGGTTTGTTTCATGGTACGATGTTTCCACGAGTCCGAACCTCGCACTGTTCAATCACATCCGGAATAATATTGATGATCCCGAAGTTGCAGATAATCAATACCTGGTGATCGCCCCGACGCTTCATTGCGGATATACACGTGCAACAGAGAATACCATTGTGGGTGAGCGCAGTGTGGGTGACGCACGCCTCAATTATGACGAGCAGATCTATGGTTGGTTTGATCACTGGCTCAAGGGAGAAGAGAACGGTTATCCTGAAAAAATGCCCCGCGTTCAGTACTACACAATGGGGAGCAACAAGTGGCAGACATCCGACACATGGCCTCCCCGCGAAGCTTCTCCCGTTACATTGTTTTTAAACAGCAATGGCAACGCAAACAGTCTTTTCGGAGATGGCAAATTATCCCTGGACCCACCCGCGAAGGAGAGTGCAGATCGATTCACATATGACCCCATGAACCCCGTTACCTCATACGGTGGCAACGTATGCTGCACCGGAAATGCGATTCAGGGGGGATCATTCGACCAGCAGGAAATGGAAACGCGCAATGATATTCTTGTATATACCTCCGAGCCGCTGTCAGAAGGAATCGAGGTAAGCGGCTTCATCGAAACAATGCTGTATGTTTCGTCTGATGCAAAGGATACCGATTTCACTATTAAGATCATCGACGTATATCCTGACGGAAGCGCCTATAACCTGGATGAAACCATTCAGCGTGCGCGTTACCGGGAAGGATATGAAAAAGAGGTCTTCATGAAAGAAGGTGAAGTATATCCATTGAAATTATCACCAATGTCGACCAGTAATTATTTTGAAAAAGGACATCGGATACGTATTGAAATTTCCAGCAGTAATTTCCCGCGCTTTGCCAGAAATCTCAATACAGGGGGTAATAACTATGATGAATCAGAAGGTGTAGTAGCGCATAATGTGATACATCATTCCAAGAAATATCCTTCTCAGATTCAATTGCCGGTGGTCGGTAAACTATCGATGTCGGCTAATCAACAGTAACGGTTACCGGCCGGCCGCTTTTCCAGACGACGGACGGCTTGAGCCGCCCCTGCTGATAAAACACTGCACGGTAATCGTCGGTATCGTAGGCTTGCATATCAGCCCATTCACCCGGCTCGAGCTTGCCCCTGTCGGCAAGACCCAGTGCATCAGCTGCGCGGAAGGTAATGCCGGCAAGTGTTTCGGCAATGGTCAGTTTTTCGAAAGTACCAAGGACGGATGCCTGCATCACCAGGTCACCCATTGGGGCAGATCCCGGATTCCAGTCGCTGGCGATGGCCAGTTTTCCTCCCTTATCAAGAATGTTGCGTGCAGGTGTGAACGCCATTCCCAACCCCAGCGAGGCGCCGGGTAGTGCGACTGCGGTTGTTTCCGAAGCACTGATCAGGGAAATTTCCCCTTCACCCGAAGCCTCCAGATGATCCACCGAACGTGCATTTACCTCTATACCTACTTCACTACCACCAACAGAAAACTGATCTGCATGAACGGTAATATCAAAACCCATCTTGCCCGCCTCCTGCAGATAATACAGGCTATCAGCAGGGTTAAAGGCTGTTTTCTCTATAAAAATATCAATACGGTTTGCCAGTCCATCTGATTTGATCTGCGGAAGCAACTCCTGAAGTAAAACTTCCAGGTAGGCACGTCCGGTGCCCTGAAAATCGCGCGGCTTCATATGTGCAGCCAGGCAAGTGGGAATAAGCCCGGCTTCTGTTAATTTATTTGCCTCATTGATCGCATGCAATAATTTCAATTCAGCAGCTACAGAAAGTCCGTACCCGCTTTTAACTTCGATCGTGGTTATACCATCATTCAGATGGCGTTGCGCACGCTCCACTGTGCGGCGAATGAGTTCATCATCAGATGCTTCGCGTGTCTTCAGAACAGAAGACCAGATGCCTCCCCCAGCTTCGGCGATTTCAAGATAGCTCTTCCCGGCGACGCGTAGCGCATAGTCGAGAACCCTGTCTTTTGCCCAGCATAAATGCGTATGTGCATCGATGAAACCCGGCATAACAACCATATTCTCCCCGGCATGATCATTCTTCGCCTCTGGATTTGCCGACTGCAGGTGGGCATAATTGCCGATTTCAATGATTTTTCCATTTTCGGTCAGGATGCCCGCATCTGAAATTTCAGTAACATCCGAATCTGAGAGGGGTCCGCGCATTGACAGGCCACCAAGGGAAATAACTTTCTTGAAAGGTCCGTGAAGAATGATCATAATGACAGGTTAAAAGCTTCCCGGTTCGATATCGCTGTTTCATATCCCGCATCGCTGTGACGGAAAATACCCATAGCCGGATCATTAAAAAGAACTCTTCGTATGCATCGTTCGGCGCGGTCGGTGCCGTCGGCAAGTACAACCATGCCCGCATGCTGGGAATATCCCATGCCAACCCCGCCCCCATGATGAAAGGACACCCAGGTTGCACCACCGGATGTGTTCGACATCAGATTCAACAGCGGCCAGTCAGAAACGGCATCACTTCCGTCCAGCATTGATTCTGTTTCGCGATTGGGTGAAGCTACTGAACCACAGTCCAGGTGATCCCTTCCTATGACAATCGGAGCACTTACCTTTCCACTGCGAACCAGGTCATTGAATATCAGGCCGGCTTTCTCACGCTCTCCCATTCCGAGCCAGCAAATCCTGCTGGGCAGTCCCTGGAACGCAATTTTATCCTTTGCCTGCCGCAACCATATGATCAGATCTTTATTTTCCGGAAAAGCTTCAATCAGGGCTTCATCGGTAGCATAGATATCTTCCGGTTTCCCTGAAAGTGCCACCCAGCGGAAAGGCCCTTTTCCCTCGCAAAATAACGGACGAATATAGGCCGGTGTAAATCCGGGAAAACGAAACGCATCCTTCTCTCCCCCCTGTCGGGCGAACTCCCGCAGGTTATTTCCATAATCAAAGGTAACGGCACCGCGGTCCATCAATGCAAGCATAAAGCCTACGTGACGGGCCATGCTTTTCAGGCTTCTTTCTTTGTAGGTCGCAGGATCCGATTTACGCAGTGCCAGCGCTTCTTCAAGTTGCATTCCATTCGGAACATATCCGTTTACCGGATCATGGGCTGAAGTCTGATCGGTAAGTACATCCGGAATGATGTCATCGGAAAGCAGCCGCTCAAGCACATCCCCGATATCACCTACAAGCCCAACCGATAATGCCTTTCCACTCTCCCGGGCCTCCAGCACCCATTTCACCGCTTCTTCGTAAGAGGTTGTCATTCGGTCGATGTACCTGGTTTCCAGTCGTTTCTCAATTCGTTTTGGATCAATATCAACCCCCAGAAAACTCGCTCCTGCCATGGTTGCGGCCAGTGGCTGAGCTCCGCCCATTCCACCCAGGCCGCCTGTGACAAGCAATTTATGACGGAGGTCGCCGTTAAAATGCTTTTTAGCACAGGCCATGAATGTCTCATACGTACCCTGAAGGATTCCCTGCGAACCAATGTATATCCAGCTGCCTGCTGTCATCTGACCATACATCATTAAGCCGCGTTCCTTCAGCGATTCAAAATGCTCCCAGTTTGCCCAGGCAGGCACGAGGTTGCTGTTGGCGATAAGCACCCTCGGTGCTTCCGGGTGTGTTCGCACCACTCCAACCGGCTTCCCCGATTGAACGAGCAACGAATGATATTCATCCAATTGAAGCAATATCTCAATGATCTTTTCTACGGATTCAACATTCCGGGCAGCCTGTCCGGTGCCGCCATAAACAATCAGGTTGGAGGGATCTTCCGCAACCTCGGCATCCAGGTTGTTCAGCAGCATACGCAGCGGTGCCTCGGTTTGCCACGACCTGGCATGAAGCTCATTTCCACGCGGTGCCATGTACGAAGGATGTTTCGCGAATTGCTGAATAAAACTTTTCAAATCAGTCATAGTTCTGAGTTTATATCTAATTCAAGTTCTTCGGCGGCACGTGCCACCATCTGTAAAAATTCTCCGGAGATCATTGAATCATGCAACACCTCCATATCCCCACTGAATATGCGGTCTCTTTCCACATGTTCAACACGGGAACGGATCCACTTATGAACGGTCTCCAGGATCGGACTGCTGGTACGGGGTCTGCGAAAATCCATTGCCTGAGCAGCATACATGATTTCAATTGACAGAATGTGATACACATTGCCCGCAACTTCATAGGCCTTCCGCGCACTGATCGATCCCATTGAGACATGATCCTCCTGGCCCATGCCTGTAGGAACGCTGTCTGCACTGGTAGGAAAACACATCGCACGGTTTTCCGTAACAAGTGCCGCCTGTGTATACTGGGGAATCATGAATCCCGAATTTACTCCCGCCTCCTTTATTAGCATGGAAGGCAACCCGTATTTTCCCTCCAGCATGAGATAGGATCTTCGCTCTGAAATATTTCCCAGCTCTGCGGCCGCAATGGTCGCATAGTCAAGGGGTATGGCCAGTGGCTGGCCATGAAAGTTCCCGCCGCTTACCGAACGGCCGTCGGGCAACAAAATAGGATTATCAGTGACAGAATTCAATTCAACTTCCACCATTTGATCCAGGTGCAGGTATGCATTTCGGGATGCTCCATGAACTGCGGGCATACAGCGCAGTGAGTACGGGTCCTGAACACGCTCACAATGTTCGTGCGACTTGAGGATTTCAGATCCCTCGAGCAATTTACGGAGGCGCGAAGCAACCAACCGGCTCCCGGCGTAAGGCCTGAGTTCATGAAGTGCGTTATCAAAGGGTTTGGATGATCCTTCAAGACCCTCCAGAGAAAGAGCGCCAGCGATATCAGCGATATCCAGCAAGGACGAAAAACGATCGGCAAAAGCAACAGCAAAGGCAAGAATGAACTGAGTCCCGTTAATGAGTGCCAGACCTTCCTTCGGCCCGAGACTAAGTGGCTTGAGACCGTGTTCTGATAAAACTTCTCCGGCTGGTCTTTTGACACCCTTATCCATTACATATCCGTCTCCGATGAGAGGAAGACATAAATGTGCCAGTGGCGCAAGATCCCCCGAAGCCCCGACACTGCCCTTTTCGGGCACTATGGGCAGGATATTATGATCCAGGTGCCACATCATCCGCTCCAGCGTCGCAGGTTGAATTCCAGAATAACCGCGTGCCAGGGAATGTATTTTAGTTATGAGCATCAGTCGCACAACAATATCGGGAATAGGTGCCCCTACCCCTACACTATGACTCCTGAGTAAATTATACTGCAGTTCAATTACCTGGTTGCTGCTAACCCGTGTCGAACAAAGCGGACCGAACCCCGTGTTAACACCATATACAGCTTCTGTACCGCCGGCAATCTCCAGCGCCCGCTGCCAGCTTTTATGAATTGCCTCCCGGGCTCCTTTGCCAATAACACCCTGCATATCTCTCCTTGCCAGCTGCATGGCCAGCCCGATGGTCAGTCTGTCCTCTCCGTATTTGAATTCCATAGGTTAGTTAGTAACAGTATCAACAGTAAATGAATAGCCGGTCTTATGTAGCAAATGGAGCAACTCCGGACTCGTCTTGTGCATGCGAACAGGCTTGCTGCCAAATTCTGAAAACAGTTGAGCAAACATTTTACCTGCAAGGCCGCGCTTCCGGAAACCCGGCAATACATAGATATCCGACATTAAAATCTCGTTGGGATGCGGAGTGAAACACATGATACCTACCAGCAATTCACCTTGTCTTACTGTGATGAAACGATTACCCTGATCCATCGAAACATCATTCGATTCCAGGAAAATGCTCATTTCCTGATTCAGGGTGGTAGTGCTATGGAGTGCGACTTCTTCGTTACGATGAAGAATATCAAGTGCGGTTGAAGCAATCTGACCGGAATCCAGCGCAGCCTCCAGATCGTCAAGCGTCTGAAGTAATGAGGGATCGAGGTGTTCCCTGAAACTCATCTCAAAGGCTCTCCACATCGGCAACACCTTCTCCATAAGTAAATTTCCTTCCGGAGTCAGCACAATTTCCTTCCGCCGCTGGTCCTCGTTCGATATACGGATATCAATCAATCCTTTCCGTTCCAGTTGCGCAATAAGCTGTGAAATGGCTGAATGACTCACTTCCAGTTCACGGCTAAGCTCAAGTATTGAACATTTTGGTTTTTGCTGCAATACATAAAAAACAGGAAACCAACTGGTCTCGAAGACTACTTCTGACTGGCTGTAAACGGTTCTTACCTCGGTAAGGGCCCTGTCACCAAGCCGCTTCAACCGGGACCCAAGGGTAAGAAATCCTGCTTTTTTGTATAACATAATAGTATTTATATAAGTACTTACAAATATAATATCAGATCATGTCAGACAAAAAATATTTAATCTAAAATTTCAGATTTTATTCACCCATTCTTCCGCTGGGTTGCGGTCTCACCAGGATAGTTGAAAAGGCATCTCTTCTTAATTGCCGCAGCCACCTTTCGGGGTACCTGGGATTCCCATCCTTCTTCACCCGATTGTATCATCTTCAGTACATCATCACTGATAATGTGCAGGTGTTCTTTATTCACATTGCGAATATTTACCAGTTTATCATTGTCGAGCAGGAATTTGAACAATGACTGCTGATTCGCGGGCAGCTCAAAATTATCAAGCGTATAGAGTTCGTCGGAGCCCTCGCGCTGCGATGGATAAACGTAGAGTTTCACATTATGTCCGAAAAGCGTTCCGAATGCTTCCAGCACGCCCCCCCGAAGATCGGTGTAATACTTTTCATCAAATACACGCTGTAGGTTATGAATCCCCAGAATGATACCGATTTTTCTCCCACGCGTAACGTCAGACAGATACCCCACGACCTTATAATATTCCTGATAATTTGAGATCATCACATTCTGTCCCAGGGAGCAAATAAT
Organism: Fulvivirga sedimenti; assembly: GCF_020328055.1. NCBI lineage: Bacteria > Pseudomonadati > Bacteroidota > Cytophagia > Cytophagales > Fulvivirgaceae > Fulvivirga > Fulvivirga sedimenti. The sequence goes on from NZ_JAIXNE010000001.1 coordinate 353,663, forward strand.
GTCCACCCGGTTCAAAAAATCCTTCTCATCGATCTCACCGTCGGTTTCCAGGTTGGTAAGCGTTAATTCGGTAAGCACCATGATCCGGCTCTTATCGACGTCTGCCTCCCGCTTAAACTGTCTTCTTGCAGCAAGCAGCATGTCAACATTTACATGGGTCACCGGCCTGAACCTACCTCGCAATACAAGCACATTTCTTTTATACAGCGCCTCACTCGGCTGAAGAACCTCGCCATCCGGACCGAACATAGCGGCCTGGGTAAAGCCGCTTCGAACAAGTTTCAGTGCCATCAGACGGCTATCCACATGTTTGAAATCCGGGCCACTCAACCGAAACATATCAATCTCCACCCTGCCCGGCAGCAGTCCGTCCATTAATGACAACAGCATTTCCTCTGGCTCTTCCAGGAAGAAACAGCTGAAAATCATATTCACACCGATCACACCAATGGCCTGTTGCTGCGAAACCGCCTCATTATCATGCATTTTCACATGAATAATGCACTCATTAAAGTCTCCAAGGGGCTTAAGCTGAAACCGTAAGCCAATCCAGCCGTGAGCCTGATTGGTACGCTTGTAGTTCAGCGATTCCATGGTATTGGCAAAGGCAAAAAACCGTTGCGTTTGTGCTTTCAGCGGAAGGCGTTCAGTAAGAAGATCATATTCATGATCAAGCATTTTTTTAAGCCGGGCCTCGCAAACATATCGTTCATGGGCTCCATAGATAGCATCAGAAAATGCCATGTCGTAGGCAGACATCGTTTTTGCTATCGTACCGGAAGCTCCTCCGGCGCGGAAAAAATTCGAGGCCACATCCTGACCGGCCCCGATCTCTGCCAGGGTGCCATAGATGTCATTTTTCAGATTGATCTGTAAGGCACGTTCCTTCGTGGTTAATTTTCTTCGCTCATTCATGATCTGTTCCCGGCATCATACCAATACCAAAGTTATCGGTTTCAAAAGGTTTTCAAGAATATCCGGCATTTCTTTTTTATTAATTCGTACCGTTAACATAATGTAAACCACTGCAGGGAATTATATTTTTTGAATATTAGGTAATTGTCCATATTTTGGCCCCCGTAAAAAATAAAATCTTATGGCAAACAGAGGAGGTTTTTCTAGCAGAATTGGATTCATCGTTGCGGCGGCGGGATCTGCGGTCGGCTTAGGTAATATCTGGAAGTTCCCGTATGAAGTAGGTCAAAACGGAGGTGCAATGTTTTTGCTGGTCTACCTTCTGTGTACGTTCATCATTTGTTTTCCCATTATGGTGGGTGAAATTGCGATAGGCCGTCACGCCAAAAGAGATGCATATGGTTCCTATGCCACAATTGGAGGCAAAAAATGGGGTTATATAGGCCTTTTTGGAATCCTCTGTGGGATCATGATCCTTTCCTTTTACAATGTGGTCGCCGGGTGGGCATTCGGATATTTTATCGAAATCTCATTCAGTAATCTGTTGGCAGAAACCAGTTTTAGTGAATTCTTTGGTCGCTATACGGCCGACTTTGGTGATAATCTGATTTTCTCTGTTTGTTTCATGATCATCACCGCATTCATTGTGGTCAAAGGCGTGAGCGGTGGTATAGAAAGGGCATCAAAGATCCTGATGCCGATGTTGTATGTGATACTGATCGGCCTCATTATTTACTCACTCACGCTGGAGAACGCCATGGATGGTATTCGATTCTACCTCCTCCCTGACATCACCAAACTGAATGCTGAAACGATTTATTCGGCACTCGGACAGGCCTTTTTCTCCCTGTCTCTGGGTATGGGAGCACTGGTAACATACGGCTCATACATTGATAAAAACCAGAATATTGTAGGCTCTGCGGCAATGATATCGATTATGGATGTCTCTGTCGCGTTCCTGGCAGGCTTGCTCATCTTTCCCCTGGTATTTTCCCAGGGTCAGACACCATCCGAAGGTCCGGGTCTTGTATTTGTTGCCCTTCCCGGCGTTTTCAATGCGATGGGGCCGCTGGTAGGCAGAATTGTAGGTGGCGGATTCTTCCTGCTGCTTTGCTTTGCGGCACTTACCAGTACGATCTCCCTTCTTGAGGTTCCTGTTGCCTACCTGGTGGATGAAAAGAAATTACCAAGAAAAGCAGTGGTATGGGGTTTGGCCGCATTCATCTTTGTGGTGGGTCTTCCCAGCATGCTATCGCAGGGTGCTGTTCGTGCATTCTCGTCAATGTCCTGGTACGGGGATAAATCCTTCCTGGATTTTGTAAGTGAGGTTTTCTCCGACATCAGTCTGCCGCTGGGTGGCTGCCTCATGTCAATTTTCATTGCTGTTCGATGGAAGAAACATAATCTTTCGGAAGAAATCAGTCATGGTTTCCCGAATTACAAGGGATCCATCCATGAAAAGATCATAAATACCATGATCACGGTAATCTCACCTGTGTTACTGGGCTTTATGTTTATCAATACGGTGCTGTCGAAGTTTTTCGATATCTCAATTTTCTGAGATAAACTCCTGACGTGCCTTTTCAACCAGCTGCTTCCATTTTTCTGTGGAAGGAGTCTGGCCCTTATGAAAAGAACCGATGAGCCAAGGAACAATTTCAGGGGAATAACCGAACCGCTCGGCAACGTTATGGCAAAAATCAACCTCTTCGGTTGCAATGATACCATCCGCATACACCAGCTGCATAAGGTCGAAGAACATATTCATTTTCTGTTCATGCGTCTCCGGAACAAACAATTCATATGCCCTGTCATTATTGATCATCACTGTGATCTGACGATCTTTAAGTCCGTACCGGCTGCCCAATTTGTACAATAATTGTTCCTCGGCCGGATCCATATAGCCATCTGACTTGGCCAGGGCTATGAGGTTGCCCAGGCTCTTCTTCTTAAAAGACAAGTATTGAAATTCAAAAAATCCAATCATGATGCACCGTTAGATCTATGGGTATATATCTGATTTACAATCGAAAGGTAAACACTATTTCACCATGGGATCAGAGTCCCGAAGATGGCGGCGTAGTATTTTCCCAACATTGGATTTTGGTAGTTCATCCCGGAACTCAACATATTTGGGCCGCTTGTAACCCGTTAGATTTTCATGACAATATTCCTTTATTTCTTTTTCATTGAGTGAGGGATCTGATTTCACAATGAATACCTTCACTACTTCTGTTGAATGCTCATCAGGTACTCCGATTGCGGCTACTTCAAGAACCTTATCGTGGTTTGCAATCACATTTTCCACTTCATTCGGATATACATTAAAGCCGGATACATTGATCATGTCCTTTTTGCGATCGACAATCTTAAAGAACCCGTCGGCGTCCATTACTCCCATATCCCCGGTCCTGAACCATCCACCCGGGAAGAACACATCGGAATTATCCTTATTCCAGTATCCGCGCATAACCTGCGGGCCTCGTGCGCAAATCTCCCCTACTTCACCCTGGTCGAGCATTTTTCCTTTTTCATCGAATATGGCCATTTCTGTACCCGGGGTAGGCAAGCCGATTGTCCCCATCCGGTGCGTCCCGTCGAGCGGATTACAGGAAAGTACCGGAGATGTCTCGCTGAGCCCGTAGCCCTCAACAAGTGGTGTACCTGTAACGTCTTGCCATTTTGTGGCAACGAAATCCTGAACGGCCATTCCTCCTCCAATGGTTCCTTTCAGGTGGGAAAAATCTACGTTTTTGAAATCGGGCTGACTTAACAAACCATTAAAAAGGGTATTCACCCCTGTCATCAGGGTAAAGGGGTGTTTCTTCAGCTCCTTGATAAAGCCTTTCATATCCCGCGGATTCGTTATCAGGATATTTTTGGCGCCTACACGCCACATCAGCATACCATTAACTGTAAGAGCAAAAATATGATACAACGGAATTGCTGTAATCATAACATCCTGCTCTGATGCTTTCAATAAAGGCGTAAACCATAACCGCGTCTGCCGGGTATGTGCAAGTACATTACCGTGAGAAAGCTGAGCTCCCTTTGAAACCCCCGTTGTTCCTCCTGTGTATTGCAGAAATGCGAGGTCATCAAGTGAAATATCAACCGGGTCAAAACTGAGTTTTTCACCCTCACGCATTGCTTTATTAAATGAAACTGCCTCCGGGATGGAATATGCCGGAACCATCTTCTTGACACGTCTGACTACAAAATTTACGAGCTTTCCCTTTAGACCGCCCAGCATATCACCCAATTCGGTGATGATAATATTCTTTACAGGTACCGATTTAAGAACCTTTTCCAGGTTGGAAGCAAAATTCGCCACGATTATCACCGCCTTCACCTCAGCATCCCTGTACTGATGCTCCATTTCACGGGGGGTATACAACGGGTTGGTGTTTACCACGATCAGGCCTGCCCGCAGTGCCGCCATCATTACCACCGGATACTGCAGCATATTAGGCATCTGAACAGCAATCCTGTCACCCTTCTGCAGGTGAAACTTCTTTTGGAGGAATGCGGCAAGATGCAGTGATTTCTCATTCACTTCCGCATAGGTCAATGCCTTTCCCATATTCTCAAAAGCATCGCGGTCTGCATATTGCTTACAGCAATCAATCATCATTTCGGCAATTGAACGATAATCCGGCCCGTTCACTTCTGCCGGAATGCCGGCAGGATAGTGCTTAATCCAGGGAAAGGTGATTTTTTCCATAATTCTATAATTATTGTAGCTATCAAAGATTGCAAAAATTGCAGAATATTAAAATTTTCATGGGATACTGTCAGCAAAATGCCCACAGATTCACCATCGAATATAAATCTTTGAAACCATATAGGAATCAGGACAGCAAAAAAAGAAAGACCTGCCCGGATTTCCGAACAGGTCTTACCACTTGCATGAATTTTGAACCCTTCCAATGCAGCTAATCACGCTGAGCTGCAGCTGTAGGAGGAGGATTCGAACCTCCACGGGGAAGTTAGGCACACCCCTAGCTAACGGGTTGCTTTTTTCCTTCATCCCCACCCCCGAGACAGGAGGGCATGTCTGCCAATTTCAACATCCTACAGTATAAAACCGATACGCTTTCGTATACGGTTGCTGTAGAGGAAGGATTCGAACCTCCACGGAGCGGTTAGGTCTTTCGACTTTATTCCGGATTTGCTCCACCCCCGAGACAGGAGGGCTTGTCTGCCAGTTTCAACACTCTACAGTATCGCTTTTGATATTTCAAAGTTAGTAATTAGCCTCATTTTTTAAAATTATATCAAACATTGAGCTTAATATTTATGATATTTTTAAATATTAATCGTACTTTGTGAAATAGTAAAAAAAACACCACTCAATTATGCCGCTTCATTATGAAATTGACAATGTGGATATCCGCATTTTGGAAATCCTCATGAAAAATGCCAAGAAACCCTATACCGAGGTAGCCAAACTGATCCCGGTTTCAGGTGGCACGGTCCACGTACGTATGCGAAAAATGGAGGAAATGGGCATTGTCCAGGGCACCACGCTGCAAATCGATCATACCAAGCTTGGATATGACATCACTGCGTTCATCGGAATATTTCTTTCTAAAAGTGAACTCTATGACCAGGTGATTTCAGAGCTGCACAAGATCCCGGAAATTACCAACGTCCACTATACGACCGGAAACTACAGTATGTTCGCCCGCATCCATTGTCGTGATACCCAGCATTTAAAAGATGTGCTTCATGATAAAATTCAGCGTGTTGAAGGAATTGTACGCACCGATACTATGATATCCCTGGAAGAAAGTATCAACCGAAATATCGAGCTCAATCTGTAAATTGATCGATATTTCCTTTCCTGTCATTGGATTTATCTATAGTAAAAATCGATTTTACGGAACCAGATAGAGTAAATTTTGTTGTACATTTGTACGGTAATTTGAAATTAGTCTAAATAATCCAAATGAGTAAAGACAATCAAATATTACAGGAGTTCACTTCGAAAGAATATGAGCATGGCTGGAACATAGATCTGGACGCCGATCAGGCTCCAAAAGGTCTGAATGAAGATATCATTCGTTTTATTTCAGCAAAAAAGGAAGAGCCCGAATGGCTCCTGGAGTGGCGGCTGAAAGCATACCGTAACTGGGAAAAGATGAAGGAGCCTGTATGGGCCAACCTCACCATCCCTCCCGTGAATTACCAGGATATTATCTATTATTCAGCTCCAAAACAGAAAGTAAAACCCAAGAATCTGGATGAAGTAGACCCTGAACTACTGGAAACATTTAAGAAACTGGGCATATCTCTCGAAGAACAAAAGCGTCTCACGGGCGTAGCCGTTGATGCCGTATTAGACAGTGTTTCAGTAGCTACTACCTTCAAATCGAAATTAGCCGAGCTGGGTATCATCTTTTGCTCATTCAGCGAAGCTGTGAAGGAACACCCTGAACTCATTAAAAAATATTTAGGTTCAGTGGTGCCGGCCAATGACAACTATTTCGCAGCACTGAATTCCGCCGTTTTTTCGGATGGTTCATTCTGCTACATTCCAAAAGGAGTTCGTTGCCCGATGGAATTATCTACCTATTTCAGAATCAATGCTGCAAACACAGGACAATTCGAACGCACATTAATTGTTGCTGAAGAAGGATCCTATGTGAGTTACCTGGAAGGCTGCACGGCCCCCATGCGTGACGAAAATCAACTTCATGCCGCTGTGGTTGAAATTTATGTGAAAGAAAATGCGGAAGTAAAATACAGTACCGTACAAAACTGGTATCCCGGAAGTAAAGAAGGCAAAGGGGGTATATACAACTTCGTGACCAAGCGGGGCATTTGTGCCGGAAACAATTCTAAATTGTCCTGGACGCAGGTAGAAACAGGGTCAGCCATCACCTGGAAATACCCTTCATGTATCCTCAAAGGGGATAATTCAGTTGGTGAATTCTACTCAGTAGCCGTGACCAACAATTATCAGCAGGCTGATACAGGAACCAAAATGATCCATATTGGAAAAAATACGCGATCACGGATTGTTTCCAAGGGGGTTTCAGCCGGTAAGTCACAAAACAGTTACCGGGGCCAGGTGCACGTATTAAAACGCGCATCAAATGCACGAAATTTCTCCCAGTGTGATTCATTGCTGATGGGCAATCTCTGCGGTGCGCATACCTTCCCCTACATCGATATTGAAAATTCTACTGCGCAGGTGGAACATGAAGCAACCACTTCAAAAATTGGTGAAGACCAGATATTCTACTGCACTCAGCGTGGGATCGATGAAGAAAGTGCTGTAGCGCTTATAGTAAACGGGTATTGCAAGGAAGTTCTCAATCAGTTGCCGATGGAATTTGCGGTAGAAGCGCAGAAGTTGCTTGCCCTCACATTAGAAGGTTCAGTAGGTTAAAAATAACAGACATTTCAAAATATAGTTCGTATGCTAACGATCAAAGATTTACATGCATCCATAGAAGATAAGGCCATCCTGAATGGCATTAACCTGGAAGTTAAGCCAGGTGAAGTTCATGCCATTATGGGACCTAACGGATCAGGTAAAAGCACATTGGCCTCCGTTCTGGCAGGCCGTGAGGATTATGAGGTAACACAGGGTTCTGTAGAATTCAACGGTCAGGACCTGCTCGAATTGAGTCCGGAAGACCGGGCCCGTGAAGGCGTTTTCCTCGCATTTCAATATCCGGTGGAAATTCCGGGTGTAAGTACCACAAATTTCCTGAAAACGGCATTGAACCAGGTACGTGAATACCGGGGTGAAGAACCGTTGGATGCGGTTTCGTTCCTTACCCGCATGAAGGAAAAAATGAAACTGGTAGAGATTGACCAGGCATTACTCAGCCGTTCCCTCAATGAAGGTTTCTCAGGCGGTGAAAAAAAGCGGAATGAAATTTTCCAGATGGCCATGCTCGAACCCAAACTGGCAATCCTGGACGAAACAGATTCAGGCCTTGACATCGATGCATTACGAATCGTTGCAAACGGTGTGAATAAACTCAAAACCCCTGAAAACGCTACTATTGTCGTAACCCACTATCAGCGACTGCTGGATTATATTGTGCCGGATTTTGTACATGTCCTTTATAAAGGAAGGATCGTGAAATCAGGAACCAAGGAACTGGCGAAAGAGCTGGAAGAAAAAGGATACGACTGGATCAAGGAAGAAATCGACGCCCAAACTGCATAAATTATGACAGAGATGATGGAACACATCAAGGAGTTATTCGCAGCTGATGAAGCCGCAATGAATGGTTCTGCCAGTCCTGTATTGCAAGATGTGCGTAAAAAAGCATTTACCGTATTTGAAAAACAGGGCATTCCGGGGAAAAAACACGAAGAATATAAATACACCGACCTTTCGAAGGTGTATCTGAAATTCAATGATATTGTTCCCGGTAAGCAAAGTACTGCCTCGGCAGAAAACATATCAATTGATGGGATTTCGGCGAACGAACTTGTTTTTGTGAATGGCAGGTTCAATGCAGAACAATCTAAGATCATTGATAAAGCACTTGAGGTTTCGGACCTTACAGAAGCCCTAAAAAACAATGTGGTGGCTCAAAAGGCCTATGGTAGAACCGGTGATTTGGAGAAAGAGCCATTCCTGGCGCTGAATACCGCATTCAGCAGATCCGGTGTCTTTATTCATGTCCCCGGAAACGTTCGCCTTGAGCATCCTGTTATTCTTCACCATTTCACTGATGCTTCGGAAAAACAGCTCACGTATGTTCGTCATCTGGTGGTAGCCGAGAACTGCAGCGAAGCAACATTTATTGAAAAATTTGATTCCAAAGGATCAGAAGAGTTTTTACTGAATACCGTAACCGAAACTTTTGTTGCCTCAAACGCCTCGATCCACTGGTTCAAGATCCAGAATGATCAGGCACAATCCTATATCATTGATCAGCTACAGGTTTACCAGGAACGTGATAGTCGGTATGCGGCCACAACAATCACGCTCAATGGAAATACCATCCGCAATAATGTAAATATTGCCCTCGATGGTGAAAATTGCGAAACACACCTGTACGGGTTATACGCAATCGACGGCAAAACCCATATAGACAATCACACCTCCGTTGATCACATTAAACCGCATTCATTCAGCAATGAACTATACAAAGGAATTCTGGATGATCAGGCGGGCGGTGTATTTAACGGTAAAGTTTTTGTTCGTCAGGAAGCCCAGAAGACCAATGCATTCCAGTCAAATAAAAATATCCTGCTTTCCGATGAAGCGACAGTAAATACCAAGCCTCAGCTTGAAATCTGGGCTGATGATGTGAAGTGTTCCCATGGTTGCACCACGGGTCAGATTGATCAGGAAGCCCTGTTCTATCTGCGCTCGAGAGGTTTATCAGAGAAATCAGCGCGTGCGCTGATGTTGTATGCCTTTGCACTTGAGACCATAGACCATGTTGAAAGTGAGCCACTCAAGAAATACCTGGAATCACTTATCAGTCATAAACTCAATTTCAAATTTTCATGAGTACCGAAGTAGGCCATACTTCGCTGGATATTGATAAAATCCGCAAGGAATTCCCGATTCTGGACCAGTCCGTCAACGGGAAGCCACTGGCCTATTTCGATAATGCCGCCACAACACAGAAGCCGCGGCAGGTGATTGACGCGCTTACAGAATACTATTCCGGATACAATGCGAATATCCACCGGGGTATTCACACACTGGCAGAGAAAGCGACCCATGCCTTTGAGCAAACAAGGGTCGCAATGCAGACTTTCATAAATGCCGGGGAAAAAGAAGAAATTATCTTTACCAAAGGAACGACAGATTCCATTAACCTGGTGGCAGGATCATGGGGCAGAAAGGAGATCCAAAAGGGTGACGAGATTATCCTTTCCGGACTCGAGCACCATTCCAACATCGTTCCGTGGCAGCTTCTGGCACAGGAAAAAGAAGCGATCATACGTGTCATTCCTGTCCGTGAAGACGGCAGTCTGGATATGGATGCATTCAAATCGCTGCTAACAAACAGAACACGACTAGTGGCTGTTAATCACGCCTCCAACAGTTTGGGAACCATCAACCCGGTAGCTGAAATTACATCACTTGCCCACGGGGCAGGCGCGCTGGTACTTATTGACGGAGCACAAGCCGGGGCGCATCTGAATATTGATGTTCAGGCCCTGGATTGCGATTTCTATGCTTTATCAGCCCACAAATTCTACGGTCCTACCGGAACCGGTGCATTATATGGCAAACGGGCGATCCTGGAGTCGATGCCGCCGTATCAGGGTGGCGGGGAAATGATTCGTGATGTTTCATTTACTCATACCACCTACAACGATATTCCGTACAAGTTTGAGGCAGGAACACCCAACATAGCTGACGTAATTGCTATGAAAGCGGCCATTGATTTCATTACAACCATGAATAAATCCAGCATGGCAGCCTACGAAAGCGAGCTTCTCGCATATGCCACCGAACAAACGAGTTCACTGCCGGGTTTCAGGGTGATTGGAACAGCTGCAAATAAAGTAAGTGTCCTTTCGTTCCTTATCGAAGGAATCCATCCGTTTGATATTGGTCAGATGCTGGATGCACGCGGCGTTGCTGTTCGAACAGGTCACCACTGCACGCAGCCGCTCATGGAGCACTTCGGAATTGAAGGAACTGTAAGAGCATCATTTGCAGTTTACAATACCATAAAAGAAATTGATCAGATGGTGGAAGGCATCGACCGTATCATTCGATTTTTAAAGTAATGGCAAAACCGGTAAACGATATACAGCAGGAGATTATTGATGAATTTGGCATCCTTGAAGGGGATCGCGAGATGACCAATTTCTATATCATGGAACTCGGACAAAAACTGACGCCACTGAACGAATCATTCAAAACGGATGAATATATCGTAAAAGGGTGCCAGTCAAAAGTCTGGCTTCATGCCCATATGGAAGATGGAAAGGTCTTTTTTGAAGCCGATAGCAATACAGCGATCACTAAAGGACTTGTAAGCCTGCTTGTTCGGGTCTATTCCGGACAAACACCTGAAGATATCATCAATACAGAATTATACTTTCCGTCTGAAATCGGCATGGACAGGTTTATTGGAACACAGCGATCTAACGGTTTTGCCGCGATGATCAAACAGATGAAATTATATGCGATTGCATTGAAGAGTCAGAAGGAGTCGATATGAATGAGCAAACAAGTATAAACCAAGACAAAGCGACAATGAAGGATCAGATCGTTGAGGCCCTGAAACGCGTATATGACCCTGAAATACCGGTGGATATTTACGAGTTGGGATTGATTTACGAGATCGAAATTCATCCGCCGAACAACAGTGTCTTTATTCTTATGACACTCACTTCACCCAACTGCCCGGCAGCGGAGAGCATCCCTGTAGATGTAGACCGGGAAGTTAGCCTGGTGGAAGGTGTGGGCGATGTAAATGTCGAGATCACCTTCGACCCTCCCTACTCTCAGGACATGATGTCTGAAGTAGCAAAACTCGAATTAGGATTTTTATAATTAAATACGAACACATTAAATAAATAACATATGTATCCCGAACAATTAGTAGCCCCGATGAGAACAGATCTGAGTTCTGTCGGATTTGAAGAATTAAAAACAGCAGATGCAGTTGACAGCCATCTGGGTGATCATAAAGGTACTTCTTTGTTGGTGATCAATTCAGTTTGCGGATGTGCTGCAGGAGCGGCAAGACCGGGAGTGAAACTCGCGCTCGAACATGCCAGCAAAAAGCCTGATCACCTTGTAACGGTTTTTGCCGGTGTCGATACCGATGCCACCAGCAAGGCGAGAGAATATACACTCCCCTACCCGCCCTCATCACCTTCCATCGCGCTGTTCAAAGATGGTGAACTCATTCATTTTATTGAACGTCACCACATTGAAGGTCGAAACGCACAGATGATCGGCCAGCATCTGGTTCAGGTGTTCGAAGAATATTGCTAAATTAAAGACCCGGATTTTCCGGGTCTTTTTTCTTTAACAAATGGCAAAACGATTCAACAGCAGCGATCCGGGAACAGGCACTCAATATACCTCCTATTCAAAACGGATTATTAACAAAGACGGCTCCTTTAATGTAAAAAAGGTAGCTCTTCCGCCCAGCACACGCAATACCTATCAATATCTGATCCAGATCGGCTGGTGGAAGTTTGCAGGCATTATTGTACTTTACCTGCTGCTGATGAATGGTTTTTTTGCATTCATCTACCTGCTGGTAGGCGACATCCATTTCAATGGTATTCCAGCCAGCACACCTCTTAACACATACCTTCAGCTCTGCTATTTCAGTTTTCAGACCTTTACAACCGTAGGGTACGGTGGGATCACACCTATTGGCAACCTGGCGAATATCGTCGCTTCCTTCGAAGCAATCTTCGGCTGGATGAGCTTCGCCATCATCACGGGTATCCTGTATGGTCGCTTCAGCCGTCCATCTGCACGTTTGAAATATGCCCGGCATGCCCTTGTCTCTCCCTATGGAACTGACGGCACAAGTCTTCAATTCAGGATTGCGAATATGCGAAACAGTAATCTGATGGAAATGGAGGCAACAGTCATGCTGATGATCGTACAGAAAAGCGATAAGGGTATTTTAAAAAGGAGTTTTATCCCGCTGGAACTTGAAAGAAACCAAATTCTCTTCTTCCCGTTGAACTGGACCATTGTCCACCCGATCAATCAAAACAGTCCGCTCTACGGCAAAACGCGTGATGAACTGATTGAAATGGAAGGGGAAATACTTATTATGATCAAGGGGTTCGACGATACCTTTAGTCAGACGGTTCACTCCAGATACTCCTACAAATGTGATGAAATCATCTGGGGGGCAAAATACCTGCCTACCTTCGACACGCAGCCATCAGGCGACATCCACCTTTTCTTCGACCGTATTCACGATTATGAAGAAATCCCGTTGCCATCAAGCTCCTAAAAGCTAAAATGATCAAGGAATTCCCGGAGCTCTTCGGTGAATGACATATCCGTTTTTAGTCCGAGTCTCTCCTTGAGATGCTTATTCGTACTCACTTTCAGCTGTCTTAACTTCAGGTGTTGGTTGATAAAAATAAACTCAAGATCAGGAATCAACATCTTCAGTTCATCTACGATATCCAGCACTCCCACATTGCGGTCAACCAGGTTGTAGGTTCCGGTTTCAAGATTGTTATCCAAAATGCGCGCCAGTGCACAGGCCACGTTTCGGATATGAACGAATGCCCGGTGCTGTTTCCCGTCACCATGAATCTGTATCTGCCGGTTGAAATTCGCTTCAAACACAAATTTATTAATTACCGCGTCGAAGCGCATACTTCGGTTGTAGCCATACACGTTACCACACCTGAGAATGAAGGTCTCTCTTGAATTCTCCAGCCGTTTCACATGTTCCTCACCACGGTATTTGGATATACCATAAAATGTACGGGGATTAGGAATAGTCTTTTCATCCACTGCGTCTGAAGTTGCCCCATAAACAGCAGTACTGCTTACATATATCACCTTCTTCACATCACTTTCTTCAATGGCGTAAACGAGTTCGGCCGTTCCCCAATGGTTCACCTGTTCATAAAAATGCGGATCTGTATTGGCAAATGGAGTGGTTACTTTGGCCGCCAGGTGATACACCACATCAATCCCCTTTAACACCTTTGACAGTTGCCTGGAATCAAGTAACTCACCCCGCATAAATTTCACTTTATCAGAGCCTTCCTTTTTACCATCCAGAAACAGGTTATAGTTCGATCGGCTGAGGTTATCATAAATGATTACCTTCGATACATCCTTTCGTGCCGTGAGCTCTTCCAGCAATGCAGTACCAATGTAACCGGCACCTCCTATTAACAGTACATTCATTATTCTAATTTTTTACCAGGTCTGTGTGCAGGCCGCACTCCGCCTTACTCATACCATACCAACGGGCCTCCCGTTCCATCATATCAGGATCAACTTTCCGTGTACAGGGTTCGCATCCAATGCTCATATAGCCTTGTTCTTCCAGCGGATGCCTGGGCAGATCAAATTCCTTCTGATATTGGTAGATCATCCTGGGCGTCCAGTCGAGCATGGGGTGAAACCGGATCGTGCCATGCGGAGCTTCCTGCTCTACCTTCATTCTTTTGCGTACCGAGCTCTGATCCCCCCGAATTCCATTGATCCAGACATCATATTTTCTCAGCAGTGTGTCTACAGGCATAGTCTTGTTGAGGTAGCAGCAATGATCAGGATCAGAGGTAAAAAGCAACCGGCCATCGGCATCCCTTTGCATAAATTTTGGCGTACTTGGTTTTAAGTCAATCGTGTTAAGCGAAAACAGCCTGCTTACCTCATCCTTGAATCGTACCGTTTCGGGAAAATGATATCCTGTATTGATAAATACGACAGGTATCTCAGGGTCAATCCTGCTGATAATATGCAACATCACAATGCTGTGCGACTGGAATGAAGAAGTTGTGAACAGGCTCCTGCCTGCATCCTTATACCCGCTAATCTTCTTTTTGATTTCTTCGAAAGTCACTGATGTCCCTTTTGATCAAAGATATGCAAATGACCCGCAGGAGGAAAGTCGGACGAGAAACATATCCAACAATATTTTTATGCTATAATTGTACATTGTTTAACATTTCTGAACCAATTGTTAAACTGAATGTTATTACTGCTGATGAAAGTAGCCGTATTCAGAAAGGAACATTTTAATGCCGCCCACCGCCTGCACAATCCGCAGTGGGATGATGAGACAAATGAAAAGGTTTTCGGGAAATGCAATAATCCGAACTACCACGGGCACAACTATGAGCTGATCGTAAAATTGAGCGGTGAAACAGATCCACGGACAGGGTATGTGTATGATATGAAGAAACTTAGTACATTGATCAAAGATCATGTGCTCACTAAGTTTGATCATAAAAACCTGAATCTTGATACGGAATACTTCAAAGAACTAAATCCGACAGCCGAGAATATCGCGGTTGTTATTTATAATATCCTGCGTGAAAAAATCGATTCCGCACTGGATTTGAAAATTACGCTTTACGAAACTGAAAGAAATTATGTCGAATACCCAATTTAAAATTGACGAATACGGTGAAGATCACATGGGATCCAGCTATGATACACCCATGAGAGACGACGCGTTCGACTTAACAGATAAGGAAAAAATTCAGAAGATCGAGAAACACTTCACCGAGATCATGCAGGTACTTGGCCTTGATCTTACCGATGACTCATTAAAGGGAACTCCTCACCGGGTTGCAAAAATGTATGTGACGGAAGTTTTCAGCGGACTAAATCCGATGAATAAGCCGTCTGTGACGCTATTCGATAACAAGTACCGTTACGACCAAATGCTGGTGGAAAAGGATATTACCTTTTATTCACACTGTGAACATCATTTTGTTCCCATTTACGGAAAAGCCCACGTGGCCTATATTTCCACGGGAAAGGTGATCGGTCTCTCCAAGATCAACCGAATCGTGCAGTATTTTGCCAAAAGACCGCAGGTACAGGAACGTCTTACAGTTCAGATCGGAAAAGAATTACAAAAAGCGCTTGATACAGATCATGTGGCGATCGTAGTAGATGCAACCCATTTGTGTGTAGCTTCTCGTGGTGTAAATGATACCAACAGCAAAACGGGAACTGCATTTTTTTCTGGAAAATTCAAGGATACCCAAATAAAAAACGAATTCCTGAACTATATTAACACAAAATAATTGGTTCATATGGGCTTAGCCGAAGACATTAAGCAAACCAAATTCATTAGTGAGCGACAAAAAGGTCTGCTCAACCTTATTTACACCTACAATACGGTAATTAATGAAATGAATGATTATTTCAAGGAGCATGACATTACTCGGCAACAGTACAATGTCCTTCGTATTCTGCGCGGACAGTACCCAAAGCCGGCATCCATCAATCTCCTGAAAGAACGTATGCTTGACAAGATGTCTGATACCTCCCGGATCGTTAAGCGCCTGGAAAAGAAAAAGCTGGTAAAACGTGAAGAAAGCGATGCCGACCGACGGGCCGTTGAGATAACAATCACAAAATCAGGACTCAAGCTTCTCGAAGATACTGATAATACCGTCAGTGGCTTCTCACATTTGCTGGACAATCTCACCGATAAGGAAGCGGTTCAACTTAATACCCTGCTGGATAAGATACGGGGATAATCAGCACGCAGCTTACCTTTTAATTCCTGCTTTCCCAATAAAGGATTTAATTTGTAACTTTGATACCTTATCAAAGATTTCATTAAACTAAGACACAAATATGGCTTTTGACCTTGATATGATCAAGGCAGTATACAGTCGCATGAATGAGCGAATTGAAGCTGCCAGAAATGTCGTGAATGGCCCGTTGACATTGGCCGAAAAAATACTTTACTCCCACCTTCATGAAGAGCAACCGCTGGAAGCTTTCGAACGCGGGAAGAGCTATGTGAATTTTGCGCCCGACAGGGTGGCAATGCAGGATGCAACCGCCCAGATGGCGTTGCTTCAGTTCATGCAGGCAGGTAAAAAGAAGGCAGCTGTGCCTTCAACCGTACATTGCGACCATTTGATCCTGGCAAAAGAAGGTGCCACAGAAGATCTTAGAAACTCTATAAATGCCAGTGGCGAAGTATTTCGCTTCCTCGAGTCGGTGTCAAACAAATATGGCATCGGATTCTGGAAACCCGGTGCAGGAATTATTCACCAGGTGGTTTTGGAAAATTATGCCTTCCCCGGCGGCATGATGATCGGTACGGATTCACATACCGTGAATGCGGGCGGACTCGGAATGGTTGCTGTGGGCGTTGGTGGTGCTGATGCCGTGGATGTTATGGCTGGAATGCCCTGGGAATTGAAGTTTCCAAAACTCATTGGTGTGAAGCTTACAGGAAAAATGAATGGGTGGACATCAGCAAAGGACGTGATTTTGAAAGTGGCCGGGATACTCACTGTTAAAGGTGGTACAGGTTGTATCGTTGAATATTTCGGACCGGGCGCATTATCTCTTTCATGTACCGGTAAAGGAACCATCTGTAACATGGGGGCTGAGATCGGCGCAACTACCTCTACTTTCGGTTATGATGATTCTATGGAGCGATATCTGCGTGCAACCGGACGCTCTGAAGTAGCCGATATGGCCAATGGTATCCGTGAACATCTTACGGCTGATCCCGAAGTATATGAAAACCCTGAAAAATACTTCGACCAGGTGATTGAAATCAATCTTTCCGAGCTCGAACCCCACCTGAACGGACCGTTCTCGCCGGATATTGCCACTCCAATCAGCCAAATGGCTGAAATGGCCAAAAAGAACGACTGGCCAACCAAGATTGAGGTGGGCCTGATCGGATCCTGCACAAACTCTTCCTATGAAGACATTTCGCGGGCTGCTTCACTGGCGGAACAGGCTGTCACCAAGAAATTAAAGACAAAGTCGAAATTTACGATCACACCGGGCTCTGAACAAGTTCGGTTTACCATCGAAAGAGACGGTTTTATTGATACATTCAACAAAATAGGCGCGAGTGTATTTGCAAATGCCTGTGGCCCTTGTATTGGCCAGTGGGACCGGGCCGGTGCCGATAAGAAAGAAAAGAATACGATTGTGCATTCCTTCAACCGGAATTTTGCCAAACGTGCAGACGGAAATCCGAATACATATGCGTTCGTCGCATCACCTGAACTGGTGACCGCAATGGCCATCGCCGGAGATCTTACCTTCAACCCGCTAAAAGACACCCTGATCAACGAGGACGGCGTGGAAGTCCGCCTCGATCCTCCTCATGGGGATGAACTGCCCACACGAGGATTTGATGTCGGGGATCCGGGATACCAGGCCCCGGCAGAAGACGGAAGTGGTATATCCGTAGTAGTGGCTCCCGATAGCAAACGTCTTCAGCTGCTGGATCCGTTCACTCCCTGGGATGGCAAGAACATTGAAGGAATGAAGCTGCTCATCAAAGCCGCCGGAAAGTGTACAACCGACCATATTTCCATGGCCGGTCCATGGCTCCGTTACCGCGGGCACCTGGATAATATTTCAAATAATACGCTGACAGGTGCGGTGAATTTCTTCAACAATAAAACTGATTCTGTTAAAAATCAGCTGACAGGTGAATATGGTTCAGTACCGGATACCCAGCGGGCGTATAAAGCCGCAGGTATTCCTACAATCGTTGTGGGAGATCATAACTATGGCGAAGGATCCAGCCGTGAGCATGCAGCAATGCAGCCGCGTCATCTTGGAGTACGGGCGGTTTTGGTAAAAAGCTTTGCACGTATCCATGAAACAAACCTGAAAAAACAGGGGATGCTGGCACTCACATTTGCCAATGAAAAGGACTATGATAAAATCCTTGAGGATGATACGATCAGTATTATCGACCTGGAGAATTTTTCTCCGGATGTGCCTTTGACCCTAAAACTGGATCATAAGGATGGAAGTTCTGAGACCATAAAGGTGAACCATAGCTATAACCAGTCACAAATAGCATGGTTTAAGGCAGGATCAGCACTGAACCTGATCAAGGAAAAAGAAAAAGAAGCATAATTGAAGGGGCCTTCGCCCCTTTCTTTCTATCTAAATCTGCGGATATGACATCAGAAACTTCAGGAAAAAATACTCTGACTATCGACATTGGAGGATCAGGCATCAAGGCGACCGTTCTGGATTCTTCCGGAGAAATGCTGGTTCCCCGGAACAGGGTAAGTACTCCTGACCATAGTCACCCTGAAAATGTATTGAGTGCCATTGAAGAAGTGATTGAAGGATTCCCTCATTTTGAAAGAGTTTCTGTAGGTTTTCCTGGATTTGTGAAAAAGGGTCATGTGAAAACCGCCCCAAACCTCGATACAGAGGACTGGGAAGATTTTCCACTTGCCCAGGAGATCGCAAACCGACTTCAGAAACCGGTTCGTTTGCTGAATGATGCAGATCTGCTTGGCCTGGGGGTCATCAGAGGTGAAGGTCTTGAGCTAATGATCACACTTGGGACAGGATTTGGTACTGCTTTTTATATGGACGGACATCTGATGCCGCATCTTGAGCTTTCCCATCATCCAATCAAGGGGAAGCAGGATTATGACCACTACGTTGGCAAAGCCGCTTTCAAGGAAATCGGTCCGAAGAAATGGAACAAGCGTATGAAAAGGATTCTGAAAATCATGCAGATTATCTTCAATTATGATACGCTATTCATTGGTGGAGGTAATTCCGACAAATTAAGCTTTGAGCTGGACAACAATATCCGGATTGTCTCAAATCGTGAGGGAATTCGCGGAGGTGTTGGGGTTTGGAAGCTCGAGGAAGATGACTTGTGTATAAGAACTGTTCACCCCGAAATAATCGGGAAAACTACCAACTGAACCAAATGAATACAACATATGATTTCGGGATGATCGGCCTTGGAACCATGGGCCGGAATTTATTATTAAATATTGCGGACCATGGCTATAATGTAACGGGGCACGACAGGGATGCTGATAAAGTGGCATTACTGGAAAAAGAAGGTTCTTCCACAGGAATAAAGGGATTTAGTGAGCTCACATCCTTTGTAAACAGCCTGAACAAACCCCGTGCGATCATGATGCTTGTTCCAGCCGGTAAGATTGTGGATAATGTTATCGAAGATCTTCTGCCATTACTGGACGAAGGCGACCTGATTATCGATGGAGGGAATTCATACTTTGCCGATACAGACCGCAGATTTACCATGCTCCGGGACAAGGGAATACATTTCTTCGGAATTGGCATTTCAGGTGGCGAAGAAGGGGCCCGTAAAGGTCCCAGCATGATGCCCGGAGGTGATAAAAATGCATATGAGGTAGTAAGAACAATATTTGAATCTGTCGCTGCCCATGTAGACGATGAGCCGTGTGTGACTTACCTGGGCCCGGGCGCCTGTGGACATTTTGTAAAAATGGTCCACAATGGCATTGAATATGGCATCATGCAACTGATCTCGGAGATTTACGGCATTATGCGCAGCCATATGGGCTTGAATAACCAGGAAATACATGAAGCATTCAAATCATGGGATGAGGGCCGGCTTAAGTCATTTCTTGTCGAGATCACCGCGGATATCTTCCTGAAAGAAGACGACCTCACCGATAATATGCTCGTTGATATGATCAGCGATCAGGCAAGATCCAAAGGAACGGGTAAATGGACCAGTCAGCTGGCAATGGACCTGCAGGTTCCGGTACCCACGATCGATATGGCCGTTGCAATGCGAGATATGTCGAAATACAAGACCCTTCGTAAAGCACTTGAAAAGGAGTACAGGAATCCTGTGGCATCGGATGATATCATCAGCATCCAGGATCTTGAAAATGCACTTTACTTCTCCTATATCATCAGTTATGCCCAAGGGCTGCATATGCTTTCGCAGGCAAGCGAGGAATACGGGTATGATCTGAACCTTGCTTCCATAGCAAAAATATGGAGGGGTGGTTGCATTATCCGTGCAGAACTACTGCATGACATCTATAATGCGTTCTCTTCAGATCCCAACATGCAGCACCTGTTGCTTGATGAGAAGATACGTCTGCAGCTGTTATCGGCTGAAAAAGGCTTCAGAAAAGTACTTGTGGCAACTACCTCTGCAGGTATTGCCACTCCTGCCCTCTCTGCCAGCCTGACCTATTATGATATGCTCAGAAAAGGTAATATGCCTTCGAATCTGATACAGGCACAGCGGGACTATTTCGGTGCCCATACCTACGAAAGAACTGACAGAGAAGGAAAATTCCATACCGACTGGTAAGAAAATACAATTATGAAATTCACATTGAAAGATAAACCCACCGTTTTTATCATTTTCGGTGGTACAGGAGATCTTGCATGGCGCAAACTTGTTCCCGCTTTGTACAACTTGTACATCGATAAATGGATGCCCAAGGAATTCGCGGTTATTGGTAATGGCAGAAGTAAACTGTCGGACGATGATTTTCGCGAAACGCTCAAAGAAGGTGTTGACCAGTTTTCCAGGCGTGGAAAAGTTGACAACGAGGTATGGAATAATTTCTCAAAACACCTCTACTTCCAGTCGGCTGATATCAAAAACGTAAGTACATACAAGGATCTCGGAAAACGCATACGGGCATTCAAGAAGGAATGGAAGGGTGACGTGAATGTCATCTTCTACCTGGCGGTCGCACCCCGATTCTTCACAACCATCGCGGAAAATATCGCTGCCCAAAAGCTCGCGACTGATGTAGCCCATAGCCGCATCGTGATCGAAAAACCTTTCGGACATGATCTTGAATCTGCACGTGAACTGAATAAGCTGCTTTGTGGTATGTTCGATGAATCGCAGATCTATCGCATTGATCATTACCTGGGGAAGGAAACTGTTCAGAATATCATGACGTTCCGCTTTGCAAATGCCATTATGGAACCCGTCTGGAACCGGAACTACATAGACCATGTTCAAATCTCGGTTAGTGAACAGCTTGGCGTCGGTGGACGTGGCGGATATTATGACGAAGCCGGCGCGCTTCGGGATATGGTTCAGAATCACCTGCTCCAGTTATTGTGCCTTGTGGCAATGGAACCACCGGTCACATTCGATGCGGATGAGGTTCGCAACAGAAAAGTTGATGTGCTTCATGCCATGCGAAGATTCCATGCGGAAGATCTGAGCCATATGGTGGTACGCGGCCAATACGGTCCGGGCTGGATCGAAGGCGATGAAGTACCCGGCTACCGGCAGGAAGATGGCGTCAACCCTGAATCCAATACTGAGACATTTGCCGCTCTGAAATTCTTCATTGATAACTGGAGGTGGCAGGGTGTCCCCTTTTATGTGAGAACCGGAAAGCGCATGCATCAGAGTGCTTCACTGGTGACTATCCAATTCAAGGACGTGCCGCATTATGTTTTTCCGAATGCATCCAATGAAAACTGGCAGCAAAACAGGCTGGTAATGAGTATTCAGCCTGAAATGAGTATACGACTGCAGGTTCAGGCAAAACGTCCCGGCCTGGATATGACCATCAACCCCGTGGATATGGTATTCGACTACAAGGGAACCTATGACACCGATACCCCGGAAGCCTACGAAACACTTTTGCTGGACACCATGGTTGGTGACCAAACATTATTTATGCGTGGTGACCAGGTAGAGGCCGCCTGGGAATTGCTTATGCCGGTATTGAACGCCTGGGAATCAAAGCAAAGTCTGAATTTCCCGAATTACTCGGCGGATTCATGGGGGCCGGAGATTGCCGAAGCACTCATTGCCAGGGATGGATTCCACTGGTTCACGTTGCCGGTGGATAAAATAAAAAAATAGTATGGAGCTACACATCAGCAAAACCGACACTGAGGTAATATCATCGATCGCAGACTTTATCATAAAGCTGGCAAATGAATGTGTTTCACAAAATGGCAGCTTTACCTGGGCCCTGTCGGGAGGATCCTCTCCCAAAAAGCTGTTTGAACTCCTCTCATCTGGAGAAAGAGCCGCCTCCTTCCCCTGGGAACAGAGTTATTTCTTTTTTGGAGATGAGCGTTATGTTCCCCTTGATCATGATGACAGCAACTACCGGATGGCTAAACTAGCCATGCTGGAAAAAATGAAAATTCCTTCAGAGCACATATTTCCGGTAGACACATCACTTACCCCCGAAGCAGCTGCATCCGCATATGAAAATGACATCACGAACTATTTTGGAAATGACAACCCGGCTTTCGACCTGGTAATGCTCGGATTGGGTGATGACGCCCATACTGCTTCACTCTTTCCATTCACAACGGTATTGTCAAATGATCAGGATCTGGTGAGCGAAGTGTTTTTACCGGATAAAAAGATTTACAGGATAACTTTTACCAAAAAACTGATTAATAATGCTCAAAACGTGGCATTTCTGACTTTCGGAGTAAATAAAAGTGAAGCCGTCTGGCACGTACTGGAAGATGCGGAAAATACAGATAATTATCCTGCCCAAATGATCCGCCCGAAATCAGGGAATCTGCACTGGTTTATTGATGAAGCCGCTGCAGGCCGGCTTGGGACCCTTGGATAATCAGACTTCCTTAAGAATTTGAGCAAATTCAGAAAGGATCATGGCGGTTGCACCCCAAACGACCTGATCATTGAAGTGGAAATAAGGAATATTTTCAAAAACCTGATTTCTTACCGGAATATCAGTGACTTTTAAATAATTTTCATCCATCAGCTGATCCAGGGAAACCGTAAATAATTCACGAACCTCACGCGGGTCCTCACGAAAAACCGGTTTTTGCCTCACATATCCGATTACAGGATATACAAGGTAATTGCTTGGTGGAATATATAGTTTGCTAAGCTCACCTATTACTTCAATTTCACCCGCCGGAACACCAATCTCCTCCTCGGTCTCCCGAAGAGCCGTTTGAATAAGGGATGCATCAAAATCCTCCTTTCGGCCCCCGGGCAGACTCACCTGTCCGGAGTGAACTCCGCCGTAATCCTGACGCAGCATAAGCGGGAAATGAATTTCAGACAACTCGGGATACAGGAGAATAAGAACTCCGCTTTCACGCGGATTGGGAAGTTTATCAAACTGGTACCGCGGGCCCGGATCGCGGTCTGCCGGCATAGCCTTTCTGTGCGCTTCGATTCCGGGTAAAGACCCACCTAACCGGCTCTGAATACGCTTTACAATTTCTTCCAGCATATCACTTACCTGCATTTATTTTCCTCCAGTCGTTGCTCCGCCCCGGCTTCCCCCATTTCAAGGGCTTGTTTCCAAACCCGGCAGGCCTCCTGCTGCTGTCCGTTTGCATGGTAACTGTCACCCAGAAAAATGTGTATTTTCTGTATGAATGTATCTTTCTTCAATGCCTGCAGGTAAAGCCTGATGGCTTCCTCGTAATTGCCATTTGAATGATACCACCGGGCCTTGTTCCGGTAGGCCCAGGCATTGTCGGGATCCAGTGTGATACTTTGATCGATATCTGCCCTTGAGAGATCCGTCTCTCCCCGTAACAGATGAATGTAGCCCCGGTTATTTAAAAAATAGGGTTGCATGGGTTCTGCGGATAGGGCTGTTTGAATATATTGAAGTGCCAGATCGAGTGAATCATCCTCTGCTGCAATAAGCGCAAGTGCATTATAGGTATTCCCGATTTGCTCCCCGGAATTGCGCGCCCTGTTCAGGTCCTTACGGGCATCACCCAACCGGTTCATGTAGTAATATACTGTTCCCCTGTTCACAAAAGCGTCCATGTTGAGCGCATCAAGCTGGATGGCTGTAGAAAAATCATTGATGGCTGCTTCAAACTTATGCATCTTTGCATGAACCAGTCCGAGTCTGAAATGAAGCTCCGACGAATCCGGCATATTCCGGATCAGGTATGCAATATCATCTTCAGCACGGTAGAGCTGATTCGTTTCGTAGTACGCATTCGTTCGGTTAAGAATGGCCTCCACGTCTTCAGGGTTACACGCCAGCGCAGCATCATAGGCTTCCAGCGCTTTGCCATATTGCTTCTGTTCAAAGCGCGTAACACCCAGGTTATTCCATGCCGGTGAGTAGCAGCTGTCGATCTTCAGTGCCTCATTATAGAAGCGCGTAGCCTCCCTGTAATTCTGCTGGGACAACGCTTCATTACCCCTGATCAGGAATCGTTGCTTCTGCGTATCCCGATCGTTGCCACACGAGGACAATCCCAGGAGCAAAATAAGGTAAACTACGTATTTATTTCTCATGCCTTGTTACGGGCAAAGCTATGGATATTCACCGTAGCCTTCAACTCATTCAATAAATTGTACAGACCAAAATAGGTTCGGTTGATATATAAGCCGTGCTTGTTGCCACGCGCGGTCTTGGAATTACGCACTTCCTTCATCCGCGACATGCGCTCACCAACCTGATAAATCTGCTGGAAGTAGGTATCATCCCCGAAATCAAATGAATCATGGCGAAAAGGCCTGCCCAGTAATTCAATCATTTCACGAAAAAGCTTCATGAAAAATTTACGTTCGCTCACCGAGTCTTCTGGCGAAAGGAAACCAAGTTCATCAAATAACCCCTCCAGATCATAGGAATTATCCAGGACTTCCGGTCCCATTAATTTGAAATATGAATTATAAAAATCTTCAGGAATTATTTTTACACATCCAAAATCAAGTACCCCCAGTAAATTATCCGGCGTAATCAGAAAATTTCCAGGATGCGGATCTGCATGAAGCTGCTTCAATTCATGTATCTGATAATCATAGAAATCCCAAAGCACCTGACCAATCCGGTTTCTTTCCTCCTGATCCGGATTGTTTTTTAACCATTCCTTCATATGCAATCCATCCATCCAATCCATCACGAGGATCCGCTTTGAGGATAATTCAGGAAAGTAATTCGGGAAAGCGATGCCCTCCAGGTGGCGGCACAGGTCGGTAATCTCCATTGAGCGCCTTAACTCCAGGTCATAGTCGGTCTCCTCAATCAACTTCGCCTCCACTTCACCAAGGTATTGATCCAGCTCGGCCGACTTGATCTTGAACATTGCAGAAGCAATAGGTCTCACTATACGGAGATCAGAACTTATGCTGTCTGCCACGCCTGGATACTGAATCTTAACGGCGAGTTCTTTGCCGTCCAGGGAAGCCTTGTGCACCTGTCCGATTGATGCAGCATTCACTGCTTTTCGGCTGAAAGTGTCAAAGATGTCTTCGGGTGAACGACCCAACTGATCTTTAAATGTTTTTACAACGAGGGGATAAGACAATGGCGGGGCACTGTATTGCGACATGGCGAATTTATCCTGATATGCCATTGGCAATGCGTTCTTATCCATACTGAGCATTTGTGCAACCTTCAATGCACTCCCTTTCAGTTCACTAAGGGATTCATAGATATCGCCTGCATTCTCCTCATCCAGCGATTCTCTGGATATATCAGGATTCAGGATTTTTCTTCCGTAGTGCTTCAGGTAATTTCCGCCAATCTTCGCACCTGTTTGTACGAACTTCGAGGCTCTCTGCACTTTGCTAACAGGTATTCTGTATTGCTCTTTCATTAAGGTCTGTTCTGATAAAGAAATTTCGCAAAGTCGAAGAGCTTATCAAGCGGGCCTGCGCCCATCAGCTCATAGGATAAGTTTACTGCCTTCTCAATAGCCGCATCCGTTTTTACAAATCCCTCGCTTTCATCATTCATCCAGAAATGAAGAATGAACATGGTTTGCACCCAGATACCATCCTTGTACCGATCAGATAAATAACGGCGGTCCTTAATTTCTTCTGTCTCGCGCCCTTCATTAATGATCTCCTGAACAAAATCCAGAAACTCCTCCCGGAAACCACGTAAAACAGAAGGCGTAATTTCACTTTTTGATGGCAGTTCCAGCGTACTCATCACAAAAGATCTGTCATTCTTCAGAACCTCCATGAGGGTAAAGTAGAAGGATAATAGCTTCTCCCGGGAACTGAACGTCATGTAAGCCTCATCCTGGCGGAGTGTATCAACTGTAATCCTGAAATAATCCGACCAAATTGCCCGATCAAGGGCTTTAAAACTTCCGAAGTACGTATAAAAATCACTCTCCTTCATTTTCAGAGCATGCATGAACTGAAAAACTGTATGAGGAGCGTGACCCTCAAGTAAAACTTTTTCCTTATAGGCCGAAATTATTTTTTCCCGATTTGATGTCTCGGTCTTTTTTGATCGTGATTTTGCTGTCTTTGCTTGCGCCATGATATTTTTATTTAGTGCACTATCTATTAAACAGCAAAAGCAGATATTTGATTAATTAAAAAATAAAAAATCTCATTTAATATGGAATTTTAAAATTGTACGCATCCTGTAAATAAAAAAGATTATGAAAAATATTATGCTTTTAATGCTGGCTCTCACCGCAACAACGTTAAGCTCCGCACAGGATGCCAGTCTCCGAAAGATTGAAGTAAATGGTTCTGCCACCATGGAAATTGAACCTGATTTGTTTGAATTCAGAATGGTTTTTCGCGAGTATATGGACAGAAACAAAAAGGTTACTATGAATGACATAGAAAAGGATCTGCTCAAAGCGCTCAAAAAAGAAAATCTGCCGGACAGTGCACTGCGCGTGGAGAATATCAGCGGATTCAACTGGGATTACAAAAAGAAAACAACGGGCGACTTCATGGCAGAAAAGTCATTTTTGCTTTCCCTGAAGGATATTAAACTCATCAATAATTTCCTGGAAGAACTGGATGAAAGGGCCGTCGTTCGCGTGAACATTGCCAGTGCCACAAGCACCAGGATCGCAGAATACAGAGCACAGACGCGAATTGCAGCGCTGAAAAATGCCAAAGCCAAGGCCGCAAGCCTTCTTTCTGCCTTAGATGAAGATCTGGGTCAGGTTCTGGAAATACAGGATTTGAGCTATGATGAAGATCGCCCGATGGTTAAAATGGCAATGTCAGACAGTGAAACCTATCAGTCGAATATTGAGTACAAAACCATATCAATAAAATCTAATATTCGGGCTGTCTTTGAAATCAAATAAATTTAATATTCAATATTTCTTGTTTTTGTACAATTTTTTCCGTACTATACTCAGTACGTCCAATTAAAAAAAAATGATATGCTGAAAGAATTTCGAAATGATGAAAAGTATGATACTGTATTGAACAGGGTGTTGGAAAAACTCGAAAAAAGTGGATTTGAATCTATTCGTGCCGACTTTCCTGAAATGGAAAAGCCTGCGAGACTGGTAGGACAGTCAAACGAGGATATTTTCATACCTGACGCCACTGCCTTGTCCAAGAACGGTAATAAGGCATACTTTGAAATATCGAGAAAGGTGGATGAGCCCAACAAGCTCGTGAATAAATGGAAATTACTTTCAACACTTGCCGATCTGAAGAACGGGGTGTTTAAGATTTTCGTTCCTCACGGATCTATGCGTTTTACGCAGGAAATTGTAAATCGCTATAACATAAAAGCAGACCTGGTTAAAATCTAACCCGCCATTCAATTCATAAATAAGAAGCCGCACAAGCGGCTTTTTTTTATGACACAGGTTGAAATCAGCTAGCCCGAATGATCATATCCCGGATGGCAAGGACTTTTTCATCTGTCAGCGGCTTTGAAATAAACTTGATCACCGATGAACTTTGATTGGCAAGTTCCTTATCGAGATCATTATCTGAACTCGTAAGTACAACAATGGAAATATACTTTCTGATTTGTTCCGGAAGTTCTGAGAATTCATAAAGGAATCTGAATCCATCAATTACGGGCATATTAAGATCCAGGAAAATCACTTCCGGAATCTTGGAAATTTCGCTATCACTGAGCATATCCAACGCCTCCCTGGGGGATGTCGTTGAAACAATATCCCTGGAGAAATGATTGAACTCCAGTATCTTTCGATTGATGAAAATGTCAATTTCACTATCATCAACCAACATTACGCACTCAGCACATGTGTTCATGAAATAAGTTTAGCAAGCCAAGATTAAAAAATGATCTAATTAAAAAAACCAACTGGCAGCACGAAATGCTGTATCTACAACTAATTAACGTCTGACGGAAATTAAGAAAAATAAAGTTGCTGTGCAATCGGTTGCATCAGAAGTATCATACAATTTCAGCATTTTGTAAGTAATAAAAATTATATAAACTTGAACTATGGGTAGAATATATCAATCAGGTGTCATTGGTTTACTTATAATAACTGCATTTTCGTTGTTCTCAGGATGCGATGTATCCACTTCAGAAAGGGAAAAGCCGGAGACAGAATCCCTCAACAAAGACCGGGAAACTATTGAATTGATCTTTGGTCGATTACCGCATCCGAATGTCATTTCCTCCAAGCTGGAAGCAAGCGGAACAGATTTCGACTGGACATTTCTGGGTATTGGTAATTATCCCCGCCCTGAAAGAGATACACTTCGCGCCATTTTATCCGGAATTTTACTTTCCGATGTGAGTTATTTTATTGCTTTTGATCAGGGGGACCTTGAGAAGCCATATTTTGAAAGACTCAACATCCTGTCCGGAAATATGTGCCAGATATCCAAAGATGAACAGGATTTACTCAATTCTGCCTTCAGCGCAAGTATTAACAGGCGGGACTCACTGCAATTCCTTCTTGATCAAATTTATTTCCGTACTACAAAATCCTTGCAAAATGGAAGTAAAAATGACCTGTCCACCCTTTTCGCTGTCGCCAGTGTAACAGAAAATCTGTTTATCACAACATCACTCATTAACTCTTATCCGAATGACATCCTCGCAGAAGACAGCCGCTCCATTATTTTGCTGCCATTGATCCGCACCCTGCTTGAACAGGAACCTTACCTTGAGGATGCCATGCTCTTGCTCGAACAGGGCAGTCAGTCCAGTCTGGGGTCCAATCTACTCGAGCATTTACGGATAGTCGATTCTCAATTTGACCAGCTGAATGTAGAGGAAAATCTCAGAAACAGGCGTGTTGACCTTGTCATGGCAGACTCAACATTCATTAAAATGAGAAAGGAAATAGTAAATGCCAGGATGATATTGTATGAAGAACTGGAATGAAAAAGCCCCGGATTCACAAAGACGTTCTCGCCGTGCTGGTAATTCTTCTTACACTGCTCATACTTTTTCTGCTGTTTCCGGGCTAGGTCTCACGGCGCAAAACGGCGAGCGGACTATTTCGAATCACTTCTCGTGTATTCCACCAGCCTACTATTACGGTAAGTGAAACCACACCGATCAGGATATAGAATAATCCCGGAATATCCGGAGAAAAGACAATCTCAAAAAAGAATTTTGCAAGGAGAAACCCTGCCACAAGTGAGAGCAGCATACCCGTGACACCGGCCAAAACACCCAGATAAACATACTCCAGTAGCGTCATTCCCGTAATTTGTTTTCCGGATGCTCCGATTGTCCGCAGTAATGCATTTTCTTTCAACCGTGTGAATTTACTGTTTACTACCGCACCAGCGAGTACAATAAGACCGGTAGCAATACTGAACAGTGCCATAAACTGTATCACAAATGAAACCTTACTGAAAAAATCATCGATCGTCGACAGGATTAACCGAATATCAATCAGTGAAACATTGGGATAGGCAGTAACCAGCTCACGCTGATATTTATTGGCTACAACTTCATCATCAATTCGTGTAGTGAGCACAAAAATCTGTGGTGCTTCCTCCAGTATGGATGTGGGAAAGACAAAAATAAAATTCGGGGGATCCTCAGGCCAGTCCACTTCACGGATTCCCGATATATAAACCTTAAACGGCACTCCCTGGACATCAAAAACCAGCGAATCACCAATTCCAACTTCCAGGTTATCCTGCATCCCTTCAGAAATTGTTACAAAAACCGAATCATCAGCAACATGTTGCAACTGTCCATCTAACAGTTTTTCTGAGCGGGTAAGACTGTCGCGATAAGTCACGCGGTATTCCCGGGTAACCGCCCAGTTCGAAATACCATCTGTAGTGTCTGCCTGAATTTCTTTTATCGTTTTTCCCTTCACCTCTTTCAATCGGCAGGTAACGATCGGTACAAGCTGAATTATATCAAGCTCATTATCCTTTGTGAGTTCTACTACACCCTCAACCTGATCTCGTTGAATGTCAAATAAGATCGTATTCGACTGATTTTCCCGACCCACAAATTCAACCTGATTCAGCAGGCTGTTCTGTATAATATTCAGCGTTGTGATCAGGAATACGCCCAATCCGATCACAACCATCAGAATGAACGTCTGGTTATTGGGCCGGAATAAATTTGCCAGACTTTGCTTAAGAATAAATGGTCCATTGTCAGGAAAAACTTTTTTTGCCAGCCAGACAATGAGCCTGGCCATCAGATAAAGCACAACAAAGGCGACCAGCAAGCCAGCAAAAAAGCTAACCCCGAGCATCAGGCTTTGAGTTTGATAGGAAGCAAACAATAACGGAAACAGCAGCACCAGGATAATCACCAGCCACCGGCTTTTTGAAAACCTCCTGACCGGCTCGAAGGATGTGCGTAAAACTGACAGTGGTGGTATAAAGCGGACATCCAGTAAAGGCAGCATCGAAAATAGCAATGAAATCCCCAGTCCGAGCAGCAGTCCTTCCAGCACCGCATTCCATGCGATCCCAATTTTCAGTTCGAGTGGAATGAAATCCTGTAGTAACAGTGGAAGTACGTATTGAATGAATACACCAAACAGCACACCAATGATACTGCCGATCAACCCAAGCACGACAGCCTGAATCATGAAAATATGGAAGGTTTGCCATCCGCTGGCACCGAGACAGCGAAGTACTGCCACTGACTCGCGCTTCTCCTTCATGTAAATTGATACCGAGCTCGCTACGCCTATACCACCCAGAATGAGGGCAACAAAAGCGAGTAAATTGAAAAAACGATACAGGTTGGTGAACCCCTCTCCCAGGTCTTCCCTCCTGCTCTCAACGGTTTCATATGAGTACCCAAATTTTCTCACCTTAGCACGCAGTTGCTCACGAGTAACCACCACATCTCCGGCTTTCACATATTTCTTGTAGGTTACACGGCTCCCGAACTGCACCAGACCGGTGGAATCGAGCCAATCCATGGAGAAATAAACAGATGGGGTAAAAGTAGATTGCAATCCTCCCCCGTTAGGAATCTGAATGACCTCTCCAGCCATTTTAAACACCACATTCCCTATTGCAATGGAGTCTTCGGAGCTAACATCATATTGAGTCGCCAGATTCCTATCCATTATTACAAATTTCCCTGACTTCACTTTTTCCATTGCACCCGCCGGAAGGGTCTCAAGCTTACCATAAAATGGAAAATCACCCGACATGGCCACGAGTCTTACCAGCCGGGTTCCGGGTGTGGACGTCATGAAACGTGCCATGGATGCCATCGTGATTTCTTCCGACTGTTCTTCACCGATCGAATCCAGATAAGCACTAACCTCCTGGTTTAATGGCTCAGAGGCGCTCACTTCGTAGTCGGCACCAAGCAATTCCTTGGCCTGATCATTAATATTTTGCTGAAGATTTTCATTGAAGGAATTGATGGATACCAATGCTGCAATCCCGATAATCACCGAAGTGATAAAGAGGAGCAGCCGGCCGAAATTATGCCTGGCATCCCTCCATGCCATTTTCCATGCCCAGGAATCCTTCCACAGCGACTTTTTCTCCTTCTTAATTCGAATGATATAATCCATTTCAGCTTACAGTAAGACGATCTGCATGCAGCTTTCCTCCACGCAATTCAAGGATTCTGTCGGTGAAATGCGCCAGTTCCATGTTGTGGGTGACCAGCACAAGTGTTGTCCCGGATTCTCTGTTGAGCTGAAACAACAGATCTGTAACCGTCTGCGCAGTTTCTTCATCCAGGTTACCGGTAGGCTCATCGGCAAATAAAATCTTGGGTTTGGTGATGAACGCCCTGGCGATGGCCACACGTTGCTGTTCGCCCCCTGAAAGCTGCGATGGATAGTGATCACTCCGGTCACCCAATCCAACTTTAGCCAGTAGATCCAGGGCAAGCTGTTTCCCTCCGCGTTCTCCCCTGAGCTCCAGGGGAATCCGTACATTTTCCAGTGCCGTCAATGTAGGAAGCAACTGGAAGTTCTGGAATATAAAACCGACATGCTGATTTCTCATATAGGCCCTGTCGTCTTCATTCAGGGCATCCAGCCGGATTCCTGCCAGCACCACATGACCCGATGAAGGCACATCCAATCCTGCGCAAAGACCAAGTAAGGTTGTTTTACCACTGCCCGACGGACCCACAATGGACATACTATCCCCTTCATTTACAGTGAATGATATATTATCCAGAACAGTCAGTTCCCGAATTCCCGATTTGAATTTTTTGGATACATTTTCTAACGAAAGGATTTCAGCCATAGGGATCGTATGTTACAACATAAATCTAACAAACCTTATAAATAAGCGTATAACATATACAATAGTTTTATTTTTTTTGTGAACGGGGAAATTTTGGTTTAAAATTTGTTAAACAACTCATATGATCTACTTGAAACAATTATTCCTGGTTTTATGGCTGGCTCTTCCTTTTCAACAGGAGGATCCTGTCAGAATTTTATTTTTTGGCGACAGTCTTACAGCAGGTTATGGCTTATCCGAAGAACAGGCATTTCCAGCACTCGTCGAAAAGCAACTTCAACAACGCGGGGGTAATTATGAAGTGATCAACGCGGGTCTCAGCGGAGAAACCTCTGCCGGCGGAAATAGTCGAATCGATTGGATATTAAGACAGAAGATTGATATTCTGGTACTTGAGCTGGGAGCCAACGATGGTTTACGCGGCTTGCCCCTGGAGCAGACCCGTCAAAACCTTCAGTCTATCATCGATAAGACCCGGGCCAAAAATCCCGATGTACAAATCGTGATCGCGGGTATGCAGGTACCTCCAAATCTCGGTGAAGATTATGCCAGTGGATTCCGAAAAATATTCCCTGAACTGGCAAAAAATAATAACGCCGTCCTCATTCCTTTCCTGCTTGAGGGTGTAGCCGGCGACAAATCCCTCAATCTTCCGGATGGCATACATCCCAACCCAAAGGGACATCAGATCGTGGCAAGCAATGTACTGAAGGCGCTGGACGAAACACTTTAAGTAGGAAATTCTAAAAAATCCTGCTATATTTTCCTTCTACTTAGCGAAACAAGCATGTTCCACTACCTTATGTATGTAAGTTACGCTGTAACTCCACTTACCGACGCAGAACTTGAATTGCTGCTGGATACCTGCAGGAAGAATAATGAATTGCTCGGGGTTACCGGTATGCTTATGTATATCGATGGAAAGTTCATTCAGGTTCTTGAAGGAGAACGGGATGTGATCAATGGGTTGTATGATCGGATTGTGACTGATAAACGACACAAGAAAATCAGCAAGATCATAGAAGGTAAATCCTCGAAGCGAAATTTCCCCGACTGGAACATGGGCTTCAAATCAATGTCCGGCCGGGATTTTGAAAGCCTGGCGGGGTTCAATAACATTGAGGACTATTTCCTGGCCCATGAAGTGGATGAAGACAGCCATGTAACACTCATCTTTCTGAAGTTATTTTACAACAAGTACTTTAAGACCATGGATCTTATAGGCCGTTAACAATCTTTTTATACTTTTGTGGGCCTATGGAAATCTCAAACCAACCGGATTTTAGTAAAGGACTTATACCCGCTGTAATTCAGGATTATTTCACACGCAATATCCTGATGGTAGGATTTATGAATGAGGCGGCATGGAAAAAAACGCTGCAGGAAGAAAGAGTCACCTTTTACAGCAGAAGCCGAAACACTCTTTGGACGAAGGGTGAAACATCCGGAAATTTCATTCATGTAAAGCAGGTTCAGCTGGATTGTGATGCAGATACGATTCTCATCCAGGGAATTCCTGTTGGCCCGGTATGTCATACTGGTGCGCTTACCTGTTTTGAAGACCGGAATACAGGAACTGATCTTACATTCCTTGAGGAAATTATCCGCGAAAGAAAAGAGAACCCGAAAGATTCGTCTTATACCAGCGATCTTTTTCGCCGCGGCATCAATAAAATAGCACAGAAAGTTGGCGAAGAGGCCGTTGAACTGGTTATTGAGTCTAAAGATGACAATAAGGATCTTTTTCTCAATGAAGCAGCCGATCTCATGTTTCATTACCTGGTTTTGCTGCAGGCCAAGGGATATCAGCTGGAGGATGTGCTGGAAGTACTCAGAAATCGCCATAAATAAAAAAGGAATTGTCACCTCCCCTACACCTGCCTTAATTTCGGTCGGTTAGATTTGTAAATAAAAAGGTCATGCAGGAAGAAAAAACAATTAACGGGTACCCCTTTATCAGGTATCAGGGTATTGAGTTCACCGAAACTGAAACAACCCGGCAAAGCGAAGAGTTTTTCCGGCAAATGCAAACCAGACGATCGGTTCGCGACATATCTGACCGGCCCGTACCCTATCAAGTAATAGAGAATCTTGTAAAAACAGCATCCTCCGCTCCTTCGGGAGCCAATAAACAGCCCTGGACATTTTGTATCGTTCGTGACCCTGCCGTTAAAAAGTCAATTCGCGAGGCAGCTGAAAAAGAAGAGTATGAAAGTTATCAGCACCGGATGAGTGAAGAATGGCTGGCCGACCTTAAACCATTGCAGACCGACTGGAATAAACCGTTCCTTGAAAAAGCGCCCTACCTCATTATCGTATTTAAACATGTGTACGAGAAGGGTGAAGACGGCGCAAAGAAAAACAACTACTATGTTAATGAGTCGGTTGGACTGGCGTGTGGTTTTCTGCTTGCAGCAATACATAATGCCGGTCTTGTATCACTGACGCACACCCCCAGCCCGATGAATTTTCTTACAAAAATTTTAAACCGTCCGGAAAATGAAAGGCCTTTCCTGTTAATTCCTGTAGGCTATGCCGAAAAAGATACATTTGTTCCCAAAATCAGCCGAAAGTCATTTGACGAGATTGCCAAATTGTACTAATACCCGTTATCAAACAGGAAGTTTTCATATTGTCCGTTAACAAAACGGCGACAACTCAGCTTTGAACTGATGGCATCCGGCTTCAGGGTGGATTTGCCCAGCAACATACGTACACATTCCTGAATACCCTCGGTGATGCTTGGGTGCGGGTGCACACATTCAGCCAGTTCCTCAATGCCCCTGTCCATGCTGATAAGCAATGCAACTGCCTGTATCGCACTCGAGGCATGGATTCCCACGACACGCATTCCCAAAACTTTCATTTCAGAGTCATCGGTTACAAGTAATTTTATAAATCCTTCGGTATTCCTTTTTGCCATGGCCCTGGGAATAACGCTGTAATCAAGGGTAACAACGCGATAGTTCAATCCACGCGCCTGTGCCCTAAGCTCGTTCATGCCTACACCAGCAACTTCCGGGTGCAAAAACATGATTGTCGATATATTCTCATAGATCAACTGCCCTGGCGTACCGAATATCTTCTCAACGGCATGCCTTCCCTCCAGTTCACCCACGTTTACAAGAGCAATGTCCTGGGTAAGATCGCCTACAGCGAAGATATTATCCTCACCGGTCTGACTGTCATCATTGTCGATCCCCCGCCCATTGAATTGAATATCCAGGTTTTCATTCCACAACCCGTCAATATTCGGCACCCTGCCCACAGAAATGAGCGCTTTTTCGACGTGATGGATTTCGCGCACACCATCCACCAGCTCAAGTTCGTATTCCACCCACTCATCTTTCTTTTCAAGTCTCACCAGTTTTGCCCCCCGATGGATGATCACCCCTGCCTTCAGTAGATTCTTTTCGATCACATTCACCACATCGTTATCCTCAAATGGCAGAATATGTTCTCCTTTTTCTATCAGATATACTTTTGTCTTGCCGAAGCCTGAAAATATGGTAGCGTATTCACAACCAACAACACCGGCACCTACGATTACCAGACTCTCCGGAAAATGATCCATGTTTTCAATGCCGTTACTGGTCATGATCACGGTTTCATCAACTTCGATATCATCCAGAATTCTGGGACGACTTCCGGTGGCGAGAATGATATTATCTGCATATACCACCTCTGTTACCCCATCCTGGGTGATTTCAACTTCATGCTTACTTAAAAGACGTGCTGAACCGGTTCGAAAAGCCAGTAAATCCTTGTATGTCTCCGAGGTGCGAAGCAGCTCCAGGTGATCCTGTAACAGCCATTGCCGTTCCTGGGTTGCTTTCTTAACCTCACTCTGAATTTCCTTAAAATTTATTTCCGGCCGCTGGATGCTGTATCTTGACAGGTTCCCGTTGAACTGGCGAACCTCCCGGGAAATCTCCCACCACGTTTTTGATGATAATGCACCATTGATCACACCGGCTCCTCCTACCTTATTCTTTTCAATCAGTAACGTACGTTTTTTGAAATCCATAGCCCGCATAGTGGCGGCATAGCCTGCCGGGCCTGCACCGATAACAACCAACTCGAAGTGCTCCATAGACGTGTTCATTTGTGCCTAAAATAAGCATTAACATGTAAACCTTCATAATGCATGTATGAGCAATCGATTTTTTGTATATTTCTGTAATGAAACTCATCTCAGAGATTGTCATTAACAAACCTGCTTCCCAAATATGGGACTTCATAAATAATCCGGCATATTTTGCCCTGTGGCAAAAGGGATACGAATCAACTGTACAGATTTCCGGCAGTCCGGGGGTTGAAGGATCCACCGCCCAGCATGTATACATTGAGAATGGTAAAAAATTTACGTTTACCGAGGAGGTTCTCAAAACCGAACCGCCTGAATCCATTTCCGTCGTGCTGGATCATCCGGTGATGAGCTACGCAATCACCACAACCCTCACGCCTCACCAGGATATTACCAATGTTAAAATGTCTAACCAGGTTACCCTTAAGGCTTTTAGTTTCAAGGTTCTCGCGCCCTTCTTAAAAAAGACATTTCTTAAAAGGCAGGATGAAGATCTTTCAAGACTAAAAACGGTCCTGGAATCCCGCAAACCTGATTCAGATGACGATCCTGTCTAAAAAACATGTAAACCAAATACCGTCATAAATATTCAGGTCGGCTACATGTTGAGGAAGCACGTATTCGTGTATGGCTCGATGCAAAACGTTTCAACAATTTGGTTTGATAGAGATTATAACCTACTGCTGTTAACCACGTTTACGGATACCGGAAGTGAAAGTGTCCTCTGGATGAATCATCATATGCAACATGATGCAGGCGTCGCCAACTCTGAAACAGTCCTTAATTCAGGGGAAGTAATGGTAGTGTATGGAAATATCAGGGACATTAAAAAAATGCTGGAAAAGCAATAAAAAAAGAGCGGGAAGCTTAACCCCCCGCTCTTCATAACCAAAACACCAAAAAACTAAGCTTCCTGAAACGTTTTCACCGCTTCACTAAGATCATAGATCTTTAATCCTTTCACGTTCTTTTCCAAAATGCTGGAACCCGCCGCAGATCTGTAGCCACCGGCACAATGTACCACTACAGGCTTGCCCTGTGGAACTTCAGAAGAACGTTCACGCAGTTCCGGCAGCGGAATATTAACCGCACCTTCGAAAATCTTTCCGCCTTCCACTTCAGTGCGGTTCCGTATATCGATAATTGTATACTTCTCAGGGTGAGCTGAAAAATCTTCAAGGTTGAGCTTATCCGTTGACGCGTTTCCATGATCGAAAACAACCGCACCTTTGATATGATTCTCATATCCGATTTTTGCTGACCTGCGTATATCACGCTCTAAAGACTCTTTATCGGCAGCAACCAGGTAAAATGCCTCCCCGGGATCCACAATTGCACCCAGCCATGTTTCAAACTTATCCCCATCCTTGCTCATCACATTTAACGAACCAGCGACATGGGATTTCTTAAATGCCTCCTGTTCGCGGGTATCAATGATGATTACATTTTTTTCCATCTGATCCGTACTGTTCAAACGTGGAACACGTTCCACCGCTGCTTCCATTGGTTCGGCACCCTTGCGGTTCAGGTCAACATCATACGGGAAATATTTCGGAATGAAAGACTGTCCTTCAAGGTACGACTCGATGAACGTTGGCTCATCCTTCAGCTGAAATGCCCAGTTACTTTCCTTTTCCCGTCCGATCGTGCTAAAAAGATCATCACTCATGTTTTTTCCACATAATGAGCCTGCACCATGAGCCGGGTAAACCAGGACATCATCTTCCAATTCAGCAAATACATCGTGAATCGTTCTGTACATCATTCCCGCAAGTTCCTTCTTGCTCACCTGAATATTACCAACACCTTCTCTCAAATCTGGCCGTCCAACATCACCTACAAAAAGACTGTCGCCCGTAAATACTGCTTTCTCGTTTCCATTTTCATCCAGCACCAGGTAACTGTTATGATCGGGAGAGTGTCCTGGGGTGAACAATGCCTTGAACACGACCTTGCCGATTTTCACCTCGTCGTTATGTACCATCGGGGTAAACTCATAGGATACACCTACCTTCGGATTCACATAAATGACGGCTCCGTACTTTTCTTTAAACTCAATGTGGCTGCTGGCGAAATCCGCATGTGGATGCGTTTCAAATACAGCGACAATTTTTGCATTATTTGCATTAGCAAAATCAACATATGGGGTTATATCCCGTCCCGGATCCACTAATGCCACTTTTCCATCGCTTTCAATGGCATATGAGCCATGAGCGAGTGATTTATCATATATCTGTTCTATTTTCATTTCTAAATATTATGTTCTGTTCAATGATACGTTTCCCTGTGAAGACAGTTTGTAACCTTTGTTACACTATAAAAACAACTCTTTTACAATCATGAATGAGCCCATTACCAATACAAACCATCCAAATCCCTTTTTCAGTTTATTCCCGTCGATAAAGGTTGATAAGTATGAACCTGCAAATATACCTACAATTGATATTGAAGAAAAAATCATCAGGAAGGTCCAGTCGATAGGCTGGTCGGCCTGAATATCACCAATAAATCCAATCAGTGACTTGGCTGCAATAATGAGCAATGAGGTTCCGACTGCCATTTTCATTGGCAGTTTGGCAAACAATACCAATGCCGGTATAATCAGGAAACCGCCGCCAGCGCCGACAAGCCCGGTTAATACTCCTACGACCGCACCTTCGATCAGGATCATGGGATAATTAAACTTGGGCTTCTGGTTTTCATCCTCATTTTCGGCCGGCTTTTTCTTGTCCTTGATCATCGAATAACTCGCAAAGATCATAAGGAGCGCAAACAGCAACAGTATACCTACATCCTTGGTCACAGCCAGATTTCCCAGGTTGAACCAGTTATCCGGCAGTGCCGGTACGATCCACATGCGTGTGGAATAAACCGCTATGAATGCGGGGATCGTGAAAACAATCCCTGTTTTGAAATCCACCAACCCTTTACGCGCATAATTTATCCCTCCGATCAATGAAGATAATCCAACAATAAACAACGAATATGCTGTAGCCAGGACAGGTTCCACACTAAGGAGATATACCAGTACCGGTACGGTTAAGATGGATCCTCCACCTCCGATAAGACCCAGGCTTAAGCCAATGATTGCAGCCCCGAGATATCCAATTATTTCTATTAATGTCATTTTCTTTGTTAAATTTTTGACAAAGGTAGTCCGGTAGTACAGCACCTCTCGTAACAATTGTTACACAAAATACAAAAGCCCCGGGAATACCGGGGCTTTAAATTCTCTGTAATTTATGCGATTACAATAAGGTAAGCGGCTCGTGGAATTCAGTGAGCTTCAGATCCGTTTCCTTCAGGGCATTGAACCCACCTTTAATATTCACGATCTTCTCAAAACCGCGTGACCGAAGGATAGAAGCGGTGATCAAAGACCTGTAACCTCCCTGGCAATGCAGGTAATATCCTTGATCGCGATCGAGTTCTGCCATATTCCGATTGATAAAGTCAAGCGGGAAATTAATCGTTCCTTCCACATGCTGCGACTCGTATTCACTTTCCTTACGCACGTCCAGTACACTGTAATCCGACTTGTGACCCTTGGCAAATTCAAAGGCTGTAACCTGGTCGATGGTGTCGATGTCAAATCCAGCCTTTTTCCAGGCCTCGATACCGCCTTTCAGGTATCCGAGGGTATTATCGTATCCAACGCGGGATAAGCGCGTAACGACTTCTTCTTCCCTGCCTTCTTCGGCAATAAAAACGATGGCTTGCTTCAGATCAACAATTAGAGCACCTACCCAGGGCGCAAAATTATCATCAATACCGATGAAAATGGAGCCAGGGATGTGTTCTTTCGCAAAAGCATCCTTGTCCCTCGTGTCAAGTACCAGTGCCCCGGTAGAATTCGCAACAGTTTCAAATTCCTTTGCAGAAAGAGGTGTATTCCCCTGATTCAGCACTTCATCAAAACTCTCGTATCCCATTTTGTTCATCACCGCGTTTTTCGGGAAATATTGAGGCGGTTCAACCAGGTTCTCGGTGACCTCTTTAACAAACTCTTCCCGTGTCATATCCTTTCGCAAGGCATAATTTGTGATCTTCTGATGGCCCAGGGTATCAAAGGTTTCCTTGCTCATATTTTTACCACAAGCAGAACCTGCACCATGACCCGGATAAACAATGACCTCATCACCAAGTGGCATAATCTTTTCCCGAAGTGAATCATACAGGTGCGATGCCAGGTCCTCACGCGACAAATCAGTCTTAACAGCAAGGTCAGGACGACCCACATCACCAATAAACAATGTATCTCCGGTAAAGATTGAATGCTCCTCACCTTCCTCATCAATCAACAGGTATGTTGTGGATTCCATGGTATGGCCTGGTGTATGCAATACTTTGATCTGAACGTCACCCAGATGCAAAATCTCGCCATCGGTAGCGATATGAGCCTCATAATTCGGCTGCGCATTCGGTCCGAATACAATCTCAGCACCGGTTTTTTTAGCCAGGTCTATATGGCCCGACACAAAATCAGCGTGAAAATGCGTTTCAAGGACATATTTGATCTTTGCCCCACGCTCTTCCGCCATTTCTATATAGGGCGATACTTCACGTAACGGGTCAACGATCGCTGCTTCTCCGTTCGACTCAATGTAATACGCTGCTTCGGCAAGACACCCGGTATAAATCTGTTCTACTTTCATGACTTTCAATTATTTACAGTTTCTGAATATTGAAGTCAAAGTAAGATAATTCTAAAAAAAAAGAGCGTAACGATTGTTACACTCTTTTTTGACATTCAGCAGGTCAAAAACTGACCTGAATCAGGTTTTAATGAGGCAGTCGGCTTCTAAGCAATCCGTAGACATAAGTCCCGAAGATCGCTGATACAATTGCCGCCAGGATCACCAGGAATCCATTGCCCAGAAGTATGAACATCGGTCCCGGACAGGCTCCTGTCATCGCCCAGCCCAATCCAAAAATTGTTCCGCCAATGAGGTATCTCGGAATACTCATCTGTTTCGGGTTGAATACGATTTCCTCGCCATAGAGCGATTTCATATGACTTCTTTTCAGGATTTGAACAAGAATGATCCCCACCACTACAGCGGATCCGATCACGCCATACATGTGGAAGGACTGGAATTTGAACATTTCATAAATCCGGTACCAGGAAATCACTTCTGCCTTTGTAAGTGTGATCCCAAAGACAATTCCTACGATAATATATTTGAAGTATTTCATTGCGTTCGATTATAGGGTTAGGATGTAGGGCAGTAAAACATAGGTCATAAACAGACCACCGATAAAGAAGCCAATTACAGCAATCAGAGATGGAAGCTGCAGATCGCTCAAGCCGCTAATCGCATGTCCGGAAGTACATCCCCCTGCATATCGGGTTCCAAAGCCCACAAGAAAACCTCCGACTACGATCATGATGAAACCTTTTAAGGTTAGCAATGATTCCCAGTTGAATATTTCAGTAGGAATAAAATCTTCACCCGCATTCATCATACCATATTCGGCCAGGTCCATTTTTGTTGCTTCACTGATATGAACAGCTGTGTCTGGCATCAGAAATTCATGTGCTATGAATCCTCCAATCACAGTACCAAAAACAAAAACAAGGTTCCATATCTGGCTTTTCCAGTCAAACTGGAAAAAATCGCAGTTTTTACCTGCGCCGGTCATGGCACAAATGGTCCTGAAATTATTACTCACACCAAAATTATTTCCGAAATAGATCAGCAAAAACATTATCACAGCAATGAGAGGTCCTGCAACATACCAGGGCCAGGGCTGACTGATAAACGATATTATGTCATTCATTTTTTAGAGTATTTAAATCCATGCAAAAGTAGTAAATGGTCTGCCGTTGACCGTAACAAAAGTTACATAACAGCAGACGTTTGATCTACTGCATAAACATCAACGGGTTTTTCCTTGCCCCTGAACAACATGGCGCCCAGAGACCTGATCCTGAAATTAGAAGAAATATAACTTTTTTGCAGCATATCACCTGAAACTATCAGCTGCACATCATTTTCCTTACAAACCCCGTGCATTCTCGCAGCACTGTTGAGCACATCCCCGGTAAAAATGAACTCTCGCCGCTTCCCGCGAATCTCCCCCTTGGTTACCGAACCGGCATGCAGGCTCCCTTTTATTTCCGGAAAAATCCCATATTCCCGTTGGAACATATCCCTGTTGATCTTCAGGGTTTCTTCCAGCGCAAAAAATAGTCGGTAAGCATTCTCACGTCGAAGACCCTTGTGCAACGGCCAGGTCACAATAATTTCATCCCCCACATGCTGATAAATTTCGCCCTCGTGCTGCTCAATAACTTCTGCGGTCAGGAAAAAATAATCCGATAAAAAATTGAAGTATGCCTTGGGTCCCAATTTTTCAGCAATGGATGTACTGTCATTCAAATCGACGAAAAGGAAAATTCGTTCCTCAACCATCGGACGGTGGTATGCACCTGTGAGCCATTTCAGCAGCTGGTGGCGGTCAAAGTGTTCGGCAAGATTACGTACGGCAAGGAGAAATATCGAGCCCAGACCCCACAGTAATAAAAAATGAAAAATGTATGCAAAAAGGAGTTTATCCCGGTAGCCCAGCACCAAAAACCCGATTGCTCCATAGGTTAATATGATACCTCCGACAAATATCAAAAATCGAAGCGCCAACGCGTGAATAAATGAACGGCCTTTTAGCCTGGGTCTGAAAAACCAGGTATCCAAAAAGGCCATCGGTCCGCCAACAAGTATAGGCGGCACCAAATATTCCCAGAAAAAAGATGCTGCATAAGCTGTATCAAAAAGGCTCCGCGAATAACGGATGAGCAGGGCTGAAGCACCGATCAGCAACCAGCCCAAAAGAAGCAAAAGGGTTGAAATTGTTCCTGAACGCCATGTTCCGGCATTATTCATCTTTAAAATCATTCTGCAAAGGTGTCAATTAACAGAAGCCTGTAATGAAACAATTGTTACTGAACGCTGTAGGATGTTCTTCACCTTTCCAAGGGCCCTTTGATCGGGAATTTTCTGCAATTCAGGGATTTATCCCGCCCGGATGGTAGGAATCCGGGCATTGAACCGGTTCTATAGATACGCAAACAGAATACTATGAAAATTCTACGGCCCATTATTATACTGTTATTCGTGGGATCAGCCGTTGCACTAACCGCCTGGTTCTATGTAAATAAATCTCATCGGGATATTGAATCGGAAAGCGCTTTATTTAGCGTTTCGGTCGATGATATTCTAAATGAATTCCGATCTGATGAATCGGGAAGCCTTCAGAAATATTTTGATAAGGTGGTCATTCTCGAAGGGACACTGGAACAGGTGATTCAAACACAGACGGGTAACAGAACAGTGGTCCTGTACGGATCTTCCGGCATTGCGAATTGCGAACTTTCTAAGGGTGAAGAGATCCCTTCCTCATTGTCAATCCCCAATCAAATCCATGTGAAAGGTTTGGTCACTGGTTATGATGATCTGCTTGGGGAGGTGAAACTAAGGGAAGGAAGTATCATTAAAAACGATCAATAACATGAAAACATCTGGGTATATCCTGGTCTTTACGGCACTATGGCTGGCTGCTTGTGTACACGATCCGGAATTTATTGAAGGGGATCCGCAATCACCTCAAAATCCGGGCGACATCATCCCTCCTGTTGGAACTGGTATACCCTGCGATCCGGATTCGGTGTACTTCAC
Organism: Fulvivirga sedimenti; assembly: GCF_020328055.1. Classification (NCBI taxonomy): domain Bacteria; kingdom Pseudomonadati; phylum Bacteroidota; class Cytophagia; order Cytophagales; family Fulvivirgaceae; genus Fulvivirga; species Fulvivirga sedimenti. The sequence continues at coordinate 398,146 of NZ_JAIXNE010000001.1, forward strand.
AAATGACATTCTTCCCATATTCCTTTCAAGTTGCGCTATTGCAGGTTGTCATGATGCTCAAACACATGAGGAAGGACTTATTCTGACAAACTATCAGAACATCATGCGCGGGATTAAACCCTTCAATCCGGGGGAAAGTAAATTTTATAAGGTGATGACATTACCCGAGACCGACGACCTCATGCCGCTGGACCCTGCGACGGGACGAGGCTATTACCTGCCCCAGGAACAGCTGGACCTAATTAAAAACTGGATACTGCAGGGCGCCCCACAAAATGAATGTACGGAATGTGTGACGGAAAACATCTCCTATTCCGGCAATATCGAACCCATCTTAAAGGTAAGCTGTGCGACCTCGAGCGGATGCCATGGAAACGGAAGCTCGAATGGAGTACTGAACACTTTCAGTCAGACAAAATCATGGGCCGACAACGGACTTCTGCGGAAGCGGGTCATCGATCAGCGGGATATGCCTCCTGGCGGCGGATTAACCGCGTGTGACATTGAAATGATCCGGATTTGGCTGGATGAAGGGGCTCAAAACAATTAAACCCATGAAACTCCCGCAGATATTGATTTTGGCAAGTTTGGTAGCACTTTCTGCATGTTACTATGACAATGAAGAAATGCTGTACCCCAACGAATCATCCTGTTACGATGCGGATGTTTCATTCGAGGTAGACATAAAACCACTGATTATAACCAAATGTGCCACTGCAGGCTGCCATGTATCCGGCACCGGAAGGGTTGTACTGGGTAGTTATTCATCCATCAAAAATATCGCGGATGACGGACAGCTCAAAGACCGTGTACTTACACGAAAAGACATGCCACCAGGCGCACCATTAAGTGCATGTGATCAGGACAAGCTGCGTGCATGGCTTGATAACGGAGCAATTAACAATTAAACCTCTAACCAATGAAAACGCTAACCATTCTTTCAATCTGTCTTATTATCACTTCAACCGCCTGGACGCAGGAACGTTATTTTACCCGAACCGGGGAGATAAGCTTTTATTCTGATGCCCCCATGGAAAAAATTGAAGCGCTTAACCAGCAGGCTTCGTGCATATTTGATAAATCAAGCGGCGATATCGCTGTATCTCTACAAATGCGCGGGTTTAAATTTGAAAAGGCGCTCATGGAGGAACATTTCAATGAAAACTATGCAGAATCCCACAAGTTCCCCAAATCTACCTTTAAAGGAACCGTTGATAATATCCAGCAGCTGGATTTTAATAAAAAGGGCAAACAGGAAGTTCGTGTTAAGGGTGATCTCACCATCCATGGTATCACCAAACAGGTTACGACAAACGGCACCATTGAAGCCACAGCGAATGGTTTTACAATCAATGCCGATTTCAGCATCAAACTGGAAGATTATAAAATTGAAATTCCCTCAGCCGTAATAGGAAAAATAGCCGAAGATGTGAAGATCAGTCTGGATATGGACCTGTCACCTTATACAAATTAGTGAGACGATGAAAGTTATCATAAGCTTCATATTCCTGCTGATAAGTTCATCCGCAATATATGCTCAGGATGACCTGCTGGATATTCTCGACGAAGAAGCCGGGGAAACAACCGAATACACCTATGCCACCTTCAAGGATACACGGATCATTCATGGGCAGTCGGTGGAACTCACTTCCCCGGGTGAACTCCAGTTCGTGATTCAACACAGGTTTGGAAAAATCAATGACGGGGCTTATAATTTTTTCGGCCTTGACCAGGCTACCATGCGGATGGGACTTCAATACGGGGTGACCAGCTGGCTGAACGTCGGAATTGGCCGAAGCTCTTTCAAAAAAACGTTCGACGGATACCTGAAGGCCAAAGTATTGCGCCAGTCGGCCGGCAAAAAATCCATGCCGGTCTCCGTTTCAGTATATACCAGTGCGGCCCTGAACTCATTGCGCTGGGATGATCCGGAACGCACCAATTACTTCAGTTCGAGGATGTCCTATTCAGGTCAGTTACTTATCGCACGTAAATGGAACAATTCCATTTCATTACAGGTCATGCCCACTTATGTCCACAGAAACCTGGTTGCCACTGAGGAAGATCAGAATGATATTTATGCCATAGGAGTCGGTGGTAGGGTTAAAGTGTCCAATCGGGTGGCCATAACCGGAGAATACTACTATCAGCTGGATGGGTATAACGCGACAATCACGAATAATTCCATTGCATTGGGTGTGGATATCGAGACTGGCGGACATGTATTCCAGTTTCACCTTACCAATTCAAAAGGAATGATTGAACCCTATTTTATCGCCGAGACCCAGGGAGATATCCTGAATGGGGATATTTACTTCGGATTCAATATCAGCAGGGTTTTTGTTTTGAAGAAGGAAAATCGCAAATGATCAGCACTAGAGGATCTCAATACGGTTCCGGTGCTGTTCCACTTTTCCCTCATTTTCCAGCTTTTTAATTAACCGGGACACTACCACACGTGAGGTATTCAATTCCCTGGCAATCTCCTGATGTGTTTTATTGATGACATAGGATCCGGATGCCTGCTTCTTATCAAGCAGATATTTATACAGCCGTTCATCCATTTTCATGAAGGCTACGCTATCAATTGCCGTAAGCAATTCGTCAAATCGGGATTGGTATGATGCAAAAACAAAGCGGCGAAACGAAGGATATTTGCTTACCCAGGCATCCATTGAAGATACCGGGATCAGCCACAACAAACTGTCTTCTTCAGCGATCGCCACAAATTCGCTGAGCTTATTCTCCAGGCAACATGTAATTGACATCGCACATGTATCACCTCCTTCGAGGTAATAGAGAAATATTTCATTCCCGGCCTCATCCTGGCGCATTACTTTTAATGTTCCTTCAATTACCAGGGGAATCTCCTCAGCGCGCACCCCCGGAGAAATAATGGTCTGACCTGCCTTCACTTTCTTCACACGGCCTGTACTCAGAATCTCTTCCAGCAGCTTTTCTTCAAACCCCATTAAGGATAAAACATCTTTCGCTCTTGATTTGGCTTCGCTAACTGAAGTTTCCATGGCTTCCTGTTGGGGACTTGTACTATTCAATTTTTCCTTTTGCATAATCGCTTTTGTAGGTAAATATGGCTGAACCGGGTTGAGACTTCGAAAATCCCACGGAAATTCCGGAAGTCAACCTGCCAACAAAAAAGCGACTTTAATCATGCACTGAAGGTAACAAATGTTACCTAAAATCACCCCTGATTTGGCTAAAATTATATCAAATTAAAGAAGACAAACATCATGGGACAACATCACAAAATTATCATCATTGGCGGTGGCACAGGAGGTATAACTGTAGCTGCCCGGTTGCTTCGCAAGGACTCCAAGCTTGACATTGGAATTATCGAGCCTTCCTCCAAACATTATTATCAGCCGGCATGGACTTTGGTAGGTGCCGGAACATACGATCTCGAAGATACCATCAGGGATGAAAAGGATTTCATTCCAAAAGGAGCTACGTGGATTCAGGACAAGGTTACAAGTGTAGACCCCGACAAGAACAGCCTGACAACTGCAGAGAAGGGCACCATTACGTACGATTATCTCGTGGTTGCTGCCGGCATTCAGTATAACTGGGATGCGATTCCCGGATTAAAGGAAGCCCTTGGCAAGTATGGTGTGACCAGTAACTACGAAAAGGACATGACCACCTATACATGGGAACTTCTTCAGAAAACAAAGAGTGGTAATGCACTATTCACACAACCCGCCACACCTATTAAATGCGGGGGCGCACCTCAGAAGATCATGTACCTGGCTGAGGATTACTGGAGAAAACAAGGTGTGCGGGAAAACATCAACGTCATATTCGCAACACCCGGTACCGTAATTTTCGGCGTGAAGAACTTTGCGGACGCACTGAACAAAATCATAAAGAACCGGAATATTTTAACCAGGTATTATCATAAACTGGTTGAGATAAACCCTGAAAAGAAAGAGGCTATCTATGAATTCACCAAACCGGATGTAAAGGCGGTGCTAACGGACGAAGATCGAAAACTGGGTATCAGGCTGGAAGGTGATAATAAATTTGTAATTCCTTTCGCCATGCTGCATACACCTCCTCCGCAAAGCGCACCGGATTTCATCAAAAACAGTAAGCTTGCCAAACCGGATGATCCATATGGCTGGGTGGATGTAGATAAACATACATTACAGCATGTGCGCTATGCCAATGTGTATTCGTTGGGCGATGCATCGAGTACACCGAATGCCAAGACCGGGGCTGCTGTAAGAAAACAGGCTCCTGTATTAGTGGAGAACCTCCTGGATACAATGAAGAACGCTCCATTGAAAGATAATCCTGTCTATGACGGCTACGGAAGCTGTCCGCTCGTAACGCGTTACGGCCGGATGGTTCTCGCAGAATTTGATTATGACAATAAACCCACCCCATCCTTCCCGTTCAATCTGGCAAAAGAACGGTATAGTATGTGGCTGATGAAAAAATACTTTCTGCCATGGTTATACTGGAACCGCATGCTGAAAGGCAAAGCGTAAATTTCAGCCCTAAATCGATCCCATGGTGTACGGGAATGTTTGACAGGCAGAAAGTTAAAAAGGCCTTTCCTTAATTGGGAAGGCCTTTCCTTTTATACGAATAACTCAGTCTTATCCAGCTTTTCCTTCAGAATTTCAGGGATCTCATGCATGCTTCTGTAGAGGTTTTCGAAAGAATCAATGATGAAATAGCGATCCTGAAATACATCTTTGCGATAGGGAGAATTCAGCAGGTGCTCCGCATTAAAATCGAAATGCATCGGGTCAAGGCTAACTGAATACGTCGTCTCCCCTGAAGAAGAAAGAATACCTGCTCCGTAAATTTTCAATTGCCCGTTCTCCCGGATAAGTCCGAATTCAACCGTATACCAGTAGATACGTGAAAGCAGTTCGATAGCCGTAGGATTATTTATGTAATCGAGACTGACACGGCTCATTTCATAGAGAAAATCAGCAAAATGAACGTTGGTGAGAAGCGGAACATGTGCAAATACATCATGGAACATATCCGGTTCTTCGAGATAATCGAGTTCAGACATCTTACGAAGCCAGGTTGTAGCCGGAAATTTACGGTTCGACATATATTCAAAAAATAACCGGTCATCCACAATTCCAGGGACTGCAATGATCTCCCAGCCGGTAGTTGCCTGCAACACCTTGTTGATCTTATCAAAAGATGGAATTTCATCGGCATTGAACCCAATGGTCTCCAACCCTTCCAGATATTCGCCCGAAGCATACCGCTGAAGGTTCTCCCTCTGCCTGTCAAATAAAATTTTCCATACCGATTTGTCCTCGTCGGTGTAGTTGCTGTGGACCTGTTTGCCGTCCTTTAATGTAGGTATTGTTCTCATAGCATTTTGTTAAATGAAAAAGGCCTGACTCGTTATCGGAATCAGGCCTTTTTTCTCAGTGTTTAATATTTACATACACCTATCACCCATTCCGATCGCTGTGCCGCGGAAATAATAAAAGTAATAAGTGTTATAAAACGAATTCATAATCCAAATCTACGCGCTTTTGTAAAATACGCAAGCCCGGTGTAAGAAAAATGATCAAAATGATTCCCTCAGATCATATGTTTTCCGCATTCTTTCAATGAGACGCGCACTTTCTGCGAAATTCAGCGTCTGCTGTCCATCTGAAAATGCCTCATCCGGCTTTTCATGAGTCTCATAAATAACGCCGTCCGCTCCTGCCATGATCGATGCCAATGCTACAGGTTCCACGTGATCACGAATACCAATACCATGACTGGGATCTGCAATTACCGGCAAATGCGTCTTTTCCTTCAGGATACTGATGGCATTAATATCCATGGTGTTTCTGCTCGCACGCTCATAAGTCCTGATTCCGCGTTCGCAAAGCATCAGTGATTCATTTCCTGCAGAGAATACATATTCTGCACTGTAAAGCAATTCATCGATGGTGCCTGAGATACCGCGTTTTATCAGAACAGCTTTATCTACTCTTCCCAGCTCATCCAGTAGATTAAAATTCTGCGTATTACGCGCGCCCACCTGGTAAATGTCGATATAATCGTACATCTCCTCGATCTGACTCACCTGCATTACCTCGGTAATGATCTTGATACCGGCTTCCCTGGCGGCCTTATACCAGGTTTTCAGCCCGTCAATTCCCATACCCCGAAACGAATAGGGTGAACTCCGCGGTTTATAAACGCCACCCCGCATAATTCTGATATTGTTCGCCTTGAGATGTTCAATCGTCTTCTCAATTTGCTCTTCACCTTCAATTGAACAGGGGCCCGCCATCATGGCAAAATGACCTTCACCAATAATCACTCCATCGCCCAGATCAATAACCGTTGGTTTTACTTTCCATTTGTTGGAAACCAGCTTATAATCATCTGAAACAATATGGATATCGGCAATTCCTTCAAGATGCCCGATTTTCCGGATATCAAAGTCCTTCTTTCCAATACCGATTATATAATTTCCTTTTTGCGTGTTTACTTCTGTCGTCTTGTACTTGAGTTCATGCACCTTCTCAATGATACTTTTCTTGAGCTGGTCACTAATCTGGTTTTCGAGTTGAATTATCATATTACCTGGGGTTTTTAATATTTTTTACAAATTCCTTTACTGAGAGTTCTTTGGCGCCTTCCGACTGAAGCATCTTAATAAATGCGCTTCCAATAATGGCCCCTCTGCTGTAGGAGCTGGCAATTTTAAACGTTTCGTGATTTGATATTCCGAATCCGACCAGAGCGGGATTCTGAAGTCCCATCGCCTTGATCCTTTTAAAATATTCAATCTGCTCATCTCCAATGCCACTTTTAGCGCCCGTGGTACTGGCACTGGAAACCATATAAATAAATCCATCCGTATTGGCATCGATTTCGCGTATCCTCGCCTCACCGGTCTGCGGTGTGATCAGGAAAATATTTTTTAATCCCGCCTTTTCAAACCGTTCCTTGTAATGATCGATATATTCTGCCATAGGAAGATCCGGTAAGATCAGTCCATCTATCCCCGTTTCGCGGCATTTTTCACAAAACCGATCAATACCATATTGCAGTACAGGGTTTATATAACCCATTAAAATTACGGGAATCTGAACTCTTTCACGCAGGCCTTTGAGCTGTTCGAAAAGCACCGAAATTTTCATTCCATTGTGGAGTGCCACCGTATTACTCTCCTGAATGGTAGGACCATCGGCAATGGGGTCTGAAAATGGCATTCCGATCTCAATAATATCTGCTCCTCCTTCCTCAAGCCAGGCAGCAATATTGATTGTGTCATTTATTTCAGGAAATCCAGCGGTGAAATAAACAGAAAGCAACGGTCCGCTGTCACTTTCAAATAGCCTGCTGATACGATTGACTTCTATGTTGGTCATGGTATTCATATTTAATATTTCCCCCATTTAATGTAGGTGTCCAAATCCTTATCTCCACGTCCGGAAAGGTTCACCACTACAACGTCACTGGACGTTAATGGAAGCCTGTCAAACACGGCCAGGGCATGTGCCGTCTCAATGGCAGGAATAATTCCTTCCAGCCTGCTAAGCTCGATCCCTGCCTGCATGGCATCCTCATCAGTAACATCCAGGAATATCCCGCGACCACTTGCAAAAAGATGGGCATGCATCGGACCAATACCGGGATAGTCCAGCCCGGCTGATATGGAATAGGGCTCTACAACCTGACCGTCTTCGGTCTGCATCAGGAGCGTTTTGCTGCCGTGAAGCACGCCGGATCGGCCAAGTTTCGTGGTAGCCGCAGATTTTCCGGAACTGACACCCATTCCTGAAGCCTCTACTGCCACCAGTTTAACATCTGGCTCATCGAGGTAATGGTAGAAAGCTCCGGCAGCGTTACTGCCTCCTCCAACACAGGCGATGATATAGTCCGGCCTGGGGCTACCTGTTTTTTCTGATAGCTGTATTCTCATTTCCTCGCTGATCACAGACTGAAAGCGGGCAACCATATCCGGATAGGGATGCGGCCCTACCACCGAACCTATGATATAATGTGTATCGGAGGGATTGTTGATCCAGTGCCGCATGGCCTCATTGGTCGCATCCTTCAGTGTCTGGCTGCCACTGGTGGCAGGAACTACCTTTGCTCCCAGTATTTTCATCCGTTCCACATTGGGTCTCTGCCGCTCCATATCTACCTTTCCCATATAGACGATGCACTCCATTCCCATCAGGGCACATACAGTGGCAGTAGCTACGCCATGCTGACCGGCACCTGTCTCTGCAATAATCTTTTGCTTGCCAAGACGCTGTGCCAGCAGAATCTGGCCGATTGTATTGTTTACCTTGTGGGCACCGGTATGACACAGATCTTCACGCTTCAGGAAGATTTGCGCGCCGTATTTATCCGATAATCGCTTCGCCTCATACAAGGGCGTCGGCCTTCCCACATAATCCTTCAGCAACTGATCAAATTCCGTTCTGAAAGCCGGATCCCCGATTATCTTCAGGTATTCGGATCGCAATTCATCAATATTCGGATACAGCATTTCCGGAATGTAGGCACCGCCAAATTCACCGTAATACCCCTTCTCATTTACCTGGTATTTCAATTCAGACATGCGATAAGTTCTTTAAGTTTATTCAAATTCTTTAAGCCGGGTGCGTCCTCCATCCTGCTGTTCACATCAACACCCACAACCGCCGGATGTTCTTCGGCTCGTATCTTCCTTACTTCCTCCTGATCAAGACCGCCACTCAGCAGCACAGGTTTTTCAAAGTCGAAATCATTCAGCACTTTTCTGTCAAATTTAATTCCCGTTCCGCCATGCAGATCGGTGCGTGTATCCAGCAGCCAGTACTCGATCAGTGGCTCGATCTCCTTCATGTATCCCGGTTCCGGCATGCGGTTGCCCGCGACCACTTTTATAATGTTGAAACCAGCAGTCTTTAATTCTGCAATAAATTCAGCGGTCTCGTCACCATGCAGCTGGATCAGGTCCAGCGAATATAGCCTGGCATTCTGTTCCACTTCCTCAAGCGAGGGATCCACAAAAACCCCAACACGCCGGGTTGATTCATCCAAACTATCAAGGTCGGCCGGCTCAAGGGTTTCAACCATGTAGCGCGGAGATTTTTTGAAGAAAATAAATCCCATAAAATCAGGGCGCAATGCCGCCACTTCTTTCACGTTCACAGCATCCTTCATGCCGCACACCTTCCAATATAGCCTGTTATGATTTGGCATATGCCCGCCTGTCCAAACGGCTAAGTTCTTCAATAAATTCAGCGCAGGCGCGTTCAGGACGACTCTGCTCCATAAAATTCTGACCGATCAGAAAGCCATCAAATCCCGCCTCTTTTAATTCAACAATTTGAGAAGGGCTGGAGATGCCGCTTTCGGATACCTTAATAAACGAGCCCGGAATTTTTGAAGCCAGTTCAAAGGAAGTATTGAGAGAAACTTCGAAGGTTGAGAGGTCCCTGTTGTTCACTCCTACCAGGTCAATATTCTCGTTCAATCCCTTTTCAAGTTCTTCTTCGTTATGAACTTCCATCAACGTTTCCAGTCCGAGTGACTTTGCAAATGCCGCCAGATCTTTCATTTCCCGCTCAGTTAATGCTGCGGCAATCAGCAATATGGCATCTGCACCGATAGCTTTCGCTTCCACAATCTGGTATTCATCGATGATAAAATCCTTCCGCAGGATCGGACAAAAGTTAAATTTCCGGGCTACTTTAAGATCTTCATTGCTTCCTCCGAAAAAAGTCTGATCAGTGAGTACCGACAGTGCCGAAGCACCAGCCTGCATGTAGCCGATCGATATTCGTTCGATCGATACATTTTGATTAATGACACCTTTAGACGGACTTTTCCGCTTTATCTCGGCGATGATACCGGATTTATCTTCCCGGAGCAGGTATTTCTTGAGTGAAACAATCCTGTTCTCAAAGAAAATGCTTTGTTCCAGTAATTTCTGCGAATACAATGCCTTTCGTTCCTGAACTTCCGCTTTTTTCTTTGCGAGTATTTCTTCTAACACACTCATATCTATATAGTTAACTTATTTATTGATCAATTTTTTAAATGCCTCCAGTGCTTTTCCAGAAAGCAGGCTTTCGCGAGCTGCCTCCACCGCATCTGTCATTGAAACCTCTTCTGAGGCACAATACAACGCCATACCGGCATTTGCTGCAATCACATCGTTTTGGGCTTTTGTTCCATTGCCGCGGAGAATCTCCTCGAAAATCCTGGCGCTTTCTTCAATTGTTTCACCCCCTCTGATTTCAGCTGGCAGTACCGCCGACAGTCCGAGGTCTTCTGGGTTCACCAGGCGCTCTCCCTGACCCGTGATCATTTTAAAAGGTCCGGTAAGACTTATTTCATCATAACCATCCAACGTGTGCAACACCACGAAGGACTTATCTGTATTTTGATACAGATATCCGTAAAGCCTTGCCAGTTCAAGACTGAATACTCCCACAAGCTGCAGGCGGGGAAATGCCGGATTTACCATTGGCCCCAGCATATTGAAGAAGGTCTTTACACCGAGATCCCGACGTATTGGGGCTACATTTTTCATTGCCGGATGAAACAACGGGGCGTGAAGAAAACAGATGTTGGCATCTTCAATGCTTCGTCTGAGCTCATCCTTGTTATTGGTAAATTCATATCCGAAATGCTGCAGAAGATTAGATGAACCGCATACGGATGACACCCCGCTGTTGCCGTGTTTTGCAACAGGCTGCCCGGCACCTGCCACAACGAAGGAGGACAGGGTACTTATGTTGAAGGTATTTTTGCCATCACCTCCGGTTCCGCACAGATCTATGGGATTGAATTCCGACAGATCCAATGGCAGGCAAAGGTCGAGCATGGCATCACGAAATCCCTCCAGCTCCTCCACCCTGATGCTGCGCATCATATAGATCGTAAGGAAAGCAGCAACCTGAGAATTATTATAGGCGCCCTGAGCCAATTTTGTCAGGACATCCTTCGCTGTTTCCTTGTCGAGAGACTTGTGTTCAATGAGTTTATTAATTATTTCCTTCATGCTTAGTCATTTAACCAGTTCTCTACCATTTGAATTCCGCCTTCGGTGAGTATCGATTCAGGGTGAAACTGCACGCCACGGATATCATAGGTGCGATGCGCCAGTCCCATTACAGTTCCAATTTCATCCCGCGCTGTCACAACCAGTTCTTCAGGAATACTATCTGAAACCACCGCCCAGGAATGATACAGACAGGCTGTGAACTTCTGCGGCATCTTCCGGAATAAAACTTCATTCACATCTGAAACAGAGATGGTGGTGGTTACGCCATGCCGCACCTCCGTCATGTTGAATAACTCCCCGCCAAATACTTCTCCAATTGCCTGATGTCCAAGGCACACTCCGAACATGCTTTTCGAGGCGCCATATTCACTGATCACATCCTTCATAATACCGGCTTCATCCGGGATTCCCGGCCCTGGTGAAAAAAGGATCTTATCATATCCCTTCACCTCTTCGATCCTGATCTGGTCATTTCTGTAAATCTTCATGACATTCCCATATCCCAGGTGCCGTATGATGTGCACCAGGTTGTAGGTAAATGAATCATAATTATCAATAACGAGTATCTTCATCAGCTATTCAGATCTACGGCCAGGGCCAGCGCACTTCGAAGGGCAGCCAGCTTATTTCCAACTTCATTTAATTCATTCCGGGGTACCGATTTGGCTACAATTCCCGCACCCGCCTGATAATGCAGCTCATTGGCATGACTCAGGAATGACCTGATTATAATGGCATGATTGAAGTCACCATTAAATCCCAGAAATCCGATCGCCCCGCCATAATAATTACGGCTGGTGTTTTCATAGCGGTCAATGAGCTGCATTGCCATGTGTTTTGGTGCACCTGAAAGCGTTCCGGCCGGAAATGTATCCGCAACAAGCTGCAACGGAGAAACCTCCGGATCAAGCACACCTGATACTTTTGAAACAAGGTGGATCACGTGCGAGTAATACTGTACCTCCTTAAAAACATCAACCTGCACTTCACCGGCATTCCGGCTCAGGTCATTCCGTGCCAGGTCGACCAGCATGACGTGTTCAGCATTTTCCTTGACATCCTCACTAAGTGATCGTGCCAGCTCTGCATCAGCCAGGTCATTACCGGTTCTTCTGAATGTACCGGCAATCGGCCAGATACTCGCCTTACCGTCCTTAATCACAATCTGGGATTCGGGAGATGAACCGAAAATCTTGAAATTGCCGTAATCGAAATAAAACAGGTAGGGCGAAGGGTTCACCGATCTCAGGGCACGGTAAACATTAAATTCATCCCCCTTAAATGCTGTAGAAAACCGACGTGACAGGACAATCTGAAACACATCGCCCCGAAGACAGTGTTCTATGCCTTTTTGGGTAATGGACAGGAACTCCTCATCACTCAGATTGCTTCTTTCCTCCCCCATTGTATAAAAACGGTAAGCCGGATCGATATTCGCACGGATGACCGTCTCAAGCTGATCGAGATTGGACGCACCCTTATCTTCGGCTTCCTGATGGTCGAACAGATACATTTCATTCTTAAAATGATCGATCACAACCACATTCCTGTAAACACGATAGATCATATCGGGAATATCTTTCTGAATATTCCGGATATCCACGTCCTCAAAGAAACGGACGGCGTCATAGGTCATATAACCGAACAGCCCGTTGGTGACGAATTTGTGATTGCCTGTGGAAGTGGAAAAGCTATTTTTAAATTCATCCCACAACTGTAACAGTTCACCGGGTTTGGTATTGTATTTTTTCTGTGATCGGGGTGTGGAAATGGTGGTTAGGTCACCTGAAACCTCAAAGGAGGCCACCGGATTACAGCAGATATAGGAAAAGCTGTTTTCATTTCCGTGATAGTCTGAACTCTCCAGCATGATCGCCCCGTCAAATTTATCTCTCAGACGCAGATAAATACTCACCGGGGTGATGGTATCAGCCAGCAGCTTTCTTTCGGTTGTTCTGAATTTTAGTTTATCCATCTTAAAAAAAAAGCCCGCTGTTGGTGAACAGCGGGCCTTGGTTATTTGAATTCAATCAATATGGTGCCATTCACTTCTCGTTCAGAGGAGCAAACCAGTACCATGCGATATTGAACATTATTTTCTTCATTGAGCCGTCAAATCTATTAAAGAAAATTAAAAATTCAAGTACACCCTGATTTTTTATTTCTTTGATTTGGCTTTTTTCTTTGCCGGCGCTTCCTTTTTCGGCTCAACACTGGCTGAGGGACGAGGGCGTGAGACCCCAAACGTTCCCTTGGCAATTTTACCTCGCTTCGTTTTTTTATCTCCTTTTCCCATGATAGTTTGTATTTTTATTGATTGTACAATTTTACTAAATGTCCTTTTTTGACGCAAACCAGGAATCGAAAACCTGTTAAAACCATTTTAGGGTTGAATTGGTTAACAAAATAAAAAAGTATGGCAAAACCTACCCCCTCTCTTATTCAAGCCCTGCGCGCGACTGCCGGTAAGCTGGCAAAAAGCAGTCAATACCAGTGGGGTCATATGGGAAGCTGCAACTGTGGGCATCTGGCACAGGAGTTAACCCGGTTAAAACCTTCTGAGATTCATCAGCGCGCAATGGAAAAATATGGCGACTGGAATGAACAACTAAATGATTATTGTCCGACAAGTGGCTTGCTTATGGATGATCTCATTACTCAAATGCTGGAAGCAGGACTGGATACGGACGACCTTAAGCACCTGGAAAAACTGAGCGACACAGAAGTTTTGCGCTCCCTGCCTCCTCATCAACGATTCCTGAAGCACAATGTGAGAGACCACGTCGTCCTGTACCTGAATGCGTGGGCGGCGATGCTGGAAACTAAATGGGCTGACCAACAACCCCTGAACGCATTATTTCAAACTGAAAAAAAAGTTACAGTTGAATCCTAAATGTAATACCTTGCATCATGAAAGATGTGGTGCACTCCTATTATAAACGGGTTTTTGAAGACTTTACCATACTGGTGCGTCTGAATCCTATAGATCTCACCGGCCTCGAGCTTACCATTGGTGCCGACGGAACGGTTGAAAAACGGAAACTGCAGTTTGATGAAGATATTGAGGATGACCTGAAGGAAGATTCTTTTAAGCCTTCAGGAGCTCTTGAATTTAACCTTTATCTGAAAGGAATACTGCCCGGCCGGGAATAATCTTTATCAATATTTTTGGAATCATTAATTGTTCGTACCTTTGCATGGGCAAATCAGTACGACCAGCTCCTGCTGAACTCCCCCAGGACCGGAAGGTAGCAAGGGTAAGCGGTTGTAGCGGTGCGATACTTGATTTGCCTTTTTTCTTTTTCCGGCAATTCATATCTGGCCAATCTGGCCAAATTCATTAACTTTATCACGAATAAACTTTAGCTACATGAAATTCTTTATTGATACAGCCAATCTTGATGATATCCGCGAAGCCCATGACCTGGGAGTTCTTGATGGGGTAACAACCAATCCTTCTTTAATGGCAAAGGAAGGCATAAAAGGACAGGAAAATGTGATCGCACATTATAAAGCCATTTGTGATATCGTTGAAAACAACGTGAGCGCAGAAGTGATCTCAACAGACTTCGAGGGAATGATCCGTGAAGGTCTCGAGCTGGCCAAAATCGACGATAAGATCGTGGTTAAAATTCCAATGATCCGTGACGGAGTAAAAGCCCTGAAATATCTGACCAATGAAGGGATCAGAACCAACTGTACCCTCGTATTTTCTCCGGGACAGGCACTGCTTGCCGCCAAGGCAGGCGCCAGCTATGTGTCGCCATTTATTGGCCGACTCGATGATATTTCTACTGACGGACTGGAATTAATTGCCCAGATCGTACACATCTACCAGAATTACGGGTTTGGAACGGAAGTCCTCGCTGCCAGTATTCGCCACACGATGCATTTAATACAGTGTGCTGAGATCGGTGCGGATGTGGTAACCTGTCCGTTGAATGTAATAACCAGCTTGCTCAATCATCCACTTACCGACCAGGGACTTGAAAAATTCCTGGCTGATCACAAGAAAGCGAACAGCTAAAAAACCTATGCAGCAGGATTCCGACAACGTTGTAATAGCAAAAGATATTACCATTTTCCAGAGTGGGCAGACTATTCTGGAAAATGTTAATTTCGAGATAGAGAAGGGTGAATTTGTCTTTGTAATAGGCCGAACCGGTGGCGGAAAATCCTCGCTCCTCAAAACAATGTATGCGGATCTGCCATTACAGGTCGGTCATATGCGTGTCGCGGGATTTAACATTGACAAGATACGCAGATCAGATGTCCCCAAGCTTCGGCGGAAGATCGGAATCATATTTCAGGACTTTCAGCTGTTCACCGACAGGACGGTCGCCGAAAACCTCATGTTCGTCTTAAAAGCAACAGGCTGGAAGGAAAAATCGAAGATGAAAACGCGGATATCAGAAGTTCTGATGCAGGTGGGCCTTGGAAGCATGGCGTCGAAAATGCCCTACCAGTTGTCGGGGGGTGAGCAGCAACGTATCGTAATCGCCCGGGCACTTTTGAATGAACCGGTTTTACTGATCGCGGATGAACCCACCGGAAACCTTGATCCTGATGTGTCCCAGGGGATCTTCAAGTTATTTGAAGAGATCAACAACAGTGGGACTGCCGTAATAATGGCAACACATGATCATGAATTGGTCAAAGGCCAGAAATATCGCATTCTGAAATGTGAGAACAGGGAACTTCTGGACTCATCACGTGAATCCTTTGAACTGAGCGCAAGAAGCTTTCACTAATCTATATTTCAATCTGCATCTCTTCCGGTTGATCCAACCGCTCCAGGGTTCGGTTCAACAAGTCAATCCGTACAAGCAAATTCAATGTTAATGCATCCACTACCTCGGGTGACGGATTCTCCTTATATTCATTTCGCAATACCAGGTACATCGCATCAAGCTTCTGAAGTTCTGCCACTACATCAATTTCATAGATATTATCTTGTTGCAGTTCATCAATCAATGTGCGCTTTTCACTAATCTGCTGGAAGTAAAAACTTTCAACTTCATTGAACTGGGCATCCAGATTTTGCTGCTGTGCAAGACGTGGCTGATCACCCGGCGACAAGGTATTGATAAGCAATCCAACCGTTGTTACAAAAAACAATACAGCGGCGGCTTTCCACATCCAATGCGTTGACGGACGCCCGTTAGGTAAGTTTCGTGATATTTTTTCCCACACATTCCGGGGTTCCCTGTGATCAAATGCGTCACGATTTTCGGAAATAAAGTTCTCGAGATTATTTTTCATAATGCATTACATTTAGCATTTCTCTTAGTTTCTTTTTTGCCCTGTTATACTGTGATTTCGACGTTCCTACTGAAATGCCCAGAATTTCAGAGATCTCAATATGGTCGTATCCTTCCAGCAAATACAATGACAGAATTACTCTGTAGCCATCCGGAAGATCTTCGATGGCACGTCGCACACGATCAACCTCACCTTCATCGACATAAACCACCGCCTCTTCCTCCTGTGGAATGTCGTGTTCCTCATCATTGAGATTATCAAACGAAAGCCTGTTCTTTTGAAGTACATTCAGTGACTTATTCACAACGATCCGCTTCAGCCAGGCCCCGAAAGTAGATGACCCCTGAAAGGTATGAAGATATTGAAAGGCGTTTATGAACGATTCCTGCAGAATATCTTCGGCCTCCTGGTCATCGCGCACAATTCGCCAGGCCGTGTTATACATGGCGCGATTATACTTTCTGTACAATTCATATTGGGCAGTACGGTCTCCTTCCAGGCATCTTTCGATGAGGTCGGCAGCATCTATGTGGTATTCCCGGGCCATGTTCAAGTATCGTAAAGACAGCTTTTTCCTGGGAAGGTTGCACCGGAAAAAGGTTTTTACTTCAGGCTGTCAAGGTTTTCTTTCGCCAAGGCGAAATCCGGTGCCAGGGCAAGGGCTTCCTCAAAATATTTTTTCGCATCTTCTGTATTCCCCTGGGCCTTGGCATTCAACCCTTTAAGGTTTATTAATGCGACCCGAATGGGAAATTCTTTTTGCTGATTGTTCTGCGTCATGAAAACCGTCTTCAGTTGATCCGCCTCAGGCTTGCCCAGCAAAATATCAGCATTGGTCATGCTTTCACCGTATTTGCCCGCCTCGTACTGAAGAAAAGCCACTTTATAAAGTGTCTGGTAATCGCTGGTCTTGAAATACAAGTCTTCATATGCTTCCAGCGCTTTATCCTGCAATCCAAGATTTTCATACGAAATGCCCAGTATTTCAAGCGCTCCGACATTATCCGGATTGAGTGTATTTAAATCCTTCGCGGAGATGGCCGCAGAGGCAAACTGACCTTGCTCAAGGTATAAATAGGAAAGTGAATAAAGGACACTGTCATTTGCCGGATTTTCCGCAAGAATACTGTACAGGGCGTCCTTAGCGCCATCCAAATCATTGTAGCGCATCGCCAGCTGATACTTTTTTGCCGCATGGATCACAAGAATTTGCGCTGCAGTTAACGGCTTTTTTTGTTGTTCCCCTGATGCAGGCGCTTCCTGACCAAACGATGGCAGGCTCATAACTGCTGCCAATAAAATCACTATCCAGACTCTCATAAATTCAAATTTCAATATGTTGCAAATGTAATTATTTTTCATCGACTTTGGTTAAACCATGTTGCTTCCCGAGAATTAGCATGAGTTCCCATGCCTGTTCGCGATTGTTCGGGATTTCTCCTTCCATGATCGCTTCTTTAATTTGTTCCTTAATATCACCGATAACTCTGCCCGGTTGAATATCAAAGGTCTGCATTATATCCTCACCGCTGATTGGAGGCTGGAAGTTCCGCACTTTATCCTTCTCCTCCACTTCCAGCATTTTTCGTTCCACTTTTTTGAAATTGGCGAGATAACGTTTAACACGGGTGTCATTTTTAGAGGTGACATCGGCCTTGCAAAGCTTCATCAGATCGTCCACATCATCCCCGGCCTCAAACAGAAGGCGTCGAATGGCTGCATCTGTAATGTGGTCTTTTACCAGTGCTATGGGCCGCAAATGCAATCGTACAAGCTTTTGAACATATAGCATCCGGTCATTCATGGGAAGTTTCATCTTCCTGAAAATACCGGGTACCATTCGTGCACCGCGATCCTCATGACCATGAAAAGTCCAGCCAACCTTTTTATCAAACCGTTTCGTGGCGGGCTTCGCAATATCATGAAGTATGGCTGCCCAACGGAGCCAAAGGTCATCCGAGCGTTTGGCTGTATTATCCAGTACCTGCAGCGTATGATAAAAATTATCCTTGTGAGACATCCCGTTGATCGTTTCCACACCCTGCAGATCAGTCATTTCAGGAAAGATCAGCTCCAGCAAACCGGCATGATACAACAACTTAAATCCATAGGAAGGGGTATCGGTAAGTATGATCTTATTCAGCTCATCCGTAATCCGTTCCTGCGAAACAATCCGGATACGTTCCTTATTCCGGATTATACCATCGAATGTATCCGGAGCGATATCAAACATCAGCTGATTGGCAAAACGAATGGCACGCATCATGCGCAACGGATCATCTGAAAAAGTTATATCGGGATCCGCGGGGGTTCGAATCATTTTCCTCTTAAGGTCCTTCACCCCGTCAAAGGGATCTATCAATTCACCATAGCAGCTTTCATTCAGGCAAATGGCCATGGCATTAATAGTAAAATCCCGACGGTTTTGATCATCCTGCAACGTACCATCCTCAACCACGGGTTTTCTGCTTTCCCTGCGATAGGATTCTTTCCGGGCACCTACGAATTCAAGGTCAAAATCCTTGTAACGGATATTTGCCGTTCCAAAATTCTTAAAAACATTTACTTTATGTCCTTTCCCAAGCGCCCCGGATACCGCCCTGGCCAGCTCTATCCCACTGCCAACACATACAAAATCGATATCTTTGGATGGACGGCCCAAAATCAAATCCCGCACATAACCGCCAACCACATAACATTCCAATCCCATCGCATCCGCCTGTGATCCGATTTTTTTAAACAATGGTAACTTGTCCAATTCTGCGCCGTATTGCATATCAGGCCATTTCTTTTGCGCAAAGGTAAAAGATTGATCGGTTAATTGACAGTTTCCGTCGACTGTTGACCTTTGCAAACTTAACGACGTTGTTTATCTTTCGATATGATTCTTCTTGTGATACTCGTTTCCGCATTCCTGCTTTCCTGGATAGCAGGCAGATTAACCGGTAAGTGGTCGCTGAATTATTCAGGCAACCTGGCCGTGGCGATTATGCTGATATTTACCGGTATATCTCATTTTATTTATACTGAAGGTATGATCCTCATGCTTCCTCATGTGGTCCCTGCAAAGAAACTTGTAATATATGCAACAGGTGTATTGGAAATCCTGGCGGCGTTCGGATTGCTCTCTCCCCGTCATAGAAAAACAACGGCTTTGTTATTGATGATTTTCCTGATCATCATTTTACCTGCCAACTTCAAAGGTGCCTATGATCATCTGGATCTGACAACCGCGCAATACGATGGCCGCGGACCAGCCTATCTCTGGTTTCGCGTACCATTACAAATTGGTTTCATCATCTGGATCTGGTATTTCTCCTTCAGGCAACTTCCCAATGAAGAATGAAAATTCTTGTTCTGGGGGGAAGCGGCCGTACCGGACAATGGGTGATTCAGGAAGCCCTCGAAGCAGGATTTTTTGTTCATGCACTGGTCCGCAACCAGGAAAGCCTTCCCGCACATGACCGCCTGCGCATTCTTGAAGGATCCTGCCTGAAAAGAAAGGACCTTGATAAAGCACTTACCGGAACCTCAGCCGTAGTAAGTACGCTGAATGTATCCAGAAAATCTGACTTCACATGGTCAAAGCTCAGAAGCCCCGAAGATCTGATGTCAAAAACCATCGAATCCCTCATCCCACTGATGTATGCCCATGGCATATCCCGATTAATTGCCGTATCTGCCAGTGGTGTCGGAGATTCCTCAGGTTACCTACCGGGTTGGTTTGGATGGCTCATTAAAAACAGCAATATACGCTATGCTTACGCCGATCATGAAAGGCAGGAAAAACTGATCCGTAACAGTGACCTGGACTGGACAGTATATCGCCCGGTCGGACTGACCAATGCCAACAAAATTTCTAAGGTAAAAATAACGGGAAATGACGGCCCAGAGCCATCGCTGACGATTTCAAGAAGAACATTGGCTCACTATATCATTGAGTCACTGGAAAATAATCTGCACTTTCAGGAATCACCGATTATTTCAACATCCTAGTTATCATGAATAAAAGTCGGGCAAGGAATGAATTTCATCGGTTTCTTGGCTTTCGAACTTGAAATAATCTCCAGGTCGTACTTCAATGACAGCTCATGGGCACCGCTTGACGAAGGCCCCAATTCTGAAATGGTAAAGTCATAACTGTAGCCAAATTCGAAACGGCTGAACTGAAGCCCCAGGATAAGGGCCACCGCATCCTGTGAGATATTGTCAGCCACATTCTGTTTAAGCGGGATACCACGGTACCAAAGGCCTACCATGACCGGCTGATAGAGGAAATGTAATCCAATATCGAGCTGATCAAAACGACCCTGACTTTTGTAAACGAACGACGGTGCTATGTAAGCAATCTTCTCCTTGGCGAATAATCCTGAATATAGCGGAAGTTTTACACCGCCATGAAATGAATTTTTAATCGGGATCGCACTTTCGTCACCCAACAGCGACCGGTTCGGTTCATTAATATGATAGGATGAAAATCCTAGCCAGAACTTCGAATTATAGATCAGGAATCCGGCGCCAAAGTCAAAATAGGAAGCACTTCCAAGACTTCCGAAGCCCGGATCACTGGTAGGTACCTGTCCGTCGTTTGTAAACGCCAGCTGATCACCAAAAACAAGCTTATTCAGATCTATGTCCCTGTGGCCATACCCAAAATACAGTCCGGGCGTCATAATCCACTTATTTGACAGCTGAACCTTGTATGAATAGACAAATCCTAGTGTGGTTGATGTAAGTGCCGCAGAACCAGCGCGATCTGCTGTAGCAATGAAACCCACTCCGCTTTTTAGATCCTGAATATTATAATCATAGGAAAACGCGT
Source organism: Fulvivirga sedimenti (assembly GCF_020328055.1). Taxonomy (NCBI): domain Bacteria; kingdom Pseudomonadati; phylum Bacteroidota; class Cytophagia; order Cytophagales; family Fulvivirgaceae; genus Fulvivirga; species Fulvivirga sedimenti. The sequence goes on from NZ_JAIXNE010000001.1 coordinate 419,241, forward strand.
AAGTAACGAAGCCGTTCGAAATATTCGGCCATTGATTCCGGTAATTTGCTACAAAGCGGTGACCGGCACCCGTTCCCGCAAAAGCCGGATTGAGGTACAACGGTGCGGAATAATACTGACTGAACTGCGGGTCCTGACCCTGCACCAGCGTAAAAAATCCGGATAGTACTAAAACGCCTATGGTAAAAAATTTCTTCATCATCTAATAAGGTTCACATCCCCTGTTCGCATTACACGCTCGCCATTAACAAAAACCACCTTAATCTGGTAGACATAGACATCCTGAGGACTAAGCTCGCCTTTGTAATAGCCGTCCCATCCAATATTTTTATCGGTTGTGTGGAATAATAATTCCCCCCAACGGTTAAAGATCATAAGTTCATATTCAACAACACCCTGAACCTTGGGTCTGAAAACATCATTACTATTCGGATCCTCACCCAAACCTCCTCCGGTTGGTCCGTATAAGTTCGGACTAAATGCATTTGGCACCAGTAGTCGACCACCATTTCTGGCCTGGACAATACTTTCAAGTGTAAGCACATCCACACAGCCCTGATCATTGTATGCAGTTAGTGTAATATCATAAAATCCCTCCTTCTCATATCTGTGTGTTGGCTGCGCCTCTGTAGAAGTATTGCCATCACCAAAATCCCATTCGAAACGTGTAGCAAAACGACTGTCGTTCCGGATATACATGATATCATCCGGTATGTATAGCACCGGGGATTTAATCGTGAAATCTGCAATGGGCCTGTTGAAGACCTCAATAATCTCAAATTTCGTCTCTGTGATCGTATCACCCGTCACATTACTTGCCGAGAGACTTACTGTATACAAACCTGGCTGTGAATACGTGTACACAGGATTCTCATTCCTTGAGGTTCCGATACCGTCTCCAAAGTCCCAGAAATAGGTCGTGGGGTCTGCATATTGAGACAAATTGGTAAACTGAACGGTAAGCGGCGCACAACCATTGGGCGGATCATAAGCAAAATCCACGATGGGCGGGATAGGATTCACCCGTACGAGTATAGAAGTGGAATCCACGCATCCGAGATCTGCTTCAATACGTAAACTGATCAGATAATCACCAAAGGTAGGGTACGAGTGTGTTCCCGGATTAGCGAGATTCGAGGTCGTTCCGTCACCAAAATCCCATAAATACGTTAAGTTGTTACCCGTCGAATTATTGGTGAGTGTAAATGTCGTATTGGGCAACGTGGTCTCCGGAGGCGACACGGTGAATGAGGCATTCACCGGATTTGACTGCGGCACAACCAGGGAGTTGGTCGTCACGTTACTGATACAGTTTGCGAAATTTGTCGTCTGAAGATCAATGTCAACATTTTTATTTACAGACGACCTGTTGAACGTATATTCAAATGTATCACCGACTACATCGGAAGCGAATACCGTAAGTCCATTCTCACGTATTACCCAGTCATACCTGTCCAGACCTTTACTATTAGCACTAATCTGCACACGGAAAATATTACATGTGATTTCCAGGGTATCGATCATGAATGCCGACGAAGGCACCGGATTAACACGGATGGTTGTAGTCGTATCAGCAGGACAGCCACTAGGGAAATTGGCCTGCAGACGCACAATATAGTCCTTCAGGGATTGTGTATTATTCGTAAAGGAGTAACTGAAATTCGTGTTTGTACCAGTATTTTCAGTATAAACGATACCTGTATTGTCACTGATCGTCCAATCATAGGAAGTCGGACCGAGAGCCACAGTAGCTGCCAGCACCTGAAAATCAACCGTTATGGGTGAACAGTTATCATCGAAGGGAGAATAGTTCATTACAGCGAAGGCGGCCTGTGGAGAAGGAAAAACCAGCACATTCAATACATTACTCACCGTTTCACATCCATTGGCCAGTCGCACACGCTGTCTTATCTGGAAATTGATATCCGAGGTAGTATTATTCACTAATACCATCTGATACATATCGGTAAAACCCGGATCTGTTGGACGTTGCACAGAATCAACCACAAATCCGCTTCCGTCATTTACTTCCCAAATGAACTGATCAACAACGTCGGGCTGCCCGTTAACTGAATTATTTTGGAGATTTACAATCTGCGGACTACATCCATCGCTTGTGATGGTGGCTATATTCGCAAGAGGAACCGCATTCACCGTGACCGGGTGAACTGTCATTTCAGAACAATTACCCGATGTAGTTACTCTCAGAGCAACATCATAGGTTCCGGGAGCGCCAAGAATTCGGCTGAAATCTGTGGAGTCATTATAAAGAGGATCCGGATTAAAATTGGTGCCGTCGTAATTAAAGTCCCATTCTCTGAGCTGGATCGTTTCACCGTCAACGGGATTATTAAGTGTAGACATATCCAGGAACGCAACTTCGGTGCCTTCACAGGCATTCCCCGCTGTAAAGTCCACCACAGGCGGAGGAAAAACTTTTACTTCAATTTCATCCCTGCTGGTACAACCTGTCACGGAATTTCTGGTAAACAGGCGTACACGATATACACCGGGATTCACGAAGGACTGATCGAACGGTCCGAGTTCAACATCAGAATAACCGGATGCCGGCTCATTTCTGAATGCGATCCCGTTCTCATCAAGGAATACCCATCTCCATTGTGTATTGCCTCCTACTACTCCCGTAGAAGTATCATAAAACCTTACATTGAAAGTGCTTGAGTTTCCGGCGGTCTGGCAGAATTCAGGCGTGATCGCGTTATCTGCCAGGTCGGTTGTAGTAATATTCGCAATACGCGATGGAGTGATATTTACAATGATATCTATAAAGCGCTCGCAGGCACTTTGGGCATTTCCATTGATCGCATAAAGTCTGATGAGCTTATTACCTGCAGTATTATAGGTAAAGGTTGTGCTGATATTGGTACGCGATGCAAGTAACGGATCAGAATCAGTCGGACCGTCATAGATTTCCCACCGGTAATTACTGGCTCCGGCAGAACCGTTCGTCAGGAATATTTCCTGCCCTATACAAAATTCACGGCCCGGAGGTACGGGTCCTGTGTAACTATTTTTATGCGTTTCGAAAAGCGGATCCGGATCATCAACGATCCGAATATACGCGGTCGTTGATATCGCATCTTCGTAATTAGGGTTATTGGGATCACCATTATAGGGGTTACAAATGTTCCAGTTGAACATGGTGATCTCAAATTGATTCCCAATCATATTTGCCGGGTTAGCAGGCGCATTCATTGGAAATGAAACAGAAATCGGGCCGTCTGCCGGGAATGGGATGTTATCAATCGGACCAAAATGAGCTGCCGTTATCTGCAAACCGGCGGTACCGCGCGTTTCCAGTCCGACCAGATTTCCCGCCCCGTCAGTAAGTGTTACCGGTCCGCCGTCATTCAGGCTCAGGTCTAAAATTGTGGCTGCTGCATTGTGAGTTGCCAGGTTTCCGTAAACAAATTGCACGTGTCTTGTCTGACGGTTCGGGTTATCCGGCTCCACATTGATGTTACAGTTAAATTCTGAGGCATCCTGGAAAACCGCATTTACCACGGGATCACCGTAACATACATCCCACGTATTGGGTGAAATATCGAGTTGCGCCCCGAATTGGTTATCGCGAGCCCATGAGTAGGCGGTTTGTACCTGTCTGGAAGTCGGACAGATTGCGCCATTAATCAGGATATATGCTGTTGGTGAAAACGAGCAATCGTCATTATCGGGATAGGTGAAAGTAGCAGTAGCCTCAAATTCTCGGTCTCCGCCGGAAACCACCATAGGTGTTGCGCTGAACAGATTTACGAGTGTAGTATTGTTGCCCGGATCGTTCCATTCAAACAGAATAGCGATCGTTGCAGGGTCCTGCGGGACGTTAAAGTAATATTTGATCGTATATTCCGTTACCGAAGAAGGAGCACAGTCCTGATCAGTATTGAACGTAATGTCGATCTGCGGTCTAAGTGTATTACACTGACCATAGGCCTCTACCATCCCAGCCAAAAGGAAGACACTTAAAAAAATAATCTTCAGATTCCTCATGGAGTTTAAAAAAATCAAACAAAAACTCGTACTTCCACCAGATTCAAACATACCTATAAATACACTCCGGAAGGGGCCGGAAACCCCCTGTGACACCTCATGCGTAAGGTTTGGCTGTAAATTGAACCCCTTTTATCACCGAAAAACACGGTACTGACGTTAAGCAACCTTATGGCTCGGCAGAATGCAGGACTTCCGCTGTAAGTTCTTCCCGGGAGGGACCGGCGTAATTTCGGAGTATATTTTTATCCATAGTACTATCTAATTCGCCATATTCCGTTACCTTTGTATCCCATAAGTTAAGCCACAACATTTTCCATGACTTATGGCCACCGCTAAATACATTTTCGTCACGGGGGGCGTGACTTCCTCATTAGGTAAAGGTATCATCTCTGCATCGCTGGGCAAGCTCCTGCAGGCACGAGGTTTTAAGGTTACTATACAGAAGTTCGACCCTTATATCAATATTGATCCGGGAACCCTGAATCCCTATGAACATGGAGAGTGTTTTGTGACGGACGACGGCGCAGAAACCGATCTGGATCTGGGTCATTATGAAAGATTCCTGAACAGGCCCACTTCACAGGCCAATAATATCACCACAGGAAGAATCTATAATAATGTCATCACCAAGGAACGTCGGGGTGAATACCTGGGTAAAACCGTTCAGGTTGTTCCCCACATCACCGATGAAATCAAGAGAAATGTATATTTGCTTGGCGAAAGCGGTGAATACGACTTCGTTATTACAGAGATTGGAGGCTGTGTGGGCGACATTGAGTCACTTCCATTTATTGAAGCCGTCCGCCAGGTAAAATGGGAAGTGGGTGCCAATAATTTCCTGGTAATTCACCTCACACTTATCCCCTACCTTAGCGCTGCCAAGGAATTAAAAACCAAGCCAACGCAGCACTCAGTAAAACAGCTGCTGGAAGCGGGTATTCAGCCGGATATCCTGGTTTGCCGCTCAGAGAGGCGCCTGCCCATGGAAATTCGCAAAAAAGTAGCCCTTTTCTGCAACGTAAACATCAATTCGGTGATCGAAGCATTGGATGCCGAATCGATCTATGATGTTCCGTTACTGATGAAAAAGGAAAAGCTTGCGGAGCGCGTACTTTCAAAATTGCGTATAGCCAATAAGAACGAACCGGACCTTGATCAATGGAAGAACTTCCTTGGGAAACTCAAAAATCCCGGAGACGAAATCAATATTGGCCTGGTAGGAAAATATGTTGAATTGCCCGATGCCTATAAATCGATCAACGAAGCATTTATTCACGCAGGTGTTGTAAACGAGTGCAAGGTTAACGTTCATTGGATCTCATCCGAAACCATCGATAAAACGAATTGTGCTGCGGTTCTTGACCGTATGGACGGAATTCTCGTGGCACCGGGATTTGGTGAACGTGGTGTCGAAGGAAAGATCGAAGCGGTGCGTTACGTCAGGGAGAACAATATTCCGTTTTTCGGAATCTGTCTGGGTATGCAGTGCGCAGTGATCGAATTTGCCAGAAACGTGCTCAACCTGAAGAAGGCATCATCCACCGAGCTGGATGAAAAAACGCCGGATCCGGTCATCGACCTGATGGATGAACAAAAAAATATTATCGATAAAGGTGGTACGATGCGTTTAGGTGCGTATCCTTGTGACTTGCAAAAGGGAAGCAAGGCCATGGCGGCATACGGAAAATCAAAAATCAGTGAACGCCATCGTCACAGGTATGAATTCAATAACAAATACCTGAAAAGAATGGAAGCGAAAGGAATGAAAGCGGTTGGGATCAATCCGGACACCGGCCTGGTCGAGGTGATCGAATTAAATGACCATCCATGGTTCGTCGGCACTCAGTTTCATCCGGAATTAAAAAGTACTGTGCTGAATCCGCATCCCCTTTTCGTGAAATTTGTGCAGGCAGCACACCAGTATAAAATCAACAACCCGAAAGATTAATTATTACGTAACAGAAAGATATGGACAGAAACCAGGCGATAGGGTTAATGTTAATGGCATTATTATTACTGCTGTACTTTCAGTTTTTCTCACCGGAGCCTCCAAAGGAAGAGCCCCGGGTACAAACTGAACAGGTTACAGAAAGTAATTCCCCGGAATTGAACGCCGGTTTACCGGCACAGGAGGATCCTTCATTACCCGATTCTCTTTTTGATGAGGTTTCACGTCAGCGACTTGGCATATTTGCCGCAGGTGCTCGAGGTACCGAGGAAGAAGTGGCCGTAGAAAACAGTCAGGTAGCTCTTACCTTTTCAACGCTTGGCGCACAGGTGGCTACTGTTGAGTTAAAGGATTTTACCACCTACGACGGCAAACCTCTTTACATCCTTACACCGGAAACGAGCAGAATTCATCAGCGGGTCAATGCGGATAACCGTGTAATTGACCTTACCGAGTTATATTACCAGAAGAAAACCTGGTCTGATAACGACACCAGCTACATTTCATTCACCCTGCCGCTTCCTTCCGGTGCAGTTGAACATATCTACAGCCTGCCTCCTTCCGGATACCAGGTTGGTTATGAACTGAAACTGAACGGGGCACGTGTGCAGGAAAGTGTTGATTTCAACTGGCGGGACAATCTCATCAAACAGGAAAAGGACATCACCCTGAGCCGTACCAACTCAACGATCAATTATTATACGACCGGAGGTGATTTCGACGGACTCGCTGAGCGCAGTACCAGTCTGGAAGAAAAATCAATCGAAGAGCCGCTGAAGTGGGTTTCCATCAAGCAAAGATTCTTTGTAGCTGCCATGATCGCTTCAGACAGATTCACGAATGTCGAAGTAAAAACACAGGCAGACCTGGCAGATTCTTCCATCGTAAAAGAGGCACAGGTTGCAATGTCGGTTCCGCTGGAGAACTCCGCCACGGGGTGGACGTATTATTTTGGTCCGAACGACTATCACATTCTTAAGGATGTGACCGAGGATTTCTCAAAGAACCTGTACCTCGGTTGGCCTCCTATGATTTGGGTGAACAAGTTTGTGATCATTCCTCTCTTTGATCTGCTGAATAATTTTATCGGAAACTACGGACTGATCATCATTATCATGGTTCTGATGATCAAGCTGGTATTATCTCCGCTATCGTATAAGTCATACCTCTCAATGGCTAAAATGAAGGTGTTGAAGCCGGAAATGGATGCCATTAAGGAAAAGCATGGCGATGACATGTCGGCCTCTCAACAGGAGACCATGAAACTCTATCAGCAGGTTGGGGTGAATCCTGTAAGCGGATGTGTACCAATGCTGCTGCAGATGCCCATTTTGTTTGCCATGTTCTACTTCTTTCCTCAGTCGATAGAATTGCGCGGTAAGCCATTCCTGTGGGCGGAAGACCTGAGTACGTACGATACATTCATACAGCTGCCTTTTACCATTCCTTTTTATGGAAGCCATGTGAGTTTATTTGTGCTGCTAATGACTGTATCCACAATTTTATATACCTGGTCGAACCAGCAGGTTAGTACTGTGCAGGGACCCATGAAGGCCTTTACCTACATGATGCCGCTGATTTTCATGTTTGTGCTGAACTCCTACCCTGCAGCGCTGAGTTTCTATTACTTCGTTTCAAACCTTGTCACATTCGGACAGCAGGCGGTGATACGCAAATTCGTGGATGACGATAAAATACGGGCGATCCTCGAAGAGAATAAGAAAAATGCAGGATCCCGGAAAAAATCGAAATTCCAGCAACGTCTTGAAGCGGCCATGAAGGCACAGCAGCAACAACAGCAGGAAAAGCCAAAGAAAAAGAAAAAATAATGTAAAAAAGGCAGGTGTGGAACCTGCCTTTTTTATGTGATCCGTCCCAAAAGAAGTAAGGAATTGCTGAAGGATTACCCCGTACAAATCGAATAAACTTATATCTTTGTATGCCTGTGAAATCAAATCTGTAATTTCATGAACGTTACCTATTACGGACATTCTTGCTTTGAATTGGAAATCAGTGACATACGCGTATTAATCGACCCGTTTATCACACCCAATCCCCTGGCTTCAGAAATAAACGTAGCAGCATTGCGGCCAAATTACATTCTGCTTTCCCATGGACATGGAGATCATACGGCAGACGTAGAGGTCATCGGCCGGGAATCAGATGCGATGATCATCAGTAATTATGAGATCGTCCAATGGTTTGCAGGAAAAGGCCTGTCGAACGGCCATGGCATGAACATCGGTGGTACGTGGAAATTTCCCTTCGGAAAGGTAAAAATGGTGAATGCGGTTCATTCCAGCAGTATGCCGGATGGAAGCTACGGAGGAAACCCGGCAGGTTTTATAATTGAAGCTGAAAATAAATTTTTTTATTATGCAGGTGATACTGCGCTGCATATGGACATGAAACAAATTAGTGATGATTTATCACTTGAACTGGCTTTCCTTCCGATCGGTGACAATTTCACGATGGGTATTGAAGATGCAGTAAAAGCAGCGAGATTTTGCGGTGCGAAAAAGGTTATCGGTATGCACTACGATACTTTTCCATTGGTGGAAATTGACCATAATGCTGCAAGGAAGACATTTGAAGATGCCGGAATCGAATTAATACTCATGTCTGTTGGCGAGACCCTAAACTTTTAATTTTTTGATGAGTAAAACTATTGCAATTGCAAATCAGAAAGGTGGTGTTGGTAAAACGACCACCGCGATGAACCTGGCCGCAAGTCTGGCCGCACTGGAACATAAAACACTCGTCGTGGATGCAGATCCACAGGCGAATTCGACTTCCGGACTTGGAATAAATCCCAAGGAAGTAGAAAACAGCATCTACGAATGCATGGTTGATGGTGTTCCGGCTTCCGAAGCCATCGTAGAAACCGATATCGATTATCTCCATATCCTGCCCTCGCATATTAACCTGGTGGGTGCTGAGGTAGAAATGGTGAGCATAGAGCAGCGCGAAGACAAGATGAAGATAGCCCTGGATGAAATTCGGGATCAGTATGATTTCATTATCATCGACTGCTCCCCTTCTCTGGGATTGATTACGATCAACTCACTAACCGCTTCTGATTCTGTACTCATTCCGGTACAATGTGAATATTTTGCACTGGAAGGACTCGGAAAATTGCTGAACACAATTAAAATCATTCAGAAGCGATTAAACCCTGCACTTGAAATTGAAGGTATTCTGCTCACCATGTACGATGTGAGGCTTCGTCTTTCAAATCAGGTAGTGGACGAGGTAAGGACCCATTTCAAACGAATGGTTTTCGATACCATCATCCCAAGAAATATTAAATTAAGTGAATCTCCTGGTTTTGGAATACCAGCAATTGCACATGATGCGGAAAGTAAAGGTGCTGTGAGTTACCTGAACCTGGCTAAGGAGATTCTTGAAAAGAACGGATTTACCTGAAAGTAAGGAGGGGATCATGACAAAAAAACCAATGAAAAAGAGAAATGCCCTTGGCCGGGGCCTCGGAGCCTTACTGGATGATTCCAGTCCGATAGAAAACCGGTTCGATTCACGTGATCCAAAGGAATCTGTTAGTTCAATAAATGAAATCCCCCTGGATTATATTGAAGTTAACCCTTTCCAGCCGAGGAGTCATTTTGACGAACGTGCCTTGCAGGAATTGGCAGACTCAATTAAAATGCAGGGGATCATACAACCCATCACAGTTCGCAAACTAAGTGATAAGCAGTATCAGCTTATTTCCGGCGAACGAAGATTGCAGGCCTCTAAAATGGCAGGATTAACCGCAATTCCTGCCTATATCCGAACCGCCGATGACCAGCAAATGCTGGAAATGGCATTGATTGAAAATATTCAGCGTGAAAACCTGAATGCTATTGAAGTAGCCCTAAGCTACCAGCGCCTGCTCTCTGAATGCGACCTGAAACAGGAAGAACTCGGAGACAGGGTCGGTAAAGACAGAAGTACGGTAAATAATTACCTGCGTCTGCTCAAGTTACCCCCTGATATTCAGGCAGGCCTGCGCGATAAGAAAATTTCTATGGGTCACGCACGTGCACTCATTACTATTGATGACGTGAGTCTTCAGCTTGAGATATTCAGACAAATACTGGCCAAAGATCTTTCCGTTCGTAAAGTGGAAGCACTGGTGCGCGAAGGAAATAAGGAGAAAAAAGCTCCCGCGCAGCCCCCTGCTGAAAATGGCAAAGAAATTGCTAAACTTCAGGGCAGGCTTTCCTCCCATTTTGGAAGCCGTGTACAGGTGAAGTCTTCCGATGGTAAAAAAGGAGAAATCAAAATTCCATTTGTTTCCATTGATGACCTGAACCGCATACTGGACATTCTCGATATGTAATGAAATATTCCATACTCCTGTTTTTCATTTGCATCAGCAGCTGGGTATCAGCCCAGGAAAATCAGACGGATTCAATACCGCAAACCGTGATTGACACTGTTCGCGAAGTTCGTGATATCGAAGAAATAGAAATGTACGCGAAAAAATTTGTTCCCCGAAGAGCTTCGCTGTACGCAGCGATCCTGCCCGGAGCAGGACAGATTTATAACCGCAAGTACTGGAAACTTCCGCTGGTTTATGGTGGTTTTATTGCCCTGGGATTGACGGTCGATTTCTATAACGGCCTTTACCAACAATACAGATCAGACATTTTCGGATTCCTTGAGGACCCTAATTATAGCTCCTCGACGGGTGCAAATCTGGACCGGACACGTACCTTGGCTGATAACGCAAGGAGAGACAGGGATTTCTGGATTGCAATGACCGGCATATTCTATCTCCTGCAGATCGCCGATGCACACATCGATGCGCATCTGAAGGAATTCGAACTTAACCCCAACCTCCAGATCTCATTTGAACCTTCTGTAGATCCTACATATTTCGCCGGATATGTTCAGGGATTCTCATCAGGTATATCCATTAAACTCAAATTCTGACATGAATATTTTATTACTCGGTTATGGAAAAATGGGTAAAACCATCGAGGAAATTGCCGTTTCCCGTGGCCATCAGGTAATCGGCAGGATCGATAATCAGATGGAGTCTAAAGAAGCCTTCAATAAAGATAATACCGATGTGGCCATCGAATTCAGTCAGCCCGATGCAGCGGTTGAAAATATTTCCTGGTGCCTGCGTATGGGAATACCCGTACTGAGTGGTACAACTGGATGGCTTGGCCAGCGCAATGAGGTGGTTGATCTGTGCAGGGAAGAATCCGGCACCTTTTTCTATGCTTCCAACTACAGCCTCGGAGTGAATATATTTTTCAAATTAAACGAGTTCCTGGCTAAAGTGATGCAACGGTTTCCCTCCTATGATATCCAGATGGAAGAGATCCATCATACCGAAAAGAAGGATTCACCGAGCGGGACTGCAATTACAATAGCAGAGACAATTATTGAGAACATCGGAAGAAAAGAGAAGTGGGTTGAGGGAGTCGCAAATTTTCAGGCCGAACTCGGCATACGATCTTTGCGCGAGCCCAATGTCCCCGGAACTCATACTGTCATTTACAGCAACGACGAAGATTCCATCGAATTGAAACATATTGCTCACTCCAGAAGGGGATTTGCACTGGGTGCTGTACTTGTCGCCGAGTGGCTTCCGGGTAAAAAGGGAGTACTGGGGATGGATGAATTCCTTGATTTATAATTTTTTATCTTTCTTTGTAAGCTTTTCCCACCTTGGGGTACTGATATACTATAACTCTTTTAAAAACTGATATGAACTGGAAATTCTGGAAAAAGACGAAACCGAAAAAGAAGAAATCAGTTGTGCGAGAATGGGGAGACGCCATACTCTTTGCCGTTATCGCGGCAACCCTCATCCGCTTTTTCATTATGGAAGCCTTTACCATTCCTACCCCTTCCATGGAAAAGTCATTATTGGTAGGTGATTTTCTATTTGTAAGCAAATTTCACTACGGGGCAAGAACTCCGGCAACACCGCTGCAGGTTCCTCTCACCCATCAGAAAATCTGGTTCACCAATATCCCATCCTATTCCGATGCAATTCAGCTGCCACAGTACCGACTACCGGGTTTTACGCATGTGAAACGTAATGATGTGGTGGTCTTTAATGTACCGGGAATCGCCGAAAGCAATTTCGAGGAGCCTAACAAAGATAAATGGATCGACTATCCGGTTGACCTGAAAACAAACTATATCAAGCGTTGTGTGGCGGTAGCTGGCGATACCCTTGAGATTCGTGATGCCGTATTGCTCGTGAACGGTGAGGATTTTGACAAACCCGAAAAGATGCAGTTTGCCTACGCGGTTGTTTCAAATGTAGACATCTCGGAACGTGTGCTTGACAACCTGGAAATCGAAAGGCCCGCAGGTATCATGGGACGCCAAGGCAACCTGGTCCAGTATCTCTTTCACCTCACACAGGAAGAGAAAGAAAAGCTGGAAACCCAGAAATTCGTTCAGAGCATAACCCAAATGAAACATGAAAAAGGAGAGTATGAGTACAATACTCAGAACCCTATCTTCCCCGCAAATCCTGAACTCTTCCCCTGGAATGAAGAATGGTTCGGGCCGCTTTGGGTTCCCAGTGAAGGCGCAACTATCGATATAAACGAAAGAACCCTGGCCCTCTACGGCAAGGTGATCACAAAATTTGATCACAACAAAAATGCCGAGATCAGAGATGGGAAATTGTTTATTGACGAACAGGAAGTGTCCAGCTACACTTTTAACCAGGATTATTATTTTATGATGGGTGACAACCGGAATAATTCTCTGGATTCAAGATTTTGGGGATTTGTACCCGCAGATCATATTGTGGGCAAAGGATTCTTTATCTGGCTGTCCCTCGACGGTGAAGAATCATTCCTCAGTAAAATCAGGTGGAGCCGTTTCTTTAAGGTCATCCGTTAACATGGATTACAACCAATTTCAATTTAAGGTTGTCTGTAAAGAAAGTTAATCTGTTCATGAGATTTGCAAGAATCAAATGTTTGGTGTGGATAGGGCTGGCGGCCCTATCCTTTTCCTGTTCCGACGACGACAATAGCCTGGCCCCGGATGCAGCATATACGGGCTATTTCTATCGTTTAACACCACAAGGCAGGATTCAGACCTCAAATGTCACCCTCGAACTCAGCGGAAATAAATTTTCTGGTATTTCATCCATAACTCATTATCCGGCCATCTGCTCTGGCACTTTCACCCGCGATCAAAAGAAGCTGGAATTTGAAAATGAATGTGTATTTACGGCCGACTTCGACTGGACCTATATTGTTGACGGTACATATGAAATAAGTGAAGATGCCGACAATCTTTACTTTATTCAGGACCTGGGTGATGAGATTTACAACGTTTTCAGATTCCCGCGATAGAGATCATTTGAATAGTAATCATTGAATTCGTAACTTCTCATATGAAAGAGATTACGAAAAAATATTCCGAAGGTGATCTGACCGTAATTTGGCAGCCTCATAAATGTATACATTCTGAAAAATGCATGAGAGGTCTTCCTTCTGTATTTCAACCCGACAATAAACCCTGGATCAATCCTGCAGGAGCAAGTGCAGATGCCGTCAGGAAACAAATAGATAAATGTCCGTCCGGGGCACTATCCTATGAAGGTCAGCATACCACCTCATCGAATGAATCTTCCCTCCGGGTTGAAGTGAGAAAGAACGGCCCGTTACTCATACATTCAAAAATGATTCTGGAATCTGATGGCGTTGAGAAACCTATCGATGCAGCGGCCACTGCTTTTTGCAGGTGCGGAGCATCCTCAAATAAACCATTTTGTGACGGATCACATAAAAAGATAAATTTCGAGGGATAGTTTCACTCGTTCAGGCGTCTGCCGTTTCCTTTTACCGCGGAAACAGAAAAATATCCAACAACTGGTTCTGGTTCGCTTGCCGGTGAATCGGTGATCACAATGTTGGTAGGTACGTTCTCCAGGGGCTCGGCAAATATTTCATCAAAACCACCATCCCTCTGCGTTTGAATTCGTACCTGGTTCAGGAATTCCCAGGTGTCCGCAGTTATGGAATGAATCTCTACATACAGGGAGTCTCCCTGCACAAATGGCAATATCTGATCCAGGTCATCATTCAATGGGTTTACCGCATCCTGGATAGGCTGAATAAAGACCACACCATCTATGTTCCCACCCGGGGTGAAGCCTGCATCGGCGGCAATATTTAATTCAAAAGGACGAATTAGTAATGTATCATTCTTGTAGGCCTTGATCCAGTAAAAATCGCCCGGACCGACAAAGTCCATTGAGCGAAACTCAGCGTAATAGCCAGTTTCCTGGAAAGGGGTGCCATCTTCCTTAAATGTAAAGAACACCGAATCTACCTCCGGAACGCGTTTCATTTCAGAAACAGCCTGATAGGTTGTGCCTTCATTTTCAACCGTGAGCTGATACGTTCTTCCTACGGTTCCTATCAATTCGCCGGCCTGGGGCGACCAGATATATTCGCCGGCCGTTACTCCCTCGTTAAAGGTAAAAATATTCCCAAGGTCGTCTTCCACCTGTACGACCGCACCTGAGACGCCTGTTGGCAGTGAATTGGAAAAGTAAGGTTGTGTCATGGTGAGGATTATCTTCTGATCCCCGGGCTTATCGTTTAAAAATGCATCCACTACCAGAACGGGGGGTGCATCCGGCAAATCAAGCGTAACCTGGTCCTCGCATGCCCAGCATGCTATCAGCATTACGATGGCAACCAACGGAATATGTAAGACTTTCTTCATCATCAAAATCGAAAATTATAGGATACAGATGGAACGACGCTTCCGATAATTGAAAATTTATAGGCCAGTGATTCTACAGGCTGGCCCACAATTGGCCGCGCATTCTCCTGCGCAAAGAAAATGGAAAATGGATTCCGACGACCATAGACATTATAAATGGAAAAGACGAGGTAGTCTTCATTCTTTCTTGCCTTGCCTTTTTTCTCCCGCTTCATTTGCCAGGTGAGAGAAACATCCAGTCGGTGCGAGGCCGGGATCCTGAAGTTATTCCGGGTATTGTAATAATTGAAAGGAATCACAAGACCCTGTACCGTAAGCCGGGATGTAGGCGCTGTAATCGGCGTGCCAGACGTGTAGGAGAAGTTGGCCGAGAGGGATGTCCTTTCCGACAAATCATAATTCGCAAATACTTTCAAATTATGTGTCTGGTCAAAACGCGTAGGATACCATTCCCCGGAATTGATTCCGTCTACCTGCAGTTCGGTTTTTCCGAGGGTGTAGCTAATCCAGCCATTCAGATCTCCCTTGTTCTTTTTAACACTTAATTCGAGTCCGTACGCCCGTCCATCGCCCTGAATGATATCACCTTCCAGTAATTCATTAATAAACAATTCGGCCCCGCGCACATATTCCACCTGGTTCTTGGTATCACGGTAATAGACCTCAAGGGATGTCTCAAAATCATCTCCTTCCCCAAAGTTCCGGAAATAGCCCAGGGCAAACTGGTCTCCGATCTGAGGCTGGATATTATTGGTACTCGGTGTCCATATATCAATGGGTGTTGGCGCGGCGGTATTACTGATCAGGTGGATATACTGGGCCGTACGTGCATAACTGGCTTTGATGGAGCTCTTTCCAAAACGGTAACGAACTGAAGCTCGGGGTTCAAGGTTCTGATAGGCCTGAATGAGTTCTCCGTCCCCTGCCTCATAAATTTCCTCGGTGTTCGGCGGACGCCGGTCTCCGGGCGTCGAAGGAAGGAATTCATACACGGTGCCAGGTCCCAGGTAGTGAAAAAACGAATACCGCAGACCATACCGGAGTGTGAGATTGGATCCAAGCTCCTGTGTATTATCTACATATAAAGCACCTTCCAGTGAGAACTTATCATTCAGGCTGATATCCTGGGTAACCCCATCTGATACCCCTATCGCCCGGGCCGGATTAAAATCGTAATAATTCAGGTCCCCTCCGAAGTTGATCTCGTTCCGCGGATTAATGAAATATGTAAACGACGGCTTAAATGAATAGGTAATGATGCTTGAATCCCAATCGAATTTATCCTGATTGCTCTCCCCAAAACTGAAGCCGTAATCAAAATTACTAATGAATGCCGTTACGTTTGAAAAGAGCCGGCTGTTGAAGATGTGGTTCCAGCGGAAGGTCGTGGTAATATTACCCCAGTTAAAACCCTGGTTTTCATCGAATTTAAACACGTCTCTCCCAAAATAACCTGAGAGGAATATCCGGTTTCGGCTGTCGATATTATAATTCACCTTGGTAGTGAGGTCATAGAAATAAAGTGTTGCACCGTCGGTGAAAGGTTTGGCAAAAAGATCCACATAAGACCTCCGGCCTGCCACGATGAAGGATGCTTTATCTTTCGCAATTGGTCCCTGTATCGCCAGTCGGCTGAAAACAGGCAGACCCACACCCCCGGATACCTCAAGCTCCTTGGCATTACCTTCCCTCATGCGTACATCCAGAATCGACGCAAGACGCCCACCATAATTCGCAGGCAGTGAACCTTTATAAAGTTTCACATCCTTAACGGCATCCGGATTAAATACCGAAAAGAATCCAAACAAATGTGAGGAATTATAAACAGGTGCTTCATCCAGCAAAACCAGGTTTTGCCCCACACTTCCACCACGAACGTTAAATCCGGCAGATCCCTCGCCCACCGAACTAACTCCCGGAAGCAGCTGCAGACTTTTCAGCACGTCCACCTCTCCTAAAAAAGCAGGTATTTTCTTTATTGTCTGGATCTCAAGTTTCTCGGTACTCATTTCCACACTGGAAACATTCACATCGAGGGGTTCATCGGTGATTACAACTTCCTCCAGTGTTTTTCCCTGCTGTACCAGCTCTACATCCAGCCGTAAATCATTTCCGAGCGAAACAGGCATCACCTGGCTTTCATATCCGATATATGAAAACTCAACTTCATACTCACCCACAGGCAGTGTGAGCGAATAGAACCCGTAAACATTGGTGGCCGTTCCATTCTGCGTGCCGCGCACGAAAATGGTAGCCCCTATCAGTGCTTCTCCGTTAGATTGATCCGTGATATAGCCGTTCAGTGCAAACTTCTGCTGCGCACTCCCTTCATGGAATCCTGCCAATCCGAATATTAATAGTACTGCCGTAAATAACCGGGTCATAGTCGGTACTTTATTTCTATGCAATGTTAAGATTAGTTAGGGGCAAATTGTTTTAATTTTTTCATAAAATATGGGACCGGAATTTATGAGGCATGAACTGTAAAAAACGAGGGGCAGACGCAGAATTAATTTATACATTAGTATTATGGATGAATATAAAGCCCCGCAAATCTATATTTCGCCGCATCTTGAAACCATTATACCGGCTCTATTCAGGCGCGTTAAGGACGTCATCTATCAGCGGGAACGAATAGAGACTCCCGACGGTGATTTCCTGGATCTGGACTGGATTCGGGACAACCGGGATCATCTTATTATTATTTCTCATGGGTTGGAAGGCGATTCACAAAGGCCCTACATCAAAGGCATGGCCCGGGCATTCAGTAAAAAAGGCTACGACATCCTGGCCTGGAATTTCCGCGGATGCAGTGGGGAAATGAACAGAAAACCCCGATTTTATCATAGTGGCGCAACTGAGGACCTGCGTCATATTATTTCCCATGCACTCAAGAATGGCTATGAGAAAATCTCGCTGGTAGGGTTCAGTCTCGGAGGCAACCTTACCCTCAAGTATCTTGGAGAGGGTTCGGTACCCGCACAGATTCAGAATGCTGTAACGTTTTCCGTTCCGCTTCATCTGTTGAGCAGCTGCGAGCAAATATCACAACCGGGCAACTGGATGTATTCGAGAAGATTTCTTGTTAATCTCAAGGAGAAAATCCGTCTCAAAGAAGCGGCATTACCCGGATCAATGGACGTGACGCTCCTTGACAACATTAAAACCCTGATAGACTTTGATAATGCCTACACGGCGCCGCTTCACGGGTACCGCGATGCCGTGGATTACTATGAAAAATGCAGTGCGCTTTATTTCCTGGACAAAATCGAAACTCCTACGTTACTAATCAATGCACGCAACGATCCCTTTTTGTCGGAAAAATGTTATCCTGTTACCGAATTGGCAGATCACCCCTACATTACTTTCAGGGTACCCCATCAGGGCGGTCATGTCGGATTCACCTCCTTCAATCCGCATGGGGTCTTCTGGTCGGAGCAGCAGGCCATTCATTTCGTTGAAGGTCACTAAGTGAATTCAGGTAAATATTCCTACCTTCGTATTATGGGCGATCGATATACGATTACAGCATCAAGAGAGACACTTACGGAACGTTTTGCGCGTGATATTTCCGAACGTTACCAGCCGAGATATAATGCAGCGCCAACGCAGGTATTACCGGTGATCACCCAGGGTAGTCAGGGAATGAGCTACTTCTTCTGGGGTCAGCTGCCTGAACGTTCGAACAATAAACCCATCGGAGCCAAATTGTTATATGTGCAGTCGGATGCGCTTATTAACACCGCAGGAGGCCGGAGAATGCTCGAATCGTTTCGTTGCCTGGTTCCCGCAGATGGTTACTACGACTGGCGCCAGGTTAGCAAAAAAGGAAGAATACCGCATCGAATAGTTCGTCAGGATAACGGCATTTTTGCCATTGCCGGAATCTGGGAGGAGTTTGAAGATGATGAGGGACATGTCGTTCATACGTTCAAAATGATAACCGTACCTTCGAGCACAAACCTGAAAAACATTTCAACGACCATGCCACTCATACTTGACCGCCAACATGAAAATCTGTGGCTGGATCCCAATGCGTCCGTTGAAGATCTGGAAGGTTTGATTCATCCGCCTGCAGATGCCGAATTCCGCAGTTACACTGTATCTCCGCGCATTGAAAACCCGGACAATGATCAGCCCAACCTGATAAAACCATTTTCTCCCGCAGACCAATTCGGGAATTATTCACTCTTTGATTAATGAAATTTTATTTTTTGCTGGTTCTTTTAACCGTTGCTTCCATTAGTTCAAATGGTCAGCAACTCGACGCACTTCTCACTGCCGAACGCATTCTATCGGATGGGGATACGGTGCGCGCTTCAACGATTTTTCAGGAAATCCTCAGGAAATACCCAGACAGCTATGCAGCAGCACTAAGGCTCACAGAGGTTAATTATCAGCGGCGTCTTTACAGCGAGGCGATTCAATATAGTAATATTACCGAAGACATTCTGCTGCGCAAAATCGATTCACTGGATGAAAAGAGCACGTTAACAAGCACGGAGCTGGAACGGGAAAAACGCTATGCCGCCGATATGTCGTCACTCCATCATTTTAAAGGCAAGATCAGGCTGCGTCAGCATCGTGCCTACGATGCGCTGGAAGAATTCGACAAAGCGCTTGTATCCTCTTCGGATTCAGCGGCGATCATGCTGGATATGGGTCTTGCATATATTGAATTGAATCAGCCGGAACGGGCCAAAGCGGTATTTAACCAGGTGATCCGGCAGGATAACAACAACGCCGGAGCATATTTCAATATCGCCAATCTTTACTATAATAATCAGCAGTACGACAGTGCAAAATATTACTATCAGAAAACAGCATCTGTCGACCCTGAATTCGTATGGGCATACCTGTTTATGGGTGAAATCAATACCAGAATAAAACAGTATGACGAAGCCGTAAAAAATTATACGGATTATCTGAATTTCCAGCCTTCCGAATCGGTGTATTTCAAACGTGCTGTATTGTATGCCGAGCTTCGTGAATGGGAATCTTCCCTGAATGACTGGGACAGCGTATTGAGTATCAATCCCAAAAATCCGGAAGCCTACAGAAACAGGGGGTTGTCAAATTTCCAGGTACAGGATTACAGGTCGGCCATCAATGACTTTAACAATGCCCTCCTGCTGGATGAGGATCCCTACACATTTATCAACAGGGGATATTCTTACTACCTGATCAATGAACCCCGAAAAGCCATGGAGGATTTTGATACCGGCCTTGCGAGCCTTCCTGAATATTCGCTTGGATTCTATCTTCGTGCACTTACCTGGCAGCAATTAAGAAAACGCAAGCGTGCCTGTGAGGATTTACAAAAGGCTATTGACCTTGGCATGGATGAAGGGGAAATTGATAAGGAATTTCTGGGGTATTGTGATTAGAAGGTGGCGTCCGGACTGGTCGAATTCTCCTCTTCCTCCTCCTCATTCTCAGTCTCGTTCTTTTTCTTTTTCTTTTTATCCGGGTCTTCCAATTTCTGATCCTTGTCTTTCTTGTTCTTCTTGAAATTGAATACGCCCTTTTTTGGCTTGGTTTCGGAATCTTCCTCTACCTCATCGATATCTGTGGCATTGGTTTCCACATCAAACTCAGTATCATCGTCTTTCTTTTTCTTTTTGCCAAAAATCCGCTTAAAGAATCCAACCTTTTCCTCCTTCTGTTCCTGATCAGCCGCTGCTTCCATCTCCTTACCCATGTTGATGCGTACATCAGGATAAACCAGATATTCCCTTAAATACCACAGGTAAAGTTCCTGATCGATATTGAATTTTTCCTTTTTGAGGGATATAACATACACACTATCCGCAGGATTGGGCTGATCCAGCTCAGTGGAATCAATCACATCGCGTTCTGCGAGATAGAATTCATCATCCTGCACATCGGTAGAATCAACGATCTCGGGATAAATATCCGTCATGGCAATGGTCTGAAGACTTCGCAACTTGCGATGATAAGAAACAGGTTCAATGATGAGAAAGCGGTCTTTGCTGGCTTCAAAAACCTTGGGCATTGAATCCTCACCAAAATAACTGAACTGGCGTTTCAACGCGTCTTTATCATGTATAAAGGCACTTTGATACGCCGGACATATTGTACGTTCAGTACAGGCCTGGAATACAAGCAGCAGGATTAAGGCTGCCAACACATGTGAAAAAATTCTCATTCAAAAAATTATGACCCTTACAGACTAAAAAATAACGCAAAAGAAAAGACTTTCGCATATATGTCTGGTTCTTTATCAAAGGTAAACCCAAAAAATCATAAGATAAAGTATATTTTGCCTAATAATGGGTGTAAAAACGCATGTTTTCTTACCCGGGAGGTGTATTGCCGAATCCACAACAGGAAATGGCTACTTCATTCCTTCAAGTTCCTCGCGCATTTTCCGTGTTAATCCATTTACTACCAGCCTGTAGCTTTCGCTTATCAACTCCCTGACCACTGCATCCGGCACGCTCCCATCCATTTCAATAGTATTCCAGTGTTTTTTATTCATATGATAGCCCGGACGTATACCGGCATAATGTTCCCGAAGTCGTATCGCTTCTTCAGGGTCACACTTCAGGTTAATACTTACGAAATGGTCCACATCCGCCAGGGCAAACATCTTGCCCATCACCTTAAATACCAACGTGTTGTTATCGAAGGGAAATTCTTCGGTCACTCCCGGCCGGGAGATACATAACTCTCGAAAACTCTCTATGTCCACATCAGAGCCAATGCTTAATGATCATGTAGATCACCCCAACAAGAAAAATCAGTATGGAAATTTTGTTGATGCCATGCATCATTTTAATATTGATGTTGGATGGCCTGTTAGGATCTTTTTTCCTGAAAAAATAACCCCACACCTCTCCAAGCTGGAAATATTCCTTAAATGTGATCTTTTCTCTCTTGCTTGCTTCCTGATTCATCTCTTTCTGCATAATATTTTGTATTAACCGACTTCAGGCTCCGTCCAGTTCCCGTCGTCCCTGATAATTTCAATTAGTTCATCAACTGCACTTTCAGATGGCACTCCGCGCTTGATGACTTCTTTTCCTTTGTAAAGTGTGATTTTCCCTTTGCCGGACCCAACATATCCATAATCAGCATCCGCCATCTCCCCTGGACCGTTCACGATACAGCCCATAATTCCGATCTTGATTCCTTTGAGGTGATCGGTTCTCTTACGGATCATGGCAGTAGTTTCCTGAAGATCGAATAAGGTTCTTCCGCAGGACGGACAGGAAATGTACTCAGTCTTTGTCATTCGGGTTCTGGCCGCCTGCAAAATACCAAATGCAGTACTGTTGTAGGCTTTGATAATCTCCAGCTCTGCCTCATGATCTTCCGGCGAACGCAGGCTCGTCGATAAAATGATACCGTCTCCCAGCCCGTCAATCAGAAGTCCGCCCACATCTGTCGCAGCGAAAAGTTGAAGTTTATCTTCTCCTACGGCTCCATAAGCCCTCTCAATTACTACAGGGTTTTCCAAACCAAGGTTGATCAGCTCGAACATAAACCTTCTCAGCGCGGGCATCGCATGCTCATTAGAAGTATGCAACCAAAGAACTGTATTTGGTGTATTCCTTAGCTGATTCATCAGTGCAGGCTCCAATAATTGTTCAGCTTCGAGACGAAGGAAATTCAGAACGGGATGGAACGTTTCAGAGGTTAAAAATTCCTCGCGATTGAATAATGGGTATGTATGATGCTGGTCGTCATGACGCAGCCATGTTTCCGCGTCAAGAATTTGCCGAAGTCCGTTAGGTAACATGAACGGTACCGGAGATTTCCCCACATACAGATAGTCGGCCCCGATATCATTCATCTTCCACTTATCAAGTTCTGGAAGGTAGAAGTGACCGATGGCTTTCAGATCCTTATAATTTTTAATTTCCACGGCGGAAAGGTCGGCAATTACCCGTGGGACATTGCTCCCGCCGAAATTTGCAATTTCTGCTGTATGTCTTCTGTTATAGCTGAACGGGTCGATGGGAATTCGCTGTAAATCCGGAATACTCTTATGCCCGGATCTGTTGGTATACCGGTCAATGAGTGCCTTGGCGACCGGCGCTTCAAACTCCGGCTCTTCGGTAAGCGAAACCCTTACGGTATCACCAAGTCCGTCCTCCAGCAATGTTCCTATGCCTACTGCACTTTTGATCCGACCGTCTTCGCCGTCTCCCGCTTCAGTCACTCCCAGATGTAGCGGATATGGCTTAAAGCCTTCCTCGTCCAGTTTCTGAACCAAAAGTCTGTAGGCCTGGACCATGATCTGGGTATTACTCGCCTTCATGGAAAGCACAATATTATAATATTTGAGGTCCTCACAAATGCGTAGAAATTCGAGTGCCGATTCAACCATACCCAGCGGTGTATCACCGTAGCGGCTCATGATTCGATCCGACAATGAACCGTGGTTGGTTCCGATACGCATTGCAGTACCATATTCCTTGCAGATCTTTACGAGTGGCGTAAACTTTTCCCGAATTCTGTCGAGCTCTGCCTGGTAGGCGGCATCTGTATATTCGATTTCTTCAAACCGCTTCTTATCAGCATAATTTCCGGGATTTACCCGTACTTTCTCTACAATTCTGGCAGCCAGTTCTGCCGCGTTCGGGGTGAAATGGATATCTGCAACCAAGGGAACATAACATCCGCGCTTATGCAGTTCCTTCCGGATTTCCTCAAGATTTTGCGCCTCTTTGATGCTCGGGGCTGTAATTCTCACATATTCACAACCCGAATCCACCATTCTCAGTACCTGTTCCACAGATCCGATGGTATCCATCGTGTCGACTGTGGTCATTGACTGCACCCGGATCGGATGATCTCCACCCATAGGCACATCACCGATCGTAACAACGGAGGTTTTACGTCTTTTATATTCGGTAAGACTCGGACAATAAACGGAGGATTGTTCTTCCTGTATTTCCACGTTTCAGCTAATAAAATCTTCTGTAAAGGTAACTGTAAAGAAGGTAAATTGTTATGCAGCGGGCAATCAATTTGAAATCAGATATCCCCCAGCATGGGACGCAGGATTACCTCCTCCATCACAGTACGGTCAGACAGGTCATATGCATTCCAAAGCGCATCTGCCACATCTTCAGGACGCATGAATCGCTCTTCGGGTAATTCCACGCCCTCCCAGCTCGCTGTAAATGTAGCCCCCGGCAGAATTGAGGTGACACGGATTCCTTTGTCTTTCATTTCTTCACGAAGAACTTTGGAAAACCCGAGCAATGCGAATTTTGAAATACAATAGGATCCTCCGTTCACATAGGGTATGATGGAGGCCGTAGAGCACATGTTAAAAATATGGCCGGATTTTCTCCTGATCATGGATGGTAATAATCCTCGTGTGAGGTAGTATGCCGAATAAAGATTCGTATTGATCATTTTCTCCAGGGCTCCCTCGTCCTCCTTGTGTATTTCACCGGGAAGGAAGACTCCTGCATTGTTAACCAAAACATCCACTGTTTCTGTAATGCCTTCGATAAAACGCACGAATTCCTCAACCTCTTCCTTACGCGACATGTCTGTTGGAAGAAATGAAAGCCGGGATTCAAATTTACCCTCGATATCCTCCTTCAATTCATGAAGATAATCCTTGTTTCGGGCGCATGTGATGATGTCAAATCCGTTCAGGGCGGCTTTTTCAATGATGGCCTTGCCAATTCCCTTTGTTCCGCCGGTAACTACAATCGTCTTATTCATGTCTTCTTTTTTGAAATCCTTCTTCAGGAAGTACAATTAGGATAATATTAGTATCTTTCAGCCGCGGACAAGCGCAGCGAACAGGTAATCCTGCGAGATAATTTAAGTGTTTAAATGGAAACTCTAGGTAAGTATTTTATTTTTTTAGGGTCGCTCCTGGTCAACAGGGAATCGTTTAAAACATATTTTAAACTCACCATGGATGAATGCATCAATATTGGCATCAATTCCATATTTCTTGTTTCGCTGGTATCCTTCTTTATCGGGGCGGTAACAACCATCCAAACGGCCTACAACCTTGTTAGTCCGCTGATCCCCAATTATGTGATTTCCCTGGTGGTTCGTGATATGACCATTCTTGAACTTGCCCCTACTATCATTGCCATCATATATGCGGGAAAAGTGGGCTCAAGTCTGGCCAGTGGGTTGGGAACCATGCGCATTTCAGAGCAAATTGATGCATTGGAGGTGATGGGTATTAATTCAACCTCATACCTGGTACTGCCCAAGATCATTGCTTCCTTTATGATGTTCCCCATGCTGGTGATCCTTGCAGGTCTGTTGTCGATCCTTGGCGGATATCTTGCCGGGATTTTTACAGGGGTCATAACCGAATATGAATACATATACGGAATTCGTTTCGAATTCAATGAATATACAGTCACATTTGCCTTGATTAAGTCGTTCGTTTTCGCCTTTCTTGTCGCCTCCATCTCCTCCTATAAAGGGTTTTACATTCGGGGCGGAGCCCTTGAAGTAGGTCAGGCAAGTACGGCAGCCGTTACACAAAGCGTAATCGCAATCCTGACTGCTGATTACCTTCTGGCCCAATTGCTTTTGTAATATGATTAAGATTGAAAATATTCATAAATCATTTGGTGATAAAACTATTCTGGAAGGGATCACCGGGGAATTCTACAAGGGAAAACCCAACCTGATCATTGGTGCCAGCGGTACCGGAAAAAGTGTTCTGCTCAAGTGCATCGTAGGTCTCATCCCTCCGGATCAGGGACATGTATATTACGATGACCTTGAATTTACTGGTGCACACAGGGATACCAAAACTGAGATAAGACGGCAAATTGGAATGCTCTTCCAGGGAGGGGCACTTTTTGATTCAAAAACCGTGGAAGAAAACGTTCGGTTCCCCCTGGATGTACTAACAAAAATGCCGCTTTCCGAAAAAGTTGACCGCGTTAATTTTTGTCTTGAACGTGTAGGGCTCGCAGGACAGAATGACAAAATGCCTTCCGAATTAAGTGGTGGAATGAAAAAACGCGTTGGCATTGCCCGTGCTATCGTGAACAGTTCCAAGTACCTTTTTTGTGACGAACCGAATTCCGGCCTGGATCCACAGACATCCATTCTGATCGATGACCTGATCATGGATATTACTGAAGAATACAACACGACAACCATTGTTGTGACTCACGATATGAATTCCGTACTGGGTATCGGTGAGCACATACTTTTCCTGTACCAGGGCCATAAATTATGGCAGGGTTCAAAAGATGAGATCACTGAAAGCGGCGTAAAGGAGTTTGACGATTTTGTCTTTGCCAATAAGGTTATGCAACGACTTAAGCGCAATTAAAACAGCGCACTTACCTGTACACGTCCGGTGTGGATTACCCGGTTATTTTCAGAAGCCCGTCCGTCATAACTTAAATTCAGCTGAAGTCCCTTCGTGATCTTTTGCTGCCATACCAGGCTCCAGGTGACATTCCTGCCGGGATTCAGGGCATTGAGTAGCTCATACCCGACAGGGCTGTTCTCTATCCCCTCAAAATCAATCGAAATTAAACTTACCCGGGCATTCATTACACTCGAAGAAGCTTTTGAAAACCGGTAATCGAACTGAAATTCATTGGATACTGCCTGTTCATTCCCCACTTCATCAGCCACATTCTCACGTCTTTCAAACATGTACTGAAGGGTGAAACGATGATGAATCCCGGGTTGCCATGAAGCCTCCGGATTAATTCTTTT
Source organism: Fulvivirga sedimenti (assembly GCF_020328055.1). Classification (NCBI taxonomy): domain Bacteria; kingdom Pseudomonadati; phylum Bacteroidota; class Cytophagia; order Cytophagales; family Fulvivirgaceae; genus Fulvivirga; species Fulvivirga sedimenti. The sequence goes on from NZ_JAIXNE010000001.1 coordinate 445,627, forward strand.
TGAGCGTATCAGGAAGTTCCGGTCGGGCAGAAAATCCGAAAATGCCGTTTTATTTCCCTGTCCGGCGCGGAGTTTAAGATTATAAATTCTTGAGGGATTGTACCGTAGAATGAAATTGTATGTCCTGTTTTCAGCCCCCTCAACTCCGCTGGAAAGCAATTGCTTCTGCCTTGAATGAAAAACAGTAAACTCCATTCCATACACGGCATTTGCACGGTTGAAAAAGGTAGTGGAGCGAAATATATTCCGTTGCGCCAGAATATCTTCCTCGTCGATAGCGCGTGCAAAGGCCAGCAATTTATCAGCAATATCATCTGAAGTAATCTTGTTATCTGCCGTCCAGGAAGAATTATTCGAGAATTTCGCGAGTAAAGCCGGAACTCCTCCCCTGTCTTTCCATGACTCGGGAAGTGTTATCTGGAACTGTGCAATGAGAAGATTTTGAAACGCGGTAACAAAGTCGTTCGTAGGCACGAATATTTTTGCAAAATTTCGCTCATCCGGGTTCACCGCGATAAAAAATTCATTAAAATCCTGAATCCCATCCACATTTAAATCTCTCCAGGTATGTGTTCCTTCACCAGCCGGAACTCTGATAAATACATACTCACGCCTGAGTTCCTGGCTGTTGGAAACCGCATACGTTACATCTGTGCGCAATACATTCTTAAGCCAGCTTCCCTGCCATTCCACACGCGAAGAAATAGTCTCCTCATCCTCCACCTTGTCCAGCAGATCCTGTGCACGATATGTGAACATGGCCTGCAGGCGGTGATACTCAAAGTCACGTCCAATCATGGTTCGGAAGGTGTTGGATGTTGAATATGGCTGAATCACCCCATTCAATGGGCGTTCGTCGTTCCGGTACGTATACCTGAAATCATAAAGCCATTTGCTTTCAGCGCCCTGATGTACATAGAATTCATGCGAGGTAAAGTACATGGCCGAAGTATCCCTGTCGGCATAAGATTGCCTGTTCTTATCAAGCGCAAAAATATAGCCTGGAACCCATTTCTTCCGTTCGACACTCAGGTCCGCAGAAAGACGCGTCCAGGAGGCATTGAATGTTTCCACGTCGTTATTCATTTGAAAGAACTGTGACCTGAGCTTGATTGATTTCCATTGCTGGTCAAGCTCCAGCCTGTGCTGCAATCCGTCAACCTGTTCACCACGCTTTCTGTAGGTCAGGCCGTATTGAAAGGCGCGACCGGCATCCTTCTTTATACCAAAGCCCGCATTAATAATCTGTTCGGTGTTTCTAAGTGTATCTGTCCGGGGATCGTAATTCCAGTCCCTGTTGAATTCAATATCGCGAAAACGATCAATTGGCCTGAAGTTCTCATCATCGAATTCAAAATCCATGAGCGCATTCCAGGTATAGCCATTCAGGAATGAAACCTTTCTGCCTCTGCTAGTGATGCCCGATTTGATGGCAAATCCGTTATTATCGGTATTTCCGATATCTGAATACAGATTCTGGTCAAAGGAAGAAACGGCGGTTTCTGCAAAAACCTCCTCATGCTCATTCATTTCAAACCCAGCCCCGAGCGTGACCATTTGCCGCTTATTCGGAGCCGGCAATTGAATAAATGGAATGTAATTACCCTGTGGCACTCCGTTTACAGGTGCAACCCATTTATATATTCGTCCGTTAGCTGTAATCCTGTCAAGCACATAATTACCTCCATTCTCACCGGTTTGAGTGAAACGTACGCGAAATGTCGCCCTTTCCATATCCGTACTGTACAAAAATATTTCTTCCGTTTCACCACCCGTGAGTGTCGTATCCCTCCGCTCATACAGGATGAACTCATTGCTGAACGCGACACTATCTGCACCCGAGGTTATTGCCTTGCTGAGATCGTCCCCTGCTTCGCTGAGAATGATCTTCTCTTCCTGACTCAGATCACCAAAGAGAGGCCTGTTGCGATTATCCCCTTCACGATATGCCTGGGCATTAATTTTCCACTTTCCGTTTTGCTGTTCATGCGAAGCCGCCAGGATGGAGCGGTTATAGTTCTGGTCGGAATATTCATAGTCGATCCGGATCCTTGAGAATTCAGTAATCAAAATGCGGTTGGTAAAAGTGACCTGCCCCTGGTTGTAGTCAATTACATAGTCCCTGTTAAATCCCCGCTCCAACAGCTTTCCGTCCAAAAAAATCCGTTCAGAATTTGCCAGAATAATTACGAAGGGCTGATTGTTGGGGCCCGGAATCTGATATGGTCCGAGAATCCCTTCCCGCGCTGGTATAAGGGTCGACTCAAACTGGCCCTTTGCCACTGATATGCCGAGTGAAGAGCTGGCCTCTCCTCCACCCAAATCATAATTAATAGAAGCGCGACCACCCTGCACGTTCTTATAGTACCTGAGAAAGTGTGATGGCCGTTGCCTGAGTACAATGTCTCCCGCCAACAGTGAAAGCCGGTCATTATAAATTTCAACGAAAACATTGTCAAAATCCTGCAATTGCTGCGTATTCCCTTCGGGCTGGAAAGGAATATTCTGATCCGTAATGGATGCCCGGATATTGAGGTCATCGGTAAGCCGGCCATCCAGGTTCAGGTTCAGTGTTGAGTTCACAAAAACATCCTGGTTGTTCCCAAAAGATACCCCCCGACTGATCGTTCCGCTTTTCTGCAAACCCTGTGCTGTGAAGATCTCCTCCCTTCTGAGAGAAGGGCCACGTGTACGGATCGTATCACGCGCGATCACTGCCGTGTCCCCAAAAATGCGTAGCTGCCGGTTTCGGTATTCCTTTGTGAAAGAGACCGGAAATACCTGGTAGCAGATTTTAATGGAATCCGGAGGAACCGCCATTGAAATTGTTATTTTTCCCGTTGAGAAATCATAGGTAATGGGTGCGCCAGCCGGTTCCGAAAAGACAGACCCCGGCACAATGGATAGCGAATCCACCCGAACTGGCTCATTGAATACATGAACATAGGAACAGCGCGAAACCCGATGCTGCGAAAAAGCAGGATGCATCAGAAACAGCAGTATGCCGGTGATGATCCAGGTAGATCGCATATCAGGACACTATGGGAAGTTCGATGAAAAAGGATGTACCCCTGCTGTGGGATTCAAACCAGATCTTTCCACCGGCATGCTCCACGCCGTGCTTAGCTACTGCCAACCCGATACCTGAGCCGGCCTCCTTCGTGGTGAAATTCGGAATGAAAATCTTATTGGTGATCGATTCATCAATACCACTGCCGTAATCCCTGATTTCAATAAGGACTTTATCCGTACCGACTTCTGTAAGGCTTAGCTCCACCCGAGGCGTTCCGTCGGAATGTGCCTGAATGGCATTCAGGACAATATTCGACAATATTCTTCCCATTAATTTCTCATCACCCATCGAGTACACAGGATCCCTGGCAATGTTCACCTGAATATCAACCTTTTGTGAAGTGGCATAAAGCTGGGCTGTTTTCTTCAGAATCGCGCTTAATTCGTACCGCTCATGTTCAGGTATGGGCAATTTGGCAAAAGAGCTGAATGATGATGCAATATCACTTAGGGTATCCACCTGATGAAGCAGGGATTGCAATGGTTTCTGCAACTCATCCTGTCCATCTTTAAGTCTCCTGGAAAGATGCTGAAGTGTGAGCTTCATCGGCGTGAGCGGATTCTTGATCTCATGAGCCACCTGCTGGGCAATTTCACGCCAGGCTGTTTCTTTCTGACTGCGGGCCAGGGCTTTCTTACTCTCCTCGAGATTGTCCAGCATGCGGTTATATTCGCTTACCATCAATCCGATCTCATCATCGGCTTTCCACGAAAGTGGTTCGTTGAAACCGGTAAGAGTGGTCTTCTTGAGTTTCTGTGTAATAAACCGAAGCGGAAAGGTGAGCCATTCCGAAGCCAGGCTTGACAATATCATAAATACGATAAAAATTACCGTAAAAATATTCATCACATTTGTGAGCACCTCGATCTGGTTCTGCTCCAGTTCATTGGCCGACTGGAAAAACGGGATACTAAGAATACCTATCAGATTCCCGGTTTCAAATGAACGTACCCCGAAAAAAGTATTATTGTAAATGAGACTTCCTACAGATTCTTCTGCAATATGAAAAGTCTCTCCCCCATCCCTGATCTGTGCCAGGGCATGTGGATTAATGTAGGAGGATAATAGCTCATTTTCATATATGCGCGGCTGACTCGTACCCAGCAGCTTACCGCGCACACTGAAAAGATTAATGTCCAGTCCGGTTACATTTCCAATAAAATTCAACTGGTTGGGCAGCTCTTCCAGGTCTGAGGTTAGGTCAGACAGATACCGTTCAAGGTCATCGGAAACATCCATGCTGATATTTTCAGCCCTTCGATAGTATTCCTCGCGCTGATCTTCCCGGAAGGAAGAGTTAATAACACTCAGGGTTGTTAAACTCACTGCAATCAGTGGAAGGAAAAAGGAAACATTAAGATATAGCTGAATCTTGGCAGAATAGGAAAGGTCCAGGTTCCTGTAAGCATATAAAAGCGCATAAATTCCTGAAAAAACCAAAACCACCGATACCAGCAGCAAGAAGAAGAAGGAAAAATTAGACACCAGGTGCACATTAGGATGTTCTTTTGAACTGATCACAACAGTTTTTCCCTGCCTGGAACGAATTCCAAGATGTTCAAAACCCTCGCGTTCAATCCCGGCGGCATAAAGCTCTTCTCCATCCAGAATAGAGGGATCAAAAAACTTTTGATAATTGAATTCACCCGCATAATAGGTAATTCTTCGGTTTTCCATAACAGCATAGCTGTATTCAGCATTCTGATACGGGAGCAGAAAACGATTATCGACAAGCAATTCAGGGTAAACATTGTCTGGAATAATACGCTTCAGCGACATATCGATCAGGATATAGCCGACTGTCAGTCCCCTGCGTTCAATCTCCACCAAAGACAGATACCGCTTGGAGGCCTGCCCTGCCAGGCGGTTAATAAAGTAAATGTTTTCATAGTTAGTGGTGTATTCCCCATTTCGCCATGAATTAATTTCCTGCGGTGTTATTTCCGCAGGAATATCGTAGGGTTCAAACTTCGGGTTATAGAGATGAATGTTTACATCGTATTTGTCGAAGTAATTACTCAGGTACACCTGACGGATCTTGGATCGAATGATATCCTTCGACATGAACGGACTGGAAAGACGGCTCTGAATGAAAACATCTTCGGCAATTTTGTGAATCGCTTCATCCAGCAGAAATTCGGCAAGGTTATCATTCTCAATCAGGAATTGATTTGCAAACCTAAGCTTCCGGTCAATCTCCCGCTTCTGTTCAAAAGAGTGCACAGTGAAAGTAACCAGAATTGAAGTTGCTATGATGCCTGTAAAGAGATATAAAAACGTGCGGTACCTCACCTTCAACAATTCCTTGTACAAACCGCTAAACCAAAGAACCATCGTATACAACAGGGCAACGATTAGGGAAATCAGAAATGGCTGACCAATAGCAATATTTAAGAGGGCGAAAATGCCCAAACCGAGGATCAGTGAAATATAAATCGAGCGACTTTCGAGCCATCTGCCCAGGCCTGAAATTAGAATGTGGAATGAAATGAATGAAATGATCGCATTCAGGATTACCACGCCAAAGCCAACCACCCTCAACGTATCAAATTGAATGGTATGATTGATGTCAAAGCTGAGCTGCGAGTTGTTGTACAGGGTTTGCAGAAACAGGTACTGATAATGGAACGACAAACCAAACAGCCCGCAAATGATCACAGATATGAGAAACCTGGTACCGGGCCTGAGACTCGTCAGCCAGGTGATATTCTTCCACCTGGACAGGAACCTGAACAGATACGCAAGCACGATAATGGTGAGAAGTAAATTTATGAAGAGATCACCCAGGGATGGATTAATCGCTGAAGACGCAAAATTCTTTGAATCAAATAGTTCAGTCTCATAGATGATGCCGGGAAAGCCTGAGATAAGTGTGAGAGCACGCATGCCCAGAAGCCCTGCAATGAGCATGAACAAGCCCCGGGAGGCATCTCCACTATTCCCCAGGCTCCATGCCGAAGAAACGATTCCAAGCACGAAAAATAGGATACCGAGCCAGAAAAGAGCCAATGCAACGGCAGCAAGATTTTCCCGAAACAAAGGTTCTTTCAGGGTAATAGCAAAGAGACAATCCGACTGGATGCACACCTCCTCTCCCTCATCAGAAATAGACACCTCTGTTGTACCAAACAATTCCTCATTGATTCCGGAATGTACATAGTTGTTGTCGATCTTGTACCGGTCGGCCAGTGGAAGAAGGGAATACATTTCAAGGTCATCTCCATAACTACGATGGATAACCATCATATCATGCCGGATGGTGGTAAGAAAAGAAAGGCTGTCAATACCCTCAAGAGATGTATAATCAGGGACATACCGGTAATCCGACCAGTAAACAAGTACTCCGTTTTTATAGATGTAATGGGGGAATTCGGTATCCAGCGGCACCTGGTCAAAATATACCTGGGCATCCTGAATTTTGTCGGAAAGTGAAACGGCCTCCTCATTCATTCGTTCCAGTTCCACAGAGATCCTTTCCTGAAGGTATGGCACATAATCGATCGGTGAACTTCTGTAAAGATAGAAGATAAGGGATGCGGCTATCAGGACAATAGCTGCCAATAACCAGAAGATATGCTTTTTACGGGAATAATTTCTCACCACAATCCACTTAGACGCCGAAATTAAAGATACAGTATTTCGCTTAAATGATTCATGATGCCACAAATTCTATGCCCTTGAGACAATGAGATTATTTAATCCGGCCATATGCCTTCATGATCTCCAGAATTTCTGCTTTCGGAATGGCTTCAATCCGGTGGCCGTCGCGCCCGGAAAGACTTTCGGCGGCAAACAAAGAATTAATGATGGCTTCCTCGGTTGCTTCAATGGTTGCCGTAAAAAGAGGAGTCATGTAATCATTTAAAAGTTCTACCCGGTTGAATGTAGTTGATTCAGGAGAATATGGAATCCTGTTCTCCGCTGCGGTTGAGACGGCAATCACATAATCGCCGCTACCGTTTGAGGCAACTCCGCCGGTCCTGGCCAGACCAAGCATCGCACGTTTGGCCAATCGCTCGAGATTACGGTCAGACAAAGGCGCATCTGTGATAACCACCATCATGCAGGAACCATCTGCACTTTCTTCTATCTGATTTCTATAGGGGTAACGTCCGAGCTCCTTCCCAACCGGAACACCGTTAATGGTTAGAATTCCACCAAAATTTGTTTGCACCAGGACCCCGATGCTATAACCACCCAACGATTCAGGGAGCACGCGTGACGATGTTCCGATTCCCCCCTTAAAACCAAAGCATATGGTGCCTGTTCCCGCACCAGTATTTCCTTCCTCAACCGGCCCGGAAGCGGCTGATTTAATAGCCCCGAGTACATCAGCACGGGATACATGCCGGCCGCGGATATCATTCAGGAATCCGTCATTCGTTTCACCTACAACGGCATTCACCGACTGCACTTGTGCATTACCAGGTTGCCTGAGTGTATATCCGATTACGGCATCCACAGCAGTGGGAACACTCAGGGTATTGGTGAGTATGATTGGGGTTTCGATGTTGCCAAGCTCCCTGACTTGTGTATACCCCGCCAGTTTACCAAAACCATTCCCGACATATATGGCAGCCGGCAACTTCTCCTGAAATAAATTACCCGGATGTGGAATGATGGCCGTTACACCGGTGCGAACAGAGTCACCCAGCATCAGCGTTTTGTGACCAACAGTGACACCGGGCACATCTGTGATCGCATTAAATTTACCGGGTTGAAATATCCCAATTTCAATACCCAGCTCCCTCGGTCTGCCCGATTGGGAAAAAGCCAAATGAACCGACAGAATGAAGGTGATCAGGAAAAGGATGGTATTTTTCATTGCAACAATAAGTTACAGAAAAATACGAAGTACGGAAGTTCAGGGCTTGTTGAATTTGCCTGGCTGGTATTTTATTCCTCCGAATAAATGAAGGAACAGGATCCGCGAATACCGGAACATGAGAGGAAAAAGAACCACGACAGCGACGACAATGGAGATGGCATAGACATAAACGGGAAAATCTCCCAGCACAGACAGTGCTACTGCAATTGTGGTAAATAATGCCACGGAAAACGCATAGGAAATATACATGGCGCCAAAGAAGAATCCGGGTTCCACTTCGTAGCGCAGGCCGCATACGGGGCAGTTCTCATGCATGCTGGTTGCTTTGAAGACATTAACGAGCGGATATTTAAACATATCACCTTCCCGGCATCTCGGACATTTACCGGACAGGATAGCGGCGCCCTTGCTGTTTTCTGGCATTTGCTTTACTGTTTTTATACCACAGGTATCCAACAACCATTACGGCGAGATAGGGCATGACAAATAAATAAAGAATACCAAAATTTAATCCGGCGCCGATACCTATCTCCCCATTCGCTACATTATTTTCTATCGTAGCCCTGCACATGGCACACTGGCTCATGGCTTCAGTTGACATGAGAAAGAAGAAAAATAATAAGACTGTAATGCGTTTCATCTATTAAATATCTGTCAGTTCAACACACGGCTACTCAAATTGGTTCTTCATTTTAACTATAATAGGGGGAGATCATTAAATAAACAACCACGCCCGTCACCGCCACATAAAGCCAGACCGGGAATGTGATTCTTGCAAGCCGTTTGTGCTTGTCAAACTGCCCTAATAGCGCTCTCAAATACGTAAACAGCACCAGCGGAACCACCGCGACCGAAAGCACAATATGCGTGATAAGAATAAAGTAATATAGGTAACGAATGGTACCTTCCCCGCCATACGGTGTCGACTCACTTGTCATATGATACAGCACATAGAGAACCAGGAACATCGCCGAGAGTACAAGGCACATGGTCATAAATCTCTTGTGCGCTTCGGTACGCCCTTTTTTAATGGCCACCAGTGCGGCTATCAGGAGCCCGGCTGTAATGGCATTGATAGTTGCGTAAACCGTAGGCAAAAACCCCAGGTCATAACCCTTGATCTGAACTTTGAACAACAATGCCACCGCAAGTGGAATAATGACCGACAACGATACAATTATCCTTTTATACTTTTTTTCCTGGGCCGGGTTCAATGCACTCATTTCGTTTCTTCAAATAATATCTTCAATTCAACCAGCAAACGGTCCTGTTCTTTAAGGGAATTACCGTAATAGCCACGGATCCGTCCCTCGCTGTCGACCAGTGAAAACTGGTTAACGGTATCAGAGGCAAGCCAGCAATGAAGCCTTTCCCTGAAAAGCGAATCAGGAAGATTCCATTGCCTGATCCCATCTACAGGAAGTTTGTTTTCTCCATTAGAAAACACCAGAATAGCAAGGTCTGTTTCGGTAACGGACCTGATTCTTCGGAAAATATTTTCTTTCTCCGTTGAAGGGATTGAAAGTTCACCGGAAGAGAAATACACAAGTACCGGTGAAGAAACAGCAAGTGAATCAGGCCACTGAATATAATAGGCACCATTCGCGAAGGAGCAGTCAAACCGTTGTTCTTCCGGGATCCCGTTTTCGTAGTAGACCGGGATGGCAAATTCATTCCTGCCTGCGCCTTTCAGAAAAAGGAATATCACTACGGGCAGCACCAGTATAAAAAGCAGAAACAGAAATTGCGTGTATCTTTTCAAAATGAAAAAAAGGCTCAAGTTTACACTTCAGCCTTTTGAATTTTTATTTCAATGAAAATTAAAAACGTACCTGGTAGATCGAGTCACCCTCATAGATGAGTGCGATCAGAAGCCAGACCACAAAAATCATCGGAATGAGTATTGACCAGATAAGCACCTTCACTTCGTATTTCAGGTGCATGAATTCACCCACAATATAGAAGGCCTTTACAATGGTCATTGCCACAAATATTGCGACCCTCAGGGTAGCCATTTCCAATGGCACCGTAAAGGCAATCAGGAATTCAAGTGCTGTGATAATTGCCAGTATTCCGGCAGTCCGCCAAATGGTGCGAACTTTTGCCTTGTCTACAGGCTGAACGTTAATATGTGTAGTTTCGTCAGTATGCATTGTCGGTCTATTCAGGTTAAGATCTATACAAGGTAGAAGAAGGTAAATACAAATACCCATACAAGGTCTACAAAGTGCCAGTAAAGCCCCACTTTCTCTACCATTTCATAATGTCCGCGACGGTCATAAACACCGGTGATTGTATTGTAATAAACAATAAAGTTCAGCACAACACCACTCAGAACGTGTGTTCCGTGGAATCCTGTTATGAAGAAAAAGAAAGCTGCGAAATCAGGCGGACCATATTCATTCCATGACAAGCCGGCACCTCCGCCACCTGTTCCGTGGATAAAGTGATACCATTCCCATGCCTGACAGCTAAGGAAGGTAATTCCACCGATAATGGTCCAAAGCATCCATTTTTCAACATCCTTCCGGTCCATGCGATGCCCTGCTTCCACAGCCAAAACCATGGTCACACTACTCATGATGAGAATGAATGTCATGATACCCACAAATACAAGGGGATATCCGGCGCCCAGGAAAGGCACTGCTTCAAAAACTTTTTCAGGTATTGGCCAGTATTCCTGCGAGAAAACAAAATCAGCAGCGGCGCCGTCATAGGCGGCATGTGCTGATCTGATCAATCCGTAGGTAATGAGCAACGCGGAAAAGGTAAAAGCATCCGATAGGAGAAAAAACCACATCATCAGCTTGCCATAGCTGGCTTTCAGGGGTGACTGTCCGCCATCCCATAATCCGCGGCTGGTCTGAGGCTGTAACGTTTCAGCAGTAGAAGACATAGAAATCGGTTATATATGACTAATTATTCAACAATAAAAACAAAAATAAATACACCCACAAGATATCCAGAAAATGCCAGTATGTATTACACATCTGAATCTGATTGAGATTCTTGGAATGAACTTTATATCTAAAGGTCGAAATTAATACAATTATCAGAAAAATAACACCACTTACCAGGTGCAATGCATGAACTCCCATCAAAACGTACAAAAATGACTCCGAAGGATTGCCTCCTGTGAAGTTCACTTTCATATCAACAAGAACGCCCCAGGTATAAAACTGACCGATCAGGAACATGATTCCTAATACTGTAGTAATGGAAATGGCAATTTTCACCTGTTGCAATGCATCCTTCTTCGCTGCCATATAGGCCCATTGCATGGTAATACTGCTTAGGATAATAATGGCAGTGGTGTAATATAATTCTACAGGCAGTTCAAAAATCCGCCAGTTGCCTTCAGCCTGCCGTACAATGTATGCACTGGTAAGAGAAGCAAAAATCATCACAACGGTTATGATGAATAACCACAATGCAAACTTTTTCGGATTCATGGCCAGCGGCCTCTCCGGTTGCTCTACGATTTTTATATTGGAAGTCATCATGTGTCCTTTCTTTTTAAATCTTATCCAACAAATATGCGATCTGCACTATCGGCAGATACAGGAATGAACCAAACATAATTCGCAATGCTGAACGCCGCGTTCCGCTGCGCATCAGGGCAAAGGTTTGGCTAAGGAAAAGAACGCCGCAAACTGTCACGACTATAGCAGAATCAATCCCTGTAATTCCGAATTTGGCCGGAAGTAATCCCAGCGGAATCAGGAAAAGCGTATATATCATTATCTGAATGGCAGTATTCAGATCCTTCTTTCCCCCGGAAGGAAGCAGCTTGAATCCCGCCTTTTTATAGTCATCATCAGCTACCCATGCAATCGCCCAGAAGTGCGGGAATTGCCAGATAAACTGGATGCCGAAGATGATCAGTGCCTCGTAGGATATAACACCTGTCGCCGCCGTCCACCCCAATAAAGGTGGCAATGCCCCTGGAATTGCACCTACGAATACAGCTATAGGTCCTACACGCTTCAGTGGTGTATAAACGAAGCTGTACAAGATCATTGACAGGAATGCAAGCAGCGTTGTAAGGAGATTGGTATAGATCATCAATATGCTCAATCCGATGGCTGCCACCACAAAAGCGAAAATGGCTGCTTCGCGAACCGAAACCCGATGTGTGGGCAATGGGCGGTTTTTGGTTCTCTCCATGAGAAGATCCAGGTCCTTTTCGATTATCTGATTAATGGTGATGGATGCTCCTGAAACCAGGAATCCGCCAAAACAAATAATCAGCAATGTAAACCATGACAGATCGCCCTGGCTTCCGAGTATGTAACCGAAGCCACATGAAAAGGCAACCAGGAAGGATAGTCTGAATTTCATCAGCTCCACAAAAGACCTTACTTTGGCCCCCAATCTTTCACGATATGAATAGCTATCCGTTATCATATTAAATCCTCTTTGATCGGCTCACTTCCCCGAAGGTGCAAAAATAACAAAAATTGCAGTCCTATAATGCCTGTTCCCAGTAATAAATGAACCGGTTGAGCAGCGGCCGGCATACCTGCGTAAGCCATGATCACTCCAGACACGAAAGACCCAAAAACCATAAGGCATATTGACCCAATCAGTCCGAGTCTTATTCCCTGTTTCCATAACAGATAAAACAGGTATCCGTTCAAAAATAATATGATCCAGGAAAAAGATCTGTGTACCACAAAAATCATATCCAGCATTCCTATCCAGCTTTCCCGGGCAGATGCCCCCAAACTTTCGGCAATTACATCAATTTCCTCACGCACCTGTGTGCCCAGCACGATCTGAACCACCATGATGACCATGGCAACCACAAGAAAGAACATCAACGGAGACCTGAGCCCCTCCTTAATCCGGTACGGTTCTGTGAATGACTTTCGGCTTCTGTACACGAGGTACACCAACATGCCAACAATGACTATGGCCAGCAGCATATGAATGGTCACCATCCAGGGAACAAGGTTGGTTGAAACCACAATCGAACCAATCCAACCCTGGAAAAGCACAAGGATCAGCGTTGCCAGTGCGGTATAGAAAATTTTTGGGTCTGATTTAATAAACCGTATGGCAAAAATCACGGTGAGCAATATGAAGACGCCGATCAGGGCCCCCAGGAGTCGATTGATATATTCCACCCAGGTATTGACCGCATTGAAAGGACGCTCCTCGCGAATTTTCTCATCGGATAGAAGCTGATCTGCCGTCTCATCCAGGCCAAATGACCTCAGATATTTAGCAAACCGTATATTCTTCTCGTGACGGTAATCCGAGTAAATTTCACGGTAATTTGCAGGGAGTTCACTCTCCGAGGTTGGCGGAACCCACTTATCAAAGCACTTCGGCCAGTCGGGACATCCCATTCCGGAACCTGTTGTACGAACTATTCCACCAACAAGGATCAGAAGATAAACGGAGACGAGCGTAAACAGGCTGAACGTTCCGTATCGCCTCGACGCCCGTCCTTCATTATTTGTCATCCACTGTGATTACCTTGCCGTTGTCTTCCTCCTCCAGCTTAATCAGTTCATTCTCATGCGGAAGATTAGACTCCGGTGTTTCTGAGAATGGTACTGTCTGAGGAATAAAATCCTCCTCCGCACCCGGCTTGCTGTAATCATATGGCCAACGGTAAACCGTTGGAATTTCACCCGGCCAGTTACCATGTCCCGGATTAATCGGTGTAGTCCATTCAAGTGTATTGGACTTCCATGGGTTTGCAGGCGCCGTTCTTCCTCTGAACATACTGTAGAAGAAGTTGAACAGGAATATGAATTGAGCACCCAACGTAATGATCGCCGCAATACTTACAAACTGATTCAGGTCTGTGAAAGAATTGAGTGTATCAAAGTTGGTGAATGAATAATATCTTCTGGGATATCCTGCGATTCCAATGTAGTGCATCGGGAAGAACACCATATACACACCTACGAAAGTGAGCCAGAAATGTACGTAGCCCAGCTTTTCGTCGAGCATCTTACCCCACATCTTAGGGAACCAGTGGTAAACTCCGGCCATCAGACCAAAGAATGACGCACTACCCATTACGAGGTGAAAGTGAGCTACAACAAAATATGTATCGTGCAATTGAATATCAATGGCCGAGTTACCAAGGAAAATACCTGTAAGTCCACCCGATATGAAGAACGACACCAAACCTATTGAGAATAACATGGCAGGTGTAAAACGGATGTTACCTTTCCACAACGTGGTCAGATAGTTAAATACTTTAACAGCCGAAGGTACCGCAATGATCAGTGTCAGCAGCATAAATACCGAACCAAGGAACGGGTTCATACCAGTTACGAACATATGGTGTGCCCATACGATGAAAGACAGAATCGCGATGAACAGCATTGATCCTACCATTGCCTTATAACCGAAGATCGGCTTGCGAGAGTTTGTCGCGATAACCTCAGAAGTAATTCCCAGTGCAGGGAGAAGTACAATGTATACCTCAGGGTGACCCAGGAACCAGAATAAGTGCTGGAACAGGATCGGACTACCACCTTCGTTTGGAAGTGCCTCACCATTGATATAGATATCCGACAGGTAGAAACTTGTTCCGAAGCTACGATCAAAGATCAGCAGTAACGCAGCTGAAAATAATACAGGGAACGAAAGCAATCCGATAATCGCTGTCAGGAAAAACGCCCAGATGGTTAGCGGAAGCTTCGAGAATGACATCCCCGTCGTTCTCAGGTTAATGACAGTTGTGATATAGTTGATACCACCCAACAGGGTTGAAACGATAAACAAGGCCATCGATACAAGCCACAACGTCATTCCCAGTCCGGAACCGTTTACCGCTTGCGGCAATGCACTCAATGGAGGATAGATAACCCATCCACCAGATGCAGGTCCGGTTTCAATAAAGAGAGAAATAAACATGATCACACTGGATGCAAAGAAGAACCAGTACGAAAGCATGTTCATAAAACCTGATGCCATATCACGTGCACCAATCTGCAGTGGAATGAGGAAGTTCGAGAACGTACCACTCAAACCTGCTGTAAGTACGAAGAATACCATGATGGTACCGTGCATTGTTACCAGTGCCAGGTAGAATTCAGGATCGATCTGGCCCTGTGGAGTGATCCAGTCACCCAGCAGCGGACGGATCCACTCAAGCTGTGCTTCCGGAAATCCGAGTTGCAAACGGAAAATTACGGACATGATACCACCAAGCAGTGCCCAGAAAATCCCTGTGATCAGGAATTGCTTGGCAATCATTTTATGATCGGTAGTAAATACGTAATGCGTCCAGAAATTAGTTGAATGACCGTGATCGTCGTGATGGTCACCCGAATGAATATTTTCTTCTATATGAATATCAGCTGTTGCCATGTATTAATATATTTCTTAAAGTGAAGCTTCCAATTCGTTGAGTTGTGCTTGGTCGATACCCGATTTGATCACTGCAAGCTCACGCTTTTCAGCAGGGATCTTTTCAAGGTACTCAGGATTCAGTTTCAGCCATGTAGGCTGTTCTGCTTTCCAGGCCTGATAATCAGCCGGCTCATCCACTACCACCTTCAGCTTCATAGAGAAGTGTCCGCGGCCGCAGATCTCTGTACACGTAATGAAATACTCGAAGTCCGGATCTTTTGTTTCCGCCTTCATTTCTTCTGTTGTCTTGGTTGCTGTAAATTTGAAATGCGTCGGCATACCAGGTACCGCATCCATTTTCAATCGGAAATGGGGAGCAAATACACTGTGCAGCACGTCACGGGCACGGATCTTGAAAAGAATCTCTCTGCCTTTGGGTATATGCAACTCTATCGGGGTAAAATCATCATATGAATTCTCATCAGTCAGATCCATTCCCCACTGGTTGGACGCATCAATAAGTTTGTAGTTATAATCTCCCAGCTCATTATCTTTCACACCAGGGTAGCGAAGTCCCCAGCCAAACTGGTAGCCCATGATCTCTACTACTTCTGCATCCTCTGCTGCTTCGCTGGTAATATCATTCCAGGCACGCAGACCTGTAAATACAAGAACCGTTAAAACCAACGCCGGAACGATTGTCCAGATAACCTCGATCTTCATGTTATCAGGATAAAACTTAGCGCGCTCTCCTTCCTTATACTGGTATTTCCATGAAAAATAGAATAACAGGATGTTTGTAAGAACAAAAATAAATCCTGTCACCGCCATGGTAACCCAGAAAAGCTGATCAGTAAGTACCCCATGTTCTGATGCCACCGGTAACGTGTAATCATCGAAATATCTCCAGGAATACCAGAAGAACAGGCCAAAACTACCAATAAGGAACACCATCATCAGTGCGGCATTCACTTTATTACTGGTACGGATTTCCTTTCTGCCGGATCCACCCTTAACGATGCCAACCAGTTTTCCGATCCGGAAAAGGGTGACCAGGATGATCAGCAGCAGAACTACACCTAATACTACAACTACTTCAAACATATTTCCAATTGGTTATACCTAATCTTACTTACATTAAATATGGTGATGCAGACTCTCCTGCAACATTGGGTGATTTTTGGCGTAAAGTGGCGCCTTGGCCAGATTACTTAGGGTTACGAAAAGGAATGCGGCTAAAAAGATCATCAGCATACCAATCTCCATAAATCCGAAGCCTCCGTTTTCCTGCATCACACCGGGTGTTACCATCAGGTAAAAATCAAACCAGTGACCTACAAGAATGATCGGACAAACAAGTTTCAGGAACGACATATGACGCTTCGCATCCCTTGTCATTAGTAACAAGAAAGGCAGGAAGAAGTTCATGATGAGGTTCACATAAAATACAGTAGCGTACTGACTGGTTTCCAGTCTTTCGATAAAATAAATAGTCTCTTCCGGAATGTTTGCATAATAGATCAGCAGGAACTGTGAGAACCAGATGTACGTCCAGAAAATACTGAAACCAAAAATGAATTTTCCAATATCATGAAGGTGATTCGCATTAACGACCTTGAGGTATCCGTTTTGCTTCAATATTACAATGATCAGGGTAATCGCAGCAAGTCCGTTCACCCACCAGCTTGCAAATACGTACCAACCGAACATGGTTGAGAACCAGTGCGGATCGATGGACATGATCCAGTCCCAGGCAGCTACTGATGATGAAACCGCAAATACAACAAGGAAGATTGCAGAATATTTCCGTGCCTTTTTCCAGTGTGTTACGCCGCCCTCAATATCTTCAGCCAGCATTTCACGCTTGATCCAGAGAAAGAACATATACCACAAACCAAAGAATACAACCATTCTAAGAATGTAAAATACCGGGAACGAACCGGCTTCCAGCGGCCAGAACCACAGAGCACTTTTTCCGATCAGGATTTTATCAGCATGATCACCTACATACAGATCGTGATGGGTCCAGTGGAATACGTCTGATTTCACAAAGAACCAGCTCACCAGCATCAGGAAACCGGCAATCGGCAACCAGTGCGCCATGGCTAGCGGAATTCGTTTCATACCGGCCGACCAGCCCGCCTGAGCTGCATATTGAATAGCAATAAAGAACAAGCCGATAATGGCAAGCCCCGTGAAATAAACATTGTTAAGCCATAGGTTTGTGTGCAAACGCTTCAACCAGGGAGCGGTTTCGTGATGTTCTCCTTCGGCTTCTGCATGCGCATCGTCTGCAGCATGTTCTTCCTCCTGTTGAACAGCGACGGCTGCATCGAGCGTACCGCTTTCGACTGTCACGGCTCCATGTCCGCCTTCCTCCTCATGATGACCGGCGTTGTTCATGGTAAAAACCACTCCGACGACCAACAGCACAACGCCAATAATGGCGACGATGGATAACTGTCGTTTCGCTCCTGCTGTAAATGTGAATCTTTCTTCAGTCATTTTATTAATGCTATCTTAATACTTTCGGTTTCCCGCTGAATTATTGTTTTTGTAACGTTTGCACATAGCGAACGATCTTCCAACGATCTTCTACGCTGATCTGTGAACCGTGTGCGCCCATTCTGCCCTTGCCATTCGTAATCACATGAAAAATATGACCACCAGACACATCCTTTAATGCGGCAGAAGTGTAACTGGGAACTCCAGCAAACACCTCCCCTACAGATCCTTCCTCAGCACCCAGGCCTTTTGCGCCATGACAATGATCACAGAAACGCTCATATAATTCCTTGCCCTGCTTCAAAACGATCTCAGAATCCTCTATCGGATTTTCCACGATACGCGCTGCCAGTGCCAGGCTGTCTTTTGGAATTCGGTACGGAATGTATTTGCCTCTCGGAACTGTATTTGCCGGTGGTACCCGCATCGTCATTTCGCTCGTATTGAGCGGATTCGAATTGTAATATTCACCGTGCCCGTCATCATTCGAGCGAAGCAATTCAGCCGCATTTCCGGCATCCTTATCTTTTATCTGGGATAGCGGCTCATATGGCACGGAATGATACATGTTAGGCGCATATTCCAGGCCCTGATCGTTTCCGGAAGCCCCGCAGGCTACCATGGCCAGTCCGCTGAAGAATGCAAAGGCTGTATGTAAATAGTTCTTTACTGTCATCTCTGTCTTATTCGAAATCTTTATCATTAACTTCACTTGCTCCGGAATCTGCCAGAATCCTGCGAATATCATCTTTTGTAATCTTGTTGGATGCAAGATCTACTGCCATGACATGTTTGTCATCGGTAATCCTGATATCCATTAATCTTGGCTGCTTGTATGGCTTCAGGTCGCTCACAATCATGAAAGTGGCAACCATACCCAGTGCCGCAAGCAGTACAGTGAGCTCAAATGTTACCGGGATGAACGGCGGAAGCGATACAAAATTCTTACCACCAATGATCATCGGCCAGTCAAAGCCCATCATCCAGAACTGCATGGTGAGCGCCAAACTGGTTCCCAGCAAACCGAACATGAAAGCAGCGATGGGCAGACGTGTTCTGCGATAGCCTAAAGCTTCATCAAGTCCGTGCACCGGAAAAGGTGAATATACCTCCATGATCTTTACACCGGCACCGCGCACTTTCTCAACGGCCTTCAACAGGACGTCCTCATCGTCGTAAATACCAAGAACAAAGTGTTTATTACTATCCATTGTCAGTTACTTTCTTATTTATTCAATGTAGATGACTCAACAGCCGTTTCCAAATCACCGGAACCTTTTCCCGCTTCGCGCAGTGATGAGGATTTAATGATACTCTTCACTTCAGCCATGTTGATCACCGGGAAGAACTTGGCGAAAAGAAGGAACGCGGTAAAGAATAATCCGAATGTGAAAAGATATACTCCCACATCGTAAAAAGTGGGATAGAACATCGCCCAGCTTGAAGGGAGATAATCCCTGTGCAGCGACGTCACGATAATTACAAATCGTTCGAACCACATACCAATGTTTACAACGATCGATAAGATAAATGTAGCAGCGATATTGGTACGGATCTTTTTGAACCAGAATAACTGGGGCGATATTACGTTACAGGTCATCATGGTCCAGTATGCCCACCAGTAAGGTCCGGTAGCACGGTTGATAAATGCATACTGCTCTGCCGCTACACCCGAATACCACGCAATAAAGAACTCCGTGATATAAGCAATACCTACGATCGAGCCTGTAATAATGATTACGATGTTCATCAACTCGATATGGTTGATGGTAATGTAGTCCTCCAGCTTAAACATCTTTCGTGTTACCAGCATCAGTGTTAATACCATCGCAAATCCAGAGAAGATCGCACCGGCCACAAAGTATGGCGGGAAAATGGTTGTGTGCCATCCGGGAATAACCGATGTGGCAAAGTCAAAGGATACAATGGTATGTACAGAAAGTACCAGGGGTGTTGCAAGTCCGGCTAGGATCAGCGCCACAGATTCATAACGCATCCATGTTTTGGCAGCTCCATCCCATCCGAAGCTCAGGGCTCCGTAAACAGCCTTCGAAACTTTATTCTTGGCACGGTCGCGAATCGAAGCAAAATCAGGGATCAGCCCGATGTACCAGAATACAAGAGAAACCGTAAAATATGTTGAAATCGCAAAAACGTCCCACAACAGCGGTGAATTGAAGTTAACCCACAGGGAACCCCATGTGTTTGGCAGCGGTAGCGCCCAGTAAAATCCAACCCAAAGACGGCCCATGTGAAGACCCGGGAACATCGCCGCGCATATTACTGCGAAAATCGTCATGGCCTCCGCCGCACGGTTGATCGACATTCTCCATTTCTGTCTGAAAAGCAGCAGGATCGCCGAGATCAGGGTTCCGGCGTGACCGATACCAACCCACCAAACGAAGTTTGTGATATCCCAGGCCCAACCAACGGTTTTATTCAGACCCCAGACTCCGATTCCTTCCCACAGAAGCGTTAACACGGCGTAGGTACCTACACCTAAAGCTCCCAGTGAAATCGCTAATCCGAGCATCCATGATTTGGTTGGCTTGCCCTCTACCTGCCTGCATATATCCTCGGTTACGTCGTGGACGGTTTTCGACCCGGTAACCAAAGGTTCACGTAGGGATGAAGTAACTTGCATAGAACTTAATTTATCGCGTTTTACGTTTCTTTTTTATGCATCCACCTTATCGGCGTTGGCATCTTTGTTTCTAACTTTCGTCAAATATGTCACATTGGGTTTTACACCAATCTCTTCCAGAACATGGTATGCCCGTGGCTCGTGAATTTCCTTCTCAGTGATGAAATCCGCTTCTTCGATGTCATGAATCTTCAGCATCTTGTAGATTTTGCTTTCCGTGTCGTTCATATCACCGAATACGATGGCGTCTGACGGACAAGCGCTTGCACAGGCAACTTCGATCTCCCCGTCTTTCGGACGGCGGCCTTCTTTCTTCGCCTCAAGCTTGCCATACTGAATCCGCTGCACACAAAGTGAGCATTTTTCCATAACACCACGTGAGCGAACTGTGACATCCGGGTTCAGTACCATCTTGCCAAGGTCATTGTTCATGGATGTGTTCACATCCTCGAACTGGCTGTTGTCATGATATTTGAACCAGTTGAAACGACGAACTTTGTACGGACAGTTATTCGCACAATATCTCGTACCGATACAACGGTTGTATGTCATCTGGTTAATACCTTCTGTGCTGTGCGTTGTAGCCGCAACCGGGCAAACCGTTTCACACGGTGCGTTATTACAGTGCTGGCACATCATAGGCTGGAAAGTAACTTCCGGATTTGCCGCAGCAACCTCAAGTCCCTTCAGATCATCGGCTTCTGCATCGCTGCTATAGTAACGATCGATACGCATCCAGTGCATATCACGGCGCATGATCACTTCGTCACGTCCAACAACAGGAATATTGTTTTCCGACTGACATGCAACATGACATGCGCTGCAACCAGTACATGAATTCAGGTCAATAGCCAGTCCCCAGTGGTGATTATTGTATTTGTGACCCTTCCAGAGGCTGAGTGAACCGGGAGAAACCTCTCCTTCCTCGGTTTTCCATGTCGCCACGTGCGGATGATAACGTCCCGCTGAAGGGTCTTTCTGGTATTTTGCCAGAACTGTCTCCTGTATAACAGTTTCACGACCCATGTAGGTCTGATGCGTCTGAGTTTGTGCAATCTGGTATTTTTCAGATAACACCTCTATAGTTACACCGCTGGTTACATTCAGGGAGTATGTACTTCCATTTTTAGCCATCAGCGGGAATGCATTCACTCCCACATTATTCGCAACCGTTCCAGCTGAAGTTCGTCCGTATCCAACGGCAAGTCCAACAGTTCCGGGTGCCTGTCCGGGCTGAATAAGAATCGGTACAGTGATGGTATTGCCACCTACGGTAACATTCGCCAGGTTACACTTGCCTTCGAAGGCTGTAACTTTATTTTCATTGGCCCAGGCTTGTGAAACGGTCAGGTAATTATCCCAGGTTGCCTTAGTTACCGGATCCGGAGTTTCCTGTAACCAGGGGTTATTCGCTTGTGTACCATCGCCTACTGCAACGGTAGAATAGATCGCCAGTTCAACACCGGATCCAGCAGCCTTGATCGCGGAAGCAGCCGCAGAGGCATTGGCAGAAAATGCCGGCTGGCCAGGTGCGGCCATTTCAGAATCCATTAAAGTGCTGTCGGCCATCGCTGAGGATGAAGCACCAGCGGTAAGAACACCGTCCATCAAAGCCTTATCCCATACCATCTGGTTGCCCAGCGTGGCACTCCAGTTTTCACGGAGGTAGGCATAATAATCAGGTTTGGCAGTACCGCTCCATTTCAGGAAGCTTTCCTGTGCCTGACGTGTATCAAATACTCGTGTAATAGTAGGCTGTACAAAGCTGTACTCTCCTGCTTTAGGCTCTGCATCATTCCATGATTCCAGGTAATGATTATCCGGTGCAATATACTGGCATGCAACGGCTGTTTCATCCGGACGATCAGAAGTGGAAATAGAAAGTGTTGTTTCAGCCAGTGCCGCAGCGATCTCCGCGCCACGTGGATGATTGTAAACAGGATTACAGTTATAGAAAATAACCGCACCTACCCGCTTGGCCTTCATGTCATCGATCACACGATCCATTTCCGCATCATTACCCTGACGGTAATAAGAAGGTTTGGACATGTCAATCGTGCTTCCATACGAAGAAAGCTGGTTGTTGATGGAATTAACAAGAACCTGAACATTGGGATCGTTAGAGGCACTGACAACCAGGCTCTTACCCATGCTTTTTTTCAGATCCGCCACAATTTGTGCGAGCATCGGCAGATCGGCGCTTCGTCCGCCGCTCAATGCGTCATGCAATGCTTTTATATAGGCAGCCTCTTCCGAAGGCTTAACCATGACACGGTAATCGGCATTCGCACCGGTCAGGGAAAGATTGCTCTCAATCTGATAATGGCGTGACATGGTCTTTTTGCCATTATTCAGTTTTCGTGTCTGGCTGTACTGCTTGGTATATTCTACAGGCGAAATCCATGTTCCCAGGAAATCAGCTCCGAAGCTTACGATCACATCAGCTTTGCTGAAATCATAGGAAGGAACGGCACGCATACCAAATGACTGTTGATTCGCCTCGAGGAGTCCGTGCGCAGAAACAGGGTCGTACTGTACATGTTGTGTTGTAGGGAATTTGGCACTGAAGTCGGCAATTACCTTTTTAGTGCTAGGGCTCAGAATGGTATTCGAAACAATTCTGATATTTCCACCGCGCGCTGCGATGCCGTTGAGTTCCTTGGTAACCTCCTCATCCAGCATATCCCATGTAATGGCTGTATCTCCTTTTTTGGGTGTACGGAGACGCTCATTGTCGTACATGGTAAGCACAGAAGCCTCTACCTGGGCGCTCACGCCACCCCTGGTGATGGAAGAAAGCTTATTTCCCTGGATTTTTATAGGACGGCCTTCACGTGTTTTCACAACAATGCTGCAGTAATCCCCACCCTGCATATAGGTGGATGCATAGTAATTCGGAATTCCCGGATCTACATCAACAGGCTTGTCAACATAGGGAAGGGCCTTTCGGATAGGTGCCTCACAGGCAGCCAATGATACGGCTGCTACCCCGAAACCCATCATCTTAAGGAAATCACGGCGGTTGCTTCCACCTGCTTCCTCTTCGGATCCCGGAAATTCAGGAAACTCCCTGTCGGCATTCTTTACGAATGCCGGATCGTTCGTTAATTGCTCAATACCTTTCCAGTATGTCTTTTTATTATCCTTCATATTTCTACGGTACAGATAAGATCGTATTTGGATTTGTTAATAATGACACTTCGAACATTCAAGTCCGCCGATGTCTTCCACCTTCAATGCTTCCTTACTTTCCTGGTCATGTAACTCAACCAGTTTATCGTAATAAGCGTTATCTTTTGTATTTACCTCGGTCTTACGGTGACAGTCGATACACCACCCCATTGTTAACAGGGAATATTGCTGAACGACTTCCATCTCCTCAATCGGACCGTGGCAGGTCTGACACTCTATATTACCCACCTTCACGTGCTGTGAGTGGTTAAAGTAGGCCAGATCAGGCAGGTTGTGAACGCGAACCCATTCAATAGGCTGGTTATTGTCCACCGCTGCATAAATTTTCTTGATTTGCTCAGATTCTGTGAGAATGGCACTGTGGCAGTTCATACAGATATTGGGCGAAGGAATATTAGCACTCTTGCTCTTGCGAACACCGGTGTGGCAGTACTGGCAGTCGATTTCGTACTGACCGGCATGCAGCTTGTGAGAAAATGCGATCGGCTGCTCAGGTGCGTAACCGATTTGTACCCCCACCGCGTAGAGCTGGTTTATCACCACCTTAAATGAAATGGCTGCAAAAAGGAAGATGGTCAGGAATATGACCGGTTTACTTCGAAGAAAATTCCCAAGTGAAGTCGAGGAATCCACAATCTCACGGTCCTCGGGAGCGAGATCATCCCGCTGTTTCAGGTATTTCTGGAGAACGGTCGTGATGAGCACAAGCACCACCAGGATCAGCACCAGTACTACTACCAGTCCGATCATGATCGCATTCAGATATGCGGGCGGTATGGTTGAACCCGTTTCTACGGAAACATCACCTCCCGGTGTTGTTGCAGTTGCAGCCACCGCTGCCTTATTCTCGGTCTGGTCCTTGATGTACCCAAGAATGGAAAGTATCTGATCCCTGTTGAAGGTTGGGAATGCAGTCATCTGCACCTTATTGTATTCTTCATACAGGTTGTTGGCATACTCATCACCGCTCTGGATCACTTTTTGTGAATTCTGAATGAAACTCACGATCCAGTCGATCGATGGTGCCCGATCATACACATTGGCAAGCGCCGGACCTACCAGCTTCTGGTCGATCTTGTGACAACTTGCACAATTACCCTTGAACAGGGATTCTCCTTCACTGATCCGCGCGGGATCGGTCGGAATTTCTCCGGCTGAAGCCGCCGCAGGCGCTTCAACAGCAGACGAATCTGCCTGACCATAAGTGAACGATGAAAAGGATGCAATTACCAAAAAGGTAATTAAAACGCGACTTAAAAATTTTTTTTGCGTCATTGTACTGATTTAATTTACTCCAGATGCAAATCCAGCATGTCAAACCCGGTGACAAATCTACTACCCGAATACCTTATTTCAAATATATTTTAAAGGCATTTGGAAGATAAGACAACCATTATCCCAGGTTTTTCGTAGATACCTCGGCAAATCTGCATTATTTCCGTGATCTGATTGCAGGTTCGGCATTATTTAGAATTTGTATAAATAAATATTTGCCATTATCGGTGTTCCGGCCCGCAGCAACCGCAAGATATTCCCGGCGCAAAATTCATCAGAAGGGATATCCGATTGCCAGGTTCCAAATCATATATTGTTTACGCCATTCCCTGTTCAAAGGCTTCCATCGGAAAAAGTCGGGATTACCTTCCTCATCGGTAATTTCATACGGCACAAAGAAGGGTATGCCCATATCCAGGCGAATTACGAAAAACTGAAAATCGTAACGGACTCCAAATCCCGTTCCGACAGCAAGTTCCCGTAAAACATTGCGCCATTCAAACTTACCTCCCGGGCGCTGCTCGTCTTCACGCAGCGTCCAGATATTTCCCGCGTCAACAAAGAAAGCTCCCTTTAGCGCACCCAACATAGTAAACCTGTATTCCACATTGAACTCAAGCTTTATATCGGCGGTCTGATCGATAAAGGTAATGGAGGAATCAGGCCGGAAGGAACCAGGACCTACCGAGCGGGCGCGGAAAGCCCTGAGGCTACTGGACCCTCCCACCGAAAATTGCATGGTGTAGGGCAAGGTCAAAGAGTTGCCATACGCATAACCCACCCCTGTGGTAAAGCGTGAAACAAGCCGGTTATCTCCCTTAAAATCGAGATAGTGCCTGAAATCGATGCTTAACCGAACAAATTGGGAATAAGGCTGCCCCAGGAGCGTATAGCTTCCATTCTCGTTTTTCTCACCCAGATTAAACGTATTTTGACCCAGGCGCATCAGGTTTCCGGAAAGATCGATGTTGCCGTTGAAATAATAATTGTGTCGTTTTCGTGCCCTGCTCTTGTCTTCCTGCGAACTGAAATAATAACTGTAGCTCGAACCAATAATGAACTGTTCTTCAAAACTCCGCGCCAGGAAAGGATCATTGAGGAGCAGGGAGTCAAACTCCGGGGTAGTACGGGCCAGGTCGATGAAATTTAATGATACCGGATATAGCTTATGTCGTTTGGTAGCTGTCTCCCTCCACTCAAATCCATAATTTGCATTGATGGAATTCAACTGGTAAAAACCTACACGTCTCTGTGCCTTGGCCCCAAGCTTAAATTTGGTTTCTGGAATATACCGGGCGTTATTGTAGCGTATTCTGAATGGCTGGATCAGGTGCGGTACGGTGAGAACATTCTCAATTCCAAATTCATAATTGCTTAACCCCTGATTTGTTTTACCGCCGAACTGCCATTCATACCCTGTGGTTAAATTCAATTCATATCGCTCGGCTCCTCCCAGGAAATTCCGGTTGAGGAAAGATCCGGTTAAATGCGGGCCAACAAAACTATTTGACGTAGTGACAGCCTCCACGGACACCCGAACCGATTTCTTCTTCAGTGGAGATAAGAACAAGTTTGCACGCAGCTCGTGATCACCCATTTCATCAAAAGTGAGGTTTACATAATGAAAGGCATCCAGCTGTATCATCCTGTTCAGGGTAATCAACTCCCGGTTTCTGTTGTAAATATCACCCGGTCTCAGCTTGACATGTGATACGATTGCATTGGGTTTAAAATTATCCCTTTTCCGAATGTAACGGACATTCTCAATCTCCACAGTATCCAGCACATCCCCATTCGATAAGCTGTCCCTGACAGCCCAGTCATAATCAGCGTAGACATTTACCTCTCCAATTTTGTATATCTCGCCCGCCACGGCCGGCATATCATCATTAAATACCGGATACAGATTTATCTTCCTGTTTCCAATAGTCGTATCGGCCTCATAAATGATATAACGATCATCGAAAAAGTAATATCCACCGTTGCGCAGCGCTCCTTCGAGTCGAAGACGTTCCTCCTGCAATTTGTTGAAATTATATCGTTGGCCGGGCGACAGGATTGTATTATCCTGGAGTTCGTTGATCTTCCGGACCAATACTATCGAATCGGGCTCATAGGGTGCAATGCTGTCATAGCGGTATGGCTCAATCACTTCGGCAGTATATTTTACGGAAGCTTTATGACGCCCCGAATCTATTTCAGTTATAATTCGGGACTGAAAAAAGCCGTTCGAAGTAAGCCTGTTCTTAACGAGGTTAGCCGTTCTTACACGATCATGCTGATCGAGCACAACCGGTGCCTCCCCGAGCTTAAATTTCATCCAGTGTTTGAAGCCTTTTTCCTTGGTCACATCTCCAGCCAGGTGATAAAACCATACCCGTGGCCGGGAACCCAGAATTTTAAGATTAGGATCCAGTGAGAAAACCTCTTCAATGTCTTCCTTCGTCTCATTTATGTCTTGCTTGGGAACATCCTCATCCGTTACAATTTCAATGGATGCACCCTCATAATATTTTTCACCATCAGCGAGATACTTATTAGCCGAACAACCGCTAACCCCAATTATTGCTAACGCAAAGAGCCACCATGTAAATATGTATCTCATTTGTCGGCTTTTCCTTTTTTGGTTCCTTTGAACAACTCGCTTAGCGCGTCATAATTCCGAACAAAAATTACCCCGGCACCCGTCTTAATAATTTCTCCCTGCAGCAGGTCATCATAATTGGTTTCCCGGAATCCAACAAGCCTGTAACGTCCGTCCTCAGTAATCAGATATTCAATCCGGATGTCACCAGAAAAATCAGAAACATTATTCCGGTAAGAACTGGATCCCTCGAGATCGAAATTTCCTGCTACCTTAACGATTACACGGTCATCGAATAGCTTTTTGGATACTCCCAGTTCAAGCTGCGTGCGTCCCATCGACTCTCCCTGCTTGTTGTAATCTTCATAGGAATCAATTGCCAGTGACAATTCAACACCCTTGATCTTGTCAGACAATTTACTCAGCTCACCTGAAAGCAGACTCGAAACACTGGATCGTACCGTGTTGGCGGCTATATTGTCGTACCCATTGGTGCTTCCTGATTCGTCGAAGAATCCATTCAGGATCAACAATCCAAATACCTGCTTATTCAATTCAGCCTCATCCTGGTTGAGCTGGGCAACCCATGACTGAACAGAGATTGGCGCCGGTGCGTCTTCAGCTAACGCAAGTTTAAATGATATATCTGGCTGAAGAATCTCGCCCCGAAGAATCAGTCCGACCTCAAAGTCAAGCTTGCTCCGGTTCTCTGTCTGTACCGGTGCAGCGCGAACCTCATAAATCGCTGTCACATTCAGGTTAGCCGCATAGGGATTACCAGTCCAGAGTACATAGCTTCCTGACTGTATGCTGAATTCACGTTGAACCAATCCATAAAAATTCATGCTGTATTTTCCCTCAGCTACCTCAAACCTGCCGGTGAGATTAATGTCTCCGGAGGGCTTTATGCCCAGATTTAAGAGGGCCTCCCCTTTGAGTGAAAGCATATCACCCGTGATGGGGTCTATTACAATATCCAGCTGATTTTCCCGGGATACACTAATCGCAGCATTCAGTTGTATACCGCGAATCGCACTACGCAGTGAGTCTTTCCGCTCCGATCTCATGATGAAACTGTCCTCTTTCAGATCCTTATCCACAAACCTTACCACCTGATTTTGCATTTGTTCGGCAATGGTCTCTTCTGGAATGACGTAAGTAAAATAGCTGTCGTCCGAAAGTGACAAGTTCAAATCCACTTTGGGGAGGTATGAATTACCCGTAATTTTTACATTACTGGTCGCCTTCAAATTACCATAGAATAGGTCATTGTCACCTTTTTTAGAATCTACCAGCGTAAAATTGTTCGTAGTTGCCTCCAGGTTAAATCGATAAAGGAAAAAATCCCGCGTTGATATTTGACCATTCAAAACAGCCTCATGATCCTTTTCATCCCGAATGGTGAACCTGTTAAAGGCAAATGTATTGTTGGAAATATTGATCCGCTGGTCGTCAATTTTAAGAAAATTCTGAAGGTAGGTCACCTTGAATCCGGCATTTTCAAATTCAAAGAAACCATCCACTTGCGGCTTGCCTGCAGTGCCGCTGATACCGAGCTTTCCGGATATTGCACCATCAACATCGGTTATTTGTTCTGCTGTGAATACTGAAAGCGCTTTCAGGGCTAAATGCCGTATCTCCGCATCCAGACTTATTTCTGAGCTTTGTTGAGTATCATAGCCTCCCACAATCCGAACGTCATTATTTGTTCCCCGAATTGACATGTCAACCCCGTAGCTCGTTCCTTCTCCCGGACCGCTCGAAAACTTCAACTCTCCCAGAGGTTCACCCATCAGGTTAAAATCAGTAATTGATAACCGCGACGTAATTCCCGGCAATCCAACACCTCCACGAATATCAACTTCACCGTCAAGCAAACCCTTGACCAGCGAAGACGAGTCAGTACTGAAACGGCTTAGTTCACCAAGTTGAATATTGTTTGCCACAAATGAGGTGATGGAATCGCCATTTGTCGCCGAAGACCTGAAGGCCAGCAATTTATCCAGATAAGTCATTTCCAGCTCCTCGAACCATATACCCGAGCTAAGCAGGTCTATATGGTTGTCTTCCGGAACACTCCATTGGTTATAGTTGAGCATCAACCGATCCGGATCAATTTGTAAACGGGTGAAATCATCAACCTTTGTCATGGATGCCGCCAGGACATATTTATCCAGCCGGTTTTTATCCCGGAAATGAACCTCAAGATCCATAAGATGGTTTCCTGACGCTGCATGAATCCATGTATTTGGAATTACGACCGGTCCCTGGACCAATTCCCGTATCTTCAAATCCCCGGTAAATTTCTCGGTGGTTGAAGAAACCAACAACCCGATAGAATCGGCTGCCAGTCCAAGGTAGGAAACAGTATCAATTTTCATCCGGATATCCAGCTCCGTGTCTTCAGCACGATAATGACCGGTAATTGGCTCCATCCGCAAATAATTCAAATCAGGAAGCAGAACACTGGCAATAAAATCAGGATCCGAGACATTGATCTCAAAATCGAAAAAATCATTGGAGGTACGATCATGTTCCTTTTCACTAAAGTATGGGCCAAGGTGATCGATTAGGACTTCCCCGATCCGTGAAATAGCAAATGATCCCTGAATTGAGGCTTGCAGAAAGCGTGAGTCCAGCGAAATAGTTCTGATAGAATCTTCAAGTGAAGCATTCAGCTCAACAGAATCAATATTAAACAGATCCTCATCCTTTCTCACATAAAAATCACTGATGGCAAAATTGCCTGTAAGATCATTGGATGGCAGAATTGTGAGATCTGAATTTACCTTTGCAATGATCTTGTATTCCCTGTCGGAAAAACCCAGGGCTTCCAAATCCAATCTTTCCAGGTCAAGGGTGAATTTCTGCCTGCCTCCGGCCGATGGCATTGACACCAGCCCATCAAAGTTAAAGGCGAGGTTATCATCTCCGTAATCAATGGTTCCGTTGTAGCTGTAACCGATGATGTCACCCTCTGCTTTTAAGCCGCGGTATTCATATTCCGCATAGCGTACATAGGGCACATCCAGTTTCAGCTTTCCGATCATATCATCTTCAGACAGTCCGCGACCCTCCACGTTGGCGGTCATGGTAATTGTGCCAATGTCATCATTGCCCAGGATTAACCCCACGTCCAGCGAATCCAGGGAAATGTCGGCGGCATAAACCGGTATCGAATCTGAAGGCATGAGCCAGTCCATTTTTACCATCCCGTTACCTTTACTGGTCTTCAAATCTGCCTTGGTCTTGAATTTACTCATGCTGCCATCAAAGGACGCCACCAGCCTGATCTGATCCGGAATACTGATGCTTTTATCAATAAGTGAATCACCGGTCCACATTCTCACTGCGCCGGCAGTCGTATTCACGGTTAATTTCGGAATTACGTAACGTGCTGAAGCCGGATCTGAAATTCCCCTGATCTCCCCCCGAGGCAGACTTATATCAAGTCCCGTAAGGGCGACATTCCAATTCTGAAATTTCAGGTCTGCCACCTTACCACTCACTAATCCCTGAATTTCAATTTTTGAATCTCTTTTCAAGGGAACCTGGTCAGGGAGTGACGGGATGAAATAAAAAAGATCATTGGTGCCCAGCCTGGTCGATACAAGAGAAAAATCAACAGTCATTTCAGGATCCAGATCCAATAACGCATCAATGGAACGATATCCAAGAACAATATTGCCATTGATCAAAGACTGATCCGTCTGTATGTTCAGGTCTTTGACGAAGGATTCTGTATCTCCATATCTGAATTTCATAGCAGCCTGACGCAGAGCGATATCACTCGAAATCGCGGTGAGCCTGGTAATTTCCCCCTGCACATACATGTCTTCAAAGCGAAGCCCTTCACCCTGAAGCCCAATCTTTTCAAAATCAAGATGAGCGGGATCAAAGCCCGGAACAGGTTCAACCGAGTGATCATACAGCCTGAATTTATTATTGGACATTACCACCTTACGGCTTCCTGCAATCATTTTAAGAGGTTCGTCTGTCACTAAGGTATCTGCAAGATTCCCATCAGAAACATCGAACATATCCATCGATACGGTCGAATTACTGAGTACAACCCGCTTACCCAGATAGATCTGCCGGTTAATATCCAGTGAGTCTACATCAATCTGCAATTGCCCAACATCCGCTTTCATCTGTAACCCGGCAGATTCAACTTCAAGATTAAGCGTGGTATTCAGGATTTCAGCATAATTGCCTCCAAGATTGAACGGTTTGCTTTCGGTCGTATCGGGTTCAAAAGCATGCGCCTCCCTGAGCTGAACCGATGCACGCGTATCCTGCAGCGAGAGGTAGTCTACGTCGATATACGGACTATCCAGGTCAAATGTGCCTGCCTCTGCTTCCAGTGACCCAATATCGGCACTGATGAGAATCCCATGATACCGGTCCAGGTAATCGGCTTTCGAATTGGAAATACTCACACCGCCGAGGATGAAATCCATGCCGGAAGTTGAATCCGCCGGAACTTCCGGCTCTTTTGGAGATTCTCCGGCAAATGCATCGATAATATATTGATAATTAAAATCAGGGTTGTTTCCGGTATTGTAAACATTCGCATTCAGCCCCTCGACCCTTACTTCATTTAGTTTTATCCGGTTTTTCAATAACGCCAGCAGGTCTGCATCTGCTTTTACCTTACTGACGAACAAAAGTGTATCGGCCTGCTGATCTTCAAGATAAAGGTCTCTTATTACAAGACTGTATGGGAAATCAAGATAAATCCCTCCAATGGATGCAGCGGTATCTACACGTTCTGAATAATAATTCAGCGCCTTCCCGGTAATGAAGTTCTGCATAAATGGAAGTCGCAATAACAAAATCAGCAAAATCAATAGAAAAAGCACGGACAGGACTACTTTCAGCAGTATCCGCAATGCTTTTCTTAAGACTGATTTTGCCGACATTCCGATTGTCTTATTTTAAGGAACCATGTGATTCCAATGATTTTTATAAAATTATCAATTTACCTGTTCATAACGGTTACAACATCTGGATGGGATCGGAATATTTCAGGTGTTCATTGATTTTGAAGATGAGATGATTGAATTGCTCATGGTCCAGTGGGGTAAAATTATTAGCAACGATCGTTTCACGTAAGTCGGAAATATATCTCACCAGAACCCGTTCATATCCCTTCTGCGAGCTGTCTGCATAAATAAGATTTTTCAGACATTCAAGAATATTGAACATGACTGCGGCATCGGATTCACCGTATTTTCTGATCGGCATGATATTATGATACAACAAATAGTCCAGTGATACCTCCGGAAGGTATAGTACCGGCTGTCCGTCTGAACCCGTTTCGTATAGCTTTTCCCGCAGATTCATCCGATCGATAAAAAGGATGCTGAGCAGGTCAATGGCTTTGACTGCCGTTCCCGGATCATTAATTCCCGGACTCAGGGCTTTGACGGCAATTTCAGATATCTGCTTAAACCCAAAAAGATAGTGATCACCTACATGTTCTTCAGCATAGAAAGTACACGCGGTGCGTATCTTGTTTTCAATATCTTCTGTTACCGGTTTATCAACCATGATAAATGGATAATTTTTAACCAGGAAAAAACCGGGATTGGTTACAACGGCAATTTTAATCGATTCTTTTTCCGCAATGGCTTTCAGGCTGGGGACATGTATTTGCTTCAGGTAACCTGTCTCCTTGGTGAGTATAACCTTCCACCCATCCATTTCCGGTAAATCGATATCCTCTTCGTCCTGATTATCCACAGATCGCATTTTCGACCTGGTTCCGTTAAATATTTCCTCCATGATCGTATCCACCTGAATCGATCTGGAAATTGAATCGATAAAATAAATAAACATTCCGAGACAAGTGATGCCCAGAAAAATTGCTATAAGGATTCCCAGTGAAGGTATTTCGGTCTTTTCAGGTGTTACATGAATATTGGTGATGAGGATCAGGCAATAGACAATTGAACCCAGGTAGACACCCAGTACGACCTGATGATACTTCTTCCCTACCAGTGCAGGTATAACACGGGGTGATAAGGTGGATGAAGCCTGGCTCAAAACTACCATAACCATCGAAAAGCTGAAGACCATCAGTGAAATCAGACTGCCCATCAACGTTCCTAAAATCAGACGGGCATTTTCAGGGCCCTTAACGAGCAGATTATCCAGAAATTCGCGAAGGGGCACGAGAAATGGTTTATACTCAATAGAAACCATGACAAGGCTGAATATCAGGAATAACAAGGCAATAGCACTTGGGTAGAAGGCAATACTGCTGAGAATCTTTCTGAAAAACTTTCGGATGTGAGCAGAAATCTTAATCATGATTTTGGAATATCCTTTTCATAGATCATCACAGGAATGGGGCTTCCTTCCTGGTAAATCTTCAGTTCCACAATATCAGCGGGCATATTAAAACCATCTTTTTTCAACCGGTCATACACTTGTCCCATGATTTCGCTTTTCAGTACCGTCATGGAACCCAGGAAGTCTTTGGTGTTGATCCAGAAGTGAATTTTTAGATTGATGGTGCTCACAGCAAAATCCTGAATTACAACAAACGGTGTTAAATCTGATTCCTGTACAATTTTCCCGTTACTTGTCAGTTCCTCCATCACCGCCCGGATTGCCTTGGCGATGTTATCACCGTAATCCAGTCCGATTACAAAATCATGTCTCAACAATCCATCCCGCGTATAGTTTACGAGCGGGTTTTTAAGTAAGAGGGCATTTGGCAGAAAGATGTCGCGGCCAGTGAAGGTGCGGATGTGTGTATTTCGAAAATTCATCCCCGCCACTTTTCCTGTATTATCCTGGACCTCAATGATATCTCCAATACCGAAAGGCCGGCTGAATGCAAGAAAAAATCCGGCCACAAAGTTTTCACCAATATCCTTAAAGGCGAAACCAAGGATCAGAGCACTTACACCTGCACCTGCCAGTAATCCACTGGCGGCATCTCCCAGGCCAACCCGATTCAGAAAAACAAAGAAAGCAAAGACAAAGAAAATCAGCCAGATCGCCCTCGTAGTAAAATTGATCAGGAGTACATCCTCCGAATATTTCAACAACCTCCTTCGCATCAGGCGCGACACACCCCAGCCGATCAGCATGAGGATACTGAAAAGAATCAAACCTACCAATACGGAGGGCGCTGCTGCTATTGTTGTATCCCAGAAATCCTGAAATGATTCATTTAATTTTTCTTTCATCGTAACCAATTTACGATCAAAAGATACAGGAATTCATACGGTTTTACCAGTTAATTGCTGCTTTCAAAAACGTTGGCCCTTCGTGATTTTACACCTTCGATTGAAAGATCTTTTGGAATGAGTTCGAACGGCGAAGCAACCGGATAAGCGAAATCGGTAACTACAGCGATCGGCGTATCAATCAAGGAGGGGTTTTGACTCATCAGCATGAGAAGATCCTCTTCGGTAAAACTGCCATTGGCAATTTTATCCATATAGAGCGAATCATTCCTGTCCATCATCTCTTCCACCGGCTCTCCTATTGTATCGGCGAGTTCCTTCAACTGTCGTTCTGTGAGGTTCGATTTACTAATATCCCTCTCATTCACGACAATTTTCTTCAACGATTGTGCGTAACCAAGTACCTCACGATCTTTCTTCTTTTCGGAATTATAATACAGTCTCATTTCTTGCTCTCCTTTGGTCATAAAAATTATATTTTGGTGGAAAAATTTTTCCATCCGTCTTTAAGAAGAACATATAAAAAAACGCGATAGTTTAGAAAATTTCAGATTTGTGGGATACTTCCGATAAATATCAGAACATAAATCCCAGGTTCAGATTTACCACATTATTTTCAGCAGAATGTGAGTAAACCAGGGTTGCAACGAGGACCCCGAATGGGCGAAAATACAGTCCGCCACCCCAGGAAGAATGCCAGTCTGAATCTTCCGGCAAATCCGACCAAACCCGGCCGGAATCAAAATGTGCCAGCACACCTAATTCGAATGGAACATAATAAAATGGCAGGCGCAACAAACTGGCACGTACCTCAAGATTCTGATACATCGTACTTCTGCCACTGAACCGGTCCCGGTAATAGCCGCGGACATTTCCCTGGGAATTATATCCACGATTACCACCGATCGTATTGGCCTGATAGAACTGATAATCACCGGTTGTGGAGGCGCCTCCCAGGCGGGCTGCAAAAGTTACCGGAATCTGCTTATCAAGGGTATAATATCCCCTGATCTCTGAATTGATACGTCCAACTTCACTTTGATTATTATTGGTTTGAGCCAGCCACTGCATTTCGGTCAGCCAGCGGATACCATTTCGGGGATAATGCACATCTTTTATGCTGCGCACATCGGCACGCATTTCAATGCCAGCATACGTATTCTTCCTGAATACATCGGATGGAAGCTCTTCGGCAATGTCACTAAGATAGGTTCCGTCGCGCCGGTCTACATTCACCACTTGAAATACAGGCCCGAGTTTAATGAAGGAATCACCCAACCTTCCGGTAAATCCCGGAAAGAGGCGGATGTTGTTGTAGTATACATCGTAATACGATTTACGCGCATTTACAGTTGTGGAATTCCCGTATCCAAAGAAATTCGAATAGAAACGGGGTGACTGAGCTGTTAGTTCAATGTTAATACCCATTTGCCGGATCACATTTACAAAATCTCCGGAGTAGTTAAACTCCCATGCGTCCCGGTAGGGAGCTACATTGAAAGAAGCGCGATGTTCGCTCTGATAGGGATACATATTAAACCCATGCCGGGTATAGACAACCCCTCCCCCAATAAAAAATTTGTCATCCGTATTAAAACCAAGGTTAACGGTCGGCGCAATACGATCATGCCGGAATGCATTCATATCGTATCGCACAATTTGGTTATTCACCGTGGTTTCAATCCGGGCGTCTGGGCCGGCATCAATCGAATTACCATCCTGCGTATCGTAGATTACGATGGTCTTGCGCCATTCACGGCTGTTGGAATTATCTTCATATGAATCTTCTCCGTCGCCACCAATCAAACGAAGTTTCATCGGCTTTTCCGAAGTTCCGCTGATGCGAAAATAATCTGCACCACCCATTCCAAACAACCTGACCTCCTCTGTTTCTGCGGGATCGAAAATGCGGCGAAGGATCATATCACCCTTTTCGCCATCGTTGTCGGAAGTAAAAATCTCCACCTGCAACCCACCGTTCGGCAGACGCAGAATTTCAAAAAGTTCACTTTCATCCGTTCCTGTAAGATCAACTTTACGGGCGAGAATCAAATAATAACGCAGCGCAAATTCCTCGAGCCGGTTCCTTCTTATAATGAGTGTTTCAGCAATATCCTCACCGATAAGTGCATATGCCGGCTCCGGGATGAGTTGAACACTTTGTTCAATGAATTCATTGCTGAATTGAGCCCTGAGTTCCCGGGCAGCCTGCTGCCACTCCTCCTTGCCAAGAGCTGACAAAAACCGCCTGTCGAGCGGTGAACCATTCAGGTTAAGACCAGCAATATCACGGATGTCATTCTGATAGTCCTGAAATTTTCGAATAGCCCACTGCCGGTTGGCAACCCAGGGAATAACACCATCGAAATTAAAAAATGCATTATCACGGTCTTCAGGAATCGGCTTGAACAGAATACCACCGTCTATATCAAACTCTCCCCAACGGAACTGCCCCTCATGACGATCCCAGTCTCCTACCCAGATATCGAAAAGACGTGTTTTCAGAAACAGGTACTCATCAATCCTGCTGTCATGATCGTCCCGCAATTCCCTGATCATTGTTTGGGTGCTCACTGCATTATGGGTGAAGCCAAAATCTTCATAATCCGACCAGTCCTCATCAGGGTCCTCGATCAACAGCGCAAGCACACCGCCGAAATCCTTACGGTATTTCCCCAGTAGCGCAACATCCGGAATATATACCAGTTCAGGATTTGTATGCAGCAGTCCTGCCTGTTCAGCAAGCCTGGCCGTGACCAGGGCGCTGTAAGGCATCGAGGCAGAAATCTGATCCTGCACCACATCATCGGCAAAACTATATTGCAGCGGCAAGGGTAATGTAGGCGATGGATCTTTCTGTATGGAACGCAAGGCATAAAATTTACCGTCTGCTGCTTTCACCTTAAGGGAGAGTGTTTGCTGTCCGCCGCCCTCCTCCAGTATTTCAAGTCCGCCAAGTTTCTGTTCAAAATTCAGAACCGGAACCTGCACAGGTGTATCCCATACATCTCTGTAATGATCACCCAGCCAGAACCGCTTAAATTTTCCTGCCTGGTACATACTGCCTGGCTTAACGATAACCTGATCAGCTTTCCGGTCGAGAACCGGCTGCTTTACACTTTCATTATGAGACGGACGAATAACTTTACATCCTGCGCCTGTAAGGATAAAAAGAATAAAAACGATCCATCGGTTAGTGAGTGGCATTGGTGAAAATGAAAATTACGATAAACGCAACAACTGAGACGGTAAGGCCTGTCATGAATATGTTATAGGAGATGGATAGTAACCGGTATTTTTCTTTCAGGACAACACCCAGATTGTACAGGTCGATCGACATGCTGTCGTATAGCCGCTGCTGATCTTCTTTCAATTTGCTCAGGTACGCCATGAAGTCGTTCTTCGGGATACCAAGGAAATTCCCGAAATAAAGAAGCGATATCTTGCCTTCCTTCACGTCCGACATATCAACTTTCTTCTCCGTAACCTTCGGACGGGCAGAAAGTACCGCAAAGAGCACCGAACAGAGGGATCCGAGTAATAAAACAAGGATTGGAATCGTATAACGGAATCTTTCTACTGTAAAACTTTCAACAGAAAGGCTCGCGCCCGATAGAGTCACGATTACCGAGATCAGAATTGTATTTATGCTGATCATCATATTGGCTTTTCCATCAGCAATGGCGCTGAAATTAATATGATTTCGATAATTGGACCGATACAGCGTATCAATCCCGCGACCAAAATCCTTACCCGTTTTCTTACGGGTAGTTACTTTTCGCGCCTTCAGAATATTTTCCCGTTGTTTCTTAATATTTTTGGCCCTGCGAGGCCCGAATATTTCCTTCGCCTCCTTTGTCAGGAAATCATTCCTGGTAAGAAACTCATATTGTTTCTCTTCCCATTCCAGTTCACTCCAGCTCTCCTTTTTAATATTTTCAAGTTCAATCCTGAGCAGCTCTCCCTTTCTGAAAAAACGCTTCCTGCCCATGTGGGAAAGATCCGCGTCGTGAAGGAGTTCGGCAAGTTTGGTCCCGGTCGGTGCTGTGTAGGATGTACTTCGTATGAGGTCAAGGACACGGGCCATTTTTTCATTGTCATAAGAATGTTCTGTGAGGAATCGCCTGGCGATTTCAACACTCTTTTCTTCATGGCCGTCATAACTCCGTGTAAATCCGGTATCATGCAGCCATGCTGCAAGCAATAACATTTCGCGGTCGTCCTCCTCAAGTTGCCGTTCATCTGCCAGTTGTCCGGCAACCTCCGCAACTTCCGTGGTGTGTGCTGTATCATGATAATGCATTTCAGGACTCAATTCCTTGCGAAAAAGATCAAGCACAAATGATTCGGCTTTGCTTACAATTGCTGGGGTTGGTTTATTTTCTGAGGTCATAGGAAATGATATGCATTAGGTAGTGGAGCCTCCGATTATTTTTCGTTTACGAAGTTCAATAAATAACTCACGGTTTCTTCTTGGCGCAATGGAGTTGTAGCATCGGGCCATGATCTTTTCCTCAAAGGTAGGAAAGAAATAGCTACGATATACGCTCTCATTTCCGCCAAAAGGCGGATGATCATCATACAGGGGATCATCGAAAAGTACTCCGGCAAGATGCCCGCCCGGAACGAGCAGCTCATGCATTTTTGCCACATAGGATGATCTGAGAACGGGTGGAAGGGCACAGAAAAACGTCTGTTCAAGGATCAGATCAAATTCACCGGTGTAACTAAAAAAGTCACCATGAATCAGTTTTTCTTCAGGAAATTCCGGGCAACGATCCTGAAGTCTCTGAAGTGCTTCGGCACTGATATCAATGACGAATGTATTTTCAAATCCCTGTTGCATGCAATATTCTGCCTCGTATCCGCTTCCCGCACCCGGAATTAGCAGGCGAAGCCCGCGATCATGTAAATGATCAATATATTCCTTAATCGGTGTTGTTATCCCACCTGTGTCCCATGGGATATCATTCCCTCTGTACCGTTCAGACCAGTAATTTTCCGTTGTAAAACTGCTTGTTTCCATACAAGTATTGAACAAAATATTGACTTGTGATAAATTAACGATAATTTTACGTAATCAACATAGACAACGAATCAACATGGCCGAACATATTGTAAAACCTCCGGAGAAACCTAAAAACAGCAACCGTTATCTCATATTGCTGATAATTTTTGGAATCATCATCATTGTACAGGGTGTTAAAATCTACCTGGATCACCAGGAAAAGACAAGTTTAGAGAACCGACAGGCCTCTACCGAGGAAGAATTGGCTGTTACAATGCAGCGATTGACCGACATTCGGGCTGAATTGGATCAGAAAATTGCTGAAATCGAGGAACTGGGTGGAGACGTCGAGGAACTGGAGCGGGTAAAAGCTGAAATTGAACAGGAGCTTTCTGACACAAAAACCAGAAACAGAAGGGATCTGAGCAGATTGCAGGCGAAGGTTTCCGGGTATGAAACGTTACTGAAGGCGAAAGATGAAGAAATCCAGAAACTTCAGTCAATCAATGAAGAACTTCTTACCGAGAATACAACCTTAAAAACAGAAAAGAATGAATTATCCGACAGCATAACCACGATAACACGTACCAAGGAGGAACTTATCTCCAAAGTAAATATCG
This sequence comes from Fulvivirga sedimenti, assembly GCF_020328055.1. Classification (NCBI taxonomy): domain Bacteria; kingdom Pseudomonadati; phylum Bacteroidota; class Cytophagia; order Cytophagales; family Fulvivirgaceae; genus Fulvivirga; species Fulvivirga sedimenti. The sequence continues at coordinate 485,878 of NZ_JAIXNE010000001.1, forward strand.
CTTCGCAATTGAAAGCTGAAAATATTCAGATTTTGGCATTGAATCGTCGGGGTAAAGAAAAAGAATCACCCTTCCGGCAAAATCAAATTGAAAAGCTAAAGGTTGTTTTCAACATTGCAGAAAACAATGTGGCTCCGATCGAGGGGAAAGATATTCTTATCCGTATCATCGATCCGTCGGGACAGATCATCTTTGACATCGAGCGGGGTTCAGGTACGTTTATGCTGAACAATAAAGAGGAGTTTTTCACGGCGAGCCAGGAAATTCTTTTCGATAATTCACGTCAGCAACTCACCTTCGAATATGAAAAAGGTTCTGATTTCGATGAAGGACAGCACATGCTGGAGGTGTATACCGATGATTACCTGATGGGGCGACAGGAATTTATTGTGAAATAGAGAAAATGATATTTGAAAAAAGGCTGTCTCAAAAAAAGGCAGCCTTTTTTATTTGAAGATCTGTGCGACCTCCTCACATATTCGACCGCCCACTCATATATGCGACCTCCCGCTGCGCAGGGGTCGTTTTTGCATTGCAATCATTTTCTCACCTATTAGACCCCCGCTGCGCAGGGGTCGATTCTTCAGGACCAATTATTCTCAATAATCAAACAATGTTAAGCCTTTACTACGTTGGATAAATGCGCAGAGGTGGGTGAAGATGTTTCAAAGGTGGTGGTTAATATTTGCAGCTCTTTAAATTAGGTCGATGACCCATGCTTAGCGTGGGTCAAATATCCGAGATACCGCGTGATACCCAATTCGACCCCCGTGCAGCGGGTGGTCGTATAAAATCTAACTTGTTTGAGATTATCTCGTCATTCCGTCTACCGGACATCGTTCAGCGCCCAGTCATAATCAAGATAATCAATATCGGCATCAGGCTGAATCCTGGTTTGTGAATAGCGATTCAGAAATTCGATGAGTGTTCCATTTTTTTTGAAGTCTCCCGAAAACCAGCTGAATATTTTAGATATCTGTGGGTTCGTGGCTGATATCAGGTTTCGCGATGCATCATTAATAAAATCAACGGCCTGGGCATCAAGCTGACGGTCAATTTTATCGGCAACAAAGGCCTCGGGTCTTAATGGAGGACAGGAGACCGATGCACAGTTGATGGCGAAATGAATTCGGGGTTCCTGGAAATCCTTGCGAAGTATATCATGTTCTATTTGATCAAGGCTCATTTCCACACCTCCTATTTTGAAGAACTTCTTATTCCAAACTGTACTCACCGTAGGTATGGCGATAGCAGGATTCAGATCTTTAATACTTTCAATCGGATAATTATCGACAATCAATTTTACTGTAAAGGCATTGTAGGCATTTATCCAATAAGCCAGCTGTTGTTCTTCCGACCACATGGCAGGATCGGGCGCACCTGCAGCCAGCACTTCGAGGTATTCCTCAAGTTTTTCGCGTTCTTTAATAAACCCCTTGTAATCAACCATCCCGTCGGCGCGTACATGTGCCTTCAACAGTTCATCCCACAATTCATGTGAAGGAATATCCGCGCTATGATTGGCATTCTGCGCATTGCAGGCAAATAGAGAGGGAAGAAAGATGAATAGTAACGCGTAAATTTTCATAGATAGCAACTGCTTTGTAGATGTCAACGACTAAACCGGGCAAAAGTTTGTCAGGAATGCGACCAGCAGGCGTTTTGTGCAAAAAAAAGACTAATAATATAATTTTGCGCCTTCGTTTTAAAAAACAAACTAATTATCTAACTTTGCACTCCGAATTTTAAATAAACTAATATGAACAATTACGAGACGGTATTCATTTTAAATCCCGTTTTATCTGAAGAGCAGATGAAGGATGCCGTAAAAAAATTCATTAAGGTGTTAACCGATCACAAAGCTGAGATCATTAATGAGGAACTATGGGGTCTGCGCAAGCTGGCTTATCCTATCCAGCACAAGTCGACCGGTTTCTACAACCTGGTTGAATACAAGGCAACTCCTGACACGATCGCTGCACTTGAAACGGAATTCCGACGTGACGAAGCAGTCATGAGATTTCTAACTGTATCACTTGACAAGCATGCAGTAGAGTACAATGAGAAGCGTAGAAAAGGTGCATTTAGAAAAGACAAAAAGAAGGCTAAGGAGGAGCCCGTATCATGACATTGATTAACGAACCGATCAATCGGAACGAAAACAAGAATAAATACTGCCGTTTTAAGAAAAACGGAATTAAGTATATCGACTACAAAGATCCCGACTTCCTTTTGAAGTTTGTAAATGAGCAGGGCAAGATTCTTCCCCGCCGCATTACGGGAACAAGTCAGAAATTCCAGAAAAAAGTAACACAGGCGGTGAAGCGTGCGCGTCACCTTGCTTTGTTGCCATACGTAACTGATTCGCTAAAATAACCGGTACAAAGATGGAAGTAATATTAACACAGGATATTCAGGGACTGGGTTATAAGAACGATACAGTAGACGTTAAACCCGGTTATGGCCGCAACTACCTTATTCCACAGGGATATGCCGTAATTGCCAGCTCATCGAATAAGAAGAAATTTGCTGAAAACATTAAGCAGGCTGCTCACAAAGCTGAAAAGCTGAAGAAGGACGCGGAAGATCTGGCCGCCAACATTGGTGATCTCGTTCTCGAGATTGGTACCAAAGCTGGCGAAAGCGGAAAGATTTTCGGTGCCGTTACTACAGTGCAGATTGCGGAAAGTCTGAAGCAAAAAGGTTTTGACATCGACCGAAAGAGAATCTCTTTCAACCAGCAGATCAAACAGCTGGGAGATTATACCGCCGTGATTGATCTTCACAGAGAAGTGAAACATGAAATCGGTGTTAAGGTTGTTGCCGAATAAATATTCATTTACACAATCATCAAAGCCGTCCCGTTCAGCTGAACCGGGCGGCTTTTTTGTTTGCCGACAGTAGGCCGGAATTGTGTAGTTTTGTTATATGTTTCGCACAGAGCTACATCCTTTAAAATCGCCGGATAAAATAGCACTGACAGACCACCTGGTCATGCTGGGTTCCTGTTTTTCTGAAATGCTCGGAAGCAAATTGTCTGACAGGAAATTCCATCTTCAATCCAATCCGCTTGGAATCCTGTTTAATCCTATTTCACAACATCGTTTGCTGAAGTTTGCCCTGGGCATGGAAAATCCCGTGAGTACTGCCTTTGAGACAAATGGCATGTATTACCATCCGGATGCACATTCAAGGATATTCGCTTCAGACCCGGAAACCTTGCAGACCGATCTGAAAAACAGGATTAACAGCCTAGCAAAATTTCTGGAAAGCACGCAGTGGCTCATTCTAACCTATGGTACTGCATTTGTATATTCCCGGGATGGACATATCGTTGCCAACTGCCACAAACAGCCTGCATCATCATTTGAAAAAAGACTTCTCAACGTTGAGGAGATGCTGCAGGATTTCGAGTCGGTATATTCCACCCTTCAGCAACAATTCCCGCAATTAAATATAATCGTCACGGTGTCACCCATTCGCCACGTGCGGGATACGCTTGAATTAAACAGCGTAAGCAAAAGTCTCCTTCGGGTTTTCTGCCATGAGATCAGTTCCCGGTACAGGCAGATTCATTATTTTCCCGCCTATGAATTGCTCATGGATGACCTTAGGGATTATCGCTTCTATGCAGCAGATATGATCCATCCAAGTGAAGTGGCTGAGAACTACATATTCGACGTTTTTTCAGAAACATATTTTGGGTCGGAGACTACAGGCATTATACGGGAATGGGAAAAGCTAAAAAAAGCGCTGGAACACCGTCCCTTTCATCCGCAAAGTGCAGCGCATCGTGCCTTCCTGGAAAAAACACGGGAGAAATTAAAAGACCTTTCCGGTAAGCTCGATTTACACGAAGAAATTGAACAGATTAATAAATTACTCGGTTAATGCGACAAGGTGCCATTATTTTAGCCTTGGGTGTCATCCTGCTTGCGGGATGCCAACCCGCTGCCACCGAAAATGAACAAAATAAGGATATTGCTATGAACCAACTTGCCGGCTCCACCAGTCCGTACCTACTTCAACATGCCAATAACCCCGTTCACTGGTATCCATGGGGGCAGGAGGCGCTCAGCCGGGCACTGGAAGAGGATAAACCCATTCTCGTTAGTATCGGATATTCTTCCTGCCACTGGTGTCATGTAATGGAAAAGGAGTCTTTCGAGAATGACTCCATTGCCGGCATAATGAATGAAAACTTTATCTGTATCAAGGTAGACAGGGAAGAACGGCCGGATATTGACCAGATTTACATGGATGCTGTACAAGCCATGGGAATCAATGGAGGATGGCCGCTGAATGTTTTTTTGACACCTGATCAGAAGCCTTTTTATGGCGGAACGTACTTCCCTCCAAAAAATTGGGCGCAGCTTCTTTCAAATATTTCAAATGCATTCCAAAACAGACGCTCCGAGATAGAGGAATCTGCGGAACAGCTCACAGACGCAATTGGAACAAGTGAATTGTTGCGTTTCAAACTCAAACCGGATGATACGCCTTACACTGCCGAACAACAACAGGCCATGTTCGAGCGCATCACGACTAAATTTGACACGGTACAGGGCGGTCTGAACCGGGCACCGAAATTTCCTATGCCTTCTATCTGGAAATGGATGTTGCATTACGGAGTTTTAAGTAAGGATGAACAGGCACTTGATCAGCTCGACCGCACGCTTACAGCGATGGCATACGGGGGCATTTATGATCAGATCGGAGGCGGATTTGCACGATACTCGACCGATGCGGAATGGCTGGTGCCTCATTTTGAAAAAATGTTGTATGACAATGCCCAGCTGATGTCATTATACGCCCGCGCCTATCAGCATTCCGGCAGGGCCGACTACAAAGAGGTTATGATCCGGACCATTGAATGGCTGGAGCGGGAAATGACGTCTGAAGATGGCGGATTTTATTCAGCCCTGGATGCAGACAGCGAAGGTGTGGAAGGAAAATACTATGTCTGGAGCTTTCGGGAATTTGACCAGATTCTTGGAAAAAACACTCCCCTGATGAGCAGTTACTACCAGGTGAGTGCCGAAGGCAACTGGGAGGGAACCAATATCCTGAACAGGGTAGTGAGCGACGAGGTATTTGCCACCAAAAAAGGATTGACACTTTCAGAATGGGATTCCATTAAAGAAGAAAGCAGAAAATTACTTCTCACAGCACGTTCTTCCCGTATTCGCCCGGGTTTGGACAATAAAACCATTTCTGGCTGGAATGCAATGATGATCTCCGGCCTACTGGATGTGTATGACGCCCTGGATGATACCCGCTATTTGGATCTGGCCGTCCGCAACGCCAATTTTATCGTTAGCCAGGCGATTCAGGATGATATGCTGTACCGAACACCCCCTACCGGGTCAACACAAATCCCCGGATATCTGGAGGATTATGCCTTTACTATAAATGCCTTTGTGGATTTATATGAACGCACATTCGATGAAATCTGGTTGAAGCGAGCCGAAGGACTCACCAACTATGTGATGGAAAATTTTCTGGACACTTCAGAAGACATGTTCTTTTTCACCGACGGGAGCACACATGACCTGGTAGTTCGCAAAAAAGAAATATTTGATAATGTAATCCCATCCTCCAACAGTCAGATGGCGATCAACCTGTTCCGTCTTGGAAAAATGCTTGATCGAACCATATGGATGGAATTAAGTAATCTTATGTTATCCCGGATGGCGCCCATGATCCCGGAAGCGGTAAGTGATATGGCCAACTGGGCAGACCTGCACCTGCTGCGCACCTATGACGTGAGTGAAGTAATCATTGCCGGAACCAATGCACTTGAAATGCGGCAAAGGTTCGTGGACCGTTTAATTCCAAATAAGATCATCATGGGAACCACAACCAGTTCCGAATTACCACTGATCCGGGGTAAATCCATGTTGAATGGAAAAACGACAATTTATGTCTGTTACAACAAAACCTGCAAACTTCCGGTAAACACCATTGAGGAAGCTTACAGTCAGCTCCGTTAATCAACAAATGATGAGGAAAACACTTTTCGCAGATCTGATCCTGCCGGTGCCCATCGCCAATCGCTTCACCTACAGGATCCCCCGGGAGATGGAAAGTCTTATTATCCCCGGCGTGCGGGTGGTGGTTCCATTCGGGAAGCGAAGGATGCTCACCGGCATAGTTGATTCAATTCATGAAAAGGCGCCCGTTCATTATGAGGCACGGTATATCTACGACGTGCTCGATGAGTCGGCAGTAGTCACCCCACATCAGATCACGTTCATCGACTGGATGGCCTCCTATTACATGGCCACCCCCGGTGAAGTACTGAATGCCGCCATTCCGGCCGGACTCAAGATTAGCACCGAATCCTATGTTCAGTTGAACCCGCAGGCTGATCTCGATGAACTCGATGAATCAGACACCATTCTTGATCTCTTACACCAGCTGGAACAGAGAGAAAGCCTTCGATATGAAGACATCAAGGAAATCACCGGTGAGAAGGACGCATTCAAAACACTGCAGTATCTGAGCAAAAAAGGACTGGTCATTCTGTATGAGGAGGTACGCGAGCGATATTCACCGAAGACTGAAAAGTACATTCACCTGGCAACCCATCTCGCAGGTAATGACAAGGCGTTAAACGAGACCTTTGAAACACTCGCAAGAGCACCCAAACAGGAAGATGCGCTTCTCGCGTGTCTGCAACTGATCAAACGTGACGCCGATTTATCAGATCAGCTGCAACGGATACCGAAAAAAGCTTTGCTCGATTCAAATGCTTCTGCAGCGGCAATACAGGCACTTATTAAGAAAGGCATACTTGAAGAATCTGAGGTAATTGTTTCGCGATTCTCTGATTATTCACGGGAATTGAAGCAGGTCACTCTGAGCCCTGAGCAACAAAAAGCCGTGGACCAAATTATCCGTGGCTTTGATTCAACTGATGTAGTGCTGCTGCATGGTGTAACAGGAAGTGGTAAAACAGAGATTTACATGGATATCATGCAGCATGTGCTCGATAATGACATGCAAATCCTGTATCTCCTGCCGGAGATTGCACTTACCACCCAGATCGTGCAGCGTTTGCGTGCCGTTTTTGGTGATAAACTGGGCGTCTATCATTCCAGGTATTCCGACAACGAGCGCGTGGAAGTCTGGCAGGGTGTTTTGAGCGGCCGTTACCAGATAGTAGTTGGTGTTCGGTCCTCCATATTCCTGCCGTTCGATCATCTGGGACTGGTAATTATCGATGAGGAACATGAGCACAGCTACAAGCAATATGACCCTGCTCCGCGGTACCATGCCAGGGATGCGGCTATTATGCTGGCATCACAACACAAAGCCCGTGTGATTCTGGGGTCTGCTACGCCTTCCATGGAATCCAATTATCTTGCAGACTCAGGCAAATACTCCAGGGTTCGGCTGGAGAATCGCTTTGGTGATGTCAGTATGCCTGAAATTAATGTTATTGATACGCTCAGAAAGACCGCACAGAAAAAAATGAGCGGCCCTTTCTCCGATGAACTGCTGGAAGGGATCCAAAAAACAATGGATTCAGGTCAGCAGGTGATCCTGTTTCAAAACCGCCGGGGCTATGCTCCCTACATGGCCTGCCATCAATGCGGTCATATCCCCCATTGCAGTCAGTGTGCCGTATCTCTCACCTATCATCAGTACGGAGAAAAACTTATCTGCCATTACTGCGGCATGCGGGAATCCGTACCTATTGCGTGTGATTCCTGTGGTGCCAAAGAAATGAAGCCCGTGGGCCTGGGAACTGAAAAGCTGGAAGAAGAAGTGGCCTTGCTTTTCCCTGAGGCCGGGGTCCGTCGGATGGATCTGGATACTACACGAACAAAAAATAGCTATGAACGAATCCTGAATGATTTTGCGGAACATCAGTTCGATATTTTGGTAGGCACACAGATGGTCACCAAGGGACTGGACTTTGGCGGGGTGGGTCTGGTCGGGATCATCGACCTGGATCTTCTCCTGCATTATCCGGATTTCCGTTCGCATGAGCGTGCATTTCAGATGGCGATCCAGGTGAGTGGCCGTGCCGGCAGACGGGATACAGTGGGTAACGTTTTCATTCAGACACGGGACCTGAAGCATCCGGTAGTTCAGCAGATCATGCACGGAAATTATGATGCATTCTATTCCAACGAACTGGAAGAACGCAAGGAACATGCCTACCCTCCTTTTACGCGCATGATCCGGATCACCATAAAACATAAGGACAGGAATATCACCCGGGAAGCGGCGCAAACGCTTGAAAGAAGATTATCGGCTGCCCTTCCGGTTCGTATACTGGGACCGCAGGAACCGTTGGTTAACCGTGTGCGAAACGAATACATTAACGAACTTTGGATTAAGCTCGAAAGGAAAGGAACTTCCCCTGCTCTCATTAAAAAATCACTGCTTAATCATGCAGACAACATTAAGCAGGAAAAACTATTCCGGTCAATACGCATCATATTCAATGTTGATCCATACTAAAAACACTATTTTTGCTGAATGACTATCTTCCGTTCATTTATAGTCCTTCTCATCATTGCCGGATTTTTCTGGGCATGTGAAGAACCTAATGTGCGAATCAGTAACCTTGATCCGGGCGTGAGTGCGACTTTTATAGACGTAGACAGCCTGCTGTCACTGGATGCGGCAATTCTGGATATCAACGCAGCCATCACTGAAATAAATGACAGCCTGGTTGTGATTGATTCACTTATCACGGCCGGGGACCCCACAGATTACACAGAAGAAGTTGCGGCGCTGAATGCCAGTAAAAGTGCACTTAATTCTGAAAAGACGGTCCTGAATTCAAATCGCACGTCAGTATCCAATGGAAAGATCCTGATTGAAACGATCACCGCCGCAGGTGCATCGGAAATCATAACATTTACCGAAAGTCAATCCGCCTACCGGTTACCGCTGGATCCCGCGGCAGATATTACCGACTTATTCATTACGTATCGGGGAGAGATCAACAGGGTTCGTTTTTTTTATGAAACAGATACCCTGTTAAATGAACGCACCGTGCGTATTGTGGCCCAGAACCTTGAATTGGCATCTTTTGATTACGATTCGGCAAAATTCTCTTGTGACACCATTGAATGTAGCAGTACCAATGCGAAAGCTGTTTTTTATATGTAGTCTCGTTCTCGGACATTTCCTGGCTTCCGGACAGGATTCGGTGAATGTCTCCAGGATGAACAACCTGCCAAGATTATTTGTGCTGGTGGATTACGGCAAGCTTGCTACGTTGCCCACGGATTTTGAAGATAAGCTGGAAGCTGGAATCGGCATTCGAATTGGAAAACACATCACACCGGTTCTGTACGCCGGTAAAAGCACACTTTTGCCCGGCAGTGTTATTGAAAACGGGCAGTATTCATCAGAGGGATGGTACATCCGCACCGGAATCGAATATTATGCCTCGCTCGATGGAAAAAACAACCTCCTGATGGGCCTCCGATATGGCTACACTGTGTTCTCAGAATCTGCCTCATACGTTATCAGCAGTCCGCTTTTTGAAGATGTTACCGGTTTTGTGGAACGCACTGATCTCTCGGCAAACTGGGCCGAAGTGGTACTGGGAAGTGAGATGCGTCTTGGAGACAGCAAGTTTTACCTGGGTGGGTATCTTACATTACGTGTGCTGATTAACAGAGAAGAATTCGACCCGATCGACACCTATTCTATACCGGGATACGGACGGACGTTTGATAAGACCATTCCGGCGCTCCAGCTATATTTAAAGTTTGCCCTGATCCGGTAAATCGCTGATGATGGAATTAAATTCATCCTGGAATCCCTGATTTTCGGTTTTCATCAGTTTATCCCAAAATGTAAAATAAAGCCCGAAATTATACCTGAACTTGGTATGATGTACATGATGGTGCGTGGACCCTACCAGCCACTTACCCATCCATTGACCAATGGCCCCGGAAGGAAATACTTCGATTCCCGCATGATTCACCGTAGCTGAAATTGTCATTAAAACCAGCAGACCGATCAATACAAAAAGGTTGACGGGAATAAAGGTTAATACCAGGGGAAGGTAGATCGCCTGAAGCAATGATTCAATGGGATGGAAGGAAAAAGCGGTGTAAACGGAGGTTTGCACACTTTCATGATGGGTCTTGTGAACCAGCCTGTACACCCCGGGCAGGTGCATCCAGCGGTGAAGCCAGTAATAGTAGGCCTCATGTAGCAAAAGGATGAGCACGATACCTGCCGGTATCCACCAGAGTGGGTATTCATTGATATCAATATAGATAAGAAAGATCCCGTGTTGCCTTCCAATAATCAGTAGCATCGTGAACACTGTAAATATCAATGCCGATATAATTGCCCAACCGATCTCCTTTCTTGTCTGAGCTTTATTCAATCCGCTCTTCACCAGTTTTCGGGCGTCATTCGATGGTTTTCTGAAAATCTTCTCATAAGCCCATGAAATAAGGAAATAACGGGCTAAAATCAGAGAGAAGGCGACCAGCGAGACAGTCAGTACCGTATTCCAGACACTGTAATCATACGAAAGGAAATCAAGATACGATCTTTCCATTATTGCTTCAACCGCTCAATTCTGGGGGAAAATTATATAAATTGAATATATATTTTCCTCTTTCAATTAAAAAATGGGCAAAATATTTACCGACAGGAATTTTTTATATTTAATCAGCAAAACATTCCACATTTACAGTTGTTCTAATTAGGATAAAGCAAGAACGAAGAGAATGGGACAATATTCTATTAAGGAGTTAGAGAGATTATCAGGAATTAAGGCGCATACGATACGTATTTGGGAAAAGAGGTATAACATCCTCGATCCGTCAAGAACAGATACAAATATTCGTTCGTATTCCGATGAGGATCTTAAGAAGCTACTAAACCTGTCACTTCTTTACCGTCATGGTGATAAGATCAGCAAGCTGTCCAAGTTATCGATTGAGCAGCTTAATGAGCGTATTCAAAATCTGACTGAACAGATTGATGACGTGGAAAGCTACCTGGAGCAGCTTACCATATGCATGATTGAGATGGACGAGGCTAAATTTGAGAAGCAATTGTCACGTTACATTTTGAAATTTGGTTTTGAAAAGACCGTTCTTGATGTCGTTTTCCCTTTTCTGAAAAGAGTAGGGATTTTATGGTTGAGTGATAATATTAACCCCATCCAGGAGCATTTTATCTCCCACCTTATCCGCCAGAAAATAATTGTTGCCATTGACAGCCTGCCAATGCACAAAGAAAAAGGCACCCCGAAGGTGATGTTGTTCTTGCCTGAAAATGAGCTGCATGAGATCAGTCTGCTCTTTTACCACTATCTCGTGCGTAAAATGGGGCTGAATACATTCTACCTTGGTCAGCACGTACCGGTCCGAAGTCTCGTGGAAGCTGCTTCCATCTATAAACCGGATTATCTCATCAGTAATTTCAGTTACTCTCCGGAATATGACCGACTCAATGAGTATATCGACAGCCTTTCCACAAAATTCAAGAACTGTCATATATATCTAACCGGTTATCCCATACGCGTATATGAAGGTGAAGTACCGTCAAATGTTCATATTTTTGAAGATGCAGAAGACCTCATGCATCAGTTTGGCAAGGTCATGAACGCGGCTAATTCCTAAATCCGAAAAAAAAAATCAAAATTTTTTATTTAAGACGGATCTTAAAAATCCGCTTAAATAGGTGTTTAAACAGCTTTTCTCATCATCGAATAATTTTTGTTTAATCTTTTTTGTATTTTGTTAAACAAAAACTACCATATATCGGAACTGTTTCCTATATTTGTTTAGAGTTCAATTAAGAACATTAAACAAAAAGATTATGACTGCTGTAGAATTCGATCATCAAATTGCTTCACTTCACGATACACTCGAGCTCTTCACACGTCGATTCACTAAGAATCAGGAAGAGTCAGAAGATCTCATTCAGGACACGGTTCTGAAAGCGCTGACGTACCGGGATAAATTCCGGCAGAATACAAATCTGAAGGGATGGCTGTATACTATAATGCGTAATACATACATCAACAACTATCGTAAGGCGCAGCGAAACAAAACAACTCATGACGACACGAAGGAACTTTATTACCTAAACGTGGCAGACGATTATACATTTAATCTGCCTGACGGTAATTTTGAGTACAACGACATCATGTCATGTGTGAACGAAGTAAAAGAGGATCTGCTGGTTCCTTTCAAAATGCACATGGAAGGATATAAGTATCATGAGATTGCAGAACATCTTGAAATTCCCATTGGAACGGTAAAAAATCGTATCTTTCATGCGAGAAAGGAAATCCAGAGCAAACTGGTAGCCTATACCGGATCTTAATGAATCTATGACAAAAAAATCAGTTGCGGTCATTGGTGCAGGATTTGCAGGATTGGCCGCAGCCACTTCCCTGGCTGATAAGGGCCATGACGTTACCGTCTATGAAAAAAATTCAATGGCGGGAGGTCGGGCCCGTGAATTTGAAGCAGAAGGTTTTCTCTTTGACATGGGTCCCAGTTGGTACTGGATGCCTGATGTTTTCGAGAGATACTTTGAACGTTTTGGGAAAAAAGTTTCCGACTATTATGATCTCATTCGTCTTGATCCCTCTTACAGGGTCGTATTTGGACAAAATGAGCACTGGGATATTCCTGCATCTCTTGATGAGTTTTATGCCCTTTTCGAATCGGTAGAACCCGGGAGTTCTGTTAAGCTTAAAAAATTCCTGAAGGAAGCTGCCTACAAATATGATGTAGGCATCAACAAACTTGTTTATAAGCCTGGACGATCACTGCGTGAATTGCTGGATCCTGAACTGTTTTCCGGATTATTGAGATTACATGTGTTCTCATCCATTTCATCCTACATTCGTAAACACTTCTCAGATCCAAGGATCATTCAGCTGCTTGAGTTCCCGGTCCTCTTCCTTGGTGCAATGCCCAGCGACACCCCCGCCCTTTATTCCTTAATGAACTATGCCGATATTGCCCTGGGCACCTGGTATCCCAAAGGCGGCATGCACAGGATTGTTGAAGGAATGAAATCACTGGCAGAAGAGAAGGGCGTAAAATTCAGATTCAATTCAGAAGTGAAAAGCTTTCAGATGGAAGGCAATAAAATAGCTGCCATATCGCTTTCAGATGGCACTTCCGGTAAACACGATTATATTGTCGCCGGGGCCGACTATCATCATGTGGAACAGCATCTTCTTCCAAAATCCTACAGAAAATATTCACCTGAATATTGGGATTCACGAAAAATGGCTCCATCGTCGCTTATATTTTATCTGGGGGTTTCTAAGGAACTTCCCAACCTTTTGCATCATAACCTTTTCTTTGACCGGGATTTCGGCGTCCATGCGCGTCTGATTTATAAAGAACCAGCATGGCCGGAGGAACCACTGTTCTATGTGTGCTGTACCTCCAAGACAGATCAAAGTTCAGCACCTGAAGGCATGGAGAATGTATTTATACTAATACCTGTCGCACCCGGTCTGGAGGATACAGAAAAAGCGCGGGATAAGCTGTACACCCATGTGATGGATAGGCTTGAACAGCATTGCGGCACAGATCTTAGAAAAAATGTAGTGTACAAGCGTTCCTACGCGCACAGAGACTTTGTTTCTGATTACCATGCATTTAAAGGAAATGCCTATGGCCTGGCAAATACACTGCTGCAAACAGCAAATCTGAAACCTGCAATTTTTAACAAAAAAGTCCGTAACTTATATTTTACCGGACAACTGACCGTACCGGGGCCTGGGGTTCCCCCTTCGCTGATATCCGGACAGGTAGTTGCTGAAGAAATTGACAACGCCGGTTGAGGTATGAAAGAATTATTTGATCAAGTTTCCATTACGTGCAGTCGAATTACGACCCAATCGTACAGCACCTCATTTTCTCTTGGCATCCGTTGCCTTGATAAGTCGCTTCGTGACCCTATTTGTGCAATTTATGGTTTCGTGCGATTCGCCGATGAAATCGTAGATACCTTTCATGATCATAATAAGGAAAAACTCCTGAATGAGTTTAAACGGGATACGTACCAGGCTATTGAGGAAAAGATAAGCCTTAACCCCATACTTCACAGTTTTCAAAAAACTGTAAATACCTACTCTATCGATCATTCACTGATTGATCAGTTTCTGTATAGTATGGAAATGGACCTGACGGATCGTGAATATGATCAGGAAAATTATGAGACCTATATACTTGGAAGTGCTGAAGTAGTGGGATTGATGTGTCTCAAGGTATTTTGTGGTGGAGATGAGGAATACTATCAGGAATTACGCCCGAATGCCATGAAACTTGGAAGTGCTTTCCAGAAAATTAATTTTCTCCGGGATCTTCGCGCAGACTATATGGGGATGGGCCGAACCTATTTCCCCAATCTGAACGACATGACGGAGTTCAATGAAGATAATAAGCGTGAAATTGAGGCCGATATCGAGGAAGATTTCAGACAGGGGTACGAAGGAATAAAGAAACTACCCCGAAGTTCCAGGTTTGGTGTTTATCTGGCTTACGTGTACTACTATTCCCTCTTCAACAAAATAAAGAGAACCCCCAGTACGCACGTAATGTCAACCCGCATAAGAATTCCGAACCAACGGAAATTCTCGTTGTTATGTTATACATACGTTAAACACACATTAAATCTAATTTAGTGCAGCTGGAAGAAGTCGTATTGGTGGATGATTCCGATAATCCCCTCGGAGTAATGGAAAAACTGGAAGCTCACCGTCAGGGCGTACTTCACAGGGCTTTTTCTGTACTTCTTTTCAATGACGAGGGCCAATTACTACTACAGCGACGGGCGAAAAGTAAATATCATTCTGCAGGCTTATGGACCAATACCTGCTGCAGCCATCCAAGACCTGATGAAAATATTCAGCTTGCCACAGAACGAAGACTGGCTGAAGAAATGGGAATTTCTATGTCACCTGAATTCCTGTATTCATTCAAATACAAGGCAAATTTAGACAGCAACCTGGTAGAACACGAATTCGATCATGTTTTCACGGGGGTCTATAATGGCATCCCCAATATAAACCCTGATGAAGTAGCTGATTGGCGATATACAGATCTGAGTGACATCAGAACTGACATTGATGTGAATCCCGGAAATTATACCGCCTGGTTCCGGCTCATCATGGCATCTCTTCCCGAGCGTATTTAAATATTTATAAAGCACCACCGGCGGAACAAGCCCGGCTATTAGCTGTTATTCTGGTATACCAAGAGAAAAACATTATGTTTTCATTATTCAAATCAAATCCGGCTGATAAGCTGAGGAAAAAGAGAAAAAAATTACTGGAAGAAGCGATGCATGTTCAGCGCTCCGGCGACCTGAAGCTTTACGCGAAAAAAATGGAAGAAATAGAAGCCATTTCCAGCGAGATTGAATCATTAGATAAAAAATGAGTAAAGATCGGGTAGCAATTTTCTGGCACAGGCGTGATCTCCGGTGGGATGACAACACCGGCTTATATGCCGCACTGGAAGGAGATCTGCCTGTCGTACCTGTATTTATCTTTGACAAAAATATACTGGATGACCTTGAAGACCGGGATGATGCCCGGGTAACATTCATTCATCGCACCCTCACTTCCATGCACGACCGTCTCGCCGAGCATAAAGCGGGTATACATTGCTTTCATGCGACGCCCGAAGAAGCCTGGAAGGAAATTCTTTCTATCTATGACGTCGGGGCCGTTTATACCAATAGGGACTACGAGCCATATGCACGTGAAAGGGATTCAGGAATTGAGAAGATGCTTGAAGCACAAAACATTCCATTCAATACCTACAAAGACCACGTTATCAAGGAGCCGGAGGAGATATTGAAGGACAATGGAGAGCCTTACGTGGTATTCACCCCCTACAGCCGTAAATGGAAGGAGCACCTGGCAGAGAAGGATCTGGAATCAGTAGCTTCCGCCCTCTACTTCAATAATTTTCATACGGTACGCCACGCGATTCCTTCTTTATCATCCATGGGTTTCACCGAATCTGATCTTCCGTTTCCCGATGATGACGTGACCGATAAGATTCTCCGAAATTATGGTGAAAAACGAGATTTTCCTGCAGAAAATGGCACATCCCGGCTGGGGATACATCTCCGGTTCGGAACGGTAAGCATCAGAAAAATTGCACAGCGGGCAAAGGAAACCAGTGAGGTTTTTCTAAATGAATTGATATGGCGGGAGTTCTACCAAATGATCCTCTGGCATTTCCCAAGAGTGGTCAATGAAAATTTCCATAAAAAATATGATGCCATTCAATGGAGGAATAATCCGGATGATTTTGAACGCTGGTGCACGGGCACGACCGGTTACCCGATCGTTGATGCCGGCATGCGTGAATTGAATACCACAGGCTATATGCACAACCGCGTACGAATGATCGTAGCCAGTTTTCTTACAAAGCATCTGCTGATAGACTGGCGTTGGGGAGAAGCTTACTTTGCACGAAAGCTCCTCGATTATGAGCTTGCTTCCAATAATGGCGGGTGGCAATGGGCGGCCGGAACCGGAACAGATGCCCAGCCTTACTTCCGGATTTTTAACCCCTATACCCAAACTGAAAAATTTGATAAACAGGAAAGGTATATTCAACATTGGATTCCGGAACTGGAAACCGACAATTATCCTGATCCGATTATTGACCATAAACAAGCGCGCGAACGTGCACTGGATGTCTATAAAGAAGCAGTAGGATGAAAATTCTACTCACAGGATCAACCGGGTACCTGGGACGACGGCTTTTGCCTGTATTGGTTAATGCCGGGCATCATGTTGTCTGTATCGTGCGTGACAAGCGGCGCTTTGACTGGGAGGATTTCTCTGAGAGTTTCTTGTCAAGAATCGATGTGATCGAGGGCGATCTGGCTGATGCCAACAGCCTGAAAACTATTCCTTCAGATATTGACGCTGCCTATTACCTGGTACATTCCCTGGGCAATTCCTATTCGGGGTTTGAAGGAATCGAGAAACAAACGGCTCAAAACTTCGCGGATTGCCTGAGAAACACAAAGGCTCAGCAGATCATTTACCTTGGTGGAATCGTGAATGACACCAATCTCAGTGAACATTTGCGGAGCCGCAGAAATGTAGAAACCATCCTGCAATCCAGTGGCATTCCAACTACCGTGTTGCGCGCAGCCATCATTATCGGATCTGGTAGCGCATCTTTCGAGATCATCCGCGATCTGGTTGAAAAATTACCCGTCATGATCGCCCCAAAATGGCTGAACAGCAAATGCCAGCCCATTGGAATCCGAAACGTAATTGACTACCTGGTGGCAGTTCTTGGAAATAAGGAATGCTTTGATAAAACATACGACATCGGCGGACCGGATGTACTCACCTATCATGAAATGCTGATGCAGTATGCCCGGGTACGAAAATTAAAACGGTACATCTTAACACTCCCTGTTCTTACTCCCCGCCTGTCATCTCTTTGGTTGTACTTCGTGACCACGACCTCCTACCCCCTGGCGAGAAACCTGGTTGAAAGCATGAAAAATGATGTAGTGGTCGAAATGGGAGATATTGACAGTGTCGTGTCAATTGAAAAAATTACATATGTCCAGGCACTTGAGATGGCCTTCAGTCGGATCAACCAGAAAAATATTGTTTCCAGCTGGATTGATGCGGTAGGCAACCGGGATATCCAGTCCAACTTCATGGATTTCATTGACGTACCCAAATACGGCTGTTTGAGGGACGTGAGAAAACGATCTTTTCCCAAACAGGAAAAAGATCGGATCGCTGCCAATATCTGGGCAATCGGCGGAAAGCGCGGTTGGTATTTCGGGAACTGGATGTGGAAAATTCGGGGGTTCCTTGACAAGGCAGTTGGCGGTGTGGGACTTCGGCGTGGCAGAAGATCGCCTGCTGAACTCAAAGCCGGTGATGCGCTCGACTTCTGGCGGGTTATTCTCGCAGATGAACACAAAAACCGATTGCTCCTCTACGCAGAAATGAAACTGCCTGGTGAGGCATGGCTGGAGTTTCGCATTGTTGAACATCCTGATACAATGGAACTGATCCAAACGGCCACCTTTCGGCCGCTTGGACTAATGGGAAGATTGTACTGGTATATCCTTATTCCCTTCCATGCCCTGATATTTCCAAAAATGGCAAAGGCAATCGTTAACTTTATACCCAATAAGGAAAGTAATGAGAATTTATCAGCTGAAGAGAACGCAGTTTCTTCCCATCAGTATTGAAACAGCGTGGTCATATTTCTCCTCCCCGCATAATCTAAGGGAGATCACACCGCCTGACATGAAATTCCGCATACTGTATGTATCAGGGGGCGAAAAAATGTATGCAGGACAACTTATCCGCTATTTTGTAAACGTTCTGCCATGGATTTCTGTTCATTGGGTAACAGAGATAACACATGTGCAGGAGCCCGTTCACTTTGTGGATGAACAGCGATTCGGGCCGTACGCGCTCTGGCATCACCAGCATTTTTTCAGAGAAGTCGATGGCGGTGTCGAAATGACAGATGAGGTAAATTATGCTATCCCGTTTGGCTGGCTGGGGCAATTTGCAAACTGGCTATTTGTTGGTAAAAAGGTAAGGGCTATCTTTGATTATCGGTATAATGTGTTGGAGGAATTGTTTAAAAATTCAAAAGAAGAAATAGTTATTGCGTGATGGATTGGACATTAATACTTATTTGCTCGCTGATTGTTATCGGCACATTTTTATTCATGGAAGCAGTCGCATGGTTTACACATAAGTATATTATGCACGGATTTTTATGGGTCTGGCATGAAAGTCATCACAAAAAACATCAGCATACGTTGGAAAGGAACGACCTTTTTGCCCTGGTCTTCAGTATACCGAGTATATCACTTATCCTGTATTCAAGCATCTACGATAACCCATACCTGATGTCTGTGGGCATCGGCATCTTCTGCTATGGTGCCTTTTACCTTATTTTTCATGACATTATCGTGCACCAGCGCATCAAATGGCGGCCTAAAAAACGCAGTCATTACCTGAACCGGATGATGCATGCCCATTACATCCACCACCAGGTTCATACCAAGGAAGGCGCCGAAGCCTTTGGTTTTCTCTATGCCCCAAAGAAGTTCGAAGAGAAGGAATATACGAGAACCAAATCCACTGAAGAGAAAAAGACCCTGCAGGAAAATTAGCCTCTTTTAAGGCAAAACTTAACCTGATTATTTGGTGATAATTCCGGAATCCATTGACCTCAATGGCTTTCAGTGGATCGATATTGTCTTTTTTACAGGAACAAATTGATTGCCTTATCCAGCTGTATGATTTTTCCTATGGAGCAACCTTCCCCGCCTGATGATATTTTTCAAAAATGAACCTGTTAAACTCCCTAATCCTCCCTAACTTATTTATTAGATAATATAACTGGTTCGCGGGAATCAAATCAATTGGTAAATTTTCCCTAATATGAAATCAAAAAATCGCCTCCATAGTTTCCGGTATGCCTTCCAGGGAATCTTTCAGATTTTAATGCGTGAACCCAATGCCCGTATTCATCTCGCCATTTCCTTTCTTGTTGTAATTTTGGGGTTTTACTTCCGGATCAGCGTTTCAGAATGGCTTTTCCTGCTATTGGCGATGTGCATGGTTTTCTGTGCGGAAATTTTCAATACAGCCATTGAATATCTTTGTGACCGGATTACACTTGAGCAGGACGAAATGATCCGAAATGTGAAAGATCTGGCGGCTGCGGCGGTACTTGTGGCAGCTCTTTTTGCAGTCATAACCGGGGTGTTAGTATTCTGGCCGTATATTTTCTAAAAAGTATAGGAGTCTGCCAGGATTCTGTAACCCGCGGAAGTTTTCTTCCAGACAAGTAAAAAATCAACCTCACTCGTTCGTTCACTTCCTTCCCAAATGGTAGTAAGTGTACTATGCCCCAGCTGAAAGACGAGATCTGATGTTAGTGAATCAGCAACAGACTCCCGCCAGTCCGGCGGCTTCGTTTCCAACGAGGTCCAGAACTCATGTGAATAGATTTGCTGTTCATCGGCGGTAACGAAAATTACATCAAGTTTCCAATCCACCGGTGATTCAATTCGGGTCCAGTATTGATCAATCTGCGCCCGCCCTGTTATAGTGGCTCCTCCGGGGGAGAGAAGGACACCCTCATCCAGGTAAAGTGCAGCAAGCTCACGCATCATTCCATTCCTGAATAGTTTCTCCATTTGACGGTTCATCTCTGCAATTTCCCGATGTACTCCCTGCGATTGTGCATAAGCGAAAATATTCAGGAACAGGAAAATAAGAACAAACGAACAGGTTGCTTTTAATTTTGTATGCGGGTGCCGGGCTGCTGCGTTCATTTCTTCCTAACTAATGTTAGTTAAATTTACCTATATTTGAGGGCATAACAAATTACCTATGCAGTATTCGAAAATTGTTGGTACAGGGCATCATGTGCCTGAAAAAATCGTCACAAACGATGATCTCAGCAAAGTAATTGATACAACTGACGAATGGATCGTTGAAAGGACCGGAATAAAGGAACGACGATTCATAGACCCTGCTAAAGACACCCTGGCAAACATGTCGGCTAGTGCCTCACGAATGGCGCTGAAAAATGCAGGCATGACGGCAGATGATATCGATTTTATTGTATTTGCCACGATTACACCGGATTATTTCTTTCCAGGTTCAGGTGTATTGCTGCAGCGTGAACTCGGACTTGAATCCATTCCGGCAATTGATATTCGCAATGCCTGTTCAGGGTTTATCTATGCCCTGTCTGTGGCCGACCAGTTCATAAAAACCGGAATGTACCGGAATGTTTTGGTAATTGGCGGGGAGATTCAATCCACAGCACTGGATCTTACCACCCGTGGCCGTGGAACAGCGGTGATTTTCGGAGATGGCGTTGGTGCAGCCGTCGTGACTGCTTCTGACCAACCTGGAATTCTTTCGACCCACCTGCATTCTGATGGCCGGTACGCGGAAGAATTATACGTGAAAGATCCCGGTAGCAGCCGGCCACGTGAAGAGCGTCAGCCCGAACAGATTCTGGACACATCCACCTATAAAGTATATATGAATGGCAATCTCGTTTTTAAGCATGCGGTGGTTCGATTCCAGGAAGTGATCCAGGAGGCCCTGGATGCCAACAACATGACAAAAGAGGACATTGATTTGTTGATTCCGCATCAGGCCAATTTACGCATCAGTCAATACCTGCAGCAAAAACTTGGCCTTGCCGACGAAAAGGTTTATAATAATATCATGCGATATGGCAATACAACCGCAGGTTCGATTCCGATAGCCATGAGTGAAGCAATTCAGGAAGGCCGGATCAAGCCCGGAGACATCATTTGCCTGGCAGCGTTCGGAAGCGGTTTCACCTGGGCTTCCGCATTAATTAAATGGATATGAAAACAAAAGAATATAATCCCAGCGAGCTAGAGGTTAATTTCGCTATCGTTCTGGAAAAACTAAAAGATCAGATTGAAGCCGGATTAAAAGGCAACAGGATCGTACATATCGATAACCATCATCATGATGACAATCCAAATATAAGATTTCACACCATCGACAATGACGGTGACCACCATGAGATTGTCGTGAAGATCATTCAGCTTCCGGATGCATAAAAAAAGACCACCTGATAGGTGGTCTTTTCGCAGGTCAAACTTATTGTTTGAAAATTCCGCGCACAGGCATGGTCACGATCTGGTCCCCATTGGTTAATTGAATTGTAAATATCAATTCAAAATAAGTATTGGGTTTATCCAGAACCCCCGCACATAGCGCTGGAGAAGTCAGAAAAAATTCAAGTGATCGCGTGTAATCAAACGACCGGGCATTAACTGCTATGTCATCGTCCTCAATAGTGGCATAGCCGCAGACTCCCAGGTTCACGTCCCCGGCTCTGCCTTCTACTTTCAGAATGCTTTCGATATCCGTATTTCCTCCATCAAGCTCCATGGTGTAGGTAATAGTAGGATTTCCTGCATATCCGGTAGTCACAAATCCCAGGCCGACCTGCTGGTCATACGTTCTTCCCGGGAATTTCACAGCGATGGCCGGCTTATTGTCTGTAAGTCCGTCAAACTCATCGCTCTCCAGGCATGATGTCACACTAACGGACATCAGCATAATTGCAATTAAATAGGTTATCTTTTTCATATTCGTTGTCTTTATTAGTCTACATCCCACCAAACAGGATCGATCAGTTGCGATTGATTTTCAAGGTTCGGATTGGATGATAATTCATTGGAAGAATACAGCAAACGAACAGGTATGGAACCATCCGGGGTCCCTGGTGTCGTACTGGGAATGAGCTGCGGATATCCGGTCCGGCGCCAGTCATTGAAGGCCTCCACACCATTAGCCAAATTGGAAACCCATTTATCCCGCATCACAATGCTCAGCCTTTCCTCATCGCTGCCTGCTGCATCATAGGCCGCAAGTCGCGTAGAAATATAGGCGGCAGCTTCCCCGTCAGACACACCTGCTTCACCCAGTGCTGCCGCCATAGCATCTTCAAAATATGCCCGGGCATCACCATTGGTCCCCAATGTAATGGCAGCTTCAGCCAGATAAAACTGTTGTGTATAATAGGTATAAAGCCGTTGTGATGCCTCTCCGTTATCCCCTACCGGAAATGTTCCAAGCACAGCACGCTGCGCCAGCAAGGGAGGGGCTGCTGTTCCGCCATTATCGTAGCCAAGATAATCTCCCTGGCCCTGGTCCTTGAAATACACATCCAGACGGGGATCGCTGGTGGCCTTTAGTGAATCTATAAAACGCTGACTGATGGCAATATCTCCTGGCCGGCGATTAAACGCAAAGTCATACAATGGGTGCTGATTTCCATTAGTAGTTCCGAATGGCACACTGAAATTATCGCCATTACCTTCCAGTAATTCACCCTCTGCAATCAGGGCATTAATCGCTGCGGCTGCTCCCGAAGCGTTTATCTTTCGCTGCTGAATCCAGAACTTGAGCTGTAGTGATTTCGCCAGCCGAAGCCATTGATCAACACTGCCTCCATATACCAGATCACTGGCACCGGGATTTACACCCAGGTCTGAAGAACCAAGATCGGTTACTGCCGATTCGAGCATTGAAATTACACCGCCGTAGATATTTTCCTGCGAATCAAATTCCGGGGCAACGATATCGATGTCCTGAAGGCTTTGAGAGAAAGGAATATCCCCGTACAGATCGGTAGTCAGACCAAACAGGAAAGCACCCTGGATTTTGGCTATCGCACCAAAGAAAACGTCTCCGTTCTCCGCAGAAATATCCTCGATCTTCTTCAGATCCTGAAGTGCTCCGGCATAGATTCCCAGCCAAACATTGTCGGCCTCCGTCCCGTTGAAAAAATATGTATCGTAAGACAAAAGCTGATTATTTGTCCCTGCCAGGTGTTGCACAATGGCAAGTGTCTGCAAATTCAAATCTTTACCCAGGATAAATGCAGTGTTCACCTGTGTTGCCGGTAAAATCCGGTCGGGCGTTACTTCCACAGGATTATTCGGGTCGTTATTGATGTCCAGCCAATCATTACACGCTGTTAATGTTAACACGCTGAACAGGAGTATTATATATTTACTTTTCATAATCATCATGCTTAAAAAGTGAACTTCAGATTGATACCATAATTCACCAGACCAGGCGATGAATTCCATTCAAGGCCCCTTGCCAGCGCTCCGGGAGCATTAGCTACTTCCGGATCAATATGCCCGCCAAGATTTGGTGCATATGTCCACAGGTTTCTTGCTGAAAGTGACACATCGAAGGTCTTAAAAGGTGTATTGGAAAGAATTGCAGAAGGTAATGAATACCCGAGCGTAATTTCCCTCAGCCGTACATAGGAGGCATCGAATATGGATCCTTCAAAGAAAGCTCCGTTCACACTTCTCCAATATGTCTGTGCATCCACCTGAATGTTATTCGCGATCTTATTTCCGGCATCATCCAGAATGAAATCGCCAGATGCATCAACAAGAACACCTGGTATCACACGGGGGTCCTCACGGTCGACACCGGTTTCCTCAAGTGATCCCAACCCGCCGGCAAAACCGATTGTGTTAGACCATATATCTCCACCTTTTTGAATGTCAAACTGAAAGCCAAGGCGTATCCCTTTCCAGCTTAACTTGTTGATCAGCGAGGCATTCCAGTCGGGGTTTGGATCACCAATCACACTAAACTCCGTTGAATTAAACAGCTGACCACGGTTTACACCCGTTCCGAGAACCAGGAGTTCGCCCGTTTCAGGGTCACGCGCATACGGACTACCACGGAACACACCCAGTGGTTCACCCACAACGGCGCTGGATTCTGCCCCGGTAAAGCCCGACAGGAATGTGGCGTCAAGCCCCTCTGCAAGTTCATTTACCTTATTTCGGTTTCGGGAGAAATTCACAATCGCTTCCCAACGAACAGGCCCATTCTGAAGAATCTGACCACTTAACACCGCTTCAAAGCCCTTGTTGGTGATAGAACCCGCATTAGTCACATAGCTCGTATATCCTGTACTCACAGGAAGCTGAAGGAACAATATCTGATCCTTGGTTTCCTGATCGTAGTATGTCAGATCCACATTGAAACGGTTATTCAGCAATCCAAGTGTAAGGCCGAATTCAATCGATGATGTTTCTTCCGGTTTAAGGTTATCATTACCCAGGATATTGCTCTGGGTAAATGCCGCAGTCCCCTGGAATGGGAAATTGATGGAACCCGTATTATTTCCAAGACTTGGAACCACATAGGTCGTTGTCGTCAGGAAAGGAGTGGCATCGTTACCTACTGTTGCATAGGCTGCCTTGATCTTTCCAAATGACAGAAAGTCGCTCGTTATTCCCAACGCATCTGTAAAAATGAGAGTACCACTGATGCTGGGGTAGAAAAAGCTGTTGTTGGCAAGCGGCAGGGTTGATGACCAGTCATTTCGTCCTGTCACATTCAGATAAGCCCAATCCTTGTAACCCAGTGTCACATCTGCGAAAACTCCCATCAGGCGGCGGTTCGACCATACCCCGTTCCTGGGGTCAACCGTCACCGTCTCTGTATTCAGAATATTGTTGATTCCGGGTGTCGTGATACCAGCGCCCTGAACGATAAAACGATCTCTCTTGGTACTGTTCAGGTTATGACCCAGTGTTACAGACAAATTGAAGTCTTCATTCAGGTCTTTGTTCGCCGATAAGAGTAGTGTCGACTCGTATAGCCGGAACGTCAATTCATCCTGAATAATCAATCCATCATTGAAACGTGAACTTCCCCTGGCATAGACTTCCTTACGGTTTTCACCATTCACATCAAACCCAAACTGGTAGCTTAGTGACAGCCAGTCGGTGAAGTCATATCCCAGCTTGATGTTTCCAAGAAACCTGTCAACCTCATTAGTGGCCGGGTTATTCTTGGCTGACCAGAGCGGATGGTCGGTGGATGAATACCAGTTCTGTGTGCCATCCGGATTCAGATAGGGCCGGCCATTCAGGTCATAGCTGCGTGGAATACTCGGCAGCAGGAAGAATACTGAAGATCCGTTATTACCCTGAGGCGATCCCAGAATTTGAGTGTTGATGTACTGGAAGCTTCCACTGAGCAGCACCTTACCCAAAAATTCGGTAGTTCCGGCCAGTCGGATATTAGTTCGGTTCAGATCAGACTCCGGAATAATTCCACTCTGATCTGTTCGCCCTACCGAAACTATAAATCCGGACGCACCATTGCTGCCTGAAAATTCAATATTATTATTCCACAGGTATCCGTCATTGAAAAAATCCCTTACGTTATCCGGGTAATTCACGTAAGCCACCCTGTTTCCGTTATGATCCGTGATCGAATCATTTGGAATGGCACCAAAAGGACGACCCCATGAATTTGAAGAGAACGGAGAGTGATGTCGGAAGGATAACCCCTGTCCGTAGTCATTCTGATAGTTAGGCAGGATATTTACCCGTGAAACGTTGAACGATGAAGTCACCGCTACCGATGTACCCTGTAGTCCGGACGGCCGTTTCGTGGTTATAACTATTGCTCCATTCGCGGCACGAATACCATAGAGAGCTGCTGCTGCAGGCCCTTTCAGAACGGTTATTTCGGCAATATCCTCGGGATTTATATCGAATCCCCGACTACCGCCAATGGAACCACTTCCAAAAACCTCTGCTGATCCGGATCCAACATCCCCGCGCACAAAATCATTATCGATCGGAATACCATCCACGACAATCAGCGGTGAGTTACGGCTGTTTCCCGCCAGAGATGTTGCACCCCGTATGAGAATGGTTGCACCACCCCCTGGAGCTCCGGAGTTCTGGTTTATGGTGAGACCCGCAACCTTGCCCTGGAGTGATTCAAATACGTTGTTTGTGCTCTTTTGCGATAACGCCTCACCGTCCACTTCCTGAACGCTGTATCCCAGTGAGCGCTGTTCACGTTCAATACCTGCTGCCGTGACAATAACTTCACTCAGCTGCTTGGTATCAGTCGCCATCTGGATATCCAGCTGAGTGCGGTTGTTTAGAGGTATTTCCTGTGTGGCCAGACCAATAAACGAGTAAACAAGGGTCACATTCCCATTGGGAACAGTAATCCGATAATTTCCATCTATATCGGTAACTGTACCCTGAGTAGTCCCTTTTACAACCACATTAACACCCGGAAGCGGTGCACCATCATCCGACGATGTCACCTTACCGGACACTTCCTGCTGTGCCATCACGACCGACGGTATGAGCAACAGCAAAAAGAAGGAAAGGAGTAAATTCTTCTTCATAGGGTTTGAGTTAAGTTAAAAATCAGCTTCACATGCCTCCGATCAGCCGCGGGGAATAACCTCGCAGAAATAACGGAACCAGCTTAACTCAAATGTCACGAATGCGGGAACAGGATAAATCCCCCAAACAGCTTGAATTTTCAGTTAAAAAAATACCCTGTTGAACGATTATGGGGGATTTTGATCCCCTGATGAGAATAAAAAAGGGGGTATAACATCTGAAAATTCAGAATTATACCCCCTCCCTTTTGGGTGAAAATTAAATAAGTTTATCGCGTGTTGCCTTGGCAATGGCCTCCGACTTGCTGTTCACCTGCAACTTGGCATATATATTTTTAATATGTGATTTAGCGGTCTCTTTCGTTATGAACAGATCCCTGGCAATCATACTGTAGCTCTTACCCTGTGCCAGCAACTCCAGCACCTCGGTCTCCCGGGCAGAAATAGGCGAATTCGGATTTTTTTGAAATGATTTTACCACCATTTTGGCGATATTCGACGTCATCGGCGCACCACCCTGGATCAATTCCTTTATGGCATTCAGCAACTCGGTATGATTGGTATTCTTGGTAATATACCCTGTAGCCCCTGCACATAATGCCTGGAATACCAGTTCACTGTTTTCGTAGATGGTATTCACCAATATATCAATCGATGGGTTCAGCTTTTTGATTGCGGCAATGGCTTCAATTCCACTCATACCGGGTAATTCAAGATCCATCAGGATCACATCGGGCTTGTCCTTTTTCAAATTCCTGATGGAATCTTCTGCATTATCGTAACTGTTGACTACATAATAATTACTGATGCTGTTAATGATCAGGGAAAAACCCTCGCGTACCACATCGTTATCCTCTACAATTACAATCCTTGACCTAAAGTAATTCATCGTGTTGTTGTTTTGTTGAAAAATTTCTTGACCACTCCGTTTCGCTTTTCGCGTGGCAACCGGGCTCTGAATTGCACAATCGTACCGGTCCCTTCTGATGGAGTGAGAAACTCAAGCTCACAGCCGATCTGCCCAGCGCGAACTTTCATATTTTTCAATCCGTAACCCTTACCGGTTTGATCTGCCGCAATTCCCTTCCCGTTATCCCTACAGTTAATTACGAATCCACCGGATTTAGGTTCCATATCCAGGTGAACTTCACTGGCCTGCGAATGTTTAAGCGTATTGGTCATTGTTTCTTTGAATATCAAAACTATTTGCCGGCTCCATCCCGAAGGTAATGGTATGTCATCACTTACCGTGCCTTTGATATCAGCATAGAAGATGATAGGAGTATTGTCAAACAGTTCTTCTCCAAAATCCTTGATATAGGTATATACCTTTCCCAGGTGATCGCTGTCGGGATCCATAGACCAGATAAAATCCTTGGTTCCGGTAAAAAGTGTTTTGGTATGTTTCTCAATATTATGAAGCAAATGATCAATCTCATCGGTTCGGTTCTGAAGCTTCAGACTGATCAGGTTTGCATACATTGTGATACTCGCAATCTGATTTCCCATGTTATCATGAAAATCCCGGGCCATTCTTTTGCGAACCTTCGTGAGTTCCTCCTGCCGGATCTTCTCAATAGTAAGAATCTTATTCAGGTTTGCGCGAACCCGGTAGTTGTTGTATAAGGAAATCATCACTATGAAATACAAAATAACAATACCAAAAAACCAGGGGCGTTGCCAAAATGGCGGAACGATGGAAAAGGCGAAAACGGCCGGTTCCTTCGTCCAGACCCCGTCGCTGTTTGCCGCCATTACCTCAAACTGGTAATCCCCGGGTGACAGATTGGTATAGGATGCCTGGTTGTTTGTGGTGACAGCCGACCACTCATTCTTCAGGCCGACCATTCTGAATTTATACTGAACCTCATTCGGATTTCGGAGGCTGTTTCCAAAGAAACTGATCGCCAGGTTATTGTTTGTATGGGAGAGGTTGAGGTCTGCAGGTACATTATGCCATGAACCCACCGAATCTGTGTATTCCGTCCAGTCTACATCATCATAAATCAGCTGAACCCCCGAAATATAAACGATCGGTTCATTTTTGTTCACCCTGATTTTATCGGGTTGATAGCGGAATAATTCACGTCGCGTTCCAAACCATATGCTACCATCGGAATCCCTGTACACCGCATGCGGCAGTGTTTGAAGATTATTGAACCCTTCGATCCGCTGAAAGGTTTTTATCCGCTCAACTTCCAGGTTTTCGTCAAGATCAATGCGGTCGATTCCACGCTCCGTGCCAACCACAATATCGTTGGCCTGTTCATCATAGATCAGGTTGTAGATCAGGTTGGAATTCAATCCGTTTTCATCGGAATAACCTGAAACATTTCCTGTTTCATGATCTACACGGATAATACCATGTCCGGAATAACCAATCCAGTAATTTCCCAGGGCATCTTCAAACGCTGTATTCACCCGATTACTGAATATCGAGGGGTCATTAAATCCTTGTTGAATCCTGCCATTTTCAAAGAAATTAAATCCCTCCCTGGTTACAATCAGGATCCTTCCGGGTTCTGGTTCAGAAATGGTCCAGATGATGTTATCATACAAGCCATCATCGGTGGTATAGTTTGTGAAACTACTGCCGTCCCATCGTGCCAACCCCTCCCCGCTTCCGATCCACATGTTGTTTTCAGAATCATGAAAGAGGAAACGGATACCCAGTAATTCAAGACCTTCATTTTCTCCAATATCCCTGAAGGAAACCCCGTCATAAATGATCAAGCCGGCACTCAGCGTGCCAAACCACAGATTTCCCTTTTCATCGGTTTCCGCTGCCGAAATATATGTATTGGATAAACCTGAATCCTTTTCATAAAGGATGAAATCGTTTCCATCATATTTCACAATGCCTCCACCATAGGTACCCAGCCAATAATTACCATCGAGATCACGTGTTATCGCATTAACCGGATGCCCGGTAAGTCCGTGTTCAATACCAAAACGAACAAATGATTCACTGGCCAGCTCATACAGACCTTCCCCATCAGTGCCAAACCAGATATTGCCCTCCCGGTCGGTGAATAAAGTATTCACTGCAGCATCTGTAAAGCCTTCCCTGGAAGTAAATTCACGCAACTCACCTTCCCTGTAGTTAAAAATTCCGGACGACGTTACCATCCAGATATCCCTGTCGTTCATTACCCGAATCTTCTTTATAAAGATGTTGTTCAGGGCGGGTACTGTGCGGATTTCAGGCTCGGTTTGCTGAATATCATAAAAGTAGATGCCACGGTTTGTGCCTATCCAGAGGGTGTCATTATGATTAAAAATTGAAAGTACATAGCCTCCCAGTTCCTGGTTGCTGATGACCTCCTCGAATTTTTCACCGTGGAAGGAAAGTAATCCCTGGATTGAAGAAACAAGCCAGATCCTACCACTTGCATCCTGGTTAATGGCAATAATATTATCATTGAAGGACGCTCGCGGATAGGAATAGAATTGAAGTTCAAGTGAAACGCCATCTACCCGTCCGAAATGACCCCCAAAGGCGGCAAACCAAATATGCCCTTCCTGGTCTTCAAAAAGTGTCTGTACGGAATTATTCTCATCCTTCTGATCGATCCGGTAGTTCCTGAAAGACTTGCCGTCATACATCGAAATTCCCTCAGCCGTTGCAGCCCAGACCCTTCCTGTACGATCCACAAGAACAGATCGCACATAATTGCTGGCAAGTCCATCCTTGATCGTAATATTACTGAACTCAACACCATTGAATTTTGACAGTCCGCCACCCAGGGTAGCAATCCACAAATTACCATATGAGTCTTCACAGATATCGGTGACTTTATCATGGACAAGTCCGTCGGCAATGCTAAAATTCATGAAGTTGAAGGACTGCGAATATGTATTCACAGCGAGCGTCACCCAAATAAGGGTAATAATACATCCGGCAGTCGCTTTCATCCTTAAAATATGTTTCCTGGTGAGAATTTACAACGAAAATAAATTTCACCCAATCTGGGGGAGATCAGCGCAGGATATAGATCTTTCCAAAGCCTTTTTTAAAGGCCTTGTCGCCAGCGGTTTCCCTGTGTTCAAGGTCACCGGCACCCGACTGAATCAATACGCGGTATAAATAAACGCCATTTGCCAGCTGATCACCAAACTCATCCCGTCCATCCCAGGCATATTCGGTAAGATTATGACCGATACGGATCGGGCCGAGCTCATCCTGTGTGATTTCCCGTACCACTTTGCCCGTCACAGTCATGATCTGAATCTTAATCCCTTCCGGAATTGTGGCACCTGTTAGTGTAAATACAAAACGGGTATTTGTAGAAAAAGGATTCGGATATGGATAAAAGTTCGTGATGGTTGATTCATTGATTACCTCGAAATTTATTTCATACGCCTCATCCCCGGCGAAATTACCCGATGCGTCCGCCGCCTGAACACGGAACCCATACAGGCCATCTTCCAGAATCCCGGGCCGGTATTCGATTGAAAAGGGCTTCTCTGCTGTGGCAGGGGACCAGGTCACCGCACTGGAAGAAAATGTAACATTCTGATAGGTACATCCCTCACAAGGCTGTTTCAGTGCAAGGGAAATATTGGTTGTATCCGTTTTCAGAAGGAACTCATTCTCATCCAGTAGTTTTACCGAGATCAATGGATTGGGAGATACTATATCACCATCCATGATATATTCGCCATCGAAGACCACGTCGATCAACGGATTGATATTATCCTGGCCTACAAGAATATATCCCCGCTCATCAAACTGGTTATTGTCATAATACTGCTCCGGTTCAATTTGAGGATTTACACGAACACTGTAGTCAAGTAACCCGGTCTGGCCGGCTGTTTGTGTTACTATATTGAAAAAGGTTGTATCACCCGGCAGTGGTGCCTTGATCCTGGTGAATTCTTCAAAACCCTGCTGCTGCGTCCTGTTAAATATACTATATCTAACTGTGAGTGAATCACTGAACGTTCTTTCAGAAATATTCACGAATCCGAATACATTTTCTATCACTGCGCCCTCCTGAACCTCAACCTGTGGTTTTCGCACATCCCGCGCAATCAGAAGCCCCTCAGGGACACCTTCATACGACACCTGCCATCGTACTAATTCAGGAGTAGTACGATCCTGAAGGTCTTCCAGATCAGCCCTTAGCTTCAGATAAGGATAATTGGCGGCATCAACCGAAGTGAGATCTACGGGCGACATATCCAGGTCCGCAAGTAATTGGGTTTCCTGCCCGCCCAGCGACACACCAATCAGGTCAATCTGTATTTTATCTTCACCCTTCAGCTTGTTAAAAAATGAAAGATCTCCCCAACTGCTGGCCGGACCAATCTGTGCCGTCTGTATCACGGCCTTATCAAGTATTCCCGTAATTACCGCTTCATGGAACAGTTCCTGATCAATCACTGGCGCAGTAGTGGCACGATAGACCTCTGCTGTGCCGGGTGCAGCACCTTTTCGACCGATTACAATCACTGCTTCCCCATTTGTCCACGATGATATTTCTGTTGCCGTCAAACCGATATCTGCCAGCGCCGCCTGTACGCCTGCAGAAAAAAGACTGTAATTCACCTGCCCGATATTGAAGAAGGAAACAATGTTACCATCATCGATCCCATTGATATAGTCCACCACTCCACCAGTCGCCAGATTAATCTGCGCACCGCTAAAGCTGTTAATAACCAGCGGCTGTCGACCGCATGTTCGTGAATCGGTTACAGGCAGGGGCAAACCAAGGTACGCAAATGCCGTATTTCTGTTGAACGCAATGAAATTCAAGGTATTATCCCGGCAGAACTGATTCTGAACCATGTATTCAATGCCATCGATCGTGACAGATACCTGCTCGTTGGTAAGGGGATTTCCAGCCCCAGCGGTCAAAACATTATAAGCCGACGTTGAAGAAATGAAATCGAGTTTCTGCCGACTGTCGTCACGGCTCAACCCTTCGATGATATCCTCATCGAACTGATGATAAACCCGTTGGGTCCATCCCTCAGGCCCGTTATTAATATAACTGAAGGAACTCACGTCCCAGTCATCACTTTCATCAGGAGCCGGATCGTTATAACGGGATCTCCAGAAAAACGTTACGCTGTCGGCATTCCCTGTGGGTAAAATTCCAGGATCCCAGGTAGCCAGGAGCTTACCCGAAATAACGGCCGTTCGTTTGATCGGACTGTTAAAAGTTCTTGCGGTATCCAGTTCGAATGCATATAAACGTTCTTCAGATAGCGGATCTGTTGACTGGGCGATAAGGCGGACGTCTGTTGAACTGTTGATAGAAAAATCAACCGGGAATACATTGCGGGTAGCAAATGTTGGAATGAATAACTGGAGAATTCCTGTATTGTTGTTTTCGTTCAGTTCATCCAGCTCATCGGGATAATCAATCACGACCGAAAACAGATTATTGCCACCGGCCGATGCAAAGCCGTTTGGAATGAGAACCCGCAGGGTATCCTGGAAATACACCGGCGCAAAAACCGAATCATAGGAAAGAACTGAATTATCAGGCAATGTGCGCGTCACACGTACCGCAATGGAATCGTTATAGGTCTTACCAAAATTTCGGGTAATAATATTCATGATCAATTCAGGCGTTCGGCTGGTTACAGGTGCCCCATCGGATGCCTCAATGAATAACTGGTTGCTGTTGGTTTCATAGTCAGGCTTTTGCGCTCCAAAGATGGATGCAGCAGGGTCACCGAGCAGAACCATTTGCTGCACTTGTGTAATGGTAAGCGGCGATTCCGCTGTAATATTCATATACCGCCGTGCCACTTCCTGCTGAACGTTCCCGATTGGTTTATTAAAATAAAGTGAGTCCCCAAATGCCGTCTGATAGAAAATATCCGAATAACGACGGAGTGCATATTGAAATCCGAATGAGCTGTGGGCGATAAATCCGATGGCACCCAGGTTACGGCTGGTGATCCAATCCTCCCCAAATACAATATCGGACGCAAAAAACTGGCCTGCCTGACACCCATTTACAAGGAACATGGGATATTTATCGGGGTTATTATATCCAAAATTAGGATCCGTCACAAACCCGATATCAATGTCGGTCACCGACGGGGCCGAATGCCCGAAAAATGTCACAAATCCAAGTCCCGAGTTGATCTCTTCATTGATGTTGATCTCAAATTCGAGATCAAGCCTGTCCTTCTGAATCGTTTGAACATCTCCTCCAAGATAGATATCTTCCGCCACGGCTGCGAACCCATCCATAAAGCTCCTGAACACGAGTAATTCGGTAGCCGAGATCCCTCCGCTCAGATGCAGGAGTCTTTTTCTGAACAAATCATCAAATGGCTGAGATTCCATTGCGATTACCTTTTCGAGGTAGGCAGCCACATCCAGGGATGTATTGGCTGGCAGTCTTCCGGTGGCCACGGCTGCTTCGTAGGTGGTCCCGGCAAGTCCTGCGGTAAAAGCGACATCTGCTCCGGGTGTACCGGCAGTGGGTACAAGGTCACGAATCTGATAGGTACGGCCATTGTCATCCTTGGTCACCTGAAAAAATCCATTCGGATTACGATAAAAATTTTGCTGGGGCTCAAGTCCCTTCCCGGCCAGGAAAAGATATTCAGGCCGGCCTTCAGCCACCAACTTCTTCATGAAATTATAAACCGCAAGCGGTGTGGTTTCCCCATAGCTGAATTGGTCAAACAACTCACGGACATTCACGATCATCGTATCATACCCCCCTCCGGCCTCACTCGCCCTGTAGGTTCCGTATGATTTTACGGGATCCTCATAGCCTAGTGCCGGTGAACGCAAAAAGGAATTTGTTATAATGATGTAATTGGCAGATTGCGGATCCAGTCGACGCATTTTAGCAGGACGTACAAATACAGGCCTGAAATTAGATGTAAGCAAAAGTGTACGTTCAGCCGAGGCATTCTGAACTATCGCATTGATCCCGGATGCGGTACGATTGAACCGGACAATTTCCACGTTTGCAGGATCAGTTACATCAAACATTTCAGAGCCATCAGGAACATTTGCTATCTCTACGTAGGCCTTCGTTCCGGAAGTGGCCGTGAACCGGAACTTACGCTGACCGGCATTTCTCATGTCGGGAGCCCTTGCATAAGAAACACGGGCATAGGAAAGGCTTACCAGGTCATCCTCGCCGCTAACCCCCCGGCAGAATACTGTGATTACCAAATCCCCGGAAGCGGAAAAATCACTCACTAAAAGCGGTGCGGTAATCATTCTTGATTCGTAATCAGCGAAAGTCACAGAACCCAGATTTCGCTGCGATGCGGCTGTAGGGCCGGCACTGATCTCCACTACATGTGTTTCATTATCCCTGCCGGTAATGAGAACTTCCAGTGACGGGACAAGATCAGGACGAGGATCCTGGATTCCACTTACTGAATATAGTACATTCTGACCTTCCTGAATAACCCTTCCCGTCCATCCTTCACCCTGATCAAAGGCCGTAAGGCGTGTTACATCACGCGAATTGAACCGTCGCCCGGGGGCATAGTCATCGGTGATAATACGGCTCAACTCATCCCTGGCATAGTTTTCTGCAGGAAGGTTCGACGTATTATTCTCCTTGTACGCCCGCATGCGCTTACCCTGTTCAAGCGGTGAGAGAGTATAAGTTAAAAAGTAGGCGGTGGAATCAGAAAAGATATTATAAAGTTTGTGGGGCTGAAAAGTGCTCGGGGAATATAAATTTGCATCCAGCGTCCCATCATTTTTGGTTCCATAAAATTCAATAAAGTCGGTGGGATTGAAAACCGCATCCGCCTGTCCCTCCACGTATATAGCCACCTGCGTTCCACGGTGATAGAGCTGAATTCTTCTGGGATCAAGGGATGTCACCGGGAAGCCTGCCAATTCCAGATCGGTATACGAAATTCTGTAAATCCCCTCTTCAGCGGTTTGAATGCGCCAGTATTGCTTATTGTAATCGATCCATTCATCACCATAGGGCTGAGCAAAAACTGAAATACCAGTCAGAATGAACGCTATAATACCGATGCACCTCATTTTTTATCGAATCGAATTGAAATGGAAAACACATGGGAATAAAGCGACTCTGCCTGATTTCCGATATCGGTGAGTGCATAATCGATCTGCACGTTGTTCAGGCGGGCACCTACTCCGAAATTAGGTTGATAGCTGGCATATGTTGAACCGTCGAAATCCTTTATTTGCTGATAATCCCCAACGCCGAGCCGAAGGAATGCAGTTTGTTTGTAGCCAACTTCTACACCCAGGGCCGGATCAATCGAGATGGGGTCCGATTTAATGAGTGTATTTCTCTTACCGTCGAAAGTAGTTATGAAATCGGCCGAAACCAACAGGCTGAAATTGGACAGATCGAAATTCCTTGCTACTCCAAGTATCATTTTAGGCAAGGTGATCTCAACAGAATTCTGGGGTATTTCATTGCCGGTTTGCGTATAAATGCTGGTTACCAGTTCAGCATTGTGCGACCATGCGTTGAATGTACCGGTGATATCCTGAAGCATTACACCGAATTGCCAGCCGCCCGTTTTATACTGCGCACCCAGGTCAATTCCAAATCCCCATGCACTGGCAAAATCCCCGGCGATACGATGTATGACTTTCACATTGGCTCCCAGCTGAAGATTATTCCATTGGGGGATACGCCGTGCATAGCTGAGCAGAAAGGCATAATCCGCAGCAGAGAAAAACCTTATTCGGTCATAGTTAATCGCTCCATTCGCATCATATAAAAAACGCGTATCGGGGATATCATCCACGCCGAATCGGATCACCGACGCGGCGAATGTACTCAAGGAATCCACACGAATTCCAAACCCCGCATAATCGTACTTGGCAATCCCTGCAAAATATTCAGCATGCATCAGCGATACCTGGAAATCCCCGGTCATAGCTGTAAGCCCCGCCGGGTTCCAGTATGCGGAAGTTATGTCTCCAACATGGGCAGTCTGACTTCCCGACATTGCCAGTCCGCGTGCCCCTACACCAATAGAAAGAAATTCATTGCTGTATTTGGGGGTATTGTCCTGACCGGATGCCAGTAAAGGAATGGAGAGAACCAGGAATAAAAATAAATGCTTCCGCATGTGAAAACCGCACAGTCTTTAATGTAAATATATCAATATTTCACAGATCATTACTACAAAGATATCGTCAGTCTCACGTCAATTCAGGGATTTTTTTTCATCGTCACCTCCCCTCAATTCATTGATTTTATATAACTATTACAATTTATAATATAATCTTTCGAATAAAATACAATACAAGCTAATTTTTTTTACTTAGTACTTGGCCATACATAGTACCTTTTACGTATACTTGTATAGGTCAAAAACTTAAAACAATGAAAATATGAATCTGGAGAATACACAAGTGCAGATGCGCAAAGGTATTTTGGAATACTGCATACTGCACATTATCTCGAGGGGCGAAGTCTACGCCTCAGACATGCTGGAGGAACTTACATCCGCCAAGATCATGGTCGTTGAAGGTACCCTGTATCCCCTGCTCACCCGTTTACGGAAGGCAGGGTTAGTCGAGTACAAATGGGTGGAATCGAATGCCGGTCCGCCACGCAAGTACTATACATTAACCGAAAAAGGAGCGGAATTCCTGAGAAGTCTTGATTCCACCTGGAATGAGCTTGTAGGTTCCACGCAGCAAATAACTGGAACATCAAATGCAACGGTTAACGATTAAAGGGTTTCCAAACAACAACAGATCAAAATCTCAATCAAAATGAAAAAGAACATCAGCATAAATATAAGTGGTATCATCTTTCACATCGAAGAAGATGCCTATGAACAATTACGCGATTATCTTCAGAGTATCAACCGGTATTTTTCAAACTTCGATGACAGCGATGAAATCATCGCCGACATTGAAAGCCGGATTGCAGAAATCTTTCTTGCCAAGCTCTCTGAAGAGAAACAGGTCATTACCGCGGAAGATGTCTCCTCTCTGATATCCACCATGGGTAATGTAAGTGACTTTCAGGCCATGGAACAGGATGAACCCGTCGATAGCAGCGCGTCGTCATCTTCTTCATCCTCATCATCAGGAACCTACGAAACAGAAACGAGGCGTTTATATCGCGACGAAAAAGGCAAGATCGTAGGAGGTGTTTGTTCCGGACTTGCTTATTATTTCAACATTGATCCCGTATGGATTCGGCTTCTCATGCTTATTCTCGTACTCGGGTATGGCGTCGGTATCCTTGTCTACATCGTCCTCTGGATCGTTGTACCCGGCAAATACGATCTGCCCGAACAGAAAAGTTATAAGAAGATGTACCGGGATCCGGAAAATCGAGTCCTGGGTGGAGTTTCATCCGGAATCGCTTCCTATTTCGGGGTGGATACCATCATCATCCGGCTGCTCTTTGTGATCTTCACTATTGCCGGCGGCACAGGTATCCTGGCTTATATCGTATTGTGGATCGTCCTGCCTGAGGCACGGACGATCTCCGATAAAGTAAGGATGAAAGGCGATCCTGTAACCCTTTCCAACATCGAATCAAGTGTAAAAAAAAATTTGAATATCGATGAGAAGAAGGAGGAAGATACCATCACCAAAATCCTGCTTTTCCCATTCCGACTGATTGCCACCGTCATTAACGGTATCGGTAAGGTACTCGGTCCCATACTGATGTTCCTGGTGGATGCCATTCGTGTGATCATTGGTATATTCATGGTTTTCCTCGGAGTTGTACTCACCTTCTCATTCATCGTTTCAACATCCGTTGTTTTTGGACTCCTTCAGGATGGCCGCTGGGGTTCAGAGGTCCTTCGGATAAATGATCTCGGCATTCCACTGGATGTGATCAGCAACAGCTTCCCCGTACTTACCGTGATCGCTGTCGGCATCGCTGTGATCATTCCAAGTGTGTTCGTTATCCTGCTCGGTATATCGGTCATTGCCAAGAAGATAATCTTCAATGCCACTACCGGATGGACGTTACTTGCCCTGTTCGTGATCAGTTCGATATTCCTGAGCATTAATATTCCTGCGATCATTTACCAGTTCAAGGAAGAAGGATCCTATGAGGTTGTAAACGAATACAGGCTGGGCGATAAGACCGCTGTGTTCAAAATCAATGAAGTAGGACTGGATGACTACGACGGTGCAGGATTGCGAATCGTCGGAAGTAATGACAGCCTCTACCGCATAACCACAACATACCGCTCTCAGGGCAGCACGCGCAAGCTCGCAGAAGAAAATGCCAGGATGATTTCTTACGGAATCAATGCGGAGGATTCGGTATTCACATTTGATTCCAATATAAAATTCGATGAAGAGGCCATATTCCGCGGACAGCGGGTATTCACAAATGTGTATGTTCCCTATGGCGCTCGTTTCATGATGGATAATTCCCTGCGGTATATTCTTCGAAACAGCCTCTACTCCTATAATTATAACCGTTCGGAACTTAACCAGATGGTTTGGACCATGGATGAAGAAAAAGGACTCGTATGTCTTACCTGTCCGGAGCCGGAGCCTGAACCCGAGCCGACAATGGATGAGGGCGACAGTAGCTCAGAAGGCTTCAGCATCATCCAGCCCGTATCCCCTTTCCGGGAGCTGGAAGTAAGCGGTCCTGCTGTGGTAAATATCATGCGCGGAGATGAGTTTAAAATCCTCATCAACGAGGGAAGTGACGAGGCCTGGAATGAAACGAAAATGGATCAGGATAATGTGAGACTTCGCCTGGAAGTTGGTGAAACAAACGAATCGCTGGCATTCACCATTACAGTCCCCGACCTGGAAAGCATCATTCTGGCCGGATCATCCCGTGCCATTGTTACGGATCTTCAGCAAAACTTCTTCCGAATTGTGATGGAAGACAACAGTTCACTGATTGCCGATATCGATGTTCAGGAAGTAGAGATCGAACTGGAAGACAATGCTACAGCAGAGCTGCATGGCTCCGGCAGGGATCTTGATGCGGACATCCAGGGATTTTCAGAACTGAATGCATTTGAATATACCGTCAACACAGCCACAATACGGGCCCGTGGAAAATCAAAAGGTGAAATACTGTCAAACGGCAGGGTATATCTTGATAAAAATATGACCAGTCAGGTAGATGTTCAGGGAAATGCCCAAATAATCACCGAAGATTAGGTCATCAAACATTTGAAATACATTAAATTAGGGCTATGAAAATCGCAATTTACATAGCCCTGATTTTTTTTATGTCGGCCTGCCATCCGCCCCAATCAAAAAATGACGGTATTCTTGCCGGACAGCTTGTATGGATAACGGGCAACCAGATGCCCGGACCCGATAAAAAACCGTCCTCCGGAAACGGGGTCCAACGGGTTGTGCTCATCTACCCGCCCACTCTTCGGAGCGATTGCGAAATGAATCCGAATGGATTGTATACACAGGTTCCAGGAAATCCCGTCGCTACCGTTTTGTCGGATACCGACGGCACCTTCATCATTCACCTGCCTGAAGGCACCTACAGCGTTCTTACCCGTGAGGAAGAAGGCATGTTTGCTGGCGTTTTTGACGGCAACGGAACTCTGAATCCTGTGCTGATTGAAAAACGCGACACAACAGAACTCCGTATCGAAATCAACTATAGCGCCGCTTACTAGGCCCTATCCGGGTTGATTTGAAGATTTCATAAAAAGTTTTGGTGCCCGTGCAACCTACCCATGCTATATTGCATCTTCCCCCTGAAGCACCATTATGAAACTAAAGATTTACCAGTCTTCAGAAGAAAAACTCATCATGAAATGCCGGGAAAATGATCCGGCATCACAGCGTATGCTGTATGATCAGTATGCTTCTAAAATGCTGGGGGTTTGCCGTCGGTATATTAACGATGCAGACCAGGCGGAAGATGTGATGATCACAGGTTTCATCAAGGTTTTCAAAAACCTGGCACAATTCAAATTTGAAGGAAGTTTTGAAGGATGGGTTCGCAGGATCATGGTGAACGAATCATTGTCCTTTATAAGAAAGAATAAGAATATGTACCTGGAGGTTGACATCGAATATGCACAGCGTGAACCGGATTATTCCCAGCTTGATCATCACTTGCAGGCAGAAGATCTGCTGGCACTGATCGATCAGCTACCGACTGGCTACCGAACCGTATTCAACCTCTATGCGATTGAAGGCTACTCCCACAAGGAAATAGCTGACCAATTGAAGATCAGTGAGAATACCAGCAAATCGCAATTGAGCAGGGCGCGCGCATTATTGCAACGTCATCTGTTGAAAAGTGAGGAGCTGCTGGAAAAAAAATTAAAATAGTTATGAGTGATCAGGATTTAGATAAATTATTCAGGAGCAAGCTGGAGGATATTAAAAAGGATCCTTCACCACGGGCCTGGGATCAGATAAGTGAGGCCCTTCCCCAAAGGAAACGAGGCGGCTTCTTCTTCCGTATAGCAGCTACGATCCTTTTACTGATGGCTGCAGGATCGGTAATGTGGTACCTGGGCCAGGACAGTCCTGAACCAACACTTGCCGTCAACACACCGGTCTCAAGACCTGTGGAAATTCCTGCTATCAGCGAGGATTCAGCGAACACAACATCGGAACAAACCGAAGAAACCGTTCAACGGGAAATATCAAAAGCAGACGTTCCATCCGGACAGAAAACCCAGGCATCATCCAACAAGCCTGCTGATACTGCGCCCTTGCTTATTGAAGAAACTGATTCACCAGAAAAAATTACAAAAAAGGAAATAGTTCCGGATCAGACAGTAGAAGTATCAGAGCCTTTGATCGCTTCTACGGAAACACCTGAATTGAACAACGCGGGGACCGCCTCCTCAGAAACCACGGTAACGGGTCAGACACTCAGTTTCAATATCGACGATTTCGAATCGGCAGAGAAGACGACGGCCGTCATGGCCAGTGCAGAACCTGCAGCCCAGGATCCCGATGAAGAGGGTCTTAAAAAATTCTGGAATGTGCTGAAAAAAGTAAAGGAACCCGAAGCGGGCCTCGGGGAATTACGGGATCTGAAAAATAATCTCCTTGCATTTGGTAAAGAAAAAAATGAAACCGATTAACATGAAAAAGATCGTAATCACTGCGCTGATATTTGTCCTGGCAGCAGGCTTGCAGGCGCAATCGACAGAATCATCACCAGCAACGCCGGCAACACCTTCCATACCTGCAGCTCCATCATTGGAGAAAAGTGATACTGTGAAGGTTGATACCGTAGTGATCGAGGTAGGAAAAAGCAGTATTCTGTTTATTATCCGCGATAAGAAGGATCTGGAAAAACTGCAGACGTATGATCTGAATAAAATTGTGGATGACCTCCAGCTTCGACTGGACCCGGAGGCGCAGCAGCAGGTGATCATAGCGGCGGATACGCTAACAGAAATGGAGGAACCCGAAGTTTCCAATACTGAATTCAGCTACGAGAAGCCCAGGGGACTTCGCCATTATTTTAACATTGATCTCGGGTTCAACAATTACCTGGGACCTGACGGCTTCCCGGATGAATCAAATGCACCATATACTGTACGGCCATGGGGTTCCTGGTATGTAGCACTGGGTTCGGTGAACGAAGCCTATCTCAGCCGCGGCGTTTCGCTACAATTTGGGGCCAATTTGAGCTGGTATAATTTCAAATTCCAGAATGATGCCATGTATGTGATCCGCGAAGCTGACGGTGTCGATTTTGTCGAGAATCCTGAGATGCTGGATGCGAATTTTAAGAAAAGTAAACTCACCGTTGCCTATATCAACGCCTCACTTGTACCGGTCTTTCACTTCGGCAGGAAGAAGTACCGCGACGGATGGAGGGTATGGGATCACGGACCGCAGGCAGGATTCCGGCTGGGTGCCGGCGCTTATGCAGGATATCGGATCGGAAGCTATAGCAAGGTAAAATACAGTATGGATGGCACAGAGAAACGCAAGGATCATGACAGCTTCTACCTCGAAAATTTCCGTTACGGTGTGCGCGTTCAGCTTGGATTTGGTGACACAGATATTTTCTTCAACTATGATCTGAATAACCTTTTCCAGGAGGGCAAC
This sequence comes from Fulvivirga sedimenti, assembly GCF_020328055.1. NCBI lineage: Bacteria > Pseudomonadati > Bacteroidota > Cytophagia > Cytophagales > Fulvivirgaceae > Fulvivirga > Fulvivirga sedimenti. Next base: position 528,616 of record NZ_JAIXNE010000001.1, read on the forward strand.
GGACCCGAGCTCAATGCTTTTAGTTTTGGAATCATCTTTTAATACATCAAATAACAAATAACAACGTCAAAAACTCAATATTATGAAAACTACAATGTACTTCATTCTACTGCTTGTGCTGTCAGGTCAGGTCGCCTTTGCGCAGGATCAGGAAGAAAACAAACACGAATACAAACATCGCGGAGGAACGCACAATCATTTTGATATCGACCTGGGGTTAAATAACTGGCTGGAAGACGGCAGCAATCCGGGAGGTGCCGCTTACGAGGTAAAACCCTGGGGATCGTGGTATGTTGCTTTGAAATCAATTAACGACACCCACACCGGCGGTAAATTCCACCTCCTTTGGGGACCGGATGTGAGCTTCTATACCTTCAAATTTCAGGATCCATCCGTTCGTTTAACAAAAACAGATAATGAAGTGATCTTCAGCCGCGAAGATATCTCCGGGGCACGAAAGAGTAAACTTGAAGTCATCTATCTTGGCTTCAGCGTGGTGCCTATGTTACAGTTTGGTGACCGGCACGGTCATTCACACTGGGATCATGGTGATTTTGCCTTCGGCTCAAATTCCGGCGGATTCAGGGTCGGAGTGGGCGCGTATGGAGGGTATAGAATCGGTAGCAAGGTAAAATACGTGGTGAATTCAGATGGCAAAAACAAAGACAAGGATCACGATAACTTTTTTCTGGAGAACTGGAGATACGGGCTGCGTTTCCAGGCAGGATTCAGGGAAGTGGATTTCTTTTTTAATTATGATCTGAATGAAATATTCAGCGAAGGTCGCGGACCAGCACTCAATGCGATCAGTTTTGGCGTCATTCTTTAGCGATAGTTGTCACCTATGAGACCATCAATATTAATTATAGGATGAATGCGTCCCGCAGGAACCAAAAGTTTTTATATTTGCGTTCTCAGTGTGTAACAAAATATCAAAGAATGAAACCTTTAGAAATAACAGATGCCAACTTCGAGGAAATCATAAAGAGCGACAAGCCTGTATTGGTTGACTTCTGGGCAGAATGGTGCGGACCATGTAAAATGATCGGGCCGGTTGTAGAAGAACTTGCCAATGATTACGATGGCAGAGCAGTAATCGGCAAAGTGAACGTCGATGAAAATCCGAACGTATCTGTAAAATTTGGCATTCGCAGCATCCCTACCCTCCTCGTTTTTAAAAATGGCGAGATTGTAGACAAACAAATTGGCGCGGTTCCTAAGGGAGTTCTGAGTCAGAAACTGGATGCACAGTTGGCGTAAAACCCCGCGAGCACATTAAAAAAGGCCATCCATATGGATGGCCTTTTTTTGTTGGTTAAGGTTTCAAAAACCGGCCATCAAGTCAGAGAATCAATGGCCGGCCAGTAAATCGACAATTTAAGGTATACTGATATTATGTGGTTGATTTACTCAAAGTTATGGTATATTAACACTCTGTGTCAATAGGACGCAATGTATTATTAATTTTGGAATATTGCTATCCGGTACGCATATTTATTTGGTGAAATCCTGTTTAGAAAATTCCGGGTACATACCCAACTTATCGGTTGACTGTGTGATTTTTGGTTTTGATCATGAAAACCTGAATGTGCTCCTCCTTAAAATAAAGGGGCAGGCTGATTGGTCCCTCCCGGGTGGCTTCATCAAATATGATGAAGGTGTGGATGGAGCTGCCAAACGTGTCCTGATAGAGCGAACAAAGCTGAAGGATATATTTCTCACTCAATTTCACCTGTTCGGATCAGCGTCGAGGGACAACAGCAGTTTACTCGAAAAAATGAATCAGAACGATCTGCTTACCGATGATATGTTTAGTTTTCTGAATACACGGTTCCTGACAACGGGATATTATGCCCTGGTAAAGCAACAGGATGCAGATATTTCGGCAGATGAATTTACTTCGGAATGTGCATGGTTTAACGTGAATGAACTTCCGGGTCTGATTATGGACCACCGGGAGATTATTAATAAGGCGTTGATGTTTCTGCAATCGGGATTAAATAATCAACCAGTGGGCCTGAACCTTCTTCCGAAGAAATTCACCATGACCGAATTGCAACGCCTTTATGAGGCCATCCTTGGGAAGCCTCTCGACCGAAGGAATTTTTCACGTAAGATATTACGTTTTGGTATCCTGAAAAAATTGAATGAACGCAGAACCGGAGTGGCACATAAGTCACCCCAGCTCTACGCTTTTGATTTGATTCCTTACACAAAGGCCCTGGATGAGGGCCTGACTCAAACGTGGTAGGTTAATCTGCGCTGTACAAATAATTGAGCGCAAGCATTGAAAGCGCCTTCACCCCAACTTCCAGTCGGCTATCGTCCACATAAAAATCAGGTGTGTGGTGCGGAGCGGCATCCTCAACAGCAACTCCTTCGGGCATTCCACCCAGCCAGAAATACAACCCGGGAGCTTCCTTTGCAAACAGGGCAAAGTCTTCAGCTCCGGTTACAGCCTTTCTCAGTTCAACGTTTTCTTTGCCTGCGGCCCACTCCAGGGCAGGCAGCATCCTTGCCGTCAATTCAGGATCGTTGTAGGTCACAGGGTTTCCGGGATAAATGGTTACTTCAGCCGTCGCTCCCATGCTTTCAGCGATCTTGGTCGCTTTGAGCCTGATCTGCTCCTCAATTATAAGCCGCATGTCCTCATCAAGTGAACGGAAAGTGCCATCCAGCATCACCTCCTCCGGTATAATATTATTCCTTACACCCCCGTGAATACTACCTACAGAAACCACGGCTGCCTCATTCACCAATTCCATTTTCCGGCTTACAATGGTCTGAAGGCCGTTAATAATTTGGGCTGCGGTAACGATGGGATCTGTACCCTCCCAGGGATAGGCACCATGAACCTGTTCGCCTTTAACTTTAATCGTATACCGGTTGGAACTGGCCATTGCCCCGCCAGGTTTGTAGGTTAGCTTACCAACTTCTGTTTGCGAGTTAATATGCAAACCAAATATTGCACTTACTCCCTGCATCACGCCTTCTTTGATCATCAGTTCGGCTCCACCTTCTTCGCCGGCCGGTGCACCTTCTTCTGCCGGCTGGAAAATGAATTTTACCGTTCCGGGAATATCCTTCTTCATTCCAGCGAGAATTTCTGCCACTCCCATTAAAATGGCTACATGGGTATCATGTCCGCAGGCGTGCATTACACCCACTTCCTGCCCTTCGTATTCGCTTTTCTGTACAGATTTAAATGGAATATCAACCCGCTCTACCACAGGCAAGCCATCCATATCTGCACGCAAAGCTACAGTAGGCCCGGGCTTATCTCCTTTTAATATTCCAATAACTCCCGTATGGGCCACTCCCGTCTGAACTTCAATTCCCAATGATCGCAGGTGCTCAGCCACTTTCTCAGCAGTCCTGAATTCCCGGTTGGAAAGTTCTGCATTCTGGTGAATATCACGTCGCCATTCAATCACCTTAGGATCTACACGATCCGCTTCTGCACTCACCCTTTCGTAGAGTTTCTTATTCTGCGCCATGGCAGCAGATGTTAAAATGAATGCCAGAAAGAAGTAGAAATATTTTTTCATAGGGTTCCTTTTTTTGGAGAAATTTAAGGGTTTGCATCGAGAATTAAATCGTATGGTTTGAATTATTTGTACCGGTAAACAAATATCCTCCATGAATCAGTAACTCTTGACACACTCCTGTATCTTTGCCGCATGGCAGAAAATCAGCAAAAAGCCATACGCACCACCTATTTCAGCATTGTTGGAAATACGTTGCTTGCCGGTATAAAATTCCTGACAGGATTTTTCGGCAACTCCTATGCCCTTATAGCCGATGCTATTGAATCTACCACAGACATTTTTTCATCACTGCTGGTTCTGCTGGGTCTTAAATATGCCAGTCGTCCAGCTGATAAAAACCACCCGTACGGCCATGGCAAGGCAGAACCCCTGATCACTTTCGTCGTCGTTCTTTTCCTGGTGGTTTCAGCACTGATCATCGCACATGAAAGCATTCAGCACATCAGAACACCCCACAAAACCCCGGAACCTTATACGCTGATCGTGCTGGGGATCATCATCGTTATCAAAGAAATATCGTATCGCGTTGTGGCACGAAAAGGGAGAGAGACCGGAAGTACTGCCCTTACTGCGGATGCATGGCATCACCGCAGTGACGCGATTACATCATTGACGGCTTTTGCGGGTATATCGATTGCGCTGATATTCGGCAAGGGGTATGAAACGGCCGACGACTGGGCGGCCCTGGTTGCGTCGGGTTTCATAATTTACAATGCCTATCTGATCTTCCGGCCTGCACTCGGCGAGATTATGGACGAACATCAGTATGACGATTTTGTGGATGACATCCGCAACGAATCGGTTAAAGTGCGAGGGGTTCTGGCTACGGAAAAATGCTACGTACGTAAATTAGGCATGACCTATCATGTCGATCTTCATGCGATTGTTGATGCGAACATAACGGTAAAGCAAGGACACGACATTTCACATGCCTTAAAAGATCACCTGATGGCCAGATTTCCTGAGATCGCCGACGTGCTCATTCATATTGAGCCAGAAGGGGCCTATCACAGTTAGTTATAAATCTGATTTCCTCAGATTCCGGTAAAGCAGAAATACAAACAGCGAAATATAACCTAGTACGATCACGAGAGCCGTATAAGGAATATAATCGGCAATTTCCTGGAACCAGTACCTTGGAAACGGCACATCGATCAGGTTGGCCGCCGCCTGCATGGGCAGCAGATCACCGATCCAGGACACCTCATCCGGAATATTGGCAATAATGATGAATTCGATCGGGCGCCAGATCAGCAGTATAAAAACCGTAAGCGCTGATCGCTTCAGAAATGTAGTCAGGAAAAAAGCCAGTACCAGGTACAGGAGCATGTCAAGGAAATAGGCAAACACAAACTCCATCCCGTCCAGTACATATTTCATTTCAATTTCCGGCGTGTAAATCATCCCCGTAAGCAACCCGGTAATGAAGACCACTGCCGAACCCGCTATTGCCAGCAAAACGACAGTGGATAACTTGGATACCAGGAATTCCCATCTGCTGAACCCATCTATGATATTTTGCCTGACAGTCTTGTAGCTGTATTCATTCGATATCGAAATAATCACAATAATCGCCAGGAAGATCTTCATGATGGGCAGCGTATATACATAGGTTATATTCTGCCAGATATCCGGAAAGTACAGGATCGGAATACGCATGGGGTCAAACCCGTCGAAATCTGCACCCTTGGTCTTGAGCCATTTCAAAAATTCAATGACTGTAATGGGAATGCTGATAATCAAAAACCCATACAGGAGCGTCAGAACCCAGAATGGTCTGTAGTTAGCCAGTTTTCTCAGGTCAATTCGTAGCAGTCTAAGCATGATCGGATTCGGCTAAAAGTTCAAGGAATTGTTTTTCGAGGCTCTTACGCTGGGTAACCAGGTGATTCGCCGTAATACCCTGCTGATGCAGATAGGCGTTAAGATGTCCGGCATCGTGTCCTTCGGTGAGCGTTACCATATAGCCATGAAGATCGCGTTCGGTTTTTGAGGCACCCTGGTAGGTTTCCAGCGCCTTTTCGAGTTCCGGAGAGTCCGACTTTACTTCCACCTGAACCAGGCCGGCACTAACTTCCTCTACCATCCCTGAATAGAGCAGGGATCCTCTTTTCAATACACAGAAATGACTGCAAACTTTCTGTACCTCATCCAGCAAATGACTTGCGAGGATGATTGTTTTGCCTTCCAGGGCGATCTGCTTGATCAGTTCACGGATCTCCGCAATACCCTGTGGATCAAGTCCGTTTGTAGGCTCATCGAGTATCATCACCTCCGGGTCGCACAACAGTGCCGAAGCAATAGATAGCCGTTGTTTCATACCCAGGCTGTACGTACGGTATTTATCATCCCGCCGCTCGTATAACTCAACCTTTTTAAGCACTGGCTCGATGTTCGAAGTGGGAGCCCCCTTAATGTCGGCAACAATCTCGAGGTTCTTAATCGCGGATAGATAGGGGTAGAAAATGGGTGTTTCCAGGATGGCACCGATTTTTTTGCGAACCTGGTTATTCCCCTGTTCGCCGAACCAGAGGTATTCGCCGCCGGTACGGTTGATCACATCCAGAATAATGCCCAATGTGGTGGTCTTACCGCTCCCATTGGGACCCAGTATGCCAAATACACTTCCTTTTTCAACCGTCAGCGACAAATCATTCACGGCCGTGATCCGGCCGTAACGTTTGGTGAGGTTTTTAATTTCAAGAACAGCAGTCAACTTATTTGATTTTAATCCCAGTTTAAATCCAGATCTTCTGTTGAACGCACATAATTCATGAGTTCAGCGACGCGATCCAGCGGTACAGCGCCTTTTATGTCAAGAATGGCAAAGTCATCGTCATTATCGAGAAGAATTACCAGCCCTTTAGTTACCTTATCTTTCTCCTTAATGAATACATTCAGGTTGGAGCCCTCCGAACGAATGGTCATCAGGTCCTCAAACTCTTCATTATGATATTTCCCAACCAGGTCCTTATACTGGTTTTTGTCAAAATCCGATTCCGACTTTGAGATCCTGAGAAACTTCATTTTCTCAATATCCCGGATCAGTTCATCCAGCTGGGGGTTGTCCTTCATGTTAAGCATCCGCAGCGAATTACGATAGAAGAAAAGTGCCATCGCCTCTTCATGATCTTCGTGGAATTGGTTTGTGGTCTCACTCTGAGCCATCAAAAGGGGCATCTGAACAAGGAATGCCACAGCAAGAAGGAATAATCTTTTCATGATTTCCGGTATAACAAGAACAATCCCTCCTGGGAGGGATTGCCTTAATTTAATGAATTAATTTTAATCGATGTCGATATTGCCGTGGTTGCGGGCAAGGTAGGCCAGGTCCGACATATTCAGTACCCCGTCGATTTCCAGCATGGTGAAATCATTCTCCTCCTGGATGAGGACATACATGTTGCGCACCTCTTTCTCGTCGCCCTGTGCAAGGAAGTATACGTGATCCTGACCGTCACGCACCTGCATCAATTCATCGTATTTCTCGCTGATAAGATCCTTTCTTAGTTTCAGGATTGCATCAGGCTGAAGGCCCGAGCGATAAACAGGTACCGAGATGATCTTCATGGAATTGATGTTCTTGGCAATACGCGCCATAGCCTGGGCTTCTTCATCCCCTTCTTCTGCAGCCTCAGCAATATTGGCAAACAGGTTAAACAGGCTTCCGCTGATACTTACCACGGTTGCATCGCGATCATCCTTATACTTTTCCTGGAATTCGGCAGCGCTTTTACTTTGTGAATAAACTGCCGTTGATGCAAAAAGAAGTACTATTAATAAATTTTTCATGGTTGTCGTTATTTTATTTTGAGTTGTAATTATTTTCTGTTGTTGTTAGTTTTTGTCGTTGAGCTTCTCAAGGCCTTCAAGCCCGTCGATATCCATGCCTTTTGAAAGGCGGGCAATTTGTTTCAGATCGATATCCCCCACCAGGCTCATGATGAAGAACTCTTCATTTCCGCCCATGACCATTAAAAGTTCATTGATAATGCCATTCTTTTCCTTGATCATGAATTTCATATCTGTATCCTCATCACGAACCGACATCAGTTCATCATATTCTTTTGCCGGAAGCAATGAAAAGGCTTCTTTATAAAGTGCTTTGCCATTGGTGATATCATCCTTTGCCAGGATTTTCAAACCATCAAGCTTCGAGATGGCTTCCATCAGTTCTTTATCATCCGGGTCTTCCATATCCAGGTCTGTAAATAAGCTGAACATTCGCTTGGTGATTTGTACATGTGTAAAGCTGTCGTCATCTTCATATTTGCTGAAGAACTTTGTGATCGCGTCCTGGGCGCTCAGCTGCAGGGCCATCATCATTACTATTGAAAGGGTTACTATCTTTTTCATCGTTTTTATATTCTGAGTTTTTATTTCTTAATATTTTTCTGATCTGCATCTTCATTGCGGACCATTTCCTGTGCTTCATTAAATACTGCCATTTTTCCAACCTGCTCGGTTCCCTTATTCATTGACTTGGAAAGCATCAGGAGGGCAGCCTTGGTCTGTTCGTACGCTTCGCGTGCTTCCTGGACCGACTCACTTTCGGCAATCGGCTGATTTATTTCCTCACGATTACTGAGGTATTCGTCACGGGCAAAGTAAACAGCCGTTACGAGTACAAGGATTACGGCGGCCACTTTGCTGATATCCTGCCACATCCGGCGAACCCGGCCAGACTTCTGTACCTCGGTTTGCCCCTCAATTTCATGTACCTGTTCCAGGATCCGGTGATCAAAAAACTCACCAAGACGTCCTTCCTCCCGTTCTTCACGGAAGTAGGTGAACAATACCGCTTCTTTTCTCCATTTCTCAGGAACATTCCCGGACTGAAAGAAGGCTTTCAGCTCGCGTTCCTCCTCAAGAGTCGTTTCGCATTCCCAATATCGGGTGAGCAGTTCTTCTATTCTATTGTAGTCCATATTCTGTCGTATTTATCAGGTGTTCCCTGATTTGTTTTCTTGCGCGGAAGAGATTTACTTTCACCTGGCTCATGTCGAGCTCCAGGATATCTCCTATTTCCTTATAGCTGTATCCTTCAATATCCCTGAGCTGCATCACATGCCGCTGTTTATCAGGTAGTCTTTCCATTAATTTCCGGATCATCCGCATGGTATCTTTTGTTTCTGCAGATTTGTAAGGTGTCGCGTCGTCCGTGGCACCGATATCAAATCCTTCCTCGAATGAATCTGTCATTCGCCGTTGTCTGGATTTCAGCTTGTCGTAAGAGAGGTTACGCGTAACCCGCATACACCAGGCTTCCATATTTTCCAGCTCATCCATTGTGTCATGCCTGTCCCAAACTTTTATGAGCACTTCCTGCACGACATCCTGTGCTTCTGAATCATCACCCAGCAACCTGTAAGCAAACCTGTACAGTTTATTCTTTACAGGTAAAACACGTGATTTAAAAGCTTCTAAACTCATGATTCAAATAGGAGACGACTGTAACAGAGAGATGTTACAACATAATAAAAAAAAATTTCAAAAAGGCCTATTTTACCCTGATTACGCGGTTTTCAGCGATAATAAAAATTTGATCCTCCTCTTTCGGTTTCATGGGATGCGTACCGGTAAAGGCACCAAATGCCGGTAAGATCCCCTGTCGGCTCCCGAAAAAGAAGCAGGGGAACCTCAGTCGCTGTCTGCCCTTTCCAAACATCCTCACACCCGGATGGATATGTCCGGCGATATTGTATCCCTCAAAATCTTCCAGTGGTTCATGTGAAAGCAGAAACGGACCGATTTCCAGGGTAGGGTCATGCAGCTTCAGGCGATGCTTTTCATACTGATGCCGGCTCATGATATCATGATTGCCCATCACCAACTCAAAGCTGATCCCGGGATAATGACTCAGTACCTGTCCGAACGCTTCCCACTCATCATTATAATGGCTATGGAAGAGGTCGCCCAGAAACAGTACGCGGTCGGGCTCACATGACCGAATGAGTGAGATCATACGGTTTAAGTTCTCCTCATTGGGTTGATCGGGTAGCGCCACTCCGGATCTCCGGAAATGGTTGATCTTCCCCAAATGCAGGTCTGCGATCATCAGAATCTTCTCTGGTTGCCAGAAAAGTGCCTTTTCGGGGAGCAGTATACACTCAGTTCCTTCCAGTTCAACCCTCATTTCCATTGCACAAAACTAGTTCTCAGTCTTCAAATTGCAACTCCATTCTTCGGATTCTGTCTTCCAGCTTTTCGGAGGTCAGCTTATCCCTGCTAAGGCGGTCTACCATGATCGGGAAGGCGAAGGGCGTTGCTTTCCTGGGTTCACGGACAATAATGCGCTGCTGATTTATACGATCCAGCGCCTTGCGCATACGTGCCTCCTCAAGCTGAAAATCCATGACCTCCTCGTAAGCTTGCAGCAACAACAGGTTATCCGATTCATATTCGTGGAATACATCGAAAAACAACTGTGAAGATGATTGCAGGTGCCGGTCCTTCAGGGGCTTTCCCGGATAGCCCTTAAATACAAGTCCGGCAATAGATGCAATATCCCGGAACCTCCGCCTGGCCATTTCCACAGAATTAATACTGGCCTGAATATCGGCCCAAAGGTTATCGGTGGAAAGGACGTCCGTTTCAAGTGCCTCCAGGTACGGGATTTCCTGGTCTGAAAGCAATTCAAACCCGTAATCATTCATGGCAATACTGAAACTGATCGGCGCCATACGGGAAATGCGATGGGCTACTACAGCGGCGATACCTTCGTGGACCAGGCGTCCTTCGAAGGGGTACATCACCAGGTGATATCCCTCTTCACTCGCAAAGTATTCAACCAAAAATTCATCCTTTGCCGGCAGGTGGGATCTTTCTTTCTGAATTTGCATCAGGGGCTTCAGAAAAATAAGTTCCTCGTCGGTGAGGGAATCAGGTCTTGTAATCTCATCAAGTTTCTTGCGGAGCATAACCGACATCTGTGAACTCAGCGGCATCCGGCCACCCTGCCAGGAAGGAACGGCTCCCGATTTACGATTGGAATTGCGCACCTGGGCGGTCATTTCCTTGATACGCACCAATTCAAGATTCCGGCCGGCAAACCAGAAAACATCTCCCGGGGATAAGCGGGAAATAAACCATTCTTCAATCGTGCCGATATATTTACCCGAAAGGTATTTCACATGGATGGCCGAGTCGCTCACGATGGTACCGATAGACAGACGGTGACGGTAGGCAATTCGCCGGTTGTTAACCTTATATTTTCCATCTTCCCGTTCAACCTTCCGAAATTCGTCATAAGCCGTAAGTGAATTACCACCCGTCGTCACAAAGTTGAGAAGCCAGCGCCATTCCTCTGGCGATACGCTTTCAAAGCTGAAAGTAGAGGTAATCTCCTTGTATAATTGTTCGGAATCGAATCCTTCAGAAACCGCAAGGGTTACGAGATACTGCGCAAGTACGTCAAAAGAGCGAATATAGGGAATGCGGTCCTCCACCACACTTTCATCTATTGCGCTGCGCAGTGCGGCGGCTTCTATGAGCTCAAGGGAATGGGTGGGCACAAAATAGATCTTGCTCCTGGCTCCCGGCTGGTGACCTGACCTACCGGCGCGCTGCATGAAACGGGCTACTCCTTTCGGACTGCCTACCTGGATAATCGTTTCCACAGGTCTGAAGTCAACTCCCAGATCCAGCGAAGAGGTACAAACTACGGCTTTAAGCTGTTCCTCGTGAAGGGCATTTTCAACCCAATCCCTCAGTTCACGACTAATACTTCCGTGATGCATAGCCATAACACCGGCCAGCTCGGGTGCACGTTGCAATAGCTTCTGATACCATATTTCAGCGAATGATCGTGTATTGGTGAATATCAGGGTACTTCGGCTTTCCTTGATTATTGGAATAACCTTGTCAATCAACTTTGCTCCCAGGTGTCCGGCCCACGGCAGCTCTTCGACAGAATCAGGCAACACAGACTCTACCTCTATCACCTTGCGAATGTTAGCTCTGATCATCCTGAAGGGCTTATTATGCATATCAGTGCCCAGCAGGGCGTGCAATGCCTGGTCCATATTTCCGATTGTAGCAGAAATACCCCAGATACGCAGGCCTGGAGCAACATGTTTAAGGCGGGAAAGTGCCAGTTCCATCTGAACACCCCGTTTGGAGCCCAGTAATTCATGCCATTCATCACAAACCACTGTTTTCAAATTCTTAAAGTAGTTGGGATAACCTTTCTGGGCAAGTAAGAGATGAAGGCTTTCAGGGGTGGTAATAAGAAAGTGGGGCGGGTTTTTTTTCATGCGTTCCCGTTCTTTTGTGGACGTATCACCGGTGCGAAGCGCCACATCCCATTCAAGGTTCATGCCGTGTGCAGCTCTTTCGACTGCCAGGAATATTTCACGTGCCAGTGCCTTGATAGGTGTAATCCAAATGGCCACCAGTCCTTTCGGCTTTTCTCCCCTCATATAGTCCATCATAATCGGAATAGCAAGCGAATAAGTCTTACCACTGCCGGTTGGGGCATTCACAAGTCCGTTCTCCCCATTCATATAAGCATTCCATGCTTCTCTCTGAAAAGGAAAAACCTCCCACCCTTTTGACGAGAACCAGGATTCAGCAGGTTTCAAATAAATTGCATTGTTTTCCTTCACTAATCCCACTCTTTTTCCTCTTGATCAGGATTGATCAGTTCACCTACTACATTGTCCAGCTTTTCAACAGCCGAACACAGGTGTTGGAGAAGATCCTGATAGTAATCCTCAATCATACCCTTATCCTTCATTAAATTCGTAAGTCCCAGAATCGAGGCAACCGGTCCTCTGAGATCATGCGCATTGCGATAGGAGATTTCATCCAGCTGTGCTACGCGACGCGCAAGTTCTTCCTGTATAGATACCATCTCTGTTACATCCTGGGCAACGGAAGTGATTTTTGCTGGCTTACCATTCTCATCCCATTCCGAAACCAGTTTCCTGGTATATCCCCAAATGTACCTGCCATCCTTTCGTTTATACCGGATGATCATTTCTATGATCTGCCCAGGCCTGCTTGCCATAATTTCCTCCATCTTGGCATCCGCTACCTCGATATCATCCGGATGAATGATCATTCGGTTGAAATCATGAGCAAAGGATTTCATTTCAGCTTCCGAATAACCCAAAATTTTACCGGCAAGGCCGGAAGAATATAGTAATGCGTGATTTTTAAGATCATATGAAGCAAATTCGATGTGGGATACAGCAATGACGGACTGAATGAAATTTCGGGGCATAACAGGAGTGGGTTGTCAGGAATATTTCTTTTTCAGATCGGCAACGGATTCTCGCAAAATAACTTCAAGCACATCGATGTCGATATCTGATAAACGTTTAACGTAAAGACATGAAACACTGTTCTTACTTTTACCAAGCTTTTTGAGCTGCCGCTCATATTTGGAAAACCCATCCATAATATAAATCGTCAGATTCTGTTTTCGGGGTGAGAAACCGGTGAGGAACCAATCCCCTTCACGGCCGCTGGCATAAACGTAGTGGTACTTACCGAATCCAACAATACTGTCGCCCCACATAACCGGTTTAGAACCAGTAATCTGCTTCATCAATTTTAGTAATACTTCTGCGTCAGCCCGCTTTTCAGGGTCCACTACAGAACCTATGAACTCCTTCACGGAACCATCATTTGGAGTTGTTTTTAATGACATATGCTATTTACTTTCAACAAACTCCTTGAACTGCTTTAAATATTTATCTGATTCCTTCTGAAACGAACCCGGCATAAGCCAGCCCATAATCTTCATGAATCCGGAAAGTTTAAATTCCTGTTCACTGGTGTAGCGCGTTCGTTTTTCATTGATGGGTTCAAAAATATTTTTTGAAATATTAACGACCCCATTCGTTTCATAGGTACCCGTAAATTCATGGGGAAGATCACGTTTAACTACTGTTTCTATCATTTCGATATCCCGTTTACCCATTTTGTAATGAAGTTTTGCCCTGGCACCCGGCTGCCCGGGTGTTCCGCTTATATGTTCATAACTGAGTAATCCTGGTTGCCAATACTTCAAATTATCAGGATTATCGAATAAACGAATCACTTCCTCGATCGGCTTATCGATATCAATGCTGCATGTGTATTTCATGATTTCAGGTGAATAGTTCATAAACAAAATACAATATTTTGGCCAAAAAGCATATCACAAAGGCCGTATTTAACCGGCACCACAGGGACATCAGGAGGGGTGTAAATCTGGTCTAGTCGGCGTATAATTTCAGGAGATCCTGCAAATCGGAGAGGGTATTGGCCTCTGCCGCCTTTTTGTCACGGCGCCAGCGCTTTATCCTTGGAAAACGTAAGGCAATCCCTGATTTATGTCGGGCGGATTTATGTATACCTTCAAAAGCGATCTCAAAAACAAGCTCGGGAGTTACACTTCGCACCGGTCCGAATCGATCTATCGTATTTTTGCGGATAAACGCATCGACCTCTGCAATTTCTTTATCTGTAAGTCCCGAATATGCCTTGGTAAACGGAACAAGTGAAGAACCGTTCCAAACCGCGAATGTGTAATCGGTATACAAATTGGCCCTTCGGCCATGGCCCCGCATTGCGTAAATCATCACAGCATCTATGGTAAGCGGATCCACTTTCCATTTCCACCAGTCCCCTTTTTTTCTTCCATCACGGTAGGGAGCATCGAGATGCTTGAGCATAAGTCCTTCACTTTGGAAGGAGCGGGCGCTATTCCTTATTTCTGCCAGTTCACCCCAGGAAGAAAACTCAACCTGTTCCGAAATCTTAACCACCTCATGGCCGGGGATAATCAAATCTTCAAGTAATGCTCTCCGCTCCCTGAAGGGCAGTGATCGGATATCGCGCCCTTCGAATTCGAGTAAATCATAACACTTAAAGATCACCGGGGTTGATGCAAGTATTGCGGCCGTCAGGTTTTTTCTCCCAATACGGGTCTGTAACTTTTGAAATGATAATGCCCTGCCGTTTTTAAAGGGGAGAATCTCGCCGTCCAGTACGGTTCCGCCGGGTAACATCGTAGCGAGCATATCAAATTCAGGATACTTTTCTGTCACCAGCTCTTCACCCCTCGACCAGACGAAATGCTCGCCTCCCCGAATAATGATTTGTCCCCTGATTCCATCCCATTTGAATTCGGCAGACCAATCACTTGCAAGTCCAAGCTGAGCAACCGGGGTCTCCAGTGCATAGGCCAGATAAAAGGGGTATGGTTTCGAAAGGTCATCGCCGGGATCAGGGGTAAGGATTAGTTCCTCAAAGGTGGTGGTCTCCGGATCCCAATTACCCATCAGACGATGGGCAAGCACACTTTCATCGATACCGGTATGCGCATGCAGCGCACGCACGAGTAATTTCTGTGAAACACCCACACGAAATCCGCCGGTAAGTATCTTATGTAAGGTAAATCGTTCCATCCGATTCAACCTTCTCCATGCATCAAGAAGAGCCGCTCTTCTATCATCCTCCTCCATTGACTTCATTTCTATCACGCGACGAACCCAGTACGACAGGCTTTCGGCCGACGCTTGTTCGGGCTCAGGCAATATTCCCGCCACGGTTTCTGCAAGATCACCTACCACATGATGTGTTTCGTCAACCAACCAGAAAGGAAGTCCGGCAACTTCGGCCGCCCACTCCTTCAACCGGGTTGAGTTCACCGGTCTTTTTGGCCGCCTGTGAGACAGAAGGGCGATTGTCCATAGTTTATCGGTTCCATCCACGCGGTCAAAGAACTGCCTCAACGCTGCAATTTTTGCCAATGTGCTATTGGTCTGATCGAGTTCGGTATAGAGGTCGGCAAATGCTTTCATGTAACATCATTTACTTCCCCTTCAAATTCGGTTTTCGCCTCCATGGCATCCAGCCCCTGTTCAACCAACCAGCGGCTGTAGAGGTTTGTATACCCGTGGGTAGTAATGATCCGGCTGGCACCGGTGGCACTCACGGCTGCATTTAATCCGTCCCAATCGGCATGATCCGAGAGAACAAACCCACGGTCTGCGGCCCTTCTCCTGCGGGCACCTCTCAGGGCCATCCACCCGGAAGCCATCGCCACTGAATAGGGTTTGAATCGCTGAAGCCAGGAAGTACCGACGGATGAAGGTGTTGTAAGAATCAGTGAACCCTCAAATATTCTCTTTTTCATATCCGCCTCCACACGTTGTGTTTCCGGAAGCGTAATTCCCTGTGCACGAATGATTTCGTTCACATTTTCTATCGCACCATGTGTGAATACCGGTCCGATAGACTGATCCAAACCAAACAGCAGGCGCTGAGCCTTCCCAAGTGCATACCCTGTTAAAATACTCACCTTTCCTGCATCCTTGTTTTCCTGCCACCACTGGTTGATCTCAGCGAATACTTCTGCCTGATCCTTCCACTGATAGATTGGCAAACCAAATGTACATTCGGTGATAAAAACGTTGCACGGTACAGGCTCAAAAGGCGTGGACAATCCGTCATTTTCCAGTTTATAGTCACCCGACACAACCCACACTTCGCCTTTATATTCTACACGTACCTGTGCTGATCCGATTATATGTCCTGCGGGATGAAAGGAAAACTTTACGCCATTTATGGTTTGGGCGGAACCGAATGGCAGGGTTTGTATCCGGATCTCATTTCCAAGTCTGTACCGTATGATTGGCGCGGCTTCAGGCGTGGCAAGATAATATTGATGCCCGGGACGGCTGTGGTCGGCATGCCCATGGGTGATCAGTGCCTTTTTGACCGGTTTCCAAGGGTCGATATACACATCGGCATGTGAACAATAAATTCCTTTTTCTGTAAATTCCAGTAAACCCATTTGAAATATAAACAAGGCCTGTAATTTAATGTTAAAACGCTATGGATCTCAAATATTTCGACTTGAAAGCGATTCTGGATATGGACGACATGTTCAGGAGGTATTTCATGAACACGGCCGAGGGCTTTAAAAATGCCGCACTTCTTGGAACTGCGAACAGTGACGGGTTAACGAACCTGGCAATTTTTAATTCTGTAGTTCATATCGGCGCCTCGCCGCCCCTGATCGGCTTTATTCACAGACCTGTTACAGTTCCCAAGCAAACATTCACCAACATTCAGCAAACGGGATCGTTCACTATCAACCTGATCACAAAAGGCATCTACAAGAAGGCGCATCAAACATCTGCGCGGTATGCTCCCGATATCTCAGAATTTGAAGCCACTGACCTGCAGGCAGAATTTGGAAGAAAAGTGAAGGCGCCCTATGTAGCTGAAAGTCCGGTTCGGTTTGGTATGTCTCTCGAGGAGATTATCCCGATTCGTTCGAATGGTACGTATCTGGTGATCGGTAAGGTTCAGGAGATGTTCATTCGGAAGGATCTTATTGCAGATGATGGCAATGTTGAGTTGCACAAAGCCGATATCATTGCTGTGAGCGGACTGGACAACTATTATCTACCTGAATTAATTGAGCGTTTGCCGTATGCTAAAGTTCCGGCAACCACGTAGACATCATTTCACACCATCGTCAGCACCATATTTCAGGGGTAGAACCTGAACAACTCCCCCATGCATAATAACAAAGAAAAGGTTATCATAATCGGCATCTGTAAACGGCTCGTAATTCGTTGTACCGGTGAGCATGTTCAGCATGGCAGGCACGGTATTAGAGTGGCCTGAAAAAAGAATGGTCTTTCCCTGATTGGATTCAATGATCTCTTTGATGGCTGCTTCGTCGAAAGGAGAATACTCCAGTATTTCCAGGTTCCTGGCCGACGCAATGCCCTGGATGGTGTTCCTTGTACGAAGGTAGGGAGTTGAATAGAGGACATCGATATCAACATTTTCAAGTGCATGCGAAAGGGCTTGTTGTCGGGCTTTACCTTCCGGCGACAGGTCGGGATTGTTCGTAGATGCGGTCATATCCTTCTCAGCATGCCGAACCAGAATAACCGTTGTGAAATCCTGCGCTCCGGCAAAAAGAGAGCTCAATACAAGCAGTAATACTATTCCAACAATTTTCATCAATTTTCTCCCTTCACATAATCCGGAATATCACACTCCTTACGCCGGGTATCCGACACATGAAAAACCTTCCATGCATTACCATCATGGTAGAGCTGAAAGGCATCTACCCCGCAATGACTGTAATTTTCACCAACATACAATGCATAGCTGGTCCATACCGTCGCCAGGTTGTCATCGATCTTCACTTCTGTATCCCAGATGCGCTCATCAAGCATTTCTTCACGTGGGGTGCCAATGGCGTTCAGCCACTGCTGCAGGCTTCCCTCCCTGAGGGTAGATTTGCCGTCCTTATCGTAAAAAACAGATAACATAGTTGCGTCACGCACGAAATGAGATGCAACTTTTGAAGAATCCCCTTCCCTCATACCATCAAAAATACTCAGAATGATGGCCGAAACTTTTATCTCTTCAGACTGTGCGAAGGTGCTGCAGAAAGGAGTATACAGCATAATGATTATTATGAAAAACTTTTTCATTGGGATGAATTTATGTGTTAGATACGAAATTAACAGAAGAGTAATCTGTAATTTTCCGTTAACGGTACGATTTGATGTTCAACGTAAATGTAAAAAAATGACCATTCATGATGCGGAAAAAATACTGGAAGAAATGACCGAAACGGAGAGCCTCCTCCTGCATGCACAAACAGTGGCGCATGTGATGCAGCAGTATGCATCAAGATTCAACGAAGATCCTGAAGAATGGTATGTTACTGGTCTGTTGCATGATGCCGACTATGAAAAGTACCCGGAACAGCACCCTTCTATCATTGTGGAGAAATTAAATTCGTTGGGTGAGGACAAAATAGCCCATGCAATTTCGGCCCATTATACAAAGTGGAACGTCCCCTATAACAATACCCTTGACAAGGCACTGCTGGCATGTGATGAACTTACCGGTTTCATTATTGCATGCGCCCGGGTGAGGCCTGAAGGGCTGAACGGATTAACACCGAAATCGGTCAAGAAGAAACTGAAGCAAAAAAGCTTCGCCGCCAAGGTAGAGCGAGACGAAATTGAAGCGGGCATAAATATGCTGGGGGTGGATATGGATGAACATATCCGCTTTATCATCGAGTCCCTTCAGAACTGCGATGCGGTTAAAGAAGCCCTGTAGACTTTCGGATTATTCAAATATTCTCCTAAATTTGACCCAGCATTGAATTAAAAGAACAGGATACATGGAACAGTATGTCGCAGACGGTGCAAACCTATTTATAACGATTGTCGCATGTCTTATTGGCTTTGCCGCAGCCGTGGGATTCCTTGATTTCAAGAAGACCGATAAAGAGCAGGAGCATTAATTGCATAGAAGATTGGGCCTCAGGGCCAAAAAAAAGCCGGACGTTTGCCCGGCTTTTTTATTTTGATCCGTTTTGATTAGTTGATCTCTACCAATTCAAGATCAAAAATCAGGTCTTTTCCTGCAAGTGGATGATTCGCATCTATTTCAATACTCTCAGTTTCTACTTTAGTAACGCGAACCGGAATGGACTGACCATTTGGCTGCTGCATTCCAAGCTGCTGACCAATTTCAGGATTAAGTCCTTCGGGAAGCTGCGTTTTAGGAACAGAGATCACCATCTCTTCATTGTGTTCGCCATAGGCTTCAGCACTGGGAATTTCAGCTGTTTTGCTTTCACCCACTTTCATTCCGGTAACGGCTGCGTCAAATCCTGCAATCATCATACCTGCACCTAATTCAAATTCCAGGGGCTCACGATCTCTCGAAGAATCGAAAACTGATCCGTCTGTGAGCTTGCCGGTATAATGTACTTTTACTCTGTCGCCTTTCTTTGCTTCAGACATAATAATATTTTTAAATGATATATACTTGTTACCTTGATTTTCAAGGAAATGCAAAGTTACGGAATCAGGCCGGCTGAAAAAAATATTATCAGCTCCTGATCACCTGAATCGCCATAAATCGGGGATAATCTCAGCTGAGTATTTTTATTTTACCGAATTGGCGCTAAACTCGCACTATGGATTTTCTGTACGCCCTGGAAATGATCGGTACCTTCGTTTTCGCCATCAGCGGAATTCGGCTGGCGGCAAAAAAAGACATGGATCTTTTTGGGGCGGCGGTAATTGGTTTTGTCACCGCTGTTGGCGGGGGAACTACACGGGATGTGATCCTGGGAGCTTACCCGGTAGTTTGGGTGGAAGACCTGAACTATCCACTGGTTATTTTTCTGGCGCTTCCGTTTACGCTCCTTTTCAGAAAATATTTGGTGCAGATGCACCGGACTATTTTCATTTTCGATACCATTGGTATCGCATTATTTACGATCAGCGGAATGCAGAAGGTAATTCTACTGGGCTATCATCCCTCTATTGCTATTTTGATGGGAATGGTCTCAGCCACGGTAGGAGGTGTAATACGGGATATTCTTTGCAATGAAATTCCCCTCATATTCAGAAAGGAAATATATGCCACCGCCTGCCTGGCAGGGGCATTAACATTTTATATACTCGAGGAATCGGGTAGTCCGACAAATTTGAATTTTGTGATCACTGTATTACTCATTGTTGCTATCAGGATCATCGCCATTAAAAAGAATCTTGCTTTCCCAAAAATGAAATGATCATTTTGTATAATTCTTCTCGAATTCCTTCCAGGAGGTTTCCTGGTAATGATCATCCCCAAAATACGTAACTACCTTCTGGAAAAAATCAGGTTTGTGGTACCCGGGAACCGGACTGATGATACGGAAGTCTTCATCCAGAAATACGACCGTAGGAAAACTTAATTTATTATTTAACAAACCAGCGGCCAGCTCATGGTACCCGCGACTTCCGGAACTTACGAAACTGTAGGTTGCCCCACGGAATGAAACATCTTCCTTCTGTTCTGCATTGAATTTTACCGGGTAAAAATTATCGTTCAGGTAAGCGGCTATTTCCGGATCGCTGAAGGTATTTTTATCCATTACCTTGCACCATCCGCACCAGTCGGTGTAGACATCAATAAATATTTTCTTCTTTTCAGTTTTCGAAAGTTCTACCGCTTCTTCAAAGGTAAGCCACCGGACCTTTTCTTGCGAAAATGCCACGGTACTGCTGATGATTAAAATGAAGGCAGCGACTAAAAGCTTTTTGCAGGTCATAAAGTATTTCCGTTTACGGATAAAGAACGCCAGAATTATCCAAAAAATTTCATTGAAATTACGTTAAACCTGTCATTTGTGTTACATACCGGTGTATCTCATCCTTATTTTCGGGATGAAACCAGGTCATATTTCCGTATTTGCGGAACCAGGTAAGTTGTCGCTTGGCATAACGGCGACTGTTCTGTTGAATCGCCTGAATTGCTTCTTCCCTTGTCAGGCTCCCGTCTATGAAGTCAAAAATTTCCTGGTATCCCACGGTCTTCAGCGCATAATGATTGCGGTAAGGGTATAACGCGGCGGCTTCATCGAAAAGGCCATTTTCCACCATCCGGGTCACCCTGCGATCGATCCGCTCATACAGCCATTTACGATCAGCATCCAGCCCGATGGATACTATCCTGTGCGGAAGCGGGTCTCCCTTATCAGACCTGAATGAACTGAAGGGCTTGCCGGTCCCAAGTGTAACTTCCAGTGCACGGATTATTCGCTGCGGATTATGGGTGTCTGCTTCCTTCATAAATTCGGGATCCAGGGTAGCCAGACGTGCTTTCAGCGGGGCCAGTCCGTCAACATTAAACTCCTCATTCAGTTCTTCCCGAATAGCCGGGTCTATATTAGGAATATTCGGAATACCTTCCAGGAAAGCCTTCAGATAAAGCCCTGAACCTCCCACGGTGATCACCACCTTATGATGTTGAAAAAGCGCTGCCAGGCGGGCACGCGCAGCACGACTAAAATCGCCAGCGGTGAAAAGATCGGTAATGCTATGACTGTTTATGAAATGATGCGGGATCCGGGAAAGCTCTTCTTCCGAAGGCTTTGCAGTTCCAACTGTCATTTCCCGGTAACACTGCCGCGAATCCGCTGAAATGATTTCTGTATTCAGCCATTCCGCCAACTCAATGGAAAGGTCGGTTTTACCTATGGCGGTGGGACCACCAATCACTATAAGAATACCCTCCATTACACAAAGTAGTCTTTTTTTCTCCTTACCTGCAATTTCCCATAAACTTACTATCTTAGAACATATGGGGATGATTTCAGATAAAAAACTCTTGTATCACTTCGAGAACGATGAACTCAGAACTTTCTGCGAAGAGGCCCTGGGTGCCTCAAACCTTGAAGCATACGACCCGGGTTCCCTTAAAACCGCCGACGTTGTACTATCTGATCTGGGGCTGCATAAAGAAGTAACACTACCCGGATACGTGCCGGTAGTTTTATTTATCGATGATGAGACACCCTTCCCTCCTACATATTATACGCGTGAAATTGATCCTGCCATTACGGTTGATCAACTAAACGAGGAAATTGAATCGGTGATTTCCATGGCAGGCATTGGCCGGTCAATTGGCCTTTCAGATTTGCATATTCTGAACATGGATATACTGGAATCACTTTCGAATCTGGGTTCTACAGAAATGGTTGTGAACGGACTGAATCGATTCATTAAGAATACCACATTACAGCTAAATGAGTGCCGCTCGCTTCACATGCGTGGAGAATATGAGCAAATCCGGTTTATCATGCATGCCATGAAAGGGAATGCGGCCACGCTAGGCGGGGAACAAATCACGCGTCTATGTGGATTCATGGAAGAAGAGTTGAAGTCGGAAAATTATTCTAACTTTGAAGATAAGCTGAACCTGGCCTACACACTGCTGGCTTCTTTCAGTTTTATGTCGAATGGTTGGTATGAAAAGTGATTCATTATGGGGAAAAGAATACTACTTGCCGACGACAGCCCGGTTCTTCAGTCTCTGACAAAAAAGATTCTAGAAGTACAGGGGTATGCATTTCAAGGTGTGAAGAATGGAGGAAAGGTCATTGAGCTGATTGAAACCGGTGACTTTGATCTTTTAATACTGGATATCATCCTTCCGGATGCCAACGGAATGGAACTAGCGCGTGAAATCCGAAAATCAAAAGACCCACATGTGGCATCTTTGCCCATCATAGGTATTTCCGGGAATTACATGAATTATTCGGATGCTGATTTCGCCGATGCCGGAATGAACAAATTTCTGCTAAAACCGCTTAATTACGACGAGTTGCTTGTCGCCATAAAAACACTTATTGAGGTATGAATATTAAATATTCCAATCATTTTCTCCGAAAACTGGAAGAACTCATTGGTGAAACCGACTATATCCTGCGATATGAAAAGGGAAATTTCAAGTCGGGCTGGTGTGTACTCCGGGACACCAAAGTGATTGTCGTAAATAAATTCTATGCCACCGATGGCAAGATCAATTGCCTGCTGGACATCATTAAGTCGGTCGACCTGAACGCAGAAAAGCTTTCGGAGAAGAACAGGAAGCTTTACCAGGAATTGGCACAAATAGAATTGGAACTGTGAGAATAACCTTTCTCGGTACCGGAACCTCCCAGGGCGTTCCAGTGATTGCCTGCAATTGTGAGGTCTGTGCGTCACTGGATTTTCGGGATAAGCGGCTGCGCACATCCATCCACATTGAAACAGGAAATAAAAGTATCGTGATCGATACAGGTCCGGATTTCCGGCAACAGATGCTGCGGGCACGTATCGATCACCTCGATGCCGTTGTATTCACACATGAGCATAAGGATCATACTGCAGGTCTGGACGATGTTAGGGCATTTAATTTCCGGCAGGGTGGTGATATGCCGATATACGGTACAGACCGGGTGATCCAACAACTGAAGAAGGAATTTGGCTATGCCTTTGCCGAAAAGAAATATCCGGGTGTTCCACGGATCAAAACCATCGAAATCAGGAATGAGGCATTTTCTGTAGAGGGTGTCAACTTTTTACCGGTGGAGGTCCTCCATTATAAACTTCCTGTATTTGGCTTCAGGGTCGGTGATTTCACCTACATCACCGATGCCAATGCCATCCCGGCAGAGGAGTTTGAAAAAATTCGAAACACCAGGGTGCTTGTGCTGAATGCACTGCAAAAAGAATCACACATTTCTCATTTTACCCTGGAGGAAGCACTGGAAATTGCACGCGAAGTAAATGCCGAAAAAACATATTTTACCCACATCTCACATCGGTTGGGGACACATCATGAAATATCCGCTGATTTACCAGCCAATGTGGAACTGGCGTATGATGGTTTAACCATTGAAATAGACGGTGCATAACAATTATTTTTTTCTGAGGTCACTCGTCCCTGCTCTGGAAGGAAAAGTAAGGGGCAAACAACTTGTTTCCTGCTATTCCCAGGAAAAGGATGAATTGATGCTGGTATTTAGTGACCAGTCGGAGGAGTTTATCATCCGCGCGCACTTTTTGCCCTCGTTTTCCTGTCTGTATTTCCCTGAGCAGCACGCACGTGCAAAACGAAATACAATCGATCTGTTTCCTGAAATACTACACCAGACGGTTGAAAAGGTACGATGCCATAAAAATGAGCGGGCACTAACCCTTTTTCTCAGCGGGACCTGGAGTATCACTTTTAAACTTTTCGGAAACCGCGCCAACGTCATTATTCATTCGGGAAATAACCCGGTTCGGATTTTTCGAACTGTATTGAAGAATGATATGGATGTTCAGCTTCCTGATCTGGACCGGGATCTTGATCTGTCGTTCGATGCATTTATGGCTGTCGATGGAAATCCCACAAAATTCCTTCCCACACTCGGTAAAATGGGCAGGGAATATTTATTCATGCAGGGTTACAAAAAGCGATCCCTGGAGGAGCAGTACAGGGAAATTATGGATTTGATCCATTCACTGGAAACACCGGTTTTCCATATCACCGACTGGCAGGAACAGATCGTCCTTTCACTTTTCAGACTGGGCAATGTAAGAAGAACCTTTAACGATCCGATCGAGGCACTGAATGAATTTTATCTGACCTATCAACGGGAAGGAAATTTATTGCGGGAAAAAAGGCGTGCAGGAGATGTGCTGAGAAAAGATCTCGAACGTTCTCTTCGGTACATTGAGAAGAACCAGATCAAACTCATTGAAATTCGAGATCAGACGAATTATCGTCAGATGGCTGATTTGATCATGGCCCATATGCATGAAATCCGGCAAGGCGAGAAACTGATAACTGTTCCTGATTTCTACCAGAACAACGTACCGGTCGAAATAAAGCTTAAACCCGATCTTTCGCCGCAGAAAAATGCCGAGAACTACTACCGCAAGGCAAAAAATCAACATCTTGAAACTGACAGGCTCGAGAAGAACATCCGGACGAAAAAGCAACAGATGGAGGAGCAAAAAGCGCTGTTGGACAAAATTGAATCCGCCGAAACGGTGCGGGATCTAAAGAAGATCGTATCCCGCGAATTGCCTGAAAACGACAATGACGGCCATTCCAGGCCTTTTCATGTATTTACATATATGGGTTTCCAGGTCTGGCTGGGCAAAAGCGGCAAGGCAAATGACCAGATGCTCAGGTTGAGCCATAAAGACGACCTGTGGTTACATGCGAAGGATGTTGCCGGCGCACATGTCATCATTAAACACAATCCGGGAACAGGATTTCCTGCCGGCGTAAAAGAAAAGGCCGCCTCCCTGGCAGCCTTTCATTCCAAACGGAAAAATGATTCTATGTGTCCTGTAATTGCAACCCCCCGAAAATTCATCCGAAAGCGGAAAGGTGCACCCGCCGGGGAGGTGGCTGTGGACCGTGAAGAGGAAATATTACTCGTTTCTCCGGAAAACTGGGATTAATCCGCCACGTTTAGCTTCATTGCATTCGTCCTGCCCCGATCGTGGAGCGGCATACTTGCGGTGGTAATGAAAACGTCTCCCTTGGTAATATGTCCTTTCTGCATCAGAATATTTTCAATATCCTCGAAAGTCTTGTCGGTAGATTCTTCTGAGTCGTAATAGCATCCCCGCACTCCCCAAATCAGATTCATTTTATTCAGTAAGGGTTTGTTATGGGTAAAGATGAAAATATTTGCTTTCGGCCGGTGCGATGCCAGTTTGAATGCGGTGTAACCCGATGCAGTCATTCCAATGATCGCTTTTGCATTTGAAATTTCAGCAAGCTGGCAGGCCGATTTAATGATACTGTCGTTATAAAATAAGGGATCCTCCTCATCTAGCTTGTAATGCTTGAAATAAACGTTGGCTTTATTCTCCACATTAATGATCGTTCTGATCATGCTTCGTATCACTGCAACCGGATAACTTCCCGCGGCTGTTTCTGCCGAGAGCATCAATGCATCTGCTCCATCCATCACTGCGTTGGCCACATCATTGGTCTCAGCACGTGTAGGTCTGGGGTTATCGATCATACTCTCCATCATTTGTGTTGCGATAATCACTGGTTTTGATGCGAGGTTACATTTTTGGACGAGCATCTTTTGAACCATGGGCACTTCCTCCATCGGAATTTCAACACCCAGATCACCGCGGGCTACCATAATGGCATCAGTCACTTCAATAATTTCATCGATGTTCTTCAATGCCTCGGGTTTTTCAATCTTTGCCACGATCCTGCAATCCTTTCCTGCGGCACGTATACGTTGCCTAAGGTCGTGAATATCCTCAGCGGAGCGAACAAATGAGAGCGCAATCCAGTCCACATCCTGTTCCAGTCCGAATTCAAGATCTTCAAGGTCCTTTTCCGTTAGGGAGGGTGCTGAGACATGCGTATTGGGAAGATTAATTCCCTTCCTGGGCTTGAGTTTACCTCCGTGAATCACCTTTGTGATAACATCATTACCTTCTTTGGCAGTTACAACAAGTTCGATCTTACCGTCATCGATAAGAATTTCATCTCCAATTGACACGTCTGTAGCCATGCCTTTATATACAGTGCTTGCCTTTTTACCATTTCCAACCATTTCCTCGGTCGTGATTGTAAATGCAGCTCCTTCAACTAATTTGGCTCCTTTCTCAACCTCTCCCACCCGAATTTTTGGTCCCTGCAGGTCCTGAAGCAAACTTACTGTCAGGTCAAGTTCTTCATTCAATTCCCGTACGAGACGGATTACCTCACGGTGCTGGTCATGTGTTCCATGCGAAAAGTTGAGCCTGAAGACATTCACTCCGGCCTTCATTAACGCTCTCAACATTTCTTTGCTGTTCGACGCAGGGCCGACAGTCGCAACTATTTTTGTTCTGTTAAATTCCATATTTGTGGTTCTTCTATTCGAGGAAATTATCCCTTGATTTCAGGGTTTTCACATCGAGTGCGCCAATATATTCAATCAAATCAACTTCACGGAGGACTTTAACCATTTCTTTTAATGCAAACGATTGCGAATCGGAAGGTAATTTAATAAGATAATCGAAATGGGGATATTCCGGTATGAGGAATTGGGAGTCCTGGCTGACCGACCGGTTTCGGTATAACCAGAATTGCGTATCGGGTTCTCCGTGTGTGTATACTTCAAATGACAGGGGTTCCTGAAGCAAATCAAGCCTGTAATCAGCTCTTTTAATAAGGTTTATTGCAAGTTTCTGATTAATCGCCCAGGCCAGTTTATAGAACTTCACAGAAGAAGATATTCCAAGCAGGTGGAAGGCATAATCGTATTCAATTACCAGTCTATTCTTCTTCATTCTGTAAAAATAGTCACAAAATCGTAGTAAAACCCCCAATTTTGTGCCTATTTGGGGGGTCGATAAGTTTAAAAAAATTGTTTGACATTAAACCATAATATGCATTTCTTTGCAGATATTTTAACAATTAAATTTTTACAAGTATGTCTGAAATAGCGCAAAAAGTAAAGTCAATCATCATTGATAAGCTGGGAGTTGAGGAATCTGAAGTTACTCCGGAGGCAAGTTTCACAAATGACCTGGGAGCAGATTCGCTGGACACGGTTGAATTGATTATGGAATTCGAGAAAGAATTCAATATTTCAATTCCGGATGATCAGGCAGAAAACATCGGCACTGTAGGACAGGCCATCTCTTACCTGGAAGAAAACGTTAAAGGATAATTCCTTTCAGAAATAGCACACACCCCACCTAACTTTTTTTTATGGCACTGAGGAGAGTAGTAGTAACAGGAATAGGTGCATTAACGCCCGTTGGAAACACCGCCCCGGAATATTGGGAAGGTTTGATCAATGGAGTAAGCGGTGCCGCACCCATCACCCGTTTCGACGCTTCAAAATTCAGAACACAGTTCGCTTGTGAGATCAAGGACTATGATGAACTGAATTACTTTGATCGCAAAGAAGCCAGAAAAATGGATCCTTTCACTCAATATGCATTGGTTGTGGCTGAGGAAGCCATGAAGGATTCAGGTATTGATACTGAGAAAATCGACCTGAATAAAGCCGGTGTTATCTGGGGGTCAGGTATAGGTGGTTTGAAAACATTTCAGGATGAAGTAAAGAGTTATACCTTGAATGATTTTACGCCAAGGTTTAACCCTTTCTTCATCCCGAAAATGATTGCCGACATCAGTGCCGGGTACATTTCTATAAAATATGGCTTTCACGGGCCAAATTTTGTAACTGTATCGGCGTGTGCGTCGGCTACCAACGCCATCATTGATGCGTTGAATTATATCCGGTTGGGGCATATGGATGTAGCCATTACCGGAGGCAGTGAAGCAGCCGTTACCGAAGCCGGTATCGGAGGATTCAATGCGATGAAAGCCCTTTCGGAGCGAAATGATTCGCCCTCTACAGCCTCCAGGCCCTTTGATAAGGATCGGGACGGATTTGTACTTGGTGAAGGTGCAGCCGCACTCATACTCGAGGAATATGAGCATGCAAAAGCGCGTGGAGCCCGTATTTATGCAGAACTAATCGGGGGTGGTATGTCGGCAGATGCCTATCATATAACAGCCCCTCATCCTGAAGGTCTTGGTGCGACCAATGTAATGATCAACGCCCTCAGGGATGCGAACATAACCCCTAAGGACGTGGATTACATCAATGTCCATGGTACCTCTACCCCACTGGGTGATATCAGTGAATCACTGGCGATTAAAAAAGTTTTCGGCGAACACGCCTATAACCTGAATATCAGTTCAACCAAATCGATGACAGGCCACCTGCTGGGTGCAGCCGGAGCCATTGAAGCGGTTGCCTCGATCCTTTCCATTACAGACGGTATCGTACCACCCACCATCAATCATTTCACAGATGATGAGGGGCTTGATAATAAACTGAACTTTACCTTTAACAAGGCACAGAAAAGAGAGGTGAATGTTGCGCTGAGCAACACCTTTGGATTCGGAGGACACAATACCTCTATTATATTCAAGAAATTTGCTGAATAGTGCTGCGAAGGGTGCGAAAGCTGCACAACCTGTTTATTATTCGGTCACCCGAAGACAAACGGCTGTTGCGGGCTGTTCGTAATATTACTGGTATCACACCTGTTCAGCTTGATCTCTATCATTTGGCAGTACGCCATAGTTCCACGGCGCGGGAAAACAATAAGGGCATCAGGGAATCCAATGAACGACTGGAATACCTGGGTGATGCCGTACTTGGAACCGTCATAGCCGACTACCTCTTCAAAAAATACCCCTTTAAGGATGAAGGTTTTTTAACTGAAATCCGGTCGCGTCTTGTAAACCGCGAATCACTTAATGTGCTCGGGAGAAAAGTGGGTATCGATGAGGTATTAAGTTTTGATAGCCGGCACCAGGGCCGCTTTTCCCATAAATCACTTTACGGAGATGCGCTGGAAGCGCTTATCGGAGCGGTTTATCTCGACCAGGGATATCGAAAAAGTCAGAAATTCATACTCAATAAGCTGATTCTTCCTTACTTTGACATAGAAGAAGTGGTTCGAATGAACCCCAATTTCAAAAGTACGTTAATCGAGTGGTCCCAAAAGGAGAACAAAGTCCTGGAATTCCGCATTATTGATGTTAAACATCATGGAAACCATCGTGAATTTACGGCATGCGTATATATCGATGAAGAAGAATACGGAACCGGTTTTGGCTTTAGTAAAAAGAAAGCAGAACAGGACGCGGCTCTGAAGACCTGTGAATTGCTGAAATTAATCTGATTCCTGTGCCTGAACTCAAACTTGCCGGTGCGACGGTAAATCAAATTCCCATCAATTGGGAAAATAACCGGAAAAACATCCTGGATGCCATTGCCATGGCAAAAAAAGAGAAGGTAGATATTCTTTGTCTTCCCGAACTGTGTATTACCGGATATGGGTGTGAGGACTTATTTCTCGGGGAATGGATCTATGACCGTGCCTTCAGCGAACTCGAATCCATTATTCCACACTGTACAGGGATCACGGTTGCCATCGGATTCCCTCTCGCATTCGATACCCGACATTACAACACCACGTGCGTGGTTAAGGATGGCCGACCGGTTGGCGTATATGCTAAACAGTTTCTGGCCAATGACGGCGTTCATTATGAACCGCGCTGGTTCTCCCCCTGGCCGGTTGGGGAGGAGGCTACAGTACGTATTTGCGGACAGGATGTTCCTTTAGGCGATGTTACCTTCCAACTGCATGGTGCACACATCGGTTTCGAGATTTGTGAGGATGCCTGGCGACAGAACCGGCCCGCATGCCGATTGGTGGAGAAAGGTGTGAATCTTATCCTAAACCCAAGTGCCAGTCATTTTGCCTTTCATAAGACACTGCTCAGGGAAGAATTGATTGTTTCGAGCAGTCTCGACTTCAAATGCACCTATGTGTACGCAAACCTCCTCGGAAACGAGGCTGGCAGAATGATCTATGACGGGGAAATTCTGATCGCCCACCATGGACGTCTTGCAGCACGCAATAAATGGCTGTCATTCCAGCCGGTTGAATTGCTCACAGCAACGGTAGATGTAGGAAATCCGGATGCAGAATTTCCAGGACCCCGGGAATATGAACGCAGGAAAGAATATGAATTTGTACAGGCAGAGTCACTGGCATTATTCGACTACATGCGGAAAAGCCATAGTCAGGGCTTCGTCCTTTCGTTGAGCGGCGGTGCCGACAGCTCTACCATTGCTGTTCTGGTTCGTGAGATGGTGAGGAGAGGTATTGAAGCACTCGGACTGGAAACATTTCTACTCCGGTCGGGACTGCGCCTACCTGCCACCAGTTCCGAAAAGGACATCATGGAGTATATTCTTACAACCGCATATCAGGGTACGGTGAATTCTTCCCAGAGCACGTTTGATTCTGCCAGGATGCTGGCTGCAGAATTGGGTGCCACCTTTCATTCATGGAAAATTGATGATGAAGTAAAGACATATACCGGGAAGATTGAAAAATCGATCGGTCGCCCGCTTACATGGGCCCAGGATGACATTACTTTACAGAACATCCAGGCACGGGCGCGTTCTCCCATTATCTGGATGCTGGCAAATATCAACAATGCACTGTTACTAACCACCAGCAACCGCAGCGAGGGTGATGTAGGCTATGCAACGATGGATGGAGATACCAGCGGAAGCATTGCTCCGATCGCTGCTGTGGACAAGGCTTTCATAATCCATTGGCTGAAATGGGCGGAGCGGGAGCTGGGATATTCTTCTCTCTCACATGTGAACAACCTTCAGCCCAGTGCAGAACTCAGGCCGCTGCAGCAGACCCAGACCGATGAGGACGACCTGATGCCCTATACGATCCTGGTTGAAATTGAAAAGCTCGCCATCCGCGACCATATGTCACCCGTTGAGGTATACGACATCCTGAAACTTCAGAACCTGGAACCGAATGACCTGCTAAAATCCCATATTAGCAAATTTTACCGTCTATGGAGCCGAAATCAGTGGAAGCGTGAACGCATCGCACCCTCTTTCCACCTCGATGATTTCAATGTTGATCCGCGCACCTGGTGCCGGTTCCCGATTTTATCGGGCAGTTATACCGAAGAATTAAAGCAACTGCAGGAGGCCTGATATGGATAGTTCAAAAATAGTCGAAAGGTATTTTAATGGCTTATCTGATGTTCAAAAGGATCAATTTCAACAACTGGGGGCTCTTTATGCGGAATGGAACCAGCAGATCAATGTGATCTCGAGAAAAGATACCGATCATTTTTACGAGCACCACGTACTGCATTCACTCGGAATCGCCAGGATCATTTCTTTCGAACCAGGCACAAAAATCCTGGATGTAGGAACTGGTGGTGGATTTCCTGGAATACCACTGGCCATCCTTTTCCCGGATTGCCGATTTCACCTGGTTGACAGTATCGGAAAAAAGATAAAAGTAGTGAATGCCGTTGCCGACTCGCTTGGTTTATCGAATGTTAGCGCAGAAGCCATCCGGGCAGAACAGGTGAAAGGGAAATATGATTTCGTGGTAAGCCGTGCTGTAACTCGGATGAAACCTTTTCTTCAATGGGTGTCCAATAAAATCTCACATGAACAACGTAATGGGTTACCCAACGGTGTGTTGTATCTGAAAGGTGGTGACCTGTCGGATGAAATGAGTGAGATTAAACGGAATTTCGAGATCTTCGATTTGTCGGATTATTACACCGAAGACTTTTTCGAAACGAAAAAAGTGGTGTATGTGCAGCTCACCAGCCATAAATAACCAGATGACTTTCATTTGTCCGTCCAGGAAACGATTTTCCCCAAATTAAGGGGTTTGGGGTGGACGATGTAAAATCTATTTTATTCATGAGGCATTTTGTTTCCGTTATTTATGAATAAATTTTGTAATTTCTCCGCAAAAAGCGTCTCATATGAAAACCCGTATTCTTTTCCTTTTACTATTAATAATTCCCGCCGGCATTCAGGCCCAGGATCCGGAAGAAATCATCATTGGCGAAAAGCTAACTGTTCACTCTAATATTCTCAACGAAGACCGCAAGATCTGGATCAGTACCCCGGAGAGTTACGAAGGAAACACCAACCTTTATCCGGTTATGTATTTGCTCGACGGTGACGGTCATTTTCATCATACAACAGGGATTGTACAGTTTCTGAGTTCAAACGGTATCATGCCCGAAATGATCATTGTGGGCATTACAAATACCGATCGCACAAGGGATATGACTCCCGCACTTGATGAGCCTGATTCCATGATAGCACGTATGTCCCCAACAGCTGGTGGAGCAGATAACTTCCTTGCTTTTATCCGGGATGAGCTCATGCCATTCATTAACAAGGAGTATCGGACAGCACCCTACAAAATTTTGGTTGGTCATTCATTGGGCGGACTGGTTGCAGCTCATACCCTGATCACGCAACCGGAGCTGTTCAACGCCTATATCGCGATCAGTCCGAGTTTATGGTACGGAAATCAGTCGTTGATCGAACCAGCCGAAAAAATGTTAACAGAGCGCGAAGAACTCAATGTGTCGTTCTTCATGACCATAGGGGATGAAGGAGGCAGCATGCTGGGCGGGGCTATGAAACTGGCGGCACTTTTTGAAGAACATCCCATTTCCGGTTTTGAACACAAATTCATTCCAATGCCGGAAGAATCACATGGATCCATTCCACATCGCAGCACCTATCAGGGCCTTGAGTTTATTTACAATGATTTCCAGCCACCACTGCCCCGAACTTATGAAGAATTCCAGGCTTCGCTGGCCACAGAAGGGGCAAGTGGTCTCATGAACCGGGTAAGTGATCATTATTCAAAACTTTCAAAAAAGTATGGCTATATGGTAAGTGATGAGGCTACCATTAATCAGCTTGGCTATATTTTTATGCAGGAACAACGGATGGACGATGCATTACTGGCATTCAGAATGAATACGGAAAAGTATCCTGACTCCGCAAATGCGTTTGACAGCCTTGGCGACGGGTACAGGGCAGCGGGAGATTCTGAAAATGCTATTGAAAGTTATAAGAAAGCAGTATCACTTGCGAAAAAGAGCGGTCATCCCGTTGGGGCCATTTCAGCAGTCAAACTGGCAGAGGTTAAGGCAGAATAATTCATCAAAAAAATACTCACGATCAAATAGTTAGATTATTTATTAGATAAATTTTGTACTTTGTTGGACGTAACATCTCCTCCAACAAGGGGTAAATCTTCTACTAACCTAACTCAACCCAATGAATCTAATGCATTACCGTGTGAGCAATTTGAATTTTCTAATTGCTGCAGTACTTCTTTGTGTTTTCGGCTGTAGTAGTCCGCCGGAAATCACTGAGCTAACCCTGATCAATAATCCAAACGAACGCGTTCCGCTTGCCGGAATCCTGAGTTTTAATTCAGATAAACCAGTCGTAGCCACCATTACCATCGATGACGGAGAACATCGGCAAACCATCACTCCCGATGAAACGCCAATGACATCCCATACCATTCCGGTTTTAGGTATGCGGCCCGATAGAGAGTATAGTGTCATTTTATCAATTCATGAAGACAAAGGAGAGGTGATCACTGTCGATACACTTTCAATTAAAACACCTCCCCTTCCGGATGATTTTCCTCCAATAACTCTCACCACAAGTGAAAAAGAGTCTCTTGAACCCGGCGTGACCATGATGAATTTGTTCCGATGGACCGGGCCTTTTGATGATGATACTGATTGGGGCCTCCTTGTTGCACTTGACTCAGAAGGTGAAGTTGTGTGGTACTATCAGACAGATTACGGCATTAGCGAAGGACGCAGAATGCAGAGCGGTAATTTATTCTATTATGGTGAAGTTGACGGAAGATTGTTTGAGATAGATATGTTGGGCAATACGGTGAATGAATGGCATACAACAGGTGCCATGGTAAAGCCGGTTTCGGAAAATAGCCGGGCGGTGGACACGGATAGTTTCCATCATGATGTACTGCAGTTACCCTCCGGAAATTTCCTTGGAATCGGACTGGAAGTAATTGAATTTGAAGATTTTCCAATCGAATACCCACCGAGCACAAAACGGGGTAAGGTAAATGCGGCAAGCGATGTGCTTATTGAATTTGCGCCGGACGGAAGTACGGTTCGCAAATGGTCGGTCGCCAATATATTAGACCCCGAACGTCTCGGAACCGGATCGTTGGGTACTGATTTCTATGAAAAGGTTTATGAGAATAAATACGATTCTCTGTCGCTGCCAATCGACATTACCCATTCCAATGCAATTTATTACGATGAAGCCAATGACGCAGCAATCGTATCATCCTATCAGCAATGTGTCATATACAAGGTCGACATGAAAACAGGTGAACTGATTTGGCTATTGGGTGATTCCTATGGATGGGATGAACCCTGGGCAGAAAAGCTCCTGAAACCTGTAGGAGATGTTACCTGGCCCTGCCATCAGCATGGCCTGGAGCTGACCCCCCGCGGTACACTATTGCTGTTTGATAACGGGGCGGGCAGAAACATTGCCGGTCAGCCCGGCCTGACGCCCGACAAAATGTACAGCCGTGCTGTTGAATATAAAATAGACGAAGAGAATGGGACGATTGAGCAGGTTTGGACATATGGTCCGGAACAGGAGCACTTTAGTTCGGTATTTATTTGCGATGCCGACTACATGCTGGAAACGGGCAACGTCCTGATTACGGATGGAGGCCGTTTCATGGATGAAAATGGTGAACCCATGAATACATTTGGTGGCCATCAATGGGGCCGGGTTTTTGAAGTTACCTATGGTGATGATACCAGAAAGGTATGGGAAGTGGTAATTAAGGATCCTGAAAAACGCTTTTCAATCTACCGGGCACAACGACTAAAAAGTCTCTACCCAAAACATGATCGTCCAATAGGATAAAATAAAAAAGCGGGCTCAGGCCCGCTTTTTAAGCAAAATGATCTCTTCAACCAAGGTTGAACGGTTAGTGCGTCAAAGATTATAAAATTTCCGGCCAATTTCATACCTGTTTCCGGGTATTATCCTGATTAACACTTATTTAGAATTTTCTAAATACCGTCGGCTTTTTTTTGAATAAAATGACGAGTCAAGTCCGCCCGATTTCCGATATTAGAAGTCAGGTTCGATTCAATTCGGGCACTCATCTACCACTACGAAGACGCGGGCATGTATTTAGTATTTGACACGGAAACTACCGGTTTACCACACAATTATAACGCACCCATTACAGATCTGGACAACTGGCCCAGGCTTGTTCAGATCGCATGGCAGCTGCATGATGCCACTGGAAAACTCATCTCGAACAATAACCTGATCGTCCGTCCGGACGGTTTCACAATTCCGTACAATTCTGAAAAAATACATGGCATTTCAACCAAGCGAGCCCTTGATGAAGGTCTTCCCCTTTCGGATGTACTTGCGCAGTTCTGGACGGATTTCAACAAAGCCGAATTTGTAGTTGGACACAATGTTGAATTTGATCAGCACATCGTAGGTGCCGAACTTGTGCGGGTTGACCGCCAGAAAGATGGAGACGCATTGATGGAAAGTCCGTCAATTGACACCTCCCGTGTTTCTGTTGAATACTGCCAGCTTCCGGGAGGAATAGGAGGCCGTTTAAAGGAACCCAAGCTCATCGAACTTCATGAAAAGTTATTCGGTGAGGGATTTGGAGATGCACATGATGCAGCATATGATGTAGATGCTACGGCCAAATGCTTCTTTGAACTGATCCGAATACAGGTGGTTGATCCTGCTCCGGGTCTTACGGCAGATGAGGTTATTTATGAAGCCCCTAAGCTGGACGATGCGAATTTTGCCCGGCAAAAAAAGGTATCACGAAAAAACATGGGGGGCGATGAAGAGGCTGCCCGGGAAATTGCAGCACCGTTTGCCCATCTGCATGTTCATACGCAGTTCTCGGTTTTAAATGCGACTCCGAATGTAAAGGCTCTTGTAAGCAAGGCAAAGCAACTGAATATGCCTGCCATAGGCATCACAGATTTGGGCAATATGTTCGGTGCCTTCAAATTTGTCCGTGAAGCTATTAACAATGACATAAAGCCTGTCGTAGGATGTGAATTTTATGTTGCAGAAGAGCGTCAGAAAACCAAATTCACGAAGGATAATCCTGACAAGCGTTACAATCAGGTTCTGATCGCTAAAAACAAAAATGGTTATCACAACCTCGCCAAACTCAGTTCGCTGGCCTATACGGAGGGGTTGTATGGCATTTACCCCCGAATAGATAAGGAGCTTATCAGGGAATATTCAAACGACCTTATTGCTCTTACAGGAGGACTCAACAGTGAAATTCCCTATCTGATCCTGAATGTAGGTGAACACCAGGCTGAGGAGGCCTTCCAATGGTACCTGGATATTTTCCGTGATGACTTCTACATAGAATTGAACCGACACCAACTTGAGGAAGAAAACAGGGTTAATGAGGTCCTGCTCGATTTTGCCAATAAGTACAACGTGAAGGTAATCGCGGCAAATGAGGCCTATTACCTCGACAGGGATGAAGCAGAAGCGCATGATGTTTTATTATGCGTAAAAGAAGGCGAGTTGAAGTCTACTCCTATTGGTCGTGGAAGAGGCTTTCGGTATGGTTTCAGCAACAACGAATATTATTTCAAATCGCAGGAAGAAATGAAAACGCTGTTCAGCGATCTGCCTGAAGCCATCGAGAATATTTCCGGGTTGCTGGATAAAATTGAGGTTTATAAGCTGGACAGGGAGGTATTGCTGCCCGCCTTCGGCATACCGGAAGAGTTCATGGATCCGCTGGATCAGGAGGATGGTGGAAAACGTGGTGAAAACGCTTATTTGCGTCATCTTACTTATGAAGGGGCTGCCAGACGTTACCCGGAGGTTACCGATGAGATTAGGGAAAGGCTCGATTTTGAACTTGAAACTATCAGGAATACAGGCTATCCGGGATACTTTCTTATCGTTCAGGATTTCACCCGAAAAGCTCGGGAAATGGGCGTTGCTGTAGGTCCTGGCCGGGGTTCTGCCGCTGGATCGGCGGTTGCCTATTGCATTGGAATCACCAATGTGGATCCCATCGAATACGACCTGCTGTTTGAGCGATTTCTTAACCCCGACCGGGTTTCATTACCTGATATTGATATTGATTTTGATGATGAAGGCCGTGATAAGGTAATCCAGTACGTGATTGACAAATATGGCAAAAATCAGGTAGCACAAATCATCACCTATGGAACGATGGCAGCCAAGTCATCGATACGAGACGCGGCACGTGTAATGGAATTGTCATTGCCGGAAGCCAATGACCTTGCCAAACTGATTCCGGAACGGCCGGGCACTTCATTGGATAAGGCATTTAAGGAAGTTCCGGAGCTGGAGGAAATCCGGAAAGGAAAGGATTTGAAGTCCCGGGTATTACAGCAAGCACGTGTACTCGAAGGATCTGTGCGAAATACCGGAACCCACGCCTGCGGAGTTATCATAACACCGGATGATCTCACCAAATTCATTCCTGTATCCACTTCGAAGGATTCCGAAATGCTCATTACGCAATTCGATAACAGCGTCGTGGAAAGTGCAGGTATGTTGAAAATGGATTTTCTGGGTCTGAAGACCCTCACCATTATCAAAACGGCTATTACCAACATTAAGCAGCGACACGGTGTCGAGATTGATATTGACAAGATTCCTCTTGATGACACGCTTACCTATGAATTGTATCAGCGTGGGGAAACGAATGGTACTTTTCAGTTCGAATCACCCGGAATGCAAAAACACCTGCGCGGATTAAAGCCCGATAAATTCGAGGATTTAATTGCGATGAACGCCCTTTACCGGCCGGGTCCGATGGAATACATTCCGAACTTTATTTCCCGAAAGCACGGTGAGGAAGATATTACTTACGATATCCCGGACATGGAGGAATTCCTGGCAGAGACGTACGGGATTACCGTTTACCAGGAGCAGGTTATGCTGCTGTCACAGAAACTGGCAGGGTTTTCCAAAGGTGATGCCGACGTTCTGCGGAAGGCAATGGGTAAAAAGATCTTTGCCCTCCTGGAGAAACTCAAACCAAAGTTCATTGAAGGCGGCAAGGAACGCGGCCATGACCCGGAAGTACTTGAGAAAGTATGGAAAGACTGGGAAGCTTTCGCTGCATATGCGTTTAATAAATCACATTCGACCTGTTATTCACTTGTTGCATATCAGACCGCTTATTTGAAAGCGCATTATCCGGCCGAATACATGGCGGCGGTGCTCACCCATAACCAAAGCAACATAGAAAAAATCACCTTCTTCATGGAGGAATGCCGCAGCCTGGGAATCAAGGTTCTTGGTCCGCACATTAATGAATCCATGGTGAACTTTGCTGTTAACAAGGAAGGTGAGATTCGTTTTGGGCTGGGAGCCATCAAGGGAAGTGGCGAGGCAGCTGTTGAATCGATCATTGAGGAACGGGAGGAGAACGGGCCATTCAGGGATATCTTTGATTTCGCGGAACGCATCAACGTTCGAAGTGTGAATAAGAAAACTTTTGAATGCCTTGCAATGTCAGGTGCATTTGATTGTTTCGGCGAATTTCATCGCAGACAATACCTGCAGGCGCCGGAAGGCGATCAGACACTGATAGAAAAGGTGATTAAATACGCCAACAAAATGCAGCTGGAAGCTGAGAGTGCTCAGGCCTCACTTTTTGGCGGCGATACAGGTGTGGCAACACCAAAGCCCAAGATTACACCCATTGAACCGTTTGGTGAGATCGAAAAACTGAATATTGAGAAAGAGGTAGTCGGACTGTATATTTCAGGGCACCCTCTGGATAAGTTTTCCTTTGAAATCTCAAACTTCTGCAATACGCAGCTCTCTGATTTGAACGATCTTGACTCACTGCAAAATAAGGAAATCCGACTGGCCGGAATCGTGGCAGATTTTGCCCACCGGACCACGAAGGGAGGCAAGCCATTTGGAACACTTACACTCGAGGACTATAATGGTAGCTTCACCTTCTTCCTCTTCGGCGACGACTACATCAAATTCAAGGAGTACATGATGAAAGGGTGGTTCCTGTTTCTTCAGGGCTCAGTTATGGCTCAGCGGTGGGGTAACAACCGTCTTGAATTTAAAATTCGGACGATAGAACTCCTGAACGACCTTCGTGAAAAACGAACAAAGGGCATTGAATTAAATCTTCATGTTCAGGATGTAAACCTCCGTGTAATTGATCAGATTGAAAAAATTTGCGAAAATCATAAGGGGCAATGCTCTGTTCAGGTGAATATTCTGGATGAAAAGGAAGAAATTCAGGTAGGTCTTGTATCACGCAGGTTTACCGTAGATCCGAATAATGATTTGATATCCGATATCAAGAAAATTCCTGAAATAAATTGCCGTTTGGTGCTTTCGTGATAATTTGACGTATGGGAAGGAATATAACATATACACTGATGGTCCTGATGCTTCTTTCAGCCTGTACTCCGACTGAAAAAGAAACGGAAACGGAATCTCCCCCGCCGCCTCCACGTGAACGAGCCATCATTTATGATTCTACGGGCATCGCGATAGATTCGGTTGATATCCCGGTAACGGAGCAACAGCTGCCGGTAAAACTGGATTGCAGAAAAGTGAGCCAACCCGATGCGGATTTCCCCCTTTATGAGGTTTCCCTATATGCCCTCAATACACGGATACCATTGGATACAATTCATTCCTGCACCAGTTTCAACGGTGACCAATATGATGAATTTGAGATACCGTCTGAAGCACTCTCCGCCTGCGGAGGCTGGTTCAAAGGAGTGGGCGAATATTTTTACCTGATGGATGAAAACACCGACCTTGTTGTTTATGCCGTTTGGCTCAAAGAGGAGCAGACAACCAATCGATATCCATACAGGGAAGTATACCGGTTAAAGCTGCCTGCCCTTGAACAATAAAAGGCGAACAGTTAAACTATTCGCCTTTCAATATGAACAATGTTGCTTATTTTATCTGAGCTGTTCCAGATCCTGTTCCAAGTGAAATTTCAACCTTGTTTCCGCTTCCCAGAGACGCGTATTTCTTCATAATAATTCGATTTCCCTCTTCAACCTCCTCTTCCTTGTCGAATTTAAAGGGAGCTGTGATCTTCCCGTTTTTCTTGCTGGCAGACATCACGATATCAGCATTTAAGGCATGGCCATTCCTGTCAAGAACCGAATTACCCGAACCGCTATTCATGGACAATGCATGAGCTGGTGTTGCACCAAGCTTCACACTTACATCTCCTGATCCTGAGTTGAATGCACTGTTTCCCGCCAGAATAAAATTGGTAATCCGAATGTTTCCGCTTCCAACATTTCCTTTTATTTCGGCCTGAACGTTGTTGAATGCAATAGTACCTGAACCACAATTCACCTTAATCGTACCTTTGACCTCATCGCCTGAAATACTACCGCTTCCGGTATTGGCTTTGAAGTCCCCGTTGAAATTATCAAGTTCTATATCACCTGATCCCGTTGTCGAGGTTATATTTCCGGAAACATTATTCATTTCAATATCCCCTGAACCGCTGATGGAAGTCAGGTCAATTGTAAGGTTTTCGATCTCGATATCACCCGAGCCGGCAGTATATTTGAGTTTGGTATTATCCGGAATGCTGAGTGTCCAGTTCATATCACCCCTGGGTCTCTTATCATTATCACGGATCACCAGTTTGCCATTGCGATGTTCAACAATCGGTTCATAATCAGAACCCAATGTATGATCCAGCGTTACCGTGACACTTGTTCCGGAAGATTTGACAACACGGCAGTCTGCGCTACCTGTTGTTAACTGAATTTCATCTATTCCAGAGAAGCTCTGTTCAAATTTTTGGCCGTAGATCATTGCAACGCTAATGAGCATCACAAATAGAAATGTCGTTGTTTTTTTCATTGTGTCGTTAAAGATTTTGAGTATTCCCCGTAAAGACAGAATAAAGATTTCGTGGTTGCACGACAATGATAATTTTTTTTGAAATACGCCTGGAACAGAAGACGTGAGATTACTTATTGCGAAGTATTTCCTCCTGTTTCTTATAGGCTGGGAACCGTATGATAAATTCACTGCCCTCTCCGGGCTTGGAAATCAATTCTATCTCACCTTCCAGACTATCTACCAGTATTTTAACAATCGCCAGTCCAAGGCCGTTCGAAGATTCGCCAGCAGTAGGCTGAGCACTCAGGCGGGCAAATTTATGATAGAGATTTTCCCGATCCTTTTCGCTGAATCCCGGCCCAAAATCCTTTACCGACACATAGGGAACACCGTCCCGTTTGCCGCCGCTTAAAATAACCTCTTTACCGGGGTTTGAGAATTTTATAGCATTTGAAATTAAATTATCAAGAATTCTGGACAGGTAGGAAGGATCCGCCGGAATAAAGATATCATCATCGAGCAATACCTTTAATTTGATATGCTTGGATTCAGCTTCTGTCCGGAAATTCTCCTTTTTCTCATTAAGTTGATTAATAAGTGATAACTCCGACATGGAAGGTTTTCTCTCCTCATCACTGAATGCACTCACCTCCAGCAGATCTCGTATCAGGTTTAAACCGTTGATGGTAGAATTGTCCAGCATGTGTGTATATTTCCTTTGCTCTTCGGTAAGATCGGTCAATTCCATGAGCTGCGTCAATCCCTTAATGCGATTAAATGGCGCTTTCAGATCGTGCGCCAGGATATTCATCAATGTATCCTTCTCATTATTCAACGCCTTGAGCCGCTCATTGCGTGATCTGAGTTTTTCATTCTGATGTGCGATCTGCTCATTTTGATTCTTAATTTCCTCACGTTGTTTTGCGATGAAATTATTCTTCTGAATTAATTTTCTATTCGCATCAAGGCGTTTTTTATTCATCAGGTACAAAATGAGCACAATAATAGCCGCTGCCAGAATCCCTACCAACAAGAGAACATTTTGCATGCGGAGCCGGGCTTCTGTGGCTTCATTCATGGCATTTTCTGCCATTAACAACTGATTTTCCTTCTCTTTGGACTCTATCTCAATGCGTGCTTCCAGTCGTTCGATAAGGCGCGCATTTTCAGCACTTTCCAGCGTTTTGTCCAATTCATGATGCCGCCTGAATTTATCAAAAGCAAGTTCATTCCGTCCGGTCGCCTTGTAAAGCATTGCCTGATAATAGGATGCCTCCCTATCGAGAGAGAGATCATTCGAATTTTCCAGTTCCACCATCAATTCGTCGAAATATGCTTCCGATTCAGCAAATCGGTTCAGCCGGAACAGCAATTTTCCAAAAATCAGATTGGTACGGTTTTCCAGGTCCTGATTGTTAATCTGCCGCTCAATTTTTTGCGCCTTCCTGGCTTCTGCCAACGCAAGTTCATACCGATCCTGCATGCAATACGCATCCGCCATACCGAGATAAATATTCGACATCATCGCGAAATCCTGAATGGCTGAAGCCCTCAGCATCGACTCTTCATAATATTGGACAACCTTCTCGAAATCACCCTGCTTCATATAGATCTCCGCCATTTCATTCAGTACGGAGATCTGTCCGTGCGTATTATTCACCGATTCGCGCAACTCAAGGGCTTTCTGAGTCATTTGAAGTGCCTTATCATAATTACTCTGCGAAAGGTATAATTCCGCAAGGCTCTTATAACCATAGGACATGGCATCCTTATCATTCAGCTTTTCAAAGATCTCAATAGCCTTGATATAGTCATCATATGATCTGGCATGATCGCCCTGAAGGGAATAGAAGCGGCCCATGTTATTCAATGAATGCGCTACCTGCATCGAATCCCCCTGGTTCATCGCCAGATCGTATGCTTGCTGGTAATATTCATAAGCCTTCAGGTCATCACCTTTGTAGTGATATGCCACCCCCATGAAATTAAAGACTTTCGGAAGGTCTTCACCGTTTTCCTTATCGTCCACCATAGACATGATTTCCCTCAAATAGTACAGGGTGCTGTCGGGCTGTGATTTTCTGTATTCCCAGGAAAGGGAAAACAGGATTTCCCGTCGATTTTCATTTTCCGCATAGATTAATTCTTCCTTGAGGCTGTCTATAACCAGATAATCCTGTGGAAATCCGACGAACGGTATTGCCAAAAAAATAAGCGCTAAAAAATACGTACTAACAGCTCTGGGCATTTTCTGGATAGATGAAAAATCATTGGGTCTTACCGACCTGCAAGATAGTAATCAGATCACGAATATAAAATTTTAATACCGTTGATATAATTCAATCAACCGGTAGCGTAATTTTCGCTAAATTCCGTCTGATTCACAACTAAAACAGAGACCCAAATGAGAATAATATTACTTCTGTTGAGCATTGCATTATGTTGCACCGAAATCAGCACGGCGGATGCGCAACGAAAGAAACAAGATAAAAATCCCACATTGCGGTATGATACAAGTCTTTACCATGGCATGAAATGGAGGCTTGTAGGACCTTTCAGAGGCGGACGGAGCGCGGCTGTAACCGGAGTCGCCGGTAAACCAAATTTATATTATTTCGGATCTACCGGCGGTGGGGTCTGGAAAACCACGGATGCTGGAAATTCCTGGGAAAACATTTCCGACGGCTATTTTGGAGGGTCAATTGGTGCTGTAGCAGTAAGCGAATGGGACCCGAACGTTATCTATGTTGGTGGCGGAGAGAAAACAGTCCGTGGTAACGTCTCATCCGGTACGGGGTTATGGAAGTCGGTGGATGCTGGTAAGACCTGGAACTCTCTCGGATTTGAAAATGCGCGGCACATTCCCAGAATTCGAATTCACCCTAAAAACCCGGATATAGCTTTTGTAGCTGTGCTGGGTGATTTGTATAAATCCTCTACAGATCGTGGCATATACAAAACAACAGATGGCGGAAAGTCCTGGGAGAAAAAACTTTATGTAAATCCCGACGCCGGAATCGTAGACCTGGTCATGGACCCGAATAATCCGCGAATTCTGTATGCAACCAGCTGGCGAATCCGCAGAACACCGTACAGTCTGGAGAGTGGCGGCGAGGGCTCATCCATCTGGAAAAGTACCGATGAAGGAGAAACCTGGACGGAATTGAAGGGTAACAGCGGTCTTCCGGACGGAATCTGGGGTATTTCAGGAATTACCGTTTCACCTGTTAATTCAAATAGGGTTTGGGCTATCATCGAAAATCTTGAAGGTGGCGTTTTCCGGTCTGA
The DNA here is from genome assembly GCF_020328055.1 of Fulvivirga sedimenti. NCBI lineage: Bacteria > Pseudomonadati > Bacteroidota > Cytophagia > Cytophagales > Fulvivirgaceae > Fulvivirga > Fulvivirga sedimenti. The sequence goes on from NZ_JAIXNE010000001.1 coordinate 573,088, forward strand.
TGATGCCGGAAAAACATGGAGAAAAACGAATTCCGACAGAAGCCTGCGTCAGCGTGCGTGGTATTACACCCGGATCTATGCGGACACCGAAGATGAAGATATGGTTTATGTATTGAACGTTAACTATCATCGCTCAAAAGACGGTGGACGGACGTTCCAATCATTCAATGCCCCGCACGGGGATCATCATGATCTTTGGATTGACCCGAATGACCCGTTGAGGATGATCATCGGGGACGACGGCGGAGCGCAGATTTCCTTTGACGGCGGTGAAAACTGGACGGATTACAATACTCAGCCCACTGCTCAGTTTTATCGTGTGACGACCGACAATCATTTTCCATACCGCATTTACGGTGCTCAGCAGGATAACTCAACTGTACGCATAGCTCATCGAACCGATGGCTTCGGGATCGGAGAACAGGACTGGGAATCAACCGCAGGAGGAGAAAGCGCTCATATCGCAGTAGACCCGGAAAATAATGATATTGTTTACGGCGGCAGTTACGGCGGATTTCTGACCCGCGTAAATCATTCCACCGGAGAAGTTCGTGCCATCAATGTCTGGCCGGACAACCCGATGGGTCATGGCGCAAAAGACCTGAAATACAGGTTTCAGTGGAATTTCCCAATCTTCTTCTCACCTCACAATCCTGATAAGTTATACGCAGCCTCGAATTATCTGCATGTAACATATGATGAAGGTCAGAGTTGGGAAACGATCAGTCCTGACCTTACTGTCGGAGACACATCCAAACTGGGCCCTTCAGGAGGACCTATTACAAAGGATAATACAAGCGTGGAATATTATGCCACCATATTCGCAGCAGCGGAATCAACGTTGGAAGAGGGGGTGATCTGGACCGGGTCTGATGACGGTAAAATTCATATAACCACCAATGGCGGCCAGGAATGGAAAGATGTAACACCTGCAGGAATGCCTCAATGGATGATGATTAACAGCATTGATCCCCACCCGACATTAAAGGGAGGGGCATATGTTGCCGGAACACGTTATAAACTGGGCGACTATACTCCCTATTTGTATAAGACTACTGATTATGGACAAACATGGACACGCATTACCAACGGCATCGGAAATGAGCACTTTACCCGGGTTGTCCGTGCAGATCCTGCACGTCAGGGGCTCCTGTATGCCGGAACAGAGTATGGCATGTATATCTCGTTTGACGATGGCGCATCCTGGGAACCGTTTCAACTCAACCTTCCTGTTGTTCCCGTTACCGATCTGACGATTAAAAACAATAACCTCATTGCTGCGACACAGGGCCGGAGTTTCTGGATGATTGATGATCTCAGCATTCTCCACCAGTTGAATGATCAGACAGCCTCTTCCGAAGCATTCCTCTTCAAACCAATGGACGCCTACCGAATGGATGGCGGAGGTGGCCGTGCATCCCGAACCCGGGGAACGAATCATCCCGGTGGTGTACTCGTTAATTACTATTTAAAGGATACGGTAAGCACAGACACCATTCGGATCGAGTTCCTTGAAAAGGGCGGAAAAATGATTGCCGCCTACAGCACTCATCCGGATAAGAAGGCAAAGGAGAATAAGCTTTCCACAGTGCCCGGACTGAACAGCATGAGCTGGAACATGCGCTATCCCGGTGCGGATGACTTCGATGGCATGATCCTCTGGTGGTCATCCCTGAGTGGCCCGAAAGCATTGCCGGGTGAATATACCGTTCGTATGACCCGTAACGGAACATCACTGGATCAGTCATTCAAAATTGTAAAGGATCCAAGGTCTGGTGCCACGCAGGAAGATTTGCAACTGCAGTTCACGTTTCTGAATGAAGTTGTTACCAAACTTTCGGAAACCAATAATGCCATCGCGGATATCCGCAAGGTGCGCAGCCAGATAACTGATGTGAAGAGCCGTATGGAGGGAGATGAGTTCGAGGAGATACGCAAAAAGGCAGACGAAATCCTGAAAGAAATGAAAGGGATCGAAGAGCGTCTTTATCAGACGAAGAACCGGAGTGGTCAGGATCCACTTAATTATCCGATCCGGTTGAACAATAAGCTCGGCCATCTGAATTCGCTCGAAGGTTTGGGAGATTCCCGTCCGACCGACCAGGCCATTGCATTTAAAAAGGAGGTAACGGCGATGATCGACGAGGAGCTGAGCAAGTTTGAAAAGATCAAAACTACCGATATCCCGGAGTTAAACAGGCTTGTCAAGGCCCAACAGGTTGATGCGATAAAAATAGACTGATAAAAGGGCCCCGAACGGGGCCTTTTTTAATTTGGAATAAAAACTTTTTATCTGCCTATACCCTTGAGATTTAAAGTATTAGTCAGTTCATAAATTATATTGTAGCAAGTTTTGTATCTTTATTAGTGTCTAAAAAATGTGATGTTGAAACTCGCCATCAATATATTTTTGTTAGCAGCAGTTTGTGCGCTTTCCAATGTATCTGTCGCACAAATTAATTTCGTTGAAAAATCCTGTACGAATTGCGGCACCTACCAGGGAAGATATTTTATTTATCTACCCAGTGGTTATGACATTAATAAGCCCGGGGGTTACCCGTTAATTGTCCATCTTCATGGACAAAGCCAGGCTGAAAGAGTAATTAACAACGTTACTTACCCGCCAAATCCGTTGGGTGTTGGACTGGGATATGAATTACGAAACAACAGAAGGACTGTATTTGATCAATACGAAGGAGATTTTATTATTGCCCTGCCAGCCGAACAAAGCACTGAAGACTGGGATGTTGATAATAATAAGTTATTCCTGGATTACCTCAAGGGAAATCCGGCCTACAACATCGATGAAAACCGTGTATTTTTTGTCGGGGTAAGTATGGGCGCAAAGGGGTCCTGGGATTATGCTATGAAATATCCGGAAGATGTTGCAGCTATTGTCCCATTAATGGGAGGATCAAACCCGATTTACGAATATTGCAACATGGTAAATATTCCTGTATGGGCATTTCATGGTACTTTTGACGGGAATTTTCCGATCGCAGGCGACAGTCCGGCCGGCAGGTATGGTCCGATTAAATCATTCAACACAATTGAATCTGAGTGTACCCCTAATGTGCCCTATGAATTAGTCGTACTGGAAAGTATACGACACCAGGGCTGGAATGAAATTGCTGGAGGTACGAGTGGATTTGACATTTTTGAGTGGCTACTTCAGATTAATGGAACAATAGACGACAACGGACAACGAGCTGTGCCTATTATAGAAGGCTCACCCATTATCAACATAGGTCCTGACAGAACTTTTGTCGCCCCTATTTCAAAAGTTACTGTGGATGCCTATGTGTTTGACCCCGATGGCGGACCTGTTACTAATCTGTCCTGGAATATTACCCCGTCAGCTACGATAACACAATTTGGCCGAAGGGTAGAAATTACAGATCTGGCCGCTAATGATTATACACTTACTTTAACCGCAATTGATAATGATGGCCAATCGAAGAGTAAATCTGTAACTCTTTCTGTTGTCAATAGTGTCTCTCCAACAACTCCCCTGATAGATCGGGTTGAACTATATGAACAAGTCGGAAACACGAATAATTTTCAATTTGTCACTAACTTGGGTGACTATCAAAATCTTGTGCTCAACAATTTGGGTGAATTCAGATTGCGTGTATTTGGTAATAGTGAAACTACAAGGGCTACCGTTGGATTAAGCGATAATCACAATCTGACTTCATGGAACACCCCATTCTATATGGGAGGTATTAATGGCGGAAATCCTGTTTTCATACCAGAAGAAGGTCGTTTCACACTTAATGTATTCGGCAGAACAGGGAACAACGAATTCAGTGAGGGAACTCCCGGACCCACCCGACAATTCATCATGGAAATTTCATTGAATCCGCTGCCTGTAAAATTCATCGGTTTTAACGGCAAATCTACCCTGAATGGTGTCAACTTAAAATGGCTTACTACCGATGAAGAAAACAATAGCCACTTTGAGGTTTATCGCAAAAGAGAGGGTGGTGAATTTCAAAAACTTGGCGAAGTCCCCCGAACCTCAAACCCCTCCTTGATCAATGAATATGGCTTCACCGACTATGAAGCGGAAGGAGGCATCTTCTACTACCAGGTAAAAAGCGTAGATTTCGACGGCCATTTTGATCTGACGGAAATCATACGTGTGGATGTTGAATCTGCAAAAAACCAGTATTATCTGTATCCAAATCCCGTGGTTAATACAACCCTTTCGATCCGTATACCAGACGCGAAAGTAGGTAAGCCCATACAAATCACGGTACGAAATGCTTCCGGAAAGGAAGTGGGGCTGATGGAAACCAGCGGCATTAACCAGGTTCAGCAATTGGATGTAAGCAACCTGCCTTCCGGATTATATCATACCCGCATCTTTCAGGACGGCGAAGTTCATACACTCCGCTTTATCCGAAAATAAAGTAAATTGCCGCGTTCGCGGAAGCAATCTGATGCATGGATAGTAAACCCAAAATTACCCTTCGTCTCACCCAGTTCGACTGGTTATTGGAAACATTGGCTCTCACCGCATTGCTGATCTGCATCTCATTTACCATCTACATTTATCCAAGCGTTCCGCAGATGGTCTCCCGGTATATCGGTATTTCCGGGGCTCCCGTAGGTTATTACAGCCGAAACCTGCTGTGGACCTTCCCGTTACTGAGTATTCTCCTGTATTCACTTGTTTCGTGGGTCAACCGACGGCCGCACCTGTATAATTATCCCAGGGAAATTACGGCGGACAATGCAATTCACTTCTACCTCCTGGCATGCCGCTGGGTACGGCTGGTAAAGCTAATTTTTATGGGTGGGTTTGCATATACAACTTTACTGGTCCTACGCTCCTATTCCCGAATGGAAAAACTGCCCGACGACTACTGGATCCTGGCAGGAGCTGCTCTGATTCTTGCTGCTGTAATCATTCAGATCCTTCGGTTCAGGCGGAATAAAAAAACTTCCGGACAACGGAGGTAATACTTTATAATGAATAACTTTAACTATGACGAACATGAAAGGAATGCTTCAGGAAGATAGCCTGAAAGGCAAAAATATCATTGTTACAGGTGGAGGGACAGGATTGGGCCGGAGTATGGCCACATACTTCCTCGAACTTGGCGCGAATGTAGTGATCACAAGTCGGAAAATGGAGGTGCTGGAGGCAGCTGCTGAAGAAATGAAAGCTGAAACCGGTGGAAATGTATTACCCGTTGCATGTGACGTACGCGCCTATGATCAGATCACCGATATGATGAAGACGAGCCGGGACACTTTTGGGAATATTCACGGAGTCCTAAACAATGCGGCAGGGAATTTCATCAGTCCGACCGAACGGCTTTCCCACAGAGCATTTGATATTGTGATCGATATCGTATTACGCGGAACATATAACATGACACTGTCGGCCGGCAAACACTGGATCGAAAACAAACAAAAAGGTGTATTCCTGAATATTGTAACTACTTATGCATGGACAGGATCAGGATACGTGGTGCCTTCTGCCTGTGCTAAAGCAGGCGTACTTGCACTTACCAGGTCGCTGGCATCGGAATGGGGCAAATACGGCATCAGATCAAATGCTATCGCACCTGGTCCGTTCCCTACCAAAGGTGCCTGGGAACGTCTTTTCCCCGGAAATGTCGCCGAAGAGATCGATCCGCTAAAACGAATACCGTTAGGCCGGTTTGGCGAACATCAGGAGCTTGCAAATCTTGCCGCATATCTGATGTCTGATTATTCCGCCTATATCAACGGAGAGGTAATTACCATCGATGGAGGTGAATGGCTCAAAGGTGCGGGCGAGTTCAATTCGCTGGATGCCATAACCAGCGAGATGTGGGATAACCTGGAAGCCATGCGGCGAGACAAGAAATCATCCAAATAATTTTACTATGCAAACGATATTAGGATCCGGAGGGGCAATCAGCACTAGCCTGGCTAAAGCGCTAACACGTTTTACAAAAAAGATAAGGCTCGTCTCCCGCAATCCAAAAGCTGTCAATGAATCGGATGAAATAGTTGCAGCGGATCTCACCAATGCAGAACAGACATCCCTTGCTGTTGAAGGAAGCGAAGTGGTTTACCTGGTGGCCGGTCTGCAGTATGACATCAGCATATGGAGGGAAAAATGGCCACTCATCATGCGGAATGTGATCAATGCCTGTGAAAAACACGGGAGCAAACTTGTGTTCTTTGATAACATCTACATGTATGATCCAAATTCACTTTATTTCATGACAGAAGAAACCCCGGTAAATCCTTCGAGTAAAAAGGGGATGGTTCGGAAAAAAATTGCAGAAATGGTTCTTCAGGCCCACAAAGACGGAAGGATTGAGGCACTCATAGCCCGGTCGGCAGATTTCTACGGTCCGGGAATCGACAAAACCAGCATGCTTAACGAAACTGTGATCAAACCCCTGGCACAAGGTAAAAAAGCCAATTGGATGGGTGGATTGAACTTTAAACATTCTTTTACCTATACTCCGGATGCCGGAGCAGCCACTGCCCTGCTGGGCAATGCGCCATCGGCATACGGACAGGTATGGCACCTTCCTACCGCATCAGAGCCTCCTACCGGAAAGGAATGGGTCGAGATGACGGCCGCTGAATTTGGGGTAAAGCCAAGAGTTCAGGCTGCTCCGGGCTGGTTGATTTCATTGATCGGACTCTTCAATCCACTCATGAGGGAACTGGCCGAAATGATGTATCAATATGATCGGGACTATGTATTCAGCAGCGCGAAATTTGAAGAAGCGTTTGACATGCAACCCACACCCTACAAGGAAGGTCTGCGCAAAGTGATTCAACACGATCACAAATTATAACTCCTCACTTACCGCAACTGCAATTCTGGAATCGGCCGTACCGTAATAAAGAAACCATTTGCCGTTGAAATGAACCAGGCCCTCCACAAAGCAAACCTGGTTTACTTCCCCTTCCATCTCATAGGGCTTATCGGGATAAATAAAATAATCATCGGTCCGGTTGATGAGCTTCCATGGCTCATCAATGCTGAACAGGGCCTGACCGGCAGCGTAGGTAAATTTTGGCAAGTCCGGGTCATTATTATTTGCGGCATTACTGGCGTTATAAATTAGCAAAACCCCCTCATCCCTAATCAATGCATACGGACCGGGTTCCACAAGGCGGCTGTCAAAATATCCCGGGCGTGGATTCAATACTGAGAACAATTCACCATTTTCTTCATTAATCAGCGGGGACCAGTGTATCCCATCCGGAGACCGCGCCATAAAAAGGTCGGTATCCCCGAAATACATCCAGTAATAATTATTAATTTTTGTCGCAATCACCTCATCTCCTTCCAGCCTGGAAACTACCGCGCCTGATTTTGACCAGGTATCACGATAAACGGAATCTGCCAGCACCGGACCATGACGCTCCCATGTAATGAGATCACGGGATGAGGCGAGGCACAAGCGTGCCGTTTTACCATCATAAGCCGTATAGGTGAGCAGGTATCTTCCGTCACCACCTTTAACAATTCTGGGATCTTCCACACCTCCCGGCCATTCCAGCGATGAATACTCATCCATTTCAGGAAAAAATACCGGCTCAGCAGGTCGGCTAAAATGAAGACCATCTGTACTGGTCGCAATCGCAATTCTGGATGTCATTGCCGAATCCTGTGCCCTGTAAAAAAGGTGGACAATACCATCCTTTACCACAGCCGCCGGGTTGAGTACGTTACGTTCTTCCCAGTGTACAATTGCATTGGAGATGGGACATTCAAAAACAGCAATTTGAGATGGCTCAAGTATTGGATTCAGGCTGTCGGCTTTCACAAAGCCCAATAACCAGGGATCCTGAGAATTTTCCCTGATCCCATTACACGAAAAGACCAAAAAAGCGACCGCCAGAATAAGAATTTTGTTTACAGACATGGTAAATGCAAGATACACCTGCAACACCTGAATGCATAGTCCAGGAGCATACTTATTACAACTTACATGAGGTTACATTATCCGAAGTCATACGATTAAACAGTGATCCTGCTTTGTGATTTTACTTACAGAAGCGAATAAAATTGCGTATATTTGCGCTTTAATCGGCATTTCGCCACATGTTTCACCCAAAAATACAAGTCTATGGTTCTCGGCACGGAAATCGCCCACAACTTTCACTTACATGCCTATGCGGTACCATCAAGAATGAATGGTGTAGAGGTGATTCATGGTAACAGTCTGACTCAGACGCTGAGCGGTCTTGCCTCCGACACATTCAATATAGTTTACATTTCAAATGGCAACCGGCTGACATTACCAGAAATGAAGGAAACCCTGGGGAAATATAATGGTCATCCTTATACGATCTGGGTGAATGAGCAGGAAATGATCAAGAAGGTGAGAGCCATCATAAAAGCTACCGGCCTTAAGGAGGTAAGTGAAGAGCCGGGTATGCTGCTCGAACTGGATTCTTACAGCACTGTAAAAATCAAGGATAAGATCGAAAAGGCGACTACGACCGAACAAATCGAATATGTTGGTCGAAACCTGGCAAAATCAGTAAAACCTGTTGACAACGAAATCAAGAAATACTACAACAAGGCTTCGGAAGTCATTCTTAACGGTTTCGAAACCGACTTTTATCTGTACTATGATAACAACGAACCTGTAGGGGTGATTGAGGTATTTCCATCTTCAAGTGAAACGGTTGGCATATACAACCTGAGTGTTGAAAAGAAGCACCGTGGTAAGGGAATCGCCACCCGTTTGTTGCAATACGTACTGAATGAATTGAAATCGGCCAATTATAAATATGCAGTCCTCCAGGCGGAAGACGAGGCGATTTCCATTTACGAGCGTATTGGTTTTCGTCCGGTTACAAGATTTTACGAGTTTCGTTAATAATTCCCCCCGTTTGGGTGATTCACAGCTTACCTGTTACCTGTAGCTTTACGGGTCATTAAGGTAGTGTCATGTACCGTAAAATAATCTGCGTCCTTTTCCTTTATATACCTATAGCCTCCTACTGCCAGACAGGAAATTATTCGGCTGAAATTCCACCAAATGCCGTATTCGTATCCGGAGTCGTAAAACTGAATGACGCCACCCCAAAACCCGCAATGCTCTTCTTTAGCCGCACAGAACAGCGGCTATATGTTCTGAAAGAAGACAAAGTCTCCAAATATTCAGCAAGTGAAGTGGCTTCATTCCTCCTTCAAACAGATAGGGGGACCGTACATGAACAGGAAAAACTATTCATTTCATGGAAATTTAAGCGTGATTGGCCCTCCTATGAGAAAATGACATTTTTCGAAGTTCTGGGTGATTTCCACAGATGCGCCCTGGTTGCCGCCGACCGGTATCCACGGGTAACAGATGCCTATCCTGATTCAAGTGAAGTGTTTGTAGCGCAGATAACGCAGGGAATTTCATATTATATCATATTACCAGGAGGCAAGGTGGTACCGTATGAACGCAACACAATAGACCACTACCTGGAGATCATTCTGGAAAGTGATTACAGTGATGTAATGAGGTATGCATTTGAAAATGGATTGAGATCAACCCGGCTGGAGGATCTCATAACCATTCTTCGGTTTGCCGCTCAACTGCAGTAAGAGGAATAATGCCAGCCATTTTAGAGAATTGTAGACGATTATTGGTGGATTTTTAATAATTTATAGAACCAGAATAAAAAGTTGAATCAGAAAGAACACATCCAATACGCAGTCATCACTTTTTTGGCTGTGATTTTCATTTTCCTCTCACATGAATTTATTCACTGGCTGACAGGTGAATTGCTTCAGTATGAAATGGGTATGTCACTCAATTCGGCATTTCCGGTCGACAGCAAATACAGAACACCAGGCGATTATCAGTTAGTATCTCTGTCAGGACCTATTCTCACCTTGCTGGAAATGATATTATTTACATATTTAATGATCAAGACCCGCAACTACTGGTTTTTCCCCTTTGTTTTCCTGTGCTTTTACATGACATTGCTGTCGGGCATATTTAACCTTTTTAACCCGAACGACCTGGGCCGCGTGAGCCGGTATATAGGCATCGGTTTGTACACATTGCCAGCCATAGCTGTGATCATCCAGTTTTTCATTATGGACTATGCCGTGAAAAAGGCGGGAATCATGCAAAAACTAATCTTAATTACGGTCTTCTGGGGAATTCTGTTCAGCTCCATTCTTATCCTGGTAAATCAGAATTTTAAAATCCGAATACTATAACGGGGACCAGTCCTGCCCTACTCCACCTTATCGATTACAAGTTTATAGGTGGGATCTTCCATTACATTCACGTCGATTATATCTTCCGCATTGTTCAGGAGTTTCCGGCAATCCGGACTAAGATGTTTCAAATGCACCTTTTTCCCTACTTTCAGGTAGCGTTCGGTCAACTTACTCAGGGCTTCAATGGCCGACATATCAACCACGCGACTTTCGGCAAAGTCAATAATAACCTCATCAGGGTCATTCAATACATCAAATTTATCATTAAACACTGCAATTGAACCAAAGAAGAGAGGTCCGTAAATCTCATAGTGCTTCACTCCGTCTGCATCCACATGTTTTCTCGCCCGAATCCTCTTCGCATTATCCCAGGCAAAAACCAGGGCTGCAATGATCACGCCGGTAAGAACTGCCAGTGCAAGATTATGCAGCAGTGCCGTTACAAGAGTCACTGTAACCATTACAAATATGTCTGACTTAGGCATTCTGTTGAAGGTGCGTAAACTCGCCCATTCAAACGTACCGATTGCCACCATGATCATCAGACCAGTGAGAGCTGCCATGGGCATTTTCTCTATCAAATCGGCGCCAAACATAATAAACACAAGCAGCATAACTGCCGCTACAATTCCTGAAAGCCTTGCGCGCGCACCAGCGGAAATATTGATCAGACTTTGCCCGATCATCGCACATCCTCCCATTCCCGAGAAAAATCCGGAAAATATATTTGCCAACCCCTGCGCAACAGCTTCCTTGTTTCCGCGTCCGCGTGTTTCAGTGATTTCGTCAATTATATTGAGGGTAAGAAGACTTTCAATCAGACCCACTCCCGCCATAATGCCTGCATATGGAAATATGATTACCAGTGTTTCCCAGCTAAAAGGCAGATCCGGGATATGAAAAGGAGGAAAGCCTCCGGAAATTGACGCGATGTCCCCTACTGTGCGTGTATCGATGCCAAGAAAAACCACCAGCGCAAAAACGGTAAGAATGGCTGCAAGTGAAGCTGGTACGGCCTTCGTCAGTTTCGGCAACCCCCAGATAATAAGCATCGTGACCAATACGAGGGCCAGCAGGATGAACAATGCATCACCCGTTAACCAGTTTCCGGATGTATCTTTAAACTGATCGAGCTGTGACATAAAGATGATTATGGCCAGGCCATTCACAAATCCGAAAATTACCGGCTGAGGAACCAGTCTCATGAATTTTCCAAGTCTCAAAAACCCTGCTCCCATCTGCATGATTCCGGCAAGGATCACGGTTGCAAAAATATATTCCGGTCCGTGTGATGCTGCCAGAGCCACAAGTACAATTGCTACCGCACCCGTTGCCCCCGAGATCATACCCGGCCGGCCTCCAAGGATCGATGTCACAAGTCCCATCATAAAGGCTGCGTACAATCCTGTGAGCGGCGACAGGCCGGCGATCATGGCAAACGCAACTGCTTCCGGTATCAATGCCATCGCCACGGTGAGACCTGAAAGGATTTCAGTCTTGTAGTCTACCTTCTGTGTAAGATCAAAAAGATTAAAGTATTTTTTCATGGTCAGCTGTTTCTCCACATCCCTGTGAAATTCATCCCCTGTATTGAGTTGGATAATTTTTGAAAAAGGGTGCAAAGGTAGACCAATCTGTGCGCATTCGCACCATGCACGGAAAAAGATCTCTGGTGTTGAGGAATATCCTAAACCTGTCGGAAATTTTGATTAATTTCCATCAACCACATTTAATTTCATTTTAACAAATTTACCGCAATGCCAAAGAGCCTCCTGACCGTAGGTCTACTCCTGTTCATACTTCCATCTTTTCTTTTTTCACAAAAACCACGGGCCAGAGACCTGGGTATTCCTTTCACAGGTGAAACCGGACCTTTGAATGCCATCACCGATGTAGCCGGCGTCGAAGTGGGGCACAGCACCATCATACGCGGGACAGGTGAAAACAAGGTGGGCGAAGGTCCTGTACGAACCGGTGTAACCGCCATTTTCCCACGTGGAAAGGAAGGAAAGTTTAACCCGGTCTATGCCAACTGGTATAGCCTGAACGGAAATGGCGAAATGACAGGAACCACGTGGGTAACAGAATCCGGATTTCTCGAGACCCCAATTATGATCACCAATACCAACAGCGTAGGCGTTGTTCGGGATGCAGTTTTAAAATGGTTTGTTGAAACCGATTGGTATAAAGGTGAGGACTGGTGGTATACCTACCCCGTGGTAGCGGAGACCTATGACGGTTTTTTAAATGATATTTATGGGTTTCATGTAAAAGAAGAACATGTAAGTGAGGCGATTACCAACGCCAAAAACGGACCCGTAGCTGAAGGCAACGTAGGAGGCGGCACTGGCATGATGTGCCTTGGGTTCAAGGGAGGAATCGGAACATCCTCACGAATCATAACAATGGGATCCGAAACCTATACGCTCGGGGCACTGGTCCAGTCAAATTTCGGGTCGAAACGAAACCTCACCATTGCCGGTGTACCTGTTGGCATGGAACTCCTTGATACCCTGAATTATGTTTTTAATGCTCCGCCCCAATCACGCCGTCAGGAGGGTGACGGATCAATTATCGTTATTGTAGCAACAGATGCCCCTTTACTTCCGCACCAGCTAAAACGGATTGCGCAGCGTATACCGCTGGGAATAGGTGTTGTTGGCGGTCGTGGAAGTAATGGATCCGGTGATATTTTTCTTGCATTTTCTACTGCGAACAGCAATGCATTCAGCAGGGAACCCGGCACAGAATCCGTAGAAACACTTTCCAATGATCGAATCACGCCGCTATTTGAGGCAACTGTACAAGCAGTCGAAGAAGCAATCATCAACGCCATGGTCGCTGCAGAAACCATGGAAGGCATTAATGGAAATAAAGCTTATGGATTACCGCACGACCTTTTGATAAAGGTCCTGAAGAAGTACAACCGGATCAGTGAGTAACTTACCTGCATTATTGCGTATCTTTATTTCTGCAAACGATCTGTATTTTGAACACCAAACCACACGCTAGCTCATGAGAATCGTACTTACTTTGCTTGTTTTAATTATCTCCTCCGGAATTTATGGCCAGGAGGCCCTCACCTATCAAAAACCACCGAAAGAAATACTGGATCTTGTTGATGTACCCCTGGCTCCTTCGGTCCTGCTGGATGAAAAAAAAGAATATATGGTTTTCCTGTATCGGGATGCGTATACAACCATTGCAGATCTTTCACGGGAAGAGTTGCGGTTAGCGGGCTTACGCATCGATCCCAAAACCAATATTGGAAGCCGCGTTCGTTATGTGAATAATGTGAGCGTTCAAAAAATTAAGGACGGTGAGGCCATTCCCGTGAAGGGTCTTCCTGAAAATCCGAGGCTCACCAACTTCAGCTGGTCTCCGGATCAGACTATGATCGCTATGACCCACACCACCGATGAGCATGTTGAATTGTGGGTTTTGGATCTGAAAAGCGCATCAGCGCGACGTCTCACATCAAAACCCGTCAATGCTAACATGGGTGATGTGATCAATTGGTTTGAAGATGGCTCATCATTATTGGTAAAATTCATTGCTTCAGACCGTAAGCCCCTGATCAATACCGAAACTTCCACCCCTTCGGGACCAACCATTTCGGTGAATGATGGAAAGAAGGCACAAAACAGAACTTATCAGGATCTCCTGAAAAACAAGAATGACGAATTTAATTTTGAACAACTCGCACTTTCGGAATTATGGAAAGTGAAGATGGATGGTACGACTGAAAAATGGCTGGGAAGTAACATGTACAGCAGTATCAGCTTTTCTCCGGATGGAAATTATGTGATGGTTGAAACAGTAAAGCGGCCTTTTTCCTATCTGGTGCCATACTACCGTTTTCCAGCCACGACAGCGATATATGCAAATGATGCAAAGATGGTTTCCACTGTTCTTGAGGTACCTCTCATTGAGGATCTCCCGCAAGGATTTATGGCAACCCGTACCGGTCGCCGAAATATGAACTGGAGGGCCGACCGTCCGGCGACACTTGTCTTCGCTGAAGCACTGGACGGGGGAGATCCGGAAAATGAAGTTCCATTCCGTGACCAGGTATTCACGCTCGAAGCGCCTTTTAATGGAAAGCCCACTCCTTTGGTTAAGACCATCAACCGCTTCAACGGAATCATGTGGGGCAATGAAAATATTGCCCTTGTATATGATAATTGGTGGAATACCCGGAATACGAAGACCTACATTTTCGATCCTTCCAATCCGTCAAAGGATCCGGAAATTCTTTATGACCGAAACTATCAGGACCGGTACAGCGATCCAGGAAGGTTTGTTACAGAACAGAACGAATGGGGAAGCTATGTGATGGCAATAGACGGTAACGACGTTTTCCTGATCGGTGACGGATACTCTGAAGAAGGGCAGTTTCCTTTCGTTGATAAGCTGAATCTCAAAAGCAGGGAGACCACCCGGCTATATACTTCCACCTTTACCGATAAACTTGAAAACCTGAGTGATTATTCACCGGGAAAAAACAGGCTTCTCGTGCGAATTGAGTCGCCTACCGAATATCCCAATTACTATTTCAGGGACCTGAAAAGTAACAAGACCGAACAACTGACTAATTTCGCGAATCCGTTCAAAAGCCTCCAGGATGTGCATAAGGAGGTCATCACATACAAACGGGCCGACGGACTGGAATTGTCCGGTACATTATACCTGCCGGTGGGTTATGACAGAACCAGTGGAGAAAAGCTTCCGATGATTCTGTGGGCGTACCCACGGGAATACAAGGACAAAGCAAGTGCTGCCCAGAATACGCAAAATCCCAATGAGTTCACCTATCCGTATTGGGGATCCCCCGTATACTGGGTAACCCGGGGTTATGCAGTCCTGGATGATGCGGCTTTCCCCATCATTGGAGAGGGAGATGAAGAACCAAACGACTCTTTCCGTGAACAGCTGGTCTCGAATGCAAAAGCCGCCATTGATGCGGTGGATGATATGGGATATATCGATCGAAACCGTGTAGCCGTGGGTGGTCACAGCTACGGCGCTTTCATGGTGGCAAACCTGCTTTCACATTCAAACCTGTTTGCTGCAGGAATTGCAAGAAGCGGAGCATACAACAGAACCCTCACCCCCTTTGGTTTCCAAAGTGAAGAACGATCGTACTGGGAGGCGCCTGAAGTTTATTATACCATGTCGCCATTCATGCATGCCGACAAGATGAAAACCCCGCTGCTGCTGGTACACGGAGAAGCAGATAACAACTCCGGAACTTATCCCCTGCAAAGTGAGCGCTATTTCAATGCCCTCAAGGGCCTTGGGGCCACTGCAAGGCTTGTGATGCTCCCAAAGGAAAGTCATGGATATCAGGCAAAGGAAAGTATTTTGCACCTTTTGTGGGAACAGGATCAGTGGCTTGAAACCTATGTGAAGAATAAGCCCGCAGAGCCTGTGCTACCTGAAAATACCGATGTTACCAACGATCAGTAAACAAGTGCAGATTCTGTTGATTGTCGGGGTATGTCTAACATCCATTTGAAACCTGTACTTGCCAGCGAAATAGGGGAATTGGCGGAAATCAGTTACCGGACATTCGATGAGGCCTTCAGGCATTTGAACAACCCGGATGATTTCAATGCCTTTATCGCTGAAGCGTTTACTATTGAAAAGATTTCCCATGAGTTTCACAATCCTGAGGTGGAATTCTATTTCGCAAATGCCGGCGATGAGCGGGCCGGATATATGAAGCTCAATCATGGTAATGCCCAAACCGAACATGAACTTGACAATGCGCTTGAAATTGAACGCATTTATGTGGACAGTAAATTTCAGGGAATGAAAATCGGCGAATTCATGGTAAACTTTGCCATTGAAAAGGCGCTTCAAAAAAAACATGACTGGATTTGGCTTGGGGTCTGGGAAAAGAATACCAGGGCCATCCAATTTTATGAACGTCATGCATTTATCAAATTCAGTAAGCATACCTTCATCATTGGAAACGATCCGCAGACAGATATCCTGATGCGGCGGAGCCTTAACCTCTAACCTAAAGCCTGAATGAAAAATCATCTTAGAAGTACCATACTTATCCTCACAATATTCTGTACGATCATTGCCTGTAAACCGGATCCTGCAGAAACAGTTGTATCCGGAAAAATATGGACGGGCAATCCGGAAATGCCTTTTGCTGAATCCATGGCCATAAAGGATGGTAAAATCCTGGATATTGGCACCAAAGACCAAATAACAAAGTATATCGGGGAAAAAACCGGAGTATTCGACCACCCTGAGGGCCTGATCACACCCGGGTTCATTGATTCACATGTTCATTTTTTAACAGGCGGTTTTCGTTTGTCTTCCGTACAGCTCAGAGATGCACAAACCCCGGAGGAATTCGTCAATAGAATTCAGGAATATGCGGCAACAGTACCGGCCGGTACATGGATCATGGGCGGAGACTGGGATCATGAAAACTGGGGCGGAATCCTGCCCTCGAGGGAATGGATTGATTCGGTTACTGCAGATCACCCCGTCTGGATTACACGCCTCGACGGACATATGTCACTGGCCAATTCAAAAGCACTGGAATTGGTAGGAATTGATAGAAGCATTCAAAATGTGGAAGGCGGAATGATCGTTCGCAATGAAAATGGTGAATTAACAGGTATCTTTAAGGATAACGCCGCTTTTTTGGTAGAAGAAAACATCCCGGAGAGATCAGCTGCCGATAAAGACAGGGCGCTTCAGGCAGCCATGCGTTATGTAGCTGAGAACGGTGTTACCACCGTCCATGATGTGTCTGCAGATCCTGAAATTTACCAGCGGGCAATGCAAAACAATGAGCTGAAAACAAGAATCTATGCAATAACATTCCTATCCAAATGGCAGTTACTGAACGATTATATTAAAGATAACGGCCGCGGCAATGAATGGCTGTACTTTGGAGGATTGAAAGGATTCGTTGACGGTTCGCTCGGGTCGCATACGGCGGCTTTCTTTAAGCCATATTCCGATTTACCCGCAGATTCAGGTTTGCTGCTTAATCCGGAAAAAGATCTGTACAAGTGGATTTCATCTGCCGATTCCGCCGGACTTCAGGTAATGATCCATGCCATAGGGGACCGGGCCATCAATACCCTGCTGAATATTTATGAACGTGTTGCGACTGAGAACGGGCCTCGTGACCGCCGGTTCAGAATTGAACATGCCCAGCACATAGCTCCTCAGGATATTTCCAGGTTCGCAGAACTGGATGTTATTCCGAGCATGCAGCCATACCACGCGATTGATGATGGCAGATGGGCGGAAAAACTTATCGGACCTGAACGGATCAAAACTACTTATGCCTTTAAATCCCTGTTTGATTCTGGCGCACAGCCCGCTTTCGGCAGTGACTGGTTTGTCGCACCTCCTCTTCCTTTAGAAGGAATTTATGCAGCAGTTACCCGACGCACCCTGGATGATCAGAATCCGACCGGCTGGGTACCGGAACAAAAAATAAGCGTAGAACAAGCGCTGACTGCTTATACCCGAAATGCCTCCCGAGCAGGATTCAGTGAAACAAGAACAGGAATGCTGGCAACACAAATGCTGGCTGATTTTGTCGTAATAGATCGTGACTTGTTTTCAATTGAGGCAGAAGAAATCCGCGATGCACAAATTCTCGAGACCTGGATTGATGGTAAACCAGTGTTCACCCGGGAATAATTAATACAACCGTACCATAATGCCCACCTGCGGGATCAGCATACGTGGATAAGTTGTTCTGTAGGAATATTCCAGCTGGTCTATATCGGATGTGTCGATGGTATGCGGATCCACGTGTTTTACTTTGCCACTGAAGATAAGTTTGCAGCTTGCCCTCAGGACCACCGAACCTTTCCCCCACTGGAAACCAGGCACGAACCCAATATTTGGCGTGACTTTCGATTTGTGATAGATGATCTCATTCTCAAAATCATTGAATAATAACTCAAAAAATGAGCGGTTCGACTTTGTTGAAACATTGAGTACACTCAATCCTGCCATCATTCCAATAAAGGGCTCAAATTTTCCCAACCGTGGCACATATACTGCAATGGCATCAACCGTGGTAAAATGGAAAACAGTCTTTACATCAAAATCATCTCCATTGATGAGCATCTCATCCCTGACCTTCGCATATCGTATTGTACCAACATCCAGTCCGAACGACCATGCTCCGTCCACCGAAGGAACGTAGGTTGCATAAACTGAAAAGCCGGGAGAAGACTGTAAATCCCCCAGCTGATCCCGGAATGCGCCAAGAGGGACACCATAGGACATGTCAACACCGAAATGAACGCCATCCTCCCGATCCTGCGCAAGAAGATCAGCTCCGGTCAGAATAATCAGCATTGGTATCATCACGAACCTTAGCATCTCATATTAGTCGGTTGTATCTGCGTTTATTACAGCAAATTAGTTGCCAACATTTTTTTTGAACAGGATAATTTCACTTCGTAAAAATCCGGGTCTGTGAGCTACAGCCTCAATTTCAGTTCCCGGATTTGAAGGGAAGGGTTTTGAATAAATTTCCCAGGCGGAATTTACTTCTGTTCCACCGGAAATCCTATAGCCCACCGAGGCTCCCGGAGTGCGGCATTGTATGATAATTTGTCCGTCCCTATCCACGCCGATCTCCGGGTTTGCTGTTCGGGGCTGTGCACCATCCGGCCAAATCTTAGCAATCAGATCACTTTCCTGAATCAGGCCGGTATCTTCAAACCCGGAAAGCCATGTATCCATGGCAGTTCTCATTTCTTCAAGTACCGGCGCATAGGATTGATCCTGCGCCAGGTTTGTCAGTTCAAAGGGATCGTTCTTCAGATCATACAATTCTTCCGGCTCCTTCACAGGATCAAACCAACGGGCCTGTTCCGGAGTAAGATTTCCTTCTTCCCTCAGCCTGAGTAATTCCTGCATGATGGACATTTGCTTCCTGTATGAAAGGTCAAGATAAACCGGCTGATCGGTCATATAATTTCTGATGTATTTAAAACGGTCATTCCGCACGAATCTTCGCCTGTCATATTTTTCATCAAATCGGTCGGCAGCGCCAAAAACGAAAGCAGGCTCTTCAGTACGCGCATATTTCCCCATGAAAGCCGTACCATCCATGTAGGCTGGTGGTTGGATCCCTGCAAGACTTAGCATCGTTGGCGCCAGATCAATGAAACTAATCATTCGGTCATCCCGCATTCCGGCAAACTCGCCGCCCGGGAATCGTATGATCATTGGCACCTTAACACCGCTTTCGTATAAAGCCCGTTTTTGTCGTGGCAGCGGCCCGCCATGATCAGAATACCAGATAACTATGGTACTGTCAAGTAAGCCGTCTGATTCCAGCTCTTTCAGCACCCTGCCAACCTGGAAATCCATCTCCAGAATATTGCTGTACATTCTTCGCACATCAACTTTCGCAGCCTCAGTATCGGGAAGATAGGGCGGGACTGGCACCTTGAGCGAACGGGCAACCCAAAGACTGTCTTCTGCCTTGGCCCAGATCCGTGACTCATGGGTTACCTCGAAATTAATAACCGAAAAAAAGGGCTGTCCTTTTTTCCTGTTCCGCCAGGTGGCTTTCCGACTGTTATCATCCCAGGCAGTCATCGTCTTCCTGAATTGATAATCCTGTTTATTGTTGTTGGTACAGTAATAGCCTGCCTCTCTCAGCAATTCACTGAACATCTTAACTCCCTCCATTGGGATTGCTTCATACGCCTGAAGGCCCGGCGGCATGTATTGGGCATAGGCTGCGATTGTTGCCTGTGGAATATCATCTGAATACCACGGACCGGTACGCATATGGCTCGCACCGATGTGGTTTGCGTACATGCCCGTTATTATTGCCGCGCGGGCAGGAGCACAAACAGGATGAGGCGTGAAGAAATTATCATAAACCACTCCTTCTCCGGCGAGTTGATCCAGGACCGGTGTAACAATGGTGGAATCTCCGTACGGCGGAATAGTTGGTGACATATCCTCCGCGACAAGCCATAATATGTTGGGCCTGAAATCCGGTGAAGGGTTGATCACCTGCGCAGGAATTGTCTCATTCCGTTCACCGGAACAACCTAAAAGTAAAAATACAATCGCGAGGAGCGGAAAAGATATAACTTTCATATTTCAAGATACAAAATCATCGAGCATTGGCATCAATAGATATTTCCTTTTTAATGTGGTCTGCAGTTTGTAATTTCATGAGGTAACATCCCTGATCATGAAAATATTACTGTTATTCCTGTCAATCTTGTTTTGTACCCCCTCGTTAGCCCAGAAAGAAGTGAGAATGGCCGGCGACACAACCAATGAGAAGTTCATGAACTCGGTGAGAACCCTGGAAAAACAGGGCTGGAAGGTGGAGATCGTTTCGGAATCGGAGATAACCAACAGCCAGGCAAAGAGATCCTCAGTCAGGGAAAATTATGTTGGCAAACAGGTACCTTCCTTCATTCTTTCGGATATCAACGGAAACAATATATCTTCTGAAGACCTGAAAGGAAAGGCTGTTCACATTAATTTCTGGAGTGTCACCTGTGCACCCTGCATCGAGGAATTTCCTGAGCTTAACAAACTCCGTGAAAAATACCAGGAAGATGGCGTGGTCTTCCTGGCTATTGCCCCGGAATCAAAAACCAAAGTGAACAAGGTGCTTGAAAAGAATCCGTTAAACTATACTGTGATCGCTGATGCCGCGAATTATTTTAAAGAAGTCGGCATCAGCGGCTACCCTGTGAACTTCTTCGTGAACAGCAACGGCATCATCACCGAAGTAGCAGAAGGAAGCCGCTATAAAGGTGAAATGATTGACGGTAAGATGGAAATGATCCCTGATAATTTCAACACCTACAACAAAATCATCAAAAACCTGGACTGAGTTTCATTCAAAGCCCGAGCACGTCCACGCCCTGATTAAATACAATATCAACCGGGATTCCCAGAGCAGAAAGTCTGTCAAGATCCAACTGCAACTCATTACCTATCACGGCCTTTTCATTTACAAGCGCAGCAGCTGCATCATAATCACCATTACCCTGGATTGTGAGGATTTCATTGCTTAGCGCATTCATGGCTTCCTGCATTTTATCAAAATCAATCGAATAGTAGCCTGACTCGGCATTTTTTGAAAACGCCCCCATGTCCTGGAAGTAATTAAATCTTATCATATTGGCTTTTCCGTGTGCGCTGCTTGCACCAAATCTTACAGATCTGAAAATACTTGCCATGAAGGTCACATAATGCGACATCAGGTCCTCATCAATCTCGCCTTTTTCATGCAGGGCCGTCACCATGTATAAGCCCAGTACGTCTGCCTTACCTTCCTCCAGGGCCGAGGCATGTTCCTTGAGACTTTCACGAACGGTTCCGCTCCCATTCACGGTATTCTTTATTCCAAGTCCGTGAGCAACCTCATGAAACATTGTGTTCCCGAAAAAGGCATCAAACGAAATGTATTGCCGTTGAGAAGGATCAATGAGCTCCTTGGCTAATGGAACAAGAATCTCATCGAATTTGGCCCTCATAGCGTTTTTCAACTGGGACCGACGTGTACCTTTTTCAAGCTGCACCTTTTCATCATTGGGCAGGTTAACGGCAATGGTTTTGGAACCCGCATTGCAGTCTCCCGCATAGTAGACAACATCATAGGCATTCAGCTGTGATTCACTGCCGGGTTCCTCGGCTTTATATGTTTCATCAACGGGTAGTCCGCGCTGCAACTCAGGAAGCATAGCCGCATATTTATCCAGTCGTGCGCTCCATTCTTTATCTTTAACCAGCACATAGGTTTCGAAGGCAGCCTTATAGCCGAACAGTTGGTCTTCATAGGTTTCGATCGGACCGGTTATGATGTCGATCGAGTTGGATTTCATATCCATCCATGCAATATCACTCGCATAATAATCATTACTCAACAACGCATCCGCACGCAAAAACAAATACTTGCTGAATGCCTCGTCATCAGTGAGTTCACCTGCCTGCCTCAGCAATCCTGCCGCCTTTTGCAAAGATTCGCCGTAGGCTTGCGAGTAAGGGATCGAATAAAGCTCCCCGTTTTCATTCCGTCGTAATATGGTGTACAACGATGTTTTATCAGCAATGGAAGCCTGTTCGAATTCCTCCTTTGTCATATCCTCAGGATAGAAATTAGCCCCGGCCGGTTTCTCCCCTACTCCGTCGATGAACGGCTTATTATTATCGAGGCGATCCCACGGACCGTAATTAATTCTCGCATATTCCTGTAATCCGCCACTTACCGCAGAAATGAGTGAATCCTTCTTTCCATATGCCTGCTCCCAGAATAGCTCATCCATGATTTGCGCAACTTCGATGAGGATAGGTATGACCTTTTTATCATTATCACTGAGTACCGTCAAATCCGTCGTAAGAGACACATCGGTATACTTGGACAGAAGTGCTTCCGTACCGGAAGTTTCGGCAGGAGGTGCCTCAGATGATTGATCATTTGAAGATTCTGAGCTGCATGCGATACATGCCAGCACGATAAGCAGTAAGTAGGATATATTTTTCATGGCCTTGTTGATTTACGACCAATTTAATAAATCCTTTCGTGTTTCGGGAATGATTATTTCGATGTGGCCACTGCCGTCGAATCTATGGGAGCAAACGAGAATCCGCGTTCTATCCTGATATGGGGATATTTGCTAACAGACTGTTCCACAAACTCCTCGGTAACCTGCGTTTCCCAGACATAAATCCTGTTCAGAGATGGCAATTCCAGCAATTTTTCCAGTCCGGAATCTGTTATTTGAGTGCCATAAATATTCAGCGTTTCCAGGTGTTCAAGATTGCTGATGAACGCCGCACCCTCGTCTGTTATGGGGTTATCGTGGATGTCGAGGCGGACCAGATTTGTGAAGGCTGCCAGGCCGCTAAGGCCCTCATCTGTTAGTTTCTTTCCATGAAGATCGGCAAAAACAATGTGTGAACCTGCCCGTGAAAGCGTTTCCATATCCTCTGCAGTAAGACTATCACCGGTGAATCTCACATCCAGGAAATTATTTGACTCAGCCAAGTGATTTGCCACAAACCCGCGCGCGAAGAGCTCCTGAAGGATGGTTACATCGATACTATCGATAGTTACCCGTTCATAATAAGGCTTTGGCGTATAATCCAGGCCGTAGTCCCGGTTAAGCAAGACAGCCAGCTCTTCATTGATCTCCTGGTAATCAAACCGCATGGCACTATCGGCACCCTGTTCAATCCAATACTTCAGGATCATGATCTCTGTATAATTAAGTGGATCTCCGCTTGGGGGCATAAATTTTCGATCTGAAACAGGAAGACTTATCCGACGGAATATTTCGCTGTTGGCAATACTTTGTCCCGTCACCGGGGTACCCGTCTCCGCCTCTTCAAAAAGATAGTCATACCTGGTCGCATCAAACCCCCCGAATGCCTCCTTTCCCGCGTGGCATGAGACACACTTTTGATCAAGGATTGGCTTAATGATATCATTATATATAACAATTGAATCTGGATGCAGATCTGAAAGGTTAGAACCTTGATCTACATTTACAAGGCGCTGAACAAATGCCGGGGCATATTCAAAAAGGTAGTCTTCGCCATGTGTTAAATTTCCCCCGAAATGACCGGTCACCCCGACAAGAGTCGTAAGAGCGAGTGTCGACAGGATCGAAATGGGCGGACTTATTTCAGGTTTTCGCTTCAGAAAATAAAGAACCAAAGCACCCAACATAGTACTTATGCCGAGCCATTTGTGCAAAGAAAGGGCCTCGGTGGGATAAGCGTTGCTTTGAGAAAGAAGCAATCCGGAGATAACCGCAAACACTGCAGCAAAAAAACCGATGAGGTAGCTTAATTTAATGGGCTTATCAAGCGAATCGTTCTTTCGGATAAATCCGATCAGTTCCAGGAGAAACCCCAGAATGATCATACCAATGGGAAGATGTACGAATATCGGGTGAAACCGCCCGGCGAAAAGTTCGAATTCCATAAATCAGATCAGGTGAGAATATCTTTAACAACTTTACCATGCACATCAGTCAGCCTGAAGCGACGTCCCTGGAATTTATAGGTAAGCCGTTCGTGATCAATACCCAGAATGTGCATTAATGTAGCGTTCAGGTCATGAATGTGCACGGGGTTTTCGGTAATATGATATCCAAAATCATCTGTCTCTCCGAAGGTAAATCCTTTCTTTACGCCAGCTCCCGCCATCAGAATAGTAAAGGCGTCGGAATGATGATCCCGTCCGAAATTATCCTTGGTCAGCTCTCCTTGTGAGAAGCTGGTACGTCCGAATTCTCCTCCCCAGATCACCAGGGTATCTTCAAGAAGACCGCGTTGCTTCAGGTCCATGATCAGGGCTGCAGATCCCTGGTCAACCTCCTGGCATCGCTTGCGAATACCTTTCGGCAAATTGGAGTGATGATCCCATCCCCCGTGATATAACTGGATAAAGCGGACGCCACGCTCCGCAAGACGGCGTGCAAGAAGGCAATTGGCCGCAAAGGTGCCGGGCTTTTTACTGTCCTCACCATACATTTCATAAATATAGTCGGGCTCTTCTTCCACATTCATTACTTCAGGAACGGATGTCTGCATGCGGAAGGCCATTTCATATTGCGCCATTTTGGCTGTGATAGTGGGATCTTCCCATTCATCATACCCGTTTTTCTGCAGTTTCTGAAGGTAATCCAGCTGCTCCCGCCGGGTGGCTTCCTCAACTCCCGGAGGATTCGTGAGATATAGTACAGCATCCTTGCCACTTCTGAATCTTACGCCCTGGTATTCGGCCGGCAGGAATCCACTTGAATACAATCGTGAGAAACCGCCTTCATTGCCCTTGGTCATCAAAACGATGTAATTGGGAAGGTTCTCATTTTCCGTTCCAAGTCCGTAGCTCACCCAGGACCCAAAGGTTGGTCTCCCAGGAATTTCTGAGCCCGTATGCGTAAACATCTGGGCAGGTTCGTGCTGAACGGATTCTGTAAACATAGATTTTACCATGCATAGCTCATCGCATGTCTGTGACATGTAGGGCAACAAATCGCTCATCCACATCCCGCTCTGTCCGCGCTGTTTAAAATCGACCAATCCCTTAACGATCGGCAATGTAGCCTGTGTAGCGCTGGTAGATGTGAGACGGTCGCCCAGAACGCTGTCCGGCAATTCCTGCCCATGCATTTTATGCAGGAGCGGTTTATAGTCGAACAGGTCAATCTGCGAAGGGGCCCCAATCATATTCAGATAGATAATACGTTTTGCCCTTGGCGCAAAATGAGGTCCCCGAACTCCACTGGCAAGTGCATTGCCCAGTGCAGAAGCAGGGTTCAGCAGGGAGGCAAAAGAAAGTGCCCCAAGTCCGAGCGAGGCCTTTGTGAAAAAGTCCCGTCGTGTTATGGGTTTATGATCGTGATCGTGACAATGCATATTATCTTTTCATATAAGATTCGTCGTAATTAAGTATGGTGTTCGCCACCAGGGTAAGGGCTGCGGTCTTGTTTTTATCCAGCGACTCATCCCATTTCTTATCACCTATGGACAATAATGAATCCGCCATAGCCGGATTGGTTTCAAAACGTTTAAGCGATGCCTGATAATGCTCTACGAGCACATCCAGCTGCTGATCCGATGGGTGCATGCCGGTCGATAACCTGAAGGCATAGCTGATCTGGTTGGGAAGTTCATCCGGAGATTCCTTCTGAACCCGTTCAGAAAGAACTCTTGAGGCCTCCACAATTTGTGGATCATTCAACAAAGTAAGTGCCTGTAGCGGGGAATTGGTTATATCCCTCCTGATCAGACAATATTCCCTGGCGGTTGCATCGAAATTCGTCATGAACGGATGAGGGGCAAAACGTCGTACAAAGGTATATAAACTTCTTCGGTACAGATTTTCCGCCGAATCACGCTCATACTTCATTAGCTGGAAGGAGGTCTGACTTAACTCATCCCATAATCCGTCGGGCTGGTACGGCTTTACACTTGGTCCGCCCACGTGTTCATGAAGCAAACCGCTTACAGCAAGTGCATTGTCCCGTATAACTTCTGCAGGCCAGCGATAGGAATTGCTGTGCGACAGGTAAATATTTCCCGGATCCTGCTCAATGATATGCTTTGGCGCAAAAGAAGACTGACGATACGTTGCTGACATCACCATCATTTTGATGGTTCTGCCTACATCCCAGCCATTCTCAATGAAGTCGGCCGCCAACCAGTCGAGCAATTCCGGATGGGTAGGCCGTTCGCCCTGATTTCCAAAGTCCTCAGGTGTACCTACAAGACCCCTTCCAAAAATCATTTGCCAGTAACGGTTAATGGCTACACGTGATGTAAGCGGGTTTTGCGGGTTCGTCAGCCACTGAGCCAGTCCAAGCCTGTTCCTGGGATAATCCTCCGTAAAGGGCAACACATGTTCCGGAGTCCCGGGTTCGACGACCTCAAGGTGTTCATTGTAAAGTCCTCTGTCAAGAATGTACGTCTTCCTGGGGTTTTTCATTTCTTCCATGACCATCACCTGCTTCACACTGTCGATGATAGTGGTTCGCTGCATTCTGATTTCACGAAGTTTAGCGGCCTGCTGCTGAATGGCCGGGTCATGCAGAACGGCATACTCTTTTTCCCAGCTTTCCGGAATTTTGACAGGAACGTTGTTTGCCAGGGATGCCATTTCAAGTTGAGACAGCTGTCGGTTAAAAATCCGCACATCATCAATCATTCCCTCGAATAAACCGACATCAAAAGTCCAGATTCTTTTGCTCCTGCCCACCATGACCGGAATCGTGTCGGTCTTCATGGTATACCCTCGTACAGGTTTCATGGAACGTTTTAACCTGTCTTCCTTAAGTTTCATGGCGACCTTCTTGCCATTCAGGTAAATGGAAACTCCATCGGCGCTTTGTTTTCCATCATAGGTAAAGCCAATCTGGTGCCATTGATCAGGAGTCACCGTTTCTTCCGATACTACATGAATAAAGTCATCCGGCAGACGATGTATCAGGCGAACAGAAATATGGGCAGTTGAATCAAGTGCCAGCTCCCAGCCACGGTAATCAGCGATATAGGGCCCGCTGTTGCCAATGATGGTTTGGGTCGGCCCCTTGCCAGATCGGGTAGTATTGGCCCAGACATTTACAGAAAAAGGGTCATAATGGTTGAACTCACCTATCTCGTTTAATTCTACATAATCGTACTCGTCATTCAGAACGAGTGCGTTACCGAACTTACCTTCAGCCAGGTCGACATTCAGCGTACCCTCTGCCTTTTTATTGCCGTCGAGTAATTTAATATCCTCGTATTCCTTCTTGGCCTTTTTATTTTTCTTTTTGATCTCCTTTTTGTAATCCTCAATCTTGTCAAATGGATAATGGCCTATTTGTCCGTCGATCTTTCCATCCGGATCAAATGATGCGAGGTACTGCCGGATATTTTCGATTTGTTCAGCGCTTTTATGAAGCGCATCCTCTTCTGCATTGATCACGAACTCCAGGGAATCAAATTTCTTCTTCTGATCCTCGTCGAACAACAGCAAGGTAGGTGCACGGTCTGCATCGGTGGGTGACAATCCACGCTCTTCGGTGGTATTGAAAAAAGCAGAGAGCTGGTAGTATTCTTTCTGACTAATCGGATCAAATTTATGATCATGACAACGGGCACATTCAATGGTCAGCCCGAGGAATGCCGTACCTGCCATACCTGTCCGCTCCGCAATATATTCAACCCTGAATTCCTCATCAATGGACCCCTGTGATACTTCCAGCGGGTTCATGCGGTTAAAGGCTGTGGCAATACGTGTCTCGCGGGTAGGGTTTTCAATCAGATCCCCGGCAAGTTGATAAGTGATGAATTTGTCGTAGGAAAGGTTTTCCTTAAAGGCTGAAATCACCCAGTCCCGGTATGGCCATGAGGTACGGGCGCCATCAAAGGAAACACCCTGCGAGTCGGCATAGCGGGCCACATCCAGCCATTCAAGTGTCATTCGTTCCGCATAGGCATCCGAGGCCATCAGCCGGTCGACTACCTTTTCATAGGCATCCGGAGATTCATCGGACAGAAAAGCATCTATCTCCCCGACGGTAGGAGGCAGACCGGTAAGATCAATTGTTACCCTTCGGATTAATCGTTCACGTTCAGTTTCATCGGAAGGTTCAAGTCCCGCTTGTGCAAGTTTCTCCTGAATAAACTGATCGATGGGGTTCACGGTTTTCCATCCTTTTTGAGCAGTTGGAATCTCCGGTTTCTCAAGTGGAATCAGGGACCAGTGCGGTTTCCATTCAGCCCCCTGATCAAGCCATTTGGCAATGATCGCAATTTCTTCTGGTGTCATGGATAACTCCGAATCCGGCGGAGGCATCATGTATTCAGGATCGGAACTTATGAGACGGTGAAAAACTTCGCTCTTCGACAAGCTTCCTTTAACGAGCGCGTAGTTGCCGCTTTTGAGTTTTCGGAATGCTTCCTCTTCAATATCCAGCCGGAGATCAGCCTTGCGGGAATTCTCATCCGGACCGTGACACTGATAGCACCGGTCTGAAAGTATGGGTTTTACATCAAAATTATAATCGATGCGTTCCGGAAGGTTTTCATAGGCAAGGTCCACTTCTTCCGGAAGGTCTGGCTTGCAACCAGTGAGGACATAAATACAGATGACAATGGACCATAAAAATGATCCTCTGATGGAAAGGGAAGGGTTGATCATGTTAGGTGTTAAGGCCAAAAAAGCACTATTGAATACAATGTAATGATTTTTTTCAGGATTACCATCAGGAAATTATGAGTACTAAACTTTTATTTTATTCATAATCAATCAGTTCCGCGATGGTATGCTGTTTTATAAATTTGAGTATGGCTGAATATTATACGGATAAAATTTTTGATGGAACCGCTTTTCCTGAGCCCCCGGCGGGCGAGTTCGATTCTTGCACGTTTCGCAATTGCAACTGGAGCAACAAAATACTGAATCAGAATGTATATACGGATTGTCAGTTCCTGGATTGTGACCTTTCAAACATTCATGTTATGGACACTACCTTTTCTGATTCGGTATTTACCCGCTGTAAAATGATGGGGGTCCGTTTCGATGAGTGCAACAGCTACCTGTTCTCTGTTTCTTTCCATGAATGCCGTCTCGACCTGTCTTCCTTTTTCAACAGAAGGATGAAGCGCACCCCTATCCAGTCGTGCAGCCTGAAGGAATGTGATTTTTCAAGTGCGGACCTGAGCGAAACCGCATTTCATGAATGTGACCTGGAAGGAGCCGTATTTGAAAATTCCATTCTCGAGAAATGTGACTTTCAGACAGCAGGGAAGTATATAATTGACCCGGAGAGGAACCGATTGAAAAACGCAATCTTTTCTGCTCATAACCTGGAGGGCTTGCTGATGAAGTATCATATCAGAGTTAAAAGATGAAGTGCATGATTTTGCCCGGCGGGTAATTGATTCAATTTTATAGGGCTGAATTATCGGGAAGTTGTATTTTTGAAACTGTCGAATTTACTGTATGAATCAACTTACCCGCAATATCATTCTTCTCCTCCTTTTACTGGCTAATGTAGGCTGTGATCAACTAAGCAAGGGCATTGCACGTGAACAACTTGATTATCACCGGCAAACAGAAGTTTTAGGAAGTTTTCTATCATTAATCAAGATTGAAAACACAGGAGCCTTCCTGAGTTTAGGTCATAACTGGCCGGAATGGATCCGTCTTACCCTGCTTACATTCCTTCCCATATTTTTTCTTTCGGCCGGACTGTACATTTTACTGACAAACAGAAAAATGAGCCTGTTAACAGCATCCGGACTGGGATTCATGCTGGGTGGTGGCATTGGAAATATGATCGACCGGTTGCTTTATGGATCCGTTACCGACTTTCTGCACATGGACCTGGGCCTTTTTCGCACCGGTATATTCAACCTGGCTGACGTTTCCATTATGGTGGGTGTCGGGCTCATGATCCTAGATCAGTTCATCACTAAAAATAAGGTGGAAACTATTTAAGTTTAGTTCAGGGAACCCGGAAAGACCTGTAAAAACACGATTCACTTCTGGCATTTTATTTGTGATTACTGGAGTAATAAATCACACCGCTTATGAAGGCCTTCACCCTACTCATCATAACCTCTTTCTTTGTTTTTGTTGCTAATGCCCAGGTGTTCGTCAACCAGACCAACATTAACCTCGAACCCGCTACGTATTGTTCAGTAAGGCTCGGTAGCGGCCTTTTCATGAACGGTTACCATGCCTTTGTAGATTACGGACAGTCTGTTCAAAACTCAAGGAATCGCGTCATGACCGATGAATATGGAGAAAAAATGGTATTACATTCGAAAATACATCTACTGAATTTCATGGCATCCAACGGCTGGAAATTCGTGGAAGTCCTTGAGGATTCTGACGAAGATGGAACCTCATTTAACTATGTCTTTCGCAAGGAAGACACCCTGATCACCAAACTGAGCATGGAGGAATGGGACTGCATTCCCCAACTTTAACGCTCAGCAACTGCCATTTGGTAAAGACCTCAGATAAGTCAACCCACACAGAAGAAGATCTGATGGACTCAATTTCAACATAGCTAAACCTCGCAATGCCGACACATGAGTTGATTATGGAAATCCGGGAAAACGATAATTTTTTTCAGGTCCGTTGCAATCAGGAACATTAATAACATTAAATTTTACTGAAGAAGAAACAAACCCGTTTGTCAAATGAAGTACTTACTGGAAGGCAAGGAAAGTGAGCGGCTGTTTTTCCGAAAGGTTGATCCGTCCGATTTTGACATCTGGCTGGCATTTCATGAATCACCGTTGACGCATATTCACTGGAATGAGCACCGGGAATCACCCCGCCGACAGTGTGAACTTTGGTTTGAGAAGCAGCGACACCGATACGAAAATGACCTCGGAGGCATGAATTCACTCATCGAAAAAACAAGTGGAAAACTCATCGGTTATTGCGGATTACTGGTTCAGGAGGTAGACGAGACCACCGAGCTGGAGATTGGTTATTCATTGCTGCCGGAATACTGGAACCGGGGCTATGCATCGGAAGCTGCCATATTTTGTCGGAACCAGGCTTTTGAGAATGATTGGTGGGGGTCTGTTATATCCATCATTGCCCTCACCAATATTCCTTCGCAAAAAGTTGCCATGAAAAATGGCATGCATCTGGAAAAAACCACGAAATATAAGGACAATGCCGTTTATATTTTCAGAATTAAAAAGAAGGAATGGCAGGACTTGTCAACACATCCTGCTGAATCCTGAACTTCTCCGACTCTCTTCAGAATACAACAAGTTAAGCCAAACTATTTTGCAGGTTCAATGTTCCAAAATCGGATAGGAACAGAAAATGAAAACTCCGCTAAATATCGTCTGGCTGAAAAGGGATCTTCGATTACAGGATCACCTGCCATTCAGTGCTGCTGAAGAGGCCACTGAGGAATACATTGCTATCTATATTTTTGAGCCCTCGGCAATCGCACACCCGGACTGCTCCCTGCGGCACCTGCAATTCATTTATCATTCAATACAGGAAATGAATCAAACCTTAAAGCATTTTCAACGAGAGGTTTTGATTTTCCATGCCGAGGCATCTGTCGTATTTGCGCACCTGAGTGAAATATATGATCTACAGCGGGTTTTCTCCTACCAGGAAAGTGGAATCATGAATACGTGGGTCCGTGACCGGCAAGTCGCGGAATTTCTGCAGTCCAACGACATCATTTGGCATGAATTTCAAAGAGACGGGGTGATCCGCGGTATTCCAAACAGATCGGGTTGGGATAAAAAGTGGTATTCCTGTATGAACGAGTCGATCATCGAAAATCGGTTTACACGAAGTCGCATCGAACGCGATACATACCCATTTCAATTGGACAGCAAAATGGAAAAAGCGCTATCCGGTTACCCGCAGGAGTTTCAGAAACCCGGAGAAGTTCATGCCTGGAAATACCTGAAATCATTTTGCGAGGGAAGGGGCAACAACTATTCAAGACATATATCCAAACCGGCAGAGAGCAGAAAATCATGTGGAAGAATTTCGCCCTACCTGGCATGGGGTAATATCTCTGTAAAGCAGGCATACCAGTTCGTGAAAAATCATCCGAATTACAGCCTGCATAAAAGAAGTTTTGGCGGATTTCTCACGCGGCTGAAGTGGCGCTGCCATTTTATTCAAAAGTTTGAAAATGAGTGTGAATATGAAACCCGGTGTGTGAACCGTGGGTATGAAAGCCTGGAGCACGAGAATAATGACGCCCTGATTCTCGCATGGAAGGAAGGTAAGACCGGATTTCCGCTGGTGGATGCCTGCATGCGTTGTTTAAAGTCCACCGGATGGATCAATTTCAGAATGAGAGCAATGCTGGTTTCCGTGTTATGTTTCCATTTAGATTCTGACTGGCGAGAGGGTGTTTATCACCTGGCCAATCTATTCCTGGATTATGAGCCTGGCATTCACTACACGCAATTCCAGATGCAGGCGGGGGTGACAGGGATTAATACCGTGCGCATGTATAATCCGGTTAAACAATCACAGGACCATGACCCCAACGGCGATTTTATTAAAACCTGGGTTCCGGAATTAAAGGATTTTCCAAGAGCCTTCATTCATGAACCCTGGAAGATGTCTGAACTGGACAAAGGGCTTTTTGGGCTACAATCTGATTACCCACAGCCGATCGTGGACTTAAAAACACGAAGTGAGCAGGCCCGAAAGAAAATATGGGGGCACCGAAAATCTCCACAGGTAAAAAAGGAGAACGAGAGAATTATTCGCCTTCATACGAGAAACAGATCTCTGAAAAGTTAACAGGTTGGTATGAAAAAAAGTGATTTACCCGTTAAAACCTGTCCGGTATGCAACCGTCCCTTTACGTGGCGCAAAAAGTGGAAAAAGGATTGGGAGGATGTAAAATACTGCAGTGAACGATGCAGGCGCAATAAAAGCAAACCGGATTGATCCAATTCCATGTTGAAGAGGTTCACATGTGCGCGGTTAAACTCATAATGAGAATTGAACCGGGTCTGTTGTAATGGTCAACGCATCGACGCCTTCGCCCGAGAATTCGAACTCAATTGTAAAAGTAAATTCTTCCGGGCTTAATGGCGGTACCTCCGGATACAGTAAAAATTCAAAGGGAATAAATTCGCCCAATGCGGCCCATTCATTCACCGGCAAGGTCCCCCGAATGAATCCATAGTCATAAGCCGCCATCGTGAAAAGTGCCGAGAGATCTGCCCCGGCCGGATGACCAGGATTATAATTCTTATCGGCGATAATTCTGACAGACCGCAAATTGGTAATGATAATCGGCTCTGGTGGTGAGCAGGCATACGCCTTATTTCCCATTACCGATTCGTTTTGTGCGATCACTTCGGTATCACTTGTGAAATGAATGGCAAAAGATTCAAATGGAATGACCCCTCCACTCCATGGAAGTAATTCTTCTGCTTCAAAATCAAAAAGAGTAATCTCAGATTCAAGAGATTGTAGCCTGTATTGATACGGACCGAATTCCCCGCAGTCGTCTCCCACACAGCCACCAAGATTCAACCCGGCAAAAATCAACACATAAACAAAAATCACTTTTCTCACCATAATTGAAAATTAAGAAAATACAGCTACCTGGTAAAATCAATGTGATTCGTATTTAACACATTGAACATCAGTGTTGCTGAATTAAACTTCAAATACTCGTATAATTTATTATATTGAATTAATCCAAAAATCTCTTCCTTATGACCCTGCGATTTATTCTCATTCTGCTTTTCTCATCGACTTTAAGTAACAACTACGCCCAGCTTTCCGTCGCGGAAATATTCACCAGCAACATGGTCCTTCAGCGCGATCAACCCATCCACGTATGGGGCTGGACCGGCCCGAATGAAACTGTAACCGTTTCTTTCAACGGAAAATCATATTCAGCACTCAGCACAGCCGATGGCTCCTGGCATGTGGAGATGCCGGCATTACCTGCCGGCGGTCCGCACGACATGAAGGTCATCAGTTCTTCCGAAGAAATAAACTTTGAGAACATCCTCATGGGTGACGTCTGGCTCTGCAGCGGTCAGTCCAACATGGAATGGATTGTCGCCAATTCAAACAATGCTGAATACGAAATTAACAACTCCGACCACCCTACCATACGACACTACAAGGTAGAACATAGTTGGAGCAAAAATAAGGAAGAACATCTTGAAGGCGGGCCCTGGCAAATCGCCGGACCGTCGACTACTGGGAATTTCTCAGCCGTGGGTTATTTCTTTGCCCGCGAACTGCAGAAACACGAAAATGTACCTATCGGACTACTTAACTCTTCCTGGGGAGGCAGCCGGATCGAACCATGGATGCGAATCGAATCGGTACGTGAATTCCTTGATGAAGATCTGGACACGTTCCTGGAAAGGAAGGAGCGTGAAGCCAGGGAAATCCAGGCCCGAATGGAAGAAAAAATCCGGGGCTTTGAGAATGATGCAGAAATACAATCGGCGTTGGCAGACGGATATGACGATTCAGGCTGGGACTCCATCGAACTGCCCGGACTTTGGGAAGAATCGGGATATGACGGACTGGACGGAATCGTCTGGGTCAGGAAAATAATCACACTTTCTGAGGAAGAAGCACAAAGCGGTTTAACCCTTCACCTTGCCATGGTTGATGATGCAGATGAGACCTTTGTAAATGGCCAGTCGGTAGGTTCAATGAAAGGGTGGAATGCCGAGCGGGTTTACAACGTTCCTGCTTCTGCGTTGAAAAAGGGTGATAATATTCTCATGATACAGATCACTGATACTGGCGGTGGTGGCGGTGTACATGGCGATCCCTCACAACTTTATTATACCTCTTCTACAGGGGATCATTCGATGGCGGGTTCATGGAAATTTAATGTTCAGGAGGCACGGGCGGTTTCCGCGGGCATGGCACCCAATCAAACGCCCACGGTTCTCTATAATAAGATGATTCATCCCATCATTAATTTTCCGATCAAGGGTGTACTTTGGTACCAGGGGGAGTCCAACTCGGGTGAAGCAAGTGCATTTGTCTACCGCGATATATTCAAGACCATGATTTCCGATTGGAGGGAATTATGGGGAATGGGTGATTTTCCTTTCCTCTGGGTTCAACTGGCAAATTTCATGGCCGCTGATGAAGAGCCTGCGGAGAGCAGCTGGGCCGTGCTCAGGGAATCACAATCTGCTGCGCTTGAACTTGAGAATACCGGTGAGGCGGTTATTATCGATATCGGTGAGGCAGGTGATATCCATCCCAGAAATAAGCAGGATGTCGGACTGCGGTTATCCCTTGCTGCCCGTAAGGTGGCCTACGGTGAAGATATCGAGTACTCCGGACCTGTGTTTAAATCAGCAAAAAAGAAGGGGAATGAGGTCATTCTTACCTTCGATCATGTTGGTTCCGGACTTATGTCTAAATCAGATAACGGATCAGTAGGTGGCTTTGCTATTGCCGGTGCTGATGGAAAATTTGTATGGGCCAGCGCAGAAATTGAAGGAAACAAGGTAAGACTACATGCCGAAGCAATTTCAGACCCGGTTCATGTTCGATATGCATGGGGCAATAATCCGGATAAGGCCAACCTGTACAATAAGGAAGGGTTGCCAGCACGGCCGTTCAGAGCAGATGTAAAGTAATAAGAAGAATGCAGGCCACCCCAAACCCCTTATTGTGGGGAAAATAGTTCACTTGCCGGACATTCAAAATCCGTTTGACTTACGATGAATCGAAAGTATTTCATATTGCCAATATTTTTGATCAGTACTGTTCTTTTTGCTCAGGAGAATTCATCGTTTAACCCTCCGTATTATCTAGCGATGCTTCCAACGGATTCAATTGCATTTCCCTCGATTTACGGTGATCAGTCCTCAAGGGATTCTGTTTACGCTGATGCTAATGATTTTTTTGTAAGTGAATTCAGCCTTGAGAAATATCTTCTGAAGAAACAGACGATTGATTTTCTTCTGCGAATTGACAGCAGCTGGCAAATAAGACTAACGAATGACAGTATAGTTAACCTCAAGCCTGAGAGGGAATATGGTATATCCCATTATTTTTTTGAGCACTATTACCCCGATCAGGAACTCATTGTTTTTAAGATCCTTCAGTATGAAGGCGGTGGGTATCGACTTTATAATCGGAAAACAGGTGAAAGTATTTGGACAAACGCGCCACCCGTTTTTTCTCCCGATTTTCGATATTTCATCTGTCTTAGCGGTGATTACGGATACCTGGACAACGGAATTGAACTGTACGAAATACGTGGTGATCGGGCTAATTTAATTTTGAGCTATGATCCGGGAATGGCGCCCCTTCGTGTCAAGTGGGAAGATCCCTCACATTTAGTGCTAGAGATGTTAAATTACAGTATTATGCCACGGGAATACCAACATTTCAGGGCTGAAATCAAGAAAAACAAATAAAGGCAGGCCACCCCAAACCCCTTATTGTGGGGAAAATCATGATTCAAGCGGACATTCTGAAATGAACGGTTTGATTTATTTCAGCGGCTGACTACTTCTCAAAAAATTGTAATGTACCCTTACCGGTCCGTTCATTGCGTATCATGACCTTAAAAAAATGGACGCCTTCCTCACGGAACCGCATGATCCTGTAGGTAACACTTCCATTTTTAGCCGCATCGAATGTAAACCGGTTCGTGGTGAGCAACCGGTCCTCATCTGCGTCCCAAAGCTCGATCAGAATCGGATCACCGTTACGAAAATCAAGGTTTAAAGTAATATTATTCTCGGGTGCTTCTGCCAGCGCAATCTTATCGATGCGGGCGGTTACATTCCCCACCAGCAAGCGTTTTGATTGGCCGCTCGCCACAACCCGGTAGTCGGCCTGGTCTGTAAACAGAGTATCGATCAACAGGTAACGAAGACGGCTGTCACCCATGGCATTTCTCTCGTGGGGGAGTTGTGCCCTTAACTCAAATTGTTCACCCGTACGTTTCCAAATCTCGTAACCGTTCAATTCATTCCCCATATCCTCCGGTATTTCCCAGGTGATTTCGGCGACCCTTAAATTCATCCTCACCTCCACCTCTGTCATCTCAGGTTCAGCAACCGGCAGACCTTTCGGCGTGTCACTCAGCTCGATGGCAAAAGAACACAGGTCGTGAAGATATCCGTCGACATTCAGCAAGTACTTCACGCCTGGCGAGAGAGCTGGCAGACGGATGAAAATATCATCCTTGTTGCCGTCGGAATAGCAAGTCACCAGCTCATACGTCTTTGGAACACAGGGCTCACCGGTAAAGATCAGCACCTGTACTCCCCAAATATCCTTGCATTCCTGTCCGGATACATTAATGAAATACTCCCCGCCTTCTTCTACAGAAAATTCAAACCACTGATCATTGTGGAACTTCACACAGGAACGTGTAAGATCCTGGTTCAGGCACTTCCACTGAACAGTGGAATTAATGGTATTGGATCCGATCGGTTCATTCATGTTCAGTACCAGCCGGTTTTCAATATCATCGTTCACTACCTGCGCCTGAACACTGGCACAGGAAAGAATAATACAGAAAACAACTGCCAGCCATGACTTACAGAACATAGGGATCATAAACATTATTGGAACTTCTAAGGTATGATTTTTTCAAAATTCGGTGATGCTACTTTCGGCAGAAAGGTTACTTCTCTGATGTTTTTACTATCAACAGGTACCTGAATACTTTTTGTAACGGGCTCATAATGAGCAAATTTTATTTTTTAACAAACACTCAGGGCTATGAAAACAATAAGATTAGTTATAGGGACAGCACTTCTGCTGCTCATGATTACTGCGAATGCGCAGGACAAAAAAATTGCGGTCGTAACGTTCTATGTCGACAAATACATCAACGCCGACAAGATCGTTGAGGAGGCCCGAAGTCAGACCTATGAAATGACCAAGAACGATGATCCCCGGTTCGATCTGAGACCGGTGCTGCAGGAATTTCACACTCATTTTCTGGAGGATTATGCCCGTAAATTCCCTTTCGAGATTATCGAAGAAGACAAGGTTCTGAACCATCCCAAGTATATTGCCTATTCCGGACTCGATGGCGTTGAAGATGCCGATGACCAGGATAGCCTGGAGGAAGAGATCACAGACCGGTTTATTGCCATCGACGGTTATAACGTCCTGCTCACAGGAGGAAACCTCCTTCGCAGCTGGCGAACCGAATCACATATGGTAAAGATCCTCGAAGACCTGGATGTCGATGGAGTGATGTTCGTTTCCATGTATTATCAATGGGAGCCAAAAGTGGCTCTTGGCGGTTTGGGAAATGCGGGAATCAGGGCATTTATTAACGTGGACCTGTACAACAAGGAAGCCAAAAAAGTCTTCAGTATGACCGAGTATGCAACTTCCAAAAAAGGTGTTGCACTCATCAATGGTATTCCTGTACTGGACTACAAAAAGCTGATGCCGCTGTGTGAGAATGCCACCGAGGAACTTCAGGATGACCTGGACAAAAAACTTGCGAAGCTGGTAAATAAGGTGGATAAGAAATTATAGAGCCTTATACACAGATTGACTAATCTGAATTTATGCGACCCCCGCTGACGCAGGGGTCGTTTTTTATTCTGTAACCTGGCTCACATATTTGACCCACGCTATCGCATGGGTCATCACACAAATCCTGAAACATTTAATAATACCCGATATTGCCTGGAGTATTGCTGCACTTTTCACATGAGCGGCCGGACAACTACTTCCTGCGCACTGCTCCGGCCGGTCTGAAAGTAACCCAAATCATAAAGCCAATGATGATCAATATCCCC
The DNA here is from genome assembly GCF_020328055.1 of Fulvivirga sedimenti. Classification (NCBI taxonomy): domain Bacteria; kingdom Pseudomonadati; phylum Bacteroidota; class Cytophagia; order Cytophagales; family Fulvivirgaceae; genus Fulvivirga; species Fulvivirga sedimenti. The sequence goes on from NZ_JAIXNE010000001.1 coordinate 612,068, forward strand.
AGTACAGAAGGTAAAAACTGACTGTATGGTTGGTATTGATCGAGTACGGTTCCTGTAAATGCGGAGAGCAGGGCAGCAAAAGCGCTTGTCATTTTGTAAATATGTTCGTACAGCCATATCCTTTTTTCAGAATAGGTCGACTGCGGAATCAGGTACTTGCAAAAATCATATATGATCACGACCAGCAGGGCTCCGACCGTACTATAAATGATGACTGGCGACCAGATCATTCCGATTTCCCTGAAATAGTAGAGGAAATATACAAGGACCATGAGTGTTAAAATACCTACCAGGATATCAGTGATATTGACCTGATTATTCTTCAGTTTTAAAACCCGAAAGCCGGAGTAGGCCACATACCCGCTCAGTACCGTAATGACCAGCAGAAAGGTATTCCTGCCAAAAATAAAAACGCCGAGCAGACCTGTAACGATGACGACACTGATAACTTTTAGAAACAATCGGCCAGCGCGTCTGTGAAGCTTTCCTCCTTTTTTGCTTAGCAGTGCAATCGAGCCGAGCAGTAAGGCAATACTGCCGGATAAGACGTGAAGGTAAATATTCAAAGTATGCCAGGCTTCCATGTTCATCAGGCATCCTGAACAAAGAAAATGGCATTATCATTCAGATCATAGAATCCGAATTCATGTGTACCCCAAGGTGTATTCATCCGGAGCTTTTCTGGTTTGATAGTTCCGCGCTCCACAAATTCCTCGAAATATGGTTTGATGTCTGCCACAAAGATCTTCATGACAGATCCTCCCGTGATGGGGTCCTCCTCGTTACCGTGATGGAACTGAAGATGAAATTCCAGGTTCTCCCGCACCAGTCCGGCATATCCACTGTCACCGAAAACACGCCTGAACCCGGCATATTTTTCATACCATTTCAAATCGCGTTCGATATCCAGTGAAGGGAGAACAGGGACAATAAAACGGGCGGCTGAAGCTGTATTCATAATAAATTATTATCGTGATGAAATATTTCGTATCCCATCAAGAAATACGTCTAAATCCCCTGTCCCGTTATACAAATTAGGTGTGACCCGAACCACAACCTGATCTTTGAGTCGGCGGATGACTGTAAAAACACCAAAATCTTCATCGAGCAGGCGCACGAGGTCATAACTGTCCATCCCATCCATTTTAAAACTTGCGATTGCACAACTCTGTTCGGGGTCTGAAGGTGTAACAACCTCCACACGGTCAATTTTAGCCGCTTGAGACGTCCAGTAGTTTTGCAAATACCGCAGTCTCTTTTCTTTCACGGGAATGGTCACCATACGGTTAAAGTCGGCCGACGCTTTCAGCGTCATCACCACGGGTGCAGCAGGCGTTCCGAAATGGCCAAGCTTAAGTATATCATCCGGCTCATGGGAAGCATCACCATACAGCGGCCTGATCTCCGGGATCTTTTCCTTTCGGATATAAAGCAATCCGGCACCCAGCGGATTACTGAACCATTTATGGAGGTTCACAGCAATGAAATCTGCATCCAGATCAGTCATTTTATAATCAACCTGGGCAAAACTATGAGCGGCATCAACAATTACCGCGACGCCTTTTTCGCGGGCCTTCCGACTTATATCGGCGACCGGAATTATTAGACCGGTCAGGTGGTTCAGGTGCGTGAGCAATATGCATTTAGTGCGGGGCGTGATGGCATTCATGTAAATTTGTATCACCTGCTCCGGATTTTCCGGTATGAGCGGGATATCAACGTAGACAAGTTCAATGCCCTTTGTTTTTTCAAGCATCTGGTACGTTTCGATCATGCTGTGATAATCATGATGCTGAAGGATAACCTGATCTCCTTTTTGCAGGTCCATCCCCTGTATCAGGATATTGAGGGCCTCGGTGGCATTTCGGGTAAGCAATAGTTCCCCCGGATTTGCACCAGTAATTTCATAGATGGCATCCATCGAGTCGGCAAAATTCCCGGGATAGAAACGTTGACGCATAAAACGTGAAGAGTTCCTGTTCACATAATCAGCATTTTCATGGTAGGCAGCGATTACGGATCGGGGCTGGACCCCGAAATAGCCATTCTCAAGGTTGATGAAATCCCGGTTTACATCGTAATGGGCATGCGCGAACTCTCTCCAGTATGCTTCATCAGCCGGATCAGCCAAGGGATCTGCAAACGGATTTTTGTTGGGCGATGCCACCGACAATGATGGCAGTGAGAGTGCCCCGATGGTCATCCCGAGACGGTGAAGGATCGTTCTTCGGTTCATAATGAAAGGTACAAATTTTAATGAAGCATGAAAAAAGGATTTGCCCGGGATAAATCATTCATTAGGTTGTTATTCTTATAAGTGACGGGTAATTTTAACTAATCAAATGCTCCTGCCGATGCCCAACGTACTATCCTTTTCAAAAAACCAGGTCGTCGCAATTATCATCCCGACCCTGATGCTGGGAGCGCTGGCTACCATCATGACAACGGTGAATCTTAAAGGAGACAATTTGCTGCAATTAGGATTAACCGCCGATCTGCTGCTCACTGTTCCCCTGGTATATTTCCTGCTAATCAGGACCACCAACATTCCAAAAACTACAGTTATTCCGGTTATGATTATCGGACTCATATTGGGCTCTTATTTACTGCCTGCTGACGGGCAGCAATATTTATCCCTCTTCAGGACCTGGGCACTACCGGTTATCGAGCTCACGGTTCTTTCATTACTTGTTTATAAACTTCACAAAGCTTTCAGAAGGTATAAGGAATTGAAGGGCACCAGTCCTGATTTTTTCACCACGTTGAAAAGTGTCTGCCGGGAAATCCTTCCCCAAAAACTGGTATTGCCTTTTGCGACCGAAATTGGCGTCTTCTACTATGGTTTTTTCTACTGGAAGAATAAATCACACCTTGAAAATGAATTTACCTGTCATAAGGAAAGCGGCGCGCAGGTGTTACTCGCCGGACTCATCCTCATTCTTGGAATCGAAACGGTAGCACTCCATTTTTTACTGGGCCTGTGGAGCACAACTGCCGCCTGGGTCCTTACCGCGATTAGCATCTATTCCGCTATTCAGGTATTCGGAATTATCCGTTCCCTGCCGAAACGTCCCATACATATTGAAGACGGTAATCTTATGCTGCGTTGGGGAATACTGAATGAAGCGGAGATCCCACTGGAAGATATCACTGCCATTGAACTGTCAAATGCTGAGATGGATAGAAATGATCGCGTTCGGTCCCTCTCTCCACTAAGCCAGGTTGAAGGACATAATGTTATCCTCCGGCTAAAACGCGAAAATGTACTGACAGGATTTTATGGGATCAAGAGAACGTTTGACGTGCTTGCCTTGCACATGGATAATCCAGCTGAATTCAAGGAGAAACTTGAATCGGCAATGAACTGAATGGAGGGAAATACCCCCTCACTATTAAAAATTAGTTCTTTTACCCAGAACCAGATGTCAATAAATTCATTCGAAATTGGCGGAATCCAAAAAGAAGTGATTTGACGAACCCGGTACCGGAAATACTTGTTTTATATTCGAAGAAAACTCAATACGGGAAGGGCGTATCTGAGTGGACGATCGCATGTATTACCATGATTCACCCGGCGGCACAAGAAAGATAATTGTAAACGCAATACAACGTATTACTTTTTTTGCCCTTTTAATACCTGTTCTCCTTATTGCGTCATGCAGTGACGAAGAAATTTCACCCGAACCGCTTATCGTTACCGACTTCTTACCACTTATCGAAGGGAATCAATGGACATACAGGGTGGAGGGAATTTCTGAGAACGGAGAAGTTACCTCGAACTATGTTGAAAGATGGAGGGTCAACGAGCAGTCTTTCATTGAAATATACCGTGTCACTAATTCAGAAGAGGAATATACTGGTTATAAAGCCATCTTCCCTTATAATGACCAGGAGATCAGGGATATGATAGGGACATATATAAGTCTCGCACATTTAAGTGTTACTTCAGACAGCCTGGTACCAGTGGCAAGCGACAATATAAACATCTTACGACAACGCTGGATACGTGGGGGATTGATTACGTTATCAACATCCTTTGGAAAACGAGATTGCATATGCGTAAAAACTGCCTACTATTTTAGTCCGGTAGATAACTGGCAGGAACAATACGACTATTTCTGCAAAGGGATAGGTATATATCTTCGCGAGAAGAAATATTACACAATTGATGAATTCGGAAACGTTTATTCATGGTTTACGTGGAAGAGAACTATGACCAGCAATCAGTTATCCGGGTAATTGATAAGTTGGTTATCTTTACTTACATCCATAATTTCAGACGTTATGCTCATTCCAAAATATTTTCTTCTTTTCTTCATTATGCTCAACTTGCAGGCTCACGCTCAACAGAAGGTTCATCTGGCTGATATGTTTCGTGAAGATAAAATCAGCCCGGTCAACCGGGAAATCTCGCTGTATGATGAGCATGGTGTTGAAATGGATGCCCGGGACAGTGACGGATTGGGAATTATTCAGGGGGTTGAATTTAAAACGGGAACCATCGAAATCGAACTTTTAGGAGAGAACAATCCGGGGAAAAGTTTTATTGGGGTGGCTTTCAATATTCAGGATAACGAAACGTATGAAGCTGTTTATTTTCGTCCGTTCAACTTCGTTGCTGAGGAAGAAATCAGGAGAGCCCATATGGTGCAATATATTTTTCATCCTGAGTTTACCTGGCGCAAGCTTCGGGAAGAGCGCACAGGCGAATTTGAGAAAGAAATACCAGATCCCCCGGACCCTGATAATTGGTTCAGGGCAGTTATCAGGGTGAGTGAAACCCGCGTGGAGGTTTTCGTGGAAGGAAGTCCTGATCCCGTACTGGTAGTTGATCGTTTAAATTCTACCTCTTCAGGTAAAATCGCCATATGGACAGGATTTGGGTCCTCAGGGCGGTTCAGAAATTTAGTTATCAAGTCGGAATAGAAACAACTCATCCAGCATGAAAAATAAGTTTGGAGATTTCATCATACAGGTCATTACCGTCATGATTGGCGTATTTCTGGGTTTTGTGGTATCGAATTGGTCTGAAGCAAAAAAAGAACAGACCAGGGCCAGTGCGCTCATGAAAAATATCTCAACAGAAATTCAAACAAACAAAGCAAGTGTTGAAAGGGTAATTGATTATCACCGAATGGTTCTTGACAGTTCGCGGTATTATTTTAATCAGCCAACCATTACCAACTATAAGCCTGAATTTTTCAAGGGTGTGAATACGATTTCATTTTACAACAGTGCTTTTGAGACCGGCATTCAAACCGGCTTGATCAATGAAATTTCCATAGACAAAATTCAGAAGCTTAATGAAGTGTACACTCAACAGCGGTCGTATGAGGATTTTTCCAACCTGTTGTTATCGGGTTTGATCACCATGGATTTTAACAATGGCGAGGAATCAACACGGAAAATCCTGATGTACCTGTCGATATCAATGATGGATGTAGTGATCAAAGAGGAGCAGCTACTCGAAAGTTATGACAAAGCCCTGGAATTGATCCAGGAGTGAGGCTGATTATGGGAAGGTTAAAGGGCTCTGCGAAACCTTCTTACGGCTGAAATCCCCAACCTGTTTAAAGTTCCAATAAACGTTGTTCGCTCACGTAGATTAAGTGTGACCACAGGTGACAGGGTGCAGGATTATGACTCCCCCATTAGGGCAAGAATGAAGGCCTGAATACAAACTGATTTCACGTGGTAATACCAGCATTTTTTTGTAAATTATATATAGGATCTGACGGGGTTTTTTCAACGCAAAAGATGGAAAAAATGAAAAAAAAGATCCTCATATTTCACTGGCTGCCACGAATACTAGGGATTATCGCAATACTGTTCATCAGTCTTTTCGCGGCAGATGCATTTGGTCCCGGACGGAGCATATGGGAACAAATCCTCGCATTCATCATCCATCTCATTCCTTCATTCATTCTCACCGCTCTCTTAATGATTGCCTGGAAATGGGAGCTTGCAGGAGGAATTATCTTCTTGATCATCGGACTCGGATTAAGTCCGTTCGTCTTCATGCATAACTACCAAATGAATAATTCTATCTGGATGAGCCTCGGAATCATTATGCTGCTTACATTCCCTTTCGCACTGGTGGGTGCCCTGTTTATAGCCAGCTATAGGATTAAAAAACGCAATCCACCCATAAATACATAAACTCTGTCCGCTGTCTTTGCTTTGGAAAGCAATCACAATTAAACGCCTCTTTCGAGGGTAAGCGAAATCTGACCGCAATGATGTGAATTATGAAACAGGATATGCCCAAAAAGCCGGGCATTACTCACTGTACCGAAGAATGGCGTCTGGACTTCTTCCGACCAGAATGAGTCGGGCTTTTCATTGACCACATCGATCAACATCTGGTATCCATCACGGATGAGTTCCCGGCTCGTTTTAACATCGTATTCCTTTCCCGAATCGGTTTGCCCCATAGTGGTATTCTGCACATCGGTCGGAACGCCAAAAAACATACCGAACATATTCATGGTCTCACCCATATGACGCAAAATAAATCCGATCGACGCACATTTTTCATTCAGTCGGAATTGCGCATTTTCCTGCGCTACGCGGTCGAGGGCGTAGCTGCTTGTGACTCGATTCTGATGAATCAAGTCCAGTAAAACAGTTCGTTGCATTGTTAAATCTGGGGAATTAGTGACTATCCTGCAAACTCATGCAACGGAACACTGGCCGGTTTAAATTCCATGCCCAGATCCTGTTTTGCGAGCGCATTGCTGTATACGATGGCCGGTCCGATCACAGGTTCCTGATCATTCAGAATCCGGTGAATATCCGATACACGGTAACTTTCACTGGATAACAGGTATTTCTTCCCGTGCAATCCGTTTAAAATGGCTGCCTTATAAACGCCCTCGGCGACATCAGCGACATCGACGAGCGCAAAATAGATATCATTATCATAGAACATCTGGAAAAACGGGTTCGGCGCAATCTTATTCTTAAACAGGAACTGGATTCCCATCGAGGTGGAATCCTGGCGGGCCGACAGCGCATTGCCCATAACGCCCACAGGGCATACTGTGACTATTTCAAAGCTGAGATCAGGGTTTTCCCGGATGAATTTTTCAACGGTCTGATTGGCAATAAACTTTGCCTGTGCGTAGGGATGGCCTTCCTCACTCATGAACAACGTATCCTCCTCACTGATTACGTCACCCTCGTTCTTTCCATCAGGAAGCAATGGAAAATTCGTATTATGGGCCGCTACTGAAGCAATGAAAACAACTTTTTCAATACCCGGAGTTTGCTGAACAGCTGCCAGGAAATTCTCTGTTCCCTTGATGGTCGGATCGAATAATTCAGATTGTGGGTCCTGCACATCCAGCTGAAAGGGCGTTCCGCCATGAATAACGATCTGACATCCTTGCAGAAAGGGGCCCAGCTGACCTGTATTTGTAACGTCCAGTTCAACGATTTCCAGGTTTTCAGCATGGGGAAGCTGCAACAGGTGTTCATATTTCTCGGGTTTTGAGAGATCGGTGACAGATACTTTTACCTGATAACCTTCTTCCAAAAACTTCTTTGTATTGTAGCTGCCAATAAAGCCGGCGCCACCGATAATTCCTACTTTTTTCATGTTGGTTGGGTTTGATGTAACAGAACAGGCAATGGACGACTGCCTGACATTCATCAAGTTACTGAAAAATCAGGAATAAAATATCTCAGCGACAACCGAATTTAGTTACTGAATATCTGTTCGAGATTCAGATACCGGGTTTCAATAAAATAAATATCCCATTCCCTGTATTCATAATTACCCAGATTCTCGGCACGGTTGAAAAAGAAATATTTCCCATCACGTGAAAACCGCGGGCCGCTTTCTTCATTTTCTGAATTCACTACCGAAATGGGGCGCGCCTTGCTCCACCCCTCACCATTGCGTCGCGAAACCCAAAGGTCTTCTCCGCCTGCCCCACCCGGGGCGCCATACGAATTAAATACCAGGTACTTACCATCGGGCGACACAACTGCCGAATACACCCAGTATTTTTCATCATCAAAGAGTCCGGTGATCTCCACCGGCTCTGAAAATAACCCATTCCTGTAGCTGACCTGGTACAGTTTGACGGCCGAAGTTCCGCGAACCATCGTTGTATACAAAAAGGTCTCATTATCCAGGGCAAAGAAAAAGTTGTTGTTCGATGAAGGCCATTCTTCCCCTTCCTCCTGAACATCATTGATCGGGAACGGCAGGGGCTCAGGATCGCTCCATCCTTCAGCCGTCTTTACCATCATCCAGATGTTCATATCAAAGTTGCCCAAATTCGGTTTACCGGGTATGGGCCGTTCAGACCCAAAGAAGAAAAGTTGATCATCGGGCGTAATGGAAGGCGCCTCATCGCGGTCGGTTGAAAATTCTTCGATCACAGGTTCCTTCCAGGCCCCGTTCACAAATTCCGTCACATAAATCTTCTGTTTTTGCTCTGGTGCCCTACGGGCAAACCAGGCCTTCAAGCCATCGGCTGAAAACATGATAGAAAATTCGCTGTTGCCCTCGGTTGAAATGATTCCGGGAGCAAAAGGCTCCGGCTGCCGGATTACCTTATCAGCATATACAAGATCATTCGAAGTTTCGGCCGGTCCGCAACCTGCAAAAAGGAGAAACGGTAGAAAAACAGCAATTTTAACGAGGTTCATAACGAATTGAATGGTAGTGATTGAATTAAGCAATATATCAGCGGTTTTGTTCTCTTTAAACCATTTATTCCATGAAGACATCAAATATTCTGCGATCCCTTACCCGGTTCATATGGTCCATTATCCATTTATGCCTGAATAAGGCATTTTAACTAATTCATAAATTCTTATTCCATAATTCCACTATCTTTGCAGACAAATTGACACTAAACATTAATTTTTATGAAATTACCTAAACTGAAATCAATCTTTTTTGCACTTTTTGTGCTGTTGTTCGCGTCATCAATGACTTTCATCTCATGTACCCCAAAGGAAACCAATACTGAAGAGGTTGAAGAGGTGACCGTGGAAGAAGTAACAGAAGAAGCAGAGCATCCAACCGAGGCTGAAGAAGCGGGAGAAGAACACCCTACTGATAGCACAGCTTCAGAAGAAGGTGAGCACCCTTCAGAAGACTAGTCTGAATAAGTTCATAGAGCTTTAAATAACAGGCTCCGTACGCGCGAAGGTGAAGGTGGTCTCGACATAATCGGGCTCACCTTCAACTTCCAGTACAGGATAGGCCAGAAAATTAACCGGGCCGCCTTCCGGCATTGGATCAGGCTTGATGTCCCTGCCCTTGCTAAACTCAATCCTGTTCGCAGGATGATGCCCAAAATAATACGTAGCCAGCGCGCTGTATTTATTTGCTTCACTGATATCCACGGGCCACCATTTTCCTTCTGCGTAAAACTCCGCCCAGCAATGATATCCGTCAACACCCCCCTCATTTCTTTCTGATGGTATGGCCGCGCCCACGGCAAACCTGGCGGGAATACCGGCCGACCGTGCAAGTGAAATAAAATAGGAATGAAATTCGGTGCAGTTGCCCGACTTTGAATCACAGGCATAATTCGCATCGCCGGTGCCATATACACCTTCCTTCGCATAACGCATTTCGTCAATTACGTGATCGTATAACGCGCGGGCCTTGGTAAGCGGACTGTTGGCCTGTTTCTGACTGATGACATCTGCTGAAATGATCGAAAAGCGGTCTCCTACCGGCATAAGCGCCGATGGCAGAAGATATTTCAATGTATCGGGATTTTCTTCGATATATGTGCCCTTTTCCCTGCGTACCACATTATATTCAATAATAATTTCCTGGTTACTGTGTTCCGGCTTCAGGGCAATATGAAGGACCTTGTTCCCATACTCCTGTTCGGTGACAATCTCCTGGTCTCCGGGCGACTGTATCGACAGCAATTCAATATCCTGGAATTCATCGCTCTGCGCAATGGGAATCCATATATGTCCGGGTCCGGAAATATTGGCCAGCCTGGCGGAATAGGTAAAATTAAATTTGTCGGTACCCTCAACCACCCCGAGCAGATCGTTGGAGGCATTTTCAACAGCTACCGTATACCATGTCTTGTCTTCTGCCTGCTTCCAGGTGTAATAGGGCTTTCCATTGAGCTTATGCACATCCGTGCTGGTAACCTTCATATTCCCGGGCTCACCCTCAAGGAAGAAATCGACATCATATACATCACCACCCTCAGTGGCCAGATCAACACAGGCAAAGAATCTATTCTGACCGAGAACGGAGAGGTATTCGGTATGTACGCGTACGAGTTTGAGCTTCAGATCCACCGAATCATTATGAATCGGGAAATAACCATCACCCGCCTTTGTAATGGCATCGATGTTCTCCCTGATTCCGGCATCCACTTCCTGGATGGTTACCCTGGCTTTCTTTTGCGGTTTTTCCTTTTCTGCAGGAGCATTACAGGAAATAACGAAAAGGGCGAGTGAGATACAGCTGACAGCGAATGATAATCGGGACATGAGAATTGAATTAATAGGGTTAAAAGTAAGGAATCGAGCATATATCTCCATGCAACATGGGGAAATAACAAATTGACGAAGAGATTCAGGCCTGGTGGCTCATAATTTCGTAACAACCTGATGTTCATCATAGGTTAATTCAGGGAATATGTGGATTTTATAAGAGGCTTTGAACGGCCTGAATACGTTAATCACAAAATCATGAAAAATTTATCAACAGTATTCCTGGTCTTCGCTGTCATATCAGTGGTGATTGCGCTATATCAATTTATAGTTGATCACTATTTTGAAGGAATATTGAGTTTAGTCTATACCGTCGCATTCCTATTTGGCGCATATGTGAACAGGTACCGACAGCCAGGACATCATTAGAAGCTAACATGGATGCAGACTCAAGGCATTCAGGGCTGACCTATTCTGTAATTAATGAATTGAATTACTCTACAGAGTTCGAATTATATTCTTTTCAAGGGTGAAACTATATATCAAGTTTACCTGGATCCTGACGGGAATCAAAAAGCGCGATTAGTTCTATATGCTCCTGATTCACACGGTAGTAAATGATGGTCTGTTTGGTAACGAGGCATCGCCTCAAGGATTTCATTCTATTAGATTCGGGAAATATATCCGGACTTCTCGAAATTACGCCAAGGACAGTCTCAAACCTGAGATGAAATTTCCTAAGAACTTTGGCACCCCATTCGGCATCCAAATAATCAAGAAGTTTCAGCTAATCATTTTTAAATTATGGAGACCATACAAAGGGCTTACTCACAAATTATACTTTTGACGAATCTCCTGCATTACCTGATCATGAGATATGCCCTCATTTTTGTTTAGCTCTGATAATCCTTTCTTGATCGACTTTCGAGTGGTTTCATCAGTCTCATCCCACCAGTCCATTTGCCTTGATTCTTTCAACGCTATAAACTCTTTAATGACAGCCGTATCATTTAAACCAGCCAGCCATTCAATCAGACGTAATTTTTCTTTATGGATATCCATTTTTAAACCCGTTGCCTTCATACAAATTAATTATTTATTAAGACTTACTCACCAATTGTGTGGAAAAGTTAACCTATCCCCATCCGTGTCAATATCATTCTGAACTACCAGAGGTAATGGTAAAATAATTTAATCATTAACAAGAAAATTAAAATGACGGACATCAGATGCCCGAGAACCATTTCCTCCCGCCAATTCTTCTCCAGCTTCATGAATAATATACCCGTCTATTTCACTATATTCGGCCCTTCCCATGGCCAAGAACAAAAAAGCTGCCCTCGGTTTCATCTTTGTCACCCTGTTCATCGATGTGACAGGGATCGGTATTATCATCCCGATCATACCCGATCTGATCAATGAACTCACCGGGGCGTCCGTAAGTGAATCGGCGGCCATCGGCGGATGGCTTGTCTTTGCCTACGCCGTCATGCAATTCATTTTCGCGCCTATACTGGGCGGACTTAGTGATCAGTACGGACGAAGAAGTGTGATCCTGATCTCCCTGTTCGGGTTTGGCATCGACTATATCTTCACCGCACTGGCACCTACCCTGGCATGGCTTTTCGTTGGCCGGATCATTGCCGGAATCATGGGCTCCAGCTTCACCACCGCATCGGCCTACATCGCCGATATCAGCGCTCCCGAAGACCGGTCGAAGAACTTCGGACTCATTGGTGCGGCATTCGGTCTCGGATTTATCGTTGGTCCGTCCATCGGCGGCATCCTGGGTGAGTTTGGAACCCGGGTTCCTTTTTACGGCGCGGCAATCCTGACACTCGTCAACTGGCTTTATGGATATTTCATCCTGCCGGAATCTCTTGCACCCGAAAACAGGCGGAAGTTCAGCTGGAAACGGGCTAACCCGGTAGGCACACTGGTACAGCTCAGAAAATACCCGGTGATCATCGGTTTGGCTGGCTCACTCCTGCTCATTTACCTTGCAGCGCATGCCACGCAAAGCACCTGGCCATACTATACGAAGGAGCGTTTCGACTGGAACCCAGCCTGGATCGGGTATTCCCTTACTTTCGTGGGCATTATGGTGGCCTTTGTTCAGGGCGTACTCATCCGATGGCTGATGCCCATCCTCGGACAAAACAGATCTGTATTCATTGGTTTGTTTCTATATTCCATCGGATTTATACTTTTCGGCCTCGCCACGCATGAATGGATGATGTTTGCCTTTACAGTGGTCTATACGCTTGGCGGTATCGCCGGACCGGCACTGCAGGGTATCATGTCGAATGAAGTCCCCCTCAGTGCCCAGGGCGAACTCCAGGGCGGCCTCACCAGCCTGATCAGTATAACCTCCATTATCGGTCCGCCCCTGATGACCACCATATTCTACTACTTCACCAGCGCAAACCCGTTCGATATCTACCTGCCCGGCGCGCCTTTTTTCCTGGGTGCCATCCTCACCCTGCTAAGCCTGTTGCTGTCCTACCGGGCGTTGTCGGTGAAGACAACCAGATCTACCTTGATTGAATAAATTGGTTTTGAAAAAATTTAACTAATCAGATCCACCATCAGAATTTATGTGATACCGGTATCGTTCCGGACCTGTAAATGATCCAGCCGTATATTGAAAACCCATCCAGTGTTGCGCATAAGCATCAATTCTTTCAAGTTCCCGAATATTCCATTGGATTTCAACGGCCTTCTCATCCGCATAATCTTCCATGCCCCGGCGCTCGTCCACCAGTCCGATAAAGCCCGTTTCTGATGTTTGGTAAATCTTTGTCCACCCCTGATCCGCGACCAGGCGAAAACCCAGCACCTCTTCGTAAAATCGCTGCATCCCCAGCACATCCCGATGATAGGTCCATGTGATCGAACCGTAAAATGCACCTGCTGATGCCTTGATCCGCGGCAAATCAGAAAGCACCGCCATAAACAGTTCATTTTCCGGATGCTGTTTGAACTGCTCAAACTCGAGCAGGTATCCTCCCGGATCGATCGCTACGAATCCATCGTGCGGACCGCCATCCTTTGGTTTATACGTGTATTTAATCGGAACATCCTTTTGCTGAAGATGGGCATACCACTCCGGCAGCTGATCGGTGAGAAAAGCAATCGCCGTGGACTTCGGCTGATCAGCCGGGTGCTCATCACTCACCGGGTGAAGTGCCAGAAAGGCATCGGCACTTACCTGTACGGTCGTGGAATCCACCATCTGCATTCCCAGCACATCCTTGTAAAACGAAAACGCTTCCTGCAAATCTTCATAATAGAGATGCGTTACCTGCCGCTCCACTACATTCAGTGCCAGGTTTTGATAGTTGGCATTCTTGTGCAGCAAGGAATTGATTCCCTGCGGACTGTAACCCATCAGTCTTCCCAGCCGACGGGCCAGCGCTTCCCGGGCTTCATCTGATTTGGCATCGGCCTTCCACTGGAGGTATTGTTCCAGCCGGTCATCGCGGTAGATCAGAATAATCGATTTTTCTCCTGTATCAGGAAACAACATACTGCCCGGAAAGTCATCTTCCCTGTACAGCAGAACCTCGTAGTCTTCGGCGATTTCATTGAAACGATTCCATGCGGCATCTACATCTGCGGCATCCATCGGATAATGAAATGCAATGGGTTTAGCGTCGCTGGCCACCATCTCACAAAAAACCTCAAAGGCCTCCAGGTGATACGGGTCCCGGGGAGCGCACGAAATCATGACAAAGCCAGTCAGAAGGAACAGCAAATATTTCATAGTATCATCTCAGGTTTCCTGGCATTCAATTTATCAGCATTGTCAGACCTTAGCAAGGACAGTAAGAATAGAAATACATTTTTAATGTTGATCAGATTTATTGAACAGGCGAATTACTACTCAAAACTTCTTCCTTTTCCGGTGTGCCTTTACTTCCTTGAACATCTTGCCCATGATCTTATCCTTCTTGTGTTTTTCACGGATCGACGTGGTGAAACGCGCATTTTCACGTTCCATTTTGTGGAAATTTTCCAATGCCTGTTCGTCCAGTTCCCCGTTCCTTACCGCCTCGAGCACTGCGCATCCGACCTCGGAAGTGTGGGTGCAATCGGTAAATTTGCATTGACCTGCCAGGGCATAAATCGTTCCGAAGGTGCTTTCAAGTCCTGATTGTCCGTCTGTTATCCCTACCTCCCGCATACCGGGATTGTCGATGAGGATACCCCCGTTCACCATCGGGATCAGCTCCCTGTGCGTGGTCACATGTTTTCCCCGGTCAATCATTTCACTGATCTCACCAATCTCCATTCGAACCTCTCCGCTGAGGCTGTTGATCAACGAGGATTTCCCCACACCTGATGAACCCAGCAGGCAGTAAGTCTTCCCTTTGAGGATATGCTTTTTTAGGTCGTCGATTCCCTGACCGGACAGGTTACTGACGGCCAGCAACGGCACCTCAGGAATCCTTGTCCTGATCCTGTCCAGCAGCTGCTGCACTTCGGGTTGAGTTATTAGGTCGGTCTTGGTAAGAATGATCATCGGCTCAATCCCGGACGCATGGCAGAGGGTAAGGTATCGTTCCACCCGGTTGATGTTGAAATCACGGTTGACCGAAAGAACAATAATACCCACATCGATATTGGTTGCGATGATCTGTTTTTCCCCGAATTTGCCAACCGCCTGACGCTCCAGGATAGAATATCGCGGAAGGACCGCATGAATCAGCGCCTTTCCCTCATCGTAGGGCGACATAGCAACCCAGTCACCCACGGCAGGAAGATCGCTGCGGGATTCGGCCGAAAACCGCAGATTGCCCAGCAGCTCACATTCCAGCATGCCCTGCTCCGACTGCACGTGATACCGTTCCCGGTGTTCGGAGGCGACCCTGCCGATCATGAAAGGTTCGAGGTTATGGGACTTGCGGTAATTTTCCAAATCCGGGCGATATCCTAATTCTTCGAGGGTCATTATTATCTTCAGACTGTTAACTTTTCCACGTAACGAGCCTCACCATGTTCTCAGTGTTTTTAATAATTTAACACCTTTTCCAATACAATCCTGTGTTTACAGTGAATTCCATTCTCAATTATTGGATCACTGTAATTTCTGACAAAGTAATTTCTTTCGATCCACACCTCTTTTTCGTCATCCCCACCTTCGCTTTGCTATGGTGGGCACCCCTGTGATTCCCCCGAGCATAGGCAGTGAGGTAAGACCCGAGAGTTTGTGTAAAGGATGACAATCCTCCTTCCTTCGTCATCCCTGCGGTACTCCCGGGCGTACCCAATAAGGTACGACCCGGGAGTCGAGCGGGGATCTATACACTTTGTCCGTGCAGTTCTTTTATTTTGATTATGCGAGGTTATGGAGGATATATTTACATAATGAGTAATCGAAAAAGAACGGTCCTTTACACAGGTGTTTCGAGTAGCTTGTATTCTCGTGTCTCACAGCACAAATGGGGTGTAGGATCGGCCTTCACATCACGGTATAAATGCTATGATCTTTTGTATTTTGAAACATTTGGTTCTATAAATGAGGCTATCTATCGGGAGAAACAATTGAAGCATTGGAAACGGGAATGGAAATGGAATCTCATTGCTGAGAAAAATCCCGGGCTTGTTGATCTGTATGAAGAGATAAGGGGGTATGATTAGATCCCCGCCCGACTCCCGGGATGTCCAAAGGACACCCAGGAGTACCGCAGGGATGACGAAAAAATGGTGTGGCACAGGATACAAAAGACTCGTTCTATCCCTTGAGTGAATTCAGGTAATCATCCGTGTTGTTGATACCCAGTTCGACCCACATTGGCAGGTGATCAGACATTTGGTGAGTGCGCCAGTAGGTCTTGTAGTACAGCGTTTTATTCTCGCGGGGATTTCCGCTGCTGGTTGTATGATAGGCATCCCCCATATCGGCCACATAGTGCTGCTCATCTTCCAGTCGGTATACATGTTCATAGAAATCAAATACTCCGGCATCATAAAGTTTGAATTTTCCCTTAAAGGCGATCTGGTCATAAAATTTATTCTGAGGCACATTTGATCCGGGTATGGTCTGCAATTCTTCGGGGATATAAAAGGTAGAGTGTTCGAGCAGGGCCTGGTATACCTCGTCATTACGCTGGAAGATATTAAAGTCCCCCAGCATGACAATATTCCGGCTCCAGCTCTTTTTGTCATTCGCCCGGTTGGCCAGGAATTTGGCAAGGCTGATGATCTCGGCTTTCCGGACCGGATCTGTACTGCTTGAACTGCCGTACAGGATGTGCACCGTGGTAAGTATAAAATCAGTCCATCCCGCCCTGAACCCTGCGAGGTAGGGAGTCCGGACGATCTGCGCAGAAGGTACCGTTTGCCCATTCACCTTTAGTGGAGGAATAACGATCTCCCCGGCCAGGCCGGCAAAGCGGACCTTTCGTGAATCATACAAAAAAGCCAGCCTTTCATCATTTCCCGCGTCTCCTTCGGTGGTATCGGTGAAGATGTACTTCCAATCGCCGCCGAGTAGCTTTACCACTTTGTTCAGCGCCTGCAGATCCCGGTTTACTTCCTGTACGGCGACCAGGTCGAAATGACTGATGATTTCTGCGATATAATGGAGCGGTTCATCGCCCCGGTAACCATATGCTTTCTTGTCAAAATCCCTGATATTCCAGGAGGCCAGCAACAGTGAATCTCTAAGGTTGCGTGTCGGGATATTCTTGTACAATCCCTGGCGGAGGGATAAAAGTCGGTCAAGGACAAAAGGATTGTCCTTGAGAAATGAAGTGTTGTAAAAAGGCATGGCTATATTGTTTTACAACAATTTCGCAGAATATTAGGATAAATGCCTCACCTGAAATAGGTAATTCTCCAACCGGGGGCAACAATTCAAGGATGGTAAAAACAATAACCCTACCTCCCGAACAAGGACGCCGCCAGCGTCTGCCAGCTTTCCGAAAAGGCATACGCCGATCCCCCGAACATCAGTATCAGCAGGAATGCGATGGACATCCAGGTGGATTTATAGACCTTCCCGTACTTCCGGAAATCATACACCGGCAGGGCAAGGATAAAGATCAGCCAGAAAGGGAGTGTGACAAAATCATTGATGTCGAAGATCCTCAGGATTCTCACCAGTGCCGGGGAAAGCATGGCCACCGAGGCGACCAGCATCAGGCGTTTATGGATATCCGGTTTCTTCCGGTTGATGATGGCCAGTGTGTAAAATAGTCCGAAAAGGAACATCCCCGAAAAATTGCCGAACAAGGTAAGGGCTTCCCCCTCGCCCTGGAAATTGCCGATAGCGATCAGGATTCCCGAGATCACCAGGACAATGGCCAGTAAAATACTCATCAGTCCGAGTTTCATATGGACCTGAATGTTGCCGGTGCGCACCAGCCGGGTTTGCCAGGAAAAAAGTGAATACCACAGCAGCATCGAAATACCATGGGTCACGATGACGGGCATGGAGGCATCCAGGTGATAGTTCCTTAGCAGGATGTTCAAGCCGAATGCCAGCACCACAGTAAGCAGGAGAACGATACTGAAATAATAAAAGAACGGTTCTCCCCTGGTTGGTTTTTTCATGGTAGTTAGGTTGAGGTGGCAAACGGCAGCAATATAGTTTTTAAAGTGAATAAATCACTTGCCGACCGCCAATGATCGCGAAAACAAATAACAGATTTCTCCGGCCAGACCCGGGCTGATTATTCAATATTCTTCAAAAAATGAACGACCTCTTCCTCTTCCCAGAATCCAACCTTCTTATGAAATTCTCTGGACTCTATGTGGGTAAGCCATGTATCGGAACCAATTTGCGAACACCCATTCTCCTTGCACCGTTGTTCATCCATACAAAAGAAAAGCCCCGGAAATCTATATTCCCGAGGCTTTTTCTAATTATTAGTATTTAGTCCTACGAACTCAATGCCGCATTCCCAGCCCTTTTCCGCTCGTTTTCGGTTAACAAAATCTTCCGCATACGGATTGACTTAGGTGTAACCTCCAGGTATTCGTCCTTCTGGATATATTCCAGGGCCTCTTCCAGTGAGAATTTCTTTGCAGGAGCAATCTTAACGTTGTTGTCCGAGCCTGAAGCGCGCATGTTAGTCAGCTTCTTGCCCTTCTGCACGTTCACCACCAGGTCATTCTCACGCGAGTGCTCCCCGATTACCTGCCCTTCATACAGATCATCCCCCGGATCCACGAAGAATACACCGCGGTCCTGGAGCTTGTCGATCGAATAGGCCGTGGCCGGACCGCTTTCCATCGCGATCAGTGAACCGTTGATACGGCCGGGGATCTCGCCCTTGAACGGCGCGTAGTGACTAAACCGGTGTGTCATGATCGCTTCACCTGCCGTAGAGGTCAGTACATTATTACGCAATCCTATAATTCCACGTGCGGGAATATCGAATTCCAGGTGCTGCAGATCGCCCTTCGGCTCCATGATCTTCAGCTCACCCTTCCGCTGCGTGACCAGCTCGATTACCTTGCCCGACGTTTCCTGCGGTACATCGACCACCAGGTGCTCGATAGGTTCCGACTTCACACCGTCAATTTCCTTGATCAGTACCTGGGGCTGACCCACCTGCAGTTCGTATCCTTCACGACGCATGGTCTCGATCAGTACCGACAAGTGAAGTATACCTCGCCCGAATACATTGAATTTGTCTTCCGAAGAAGTTTCCTCAATCCGCAGCGCTAAATTCTTCTCCGTTTCGCGGAATAAGCGATCACGCAGGTGACGCGAAGTCACGAACTTGCCTTCCTTTCCGAAGAAAGGTGAGTTGTTAATGGTAAAAAGCATACTCATCGTAGGCTCGTCAATAGCAATACGAGGTATGATGTCTGGATTTTCCATCGTGGTGACGGTATCTCCCAGGTCAAAATCCTCAATTCCCACCAATGCACAGATATCTCCCGATCCAACACTTTCCACCTTGGTCTTGCCAAGGCCCTCAAAGGTCTGCACCTCACGGATCTTGATCCGCTTCAGACTTCCGTCCTTCTTGCTCAATGCCAGGTTGGCGCCTTCTTTGATTTCGCCTCGCTTCACGCGGCCAATGGCGATGCGGCCTACATAGTTGGAGTAATCCAGCGACGTAATCTGCATCTGCGGATCCCCTTCCGAAACTGGTGCCGGTGGAATAAACTCAACAATTGCGTCGAGCAGGGGAGTTATGGAATCCGTCTGCTGTTTCCAGTCGGTGCTCATCCAGCCGTGTTTCGACGAACCGTACAGGGTCTGGAAATCCAGCTGATCCTCGGTGGCATCCAGGTTGAACATCAGGTCGAACACCTGTTCGTGCACTTCATCCGGACGGCAGTTCTCCTTGTCCACCTTATTAATAACAACAATGGGCTTCAGGCCGAGTGACAATGCCTTGCTTAGTACAAAGCGTGTCTGCGGCATAGGACCTTCAAAAGCATCCACGAGGAGGAGAACGCCATCAGCCATCTTTAATACACGCTCTACCTCGCCTCCAAAATCGGAGTGACCGGGTGTATCAATGATATTAATCTTGATGCCTTTATAACGAACGGATACGTTCTTGGAAGTAATAGTGATGCCCCGCTCCTTTTCCAGGTCCTGGTTATCAAGGATGAGATCTCCTGTTTCAGTTCCTTCCCGGAATATCTGTGAGGCGTGAATAATTTTGTCAACCAGCGTGGTCTTACCGTGATCGACGTGGGCGATGATCGCCACATTTCTAATGGATTGCATAGCTTCTTTTTACGAGGTGCAAAGCTACGCTAATTTGTTGGATAGTGAAACCCCCGGAACAGGGGTAATTTTGATGTACCTTTTATAGCAAAAATTAACCATTTTTACCATGTAAGGTTTTAATGGTTTTTCAACTTTTCGACTACCAAACTTAAAGTATTACTTTAAATGGTAGGTGATGTAAGATTAATAAGCGGGTTACCTTCAGTGAGTTATGGTCGTTTATTTAAATTATTCACTTAATGTGAAATTTCTTACATTCTTATTACAACCGTTTTAGCTCACTGAAGATCACCATCTTACCTTATCTTCTTTAGTGATCCCGTTGGATGAAGGGACCTTAGTGATAACAGGTTTCTTTGTTTTCGTTGTTACAGGCTGCTGCTTTTCAACAAAGCCCATTGAAACCATTACCAGGAGGAGGAGTGCAGTTAAAATTTGATTTTTCATAATCGGTTTCAGTTTCAAATGGTTACCAGTTCTTTTCGTCCTTGGTTGCTCCTTTAGCCATATCCTTCTTTTCGGTGTTTGGCTCAATTGACTCTTCTGAGCATCCTGTGAAAATTCCTGAGAACAGTACAAATACGAGTGCGGCGAGTAATTTTGTCTTCATGGTTTTATTATTTAATGCTTTTAAATTGAATGTTACCAGTTCTTTTCGTCCTTGGTTGCCCCTTTGGCCATATCCTTCTTTTCGGTGTTTGGCTCAATCGACTCTTCTGAACAGGCGGTAAAAATTCCTGAGAACAATACGAAGGCGAGGGCGGCGAGTAATTTTGTCTTCATGGGTTTATTGGTTTTAGCTGAATGAAGAATGTTTTACCAGTTCTTTTCGTCCTTGGTTGCTCCTTTGGCCATATCCTTCTTTTCGGTGTTTGGCTCGATTGTTTCTTCTGAACAGGCGGTAAAAATTCCTGAGAACAATACGAAGGCGAGGGCGGCGAGTAATTTAGTTTTCATGGGTTTATTGGTTTTAGTTGTACATTTAATTAAATTCAATTTTTTAAATATTTGTACTACTTCTTACATCACTGTTATGTCCCAATCTGGGAGCCAACGTTTGTTTGTCGGCGAGTACATTTCAAAGATGTGAGGTATTTTTTTGGGAAACTTGCAAATAATGAATACGACCTTACTAGCGTTATTTCTTAAGGGGCTTGTCAAAATAAGGTGTAAACATTACTCCTTATTCATTGTAATGTTTTTGTGTAATTCTACTCAAATAATTGCACAAGAAGAACCATTTACTAATGTCGAGTCCTCTTCTTACCAGAATGACTCCGCATTGGCATACTTTCATTTTAAACGTTTTGAAGCTAATGTAAAGGCGTTAAATGACTCGGCAATATTTCATGCACGCCAGAGTAAGGCTTTGGCAGAAAAAATCAACGATAGCCTCTTGATAGTTAGGTCTGCTTATGCACTTGGATTCTTATTTAAAGAACGCGGTAATTATCAGGTTGCTCAAAACTATTACTTAGAGTCACTTAAAATCGCCGAGGGTCATAAAAATGATTTCTCCTATTCAGAAAGAGTTAAGTCGATATATAACGGGTTAGGGTTAGCGTATTATAATGATGGGATATATCAAGAAGCTTTGAGAGCCTACTTTAAAAGTATAGATATTCGAAAAGCTGAAATAAATGAAGGTCTCAGCAGGAAAGATGCAAACCTAGGTTTATCATACACCAATCTAGGGTTAGTTTATTACAAACTTGGTGACTTAGAAAGAGCAATTGATTATCAGCATCAAGCTTTGAAAGAGTATATTGATGTTAACGCGAATGATCTTGCCGAAAATTATGTCAACCTTGGCTTAGCATATTCTCAAATGGTGAATTATGCCAAACGGTATGAAGGTGATTACTCTGAGAAGATGATCATCGATAGTGCTATTTATTACTTCCAAAAAGCAAATCTAAGATGCGAGTATTTCGAAGAGTGCTCCCCAAATACTCAGTTTGAAATGTTCAATGGACTCGGTTTAGTTTATGAAAAAATAGATTTGATTGATTCTTCATTATATTATTTGAATAAAGCTGGCGAAGCATTTCCTAGTGCTCCTAATAGAGTTATTGTCCTTCACAATAAATCTCAAGTTGAGTTAAATAAAAAAAATTATTCTGAAAGTATCTATTTTGCTGATCAGGCACAATTAATAATTGACAGTGCCGAATTAAAAAGTCTCAAACCAACAAATTATTATTTATTTGCCGAAATCTACGAGAAGCAAAAAAATTACAAGAAAGCTTATAAATATTATCGCTCCTATGATTCTCTTGATCAGCTTTTGTTTAATGAAAAGGTTTTAAGTGGAACTAAATCTTTGGAAATCGAATACGCTGAAAGTTCAAATTTACAACAGATAAGGGAGCAAAAATCAAAAATTAAAGAGCAAGAAAAATCTTTGCTTCTTTCCGCTATTATTATTGGCCTTATTTCTTTTATTGGGATTATATTATATCGAAATAATCTTCAGCGTAAAAAGGCCAACAACCAACTCTTCCAGGCCAATAAAATTATTGAGGAACAGAATCAGCAATTAAAAAACATGAATAATGTGCTGGAGGAACGGGTCCGGGAGCGCACCAAGGAGTTGAAAACAGCCAACGTAGCACTGAAACAATCCAACATGGAGCTGGATAACTTTATTTATAAGACCTCCCATGATATTCGCGGTCCGCTCGCCACTCTCCAGGGAATTTGCAATGTTGCTTTGATGGATGTTCAGGATGCCAAGTCCATTGATTATCTGCAAAAACTGGGCAAAACCGCCTCTCGCTTGAATGAAATCCTGTCGAAACTCCTGGTGATCAATCAGATCAATAACTCGGTAATATCGCAGGACCCCATAGATTTCGAATTGATCGTGGATCACGTGGTACAGGATAACAGAAAGACCAATGCCGCTGATATTGCAGTTATCAAGGAAATTAATCCTCAGATGAAATTTCTAAGTGACCACGATCTTATTAAGATTATCATTGCCAACCTGGTCAATAACGCATTTAAATTCTATAATCAGTCATCCCGGGTTGAAAGTTTTGTGAAGATCGGCATTGATAGTGACCGTATCAATCTCAATATTAGCATTGTCGACAACGGTATTGGCATTGATGAGCAAGTTGGGGATAAGATCTTTGAGATTTTCTCCAAGGCTTCAGAAATGTCAGATTCTGCCGGATTGGGTCTTTACCTGGTAAAACTATCGGTTGAAAAATTGAAAGGTCGGATCATATTGAAACGAACCAGAGAAGGATATACTGAATTTAAAGTTAAGATTCCTCTGAATCAAGATGACTAATTATTTTATAAGTTACAGTCTCAAAAGGGATGAATTAATTTTTCTTGGAAAAGTTTTAGACCAACGTAGAATGTTCTTTAAGGTTTTTAATAAGTCCAAGCCATCTAAAGATCATTTAAATATTAAACGGAAAATATTAAGCGGAATAAATTTTGAAGACACAGTAAGCACTATTTCATTCCAAAAAAGGGAATTGGCATATCTAAATAATGTGCTTCTTCAATATTTCATAAGTCTTCTGAAAAATGACTTATTCCAGGACGAAAAACAATACATACATCTGTTAAAAGAATTTACCGAAAAATTGGGTGAAAATAATATTAAAGTTTTTGATGAATTATTCAACTAAATGACTCCCAGCAAATACATACTTATTATTGATGATGATTTAGACATTGTTCATACAATTAAGGATCAAATATTTAGTGTTTTTGGTACTGAATTTAAATATGAAACTGCTGGTTCAGGCGAAGAAGGTATTAGTTTGGTTAAAGAGATAATACTTGAAGAAATTGATATTTTAATAACAATATCAGACTGGTTAATGCCTGGTATGAAAGGAGATGAATTTCTCATTACTTTGCATAAAATAGTGCCTGATGCAATAAAAATAATGATTACTGGGCACGCAACAGAAGATGCAATCCAAAGAGCTTACAAGGAAGCAAATCTATATCAATTATTTGCAAAGCCCTGGAATAAAAATGAACTGATAAGTGCAATTAAAAAACAAATAGAGGATTGAACGTCAGGCTAAAACCATAAAACAAAAATAATTATATTCCTAACCTACCTTACCCGTTCAGCCAGTTCTTCCCTTGTAAGCGTAAGCATTCGTCCAAGCTGTTCTCCTTCACGGAAGGTTGCCGTACGCAGCCAGATACGCGCATCCGGAATTTCAAACGGGCCCGTGTATTTCGTGCCATGGGAGTCCGGGAAGGTGCCGTCCATCGAATAGTATACGTCCGCGCCTGGAACGACGGTCGAGATCTCACACATTAGCTTGTCTCCCTCCTTTTTCACCCGGATGATCGGTTCATACACCGCGGTACTGATCGGAATATCCCGCTGCTTAAACACATCAAAATGGGCTTCCACGCGGCGCTCAAAGTCGGCCCAGTTCTTCTTCTCCTTCGGGCTCCAGGTCGATTCCACCACAGCAAACGCGCGTGGATAGGTCATATACAGAGCATACCGAAACGTAGGGATTTGTTCGGTCCACAGGTTTCCCTGTCCGCCCATTACGAGTTCCTCCACAGCTCCTTCGGGGACGGGTTCGAATTCATAGGTCTTCTGAAGCGACAGGCTCGCGTAGATCGGAACTTCCACGCTCCGGTCTCCCTGGGTGTAGTCGAGGTACGTATGAGTTGTAGGTGACATAACCACCTTGTGTCCTTCCTGAGTGGCTTCGATACCGCCCTTCACACCGCGCCAGCTCATTACTGCAGCGCCTTTCGCCAGTCCGCCTTCCAGGATCTCATCCCATCCGATCATTTTCTTGCCTTTGGAGGAGATGATCTTTTCCACGCGTTTCATGAAATAGCTTTGGAGTTCTTCGCCGGTTTCCAGCTTTTCCTTCTTCATCAGCTTCTGGTTGGCCGGGTCTTCGAGCCAGAAGTGGTGGTCGCATTCGTCACCGCCGGCATGGATGTATTCTCCCGGGAAGAGCATGGCAACTTCGGTGAATACGTCGTCGAGAAATTTAAAGACTTCCTCGTCGGCCGGGTTGAGGGTATTTTCAATCAGCATTTTAAACTCGCCGTTCCCATACCATTCCGAAAAAGCCGTTCCGGGGTTTACGAATTTGGGCTCCTTCAGTGTTGA
The DNA here is from genome assembly GCF_020328055.1 of Fulvivirga sedimenti. Taxonomy (NCBI): domain Bacteria; kingdom Pseudomonadati; phylum Bacteroidota; class Cytophagia; order Cytophagales; family Fulvivirgaceae; genus Fulvivirga; species Fulvivirga sedimenti. The sequence goes on from NZ_JAIXNE010000001.1 coordinate 637,327, forward strand.
AAGTTCGGGGTAAGCTGCCAGTGCCGCCATGCTGTGGCCGGGAACGTCGATTTCGGGTACGATGGTGATCTGCCGGTCTTTCGCATACTGCACCACCTCACGGATATCCTCATGGGTATAGAATCCTCCATAGGGTGTGGGTTCCCCGGGCTGGGGATCTTTGCGGGAGTTGAAGTACCCGACGCGTTCCACGCGCCATGCACCTACCTCGGTGAGTTTGGGGCGCGATTTGATCTCGATCCGCCAGCCGTTGTCATCGGTCAGATGCCAGTGAAACACATTAAACTTATATTCTGCCATCAGGTCGATGTACTGCATCACCTCTTCCTTGGTGAAGAAATGACGGCTTACATCGAGCATGAGTCCGCGCCATTCAAAGCGCGGATAATCGGTAATCGTACAGGCTTCAATCTGTTTATCCCCGATCAGTTGGCGTAATGTCTGTACGCCATAGAAAGCACCTGCCGGTGTATTGGCGGTAACGGTGATGCCTTCGGGTGCGGCATTCAGGGTATACCCCTCCTCCCCGATCGCCGGATCCGCCTTTTTATTCAGCACAAAGGAGACTACCACATTTCCGTTGGTGGCGATGTCGTGGTTGGTGAAGACTCCATCCACAAAATTTTTCATGGCCGACAGCTCCGATGGCAGGGAAATGCTGACGCCGGAGGAAAGGTCGACCGTGGCGCCGCTGGCGCTGTAGGATACGGGTGCGGGAATGATGTTGTGCTGGGAATAAAGAAGGCTGCTCACAAAAAGAAGCAGTACTGCTAGGATGGCATGATGTCTCATAGGGCTTATAAAGTTCTTATTGGTAACGAATTTATAAAATACCGCAAAAATCCGCTCCTGGTTTTAGATGACCGGCGCTGGGCTTCCATGAGCAGATGGGGGTGACAGTCAGAAATTCATGTTCTGCCAACCTCCTTAAAATCTTGAAAAAATCTGTAACTTTCTTCCATGAGAATTTTCACTTTCGCATTGTTTATATGGCTCGCAGGTTGTTCCACTACCCCGGAATACAGCGAAAATCCCATGCTGGCCCAGCGCGTCGCGGGGGTGTACAGCGGCAACCTGCCGTGTGATGATTGCGATGGCATCCGCTACCGGCTGGTTCTGAAGTCGGATCACACCTATGATGCCCAGCGGATCTACCAGGGATCAACCGATGAGCCGGTGCTGACATCGGGGTCCTATGTTTTTGCCGACAGCACGCTCCGACTGGACGGAATGACGGACATGAACCTGTTTGCGGTGGGCAATGCATCACTTTACATGCTTTCCGAAACCGGGGAGTTTTCAGAAGATGAACGATATACGCTTATGAAACTTTCAAGAGATGCTGGCACGCCCGAACCATCGGCCGAACAGGCAGAGGGCAATGATCCATGGATCCGGCAATACCGGGAGGGCATTGATTTCTATGCTACCGGAAATGAGCCATTCTGGAACGTGCAAATGGATTTCGACAAATTCATCAAATTCACCCGGATGGGCGGCCCGGAAATCACCCTCCCTCCTGTCGAGGGCATCCGCGCCCAGGATGCGAATGTAATCCTGTACCGGGGCGAGACCGAGACCGGCTCACTGGACGTGACTATACTTCAGCAGAGCTGTACCGATAATATGAGCGGCGCCCAGCGTCCGTTTAAAGTGCGTGTTCGCTACAAAACGGGTGACGATGAAGATTTTACCGAGCTGGAGGGCTGCGGCAATTACGTGGCCAATCCCCGGCTGCACAATATCTGGGCGGTGGTTTCGGTGAATGACGTTGCCCTAGACCCGGAGCAGTACACGGGCGGTATTCCCCGTTTAGAGCTATTCACTGCTGAAGGGCGCGTGCTGGGTTTCGACGGGTGCAACACCTTCAATGGATCCTTCTACGAGAAGGACCAGCAGCTGTACTTCTCAGCACTAATGTCGACCCTGATGGCCTGTATGGACATCCCCGATTCACAGGTTCCGGCCTTGCTGAGTTCCAAACGGTTCGATTACGCATTTGAAGACGGGATGCTGGTGCTCACAAGGGGGAATGAGCGTGTTGTGCTCCGTAATATCGATTAGAAGGATGTGTATCGATTCGGACCGAAGATACACGTTGGAATTATTACCGTAAATTTTTCTTCAGTTTAGCAACCCCTGTCAGATGATAAAATTCTTTAGAAAAATCAGACAAAAGTTCCTTTCAGAAGGCAAAACAGGACAGTATCTGAAATACGCATTTGGAGAAATCATACTTGTTGTGATTGGGATTTTGATTGCCCTGCAAATCAACAACTGGAATCAGGATCGACTTCTGAGGCATCAAATGAAGGCAAATCTCACAAACCTGGCCTCAGCGATTAAACAGGATTATGACCTTCTGAAAGCAATTGAAGAATCGAATGACTTCAGGTCTAATTCATTAGTGCAAATACTCAAATGGACTGAAGCTCAGGAAGCAGTTTCTAATCGCAGTGACCTGGTTGTGGCAGAAAGAGATACGACACCTGTAAAACTGACGAGCACCTTAATATGGGACAAAGAGGTGCCTGAAACATTCAACAAGGATTTTTTTACGGAAACATTTATATGGATAGGTCGACCCCGGAAGATGATCGTTCAGTATTATGCGATGGAGGAATTAAAAAATTCAGGGTTGTATTCCAGTTTAGAAAATCAACAATTAAAGGACTTATTAAATGAGTACTATACCGGTTTGAAGTGGGGTTTTGGAGGAGATGAATATGAACAAAATGATGCGTTAGCCGACTTAAGCAATTATGTAAGGGATAATTATTATCTTATGCTGAGCGATATACCTCTGGTGAATGAGCCATTAGCACTTATAAAAAATGACCCGGGCTTAGTGGTAAGAATCAGGGATGTGCAGGGTTCAGCCGCCTGGAGATTAATTATGGCTAAAACCAGCAAAATCAGGGCAGAAGTATTACTGAAGGAACTACAGGCAGAAATTAACAAACTGTAGTACTGATCCGAAATCAACCGTTCAAATATCACAATTCCCTCAAAACCGCTTAAACCGTTCAAAAGCCGCCTTTTCCAGCTCCTCGCGCTTCGATGGATGGGCAATCTCGATAAGGGCCTTTGCCCGCTGTCGCAGGTTCAGTCCGTACAAATGCGCGATCCCAAACTCCGTTACGATGTAGTGCACGTGCGCGCGCGTTGTGGTTACACTGGCGCCTTCCTTCAGGAACGGCGTGATCTTGGATATTCCCTTGTTGGTAATGGATGGCAGGGCGATAATGGCCTTGCCGCCGGGTGACAGCGATGCCCCGCGGATAAAATCCATTTGTCCGCCTACCCCCGAATACTGGAACGTACCAATGGAATCTGCGCATACCTGGCCGGTGAGGTCGATCTCGATAGCGCTGTTGATCGCGGTCACCTTGGGGTTCCTCCGGATGACAGCCGTATCGTTGGTGTACGAGGCGGTCTTCATCTGGATCATGGGGTTGTCGTGAATGAATTCATAGAACTCAGCATCTCCGAGGGCGAAGCAGGCAACGATTTTACCCGGACTGGTGATTTTATTTTCACCGGTGATCACGCCTTTCTTGATCAGGGGAACGAGACCATTGGTAAACATCTCTGTATGTACGCCCAGCCGGCGCCGGTCCTCGAGCTGTTCGAGCACGGCATTGGGAATACCGCCGATACCCATCTGCAGGGTAGCTCCGTCTTCGACGAGTTCTGCGACATGCTTGCCGATCTTTCGTTCCTGGTCGGAAAGTGGAGCTGATTGCAGCACACCAATGGGATGGTCGGTTTGCACAGCAAAGTCGATCTGTCGCACCGAGATAATGGCATCGCCAAACATACGCGGCACATAGGGATTGACCTCCGCGATTACCAGGTCTGCCGCCTGGATGGCTGGCAGGGTTATGTCTACCGAAGTTCCCAGGGAGCATAATCCGTGTTTATCGGGCGGCGACACCTGGATGAGGGCAACGTTGATGGGAAGTATTTTACGACGGAAGAGCTGATGGATTTCCGACAGGAAGATCGGAATATAATCTCCATAGCCGTCATCGACGTGCTTCCGCACATTGCCTCCCAGGAAGAAGCTGTTCAGGTGAAAGCTTTCACGACACTTTTCAGCCAAATAGGGCGCATCCCCTTCGGTATGCAGGTGTACCAGCTCGACATTGCGGAGTTCATCGGCACGCGCCACCATTTTTTCAACCAGCAATTCAGGGGTCATTGCGGCACCCTGAACAAACACACGCTGATTCGAGCCGATGTGTTTTACGGCCTCCTCGGCGGTCACCCATTGAAATGAGTGCGTGGAATAACTGCTCATATAATTTTTCGGATAATGAGATTGAAGGAGATGTCGAGCATCTCGTTTACCTTGACCATACCCATGAATTTAACGGGCGGTTCGAGGTTGAAATCGACGAAGCTTACCTGGCTTTTTCCTGAACAAATAAGGGTTCGTTCGTCATCATGCACTTCCACCGGAATGCGGTACCCACTTTTAACACCGGCAAGCACAATTGCTATATTGGCAATGAATTTGCCATCACCAATGGGTTCAATTGTTTCGAGGATCATTCGAAGATAGGGATGGTCATCCGCCTGGAGGAGTTCCCTGAATTCGCGGGTCATCTGGTTGATTCCGCAGTCAAAGTCTTTCACACGGATCTTGAGGGATGCGTTGGTGAGGTGCACAACCTTATCCTCGTTAGTCATGGTTATCTCAACGGTATCCTTATCAAGGGTTTCACATTGCGCACAAAGGAATTTATTGATATTGGTCTTGCCGTGAATATTCAGCGAACTTGCCGGGTCGACCATGATGGAAACCGTTTTCTGACAGAAAGCGCAGGCTCCGGCTAATGACAGGACGACTATAAAAAGAAATGTTTTCACGGGGTTAAGGATATCTTCAGTTAAGATAACAAATCAAAGGCCGGGAATATTCCCCGGCCTTCGAAAATTTATGCATTCTATTCTAGAAACTGATGGCTGCTTCGATAACGATTCCGTCAAAGCTTGCACCGTCATATTTGGATGATTGCCATCCGTCGCCTTTGTATTCCTGGTTTACGTATTCGATTTTGGCAAGGATGTTCTTGGTAAGATACCAGCCACCACCGATATTGATCCGGTTGATCTTTATTTCAGGGTCACCTTCGTTCCGTTCGCCACTTATTGCGTTGTAACGTCCGCCGATGTAGAGTTGATCACGTCCACCGAAGCGATACAGGGCTTCTGCTGCTACCTGGTTGAAGTTACCATTACCCTGGTCTTCTCCATTGTTGATGATTTCATAGAGTCCGAAGAATTCCAATCCGCCAAGTTTGAATGAAGGAGCCAGTTGGATCGCTGTCATTTGTCGGAATCTTGGGTTAAAGCGTGGTTCGAAGTCACTGCCGCTTGCATTTCCTTCACCGTCAACCGCCCAAAGAACACCGTAGTAACGTCCACCAGCACGGTCACCACCGAAGAGGTAGGTTCCTGTAGAAGTTCCATTGTTGGTATACCATGATCCTGTGATCCGGAAGAAGTTGTCCTCGTCACCTATTGGCATTTGATAACCCAGTTTTCCGTAGAAAGACATTTTATTATCAGTATTGTCATTTACGATCACGTTCTGGTTGAGTTTACCATTGGACAAACCGAGTACCACGATGAAGTTGCCGGGGAGTAAGGTTACTTCACCAAACGCTTCAGTTGTAAAGGAGTCCATGATCAGGTTACCTACGAAGGGGTTATAAATCGCACGGGCGTTGTCTGAGCGACGGAAGTGCCAGTCGCCGTAATTAAGCTCATCGAGACCAACAGTGATTCGGGCAATCTTCATGAAGTTTTCCGCGAAACCCGGCTTAATGAAGTCCAGTTTGTCAATCTGCAGGTATCCACCCTTTACCCATGCTTCCTCGTGGTGACGAGAAGAAAGATATGTACGCAAGTGCATGCGAACACCATCATACAGCTGAACGTCAAGGTTCAGGTTGGCAGTGGGCAGGTTGAAGTTACCTCCCATGTCGGCAAGGTTGCCGGCAAGGTTATCCTGGCTCAGGCCCTGGAACTGAATAGCGAAGTCACCTCCTACGCGAACCTGCAGTCCGTCGTATCCTACGGTATCTGTTTTGGACACTTCATATACATTAAGTCCTCGCGCATCATTATATCTGAAATACTGGAGGTTGCGGTTAAACTGCGCGGTGGCAGTGCTGGCCACCATGGCCAGTAAACCGATAAGCAAGATGATTGATTTAGTTTTCATGATTTGTATTGTTATAATCTAACGTCTTATTTTTTGTAATTCACGGTGTATTTGACAGTAATTTCGTCGCCTGTTTTTATGGATCCGAACATAGCGGTCGGTGGTTCAATATTGAACTGTGTCATCTTCATCGGATAGTTTCCTTCAAATTTCACAGTGCTTCCTGATACGGTCGCCATGACGTCCATATCCACAGACTTGGTGGTTCCTGCGATCGACAGGTCACCGGTTGTTGAAACTTTGAATTTTCCTCCACCTGCGTCGGAAATTCCGTTGACTTTTTTGAGCGTGTAGGTAATGTTGGGATACTTGTCCTCGTTCAATGCCTTGTAGGTGTTTTTGTCCATACCACTCTTGTGGCTTTTCAGTCCGTCTACAACAACTGTAAAGCTCAGCGACTTAACGGCCTCGAGCTTACCGGCAGCATCAATCGAAGCGCTTCCTTTCATACCTTCCGCCTCAATCTCCCAGTCATGCAAAGTGGAAGTACCCTCGACCACGAGGGATGAGGACGATGCGTCCAGCGAATACTGGGAATAACCCCAGGCTGGCACCAGCATTAGAAATAGAATTGCGATTTGATTTAACTTTCTCATGGTGTTTCCCTGTTTGACACTTCAATATTAGGCCATAAATAATGCCAAAATCATGACACTTATCATGTATTCGGGTGATATACAACTCAATACCCATATGATATTTATTGTCTTTTCTCACTCTTCAGGAATTCCATTTTATAAATCATTGATTATATGGTATTTACACGAACTTTACTCCGTTTATAGAATATGTTGTAACTTCATTATTGGCTTTCTCGTTATATTCGCAGTAATCATTTTGTGGAAGCATGAGGAGTTTTGGTGTCTTATTGAGCTTTATATTAGGAGTATCCTGTACCCCGCGTGAATTGTCTACTTCCCTGCAGGGAGAAGTACGTATGGATTTTGAAAATCTTCAGATTCTGCGCACACCAGACGAGCGATTCGCCGATATCAGCAATTTCGACTACCCGTCGCACTACGCCGTGGTGGACGGCGACATCCGTATGCATTACCTGGATATCAATCCGAACGGTGAAAACATTATTGTGCTGGTACACGGTGAACCCACCTGGGGTTATACCTTCAGATCCATGATCCCCGGTTTTATTGAAGCCAATTACCGCGTGATCGTTCCGGATCTGATCGGGTTCGGAAAGTCGGACAAACTACAGCAAGATTCCGACTACACCTATGCCCGTCACGTACAGTGGCTGAAGACTCTGCTGTTCAACGAGCTCCACCTCGATAACATTCACTTATTCATACATGGCTGGGGCGGACTGATTGGTCTGCGCATCGTGGGCGAAGTGCCCGAGCGCTTTGCAACCGTTATCGCCAGCAATACCGGGCTCCCCACCGGCGATGAAATTCCCAATGAAAGTTTTATCGCCTGGCAGGAAGAATCTCGGAATTATGAGAAATTTCCGGTAGCAGAACTGATCCAGGAGCAAACTACTGTAGATCTTACCTGGCAGGACCTGGCAGCCTTTGATGCGCCTTTCCCTACAGAAGCACATAAATCAGGTGTTCGCTCAGCGCCCATGCTGGTACCTACCACACCGGATAATCCGGCAAGTGAAGCCAACCGCCATGCCTGGGCCCGGCTGCGGGAATTTAACAAGCCGTTCCTTACCGTTTTCTCCCCGACCGATAACTTCTCCAGCGGGTGGGCACGCAGTCTGCGGGAAAAAATACCGGGGGCAAAAAATCAGCCCCATATCTATATGGCTGGCACAGGACATTTTATCGAAGAAGATATGGGTGATGAAATGGCCCTGCACATTATCTCCTTTATCGCCAATTCGAAAGAATAATTTCACACTTCCTTTTTATAAATCGTCGCAAAAAGCCAGCAGATATTTTATAATTGCAATATGAAGTTACTGTTAGCGAGTGTCTTATTAGTTTTCTCATTGCATTTGAGCGCCCAGGAGTCCTACGTTTTACTGGTCTCTTTTGATGGCTTCCGCTACGACCACGCCGAACATTACAAGCTTCCGCATTTCCTTCAGCTCGCTAAAGAAGGCGCCACTGCCCCCTTCATGCGCCCCAGCTACCCCAGCAAAACCTTTCCTAATCATTATACGCTGGTTACAGGTCTTTATCCGGGGAACCACGGACTGGTTGATAATGCATTTTATGATCGGGAAGAACAGGTCTTCTACCGTACCAATAACCGGGACATCGTGGAAGATGCCGCATTCTATGGCGGCACGCCCATCTGGCAGCATGCACAGAATAACGGACTGCGGTCGGCATCCTATTTCTGGGTAGGCTCTGAAGCTCCTGTGCTGGGGAAATACCCCGACATATACAAGATTTACGACCATGATTTTCCGAATGACCAACGTATTGATTCGGTTTTCAGCTGGTTCGCATTACCCAAAAAGGAACGTCCGAGTGTCGTTACACTTTACTTCTCCATCGTAGATTCGGAAAGTCATGACTTCGGTCCGAACAGCGAGGAAAACCACCAAACCCTCCTGGAGGCCGACCGGCTGCTGGGCAGGCTGATGGAAGGTATACAGAAAAGCGGATTGCCCATTAACCTGATCGTGGTTTCCGATCATGGCATGTATGAAATGAAATACGATGTGGATACCTATATCGACCTGGGAGACCTGATCACCTTCCCCAGGGATGCAGTGAAAATGTCCAACAGTGAAACGCACATACACCTCTATGTGAATGATCCTGACGATACCGGCTGGATATATGACCGGCTTAAGTCGCAGGAAAAAAATTACAAGGTATACCTGCGCGATGAAATCCCTGCATTGTGGCATTATTCTTCCAACCCGCGCATCGGTGATTTACTGCTCGTGGCGAGTCCGGGACATGCCTTCCGTGTCGCCTCCCGAAACGAGACCTATGGCACCCACGGCTTTGATCCCTATACCGTACCTGAAATGGGTGCTATCTTCTATGCCTGGGGACCGAATATCAAACCCGGCTCCAGTGTTCCCGGGTTTCAGAATATACATGTGTTCCCATTCATGTGCCGTATCCTGGGTATTGAACCTCCGGAATGCGACGGCGACGTGGCAGTACTCGAACCTTTGCTGAAATAGCAAGGGAACTAAAGTGCCATTTGTACGTTTAAACTAGTAATATAACGTACTATGGACGAATCATTCATCAACCAGCTTTGGCACAGTCACCAGGAATGCACAAAATGCCCTCCTGCCCATGAGGTAAGGAATTTTTACCGTGGACTTCTGGGCCTCCTCTTTCCACCATTTGCCGAAAAATCGCTTACCGATGTACAGTCCATCCATGTACGTGTTGATGAATTACGCGTGATGCTCAGAAGGATTCTGTACCGCAACCTGCTGGAATCCGAGGAACAAAAGATTGAGAATGCCTTTTTCAGCCGCCTGCCGAACATATATGAATCGATCCAGAAAGACATCACCGCCATGTACGAGGGTGACCCCGCAGCGCGCTCGCGGGATGAGGTGATACGTGCCTATCCGGGGTTTTATGCGATCTCCGCCTACCGTATAGCGCATGCACTGGCCGACCTGGGAGTGGAAACCATTCCAAGGATGATCACAGAACATGCCCATGGCATTACCGGTATCGATATCCATCCACTGGCTGAGATCGGTGAATATTTCTGTATCGACCATGGAACGGGCGTGGTAATCGGCGAAACAACCCATATAGGCAATCACGTAAAGATATACCAGGGTGTTACACTGGGTGCGTTAAGCGTAAGCAAGGAAGACGCAAGTACCAAGCGGCATCCTACTATTGAGGATGGTGTGGTGCTGTATGCCGGCGCGACTATCCTGGGCGGAAGCACCGTCATTGGATCAGGATCTGTGATCGGTGGAAATGTCTGGCTCACCCAAAGCGTACCCCCGAATTCAAAAATTTATTACAAAGCGACCATGTCCCATACCAATGAAGGGACAAGCGACATGGTAATCATAAAATAATATGAGTACACTCTTTGAGCTCATCGGTAATACACCGTTGATAGAACTTCAGCATATACCCGTTAAAAAAAACGTTTCTATATATGGTAAGCTGGAAGGCAATAATCCCGGCGGAAGTGTGAAGGACCGGGCTGCCTATGGCATGATCAAGGGAGCCCTGGACCGCGGGGAGATCAAACGGGGCGACCGACTTGTGGAAGCGACCAGCGGCAACACGGGCATCGCACTGGCGATGATCGCCCAGACTATGGGATTGAAGATGACGCTGCTGATGCCTGAAAAGGCCACCCGGGAACGCATCCTGGCGATGAAAGCCTACGGTGCGGAAGTGATTCTCACCCCGGGCGACAAGACCATTGAATATTCGCGCGAGGTGGCAGAGAAGATGGCAGAGGAAGATGGCTATTTCATGCTCAACCAGTTCGCCAATCCCGATAATTATGGAATGCATTATAAGACCACCGGACCGGAGATCTGGCGGGATACCCATGGAAAGGTGACGCATTTCGTTTCTGCCATGGGAACCACCGGAACGATCATGGGTGTGTCAAGGTATCTTAAGGAACAGAATCCCGCCGTTCAGATCGTGGGAACGCAGCCCACCGAAGGGTCCAGTATCCCCGGAATACGGCGTTGGTCTCCGGAATTCCTTCCGAAAATATTTGAACCCGAACGGGTCGACCGTATCATTGATGTTAGTGAGGACGAAGCCACCCGAATGGCCAGGAGACTGGCGCGGGAAGAAGGTGTACTCTCTGGAATGAGCAGCGGCGGTGCACTGACCGCCGCTTTAAAACTTGCTGATGAGCTCGATGAGGGCACGATCGTCTTTATCGTTTGCGACAGGGGCGACCGGTACCTCAGCTCAGATCTTTTCGACTGATTATTTTTCAGCCAGTGGTTGCCAGATGGAATCATCCACCTCCATACCCTGCTGGGCCATGGCCATCTTCAGGAACTGGTTGAAATCCATTCCGCTCTGCTGGATGATCTGGTTCAGCTGGCCTTCACTCATGTTTTCCAGTGAGCTCATGTCAATCTTCCAGTCGGAACCCTCCTGAACAAAATTGATGCTCATCGGCAGTGCCTGTCCGTTCGCTGTAACCTGGCCCTGGGCCGTGTTATCATCCACGCTCATTACATCACCGATACCGAGCATTTGGATCTGCTGGCTATTCTGCTTGTTGTTGTCGATGTTGTAACGGAAGAAGCTTTCTCCGTCCATTCCAATGAGGTCTTCCTTGGGGATTCTTACGCGGGTTCCGAGTACGCCTATTTTCTGAATTAACGGTAAGGCTGCTACCTTGGCGCTATCGGCATACAGGACCATGTCGAGCATGTTTGAATAATACTCCATGGATGACGCAGAGGTCAGTGCCAGAACAGCATCGGTATTACCCTCAACCATGGCTGCTTTAAAGGAATCAAATGTCGCTTTTACTTCTTCCTCCTGAGCGAAGAGAACTGCCGGAAATAAAAACAACAGGGATAGTACTAACTTTTTCATATGTTTCTTTTTTGTGTCCTGCTGCAAGTTTCATTCCAGACAGGTGTGTGTGTTTAATTTATTGTTGTGGAATTTGTTCAAATTTTACTGCGGGACCATCCTTGAATGCCTTTCGGGGCTTCAGATTCAGCACCTGGAACATCTCCTTATCCTGAACCACTTCAGGGTTGGGAGTTGTGAGTAATTTATCACCTGCGAATATGGAGTTTGCCCCCGCCATGAAGCAAAGTGCCTGTTCTTCCAGGTTCATTCGCACGCGACCTGCCGACAGGCGCACCATGGCTTTCGGCATGATGATACGGGCGGTGGCGATCATACGCACCATTTCCCAGACGCTCACACGGGGTTGTTTTTCCAGGGGCGTACCTTCTACAGGAACCAGTGCATTCACCGGAACGGATTCCGGATGCTCGGGCAATGTGGCAAGCGTATGCAGCATGCCGATCCTGTCGGAATGACCCTCTCCCATACCGATTATCCCGCCTGAGCATACGGAGATTTCCGCATTGCGAACATTCTCCAGGGTATCCAGCCGGTCGTCATAGGTTCGTGTGGAGATAATTTCCTCATAATGCTCCTCGCTGGTATCCAGGTTATGGTTGTAGGCATACAAGCCGGCATCTTTCAGCTTTTTCGCCTGTTCGTCGGTAAGCATGCCCAACGTACAGCATACTTCCATGCCCAGTGAGGAAACACCGCGCACCATGTCCAGCACCCGGTCGAAGTCGCGGTTGTCCCGTACTTCACGCCAGGCAGCACCCATACAAAAGCGTGTACTGCCGGATTCCCTGGCCTCAAGGGCTTTCTGGATCACCTCTTCGGTGGGAAGAAGCTTGTGGACTTTTACATCGGTATGATATCGGGCGGCCTGAGGGCAGTACGCGCAGTCTTCCGGACAGCCGCCGGTCTTGACCGACAGCAGCGTGCATACCTGCACTTCTCCTGACTCGTGATATTGCCGGTGAACAGTTGCGGCGCGATACATCAGATCAAGAACAGGACTGTTATAGATCTCTGCGATCTCCTCCCTTGACCAGTCGTTTCTAAGTTCATTCATACCAGCAAATTAGCAGGAAAGGCTCAATTGAACCAACGTATTTCTAATGAATTTCAATTTTATATGGCAAACGCGCCTGAACACCCGTCAGCGTTTCCATTTTCTTCAATTCACGCACTACGGGGTACAGCGCTCCTAATTCCTTTTGCATGACTTCCGCCTGCGCATCCTCCGTACCCATCAGAATTTCAAAGAAAGTTTTCTGTGGCGGATAGAAACGAAGCCTGTAGTCATCGGCAACACCTGCCTTTTCTGCGGCGAGCGTAACTGCCGTATTAAAATCACCAAGTATATCGACCAGGCCATTTTGCAGGGCCTGCTCCCCGGTCCATACCCGCCCGGAAGCAATGGCGCGGATAGCCTCCTCGCTCATGCCGCGGCCTTCCGCCGCTTTTCGAATGAAAGTATCGTAGTTTTTATTGACTTCCGACTGGATAATGGCCCTTTCATTGGGCGTCACCGGCCGGTCTGAGGTATATAGATCGGAATACACGCCTGTGGACACACCATCCACGGTGAGACCGAGTTTATCATTCATCAGCTCCTGTATATTGAACAGGATGGAAAAGATGCCTATGGATCCGGTAATGGTGTTGGGTTGCGCGACGATGGTATCGCACGCCATGGCGATGTAATAACCTCCGGAGGCGGCGTAATCCGACATCGAGGCAATCACGGGTTTCACCTCAGCGGTGAGCTTAACCTCACGCCAGATCGCGTCGGATGCCAGGTAGCTTCCGCCCGGAGAGTTCACCCTGAGTACAACGGCTTTGATAGCATCATTTTCCCGAAGTTCACGGATGGTTTTTACAAACTGATCCGACCCAATCACATCCCAGTTGCCGGGTCCGCCCACAATATCCCCGGATGCAATTACCACCCCTATCCGGCTCTTTCCGGTTCCGAAGGTAGCATAGCTGTTTTGATAATCGCTGTAGGAAACAAGGTTCAGCTTTTCCACGCCGAGGGTTTCGGTAAGTCTGGTGCGAACTTCATCGGAATACGCAAGTTTATCCACCAGTCCCATGGCCAGCGCATCCTGCGGATTATGAACGAGCATGCTGTCGTTCATGGTACGCACCCGGTCAGGAGAAAGGTTCCGGGATTCGGCAACGGATGAAAGCATATGATTATTGAGGCTGGCAAGCAGTTGCTTCATCTGAAGTTCATTTTCCTCGCTCATGTCTTCACGGATAAAGGGCTCCACGGCACTCTTGAAGTCGCCTACACGGAAAATCTGGGGTTCAATGCCCACTTTGTCGAACATACCTTTCAAAAAGAGAATATTGGCACTAAGTCCGTTGAATTCCAGCGATCCCTCCGGATGGAGCATGACCTCGTCGGCCACCGAGGCCAGGTAGTAACCGCCTTCACCATAGTTTTCAGCATATGCTTTCACGAATTTGCCCGACGATTTAAATTCAGCGAGCATCATCCTCACTTCTTCGAGGCTGGCCATTCCGGCCATAAAGCCGTCCATATCCAGCAGAACTCCTTTGATCTTGTCATCAGTGGCCGCATGGTCCAGTGCTTCGCGCAATTCCTGGAGTCCGATCGACGATGAAGGACCTGGAGCAAACCCGAATTCCTCGAACGGGTTTTCCATTTCCCGTTCGGTTACAGGTTTGGTAAACTTCAGGTGAAGTACGGAATTTTCTTTTACCTCGGTAAGTTGTTCACTGTTCACAATGGATCCGATCAGAAAGAGGATGCCCAGTGAAAACAGGATCAATGCCAGCAAACTGGCGAGTAAATTTCGAAGGAATTTCATATATAAGCCTAACTTGAAGTATACAAAAGTAACGTTTCATCAATCGTTTGTTCTTACATTTATCCAATATTATGACAGACGGAATATTTCTACTTTTAGGCTGCAATATCGGTGATCGAATTCAACGTTTCAGGGAGGCGGAAGAGCAACTTGCCCTGCGGCAGGTATACGTTCTTCAGCGTTCATCAATGTACGAAACAGCGGCCTGGGGACCAATACCGCAGGATGATTTTCTGAATTGCGTGGTGCAGGTGCGCACCAAGCATCCGCCGCTGGAACTACTGGATATCATCCTGGAAACGGAAGAGGCCATGGGTCGGAAGAGAACTGAAAAATGGGGACCCCGACTGATTGATATTGATATCCTCTACTACAATGATGAGGTGATACGAACTGATGCGCTGAGCCTTCCCCACCCTTTTATTGCCGAGCGCCGGTTCACGCTTGAGCCACTGGCTGAAATCGCCGGGGATTTCATTCATCCGGTGTTAAAAAAGGATCAGCGGACCCTGCTGGCTGAATGCCCGGATCCGCTGGAAGTAAAAAGGATCTGATTTTCTGTGGTTATTCTACCGTAGCGATACATTCAATTTCAACCTTTGCCCCCATGGCAAGTCCGGTTGTGGCGAATGCGCTCCGGGCGGGTTTATGTTTTGGGAAAAATTTAACATACGCACTGCTCATTCTTGCCCAGTCGTCGATATCTGCCAGCATGCAGGTACACTTGATCACATTCTCCATGGAAGAACCATTGGCTTCGAGGATTTTCTGAATATTGAGCATGGTTTGGGTGGTCTCGGGAATGATACCCCCTTTGATGACTTCCCCGTTTTCCAGTTCACCGATCTGACCGGAGACGAATAACAGGTCGCCATAACGTACAGCCTGTGAAAAGGGCAGGTTCCGGCTGGCATGCTGATCGGTCTGGATAAAGACAGCCTCCGGCTTCTGAGTCTCGACACAGCCGGCCGCAAGAAAAATTACTGACAGTAAAATATATTTCATGGGTTATAATTTATTTGTAAACTTCAAGATAAAACCTGGAGATGAATATATCATGATAAATACAAATAAGGGAATGGTTTTGCAGCCAAAGCTTAGGTATGGGGACATATACTTCTGCATGCTAAACATGCCGGATCAAATGAGCAGGGGGCAATAGCAGTATTACCTTATAAATCTTTTTATCCGGAGCGCATACACTCCGGAAATGTTTTCATCAACGCCGGTTTTTGTTAAATTCACCAGCTAACCCCCTCAATATGAAAAAATTATTCCCTTTGTTATTTTTAACCGTTGTTGTTATCGGATGTAATACACCCACCCCTCAGGACAGTTCAATCGCCGACAACATCGACTCGCTGATGAATTTCTCCTATGAAAATGGCCTGTTCAACGGAAACATACTGGTTGCTCAGAATGACAAGATCGTTTACAGAAACGCCTTTGGATATGCTGATTTTGATAAGAACGAGCAGTTGAATCCTGAATCTTCCTTTTATTTAGCATCGGTTTCAAAACAGTTTACCGCCATGGCCATCATGATTCTGAAAGAAAGAGGCCAACTGTCCTATGAGGATAAACTTTCTGATTATTTTCCTGATTTTCCTGATTACGCAAATAGGATTACGATCAGACACATGTTGACGCATACGTCGGGAATCCCTGACTATTTCAGACTAGGTGCCTACGAACCTGGTGTAAAAAATGATGACGTTTATAAGGTTCTTATCGAACAGGAAGAATTAGACTTTGAACCCGGAACCCAATATTCCTACAGTAATGGCGGTTATGTTATGCTCTCTATGATCGCAGAAAAGGCCAGCGGGGAACCGTTTCACGAGTTTATGAAAACGAATGTTTTTACTCCGTTAGAAATGAATCAATCCCTCGTTTATGATCTGTCGGAACCCGCGGTTAATAACAGGGCTGTCGGGTACAATGCAGCCGGAGAATTGGATGACTATGACATTTTTACAACAGGAGATGGCGGTATCTATTCCAACCTCGACGATTTATTTAAATGGGACCAGGGGTTAAGAGACTACAAACTGGTTTCCATGGAAACGATGAATGAAGCGTTTCAGCCTTATATTCTCACTTCCGGAGATACATCGAACTATGGATTTGGCTGGGGAATCAATCAAAAGAAACATTTTGTGCAACATTCCGGGGGATTATCCGGGTACAGAACCTACATCAGGCGGTACCTGGATACGGGTAATGCGTTCATACTGTTGACAAATAAGGGTAATTCGTTCGCAATGCAGGAGATCAATACCGCGCTGGATAATATTCTGGCGAAACAAGAGTTCGAACTACCCGAAATTCCCCTGGCCATCCAGATTTCCGCACTCATTGAAAGTGAAGGAATTGACAAGGCGGTCGAAGAAACGAAGAATCGTTATGCCCAGCAACCCGATAGAAATGAATACGACGAGGAAGGCATTAATACGTTAGGATATACCTACCTCCGGGGTGATGACATTCAAACTGCTTTAAAATTATTCAAACTAAATACTGAATTAAGGCCTAATTCAGGTAATGCCTATGATAGTTATGCAGAAGGGCTATTAGTGAGCGGGGACACCACCGGATCAATTGAGAATTATAAAGTTTCGGTGACAATGAATCCAAATAATCAAAATGGTATCGACGTGTTGGAATCATTAGGTGTTGATACAAGTAATTTACTTCCTGAAATCGAACTTTCTGAAGAACAACTTAATGAATTTGTCGGCAGTTACGAATTGGAAGCTGACTTCATTTTACAGATTCTGAGAGAAGGCGATCAACTATTTATTCATCCAAGCGGACAAAACAAAAGTGAGCTGTTTGCTTCCTCAGAATCCAAATTTTACAGTAAGATCGTTGATGCACAGATCACCTTCAATAAGGATGCATCCGGCAAGGTTGTGAGCCTCACACTACACCAGGGAGGGGATTATGAGGCGCCGAGGATGAGTGAGTGACGATAACGTTTCAAACTTTAGTAAATGGGGCTAATTGAAAGTAAAAATAATGTAAGGATGAAAAACATCCCAACAGAACAGAAGCAGCTAAAGAGGGTGAAAGGCTCTGAGCAGGCAAGCCTGACGGCATGGTTCTCACTTCGTTGGCTGTAATTCAAATTAAAAATAGAGAATTATGAGAACAACATTATTACTAGGATTTATTGCAGTACTTACATTTTCGTGCCAAAACAATGATCAAAAGTCTCAGGAAATAGATCGAAAACAAATTGAAAATGAGTTGAAAGCATCAATCGAATCAAGATTTTTTGCATGGCAGGAAAATGATTATGATACCTATCTGGCAGGATATCATGTCGATTGGAAGCGTTGGGGAATGCGAGAGGATGTATTAAATACCTATTCTGATATGCGTGGGTTTTGGGATAATATGAAAGCCAATGAGGAGTCGCAGGAGATGGAAATTAATTTAGTAGATTTTCACCTAATTGGTGACGGTAATGCAGCGTTAGTTCATTATACGGCTACAGAAACTTTTAAATGGATTGGACCTGAGAACCAAAGAGGCTGGAAGACAGGTGATATATACAAAGGGATTATGCGTTGGAGTGACGTAATGGTTAAAGAAGATGGGAAGTGGTTATGCATTGGTGGCCATAGAGACCTGAGCCAACCAGCAGCTCAGCTTATCAAATTAAATTGAGAAACTGCCGCCAACGATGCATATAGGCAAATTGTAGCTTCATTATAGCCAACCATTAACCAATGATAAAATTCTTTAGAAGAATCAGAAAAACCCTATTCTCCGAAAACACGCCTGGCGGACCGTCAGGTAAATTCGGTAAATATCTCCTTTACGCTATCGGTGAAATTGCACTTGTGATGATAGGGATTCTTTTGGCATTACAAGTCAACAATTGGAACGAGCAAAGAAAAGCAGACAAGGCAGAGAGCAAGGCATTGGTAGCCCTGAAGAATGAATTTGAACTAAATATTGAAAGATTAGAATTCATATGTGCAGAGCGCGATTCCGCTCAGGAAGACAGGAGAGCGCACTATGATATCATTGCTAATGATACGATCCCAATAGAAACAAAGGTCAGATCAAACGTAAAGGGGTATTTTGGAGGTCGCTGGGCTATTCAGAATACAGTTCTTAATGGGTTGGTAAACTCTGGTGCAATTGATAATATAAAAAACGATTCATTAAAAACACTCCTTACCTTATGGCCAAACATGGTCCAAAGATGGATTGCCGCGGAAGATAAATACAATTCCCTGAAAGAACGGATGCAGGATTATGAAAGAACCCGATTACGGCAAGGAATACCAAATCGATTAAACGACAAAAGGGGGTACACTTTTAAGGACTCCTGGGAGCAATATTATTCACGGAAGGCATTCATCGTAAACGATTTGGAATACCAAAACTTCGTGGCATCGGATATTGAAATGTTGTATCAGCAGTCTATAATTTGTAATAGAATTATGCAGAATTACAACCAAATTATTACTGCCCTGAATTCTGAAATTCAGAATAGAAAAATCAAATAAATCCAGTGCCGGGAATATTAAAAAAAGGAGCAAATGGATATTCGAAAAATAATGAGGACCAGCAGGTCTTTACTAATCATAAAATTGACGATTGGAATTATTTTCGCTGCTTCTGGTCAAATAAAAAATGACGAGGATATTTTTTATGTGCTAAATGTCTCGGGCGCGGATTTATATGAAAATTCATCATTAGATTCCAGGATAATGGGAAAACTAAAAGTCGGAGAAATGATTGTCGCAAGTGAAATTTTAAGGACCAGGCATTCGAAGAAAATAGGTGAAGAATTTTACCTGGATGGTTATTTTATTAAAATAAGGAATGAGGATTCTTATAAATATGTATTCAGTGCAGACCTGACTAAATTCAAACCAGTAATGAGAGATGTATATAAAGGAATATTGATTCCAGATATAAATGGCGAAAAGATTAACGACCGGATTGTAAAAAGAACTGAAAAATACGGTGACGCAGTTTATGAGTTAGAAGACATAATAACCGAATACGAGAATGTAACATATACCTACACCGCCTTTGATGGTTGCTTTGACCATATTTATGCGTATCGGAATTTAACACTAAGTGAAGTTTATCACCTATTAACCATTCATCATCTGAACATTAATGAAACCGAATTAGAAATACTTTTTCCTAGATTTATTGAAAAACGTGGAAATGAATACCTTTTTCAAGGTGAAGGGGCAACTGAAGACTTAAAACTAACGGAAAATGAGGATGGCTCGCTTAGCATATCGTCTTACGATTGTACTTAAATAAAAGTCAGCTGAAAAATAAGCCTGATCATGAAAGATGAAACAATACAGACACTTCATCCTGTCGCCGGAAAAACAAATAAGCGCATTTCGCTGAAGAAGTACGAAATAATTAAGGAAAACATTCTTTCTATCCTGGCTGAATCTGAACCGACCCATACTGAGCTTATGGAAGAGTTGTATTCACGTATTAAAGACACCTTTGAGGGAGGAGTTCAGTGGTACGGCGAAACTGTTAAACTTGACCTGGAAGCCAGAAAAATAATTGAGCGTACTGAAAAAAAGCCAGAAAGGTACAGAATAATAAAAACGTGATGAATTTAGAAGATATAGTACTGATCAGTGAACTGATCGCTTCCATAGCGGTAGTGATCACTTTGGTTTATCTGGCGAAACAGGTAAGGCAGAATACGCGCGTGAACAGGGCGGCCGCCCGCCATTCCCTATCGGAATTCGCACTGGAATTAACAAAATTCAGGGCAGAACACGCCGACCGATGGGTAAAAGTAAACGAGCAAAATGATTTAAGTCCGGGTGATATAGAATTCAGAAAGTGGAATCATATGATGCTGTTGCTGCATGCGGAAACCTATTTTCATCAGCATAAATTAGATCTTATGCCCGACACTCATTGGAATAACTACACAAAATTTGTCATCGCCGGGTTAGACTCACCCGGTTTTGAGGATTACTGGAATGAAGTGGGATTCGCTTTTTCGGAAGATTTCTCCCTATGGCTGAACAAGGTATTTGAAGAACACAACATCAAGAAATGACGATTGTAAACATCGTCAATAATTTAGTTGCCTGATCAAACGGCCATTTCGGTTTTATATGAATTCACGTTGGAAAACCCACACCTCTCAGGTTGGCGTTTGTTAAATAATTCATTCAAAAATGAAAGAAGAATATATCCAGACACTTCATCCTATCGCAGGCAAAACAAATAAGCGCATATCGCTGAAGAAGTACGAAATAATTAAGGAAAACATTCTTTCCATCCTGGCTGAATCTGAACCGACCCATACCGAGCTTATGGAAGAGCTGTATTCACGGGTTAAAGACACCTTTGACGGAGGGGTCCAGTGGTATGGTGAAACCGTTAAACTTGACCTGGAAGCCAGAACGATTATTGAGCGGACAAAGACAAAACCTGAAAAATATAAATTAATTAAACCAGCACATCGCTAGGAGACTAAAAACAATGCATTACAACAGCTGTAATTCAGCGCCTTGATTGCTATGGATTTTATGACGAATTTGACCATTCCGAGTTAAAATCCACAGCATTATGAAAAGAGGTATTATCTGTTCGACCGTTCTGGTTTTGTCCGTTCTTCTTTGCACCTTCTCAAGCAGAGTTTTTTCGCAAAATAAGTCTGACTTATCACTTAAAGAATCGTTTAATTATGGAAAGTCGGTAGCCGTTTTCGGTGGCTCCGTTTCGGTGATCCCCCCAAGCGACAGTGCAAAGATCTTATGGGAGAAATACCTGGGAATGACCATCACAAATTACGGGGTTCCCGGCGCGGGATTCTCTTCATTGCAAGGGAAATCTCTTCAGCAACAGGTTGATGAAGCAGGCGTGTTTGATATTTATATCCTATGGGCATCAACCAATGATTATACCAATAAGAGGGAGATAGGATCTTACACAGATTATACTGAATTTGACGGTTACGACGAGGAAAAACTGATTACCCAGGCAGGGGGAATTAACTATTGTATAAAAAAAATATACGAAATTAATCCCCGTGCTACCATCTATTTCTTTACATCAAGTAAAGCATTCAACGACAGGGGCGCATATGATCCTTTTTATGATTATGGGATGGTTGAATATGTAGAAATGCAAAAGATGATCTGTGAACTTCACGGCATACCATTTCTTGATCAGTTTACATTAGGAGGCTATAACATATTCAATAAGGATTTATATTACAGGGACCCTATTCATATGAATGCGCTGGGCTACAAAAAGTTGGGTGAATTACAGGTGTCATTCTTAGCTTTTCCATAGAAACTTGAAATACTATTCGATTAAAACCTCAACAAACAGAATCAGGCATGGCTCACAATTTCATCAATGAATAACCCTAAGAACCCCACCCTTAAGCGCACTTTAGGTCTTTCTTCGCTCATAGCGATTTGCGTTGGAGTAGTTGTTGGTCAGGGTCCTTTAATTACGATTTTGCCGGGTGTAGGAATAAATCCTTCCGGATTTCTTGTTGCCATACTTATCGCTTTCGTGCTTGCGCTTGGGTACGTTTTTACATTTACTGAACTCGCCCTGATGATGCCTAAGGCCGGAGGAATCAGCACCTACACCGAAGTTGCGATAGGTCATCTGCCCGCTATCGTGATAACGATTACGGGCTATCTGGGCATTGCTGTTTTTGCGGGGGCAGCAGATCTCTTCCTGCTGGATTACGTTATGGATGCGCTTTATCCGGACACATTTGGCCGCTTCGGACTCTGGGTTTACATAGCCATTATTGTCTTAAATATCCTGGGCATAGAAGTATTTGCAACCGTTCAAAACCTGCTGGCATTCATAATGCTGGCTGCATTAGTTGTTATCGGTATTGCCGGAATAAGCAGTTCAGAGACTCAGGATATTCCGTTTAATGAGATGCTGGCTGGCTTTGCATCATTGGACTGGAGTATACTTTCGCTGACAGTCCTTGCTGTTTGGGCATTTGTGGGAATGGAATTTGTTTGTCCGTTGGTTGAGGAAACAAAACAACCCGAACGGAACCTGCCCAGGGCGATGATTATTTCTTGCTTCATCCTGTTATTCGTTTACGGATCGATTGCCCTGGCTGGCTACCACAAAGTTCCGGGCAATGAATTGGTGGAATCTTCCATTCCTCACTGGCTCCTGGTTAAATCCATTTTCGGGGAAAATGCCAGGTTACTGATGGCTATTCTTGCCATTACGGCCGCTGCAACCTGTTTTAGTACCGGAATAGCCTCCATCTCGCGAATGATGTATGGTATGGCGAAAAACAATCAATTACCTTCGGTATTTAAGCTCGTTCATCCCAAATTCAAAACCCCCTGGTTTGGTATCATTTTCCAGTGCAGCCTGGCATTGGCCGTATATCTGATTTTTCAGGACTCACAGAATGTGGTTATCCTGTTGATGATATCCTGCTCCGCCATTTTTCTCATGATATACATTATGGCTCACGTTGACCTGATTATTTTAAGAAAAAAATATCCGGATTTCCCTCGCCCCTATCGATCACCCTTATTTCCTATATTTCAAATACTTGGCATCATTGGAATGATCTACCTGCTCATTAACAATTCACCTTCTCCCGAAATGACCAGAAGTGTGTATCTGAATGCCGGTTTGTTCACCGGGGTCACAACAGTATTTGCGGTGCTATGGATTAAATACAGGATGAAGAAGCCCTATTTTAAAGGGGAGTCCATTGAGAAAATATTATAATTCGAAAATATAAGAGGAGCCAGTCGGCAGACAGGCCTCAAAGCCTAAAATATGATAAAATTTTTCAGACGAATACGCCAAAATCTGCTTATGGAAAATAAAAAAGGAAGTGCCGACTGGCCGGGTGGCCTGCCTGCCGGCAAGGCAGGTAGGTATTTGAAATATGCCATTGGAGAAATTATTCTCGTAGTGATTGGCATTCTGATTGCCCTTCAGATCAATACCTGGAATCAAAACAGGATCGACAGAAACGAAGAGAAAGAAATTATTGCAAAACTTCATAAAGACTTCAAAGAGAATAAAATGATCATTCAGGGCTTCATTCAAACCAACAAAGATGAAATGAATGCCCAAATGGTACTGATGGATTTGATCGGAGCATCCGGCGAGGAACTGTCAAAATACAATTTAGACAGTTTATTCTATGTTTCTTTTGGAGCTAATGAACTGGCTTTTGCCGACAATACCCTTAAAAACATCATGCAAAGTGGCCAATTAACGCTACTTAAAAATGAAGAAATCAATGTGCTGTTGTATAAATGGAATGTATTATCGGAGATCAGGAAAATCAGAATGGAGAAGTTGGATACATGGGTTAATGACAAGTTCATCCCGTATTTATTGTCCAAAATATCATTTAAGCAAATGGATGTGGCCGACAATTTACCATGGAGCGGCAAGTCCAAAGTTAAACCCGAGTATTATCCGTTATTCCAGGAAGTGGAGTTTGAAAATTTTTTAGACAATAATCTGTGGTTTCATCAGCAAATACTGGAAAGGTGTGATGAAACAGAGATGCTGATCGATGAAATTATTAATGCCACAAAATAAATCGACCTGAATGATAAAATTCTTTAGAAACATCCGAAGACAGCTATTATCTGAAAACCCGCCTGCCGGACGGTCAGGTAAATTCAGCAAATACCTTCTTTATGCAGTTGGCGAAATTGTTCTGGTTGTCATCGGAATATTAATCGCGCTGCAAATTAATCTGTGGAATGAAGGCAGAAAAGAATTCATTAAGTCGAAGGCCTTGCTGGAGGAATTCAAAAAAGATCTCGTTAGAGACACCCTGGAATCAAACTATGTAACCGGAAAATTGAAACAACAGGTAAAAATTGAAGCCTGGGCCCTGGGTTTGACCTCCTATAATAGCAATCAAACTGACAGCCTGAGACGCGTCTTTTTCGGTCCGTATTTTCAACAACCCATTACGGTTCGAACATTCAATAAATTGCAGAATTCCGAGAATCCTAACCTGACTGGTTTTGAAAACCTGCAAAATGAACTAACCAAATACTACACCGATACCAAATACCTTGTAGATGCGTACAATGATGAGGAGAAGCATTACGCATTTGAAAACGAAATAAATCAAATTATTCGGTCGAAACTGGAAATCAATTTAAACGAATTTCCCATGCTTCCTGAGGAAACCAGCCAGGATAGAAAACTCATTGACTTTGTCCAGAGTATTGAGGGAAGGAATTATATCAAGGAGAATTATATTCGCAGAAAAAGTATGATTGATTATTTTGAGAATGTAAAACAGGAAGCAACTGCATTGATACATCGTATAAATGAAAGCCTTGAATCATCCTGATAACTCAATTACTTTGCCTGCCAGGAACGCTCTCTCCAGGTAGCGGGAAAATCCAGAATAAATTTTGTGATATGGACGTCCAGATTGACATCACCCAAAACATAAAAGATCAGTTTGACCGATATTTTAATCTGACGAAAACTAAAACCGGATTTCGGCCGAATCCGGCTATTATTGATGGTGAAATGGAGTACGTTGAATTCCCTGGTGAACTGGAGTTTTACTACTTTCATCAATCCCAATTCAGGGTTCCGGTCAATATGAAATCTGTCAACCCGCCGGATACAAATTGGTTTCTGATCCACATTAATTTGTCCAAAGTTAAGCAGGAAAAAAAAGTAGGAGACGAAACCATTGAATTTTTAAGATACTCACCTATCGGCATTTTGCTGTATGGCCCTGATCTGGAAATTATCACTCCCATTCCTCCGAATGTTGATTCGGAATTGGCTTCCATACATTTCAGTGATACATTCCTGAAATCTTATTTTGAGGACTGGGAAAGCATAATAGACAGGGATAAGAGTTTGGTATATGAAGACCTGGATCCTGTACTGGAAAGCAAGCTGTCAATTGCCCTTTCAGCCATGAACAATAAAATTAAATGCCACGGGCTTCTGCTTGATTTTATGCAGCACTTTTTCGATAAACTTAGAAGTCACCAAAAAGGTGTGAATCCTGGAAAACTTCATCCTGAGGATCTCCGGAGGATCTTTCAAATATCAACGAAATTACGAAATCCCACTACCCCGCAGATTCCCACACTTACAGAGCTTGCGAACACAGCCAATATGGGAAAATCAAAATTTAAGGCTTCGTTTAAACAGGTATTTGGTCTTCCCCCCATCGAATATCATAATCGAGTTAGAATGGAATATGCCAGGATAGAAATTCAGAACAAAGGTAAAAGTCCGACCGAAGTAAGTTATATACTGGGCTATTCCCACCCTTCAAACTTCACAAAGGCATACAAAAAATATTTTGGGGTGCTTCCTTCAGAGTCGAATTGATGTTTTCGTCCAATTGCACTAATCAAGCGGCTTTTGGCATTAATGCATGATAGTCCGTGTGCCATAGTTTGCATAAAAAAAGACGATCATGAGAAAAATGGTATTATTACTGACTATCTGCCTGAGCACACAGGTGATTCATTCACAAAACAGCACCAATTCCCAAAATAGTCCTGAAGCCAACAAGGCTATTGCACGGGCATTCTACGAAGATTTGTGGTTCTCTAACAACACAGAGAATTATAAAAAATATGTTGCGGATCACTATGTGGTTCATGACATTGGTGATCGAAAAGGAGTTACAGAAGCTGCCATTGAGCAAAAAAATATTGCCGATTTCTTCTGGGAGAATGGGGAGCTTGGCGGTAAAATTAATTACCAGGTGGCGGAAGGAAATTTAGTTGTCACGCATTGGACTTCCTCGTTTGATAACCCAAAAACACTGTTAGGTCGTTTCATACTTGGTACTACAAAACCATTCAACATTATCAATGTATTCAGGATAGAAGATGGTAAAATCGTTGAATTCTGGAATCACAGGCATGATATTGAAACTCCTCAAACACTAAGATTTGTATTTCAAGGCCTGCTTACAGGGCTGGTCATTGCCTTGATCCCAACTTTCCTGTTCCTTAGAACAAGAAAGCAATTGAGAAAGGCGTTGAATTCTTAAGATCCGGATGCCAGAGTTTAAAGTGAAATAAATTAAGTAATTTGATCCGGAAAAATTTAACAATTAGATAAAGGTCTAAACCTTATTCCGTTCCTTCTTTTCAGCATATTCACATACGAAGACTTGTTCCTTTCGCTTATTGAAATGAATCCCTGATCCATGAAAAAAATAATACTGATCTCCTTCTTCATCTTTGCGAACAGCCTGCTGGAATCCTGTATTCAAAAAGAAGGCACTTTATGTTACCAGCTGGACTTTTCCTCCATCAGGAACTATTCGCTTAGCAATAACAGCACAGTCGGTTCCGGGGAAACGGTAACAGCTAATGAATATGCACTTTTGCTGGATACAAATAGCAGCGGTAAATATTGTCTCCAAAAAACCAATTTCGGGGGAAATTTGAGAGCTGATTTAGCCTATTCACTAACAGATAAAATAAAAACCATTTCGATAAGAAGTAGCACTGATCTAAACTCAACTTATCCGGCTGGAAGTGAGTTGAAGGACTTGTTCATTCCGATTTCCGTGGCTCCGGGCTGCCAGGATGCTTTGGATTGCTCGTACAATTATTATAATGAATCCCTGATTCAAACACTTGAAGAAGCACTTAATGGTGTAATGGGAGAAAATATTTTCCTCGATAGCAGATCTGAAAGCGAATCAAGCCTGTATTTATTCGCCCTCAGAACGAACGAGGTGATTACTCCGAACCAGCATCAAATCACGGTGCAAATAGAGTTTCAAAGCGGCCAATCATCCGAATTTACTACCGGGGAAATCTTGCTGAACTAGGGTATGCTTGGGCATACCCCGCAAACCCCCTATACAAGGGGCAAAATATGTTCTCATGCGGACAATTGAAACCAGTTGCCTGGAATATTATGGGCCTGGAAAATTGGCTGACCTGCCCTAAATATGACTTGTGGGTGTGAGTGCGAGAGTGAGTGTAAATTCGAGAGCGAGAGTTGATCAAAACCAGTCCACCCCAAACCCCTTATTGTGGGGAAAATACTTCCTTCAACGGTCAAATGAAAATGGCACGCATTCCGCGTGCCATCAAAATAAAGTTCCAGGCTAAATTCAGATCGATTCTACTTCCGCCTCAGGTGCGATCTTGCGGATCAGTCCCTGGAGAACCTTGCCCGGACCGCATTCGATGAACTTAGTGGCACCTTCCTCAACCATCTTCTGAACTGATTGCGTCCACCTTACAGGGGCAGTGAGCTGTATGATCAGCTGTTCCCTGATCGCCGCCACATCAGTAGACGGAAGTGCATTGGCATTCTGATAAACAGGGCAAATAGGTGTATTGAAAGTCGTCGACTCAATCGCTGCCGCAAGCTCTGCACGTGCCGGCTCCATCAGGGGTGAATGAAACGCTCCGCCTACAGGCAACGGCAGCGCCCGCTTCGCACCGGCCTCTTTCATCTTTTCACAGGCGATCTCGATTCCGGCATTTGAGCCGGAAATTACCAGCTGTCCCGGGCAGTTATAGTTGGCCGCCACGACAACCTCATCAATGCCCGCGCAAACGTCCTCCACAACCTTGTCGTCCAGACCAAGGATCGCTGCCATCGTAGACGGATTGATCTCACAGGCCTTTTGCATCGCCAGTGCACGCTGAAAAACGAGCTTCAGTCCGTCCTCAAAATCAAGGGTCTTATTTGCCACAAGTGCGGAAAACTCTCCAAGTGAATGGCCCGCTACCATGTCAGGAGCAAAATTATCAGAAGTTAATGCCAGGATTACAGAATGAAGGAAGATCGCCGGTTGGGTCACCCGCGTTTGCTTCAACTCATCTGCCGTGCCTTCAAACATAATATCCGTGATCCGGAAACCGAGGATTTCATTGGCGCGCTCAAAAAGTGCGCGTGCCTGCTCATTTTGCTCGTAAAGATCTTTGCCCATACCGGGAAACTGGGCACCCTGGCCCGGAAATACATATGCTGTCATAGGTTGGTGTTTAATCTGATGGTCGCAAAGTTAGGGATTTCTGATCCGATCCAAAAACAGAAAAACCGGCAAAAGAAGCATGTCAGATGAATCGCTCCTTCAGCTCCGGCGTGGGAAGCCGGCAAACATCCCGTTTGCCAAACCACCGGTAACGGTTACGTGCTACCCAGCGGTAAACTGCATTCCGGAATCCCCGGGGAAAAACCTTGAATACCTTCAGCGTCGGCCACGCCCCTCCCATCAGACCCGCAATCTCAAGTACCGCGTCGCTTTCGGAAAGCACCCGGCCGTCCCCTGTAAGTAAAACGACACTTTCAGGATTCTCACCCGTAATGATCTCAGGATAGGGAGCAAGTAATTCACGGGCACTGTCAGACTGTAGCGAGGAAAATTTGAATAATCCTTTAGTGTCCCGGTCGATGATGAAATTCACAAACCCGTTACAAAGGTTACATACACCGTCAAAGAAAATGATGTGAGAAGCCGAATCTCCTAGCGTAGGATCTGAACCCATCCCTTTATCGTCTGTTTGGCAGTTGAAGGATCCACTACATCGAAAGTCACCTCCGCCTGGTAATAATAAACACCAGATGCCACCTCTTTTCCGTCATCACTGATACCATCCCAGTCGATATAGATCGAATTGGAATTTTCATCGGTGCGCTCAGAATCACCAAATCCAGTATACGTGTAAACAACGCCACCCCAACGGTTGTAGATCGTTACGTCCACCCGCTTTACAAAGCGTGCACACTTGGATGCATCCACATCACCGCACCGGCCAAATCCTGATTCGTCCACACCTCCACGATCACTGTAGGCGCTGAATACATCATTGCAGCCATCACCGTTCGGCGTGAAGACGTTGGGCAGTTCATAATACGGACAGTTATCCACGCATATCTCCTCGCTGAATTCACCAACATTATTGGAGCGGTCGATCGCCCTTACTTTGTAACAACCTTTGAAAGATGTGAGTGGTTGACCGTTCACATCTGTACTGTGAATAAAGGATTCCGTAGTCGAAGTTCCGATCAAACGATACTCACTGTTCGTGTCCGGTTTGTACCAGATCTCGTAGAAACGGATATCATTCTGACAGTTACTTCCGAAATCAGTTTCCCAGTTCAGGTCGTTACTGAAATTATCAAAGCTGCAGGAAGCTGTGGCGAGAAACTCTTCGCACGACGGCTTGTCCACGGTAATCACAGGAGCACACGGAGGAATAGAATCGCTCGGCTGTGTACAGGTGATCTGGGAATAATTCAGCAGCGGTGTTGTGATATTCGGATTTCCGTAGGTACCCTTGGTTAACACGCGGTAGCAATATACCAGGTTGTTATCCAGCGGACCAGCATCCAGATACTGGAAACCGTTTCCATTCACATCAACGCGGGCAATTAATACGAGGTCTTCCTCAGAATCCCCTTCCAAACCACGGTAGATCAGGTGCTCGGAGCCCGGAGGCGAGGCGATCACATTAGACCACGGCACCTGGGCATTCCAGTTCAACCCGATCTGCTGAAACAGTGGCGTAGGCTCAAGACGAACAGTTGATGCCTGTTCAGAAAACAGTGGATCATTGCTGCCACCTGGTCCGTTGGGAATTTCCAGACGAATCCTGTAGTTGTAAACAAGATCACGTGTATTCAATCCGGTATCACGGATTCCAAGACTGTCGGTAGTCGCACTGTTAATGGTAACGGTTGCCACCTCCACAAAACCACCAGAATTATTGGCACCTTCGTTACGCTCAATTATATATCGATATGGATGCGGATATACATTCGGATCCAGATCCTGTGGAAATGGCTCACGCCACCCGACAATGATTTCTCCGTCGGTTGTACCGGTCTTGTCAATCGACACATGGGTAATGATCGGCTTGTCTGCCGGAACAAATTCATAACACACCTCGTCGGAAACAATACTGCGTGGCGCCCCGGTTGTGGGAAATACTGCTACAATCCGGTAACAGTATTTGGCCGCTGCCACAAGATTATTATCCTTGAAGCTGGTTGCGTCGATAGGTGCGGTTCCGATCAGCTCATAGCCCGCTCCTTCCCTGATCCCGGTTTCACATTCATCCGGCATATAGGGGTTCGAGTCGATCCTTCGCCAGATCTCAAAACTGCTCGCAATATCTCTTCCCAGGTTATCCTGGCATATCTGATTATATCGCTCCCAGTTCAGCAGCAATCCCTGTCCGTCCTGGGTGACGCCGGTAACTTCCGGACTCGGTCCGACCACCGTTATATTCCATGTGGCGAAACTCACCAGGCTTGGCTGTTTTATAGGCGGACTGCCGGTTCTCGGAGGTTTATCCGTGATTTTAAATACGACCTGATATGCATTGGTCCGTACATCAGCACAGGTAGTCTGCCACTGAAAATTCAATCTTGCGCCATTGGGTGAAACGGATTGGAATCTCGCTGGATCAGGAGAGATTGTAACATTTCCATTATTCAGGATTTCACTGAAAACCTCGATTTTCACACTGTCAAAATCGGGATCAAAACCCAGTATCTCGGCATCAATGAGCGTACCAGCCTCCACACAAATGTCATCGGGAATTTCCAGTTCAGGGCGCTCATTATCGCAATCTTCCACGATAATCTGCATATCCCGTGTAACATAGCCCAGCTGTACATATTCACCATCGAGCTTTCTGTATTCCTTCACAATAAAGGCAACCGTATATTCGCCCGTGATCGTAGGCGCATTCCATTCCAGATCACCTGTTATGGGATCAATGGAAAATGTAGCCGCACCGGTTTCATCCTCATTGCTGTCACTCAGATCAGCAGGATCTACCCAGTTGTCTACGTTCGTATCTTTTTCTTTTTTCGGAATTACTAATTCAAAGGCAATACTGTCACCATCGGGATCAAATGCGCCTGGATTATGGAAGAAAGCCACACCCGGACAGGCCCTGTCGATCGGTGGAATCAGCAGCACCGGACTGTTATTACACCCGACGAACGGGCTGATGATGATCTGTGTCTCAACGTAGAATGTGGTATTTACCGAATTACCAACGTTTACGATATCGTCATTCCGGTTTGGCTCGAGATAGCCAATTTTATAAACACCGGGGGAGGAATAGGTATATTCTATGGAAAAAGAAGCAATCCCGACTTCCGGTCCCAGGTCGGGCCGGGTATCCTCCTCTATGGTCGGGAGGACCACAGGATCCGTTCCGTCACCGAAAAACAGGAACCCGTCACCAAAATTGATATCCGAACCCGTATCAGTGAAAACTGTGATCGTGATCTTGACCGTCAGGCTTCCGCAGCCATCCACTTTCTCAACTGTAATTTCTCCGGCACGAAGGTGCGTCGCATAGGTAGATGTCGCCGAAATCAGTAATATTCCCATTACCAAAACGGCACGCAACCATGTAAAAAGCCTCTTGTATATCTTCAAATCAGGAAACAATGCTTCTAATCTCGCTTATGTGAACATTAAATTTAAAGAATAAGTTACAATATTTGTCTAAAGTTTTGTTGCCTTGTTGACAAATCAATGAATTAACGAATTCTATACCCTGATAGTATGCGAGTTATCGGAGATATCCCCCACGAACTATATAAAATAAGCCTTTTCGATTGGAATGGTAAATTCATCATCAAGATCGAAAGCGGCCCGTATGAACAATCCTTTAAGATTGATCAGATGGATATTAGTGAAACCGACATCCCTCAACTCATGGATACGACGTTCATGAAGGGTGTAACCCGTCGGTTTCATGAAATGCACATGGAAATGGCATCGGCAATGGAAAGACTCTGAAATGTTCGTTGAAGGATCTCCTGTTATCGCCCGCTGTCCGCTGGGACAATCCAAAAACCCGTCTTCGGAAGTATTCCTGACGATGGGTGGCATTGTTGTTCGTCATAACGGCAATAAAATGGAGGTTTTTCCGCGGGAGCAGATCAAACAACTGGTAATCCGCCACCGCATATTATGGCTTCCCCTGGTGATAGGTGGAATCATCACTCCCCTCGCACTCGTAGCACTCATCAAGACATTCGGGGCATTCTGGATCCTTCTGATGGTGGTCCTGGGCGGACTATTCCTGATGTATTATGGTTACACCGGAACCGATGCGCTTACGGTATCCACGACCGTGAAAGACTATGACTTTTTCGTCTCCTCCACCTCTCCCTACCTGAAGGCCTTTGTCCAGTTCGCCGGGGCACAGCTGCGAAATAATGATCCGTTTGTTTACCTGGCACCCGGAAAAGATGTTAGCAATGAAATTTCTCAGACCGGGATCGTTCCGGAGGGAACACAAATTTATTTGTCACGGGCTGAAGTACCTTTCGGACATAAGATCCTGGGGATGAATGCACGGGAAAATGAAATCCATCTTCGGTTTGAGATAAACGAACCCCTCACGCATGCCGCAGCCTTTCTGCAAAAGTCGATACCCGCCCACCTATTTCAAGAAGTTGAATAAAAACTACCTATATTTACTTCAAAGTGTCGTAGTATGGCAGAGGCATTAACGGACAAACCCACTCGTAACAAAAAATACAAACCCATTCTTCCCGGAACGGCCGACTGGCCCGTTGTCCGCCTGTCCAAGAACCGAAAGCAGTTCATCGAATACGTTGCACAAACAACGATTGAACGCATCATTGCGGCCAATAAGGGCAAGGAAGAGCTGAGGGAGGAGCTTGAATCTACGCTTTACCTCGAGAAGCTTCGGATAAAACAAAATCCGTGGAAAGTAGACCCGCCGGATGAATCAAAGTTTTGGTCAGGCGTAAAGAACGATCTTGTAGATCTTGTAGGGGGACAAAATACTGTTGAAAAGGAACGTAAAATACTGGGGCGGATTGTGCACCGTTATGCGAACGAGATAGCGGGTAACTTTAAGCAAAGTCATTATAAAATGGCGCGTGAGATGGTGAAATTCGGATTCGCCCGCCTCCTTAACGCCACCCGTGTAAAGCGCTTCGGCGCATTCTTCCGGAATGAATACACACTGCGCGACAAGATCCAGATCATCGGCAAAACTAAGCAACTTCGTAAGCTGGCAAAGATCGGAACCGTAGTGATGGTACCAACCCATTTCAGCAATCTCGACTCCATCCTGATCGGTTGGATCATTCACTCCCTGGGACTTCCGGCATTTATTTATGGTGCCGGTCTGAATTTGTTCAACATCAAGATCTTTGCCTACTTCATGAATAGCCTCGGGGCTTACAAGGTCGACCGGAGAAAGAAGAATCCCATCTACCTTGAAACCCTGAAAACCTACAGCATGCTGGCAATTCAGGAAGGAGCCCACAGTCTTTTCTTCCCCGGAGGAACCCGTTCCCGGTCTGGAAAAATTGAAACGCACCTTAAGCTTGGCCTGCTCGGGACAGCGATGGAAGCCCAGCGCGGCCTGTACATGGAAAATACAGCTGGCAGCCCGCGAAAGATATTTATTGTACCTGTTACCCTCAACTACAACTTTGTGCTGGAAGCACCGAGTCTCATCAAGCAGTACCTGGCTATGAAAGGGCAGGAACGTTTCTACATTGAAACAGATGAATTTTCAACTTCCTACAAAATGACCAAATTCCTTTTCAAGTTTTTTGCCAAGGGGTCCGACATATCGGTTTCCATAGGCCCGGGCCTTGATCTGATGGGGAATTATGTGGATAACAAGGGACGCAGCATCGACCGGCAGGGACGCTTCATTGATACCCGGGATTATTTCTTGACAGACGGGAAAATCACAGCCAACCAGCAACGTGAAGCTGAATATACACGACAACTGGCCGAGGTGATTGTTAAGGAATATCACCGCATCAATCGCGTTTTTGCAAGCCACCTGGTGGCTTTCACCGCCTTTACCATCTGGCGCAAACGCTATAATAAACTGGATCTGTATGACTTCCTGCGTATACCGGAAGAAGAACTGTTTATCACCTACAAGGAATTCAGGGACGAATTCGATCATATGCGGAAAGAAGTTCTCAAGCTAAAGAAACAGGGGAAACTGAATATCGCCCCTCATATGCGTGGTGATCTCGACGAGGTAATTAAGTTCGGAATCGAAAATGTTGGAATGTACCATGCCAAACGCCCGCTAATATTCAATAAACAGGGTGACATCATTACCTCAGACCTGACCACTTTGTATTACTATCACAACCGAATGGATGGCTATGACCTCGAATCAAAAGTATAACAAGCCTGTTGCTGTTATAGGCGCCGGGAGTTTTGGTTCTGTGATTGCCAACCTTCTGGCCCAGCAAAGCGAAGTACTGCTGTACGCACGCGACCCCGCGGTGGTTGAAAAGATCGCACACACCCGGGAGCACCGCGGTCAGGCGCTTAACAGGAATATTACCCCCACAGGCGATCTCATGCATATTGCGAATAGCTGTGATGTGATCTTTCCAATTGTACCTTCATCCGCCTTCAGGCAGGTGATGCAACAGCTGTCCCCCTATCTCCACCCTTATCATATCCTTATTCACGGAACCAAGGGACTTGACATAAATTTACCGGAAGGCACAAACCTGGATGATCAGCCCAAACTGAGCCGTGAATATATCCGGACCATGAGCGAGGTGATCACCGAAGAAAGCGTGGTCGTGCGCATTGGCTGCCTGGCAGGTCCGAACCTTGCCGGTGAAATGGCCGCTGGTCAGCCGGCTGCAACTGTTGTAGCCAGCCGCTTCAAAGAGGTTATTGATATCGGGGAGCAACTGCTTAGATCCGACAATTTCCAGGTTTACGGAAACTACGATCTCATCGGAATCGAGTTGGCAGGCGTACTTAAAAACATTATTGCCATAGCTTCGGGCGCGTTGAGTGGCCTTGGTTTAGGTGACAATGCGCTGGGGCTGTTGATCAGCCGGGGCATGGTGGAGATGATCTATCTCGGAAAAGCCCTGGGTGGAAATGTGGAAGCCTTCCTGGGGCTGGCTGGGATTGGTGATTTGGTAGCAACCTGCAGCAGTACCCAGAGCCGGAACTTCACCGTAGGTTACAGACTGGCACGCGGTGAGCAGCTCGATGATGTAATAGCCTCCATGGAAGAGGTGGCAGAAGGTGTAAACACCATACGTATTACCAAAAAACTCATTTCACACTATAAATTAAGGGCTCCGATTACCGAAGCCCTTCATGAAGTACTATTTGAGGGGATGCCCGCAGAACGGGCACTGCAATTCCTGATGCGCTATCCCTATAATGTGGATATCGACTTTATCTGATCAGAGGAACGACCGGATCTTCTCTGCCATAGCCGACAATTCATCGCCGGAAGGATTCATCTTGGGTCTGGAAAAATTGATGTCACCCATCGAGTTCATAGGAATCAGGTGTACATGCGTATGCGGAACTTCCAGTCCGATCACCGAAATCCCTATCCGCAGGCAGGGAACTGCCTGTTCGACAGCCAGTCCAACTTTTTGCGCAAATAACATGAGATCACCCAACGTTTTCTCATCAAGGTCAAAAATATAGTCAACCTCTTCCTTCGGGATGACAAGAGTATGACCCATGACCAGTGGATTTATGTCGAGGATAGCAATAAACCTGTCATCTTCGGCAATGATATGCCCGGGTATTTCCCTGTTAATGATTCGTGTAAATATAGTAGCCATCAGGCGCCGATTTCCATTACTTCAAATTCCATCTCTCCTCCAGGTGTCTGAATTTTGGTGGTCTCACCAGGTTTTTTACCCAAAAGCCCTTTGCCAATCGGCGACTGCAGGGAGATTTTTCCTGCCTTAAGATCAGCCTCTTCTTCGGAAACGAGCGTGTAAGTGAAAACCGCACCGTTCTTCCGGTTTTTGATCTTTACCTTGGATAGAATGCTCACCTTGGAATGGTCCAGGGTGCTTTCGTCGATCAGACGTGCATTGGCAACAATTTCTTCAAGCTGTGCGATCTTCGCTTCCAGATGTCCTTGTGCATCCTTTGCCGCATCATACTCGGCATTTTCACTGAGATCCCCTTTATCGCGGGCTTCGGCGATTTGACGTGCGATATCTGAACGTCCCTTGGTCTTCAGTTCATTTAGCTCATTTCTGAGTTTTTCCAGGCCCTCTTTCGTGTAATAAGACACTTTGCTCATTTCTCTTTTTCTTTACTCCGGCTATATAAACAAACAACGGTCTCCAGGAGAAACCGTCGCATTCAATTTCGTTTTACGTTAATACAAAGTTAATGTTAATCCGGCGATTTACAAACAGGAAGCCGATCTACTTACCCACCAGTTCCGGAATTTGATGACTGATCTGATCCATGATTTCAGGATCTAACTGGGCCAGATAGAGGGTTTTAGCTTTCATGAGTTGTTCAGCCGTCAAACCCTTGGCACCCCGAAGATCAGCCTTGTACAGACTGGCATTTTCAAAGTTTGCCCCGGTAAGATAACAGTTTTTCAACGAAGCTTCCATCAGAAATGCATTCCTGAAATCCGCCTTGATCAGAAACGCATTTTCAAGGTCGGCCTTGATCAGATAGGAGTTTCTGAAATTGGCTCCGCTGGCATAGGCTCCGTTGAGTTGCGCCTGATTCAGATTAGAATTTTCGAGATTCGTCTGGTTCATCCGCGCATTCTCTAAATTCGTCTCTATGAGGAAGGCATTCGAAATATTGGCCGAATTCATATTCGACCCGGCAAGATTCACATAATTGAGATTAGTTCGGGTAAGATAACAGTTTACGAGGTTCACCTCATTGATCCCATGACGATTGAGTCGTTTAATGTTACCTACGGTCCGGAATGCGGCTTCGTCTGATTCCCACAGGCGGAAATCATCAATTTCATCCTTGTAGGTGCGAATTCGCTGCCGAACCTCGCCGTTTTTGTTTAACCAGAATATCAGGATACCGATTACAGCAATATCGAATAGCATTCCATGCGCTTCGGCCATAACCTGTGCGAAGAAATTATTAAAATCTGCCAGGTAGTATTTGAGGCTGAAACCAATGACCACAATGGTGAGAAACAGCAATACCAGTGCCGATGTAAGAATAGGCTTTTCAATAATTGCATTGATCCGGTCTCTGATTCGCTCTCCCTGCCTCAAAAAAAACATAAAAAATAAGATGATGGTTGTAAAAAAATAACATCCGTAACCCATGGATTCAGCTACCGGACATTTTGTAACTCTTTATACCAGCAATATCTTAAAATTTTATGAAAGGCCGGGCAGGATTTCGGCCAGTTTGGCGGTTAAAACCTCGTTTATTCTTACATATGACTCAAAAGTCCAGCCTCCGACGTGAGGCGAGAGCAATACATCATCCCGCCTCGCCAGGGCTTCAAGTGTTTCCTTCTGTTCCCGGGTGAGTGTATTCAGTTTTTCGTTTTCAAGCACATCCAATGCCGCTCCCCTGAGTTTTCCTGTCTGAAGACCATTCAGAACCGCTGAGAGGGAAACAATCTCGCCCCGGGCCGTATTCAACAGGTAAACGGGCTTGACAAATGAATCCAGAAATACGTCATTAACCATCCCGTTGGTTTCTTCAGTAAGCGGAATATGAAGGCTTACAACATCTGCCTCCTCAAAGATCCTGTCCATGCCAGAGATTGTACAAAATCGGTCGGCATAGTTCTCTTTGTACTTATCATAGGCCAAAACATTACATTCCATGCCCGATAATTTCCGCGCAAAGGTCATTCCCATATTGCCATATCCAATGATACCAACTGTTTTTCCAGCCAGTTCATAGCCGCGGTTCCCTTCCCTGTCCCAGGTGAATCCGCGCACCTCCCTGTCTGCCTTCATGAGATTATTCATCAATGCCAGCAGCATGCCGAGCGTCTGCTCACCTACCGCATTGCGATTTCCTTCAGGGGCATTGATAATCTCAATTCCCCGTTGCTTCAGTACTTCCTCATCAAGGTTATCGATTCCGGCACCAGCGCGGGCCACAAATTTAAGTCGGCCGCTTCCTGCCAGGAGATCTGCATCGATACGTGTCTTACTGCGGATAATAATGCCGTCCAGTTCGGGCAGCATGGCCTTGATCTCATCACGCCGGATCTCCGGATTATAGTGATATTGAATTCCCAGACCTTCCAGCATGGGAAAAAGACTTTCATGCATCGTATCAGCAACAAGACAAGTGATCATGACAGGAAAAGATGAACGGTGTAGAAATAAATACCGAGACCCAGGAGATCATTTATCGTAGTAATGAACGGACCAGAAGCCAGGGCAGGGTTAAATCCGAAACTATCCAGAATGAGGGGTGTGATGGTGCCCATGAAAGAAGCAACCAGTACAACACAAAAAAGTGCGCAGGAGACAATGATAGAAAGACTAATCTCACCACCCGTGATCATATTAAAACCGTATACCAACAGCGCCAGTACCAGTCCGTTCAACGCAGCGACCAGCAATACCTTTAGCAGTCGGCGTACCAGGCTTTCGCTAAAGGCCGACGGATTCGCGAGGGTTTGAAGCACAATTGATGAGGACTGGATTCCCACATTTCCTCCTGTTGCCTGAATCAGCGGTATAAAAAAGGCAATGGCGGTTATACGAATCAGCTCCGCCTCGAATACGCCCATGAATTTGGCACTTACAAATCCGCCCACCACTCCGATGATCAGCCAGGGCAGACGGGCACGGGTGAGCATCCAGACACTGTCATCTTCCTCCACATCCTCAGAGATACCCGACATGATCTGGCGTTCTTCCTCGGCAATCTCCGAAATCACATCCACAACATCATCGATTGTAATGCGGCCGAGAAGTTTCCCTTGCACATTCACGACCGGAACAGCCTCAAAATCATATTTACGCATAACCTGGGCAACTTCCTCGACCGACATGTACGTTTCAACAGCGATCACGTCAGTTTCATAAATGTCTTCAACACGTTTCTCATTCGTGGCGAGAATCAGTTTCTTCAGGGATACCTTGCCGATCAGCTTCTCCTCATTATCTACCACATAAATCTGGAAGATCTTCTCCACATTTTCAGCCTGGCGGCGAATTTCTTCAATACACCGGTCTATCGACCAGTTGACATTTGCCTTGATAAGCTCCTTTGCCATGAGACCGCCGGCGATATCATCCTCATACCGCAAAAGATCCAGGATATTGGCTTCCTTCTCCTGGTTATCCAGCCCGGCGATAACCTCCTCCCGTTCTTTTACAGGAAGCTCATTCAGGATATCCACGGCGTCATCAGAATCGAGATAATTTACGATCTCCGTGATCTGCGGGGTATCGAACGCCCGGAGAAATTTTTCCCGGGTGTCCTCGTCAAGGTCGTTAATGATTTCCGCCCTGATCTCAGGGTCGAGAAGGTCTATTACATACTTGGAATCGTCGGTATCAAACTCGTTCAGAAGCGTACTAACATCCGCTGAATTAACACCTTCGAGTGTTTGCACAATAAAGGCGTCATCGTGATTATCAACCGCATGCTGCAGTCGTTCACGATACTCCTTTGATAGTTCAAATTGCATCAGCTCTTCCAAGACTGCAACTGTTTTGTGAGTTCTACAAATTCGTCGACGGAAAGTTGTTCTGCCCGGGCTCCGAGGGTCGAATCCGGAACAGAATCAAACGGTAAATTTAGAGGTTTTAATGCGTTTCGCAATGTTTTTCTGCGGTTTTGAAAGCCCTGTTTTACGATTTGCCGGAACAGTATTTCATCGCACCCGAGAGAAGTAACCGAATTCCTGCGCAGGCGTATCACACCCGAACGGACCTTCGGCGGGGGATTGAAAACATGGGGTTCCACCGTGAATAAATATTCCATATCATAATATGCCTGCAGAAAGACACTCAGGATTCCGTAGTCCCTGTTTCCGGGTGGAGAGACAAGTCGCTCTGCAACCTCCTTCTGGAGCATGCCCACCACTTCCATCACCTGGTCCCTGTGTTCCAGAACCTTAAAAAAGATCTGCGAAGAAATGTTGTAGGGGAAATTTCCGATGATGGCAAACGGCTCCTGCATCAACGAAGTCAGGTCCATCCGCAGGAAGTCTCCCTCAATCAACACGAAATCAGAATGGTCAAAATTCTTTTTGAGATACGCGACAGACTCCCGGTCGAGCTCAACCAGGGTAAGCCTCCCCCTCCATTGCTCGAGAAGGTGACGGGTGAGTACGCCCGTACCCGGCCCGATTTCCAGGACTTGTGAAAAAAGACCGTCGGCCGACAAGGAAAAAGCGATACGCCGCGCAATCTGCTCGTCTTTCAAAAAATGTTGTCCAAGGTGCTTCTTCGCTCTTACCATGTTTTTTTCTCTGGAGCAAAATCATGTAAATTGCAATGGAAATGCGGCAGATTTTGTGCGGGCTAAAGTAAGTAAAAATAATGAGCACTCATTCGAAATATAAGGAGAAACCCGTAATAGGGATTACACTGGGAGATATTAATGGCATCGGACCTGAGGTCGTCATAAAAGCGCTGGCCGATAACCGGATTCTGAATTACATGACCCCGGTCATCTATGGTTCCACCAAGGTTCTGGCCTTTTACCGGAAAGCCCTGAATATCGAAAATTTCAATTATTCCTCCTTCAAAAATGAAGTGCAGCATAAGAACATCAATGTGGTTAACTGCTGGGACGAAATGCTGCCCATCGAAATGGGGCAAGTTACAGAGTCGGGCGGCACAAGTTCATTCATGGCACTGGAACAAAGCGTAAAAGACCTTAATGCCGGTATTATCGACGCGGTGGTGACCGCTCCGATTAACAAGCATAACATTCAGCGTGACGAATTCAGGTTTGCCGGACATACCGAATATTTTGCCTCGGCGTTCGGTGCGCAGGACAGTCTGATGTTCATGGTTTCGGAAGATCTGCGCATCGGCGTGGTTACCGGTCACATCCCATTGAAAGATGTGAGCAAAAAACTCACCAAAGGCCTCATTAGCCGGAAGCTTAAAATTATGGAAACCTCACTGCGGGAGGATTTTGGGATTGGAAAGCCAAAAATTGCGGTACTCGGACTGAACCCGCATGCAGGTGAGGACGGGTTACTGGGCACTGAAGACCAGGAAGTGATTGCGCCGGTCATAAAGGAATTCAAAGACAAAGGCAAGCTGGTATTCGGGCCGTTTCCTGCAGATGGTTTCTTTGGCAAAGGGCAGTACCGCAACTATGACGGCATTCTGGCCATGTATCATGATCAGGGTCTGATCCCGTTCAAGACGATTGCCTCACAGCAGGGTGTAAACTTTACGGCGGGATTACCCATCATTCGAACTTCACCCGATCACGGTACGGCGTATGACCTTGCCGGTAAGAACGCGGCGAATGAAAATTCAATGCGTGCTGCTATTTTCATGGCCTACGATATTCTCAAAGTAAGGATGAAGAATATGCCCGTTGCTGCCGCAGATTGAAAATATTTCAATTATTTTACCACTAAAGCCCGCTGTAATCATAATTCTTGCTTAATTTTCTTTGAATTATTTATATTTAGCCAGAAATCGGTTGTCCTATGGACATTGTAACACGGAAACAACTCAACATACTCATACAACTTGCCCAGGCCGATAAGCATTTCTCTGAGAAAGAACGGGAACTGATTTATAACCTGGCAAGGAAGAAGAATTTTCCGCCTGAGGGTGTCCGTGAATTAATCCGCGAACCTGAACCTATCGGATCATTTGGCGCATTAAGTGAAAATCAGCGATTTGATTACCTGTATAATTGCATCGATCTGATGCTCATCGATAAAAAGATTTTCGACAGTGAACTGCTGTTTTGCCATAACATCGCTATCAAACTGGATTTTAAGAAATCGGTTGTCGACTACCTGAAGGATAATCTGCATCAGCATGAATATGATGAACTGAAGCATATTGTATTCAGAGATTTCACCTGAGCTTTTCTGTCTATTTTCGAGTCATTCTAATTTTTCGATTCAATATTTACTATTTCAAGAATATTCTTAACTTTGCAACCTTAAATTACCGGGAAAGGCCGTGAAGTCGAAAGAAAAGTATTCCGTTGATATTTTCCGCCTCAAACCAGGAACATATTCGTATGAGTTTGGTATTGACGCGGACTTATTTCAGCAGTTTGAGGGAAGCCCGGTAACAAATGCGTCTGGAAAAGTATTTCTGACTTTAACAAAGCAGGAATCGCTGATCCGGGCGGAAATGGACTTTAAAGTGGGTCTTCCGTTGGTATGCGACCGCAGTTTGCGTGAGTTTACCTACGACATGAACGAAGCGCATGAGGTGCTTTTCAAGTTTGGTGATGAAGAGATGGAGATGGATGATGATGTGTATATCATCACCCGCAATACACAGCGGATCGACTTCTCCGGTTTCATTTATGAGTTCATAATTCTGGCAGTCCCGATGAAAAAGGTTCATCCGGATCTGGAAGATGAATCTGAAGAGGAGATTATATATACCTCCGAAACAGAGCATACTGAAGATAATGACAGCGACGAGACGGATCCCCGGTGGGAAATGTTGAAAAAGCTGAAAAAGAATTAAAAATAACAAGTAGAAAATAACAGAGAGATGGCGCATCCGAAGAGAAAAATATCTAAAACCCGCAGGGACAAGCGTAGAACCCATTACAAAGCGACAGCAAAGCAGCTGGCGATCTGCCCTACAACCGGTGAACATCACCTGCCGCACCGTGCATTCTGGCACGAAGGCAAACTTTACTACAAAGGTAAAGTGGTGATGGAGAAGGAAGTTCTGGCATAAGAATCTGGAATTTTGAAAATTGCCGTAGATGCAATGGGTGGAGATTTTGCCCCTGACGCAACAATTCAGGGTGCAGGACTTGCCGTAAAGCAATTTGCGGAAGAGGACCGGCTGGTCCTGATCGGAATTGAGGACGTTGTCCGGCAAAAGCTGGAGCAATTTAACATCAGCGACGATCGTATAGAAATTCTCCACGCACCGGATGTCATCGATATGGGTGAACATCCGACCCGCGCAATTTCACAGAAACAGAATGCCAGCATACCTGTTGGCTTCCGCCTTCTCAAAAGCCGGGAAGTACAGGGCTTCTGCAGTGCGGGTAATAC
Organism: Fulvivirga sedimenti; assembly: GCF_020328055.1. Lineage (NCBI taxonomy): Bacteria > Pseudomonadati > Bacteroidota > Cytophagia > Cytophagales > Fulvivirgaceae > Fulvivirga > Fulvivirga sedimenti. Next base: position 680,864 of record NZ_JAIXNE010000001.1, read on the forward strand.
AGGAGCCATGCACGTAGGGGCCATGTTTTCAATTAAAGCAATTGAAGGTGTAATTCGCCCGGGAATCGCTGGTTTCGTACCGAAAGAAAACGGAGGCTTTGGCATTATTATGGACGTTGGGGCAAATGCAGATTGCAAGCCGGACGTCCTTTTTCAGTTTGGGGAGATTGGTTCGATGTATGCCAATCGGGTCCTGGGAATTGATGAACCGAAGGTAGGCCTTATGAACCTCGGAGAAGAGGAACAAAAAGGGACACTTCTCATGCAAGCCGCCCACCAGCTGTTCAAAATCACGAATAAGGTAAATTTTATAGGCAATATCGAAGGCTGTGACGTCTTTAATGACAAGGCCGACGTAATCGTTTGCGACGGATTTACAGGTAATGTAATTCTGAAACTCGCAGAATCATTTTTTGATATGATTCAGTCCAGGAAAATCAGGAATGAATATTTCGACCGGTTTAATTATGAAGAAATCGGTGGAAGTCCTATACTTGGTGTGAATGGAAATGTGGTCATCGGCCATGGAAAATCCAGTCCGAAAGCGATTGAGAATATGATCATGCTGACGCACAGAATGGCTGAATCGAATCTCTATCTGACATTAAAAGAATATTTTACAGACTAAAAAGGCGCACCTATGGCAAAAATAAGAGCAGCCATCACCGGAGTACAGGGATATGTCCCGGATTATGTTCTCACCAATGCTGAACTTGAAACAATGGTTGAAACCAGCGATGAATGGATCACCTCCCGTACCGGGATTAAGGAACGGCGGATCCTGAAGGGTGAAGGCCAGGGAACATCAGTTATGGCTTCGGAAGCAGCTCGCAAATTGCTGGAGAAAACCAATACCAATCCTGAGGATATTGAACTGATCGTTTGCGCCACGGTAACGCCCGATATGGTTTTCCCTGCTACTGCGAACCTGGTATCCGACAGCATCGGTGCCACAAACGCCTTCAGCTTTGATGTAAGCGCTGCCTGCAGCGGATTTATCTACGCGCTCACGGTAGGTGCGAAATTCATTGAAAGCGGCACACACAAGAAAGTAATGGTGATCGGGGCTGATAAGATGTCATCAATCATAGACTATACTGACCGTACTACCTGTATCATTTTCGGCGACGGTGCCGGCGCGGTTCTTCTGGAGCCAACGACCGAGGAAGTGGGAATCATGGATGCCATTCATAAAGCCGACGGCTCGGGAGCTGAATTTCTTAAAATGAAAGCCGGAGGAAGCCGCTATCCTGCTTCCATTGAAACGGTTCAGGCACGTGAACACTTCGCCCGTCAGGATGGGGCAACCGTATTTAAATTTGCGGTAACCAATATGGCTGACTACGCCGCGAAGATCATGGAAAGAAACGACCTTAAGTCGGAAGATATCTCCTGGCTTGTAGCCCACCAGGCAAACAAGCGGATCATCGATGCAACCGCAAACCGCATGGGAATCAATGACGACAAGGTCATGATGAATATAGAACGCTACGGAAATACGACCGCGGCCACTATCCCACTCTTGCTTTGGGATTATGAAAAACAACTCCACAAAGGTGATAACTTAATTCTTGCTGCATTTGGCGGAGGATTTACCTGGGGAGCTATGTACGTAAAATGGGCCTACGATTCAGAATAGGTTCCATTTATCAATTGATTTTGTAACTTAGTATAAACTCGTCGTATGGCTACAACCGCCGATTTTAAAAATGGTCTTTGTCTGGAATACAATAACGATCTTTATACCATCGTGGAATTCCAGCATGTAAAGCCGGGTAAGGGACCCGCTTTCGTAAGAACAAAGCTGAAAAGCCTTACCACCGGTAAGGTGATTGAGAACACATTTAATGCCGGAGTCAAAATTACCACGGCACGTGTAGAACGCCGTCCGCATCAGTTTCTTTACAAAGATGACCTGGGATGCCACATGATGGACAGCAATACCTTTGAACAGATCATTGTGGATGAATCCCTGATCGACAATTCACAGCTGATGAAGGAGGGCCAGGAAGTGGATGTAATTTATCATGCTGAAAAAGAAGCGATCCTTGGATGTGAACTGCCACCGTTCGTTGAGCTGGAAATAACCTACAGCGAACCCGGACTGAAGGGTGATACCGCGACCAACGCAACAAAACCGGCAACACTGGAAACAGGAGCAGAAATTCAGGTACCTCTTTTCATTAATGAAGGAGACAAAATAAAGATTGATACACGCACAAATTCCTATTCGGAACGCGTAAAGGAATAAATCATACCCTAACAGACTTGCTATGAAAACCAAAGAAATCCGAGACCTTATAGACTTCATTTCCCAGACCGGACTTAATGAAGTAAATATTGAGACCGAGGAACTGAAGCTATCGGTGAAACGAGAAGCGGATCACCCGCACAGCTACATCGAGGCCGCTCCGGTTCAGATGGCCGCTCCGGCTCCCGCAGCCGCTCCTGCCGCTCAGTCTGCTGCTCCGGCCGAGACAAAACCTGCAGAAGCCGCTTCAGATACCAGCAAATACCTGGAAATTAAATCTCCCATGATCGGGACATTCTACCGCTCACCTAATCCGGATTCCCCGGCATTTGTTGCTGTCGGCGATAAAGTCGAAGTGGGCTCTACCGTCTGTATCGTTGAGGCTATGAAACTCTTCAATGAGATTGAATCGGAAGTCGCGGGAACCATCGTAAAAGTTATGGTGGAAAATTCATCACCTGTTGAATATGACCAGGTGCTGTTCCTTGTTGATCCTTCGTGATCTGTAACCAACATTTAATATTCACAAAAACAAAAAACTGTGTTTAATAAAATACTGATTGCAAATCGTGGGGAAATTGCACTGCGTATCATTCGCACTTGCAAGGAAATGAATATTAGGACCGTGGCTGTTTATTCCACCGCGGATAAAGATAGTCTCCATGTCCGGTTTGCCGACGAAGCTGTTTGTATTGGACGGGCTCCCAGTAGCGAGTCGTACCTGAATATTCCGAATATCATTGCTGCGGCAGAAATCACCAATGCAGATGCCATACATCCCGGATACGGATTTTTGGCTGAAAATGCAGAATTCAGCGCAGTCTGTGAGGAATACAACATCAAATTCATTGGTGCTTCTCCCGATATGATCAACAGGATGGGGGATAAAGCCACTGCAAAAGCGACGATGCGCGCAGCAGGCGTCCCTACTGTTCCGGGTTCAGAAGGTCTCCTATCCTCGGTCGAGGAAGGACTGAAACTGGCAAAAAAGATAAAATATCCTGTAATTCTGAAAGCCACCGCAGGCGGCGGCGGCCGGGGGATGCGAATCGTTCGGAACGACGGTGAATTTAAGAAAGGATGGGATTCAGCCCGCCAGGAAGCGGGTGCCGCATTCGGCAATGATGGTCTCTACCTTGAGAAATTTGTTGAAGAACCCAGGCATATCGAAATTCAGGTAATCGGCGATAAAAATGGAAGAGTTTGCCACCTCTCGGAACGTGATTGCTCGATCCAGCGTCGTCATCAGAAACTAATCGAGGAAACACCATCCCCGGTCATGACCCCTGAATTACGTGAACGCATGGGACAAGCGGCTATCAAGGGCGCTGAAGCCATCAAATATGAAGGCGCAGGTACTGTTGAATTCCTGGTGGATAAACATGGTGAATTCTTCTTTATGGAGATGAACACGAGGATCCAGGTGGAACATCCCATAACAGAAGAAGTGACCGACTTCGACCTGATCAAGGAACAGATCAAGGTAGCAGCCGGAATCGAAATTTCTGGAAAGAACTATACCCCGAAGCTCTACGCAATGGAATGCCGTATCAACGCGGAGGATCCGGGCAATAACTTCAGACCTTCTCCTGGGAAAATCACCAACCTCCACCTGCCCGGTGGACACGGTGTACGGATCGACAGTCACGTGTATGCTGGCTATACCATCCCGCCGAACTATGATTCGATGATCGCAAAGCTTATTGTAAGCGGTCAGTCGCGGGCGGAGGTAATTACCCGCATGAAGCGTGCATTATCCGAATTCGTTATTGAAGGAATTAAGACAACCATTCCTTTCCATCTGAGACTGATGGATAATGAAAAATTCAAGGAAGGTGATTTCACTACAAAATTCATGGATGATTTCGATCTGAGTGGATTGTAAAATATCATATCAACGTATGTACCGAAGCATTCCTTCAACGAAAGGGATGCTTCTGCTTTTTCTGGTCATCCTGGGTTCTGCCCGGATTCAGGCACAGGATCAAAAAGCCGGATCATGGCTGCATGTCGGATTTGAAATACCTGCCTATGCCGGCGATCTGAATAAATATGCCCAGTTTAACGGGGCATTTGCCATGGGTTTCCGCCTGAATCACAAGGAACGGCTGAACGGCCAGTTCACCTTTCTTATCGGTACGGTGAAGGGTGAGAACCGCAGACTTGATATCCCGCCATCTGCCATCGCCCCGAACCGGTTTTTCTCTACCTCACTGATTGAATTCTCCTATCAGGTCAATTATCACCTGATCAAAACACCAAACTTTGGCCTGTACATTGGGCAGGGCATTGGACTGCTCAGATTTGATCCGCGGGATGAAAATGATGAGTCACTGTCTGGTCAGCCAGACACCCGTGCCGAAGGTGAAAGTTATCGCAATATCACGCTCATGCTCCCTACGAAAGTAGGTGTGCAATATGTTTTCGATAATCATTTTGGTGTTGGATTCGAAGCCGGATGGCATAATCCGCTCACCGACTACCTGGATAACATTTCTGATCTCGGTACCGGCGGCAGTGATAACATCCTTGGCTTCCGGATTAGTCTGCTGATCCCCCTCTCCTACGATGAACTCTAGCCCTCCTTCTCAATCAGGGCAACAAGTCCGTCAAACCACACTTCGCCGTATTTCCGCACAAGAGCGTCACGCAGAAATTTATAAACCGGCACGTGAAGTTCGTTGCCAAGATCACAAGCCGGACTGCAAATAGACCAGCGGTCATAGTTGGCTGCCTCAAATTCGTCATAGCGGGTAATCCTGATCGGGTATAAATGGCAGCTGATGGGTTTCTTAAATGAAACCTTGCCATCGTTGTACGCCTGCTCAATCCCACATTTGAGAATACCCCGATCGTCATAGATGGCATAGGCGCATTCCCTGCCCCCAATCGTCGGCGTACTGTAATCGCCGTCCTCATCAAGAATATAGGGCCCTTGCTCGAGGATAGCATTCTTTCCTTCTTCGCTCAGATAAGGCATCACATCTTCTGTAATTTTCTCCATTACCGAAAGCTCATCTGCTTCAAGCGGGGCGCCCAGGTCTCCCTCCACGCAGCACGCACCCTTGCACTTTTCCAGGTTGCAAACGAAGAATTTATCCTTCACATCATCCGATAAAATAACCTTACCATGTTCGATCATAACAGCGCAAAGATAAATCATTTGGTATTCCTGATTTTATGATGTCCGATTAAATTGGTAAACAGGGATTAATTAGTAACTTTTGCAGTGGAAATTTGTCCATGATATTTGTCGCAGAATGGAGTATTTGAAGAGTCTAAATGAACCCCAGCATGAAGGGGTCGTCAACACCGAAGGGCCCACGATGATTATTGCAGGTGCAGGGTCTGGAAAAACAAGGGTCCTTACCTACAGAATAGCTTACCTGATCGATCATAAGGGAGTTGATCCCTTCAATATTCTGGCACTTACGTTTACCAATAAAGCCGCGCGTGAGATGCGCGAACGTATTGAAAGAGTTGCCGGAAATGACGCAAGAAACCTGTGGATGGGCACATTTCACTCCGTTTTTGCACGTATTCTGCGTGCCGAGGCCGACCGCCTTGGATATCCGAGCAATTTCACGATCTACGATACCGATGATTCCAAGTCACTGATCAAGTCGATCGTTAAGGAAATGCAGCTTGACGACAAGGTGTACAAGCCAAATGTGGTCTTTAACCGCATCTCAGCGGCAAAGAACCGTCTCATATCCTGGCGGGAATACCTCAACAATCCGGTTTACCAGGCCGATGATGAGAGCAATATGAAACCTGAGCTGGGTAAGATCTATAAAACGTATTCAGAGCGCTGCTTTAAAGCCGGCGCTATGGATTTTGATGATCTGCTTTTTAATACGAATGTTCTTTTTAAGGATCATATCGATGTGCTGAATAAATATCAGCAGAGGTTCCACTACGTCATGGTGGATGAGTTTCAGGACACCAACATTTCCCAATACCTCATTACTCGGAAATTATCAGCAGTACGGCAGAATATCGCCGTGGTGGGAGACGATGCACAGAGTATTTATGCCTTCAGGGGGGCCGATATCCAGAACATCCTGAATTTCGAAAAAGACTACCCCGACCTGCGGGTGATCAAGCTGGAACAGAACTACCGTTCCACACAGACTATTGTGAATGCAGCGAATTCAGTCATAAAAAAGAATAAAGCCCAGTTGCCTAAAAAGGTCTGGACCTCGAATGATGAGGGATCACTTATCGAACTGCTGCGTGCCACTTCAGATAATGAAGAAGGCAAACTGGTGGCCTCTTCCATTTTTGAAGAGAAGATGCAGCATCAGATCCATAACAGTGAAGTTGCCATTCTCTATCGCACAAACAGCCAGTCAAGGGCCATTGAAGAGGCGCTGCGGCGAATGAATATCAAATACAAGATTATCGGTGGTGTATCCTTCTACCAGCGTAAGGAGATCAAGGATCTGATGGCCTATTTACGGTTCACCATGAATCCGAAAGACGAAGAATCATTCAAGCGCATCATTAATTATCCAAAGCGAGGTATTGGAGCCTCTACGGTAGACAAGATCATCGTTGCGGCCAATGATCACGGGATATCCGTTTGGGAGGTACTGGAAAATGCCAGTCATTTTCTGGATGGCAGGGCTGCCGCTGCCGTGGCTGACTTCCACGTGATGATTCGACGGTTTCAGCATGAGATCACACAGCAGGACGCCTATGAGGCAGCCAGTCAGATCGCCAAGAGCAGCGGCATCCTGCGGGAGCTTTATGAAGATAAAACTGTAGAGGGTCTGAACCGTTACGAAAACGTGATGGAACTCCTCAATGCCATCAAGGAATTCACAGATGATGAGGAGAAGGAAGACCGCAGCCTTGGGGCCTTCCTGCAGGAAGTCGCGTTGATTACCGGGCTGGATAATGAAAAGGACGATGATGGTGATAAGGTAACCCTGATGACCATTCATATGGCTAAGGGCCTTGAATTCAACCATGTATATATCGTGGGATTGGAGGAAGATCTGTTTCCGTCACAAATGATGCTGAACAGCCGGGCCGACCTGGAAGAAGAGCGCCGTTTGTTCTACGTGGCCATCACCCGTGCAAAATCTAAATTATTCCTGGCGTACGCTCTTACCCGGTACCGCTTCGGTCGGTTGAAAAACTGCGAACCGAGCCGGTTCCTTGAAGAAATTGACCCTTCGTATGTGAAGGTGAGCAAAAAATTCTCACGGGATACAACACCCCTTCCGAATGATAGCTATGCAAAATCATTCGTTTCGGGTATGAAGAAAACTACATCGTCTACCCCTGTAAGGAAAAAATCCAATTACCAGCCATCGGCCGACTTCACCCCGAGTGACACAAGCAACCTGCAGGCTGGCATGCGGGTGGAACATCCAAAATTCGGATACGGCAAGGTTCTGGAGATGGATGAGAGCGGTGCAAACCGCAAGGCCAAGGTTAGTTTTGATGACTTTGGAGAAAAGACTTTATTACTTAGCTTTGCTAAACTTAAAATACACGAGAATTAACGGCCATTATGATATATAACACGAGCCAGAGTCAGATAGTCCTGAAAGAATACGGACGCAACATCCAAAATATTGTTGAATTCATAAAGACAGTTGAGGACAAGGAAAAGAGAACGGAATTGGCTCATGTCACGATCGAGCTTATGAAGCAGATCGCTCCCGCAGTGAAGGAAACAACCGAGACGAACCAGAAACTTTGGGATGATATGTACATCATCGCCGACTTCGATCTGGATATTGACAGTCCGTACCCTATGCCTGAAAGGGAAGTACTGGCAAAAAAACCTCAGCGAATGCCCTACGTGAGCAACCGCATCAAGTATAAGCACTATGGTCGTAACCTGGAGCTGCTCGTTAAAGAGGCACTCAAGAAAGAAGATCCGACAGAGCGTGAGAACGCCATCATTTACATCGGTAAACTGATGAAGTCATTTTACACCAGCTGGAACAAGGAGGTTATTGATGACGCAGTGATACTGGACAACATCAAAGCGATATCCGATGGAAAGCTTGATATTGATCTTGGTAAGGTGAAAGAGGATAACCTGTTCGAGAAGCTCTACAAAACAAAACCCCGTAAGGCGAGCTCACAGCGATCCTCCCAGGGAAAATCTAAAGGCAATTCTAACCGACGCAGAAGAAGAAATTAATGAGTTCTTTCCGAATTAAAGGGGGCAGTGCCCTGAAGGGTGAAATTATACCCCAGGGAGCAAAAAACGAAGCCCTTCAAATCATATCGGCGACCCTGTTAACCGCCGAACCTGTTACACTTCATAAAATTCCCAATATCAGGGACGTAAACAAGCTCATCGAACTCATCGGTGATATGGGTGCGGAAGTGGAAAAACTGGATGAGGAATCGTACCGCATCACAGCTAAGGAAATCAACGTAGAATTTCTGGAAAGTAAGGAATACAAGGAAAAAGCCGCATCCCTGCGAGGATCCATAATGATCCTGGGGCCGCTTTTGGCGAGATATGGCAAAGCGAAAATACCAAAGCCGGGAGGAGATAAAATCGGTCGCCGCAGATTGGATACGCACTTCCTGGGATTTCAGGCATTGGGCGCGAAGTTTAATTATTCAAGCAAGGACGCCTTCTACTCGATCGATGCTACCGACCTGAACGGGAAGTACATCCATCTTGATGAGGCATCGGTGACCGGAACCGCCAATATTATTATGGCGGCCGTATTGTCGAAGGGAACAACAACTCTCTACAATGCAGCATGCGAGCCTTACATTCAGCAGTTATGCCGTATGCTCAACCGTATGGGAGCAAAAATATCCGGCCTCGGATCAAACCTCCTGCACATCGAAGGTGTTAAGCAGTTAGGTGGAACAGAACATACACTGCTTCCGGATATGATTGAGGTGGGTAGCTTCATTGGTCTCGCGGCCATGACCCAGTCCGAAATTACCATCAAAGGAGCAGGTGTTGAGCACCTTGGGTTAATTCCTGAGGTATTCCGACGGCTGGGAATCCAGATGGTGATTCAGAATGATGATATCATCATTCCTGCGCAGAAGCATTACGAGATCGATACCTTCATTGATGGTTCGATCATGACCGTTGCCGATGCACCCTGGCCAGGTTTTACGCCTGATTTGCTGAGTATCGTGCTGGTTACTGCCATCCAGGCAAAGGGAACTGTTCTTGTACATCAGAAGATGTTTGAGAGCCGTTTGTTTTTTGTCGATAAGCTTATCGACATGGGGGCTCAGATCATTCTTTGTGATCCCCACAGGGCTACCGTAATCGGACTGGACAGAAAACAAAATCTGCGTGGTATTAAAATGTCATCCCCCGATATTCGCGCAGGTGTATCACTTCTGATAGCGGCCTTGTCAGCTGAAGGGGAAAGTGTGATATCCAATGTTGAGCAGATCGATCGCGGATATCAGAATATTGACGCACGCCTCAAGGCTCTTGGGGCCAACATAGAGCGGTTGGACTAGAAATCGTGCCCTTGGCGGCAGCGGTTTGAAATTATCTGAAATTAAAATCAAACCGATACTACACTATGGATCAAATTCGAGAATTCTTTCAGAATTACGGACTTTACGAAATCGTCCTTGCCCTGGGTAAGGCAATTTTAGTACTGGTTATAGGGTTTCCGATAAGAAACTTTCTAACCAGGGCTATAAATAATATCATGAAAAAACGGGAGATCGACGAATCTCTCAGACCTTTCCTCAAAAGTCTGTTTAAAAGCACGCTTACAGTCCTCATTCTGATTACCGCCGCATCATTCGTGGGGATTGAAACAACCTCTTTCGTAGCCATTCTTGGTGCCGCCGGTCTGGCAATCGGCCTGGCATTACAGGGAACACTTCAAAACTTCGCCGGGGGCGTTATAATTTTAGTATTACGTCCATTTAAAGTGGGCGATTATGTAGAAGCTGCCGGTCAAGCAGGAACAGTTCGTGAGATTCAAATCTTTAATACCATCCTTACTACTCCTGATAACGTTCGGATCACCATTCCCAATGGAAAGCTTTCAAATGACAATATTAAAAACTATTCAGCTGAGGAAACACGTCGTGTTGACATGGTATTCGGAATAGGTTATGGCGATGATATCAAGAAAACCAAGGATCTTCTGATGCAAATGGTGAAAAGCGACGAAAGGATTCTTGCAGAACCCGCACCCCAGGTAGTGGTTGCAGAACTTGCCGATAGTTCCGTCAATTTTAAAGTGAGGCCCTGGGTAGCCAATGCCGATTACTGGAATGTATATTTTGATTTCCATGAAAGGGTGAAAAAGGAATTCGATGCAGCAGGGATTTCCATTCCGTTTCCGCAGAGAGATGTTCATCTGTTTCAGGAAACAGCGTAAACGCAATCACAATATTAAGAATGAGAATGAGAATGAGGCCATCAGTTTGATGGCCTTTTTTTATCCAAGAAATGTTCTCACTTGTTCACCACTCCAGTCCCAGAGATCTGCAGCAAGATTATCATCCAACGCATATTCACTCCATGGCCTCGTTTTGCGCTCATACCAGTATTTACCCGACGGCAAAGGTTCTTTCTCAGCAGCCAGCCAAATGGAAGTGTCTGCACCATCGTACGGCGTTTTCAGCGTCCCTGAAACATAGCCAAGCCAGGCTACAGGTTTCAGTAAGCTCTTGGCAATCTTCGGAACGCGACGATAAAAAAGATCAGAGTTTACCACACCGGGATGTACCGCTGCCGTGAAAAGAAATTCCCGGTAGATCCGGTTGATATAACGTGTTAACAGCATCTGCGCGAGCTTGGATTCCTTGTAAGATTGGAGCGGTGAATATTGATCTTTAGAAACTTTCGCAATCTCACTGAACATCTTCAGGGATCCGCTCTTTGCCCTCTCCCCTAACATGGATGTAACCTGGATCAGCCTGGGGCTGTCTGCATCCTGCAAATAGGGCATCATTAATCGCGTCAAAAGGTAATGGGATAGATAATTCACCTGGAACTGAAGTTCAAAGCCATTCTCTGTAATTGTATAGGGGGCATTCATGACACCCGCATTACAGAGCAACACATCCAAACGATCATATTTCAGTCCGAAATCAATGGCAAATTGAAGAACTGAATCAAAAGAAGCCAGATCAAGTAACATGGGAAAGGCTTTCCCGGTTGCACCGGATTCTTCACACATTGCATTGATGGTGCTGGAGGCCCAGTCGATCTTTCCCTCGAATCGACCTGTGAGGATCACATGATAACCCTGAAGGGCAAGAGATCTTGCACTTTGAAAGCCAATACCCGTATTGGCACCAGTTATGACAGCCAGCCGGTTTTCCATTTAAACAATTATGTAGAATAATAAGTTACAAATTATAATTCTAAGCATGAACCACTTATTGCGATTTTTAGAATAGACCATTAACTTGTTTCTTCGACGGATTTAATAATGAACTATGAAATACCTGATCGATTATAATACACTGGAAAAAAAGCAGCTCTTTCCCGGTATAACCGCTTCGATTGCACATGCGGATAATTTCACCCTGACACGCGTGACCCTGGAGAAAGGAGCGCATTTACCTGAACACTCGCATCCGCATCAGCAATGGACGCATGTCCTCTCAGGGGAACTGGAGATGGAAGTGGAAGGGGAAGTTCTGCAACTGAGTCCGGGAATGACGGCAACCATTCCCTCGAATGTAAAACATTCAGGCTATGCCAAAACAGAATGTATTGTGATTGATGTATTTAACCCAACACGTGACGATCTTAAATAAAATAAACATGAAAAAAAATCTACTTCTACTCACTTTTTCACTCTTTTCAATTTCCCTTTTCGCCCAGCAACCTGATAGCATTGTCTTTAAGAATGGCAATTTCATTGTTGGAGAAATAAAGTCTATGGATCGGGGAATCATCCAGATTGAAACCGATTACAGTGATTCAGATTTTAAAATTGAATGGGAAGGAATCGGTTATATGTCGACCAAATCCCTGCTGCTGGTTTCCACCACAGACGGAAGGCGTTTATATGGAACAATTGAATCTGTCGACAATAATTCGGTAAGTGTTACATCGGTTGAAGGTGAAACCACCATTGTTCCGTTTAATGAAATCGTCTTTCTCAAATCAGTTGACCAGGGGTTTCTTGACAGACTTTATGCAGCCATCGACCTTGGTTACAGCCTCACTAAGGCACGTAATCAACGTCAGTTTACTATCCGCAGTAGTGCTGGCTACATTGCAGAACGATGGTCGCTCGATGCTACCTATAACAGCCTTTCAAGTAAACAGGATGAAGTAGAAGATATAAAACGTACAGACGGATTGGTCAGTTTCAGGTATGTTCTGCCAAGAGAATGGTTTGCTATTGCACAGCTCGATTTCCTGTCGAACACCGAACAGCTACTGGATCTGCGAACAAACACAAAAGTAGGAATTGGAAAATACATTCTTCGCACCAACCAGTATTACTGGGGATTCATGGGTGGTGTATCCTTTAACAATGAGAATTATCAGATCGATGATGATGACCGTCAAAGTGAGGAAGCCTGGTTTGCTACAGAGCTCAACCTCTACGACATAGGCGACTTCAGCCTGCTAACCAAGGCCACGGTATACCCAAGTCTTTCCGAATCCAACCGCGTGCGCTTTGACTTCAACATAGATCTCAAATACGATTTGCCATTAGATTTTTATATCAAATCCGGCCTTACACTCAACTATGATAATCAGCCTGTCATGAACGCAACCAAGGCGGATTATGTATGGCAGACTACATTTGGGTGGGAATGGTGAGCGCTCACTGCCTTCAGTGGACAGTGGAGCACTGCGTTCAGTGGACAGTGGAGCATTGCACTCAGTGGGTTAGGAGTTGTTAGTAATTAAGTCTTGTATCTATTCTTTACAATACTCAAATTATTCACTATAAACTAAACAACATACTGTTCCACTGAACAAAGTGTTCCACTAAACGAAGTGTTCCACTGCTCTAAACGTAGTTATTCAGCATCACAGGCATCACCAGCATCAGGATATCCTCATTATCATCCTTTTCTTCGGGAACGATAAGTCCTGCCTTGTTGGGCTGTGATAGATGCAGTTCGATGCGGTCTGAGTGAAGGTTATTCAGCATCTCGATCAGGAACCGCGCATTGAAGCCGATTTCAATATCGCCTCCATCGTGTTCGCAGGAAAGACGTTCATTTGCTTCGTTGGCGAAATCCAGATCCTCTGCAGAAATCTGCAGTTCGCTTCCGGTGATTTTCAGTCGAACCTGGTGTGTCGTTTTGTTGGCATAGATTGCGATACGCTTCAGGGAACTAAGGAATTCCTGACGGTTGATCACCATCTTATTTTGGTTATCAGAAGGAATTACATTCTCATAATCCGGGAATCGCTCATCAATCAGACGACAAATCATGCGGATATTCCCAAAATGGAAGAATGCATTGGACATATTGAACTCCACGGAAACATTCGTATTCTCCGAGGGTAGTGTACTTTTCAGAAGATTCAACGCCTTCCTGGGGATAATGATGGCATTGCCATTGTCGGAAGCCACGTCCACCCGACGATAACGGATCAACCGATGTCCGTCGGTCGACACAAAGGTCGTATTCGTATCTGTAAGATTCATATATACCCCTGTCATTGCCGGCCTCAGTTCATCATTGCTCGTAGCAAAGATCGTATTGTTGATTGCGCTGGACAGAATTTCAGTAGACATGTTCACGCTGAAATCGTCGCTCACAGCAGGCACTTTGGGAAAATCAGTTGCATTTTCGCCAGCTAACTTATACCGACCGTTGTCGGAGCTGATCTCAACACTGTACGAATCCTCATCAATGGAGAATGTCACAGGCTGTTCCGGCAAATTCTTAAGAGTCTCAAGAAGAATCTTCGCTGGTACGGCAATGTTGCCGCTTTCACGGGATTCAACTTCAAGTTCAGTGATCATGGATGTTTGCAGGTCAGAGGCCGTAACCACAAGTTTGCCCTCCGAAATTTCAAACAGGAAGTTCTCGAGAATCGGAACTACAGGATTGGTTGTAATTACACCATTGATACTCGAAAGCTGTTTGAGCAATGCTGAAGAGGAAACGATAAATTTCATGTAGGGTTCGTTATGCAGTGATTGTTAAAACTGGGTAAAGTTAAAAATAAAATCATTTATTGGAAACGCGCGCCATGATTATTAGGGCGTCTCTTTTTCCACGAAAAATTTACGTGGTCTCAGAATCTTCCTGAGGGCATCAAATTGTGCCAGCGCATACTGTGACGAGTCGATACGGATCAGTATTTCCGACTTACCCGGAAGCGTGCCCAGAACTTCCATCAGATAGCGATTATCACCCACATCCCGTACTGTAATCTGAGCCTCAAGCTTATATTGCAGGGTGTCATATTGCGCGGCTTCCGATGGAAAAAGGAAATCATTGACATACAGCAGGGAAAGATCATCCAGAAAATTCGTAAGCTTCGTGGTATCGGTTTTTGCCAGCTGTTCAATACTGTAAAATCCATCCTTTGAGGATATATCAAAACCATTTCCTGAATTGGCCGGATATTCTACATGAACATCCTTGAGGTTACGCCAGTTGAAGTCATACACCCGGGGATACCGCCATCCATTTTCATCGAGCTCATAGATGCCTGCCAGATAACTACGGTAGCCTGGAATCTCCATAAGAAAAACAGGTTCCCCGGGAGCTGAACGGTAATACGTGATCCCGCGGTCTTCATGGCCGCCTACCTCAAATTGCTTAACCAACTCATTACCTTCATAAAAATTAGCTCGTACACTGTTTTCATCCATCCAACTCTGAAGAGAATCCAGCTGGGTACGAGCCGCCTTGCGGCGAACCATCGCCTGCTTCAATATTGCAAACAGCACACTGATCCGCTGGGGATCCGCCTTGTACTTTCCATTAAGCATCCATTGCCCGTTGACAAACGCCAATGTATCTGAAGCATTCCTGCGCTCCAGCACAACTGCATCAATCCTTGACGGGTCATCATAGGTAAAAATATCCCTGTCGACATCCAGCTTGCTTCCGGACTCACCTGTGAGTCCCAGTACGACCGCTGCGATCACGAGGATCAATAACAGGCCTAACAGACGAAGGTTTTTCTTACGCTGCATCATCATTCGTTTTAAAACCTGTGAATTTTCTCTTTCTCCAATAGCTTCTCACAATTCCGAAAATTATGAGGATAAGTACCGGCACAATCAGGTTAATGATTTGCCAGTATGTCCGCTCATTCGCAATTTTCACCTTATCGAGCGGACGTATTTCAATTTCCTTATTTCTTGCGGTGATCAGACCTTTCTCATCAATCATGAAATGAAGTGCATTCATAAGGAGATCCTCATTACCAAAAGTGGTTTGCTCAAATGGATCATAACCCAGCACCTGCGGCATTCCGTTTCTCGTGTTAATGTCATTCCGTGCAATATCTCCATCTCCGATCACCAGCAGTTTTGCATCATCCGAAGACCGGGCAATGAAAGAGGATTCATCTGTCCCTTCGGGCTTATACCGGTTTTCATACAACGATCTGAATTCACCCTCGATCAGGTAAGCCACCGGAAGATTTTTCTGGGTGAGCTTATCAGGTGAAAGGTTTTCCCGAAGATCCTGAATCGAAACCTTGACAGGTGCAGAAAGTGATCTTGAATAATCGGATGTAAACATCAGCGGGGTCTTTCGCAGACCTTCAGCTTTCACAGTGTCGATGGTGCTCATGAAACGCCCCTTTACGGCATTCAAATTGTTAGTGACGGGATGATCTGCAAACCGGTTAATCAATGGATAGAAGGGCCATTGAATCAGCTGTATCTGGGGCTGGTCTCCCATGGAACCTATTACGATAGGATATTTTGCACTCGAGATATCCTGAATGAGTGTATTATTCACCCGAATTCCATACCTGAAAAGCTGGTCATCAATATTCAGATCAAACGGAAATGCATAATTGAACTCGTTGCTCGCACTGTCCATATTGGCCTGAAGCTTATCGATGAGCATCAGAACCTTGCCGCCAGACATGAGATACTGGTCGAGGGCGTACTTTTCACGTTCATTGAAAGGCTGTTCCGGTTTGGCAATGATCATGGCCGACAGGGCGCCTAAATCGTCTGAACCCAGCCGGATGTCACGAAGTGTGTAATGCTTTTGAACCGCCAGCTCAAGTCCGGCCGATTCCAGTGAATCCAATTCACCATGTCCCTTCACGATACCAACCTGCTTTTGCTCTATGTTGGTGAGCTCAAAAATCGCCGAAGCCAGGGAATATTCGATCGACTCGATACTTTCATTCAGCTTTTCTTCAGGAGAGCTGGCCTGGTTTCCCCTGAGCAGCATGACGCCCCGTTCGGCACCGCCATAGGATATGATCGCTCCGGGGAAGATCAGGCGTTCATTTCGCTGTCCATCCTTTTCTTCAATGATATTGGTAGGCTGAATACCAAGCTGGGAAAGGGATTGCATGAATTGATTCCGCGCGCTTTCACCCAGGGCGGCACTCGGATCTTTAAATGTATACTGAACATTATTCCCCGAATAGATGCGGAACTCCTCCAGTGTCTCCCGAACCGAGCGCTGCAGGCGCTTAAACCCGGCATTCAATTCACCATCCAGGAATACCTCCACGTACACGACATCATCAAGATTTTCAAGCATCTGCCGTGTTGCGGGTTTGATGGTATATCGTCCTTCCGAGGTAAGATCGAAACGATGAAAATACCGGGATGCCAGCAGGTTGAGCACCACAAGAGCGGCAATGCCTACTGCCAGCTTTAAAATACTCTCCAGTTTTCTGCTTTCCAGACTTACCATCTTCTGCTACCTAAAATGACCCGTGTGAGTAGAAGCATTACTACAATCACACTTAAAAAATAAACTAAATCTCGTGTGTCCAGAAGACCCCGGCTCATGGCATTATAATGATACAGAATACCCAGCTGTTCAAGCCAGCCCGACCAGGCACCCCATACATTCACCGATGCCAGGGAATCAAATCCGCTGTAAAGAATGAAACACAGGAACACAGCAATGATGAAAGAAACGATCTGATTGGTACTGATGGCCGACGAGAATATACCTACTGAGGTAAAAACAGCACCCAGCAATACCAGGCCTACGTAACTGCCCATAACCCCGGCTGAATCGACATTACCCGGAGGGTTTCCCAGTTGATATACAGAAAAATAGTAGATGAGTGTAGGCGCAACGGCCAGAAGCACCAACAGCCAACCGGAAAGGAACTTACCGATAATAATATCCCAGTCGGTGAGCGGCTTTGTCAGCAGCAGTTCGATCGTTCCGGTTTTCTTCTCCTCGGCGAACATCCTCATTGTGATGGCCGGGATCAGAAACATGAGTACAAACGGGCCCAGTGAAAACAATGTCTGCATATCGGCATATCCGTAGTCAAGCACCGATGTCTCGGGGAAAACCCACATCAGCAACCCGATCCCCGTTAAAAAAACACTGATCACGATATACGCGATGAGTGAATTAAGGAATGTATTTACTTCTTTTTGAAAAACCTGAAACATATCTATGACCTGGTCAATCGCTGAAAAATCTTTTCTATACTTTCTTCTTCCTGACGCATGCCAATCAGTGTAAGGCCCTGCTCAGTTGCCAGTTTGAAAATCTGCGGACGGACATCACTCGTTGCAGATGACTCAACCACATAAATGCCTTTTCCGGCATGTGAAACAGTTAATATCCCCTCAAGCTGCTCCATTGCGGTAACGTCAATCTCGTTCGAAAACTCAACGGTTATGACGATTGTCTCGGCCGGTACCGCTTTTAACTGATCGATGCGGTCATTCGCAACAATTTTGCCTTTATTGATTACGATCACACGGTCACATAATGCCTGAACCTCCTGCATGATGTGCGTACTGAAGAGAACCGTTTTCTGCGCACTAACCTGTTTGATAACTTTCCTGATCTCAACAATCTGGTTAGGATCCAGGCCCGTGGTGGGCTCATCGAGTATCAACACTCTCGGATCGTGTATGAGGGCCTGTGCAAGACCTACGCGTTGGCGATACCCTTTCGAAAGTGCTTCAATCTTTTTATTCTGTTCCCGCGTCAAGCCGCAAAGTTCAATCATTTCACTTACCCGGTCCGATAATTTCTTCCCCCTCAGATTGTACAGACTACCCACAAATGCTAGGTACTCGCGCACATACATTTCCAGGTATAACGGGTTGTGTTCCGGAAGATATCCAATGGAACGTTTCACTTCCAGGGGTTGTTCCATCACATGGTGGCCGCATACGGTTACGTCACCGGATGTTGGTGGAAGAAAACACGTTGCTATTTTCATGGTCGTGGACTTGCCGGCACCATTTGGTCCGAGAAAGCCCAGAATCTCACCTTCCTTTACATCAAACGATATATCATCAATAGCACGCTGCTCGCCGAAAATTTTGGTGAGATTTTTGACAGATATTGACATATTCAATAAATACGGTAAAAATATTAACACGGTCTGTATACTTCAATTTTTTTGGCAGAAACATAAATTGAAAGTATCATTGGACCGGAATCCGAAAACAAAAATGAAAGATATAAAATTATTTCTTAAAGGCTGCGGAATTTTACTGGCTTTTATTCTTGGAACGGGCACAATTTACGCACAGGAAGGATATCGCATTGAAGTAGAGATCGGCGGAGCCGATTCAAATCCACTGATCATGGGTAATTTCTTTGGTGAAGGGACCTATGTGGTAGATACCTCAATTTTTGAAAACGGTGTACATGTGTTTTCCGGAAATGAATCTCTTCCGGAAGGAATGTATTTTATGGCCCGCAGTAAATCCAGGCTTTTTGATTTCATCGTATACAAGGATCAGCATTTCAAATTAAAAACCGAAGGCCCGGACATGGTGATGAACCTGTCTGTAGCCGGTGATACGGATAATCAGCTCTTTTTTGATGATATGAAATTCAATGCTGCCCGCAATGGAGAGGCTGCACCCTACCTCACGGTTCTCGAGGATTCTTCAGCTACCGCAGCAGACCGCACCGCAGCGCAGCTAAGCCTCTCAGCAATCAATGACAGTGTTTTGGAACATCAGCAAGCGATCATTGAAGCCCACCCTGAAAGCTTCATGGCCAAGTTGTTCAGGGCACAAATGCGCGAAAGACTTCCTGAAACAGAAAATTCCGATGACCCGGATGCGGCATTTAACTACTACAAGATGCATTACTGGGATCATTTCGATCTTTCCGATCCAACTTTCCTGCGGCTTAACCAGCCCCTGTACCGGGATAAGCTGGATACGTATTTCGACAGGCTTGTGATTCAAACTCCTGACAGCATCATCGGGGAGATAGACCGGCTTGCCCAGGTAGCCAAACAGAATCCCGAAACGTACAAATATTTCGTGTGGGCGCTCACCCTGAAATATCAGAACCCCAGAATTATGGGACTTGATGAAGTATTCGTCCACATGAACGACACGTATTTCGCCTCGGGTGAAATGAACTACTGGGCCAATGCCCAGCTTCGTAAAAATGTCCAGGAATACGCTGATCAGCTCCGGAATACCCTCATTGGCAAAAAGGCCCCGAATCTGGTCATGCAGGATGCCAATCTGGAAAAACGGAGCTTGTATGATATCACCAATACATATACGGTTGTATACTTTTTTGATCCCGATTGTCAGCACTGCAAAATAGCCACGCCTGTTCTTGACGAATTATATGATTCCCGTAAATTCGACATGGAGGTATTTGCTGTAAGTACAGATACGTCAATGGTTAAAATGAAGGACTATATCAAGACTATGGATTTGAGCTGGATTACGGTTAACGGCCCAAGGACTTTTACTGAGCCATACTATAAACTGTATGATGCCATGACTACGCCAACCTTTTACATCCTGGACAGGAATAAAACGATCATTGCCAAGAAATTACCTGTTGAACAGATAGAACAGTTCATCAGCAACTACGAGGGCCGCAGAAAAGAAGAATAAACCGACAGGTTATTTTTTCCGCTCAATGGTGAATTGAACGAGGTCCATCAATGACTGACGGTATTCCGATTCCGGAAATTGTGCAAGAATATCCATGGCTTCACCGTAATAACGATTCATCACATCAGTGGCATATTCTATACCGCCGTGGTCCTTCACATATGCAATCACTTCATTCACCTTTTTCCGGTTCTCATTATGTCGGCGAACGATGTTGATGAGTCGGCGTTTATCAGACCAGGACGCATGCTGAAGGGTATAGATCAGCGGCAGTGTCATCTTCTTCTCGCGAATATCAATTCCAAGAGGTTTGCCTATTTCCGTTTCACCGTAGTCAAAAAGATCATCCTTGATCTGGAAGGCCATCCCCACTTTTTCGCCGAATACGCGCATAGTCTCAATTTCTTCCGGACCCTTACCTGCCGAAGACGCCCCAACCGCGCAGCAGGATGCGATTAATGATGCGGTTTTCTGACGGATAATGTCGTAGTAAATTTCTTCGGTGATATCCAGGTTGCGGGCCTTTTCCATCTGCAGCAACTCCCCCTCACTCATCATTTTCACAGCACTGCTTACAATCTTCAGGAGATCAAAGTCACCGTTATCTACCGACAGCAGCAGACCGCGCGACAACAGGTAATCTCCAACCAGTACAGCGACCTTATTTTTCCATAGAGCATTGATCGAAAAAAATCCCCGCCGGTAATTCGCGTCGTCCACCACGTCATCATGAACCAGCGTCGCGGTATGAAGTAATTCAATGAGTGATGCACCACGATAGGTTGATTCATTGATCGCACCACAGGTTCCGGCGCTTAAAAAGACAAACATCGGCCTCATCTGCTTGCCTTTGCGCTTTACGATATAACTCATAATTTTGTCCAGCAACAGGACTTTGGTTTTCATCGATGCCCTGAATTTGGACTCGAATTCCTCCATTTGGACCGCAATCGGTGCCTTTATATCGTTTAAACTTACTGCCATTCTGACAACTTGGCTACAATTATAGTTATGAATACTCCCTAATCAAAATATAATCATTTACCCTATGAAATTGTTCAAAGAAGTTATTTTGAAAGGCAGTGAACACGGCAGACTTTTCACTGTGGACATCAGTTGGAAAACGACGAAATCCAGGAAACCCGTCATTGTCTTTGTTCACGGCTTTAAGGGATTTAAGGATTGGGGTACATTCCCGAAAGTTGCCGACTATTTCGCAGATAATGACTATGTCTTTGTGAAAATGAACCTGTCCCATAATGGGGTTTCACCTGAAAGTCCGATCGATTATGATGATCTTAATGCGTTCTCAGAGAACACCTTCACCAAGGAATTACAGGACATCCGGCAAGTCGTAGATTTTATCCAGTCTCAAAATCTGCCTGTGCCATCCGACGAAGCTGATACAAACCAGATATTCATGCTGGGCCACAGCCGGGGAGCCGCGGTGGCATTGCTGCATTCATCAATGGACGACCGCATTCGCCGGGTATGCGGATGGGGGGCAGTGGTCGACCTGGAAAGCCGCTGGCCGGAGCATTTGCTGAAGATTTGGAAACAACAGGGCGTAATGTATATTCCAAATTCCAGAACCGGACAGGACATGCCGATGAAATACGACATTGTCGAGGATTATTTTGAAAACCGAAAAAGTTATCACATTCCTTCGGCACTGGAACGGATCAAAGCACCGGTTTTACTGATCCATGGAACTGCGGACGAAACTGTGCCGTTCGGGGAAACATCAGCCGTTCTTAAAAAACTCAAAAACAGTGAACATATTCAATTCTCAATAATCGATGATGCGAATCATGTATTTGGAGCGAGCCACCCCTACTCCCAACCTGAATTACCCGAACACACTGAAACGATGATTCACATGACCAATCGTTTTTTCCGTACCGGTAAATAAATCATTTAAAAACATTTGGAATATCCCTGCGTATCGTTCACATTTATCATGCATCTTTTGATGGTTTCACATATATGGAAATAACTATTCCCGACAACTCATTTCTGCACTATTTCCTGATCAGTGCCCTCATTCTGTTTATCGCATTCCTGATAACAAGAATCCTTCGGGTTTTTCTTACCCGGTTCCTGAAAACAGCATCAGCGCTCATCAAAGTAGATCATACCAAGTACAATTTCATTAAAAATGCAGTCAGTTTCATCGTATTCCTGGGCGCATTTATTGTGATTTTCTATCTGGTGCCGGGTTTACGGGATTATGGCGTAACCTTATTTGCCGGTGCCGGCGTGCTCGCGGCCATTGTCGGATTTGCATCCCAGTCTGCCTTTTCGAACATAATCGGGGGCATATTCCTGGTTATATTCAAACCCTTCCGGGTTGATGACCTCATTTCTGTGGGGACAAATACAGGCCGCGTGGAAGACATAACCCTGCGTCATACCGTAATCCGTAATTTCGAAAACCGCCGAATTGTAATTCCCAATGCCATCATCAGTAATGAGACTATTGTGAATTCAACCATTGTTGAGGAAAAGATCTGCCAGTTTTATGAAA
Organism: Fulvivirga sedimenti; assembly: GCF_020328055.1. Lineage (NCBI taxonomy): Bacteria > Pseudomonadati > Bacteroidota > Cytophagia > Cytophagales > Fulvivirgaceae > Fulvivirga > Fulvivirga sedimenti. The sequence goes on from NZ_JAIXNE010000001.1 coordinate 703,614, forward strand.
TTGGTGTTTCTTATGATGCAAATGCCGAACGGGCCATGGAAATCATTCGGGAAGAGGCGGAGAGTCACCCGAACTGCATCGATAACCGCAAGGAAGAAGAAATTCAAAAAAATGAACCGATCGTCGCCGTCAGAATAATCGGTTTTGGTGACAGCAGTGTAAACCTCCGCGCATGGATATGGAGTAATTCGCCCACCGAAGCCTTTATGTTAAAATGCGACCTGAACAGATCTGTAAAAAAACGTTTCGACCAGGAGGGAATTGAAATACCTTTCCCATACAGGACACTGGTCTTCAAAAACAACCCCCCTAACGATGCAAGTGCATTTACCGAAAATACCTAAGACCTTTCGCAAGAAGTCGAAAACTGTTTCCAAAGCCGGTCTCCCACCTGGCACACTGGTTCACATCGGTCCGAAGAAAACGGAAAAGCAGCTGGTGGAACTCATACAGTTCGATCAAAATGAACTTATTGAGACCGATAGTAATAACGCCACGGAAATCCTGGAAAAGGTAAACCCGGAGAAAGTAAACTGGATAAACATTGACGGATTGCACAATATTGATCTTATCCAGCAATTAGGAAACCATTTTCACTTAAGTCCGCTCATGCTGGAGGATATCCTGAATACGGAGCAGCGGCCAAAGCTGGAGGAATATGATGGCGTGCTTTTCCTGCCGATGAAGGCATTGAATACGCTCAGTGGTAATCAAATTGAGTACGAACAAATAAGTTTTGTGCTGGGCTCAAACTATATTCTCTCTTTTCAGGAAAAAGAGGGCGACCTTTTCGACCAGCTAAGAAACAGAATTTCAGATCCGGCAAACCGGGTTCGGAGTAAAAATGTAGACTACCTGTTCTACCGGCTGATCGATACCGTTGTGGACAATTATTATATCGTTATGGAGCACATCGGTGAACAAATTGAGGATATAGAAGAAGAAGTTTATCTAAATCCAACGAGTCGCACGATGCAGCGAATTCAGGATGTGAAAAAGGAACTGATTATCCTTCGAAAATCCCTCTATCCAATTCGTGAAGCTATCTCAAGCCTGCTTCGAAATGATTACAAGGTAATTCTGCCCGAAAATCGCACTTTCTACAACGATGTTTACGATCATATTATTCAGCTGATCGACATGTTTGAAACCTACAGGGACCTCATTTCAAACCTGATGGACATGTACATGTCAACCATCAGCAACAAGATGAATGAGATTATGAAAGTCCTGACGATTATTTCAACCATCTTCATCCCACTTAGTTTTATTGCCGGAGTCTACGGTATGAATTTTCAGCATATGCCGGAACTCAACTGGCGTTATGGCTATTTCGCAATTCTCGGATTGATGCTCACTATTCTGGGTGGAATGCTGTTTTATTTTCGTAGGAAAAAGTGGCTTTGATCAGAACATCTCCTTTGGATCAATCAGGTGCTGCTTTAGCAGTTCCCGCATGATAATCTCCGTCATGTCACTCTTAAAGGCCATTTCATTGCGAATATCGGAAACATAGGCTTTTACTGCCATTTTCATCACAGAGCGCCGATCCTTAAGTTCGTTGGAGAACAGGACGGCAATAGGTTTATTTAAATATATAAATCTTGATACCTGGGCCGCTTCAATGGCCACCTGCCTGATCCGTTGCGTATCTGCGGTGAGCGGAAGATAAATGTCTGCCTGTACCTGACAGTTTGCTTCTCCATTATTGGCATTGCTTACCGAATTATTCATTAATTCTCCATTCGGAATCGACACGAGTGAATCACCGGGAGTTACAACCCTGGTACTGCGCAGTCCGATTTCCACCACTTCGCCATAATGATCGCCGATCTGAATCTTGTCACCCAACTGAAACGGCCTGTCGAAAAGGATCATGATCCCACCGAACATGTTTTTCAATATATCCTGTGCGGCGAAGCCTACAGCGATTGCAACAGACGCTGCAATCGCATAAATGGTGGTTGCAGGTGGTTGAATGATCGCACCGACGATAAAAACGATGATGATGATCCAACCAAAAATGCGTACGATAGGAATTAGACCCTTGATCGTGATCCTGTGATGGGCACTCCGTTCAGCAAATCGTGCAATCAGGTTCGACAGGAACCGGATGATAAGAAATCCGATGAGAACAACAACGACCGAATACAGGATCTTACTGAAGGAGATCAACCGGAAGATCTCCTTAGGGTCAATTTCCCCTTCTTCCGGAGTTTTGGCGTCCTCTTTAACTTCCGGCTCTTCCGTTTGAGTCTGTTTCGCTTTTACAGCTTTTTCGAGAGAATCATAGCGCGCGTCCAACTGTTCGTCGATAAGCGAGTCATACGTTTCAATATCAGGTTGGGCAACGGGTTCACCAGCATTCTCCTTCTTACAACCAAAGAAAAGCAGCCCTGAAAAGAGTATGATAAGTATCCGGTTCATGCTAATGAATTATGTTTTTGGCTTTCAGTAAATTGATTGTCTGACGATAGAGCAATGGGTTAACAACATATTGATCCTCATCCATGATCAGAATTCCGTCTTCGTACATGGGATGCAGAATAGCGCGCGCGCGAGGAAGCGACATACTCATGGCCTGCATGAAATTCGCTTCACTCATACCCTCATGAAGGATAAGCGTTGCAAGGCCAAAAAGCTTGTCTCCGGATATATTTTCCAGAAAACTAAAATCAAAATCCTTTAGTGAGCCAATAACGATGGCATCGTCAGTAATTTCCTTGGTGGACCTCAACCAGTAAATTAACGCAAGACTAACATTGTTCTGAGCAATGCGGTTCAGGTCGGCAAAATAACTTTCCTCGAGGAAGGCCTGCCGTTCCGGTTCGGTCATTTTCTTATATTTTTTGCGCAGAAGGTCTGAGGCCGAAGGTCTGAATTGAAGGTTATAACCGCTAACCTTATGACGTTTCCTGATGATATTCACTATGCTCTTGGCATCGAAATTCTGTAAACGAATGATATAACCGAAATGATCGGAAAGCTGTATGGTCTTATCCAGAAAATTCCATGCATATTCTGTATACCCGAGGATCCAGAAAATTTGACGGCTGGTATGTGCGATAAGTTCTGAAATGGCCCGCATGGCTTCAAAACCGCCGATCTGTTTCATAAAACAGTTTTGAGCCCCTTCAATGATGATCACACGTTTGGGATCATTTGATAAAACCATCAGAAGCTCATCAAAGGTTTTAGCGTCCGTGTCCAGGCCTTCATTTAGAAATTCCAGAAGATGATCCCGGCTGAAAATCGTCCCCGTCGCCGTAAGACGGTGTACTTTGCTTCCTGTCGCCAGCTGTTCCAGGTAAAAATTTAAAAGCGTAGTCATCCCACTGCCCTTCTCCCCAACAATGGCGGTACTGGCAAACCTGCCTTTCATCCAGTTGTTATAGGCATTATGTAATTGCTGCAGCTCCGCATTCCTGCCCGCGAAGAAATTCTCGTCGGTAAGCGCGTCGGCTTTGAACAACCGTTGGTAAACAAAGGGCAGGCGCTGCACCGACTGCCGGGTTTCGGCAAGAAAATCTGCCAGCTCTGCTGACAAAGGGACATCTGCCTGGCTGATGCCAAAACGCTTGTACTGGACATCAATCCAGCTACGTCCCTCCTGATAATATTTCTTACCTTCCTGAATCCAGAAAGGAATAAGCTGACGCCCTCTTTCCAGAACCCGCTGATGGAGAAATTTGCTTTTTTCAATGGCCGCACCTTTCATCATCCGTACACGGATGGCAGTGATGTTGTCATTATCAGTAAATTTCTTAAGCTCCTCAAAGAAAACCGTCAGGGCCGTATTCAGCTCCTTGTCAACGAGACTTTTCATCTCGGCAAAGGCAGTCTCAATCTCGGTTATCTGCTTAATGGTTCGCTCCAAGCCCTCCCTTGCGATATCCCCTGGTTCACTATCGGGATTTTCCTCTTCAAAGAGTGAAATTGCAGATTCCAGGTTAAATTCAGCGATCTGGCCAAGGAAAGAAACATTATTCTGAATGGTGCTCAGCTTATCGGTGATTTGAATCTTTATTTGTCTCGTTTGCTTTAGCAATTGGGGATACGATTCAAAGTTGATCAGTTCCCCGGGAGAAAAATTATTAATACCGGAACTGCTCGTTGGCTTGCAGAAATCCACATCACTCTTAATATGTCGTGCGGTTTCTATTTCGGCTATCAGACGATCAATCTTCGATTCAATGTTATTTACAAGAGAAGGCAGATCCTGACTTAAGATCGCATCATTAAGCACACCTAAATGCTCATCGCTCATTTCGCGCCGCAGAATAGCCCGCTGGCGTTCTATTTCAGCGCGAAGTGTTTCAGGAGTTGCTGATTTTATGGTTTCGAGCGCCTTCGTGAGGTTATCTTTCCAAGGCCCGAAGGTTTTAAGAATTGTCTGATCGATTCGCGTGTCAAACCTCTTGGTTGACAAGCGATACTCCAGCATGGTGTTGAATATGACCTGGTACAGGTCAATATCTATTCCCCAGTCGTCAGACATGAGCAAAAATGTATTTTGCCAGCGCCCGTGATGTTTCAGGTAAATCTGGTCATTACGCTCATGCTCGCGGATCAGATGCGCAGAATTGAATTTTCGGTTGGAAAGTTCAATCGTTCCGCACCGCACATAATCATCACTGTACTCTTCGTAAATTTCATCAAGCACATTCAGTGCACCTTCCTCAAGAAGGGGACGAATTGACTCTATTTCCTCGATGGCTTTACTGGTAGAGTCGAAAATAGCCTCATCCACGGAAAATTCACCGCCATTGACCACATCGCCCATCATTTTATCTATTTCCACATCATGCTCCCACATTACCAGCGATGTGGATGACATTTTCTCATATACCTGGTCCTTCTGATCGATCAATCGGGAAATCAGTTCTTCTTTCAGGTAAAACTCGGTGAGATTGCGTAACAGTACTTTGTGATTCCACCGTCGGATAAGCAACGGTTCTTTGCCTGCCAGGCGACGGAAAAGATTCACCACCCGCTTGGGAAAGGTGGATATACCGTAAAATATTCTTTTGAAGGGCTTTAAAAACTTGATAAAAAGAGTATCCTCAGGTCGCCATTTAAAACGATCTGTTTCCTGCTCGCGGGAGAGATCCACAGGCAGCGTGGCAAGATACTTGTCGGCCGCCTTCACAAACCCTTCAAATTCCTCATCAAATCCGGCAGGATCCCCAATATTGAACCGGCGATCCACGGCCTCCTTCAGCTTCTCCTTGTAAGCAACTACAAAGTTCAGCTTTTTGCCAAGCTCTGTCTGATCACGTACGTAGGTATTAAGCCGTCGCTGAAGATCATCGACTTCATTCAGAAACTTCACCTGCCTGTCTATTTTTCCATATAGAACCGGCAGGTATTCCTGGATCATGATCTCCCGAAAGCGTTCATAATACTCCTGCAACTCTGCATTCATGTTGGTAAGATATTAAAAAATTAGGATTTGAATTGATCAGAAAGCACCTATATGCAGGAGAGCATCTCCCATATTTACAACAGGATAATTATTTATGGCAATGATAAATCCATTCTCTGTGCACTTTACCGCTTTTTCCGACTGTCCGTAAGGATCTGAAATAAACCCGAGAACCTCACCTTTTTTCACCGCATCCCCATTTCGCACACGGGTGTGATGCATGCCCGACATACGAGCCCGGATCCACATAGTCCGCCTGAGGATTCTGGTTTCAATATCTACTTCAGGAGCGTCATCCCGCATATCGAGGAACTTCATTACACGACGAATTCCATCCGAACCCATGTCTACAACCTGTTTTCGAAGCCTGAGCGTCTGGCCGCCCTCAAAGACAAGAATTGGCTTACCCATCTTTGATGCTGTTTTTCTCAATGACTTCTCACGAAATGGTGCATATATCGTAAAAGGAGCAGCGAAAGCCTTTGCCAATGCCATTTCCTGTTCATCTTCAAATGTTCCGCGGATTTGTGGAAAATTATTCAGACTTGCACCTCCGGTATGAAAATCGATCCCGTAATCTACCTGTGGCAGGATCTGCGTTGTAAAGAAGTGGGCCACACGGCTTGCAAGCGATCCTGTTGCACTTCCGGGAAATGAACGGTTAAGGTCCTTCCCGTCAGGTAAACCACGGGAATGATTAATGAACCCGTAAACATTGAAAACAGGAATAGCGATCACTGTTCCCCTGTCGGGATGGTATATATCATTCTTGATCGCCCGTCGTACAATTTCAATACCGTTGGTTTCATCTCCGTGCATTCCTGCCATGAGCAATAATACAGGGCCGTCTTTCTTCGACCTGCTCACAAAAATGGGTATTGTGATTGGGGTTCTTGTAGGAAGCCTTCCTATCAGGGCGTTGATCTGGACCTGTTCTCCGGGCAGGATGGTAGTTCCGTCAATTACAATTTTATCCATCAGGCGTTCACCTTATCTTTTTGTATTCTTCTGCGCGGTCCCCCGTTTCTTTCAAGATAGTCTACGATCTTGCCCGCAATGTCGATACCCGTAGACTTCTCGATCCCTTCCAGCCCGGGAGAACTGTTCACTTCAAGGATCAGCGGACCCCGCGATGACTGCAGCATATCTACCCCAGCGACACCTAATCCCATCTTCTCTGCCGCCTTTATCGCAGCACTCTTTTCAGCACGCTTTAACCTGATAATTGACGACGAACCTCCCCGATGCAAATTGGATCGGAATTCACCTTCTTTTGCCTGGCGCTTCATCGCTCCAACGACTTCACCGTCAACAACGAAAGCGCGAATATCTGCCCCGCCCGCTTCTTTAATGTATTCCTGAATAATCACACGCGCTTTTAGCCCATGGAATGCCTCGATCACAGAAACGGCCGCCTTCCTGTTCTCGGCAAGGACCACACCCAGACCCTGGGTACCTTCCAGAAGCTTGATGATCACCGGCGCACCGCCCACAGCATCAATGATTCCGTCGGTATCCTGCGAATAATTGGTGAAAACAGTTTTTGGCAGACCCATGCCGGCACGGGAAAGAATTTGAAGACTGCGTAATTTGTCCCTGGAACGAATGAGTGCCTGAGATTCAACGGCCGTAAAAACTTTCATCATTTCGAATTGGCGAACTACTGCAGAGCCATAGAATGTCACCGAAGCACCAATCCTCGGCACAATAGCATCGAGATAATCAAGATTTCTCCCTTTGTAAATAACGGTTGGCTGATTTTTTTCAATTACAAGGTTACACTTGAGGTGATCAATCACTTCCGCATCATGACCACGTTGCTCAATGGCCTCAACAAGGCGTCGGGTGGAATATAGCTGACTGTTTCGGGATAAGATTCCGATCTTCATGTTATTTCTTTTTAGATTTTTGTTTGTAGGACAAGTTTCGCTTTGAAACATCTACAATAAAGCCCTTCGACAGAAGCTTCCTTCCCAGCAGAATTGGAAACTTTAAATTTCCCCTGTCACTAAGGGAGAGTTCTGCTACGAACTGATGCCCAAACAATGTGACATGCGTGGTAATGATATAACGTTCCTCTGTTTCTCCAAAAGAGTTCTTGATCTCCCTCCTGTCATAATGCTCAAAATAAAACGATTTATCATTGTAATCCGGATGTGTAGGATCCAACAGGGTAAAATGCAATACCTTCTTTCCATCCCTTACAATCTCTTCTGCATGATGATAATGAATGGCAGAAGTAAAGGCTCCTGTGTCGATTTTAGCATCCAGATTAAATAAATGCAGGTCGGGCAAGTCAATTTTATCACTCCTGCCAATGATGTATTTGTCCGTCATTCAATAAAATTGTGGGCAAAAGATACTTGAAACTGCGGACATAAAAAAAGCGAACCTTTTCAGGTCCGCTTTTTCTCTGTATAAACTATTTACTAACCTTTCACCTTAAATTTCACTTCCGTGTTTTCCCAGGCCAACGACACGTGATCCCCTTCTGCGGATATAGTGAATGTTTCTACGAAGTCCCCCGTCTTACCTGCAGGAACCTCCACTCTCAGTGCGTCCTTGTCATCAGAATACTGTGTACCCCACTGACCGGTCGCACTATTAAAAATTATAACCCAATTTTTTTCTCCGGGTATGGTATACATACTATATGACCCCTTGGCTAACTTCTTTCCTTCAATGGTCACATCCTTGTCAAAAGAAATAATGGTAGCTGCATTTGCACCTGTTCTCCATACCTCACCGTAGGGTACCAGACCTCCCATCACACTTCTGCCGCGGGCAGAAGGCTGACTATATTTTATTTCCACATTGGCACCGCCAACTTTGGCGTTTACCGTTGCGGGCGGACTTTTCATTTGTTGCTGGGCAGTGGCAAAATCAGAAAAGCCTACGATGCAAAGACCACTTAAAACGATTGATAAAAGAATTCTCATAATGTTAATTGGTTGGTGTGTATAATGGTAACGTAAACCTCATACTTAAGGTTAAACCACACACAAAACATTTTGTTACGAGAATCTCGAATTTTTTTTCAGATAGCGCGACGATTGTCATAAAGGAGACATTGCCACGCCCTGTTCAGGTCACCTTTGGCCAGATAGCCGGAGGCAAGTGTATGCATCCGCTCAAGAATATCATTGTCGTCAACATTCAGGAAAAGCGATCCAATCTCTGCCTGAACCGCAGCATCCTTAAGCGGAATCTCTTCAACATTTGCGAGTCGGGCCAGCTCATTGCCCGTAAGAATAGTACTTTCCCTGATATCAGCAGGCAGCTGGTCGATACCCACACCCTTGTTGCGAACCGGTTTTGGAATCTCAAAGATCGAGTCTCCGGATGCCCTGCAATAGTAATTTCCCCCCATACGCGCCACCGCATCCAGTTTTAGCGGATCAATCTGCTTGTTTCCGTCCAGTACATCCTCGCTGATATGCATTAAAAGTACTTCACATATCACCAGGTTTCCTGCACCTCCCTGTTCACCCAGCGGACGAACTTCGTTGACACGACATTCAAATGCAACGGGCGACTCCCCCACCCGTGGAGGCCTCACCAAATCGGAGCGTACCGGGGTTAAACCCGCCTTCACAAATTCATTCACACCTTTGTCATATTCGGTGCTTGCCAGGGACATCTGTTCTACGATGGCATAGTTAACAACATTGATTACCACCTCATCAACATCCAATACATTCTCATACGTATGCTTGGTAGTGTTATCGCGACCACGCCGCGCCGGAGAGAATATAAGTATGGGCGGGTTCGACCCAAAGCAGTTAAAGAAACTGAACGGACTCAGATTTACATTACCTTCCTTATCAATCGTAGAGGCAAAGGCAATCGGACGCGGCACTACAGCACCCAGCAGGTAGGAATGCAACTCCGGAATTGACAATTCTTTGGGATTTATGATCATGGCAGTGATACAGCAGGTAAAACTCTTGTCCGAACCTCTCCAAAACCGATTCTCAGCCCATCCTTTTTTGCATAACCCCGCATAATAACCTCATCACCATCTTCAATAAAAACCCGCTTTGATCCATCGTTCATTGTTACGGGACGGGTTCCCTTCCATGCAAGTTCCAGCATACTGCCATAGGAATCTTCTGTGGGGCCGCTAATCGTACCTGACGCATACATATCCCCCACCTGGATATTGCAACCGTTAATGGTATGGTGTGCAAGTTGCTGACAAACATTCCAGTACATATGTCTGAAATTACTTCGGCAAACAACTGTCTCACTCGAATTTTCAGGCTTTATGGATACTTCAAGCTGAATATCAAAATTATGCATGCCTTCAAAGGAGAGGTAGGGAAGAACCGGAGAATCCTGTTTCGGGCCTTCTGTACGAAAGGAATCCAGTGCCTCGAGTGTCACAATCCATGGTGAGATTGATGAAGCAAAATTCTTTGCTAAAAATGGTCCTAATGGAACATATTCCCATACCTGTATATCACGTGCCGACCAATCATTAAAAAGAACAAATCCAAATATATAATCCTCGGCATCAGTCGTGGGAACGGGCGTACCCAATGGATTTTCCCTACCGGTCACAAACGCCATCTCAAGCTCGAAATCAAGACGTTTCGACGGTCCGAATACTGGCTTATCAGCCTCGGGAGGCTTCGTTTGCCCATGCGGACGATGGATGGGAATTCCTGAGGGAATAATGGAGGAAGCCCGTCCGTGATATCCTACAGGCAAGTGTTTCCAGTTAGGAAGCAATGCATTTTCAGGGTCACGAAACATAGTTCCGACGTTTGTCGCATGTTCCTTGCTTGAATAAAAATCGGTATAATTTCCAACCTTAACCGGCATAAGCATCTCTACTTCATCCCTATGGATGAGTGCCATCTCAACCGCAGTCTTATTATCACGCAGCAGAGGATTGTCGGCCTGTAACAGATCCATGATCCTCAGACGAACGGCATTCGTGATTCGCTTTCCCTGTGCGATAAAATCATTCAATGATGATTGATTGAAAATTCCCTGCGGTAGTCTTAGTCCATCCAGAAACCCGCCTTCATGCAAATAGGTGAGATCGAGGACATAATCACCGATCGCAACACCGGCACCGGGTTCCAGGTATTCTGTTTGAAATATGCCGAATGGCAGATTCTGGATGGGGAAATCAGAATGTTCAGGTACTTCTACCCATGATTTTAATGTTGGATCTTTTGGATTTTTAGCCATGACAGGTCTGTTTTGAACAAAGTTAGTATTCCTGTTTTCAAAAGAAAATTCACTGGCAAGAACCTGAAGCCCTTCCGTAAATTTTGGTTAATTTTGCCGCCTGAACTGATTAACTCATCTTCCTATGGCGTTGTCCACAAAATATGATCCTTCTGAGGTAGAAGATAAATGGTATAAGTACTGGCTTGACCAGGATTTCTTTCATTCCGAACCAAATCCCGAAAAAGAGCCATACACCATTGTGATTCCCCCGCCTAACGTAACCGGTGTACTTCATATGGGCCATATGCTCAACAATACCATTCAGGATGTGCTTATCAGAAAGGCAAGAATGGAGGGAAAGGAAGCATGCTGGGTGCCTGGCACAGACCATGCATCTATCGCCACCGAGGCAAAGGTTGTTGCCATGCTGAAGGAAAAAGGAATTGAAAAGAATTCCATTTCGCGGGAAGAATTTCTTGAACATGCATGGGAATGGAAGGAAAAATATGGTGGCATTATTTTACAACAGCTTCGCAAGCTGGGCGCTTCCTGTGACTGGGCCAGAACCCGTTTCACCATGGAGGAAACGCTTTCAAAGGCGGTAATCGGGGTTTTTACTGATTTATATAATAAAGGTTTGATTTACCGCGGCATACGCATGGTAAACTGGGATCCGGTAGGTAAAACCGCGCTTTCTGACGACGAAGTAATTCATCGGGAGGTACAATCAAAATTGTACTACCTCAAATATTTTATCGAAGGTTCCGATGACTACGTAACCATTGCTACCACACGGCCTGAGACCATCCTTGGTGATACTGCGGTTTGTGTTCATCCCGAAGACAAGCGTTATCATCACCTGAAGGGTAAGCGGGTAGTTGTTCCCCTCATCAACCGGTCAGTACCGGTAATTCAGGACGAATATGTTTCCATGGAATTTGGAACTGGCTGTCTTAAGATCACACCGGCACATGATATCAATGATTACGAACTCGGCATCAAGCATAACCTGGAATCCATCGATATTCTTAACGACGATGGCACACTCAACGAAAAGGCACAGCTCTACATCGGCGAGGACCGGTTTGTGGTTCGTAAAAAAATTGCAAAGGAACTTGAGGCCAGCGGGCACCTGGATAAGGTGGAGGATTATGTGAATAATGTTGGCTTTTCAGAGCGTACGGATGCGGTGATCGAGCCGAAGCTATCAATGCAGTGGTTCCTGAAAATGGACGAGATCACCAAGCCGGCGCTGAAGAACGTCATGGACGACACCATCCAGCTGATCCCCCCTAAATTTAAAAATACCTACCGACACTGGATGGAAAACGTCCGGGATTGGTGTATATCAAGGCAGCTTTGGTGGGGTCAGCAGATTCCGGCATATTATCTTCCCAATGGAAAGTTTGTGGTGGCAGAAACTCCGGAAAAGGCGCTTGAACTGGCAAGAGAAATCACACCCGGGCTGTTGATGGATGACCTGCGTCAGGACGAGGATGTGCTGGACACCTGGTTTTCATCCTGGCTCTGGCCCATCACGGTATTTGATGGCTTTGAGGACCCGGATAATGAGGATATCTCCTATTATTATCCCACAAACGACCTGGTTACTGCCCCGGAAATTTTGTTTTTCTGGGTGGCGAGGATGATTATAGCCGGTTATGAATACCGCGGAGATAAGCCTTTCCGCAATGTGTACCTCACAGGTATTGTACGTGACAAGCAGGGACGAAAGATGTCCAAGTCACTTGGAAACTCTCCCGATCCGCTGGAACTGATCAGGGAATATGGTGCGGATGGAGTACGTACAGGCATGTTATTTTCATCTCCGGCAGGAAACGATTTATTGTTTGATGTTAAACTGTGTGAACAGGGAAGAAATTTCGCTAATAAAATATGGAATGCATTCCGGCTTGTAAAGGGCTGGCAGGTGGACGATAACATCGATGATGATGATGTTAACCTCACCAGCATCGCGTGGTTTGAAGCCCGCTTTCATCAGGCATTGGAAGAGATGGAAGATCACTTTTCAAAATTCCGTATTTCAGATGCATTAATGACGGTCTACAAGCTCATCTGGAACGATTTCTGCTCCTGGTACCTGGAAATGGTGAAGCCACCGTTTGGTGAACCCGTTGATCGAAAGACGTATGAGGCTACTGTGGGCTTTTTCGAGCAGTTATTGAAGGTTCTTCACCCCTTTATGCCGTTTATCACCGAGGAATTATACCATGAACTGCGTGAGCGCACCGATAAGAATGATTGCATCATTGTTGCGGAGTGGCCGCGTTCAGCACATTACGACACATCCTTGTTAAATGCAGCCGACATTACTTTTGAGCTCATTACACAAATCCGAAATCTGCGAAACAGCCAGGGTATTTCACCAAAGGAAAGTTTCGAGCTCTATGTTCAGACCGACCATTTTGACCAGTATATACCCTTTTCCTCCGTTGTGATGAAACTGGCTAATCTGTCTGACTTTCAACCGACAGAAGAGCCGATGGATGAGGCGAGCAGTTTTGTACTAAACGGGGATTCCTTCTTTATTCCGATGGGAGGTCTTGTGGATGTTGAGAAGGAGATAGACGAGCTGAAAAAGGAGCTGGATTACACGCGGGGTTTCCTGAAAAGCGTGGATGGCAAATTGCGAAACGAACGATTTGTAAACAACGCCCCGGAAAAAGTTGTGGAAATGGAGCGTCAGAAAAAAGCGGATGCCGAAGCCAAGATCAGTGCGATTGAAGCAAGGCTTGAAGCCCTCTCAGGCAGAGGATAATCAAAACCGTGCAGCCATTAGCAGTCCGAGATCTTTATGTTTCATGCCGAATTTTCTGGCGATGGTCTCATTTGTCAGGCTGCCCTTGTAGGTATATACGCCCTTCATAAACCATTTATGGGAGAAGATCATTTCTTCAATTCCACCCTCTTCAGCCGCGCGGAGAATGGTGGGTGTGAAGATATTGCTCAGTGCAGTGGTTGCTGTATGGGCGACACGTGAGGCAATATTGGGCACACAATAATGGACCACATTGTATTTCCTGAAGATTGGTTGGTCCAGGGTGGTCATTTCAGAAGTTTCCACAACCCCGCCCTGGTCAATGCTCAGATCTATGATAACTGAATTGTCCTTCATGGCAGCGACCATTTCCTCGGTAACGACAAACCGCATCCGACCTTTCTCTGCACGCAGGGCACCAATTACCACATCTGCGTGACGTAATGATTCGGCGAGTGTTACCGTATCTATCGTGCTAGTATAGATCGGGTGGCCAAGCGCATGTTTTAATCGGCGCAGTTTATAGAGGTGGTTGTCAAAAATCTGCACATCAGCTCCAACACCAAGAGCCGCCCGCGCGGCATATTCAGCCACGGTACCTGCTCCGATAATTACCACTTTTGTGGGCGGAACCCCGGTTATTCCTCCCAGAATTACACCCTTTCCGCCATTGCTGCTGCTGAGATACTCGGAGGCAATGTTCATAACAGTGCTTCCGGCAATTTCGCTCATGGCACGGATGATTGGCATACCGCCTGCCTTATCTTCAATAAATTCAAAACCAAGTGCCGTAATTCCCCTGCGATTCAGCGCATTAATATAGTCAGGATTTTGATTGCCGATCTGAACAGCAGAGATCAGCGTTTGGCCCTTTTTCATCAATTCAACTTCCTCGAGTGTTGGAGGTTCAATTTTCAGAATTGCCTGTGCTTTGTAAACCTCTTCGGCCGAATAAACGATCTTCGCCCCAGCCTCGCTGTAGTCTTTATCGGTGAATTTGGAACCCAGGCCTGCTTTTGTTTCGACCCAAATTTCATGACCATTGGCTGCCAGTAATTTTACGGCATCCGGAGTCAGGCTGATCCGCCGCTCCTGCAGGGAGATCTCATTGGGAAGTCCGAGGAAAAATGAATGCTTTTTCTTCTGCAGCGGATATAGCTTTTCCTGGGGATATAAAGACGTTTCCTTAGCTAACTGGGCAAAACCGGAGGATTCCTTACTACTCATACATGCGCATTTCAAGACGCCTGGTGGTCGGTGATGCTGCCTGTATGTTTACTGTAACATATTGACCGGGCAATAACCGCTCTACCTTTTGTGGCCATTCAATAAAACAATATTTTCCCGAATCGAAATATTCAACAGCACCAATGTCTTCCGCCTCACTCTCATCGTTTATGCGATAAAAATCAAAGTGATAATAGCTTTCCCCATCCCCATCAACGTATTCATTCACAATGCCGTATGTCGGGCTGGCAACGGTATCCTTAATTCCCAGGACCGCAGCCATTGATTTTATAAACGTTGTCTTACCTGCGCCCATATCTCCTAAAAACAGCCAGACCCGCTGATTACCAGCGGCTTTCAGCATTTTTGAGGCTGCTTTTTCCAGATCCTTAAGTCCGACATCATCTATGGTCAGGACGGGGTTCCGGCTATTTACCATATTTCGAAGTTAGTGAAATTATCGGAATAATCATTTCCTCCATCGAGACGCCTCCATGCTGGAAAGTGTCACGATAATAGTTCGCATAGTAGTTATAATTATTCGGATAAGCGAAGAACTGGTCTTCGGTTGCGAACACATATGTAGTGGATACATTGGTTCTTGGCAGGTGCAGTTTTTCCGGTTTGGGCACTACCATGATCTTATCCGATCCTTCATATCCGAGATTTTTACCCTGCTTATACCGAAGGTTAGTATTCGTATTTCTATCCCCGACAATACGGAAGGGACGCTTAACCCGGATGGTGCCATGATCCGTCGTAATGATCAGGCGACCTCCTAGTTCTGCAATCTGACGAATGGCATCCAACAAGGGTGAATGCTCAATCCAGGATCGGGTAATTGACCGGTATGCAGATTCATCCGGCGCCAGTTCGCGCACCATAGCCATATCGGTTCTGGCGTGGGAAAGCATGTCGACAAAATTATATACGATCACATTTAGATCGTTATTCATCAGGTTTCTGATTGAATCAGCCAGTGTTTTACCTTCAGAAGCCTTCTTTATCTTGTGATAACTGAATTTCATCTGAAGGTTATTTCGCTGGATCTGCTTTTCAAGAAACTCATCCTCATGATTATTCTTGCCATCTTCCTGGTCCTCGCCAACCCATAGGTATGGGTATTTCTCGGCCATTTCAAGTGGCAGGAGTCCTGAAAAAATTGCATTCCTCGAATATGCTGTTGTCGTAGGCAGGATAGAATAATACAAATCTTCCTCGTCGATGTTAAAATGCTCCTGAATCGATGGCTGGATCATACGCCACTGATCATAACGAAGATTATCGATGACCAGGAAGAATACAGGCGCGCCTTTTCCAACTTCGGGAAACACCCATTTTTTCATTAGAAGGTGCGACAGCAATGGCCGGTCGACATCGGGATCATTTAGCCAGGATTCGTAGTTATCATTGATGAATCTGGAAAAACTTGCGTTCGCCTCCTCTTTCTGCATGGTAAAAACCTCTGCCATACTTTTATTCTCGGTTTCGTCGATTTCCAGTTCCCAATACACCAGTTTCCGGTAAATAGCCGCCCATTCCTCGTGGTCGAGATCATCATGAAATGCCATGCTGATGTTGCGGAATTCCTGTTGATAGCTGAGGTTTGTTTTTTCCGTGATAAGTCTTTTGTTATCGAGGATTTTCTTTACCGATAACAGGATCTGACTGGGATTCAGTGGTTTGATAAGATAATCAGCGATCTTGGCACCAATAGCTTCTTCCATGATCTGTTCCTCCTCATTCTTGGTGATCATGATCACCGGCAGATTCGGACGGAGGGATTTGATCTGATTAAGTGCTTCAAGACCCGACATACCCGGCATATTTTCATCCAGAAAAACAACATCATAATTGGTCTCCTCACACTTTTCAATGGCATCTGTGCCGCTGTTTACCGGCGTGATATCATATCCCTTGTTTTCAAGAAAAAGTATGTGCGGCTTTAAAAGATCTATTTCATCATCAGCCCATAAAATCGAATATCTTTGCATCCTGTAATAATTCCTTTCTAAATTTACTTACCTGTTAAAGCTAACGCAATAATCGTACAAGAGATTGAACAAAAAGAAAATATTTAACGATCCGGTTTATGGATTCGTACAAATTAAGAGCGATCTCATCTTTGATATCATCGAACATCCCGTGTTTCAGCGGTTACGAAGGATCAAACAGCTAGGGCTTACAGACCTGGTGTATCCGGGTGCGCTGCATACGCGCTTTCATCATGCTATTGGGGCAATGCACCTGATGTCGATGGCGCTGGAATCCCTGCGCAGCAAGGGCATAGAAATCAGTGACGACGAATTTGAAGCATGCCAGGTGGCCATACTGTTGCATGATATCGGTCATGGCCCATTTTCCCATGCGCTGGAATTCAGCCTGCTTAAAGGGGTATCCCATGAGAGTATTTCTTTTCAGTTCATGAAGATGCTTAATCGGGAATTTGATAATCGTCTTGATCTGGCTTTGCGGATTTTTCAAAATACATATTCAAGGCGGTTCTTTCACCAGCTAGTCTCCAGTCAGCTCGACATGGACAGGCTGGACTATCTGAAGCGGGACAGCTTTTTTACGGGTGTTTCTGAAGGAGCGATCGGCCTGGAGCGAATTATCAGCATGTTGCATGTGGTAGATGACCAGGTAGTGGTTGAAGAAAAAGGTATATACAGTATTGAGAATTTTCTGAATGCGCGCCGACTCATGTACTGGCAGGTGTATCTGCATAAAACCTCGGTAAGCGCAGAGAAGATGCTTATTAATCTGATCACACGAGCCAAGGAACTGGTAGAGAATGGCACAGACCTTCCTGCTTCCCCGGCACTCGGCCGGTTTCTGAAGTACCGCTACCAGATTACCGATTTTCAGCAGGACCAGGAGTTACTCCAAACCTATGGCAAACTTGACGACTCAGACATTTGGGGCGCTATAAAATACTGGCAGGACAATCCGGACAAGATCCTGTCGATGCTTAGCCGAATGTTGCTGGAACGAAGACTGTTCGGAATACAGTTGACCAATGACCCGATTTCAAAAGAAGAATTAAAGCAACTCAGGCATCGAATCGCTGAAAAATACGGTCTCTATCGTTCGGAATCCCGCTACCTGATGTCGCATGGCGACGTAACCAATAAAGCCTATATCGCAGAAGGGCAAAAAATCAATATCCTCACGAAGAAAGGCAAGGTGCTGGATATCGCAGAAGCGGCTGATTTACCTAACATTACAGCAATGAGCAAAATTGTAAAGAAATACTATCTATGCTCTCCTAAAAATGTATCTTTGTGACTATTATCTTCACCGTAAACTGAATGCAATTCACCATACGACAGATCGCCTCACTTATCGGCGCTGAGATTGAAGGGGACGATACACAGCCCATTCACATGCTCGCAAAGATTCAGGATGCAAAGCCTGGCCAAATATCATTTCTGTCGAACCCGAAGTACGAAAACTTTATTTACGATTCGAAAGCCTCGGCCGTTATCGTTTCCAAAAATTTCGAGCCTAAGGAAAAGGTTCCCGCTACACTTCTGCGCGTGGAAGATCCGTACAATAGTTTTACCATATTGCTGGAGGAGTATCATAAGTTTATTTCCTTCCAGCGTTCAGGGATTGAATCACCGAGCTTCATCGGTGAGAATTCAAAAACGGGAGATAGAATTTACCGGGGTGCGTTTAGCTATATTGGCAAAAATGTGACCATCGGAAATGATGTGAAAATTTACCCGAATTGTTTTATCGGGGACAATGTGACGATTGGCGACAGTACTATTTTGCATTCAGGGGTAAAGATTTACGACGGAACCCGGATCGGACAATTCTGCGTGATCCATGCTGGCTGTGTTATCGGGAGCGATGGTTTCGGATTTGCTCCGCAGGAGGATGGATCCTATCGCACCATACCCCAAATGGGACATGTCATTGTAGGTAATCATGTAGATATTGGGGCAAATACTGTTATTGATTGCGCAACAATGCACGGTGATGCCACCCGTATCGGCAATGGCGTAAAACTTGACAACCTGATTCAAATCGCACACAACGTGGAGATCGGGGATCATACGGTAATCGCAGCCCAGACGGGCATCAGTGGTTCCACTAAGATTGGAAAGGGAAGTACAATTGCCGGGCAGGTAGGAATCGCCGGCCACCTGGTTTTTGGAGACAAGACACGAATGGCGGCAAAATCGGGGCTGATCAAATCCTATCCCGACGGTAACATTGATCTTATGGGAGCACCGGCAATGCCCATCAAGGATTATTTACGCGCATATGCCGTTTTCAGGAAGCTTCCGGACCTGAATGCCCGATTAAAGGAATTGGAGGAAAAAGTGGTAAATTTGCCGACCTTTGACAAGAGATCATGAATATTAAACAGCATACAATAAAGAAATCGGTAACCCTTTCGGGAGTAGGCCTTCATACGGGAGTGGAAACAAATATGACCTTTCTGCCCGCCAAAGCGGGGCATGGCATAAAGTTTCAGCGTATCGACCTGGAAGGACAGCCGATTGTAGATGCAGATGTGGACAATGTGGTAGATCTTTCCCGTGGAACAACCATCGAGCAAAGCGGAGCCCGTGTATCCACCGTCGAACATACGCTTGCTGCATTGGTCGGGCTGGAAATCGACAATGTGCTCATACAGCTTGACGGGCCTGAAGCCCCCATCATGGATGGAAGCTCCATACAGTTTGTTGAAATCCTGAAGGAAGCCGGAACAGAAGAACAGAATGCCCTGCGTGATTTCTATGAAGTACAGGACAGTCTTTTCTACAGGGACGCCTCAAGGGATGTGGAAATTGCCGCACTGCCCCTGGATGATTACCGGGTGACGGTAATGATCGACTACAATTCACCGGTTCTGGGAAGTCAGCATGCCTCCCTTACCAATATCAGTCAGTTCGAAAAAGAAATTGCTGCCTGCCGTACTTTTTGTTTTCTTCATGAGCTTGAAATGCTTCACAAGAACAACCTGGTAAAAGGAGGTGATCTGAATAACGCAATTGTGGTTGTTGACCGGATCGTCGAGGAACATGAACTGGCCAGTATTGCCAAATTATTTAATAAGCCGAAGGTTGAAGTTAAAAAAGAAGGCATCCTGAATAATGTTGAGCTTCGTTACAGAAATGAGCCGGCCCGGCACAAATTACTGGATGTTATGGGTGATCTGGCCCTGGCGGGTCGTCCTATAAAGGCCCAGATACTTGCAGCCCGCCCGGGACATGCCGCAAATGTGGCATTTGCCAAAAAACTGAAGCGGGCAATGGAAAAGGAATCCAAGCAAAATGTCCCCCGCTATAATCCGAATTTACCACCGGTACTGGATATAAACCAGATTGTAAATATCCTGCCACACCGTTATCCGTTTTTGCTGATTGACAAGATCATTCACCTGGATGAAGAGAGTGTTGCCGGAGTGAAAAATGTGTCATTCAATGAACATTTCTTTCTCGGTCATTTTCCCGGAAACCCTGTAATGCCCGGAGTGCTTCAGGTGGAAGCTATGGCACAGATAGGAGGAATACTTGTATTGAATACAGTTCCCGACCCTGAAAACTACTGGACGTATTTTCTCAGTATTGAGAACTTCAGATTCAGAAAAATGGTACTTCCCGGAGATACCCTCGTAATCAAATGTGATCTGCTGGCCCCTATCAAACGAGGAATAGCCAAAATGTCCGGAAGGGCATATGTTGGCAACACCCTTGTCTGTGAAGGAACAATGACTGCCAGTATAGTTAGAAAAGAAGTATGAACCAACCATTAGCATACATACATCCGCAGGCAAAAATTGCCCGCAATGTTGTGATTGAACCTTTTTCGACCATCCATAAAAATGTTGAGATCGATGAAGGAACATGGATAGGACCGAATGTCACCATTTTCGAAGGGGCCCGGATCGGAAAAAATGTGAAGATCTACCCAGGAGCTTCCATATCTTCTGTACCCCAGGATCTTAAGTATGCAGGTGAAGACACCGAAACTTTCATTGGCGACAATACTGTAATTCGCGAATATGTCACCATAAGCCGCGGTACCAATGATAAGTGGAAAACTGTCGTGGGAAGCAACTGCCTTCTGATGGCATATGTGCATATCGCCCATGACTGTATTGTAGGTAACAATTGCATTTTGGCTAACGCCGTACAGATGGCAGGACACGTGAACGTGGAAGACTATGCTATAATTGGTGGTTCAAGCGCCCTTCACCAATTCGTAAAAGTTGGAGCTCATGTCATGATTTCAGGCGGATCACTTGTTAGAAAAGATGTACCGCCCTATACCAAAGCAGCCCGTGAACCACTAACCTACTGCGGGATTAATTCGATCGGACTGCGCAGACGCGGATTCAGTCCGGAGAAGATTGGCGAAATACAGGAAATTTATCGCTACCTGTTCATGAAAGGCCTGAATAACTCCAAGGCGCTCGACCTCATCGAAGTAGAGCTTCCACCATCCAAAGAACGTGATGAAATCATCAATTTCATCCGTAATTCAGATCGTGGTGTAATGAAAGGGTATTCCTACTAAAATGGACATCCGGATATCCGGACTAAGCAAACGATTTAACCGTGAATGGCTGTTTTCGGGAATGGATCATTCATTTTCCGAAGGGGATTCCTATGCAATAACAGGAGCCAACGGAAGCGGGAAATCTACTTTTCTTCAGATCATTGCCGGCTTCCAGCTTCCCAGCGAGGGAACTGTTGAATGGTTTGAAAATAATATACCCGTGCCGGCAGAAACGGTATATCAGCGAATCGCCATTGCCGCGCCCTACATGGAGCTTGTAGAGGAATTTACGCTGAAAGAAATGCTCTCATTCCATTTTAGTTTCAAGTCCGTTAGAAATGGATATTCCATCCAGGATCTGATCGACATTGGCTACTTTACTGACACAGTAAATAAGCCCGTACGGAATTTTTCAAGCGGGATGAAACAGCGACTTAAAATACTTCTTGCTTTGTATACGGATGTCCCTCTTGTATTTTTGGACGAGCCAACCACCAACATGGATGAATATGGTACCAAATGGTATCTACAGCAGGTTGAAACGCTGAATATTCCAACAATATTGGTAGCCTCAAATCAGCCACATGAGTATACCTTTTGCAATAAAAAACTGATTATTAGTGACTACAAACCGGCAAACAAATGACAAATACATTACATATGCCGATTAATAATATGTTTATGACACTGTCGAAAGGCAGATTCAAAGATTTTTTTTCTATATTTCCAGCGTGATTAAATAACATTATTGATGAAAAAACTGAATTATCTTTTTAGTCTGATAGTATTGATTTCATTTTTAGGATTCATCAGTTGTGGCGGTGATGGAGGAAATGACCCGACAATTGCTGAACAGCAGTTGGCAAATATCGTAGGGACATGGGCTACTACCACATCAAGTGATGTGAAATTGAATAACAATGATGCCCCGGGCGACTGGTCTAATTTCAGCATAACTTTTACTCAGCAAAAAGGTGTGTCAGTTGCCGGAGCCCCTACCAGTGAGGTAGATATATTCGCCATATCAAGCTATGAAACACAGGGTTCAAGTGCCACAAGTTTCACCGTGGTGTTCAATAATGATGTGAATGAAACTGCCACTGTCAACATCAACGGGTCGAATATGACCATGTCATTTACACTTGATGAAGGCGATAAACTTGGCGCTAAAGTATTAAGCGTCGAGGGAACATGGAACTTCAGCCTCGTCAAGCAATAAACACAGAAAAGCATTGATTTTGAAGCCTCCTTTCCCGGAGGCTTTTTTTATTTAAGCTCTGCGATCGTTATCCCTGAACCTCCACGTTCCACGTGTTCATCACGGACCGACTGTACGTTTGGATACGATTTAAGATGGTTTCTGATCAATGTGCGTAATATACCATCACCCTTTCCATGAAGGATTCTTAATTCATTCGCATTAAACAGAATCGCATCATCGATAAACTTATCCACGAGCCCGAGTGCTTCATCGCCCCTCCTGCCTCGAATATCCAGCGTATGGTTAAAACCTGCGAGTTTCTGGTTCATATCGACATTGCTGCGGATCGCCGCCAGTCCCCTTGTTGATTTCTTTGCTTCCGTCTTTGAGATCTTCTCCAGCTGATTCTTTTTAACAAGGGTTTTCAGCGCTCCCACCTGTACTTCGATGTTGTTGCCACGGATCGACAATACTTCTCCAACCACATCCTTGCCCATCAGACGAACCATATCACCGGGCGCCACCTTCTCCACCGGAGATGGGTCTTGTATATCACCAGGCACATTTACCTTTTTCTTAAGTGTCTCCAGGCGCTCACGCATGCGCTTTGTTTCCTTCTTCTCCGCTTTGTTTTCCTTGATGTGACGGATGGTCTTTTCGATTTCGCGATTGGTTTCCTTTAAAAGGCTGCTTGCCTCCTCTTTTGCCCTGGCAATAATCTCCTTCTTATTCTTTTCAAGGTCTGAAGACAATGCCAGGTATTTTTCCTGTAATTCCTTTGCTTCCTTCTCGCGTTCAGCAAGGGCCAGGTCCCTGGATCTGATCTGCTGTTCCTGTTTCTCGAGTTTCAGAATAAGCTCGTCCACATTCACCTGCTTTTGACCGATGAGTTGCCGTGCATACGATATGATACCCGCCGGCAGCCCGATCTTCCGGGCAACTTCAAATGAAAAGGAACTTCCGGGCATGCCCACCTGAAGTTCGTACAACGGCTCAAGTTCATTAACGTCATACTTCATTGCCCCGTTAATAACCGATTCATGCTCTTCGGCATACCGCTTGATATTGCTGTAATGAGTGGTAATGATACCCCGGCATCCCAATCCGATGAGGCTATCAAGAATTCCCTCGGCAATGGCCCCGCCAAATTGAGGGTCTGTTCCAGTGCCAAACTCATCTATCAAAACCAGGCTGTCGCGCCGTGCATTCTCCATGAAATTCTTCATGAGCGTCAGGTGAGAACTATAGGTACTCAAATCATTCTCGATCGACTGTTCATCCCCAATATCCAGAAAGATATCTTTGAACAAACCGATCCGCGAGGACTCATCAACCGGAATGAGCAATCCGCTTTGCCACATGTATTGAATAAGTCCGACTGTTTTAAGGCTCACCGACTTACCCCCGGCATTCGGACCGGAAATGATGATCATTCGGTTTTGGTCATTCAGACCTAGTGATACGGGTACGACAGCACGTCCCGACTTGCGGTAATTCAGGAAGAGAAGAGGATGACGGGCATCCACAACATCAAATTCCGGACCATCAGTAAATGAAGGAAAGGTACATTCCAGTTCCCTTGCAAGCCTGGCTTTCGATCGAATAAAATCGAATTCGCCTAAAAGATTTGAAATTGAAGCCAATGCCGGAAGATGGATCCTTGTTTCATCAGTTAGCCTGATTAAAATTTTAACGACTTCCCGTTTTTCTGCATACTCCAGCTCCCGGAGTTCATTATTGCTGTCCAGTACAGCAGCCGGTTCCAGGTATACGGTTTGTCCGGTGGCAGATTCATCATGAATAAAGCCCTTGATCCTGCGTTTATATTCTGCCAGGACAGGAATAACCATTCGTCCATCACGCACTGTAATGGATGCTTTTTCGGGCACCATGCCATTTTTTACCGCCTCTCTGAATATCTTGTCAAGGTTCTTGCGTAGTTGTATCCGTTCCTGATCCAATGCTTTCCGGATTCGCTGCAATTCCGGACTTGCATTGTTCTTAACATGACCTTCGTCTGAAATGACATGCCTGATAATTTTTTCCAGCGTACCCTGATCTTCAATATTCTGAACAAGATGATATAACTCCGGATAGGATTCCCTCTTACCTTTTAAAAACCGTATGACACCGGATACAGCCTCCATTGATTGCAGGATCTCCAAAAATTCAACAGGTTCCAAAAATGCCCCCGGTGTTTTTGCGCGCTTTAAAGCATCCCGCAGATCATGAATATTGCGCAGTGGGAATGATTCCCCGCTTTCTAGGATTCGTACAAATTCATCTGTTTGCCCGAGTAATGATTTTACCCTCTTATGGTCATCATGAAATGCCATGGCATCAACCTGCTCCGATCCCTGAACAGACTGACAACCGGATCGCAGAATTTCACGAATGCGGTCAAACCCGAGTTTACTCTCTATATCTTGTGGGACCAGCATATTAATTCTCGGGAGGTAAAGAATTATCGGGACGCGACAACTTACGTTCCTGAAGACTCAGGCTGTCCACAACTGCTTCAAAAATGAGCCTGAGCTCGTCAGGATGTTCAAAATAATACTGCATACTAAGGAGATAAACCGAGTCATTTGTCCCGTGTCGTTCAAGAATATCATTCTCCACCAGATTAAATATTTGTTGTGATGAATCGTAGGTAACAGACAGGGAGGACACACGTGCCTCCGTAACATACACATCTTTTAGGATCGCTACCATCACTTCAGAGTTAAGCAATCCATCGGGCTGAACGGATGTCTTTTTCTCCTTACACCCGAAAACTAACCCGATCACGAGCAGGAACATATGAAATATCATAGATTTTCCGTTCATGGATAAAATGTTCCTATCAGTTGATCGCATTTTTTAGTCAGTAATATATTATACAAATTTGTACCTCATCCATTTACGAATGAAAGATCTCCTTAAAAAGCTACGAAAATACGAAATACAGATCAGAAAGGCTATCAACAGCCAGATGCAGGGTGACTTTCATTCCATCTTCAAAGGATCCGGACTTGAATTTGATGATGTCCGCACCTATCAGTATGGCGATGACATCCGGACAATCGACTGGAACGTAAGCGCCAAAGGGCACGGAACCTTCGTAAAAACATTCCGGGAGGAGAAGGAACAGACTGTATTTTTCATACTGGATGTAAGTGCATCTCAGGATATCGGCCAGCCAGGCCATCAAAAAGTGGATGTTGGTAAGGAAATTTGCGGGGTATTGGCCCTTTCCGCAGCAAAAGAGGGCAGCCAGGTGGGGCTTATATGTTTTTCTGACCAGAACGAGAAATATGTAAAGCCAGCAAAAGGCCCGTCACAGGCCTATCACATCATTCACACCCTGGTTAATTTAAAGCCAAGATCGAAGAAAACAGACCTGGCAAAGGCAATTCTTACGACGCTCAACATCATCAAGCGGAGGACTGTGATGATTTTCATCAGTGACTTTATCGATGAAAATTATTTTCACAACCTGAAGGGTCTGGCGCGAAAACATGACCTGGTGATGATCAGGCTAACCGATAAACGTGAAACGGATTTGCCTAAACTGGGAATTGTTCCGGTATATGATAAGGAAAGTGGCGATACTGTTTGGGTTAATACATCTTTTGGTAACTTCAGGAGCCGAATTTCACAGGATTACACAAATAATCAGGAAGAGCTGGCCAAATTTGCGCGGAAACATCAGATAAACTTCGTTTCGATTGATACCGGCGAAGATTATGTTCCGAAATTGTTGAAGTTGTTTAAAATCCGAAACAAGAGTTTGAAACGTGTTTAAGAGAGGGATAGTAGTCATACTTTTCTTATGGTCTGCCGTTTTGCAGGCCCAGGAATTACCCCCTCGGGGACAGTTCCTTGCCGATAGTCTGAAGATCGGTGAGCCGGTGCCATACACCCTGGGCTACCGGTATGATGCTACGCGTGACGTGATTTTCCCTGATTCACTTTTCAATTTTGAACCATTCGAACTGGATCATAAGGAATATTTTCCCACGCAAACGCGAAATGGAATTAGCTACGACAGCGCAGTTTACTACCTGTCTTATTTTGAACTCGACACCTTTCAGATCTATTCGCTGCCGGTCTTTGAAATCATTAACGGTGATTCCACCCGGCTCATCCCACAAGCGGATACGATATTCCTGAAGCAAGTAGTTACCGAAGTGCCGGATTCGCTGGCTGTGGAAGCCATGCCTCTGATTGAGAATACCGACTATATCCAGGTTCCCTTTGCTTTCAATTATCCCTATGCCATCATCGGGCTGATAATTTTTGTGATCGTCATGGTGCTGGTCATCGTATTTTTCGGAAAGTCGATCAGGAATGCCTGGAAAGTATTCTGGCTGAAGAGAAGACACCATAAATTCATGGAGAAATACAACCGACTTACACAGGAAAAATCGGATGATTTCCGAAAGCAGGCAGAAAAAATAATTATCATGTGGAAAAAATATCTTCAACAGCTCGAGGAATTTCCATATACAAGCTTAACGACAAAGGAATTGGTGCGTGATCACCCCGACACACATCTTGGAAATGCATTACATTCGATTGATGCGGCCATGTACAACCCCAGGGAAACGGGCCTGGATGAGGCGTCTTTTTTAACCCTCAGGGATTATGCTGTAAACAGGTTTGAGCGCAAAGTGAAAGAGTTGAACAATGACTGACGCACAATTATCCGATATACCCTGGTATTCCATTAACTGGTTTATGCCGTCTACCTGGCAGCAATTCACGTGGGAAAATCCGTGGGTACTGTACCTCCTATGGCTCATTCCATTGGTCATATTACTGCGTTGGGTATTCAATTATTATCTCAAACAGAAATTGCCCATTGCCGTTAAAAGCAGCCATGTACGATCCAGCCTTACTAATTTGGTGCGTGTAATCCCGGATCTGCTCATGATGGCCATGCTGGCATTTCTCCTGGTTGCTCTTGCCAGGCCGCAAAAGACCAATGAAAAAGTTGAACAATGGACTGAAGGTATAGATATCATCCTGGTGATTGACATTTCCCAATCCATGCAAATTGAAGATTTCCGTCCTAACCGGCTCGAAGCAGCAAAAGAGGTTGCGATTAATTTCATTAATGGCCGTTTTCAGGACAGGATCGGACTTGTTATTTTCTCAGGTGATGCATACTCCCTTTCTCCCCTGACTACTGATTATGAACTGCTCAAAAGTTATATCGACGAGATTGGCTTTGATATGATTGAAAACAGGGGAACAGCGATTGGAAGCGCGCTTGCTGTCGCTACCAATCGTATGCGTGAATCTGAATCCTCATCGAAAGTCGTTATACTCCTGAGCGACGGGGACAATACGGCGGGAAACATCGATCCGGTCACCGCTGCCAACATCGCTGCAGCCTATGACATTAAAATGTACACGATCGCAATCGGCAAGGAAGGTAAAGTTCCGCTGGGAACTGATTTCTTCGGACGCCCGAGGATGGTTGAAAACACGATGGATGAGACCACTCTTCGTGAGATCGCACGTATCGGTCAGGGTGAATTTTTCCGGGTTTCAGATAACCAGGCACTTTCCCGCGTTTTTTCCCTGATTGATGAATATGAAAAAGCAGAAATCAAAGAGACCCGATATAAGGACACCACAGATTTTTACAGACCCTATTTATACTGGGCTATCTGTGTTTTTCTGTTGTGGTTGCTACTGAAATCTACGTTCATCTCGAATGTACTCCAGGACTGATCTGCCTGGATTCGATGAAAGCCTTCCATTCCTGATACATTTCTGATTTAATCACCCTTGGGAATTTGTGCTGACCACCTGTTTTGCCAATCTTTTCCATAAATGAATAAAAGTATTCCAGGGGAAGTACATCAACGATAACCTCCTTTAATGCGGCGCTGCGTTCTGTACAGTAGTCATCGTTCAACTTACATAAAAAATGATCAAGCCGGTCCCGAACCACCGATGAATCCATAGGAGTCTCTACTCCTACAAACCAGTGATGGGCAAATAAAGTATCATAGGGAATTCCCGCCACGGTAAATTCCCGGATCTCAACATCCAGCTCATCCGACACCATTTCTATGGCCTTATTCATATTGTCGACCGACAGATGTTCCCCACACATACTTAAAAAATGCTTGGTTCGTCCGGTTATCACAATTTCGCTCTCTTCCACCGACTGGAAACGGATCACATCACCGATGAGGTATCGCCATGTTCCTGCATTGGTCGAGATGACCAGTGCATAATCCTGACCTGGCACTACCTGATCAATCATGACGGCTTCGGCGCCTTCGCGGACTTCGCCATTTTCATCAAAATTTTGCTCATTGAAAGGTATGAATTCATGGAAAATCCCATTGTTCAGCACCAGCCGCATGGCTTTGTGATCCGGCTTGGTTTGAAATGCAATAAACCCCTCGGAAGCAAGATAGGTTTCAATATAAAAGATCTTACGCCCGAGCAGTTTTCCGAAGCTTTTTCTGTACGGATCAAAACTCACCCCTCCATGTACATACACCTCAAGGTGTGGCCACAATTCATGGATATTTGAAATATTGTAATATGCAATGATCTTTTCCATCAGCAGCTGAACCCAGGCCGGAACGCCAACGATTATACTGATATTCCATTGATGAGCCCTTCGGCAAATCTCATTCAGCTTCTCATCCCAGTTCCTTTCCCTCGAAATGGCCTTCCCTGGTTTATAGAACCGCTGAAACCAAAACGGAAGGTTGGCGGCCTGAATGCCGCTGAGATCGCCTTCAAAATAGCTTCCATGTTTATGAAGATCTGTGCTGCCGCCCAGCATCAGGATCCCTCCTTCAAAAGTCTCAGGGGCCAGGTCATACTTTGACAGCGTGAGAATCTGCCGTATGCTTGTCTTCTGCATTGATTTCTTCATTTCCCTGGTGACGGGAATATACTTCGAACTGGCATCGGAGGTGCCTGAACTCAACGCAAAAAAACGTACTTTACCCGGCCAGCACACATCGGCCTCCCCTGTCCTGCTTCTGTACCACCATTCACTCGCTATCTTCTGGTAGTTATGCAGCGGAACAGTGGATTTATATACATCATAGAATTGCCTTTGATCCTTTGCCCGGAAGTTTTTCAGAATCTTTGTAAACTGATATTTCTTTCCAAACTGGGTAAATGAACCATTGATCAATAACTTCCTCAGCTGAGATCGTTGTAATTCAAAAGCGTCACTGAAATCCTGCTCGAGACTTTCTCTGATCCGTATTCCGTTTTTTAATAAAGTCCCCAGAAAAGGCATATGCTCTGATTCAAATTGGTTTAATTTGTTATCGCAATGATCTAATAAAGTTTAGTAAAAACACATGGATATCAAAGCAAATATTCTCGATTTACATGATTCTCTGGATACCCAGGATGTGGTTCTTGTTGCCGTTAGTAAAACAAAGCCCACAGAGACAATCATGGAAGCCTATGCGGCCGGGCAGCGCGACTTCGGGGAAAATAAAGTGCAGGAGCTGACCGATAAAGCAGAGCAATTGCCGAAAGATATCCGGTGGCACATGATCGGACACCTTCAGCGAAACAAAGTAAAGTACATTGTCCCTTTTGTTTACCTGATCCATTCAGTGGACAGCCTCAGGCTGTTACGAATGATCAACAAAGAGGCGGGAAAGGCCGGAAAAATTGTAGATTGCCTGATCCAGATACATATCGCTGAAGAAGATACCAAGTATGGTTTTGATGAAACAGAATTATCGGATGCCCTGGCCGAGATGAAAGACTTGCCAAATGTTCGAATCAGGGGATTAATGGGCATGGCAACCTTTACTGATGATTCGACACAGATCAGGCGTGAATTCGCGACATTAAAAAAGCTGTTCGATAGCACCTCTCAGCGTGATCTTCCGGAGGGAACGACAATGGAAATCCTTTCTATGGGTATGTCAGGGGATTATGAACTGGCGATTGAGGAAGGCAGTACCATGGTTCGTATTGGAAGTGCCATATTTGGTGAAAGGAATATGCCATGAACGCACGATATACATTACTAATTGCAGGTGTTTCGGGAGCCATGGCGGTTGGCCTGGGAGCTTTCGGAGCTCATGCACTTGAAAGTATGCTAATGGAATCGGGCCGCCTTGACACTTATGAAACCGCTGTTAAATATCACTACTATCACAGCCTGTTGCTCATGATGCTTGGATTGCTTCGGTTGTCCCATCATTCAATGCCCCATCTGAAAACTGCCATCCATTGCTGTATGGCCGGTATTATTATCTTCAGCGGCAGCCTTTATATCTTATGTTTAACGGGTTCAGACTGGCTTGGCGCCGTTACGCCGATTGGCGGGTTGCTCCTGATCTCCTCATGGCTCCTAACAGGCGTAGGCGCCTGGAAACACTTCAAAGAATAACGTTCATGAAACACAAGGGCATCTTACTCATTGTAATCTGGCTGTTGCTGCTGGCCAGACCTGATATGCACGCGCAACTTGCACCGGTTTCGATTGCCGATAAACAGGCGATATCAGACGTGATGACAGCTCAGCAGAATGCATGGAACAAGGGTAACATAGAAGTATTCATGGAAGGATACTGGAAATCTGACAGCCTTCTTTTCGTAGGTGCGACCGGTCCTATCTATGGCTGGCAAACGACACTGACAAACTACCTGGAACGATATCCTGACAGGACCTCCATGGGGGAACTGAATTTTGAGATATCGGAAATACGCATATTGGAGCAGGATCATGCCCGGCTTCTGGGCAAATTTCACCTCAAACGTACAATAGGAGATGTATCCGGTTATTTCACGCTGATATTCTACCGTTTTCCCGACGGATGGAAAATCATCAGCGACCAGACCTCCGCAGGAAATTAAAAAAGCAGCAAACCTGGATTGATTTGCTGCTTTGAGAATTTATCCGACTGATTTCTAGTTACTTCCTGTGTCGTCCTTCTTAGGAAGAACATTGGTAACAATGCTTACCCTGGCACGTGGATTGGTCGCATTGGAAACAATCGTAACAATTTTATTCTGACGGCCCATTTTTCCGGCACTGTTGAATGTGATGGTCATGGATGAAGACTGCCCGGGAGCGATAGGTTCCCTCGGCCACTTGCTTGCTGTACATCCGCAGGTCACCTGCACATTGGAAATGATCAGGGCTTCATTCCCTGTGTTTTCAAAGGTAAAGATATGTTCCACCTTATCACCCTGATAGATATCTCCAAAATCGAATGTTTCCTCAGCAAACGTGATTTCTGGTCCGTTAGCCGGTGCCGATTCTGTTTTTTCCTGCGCAATTGCCCCGGCGATCACAAATATTCCGAAGATAAAAGTCATTAAAGTTTTCATATGTAATTGAATTTTGAAACCTGTTCACATCCGTCTGTTACTTTCATATTAAACGGAATTAAAAAAATTTTGATGGAAATTTACTAAAAAAAGTTGATCCGTTGCGCGTGTTACGGCAGTATACAACCAACGCACGTAGGATTCTTCCACTGATTGTTCCTCTTTTATATATCCCTGATCCACAAAAACCGCATTCCACTGCCCTCCCTGGGATTTATGACAGGTAAGAGCATAGGCAAACTTCACCTGCAATGCATTCAGGTAAGGATCTTTTTTGATCATTTCGCGACGTTCCCGGCGAGAAGGTATATCAGCATATTCTTCACTTACCAGCTGATAAAGTGCTTCCTCCTTTTCCTTTGAAAGTGAAGGTGTATCCTCATACAATGTATCCAGAATAACTTTAGCCTCGAAAGATTCCTCTGTTGGATAGTCAACCAGGCGCAGCATCAGCGTGGCGTATCGTAATCCGTGCATCTCCTCGAAAGAAACGATCTTCATTACTTCGGCAAAATCGCCGTTAGCTACAAACCCTCCCTTTTCATTCGGCGTGAACAGGTAATTGTTGCGAACGATCATCAATATCTCTCCTGCTTCCAGCTCATTTTCATAAAAATGGATCTGTCGGCGGATATATTGATTGTATTGATTGGCAGATCGGTTAGAACGACAAATAATAATCGAATTTTCAACCCCATAGGTATCATACGCATAGCGGAGGCCTTCTTCCAGGCGCTCACCCGTCATCCTGAATATATCAGAAAAGCCGCGTGTCTGAAATTGAATTTCCTGCTCCTTCACAGCAAGTACACTACGTAACATGGTCGCATTAAAAAGGATCCCCGATTTCTCCTCCTGCCGCATAACTTCGGTAAGTTCTACCTCATATACCTCGGCACCCATTTCACGTTCAAGATATTCGCGGTTCAGGGCCGGACTGAGTTCCTGTCCTACCGGCGGAAGCTGTGCGCTGTCGCCAATTAAAATTAAACGGTTTCCCGCAAACTGATGGAAAAAATAGGTAAACAGATCCGATAACAATCCACGACTTCCGAAGCCCTTTTCCTCAAAAATCATGGATGCCTCATCCACAATGCCAACCATATGTTCAGTACGTGACTTCTGAACCTCAAATGACATCCCCAATCCATCCAATTTTTGACGGTAAATGCGCTTGTGGATGGTAAATGCCATACGATGGGCATATTTCGACATCACCTTCGCAGCCCTTCCGGTGGGTGCCATCAACACATATTTCTGTGAGAAATAGGGCAAGGATTGCACTAATGTACTTACCAGCGTGGTCTTACCGGTACCTGCATACCCTTTTAGCAGCAAAACCGGTCTTGGGTGAGTCGACTGAAGAAATCTTTCGGCTATCTGAAAAAAACGGGTTTGCCCGTCCGTTGGCTGAAACGGAAAGGTTTTTCGCAGCATATGCGACAGTGTTGCACTCATTTCAGATCTCCCGGCGACAGCACAACCATTGTTGTAGTGGCTTTTGCGATCAGAACTTCACCTGATTCCCGAATATCATACACCTCAGCTTCACAGAACTGAAGTTTTTTGCCGGATTTCAGAACCCAGCCTACCGACCTGAGTTTTTTGCCCACGCCCGGATTTAAATAGGATACCTTTATTTCCCCTGTTACAACATGGTGATCCGGCTGAACCATTGTATAAGCAGCGAAGCCTGCTGTAATATCAGCCAGCGTTGCAATTACACCGCCGTGAACCAATCCTTTTTGCTGGTGATGGATCTGTTCTACTTCCAGGACGCCTTCGGTTCGGCCTTCCTCAATCACATTCAGATCAAAACCAATATGTTTCATGAAATATTGACGTTCGAGGAAGGTCTTTACACGTTGTTTATAGTCATTCATAGTATAAAATTTCAGCGCTAAGTTAACCAAATCCCGTGCTTGTGATTAACTTGAACCGCATGAATCCGGAGTTATCTCAAAAATTTGGAAACAGGATACGCGTTCGTGTGTGCGGCTTGTTGTTTGATGATGAGCGACTGCTGCTGGTTCGCCATAGCGGAATCGGTCAGGAAAATATTCTATGGATCCCACCGGGAGGGGGCGTAGACTTTGGGGAGCGTCTTGAAGACGCCCTGATCCGTGAATTTGAAGAAGAAACCGGGATGAGGATATCCGTCGACCGCCTGCTAACCATGCATGAATATATCGAACCCCCATTACATGCCATCGAGTTTTTCTTCCTGGTAACCGCCAATCCTCACCAAATACCGGCTAAAGGAACGGATCCCGAACTAAAAGAAAAACAGATCATTCAGGAGGTAAAATATGTGACTTTTAAAGAACTGGCGGTTATGCCAGGCAGATTCAAGCATCAAATTTTAAGAAAAATTGACAGTGCGGGTGCATTATTAAATCTTGAGCGACACTTTAAATTCTGACAATGTTTGCTTAAAATAGCATCTTGATTCGTTATGTAATACTTGTTAAATTCTTTATTATTGCAATAAAATTTCCCGAGACATGAGCGTCACCAAAATACTTTCAATTGTTTTCCTGATTATTAGCCTTGGTCTTGCCTGGTACCTTGGCAGCAGCATAAAACACTCAATCGATGAAAGGAAACTTATCGCACAGCGAGAAAATGCCATCATTGAAAAACTCAAATTGATCAGGGAAGCTGAAATCGTTTTCCAGGAAGTGAACGGTAATTACACCTCCGACTGGAATAAACTGATTGATTTCATCAAGAATGGTGAGGTTCCAATCATTGAGAAAAAAGAAACGATCATTACACTTGATTATGGTGCTGACAGTGTTGTTGTGGAATTTGATACCCTGGAAATCATCCCTGCCAAAGAAAGGATCTTCCGCCAATCACACAGTGTACTTGCCGCCAACGACGGTGTATTCCGTGGATTTGAGCTTTCTGTAGGTCAAATGGCCGAACAGGGCAACGTTGCCTACCGTTTACTGCAGAGTGGAAAGGTAGTTGAACACAAATTCAAAGAAAGCGGGGAAGTAACTAATACTCAACCTATTCAGAGCGGACAGCGACTTACCAAAGGCGACTTATTAATGACGCTTGTAGAAACCAAATTTGATCCAAATACAAACCTGGACAGACTCATGTTCGTTCCGGGCTATGAGAATGTTCAGTTTGAAATATACGCGGATGAAGTAACCAAAGGTAATGTTCAGGTAGACGTTATTGAAGTACGTAATACCAAGCCTTTTGATCCGAACCGAAGCGAAAGTAATGACGCTACCAACAAGAAACCTCTGCGTTTCGGATCACGGACTGACGTTACAACCGCAGGTAACTGGGAATAATTTTGGAATCAGCTACAGCCACGAAATTTAAGCTTATACATCAGGTTAAAGACGACAAATTTGATGTCGATAACCTTCATCAGTATAATCTTTTGCTTCAGGTTGGGCCTCGTGATCTTCAGATCGCAGTGGTCGATAGTGTCAGCAATCAGTGTCTGATCCTGGAAGATTATATTCTTGCCAGTGTAAAATCATATGCCGAGCTGCAGTCACTCCTGGAGGAAATTTTTGAAAATCATCACCTGCTAACGGCCGGATTCTGGAAGAAAGTTCGGATTGCCGTTAAAAACAATAAATTCAGCCTGGTTCCGTCAAGCCTGTTTGTAAAGACAAACCTGAAGGAATACCTCAGCCTGAATTCTAAAATTAATCCGGAAAAGGAAGAGTTATTATATTACAAGCATATTCAAACAGACGCAATCTGCGTCTTCGCAGTGAATAAGCAAATGTATAACTGGTTCAAAAGTTTATACCCAAATACAGAACTTGGTTTTATTCATCAGTCAAGTGCATTGATCGAAGGGGTGATTAATTATGCTTCTCAGCATAGTAAAAACAGCATGTACCTCTATATCGACCGATTTAAGCTGCACCTGGTGACCCTCAAGAACAATAAGCTGGAATATTACAATCAGTTCGTCATCAAAGAATTCAGCGAGTATATCAAGTACATCATGCTTGTGATGAAAGGACTCCAGCGCGAACAGCAAACAAGCGACGTGGTGCTTTGGGGGTATCTGGGCAGGGAATCAGCGCACTACAATGAATTTTATAAGTACATAAAGAACATTTCCTTCGGTGACAGGCCAAACTATCTGAAATATGGCTATGTCTTTGATGAAGTCCAGGATCATCAATACCTGGATCTTTACAGCATTCACCTATGTGACTGATGAAGAAAAGAATCGCCATTTTTCCCGGTTCTTTTGACCCCTTTACCAAGGGACATGAAGATATTGTGCTGAGGGGTCTTGAAATGTTCGATGAGATTATCATCGCTATCGGACATAATTCCAAAAAGAATTTACGGTATTTCGCGGTTGATAAAATGACCCGGTATATTGAAAAGGCATTTGACGGAAATCAACGTGTTCGTGTAATGGTATATAACGAACTCACTGCAGATCTGGCCAAACGCTATGATGCACGCTTTTTGCTTCGGGGACTTCGGAATACAACCGACTTTGAATACGAAAACAGTATCTCACAGGTAAACCGCCACCTGAATAAAGATCTTGAAAGTGTATTTCTGATTACTTCACCACAATATGCGGCTATCAGCTCGACAATTATCCGCGAAGTTCATCGCTACGGCGGGGATATTTCTGAATATCTGCCGTATTCAATCGATTAGGACTCCTTCTCCTCGAGTTTCTCTTTTTCCTTCCGGTAATAAACATCAAATACAAAACTGATCGATTTATAGGAATGCTGCAGCGCATGATATACCTCTTTGGGTGACATCCAACGAACTTCTTCGATGTCTTCCTCAATTTGAGGCTTCATCTTATCATGCTTAACGATGTCCATTGCATACCAAACCGTCTTTTTCAGGATCTTTCGGCGTTTCATTGTATAGGTATGCCAGGTTGTGCAAATCTTATCATGGACCTCCACCTTTATGTTGCATTCTTCCTCTACCTCCCGCTGTGCCGCCAGACGATGATTTTCTCCCTTGTCCAGCTTTCCTTTGGGCAGATCCCACTTCTTCAGACGGTAGATCATGAGCATCTTTTCTCCTTTTCTGATCAATCCACCTGCCGCCTTGATAATCTTGAATTTCCGCTTCAGGAATTTTTTCATTCCATCATAATCATCCACTGAAACAGTTACATTGATAAGACCCTGCGGAGTAGTGTAATCCAGCAAATCCAGAATTACATCAAGATCTTCTTCCTTCGCGTGCTTGATGGCAACACGATGGAGCAATTTTGCCGGGGTGATGGGTTCATTTGCCGCATTGATTATCAGATTATAATCCCGCTTATGGAGTGAGGTCGTCGCATGAACAATCCGTACAGGAATATCATTGATGAAAAGATTCATCACAAATTTTTAGAGTACCTATTCTCACAAATCAATGAAATATTATTTATGACACAAATAGATAATGCGTTTTTTAATCAATAATTTAGCCGCATGGAAATTTATGCCCCTACCGGTAAAACTGTCGCGGCCGCCCTGCTTGATATCCAGGCCATCAAACTGAATCTGAATCAGCCTTTTACGTGGGCTTCTGGCTGGAAATCTCCTATTTATTGCGACAACCGCCTTTCATTATCCTATCCGGACATCCGATCCATGATCAGGGAAAATCTTTCCGAATTGATCCGGTTACGTTTTCCGGATGCTAGTGTAATTGCGGGAGTTGCCACAGCAGGGATTCCTCAGGGTGTACTGGTTGCCGATTCACTCGATCTTCCTTTCGTTTATGTCCGCTCTAAACCGAAAGGACACGGCATGGAAAACATGATAGAAGGAAAAGTGGAAGCAGGTCAGAAAGTTGTACTGGTAGAAGACCTTGTGAGCACCGGAGGCAGCTCACTGAAAGCAGCGCAGGCGCTTATTGAAGCAGGTGTTGAGGTCCTCGGCATGGTAGGCATATTTACCTATGGCTTTGATGTTGCAAAATCCAATTTTGAGACCGCAAATATCCCGCTTATTTGCCTCAGCAGTTATACATACCTGCTTGAAGAGGCCCTGGATCGGGATTACATCAAAGAAGATCAACTAAAGTCATTGCATACCTGGAGAACCGACCCGGCGAACTGGAAAGGTTAGCCTATCGCACCGACCAAATATCTTTTTTTTCCTCAATGCCCAATCCAAACAGGGCAAAATCAAATCGCACAGGATCGTGGGGATCAAATTGTCTGAGCGCTTCAGTGAGTTCCATTGCGGTTTGCCAGTCAACCTGACGTCGCTGAATCAGCCCCAGCCTGCGCGCTACCCGTTCGACATGTACGTCACACGGACAAATAAGCTCTGATGCTTCAATACGATTCCACAATCCAAAGTCTACACCCCGGTTATCTTTACGCACCATCCACCTGAGAAACATATTAATCCGTTTGCATGCACTTTTTCGGGCAGGTGTGGCAATGTGCTTGCGCGTTCTGACGGGAAAATCAGGCAATGAAAAAAAATAATCGTGGAATCGCGACAACGATACTTCCATATCTGCAGCCGGCAGAAAGGCATCTTCAAGGCTATCATGATGGTTATAGTGGTGCCTGAAAAAGGCTATGAAATAAAGCAGGTCGGTGAAATTGAAGGTGCGGTGCACGAAACCTTCAAGGTTACGTAATTCCTCTTCGCTGTGATGAAGAACAAACTCATAGGGTTCATTGTCCATGCGTTCCATGAGTTCCATGGATTTGGATATGATGGTTTTGCGTTGCCCCCAGGCCATTATGGCCGCGAAAAATCCGGCAATTTCTATATCCTGTTTTTTAGTAAACTGGTGGGGAACGGAGATTGGATCATCCGGAATAAAACCGGGCACATTATACTCATCCGCCTTCTCATTCAGGAAATCGCCGATCTCTTCAAAATCCATTTTAAGGAATGAACGATATAGTCACACGGAAGCGTGCGTCGATGGCACCCAGCTGATCGTAGGCAGATCTTGAAATTTTAATAAGAATATTCCGGTTGGCTCCCGAATCCGGAAGCTTTCCAATAACGCGCACAAAAACCTCCTGCCCGTTCATTTCATTTCGAACCCGCATGATCGTACCCACTTTGGCAGTACGATGAAGTGCCAGATACTTCCTGTTGTTTGAAGATCCCTCTATAAGTTCGGCGAGTCCGTTCTCCTCAACCTCCTCGAAATTGGCATTTTCCCGTGACAACGGTGTGCCGGTGTCTGCATAAATAACCTCCGTTTCCTTTACCGGATCGGTTGCGGGCTCTTCCTTTGGTACTTTTTTACCCACGATCAACTGTTGTCCGATTGAAATATCATTAACCGAAAGATCATTCCATTCACGAAGTTGCTCAAGGGGCACTTCCAGTGTTCTGGAAATGGAATAAAGTGTTTCACCTGCCTTTACTACATGGTAAATATATTCGCCATTCTGAGATGGAGTGACAGCAATCACCTTTGAAGAAGAATCAGATGTTGTATTATCTGTGTCGGATGGATATATGATCAACTCCTGCCCGATATCCAGGATGTTGGTTGATATCCTGTTCCATTTCTTCACATCTTCCGAAGACACGCCATACGACCTCGAAATAGAATATAACGTTTCCTGAGGTTTCACAATATGAACAATTCGACCGTCTTCTGCGGGGACTTTTTCTACGGCCGAAGGGATTTTTAAAATCTCACCTATGTTCAGTCCGAATTCTGCCGACGGATTCACGCCAATAATTGCTTTAATGGCAACATTATACCGCCTCGAAAGAGAATACAGCGTTTCTTTTTCCTCTACCTGGTGAAGGATATAAACTTTATCACCAATTCTTTCGAGTCCGATAGAATCCTGAACACCTACCGATCGGGCATTGGTAAGGGATACTGACGCAAGGATGATGAGGAGCATTAAAAAAATTCGCATCTCTATTCTTTAGGTAAAGCGTAAACGAAAAAATGTCGCTTTTCTTTTACAAAGATAAGATTCTGTTTATAAAAGAGGAAGGGTGGGTCGGCAATTCCTTTTAGATCTTTTCCCAGAATTTCTTCCAGTCCGATATTCCCTGATCCGTTCATCGCTATAAGGTGCAGTGCAAGTTCCCTGCCACCTTTGGTGTAATAACTAAATACGATGAAATCATTGCCTTCCAGGTAATCGATTGCCCGAACGGGGGTTATTTCTCTTTGATCGTTCAGGTAATTTGCAATCTCATTGAAATAGTCGGTTCCCTCCATATAGTGCACCGGAATTTCAATTCCACCCGAATTCGACGTCTCTCCCGGTTTAGTCGCGATAACCGAACCCTGCCGGATATCTACAGAAACCCGGTTATTTTCCAAATCAGAACAAACAAAGGAATTCTCCTGTCGACCTTCAAAACGAAGATCCGCTTTCCGCCAAAGTATGCTTCCTTTGGCAACTGAAAATAAAGTCAGCGAAGATTTGTCAGGGTTAAGGTTTTCATCATATTCCTGTATCAGCAGAAGTTCTGAATTAACATAAACAACCTGGCTGAACCAGGGTGGATTATCAATCGGTAAATGCGTGATGTGCAGGGTACTCAGCGAAACCGAATAATAATCAAGGGATTCGGTTTCCGGATTGCGGGTTTCAATGAGCAGGCTATCCTGTGAATCCAGGGCATAAATGTTCCACACATCCTGATCGAAACTCTCTGAAAATTTAACAGCCCATTTTCCCACTTGAATTTTTCTGTGTTAATTTATCGTTTACCAAAAATAAAGGCTTCATTGCAAACCATAATGTTCAGACAGCTATTATTACTTTTATTTCTTCTCATCCCGGTTTGGAGTCAGGCCCAGGACGAAAAGCCACTTGTCATGACGTTGGATATTCGCGATGATATAGATCCGCGGATGAACCGATATGTTTCTCTGGCATTGGATCATGCAAAAGAAATTGAGGCAGATATCATCATCATTCACATGGACACATATGGTGGTGCAGTTACAGACGCGAAAGATATCGTAGAGAATATTCTGGCCTTTGAAAAGCCTGTTTGGGTATTTATTGATAAGGACGCCGCCTCGGCAGGGGCACTGATTTCCATTGCTTGCGACAGTATTTATATGGCTCCCGGATCCAGTATCGGTGCGGCTACGGTTGTTACGATGGATGGTGCGGCAGCCCCCGACAAATATCAATCCTATATGCGCGGAACCATGCGTTCACTTGCGGATGAAAAGGGACGAGATCCGCGAATCGCAGAAGGCATGGTCGATGAATCAATTGAGATTGAAGGTGTGACCAAGGCTGGTGAAGTTATCACTTTTTCCACCTTTGAAGCTATTGAATTTGGATTTTGCGAGGGCAAGGTGGATAACATCGACGAAATTCTCACAAAAAATGGTATCGTTGATTATGAGTTGGTAGCATTTGAACTGCCCGGCAGTGAACGCATTATTGCCTTCTTTTTGAATCCTGTGGTAAGCGGTCTGCTCATTCTGATCATTATCGGAGGCATCTGGTTTGAATTGCAAACACCCGGAATCGGCTTTCCCATAGCTGCTGCCGTAGTAGCAGCGATCCTTTATTTTACACCCTACTACCTTAACGGGCTGGCAGCGAATTGGGAGATCATTTTATTTTTCCTCGGAATTATTTTGATCCTGCTGGAGGTCTTTGTAATCCCCGGGTTCGGCATTGCGGGAATAAGCGGAATTATCCTGACACTCGGATCGCTGATCCTTGTAATGGTGAATAATGACCTGTTCGACTTCTCGTTCGTGGGAATTGGTGATCTGGCAGCCGCCGCAGCGGCAGTACTGGTCGGAACATTGGGTGGTATGGTTGTTCTGTTTATCCTTGGCATTCGATTCACCGAAAGCAAGGCGTTTTCCCGCGTCGCCCTGATGGAGACAATGGCTAAAAGCGAGGGTTATGCAAGCAAATTCAGAGAAGATTCCCTTACCGGAGCAGTTGGAACGGCTTACACGGTTCTTCGTCCCAGCGGGAAAGTTCAGGTGGGTGATGAAATCTACGATGCCTATACCCGCGGAGAATACATCGATAAAGGCAGGGAAATTGAGGTAATTGAAGATGCCGGTGCTTCCCTAAAAGTTCGTGAAAGGATGAAAGCATGAAAATAACAGGAATCATCCCGGCCAGGTATGA
This sequence comes from Fulvivirga sedimenti, assembly GCF_020328055.1. Lineage (NCBI taxonomy): Bacteria > Pseudomonadati > Bacteroidota > Cytophagia > Cytophagales > Fulvivirgaceae > Fulvivirga > Fulvivirga sedimenti. The sequence continues at coordinate 745,366 of NZ_JAIXNE010000001.1, forward strand.
GTCTTCTCGTTTGCCCGGAAAAGCACTCGAAATGATTGGAGACAAGCCCATGATCATGCATGTTTATGAGCAAGCCATAAAAGCCGAAATGATCAGCAAGGTTGTGGTGGCAACCGACGATCACCGAATTCTGGATGTCTTGCTTGAGGCCGGTATACCTGTGGTTATGACCGCCAGAAGTCATAAAAGCGGGACAGACCGATGTCATGAAGCTGTCACCCAACTAAATGAGGATGCCGAATACATTGTAAATATTCAGGGTGATGAGCCTTTCATTGATCCTGCCCAAATCGATTTGCTGGCACGCCTCTGTAATGGCAAAAATGAAATCGCAACCCTGGTCACCCGGCTTCAGGACGACAGTGATCTTCAAAATCCAAATATCGTGAAAGTAGTCCGGTCGATATCCGGAAAGGCCCTCTATTTCAGCCGCTCCCCCATTCCCTATTTCAGGGACCCGGAATCTTCTGAATGGACCTCCCAGTTCACATACTGGCGGCATCTTGGAATGTATGCATATCGCAGAGACATATTGCAAGAGATAAGCGCGCTAAAGTCAGGAAAGCTGGAATCGGCAGAATCCCTTGAACAACTACGGTGGCTTGAGAATGATTTCTCCATTGTAACTGCCGATACGGGAATTTCCACACTGGGTGTGGATACACCGGATGATCTGGAAAAAGCACGAAAGATCTGGGAAGGAAAACAAAACTGAGCCAAATCGGTTGTAGAGCTAGAAAAACGAATCGACATGCATGAAATTCTGGTAGTCTGCGGAACAAATCGTAATGAATCTGTTTCCATGCAGATGGCACAATACTATGTGGAACTCCTGAAAAAATCGGGCATTACAGCCGGACTTATCGATCTGAAGGATTTACCGGAGGATTTCGCCTTTTCGGCACTTTACGAGAATTCGGGTAAAAATAAAGCCTTTAATCCACTCAGGGATGAAATGCTTCATGCCAAAAAGTTTGTGTTCATCGTACCCGAATACAATGGCTCCTTCCCCGGAGTATTGAAAACTTTTATCGATGGTCTCCAGTATCCGCTAACCTTCAGGGACAAAAAGTGCGCACTGGTAGGAATCTCTTCTGGAAATCAGGGCGGCGGACTTGCACTGAGTCACCTGACCGATATCCTCAATTATTGTGGCACCCATGTGCTGGCACTTAAACCGAAGCTGGCCTTTATTGAAAAACACTTTAAAGAAGGCATGATCCAAAACCCACTTTACCAGGAATTGCTTGAGACACAGGTTCAAAAACTGATAGAATTTTAAGGCGCCTCGATCCACAATTCAACCGGACAATGATCCGAGCCCATGAACTCAGGTCTGATCACAACATCGTCGATCTTTGGTAGTATATTCTCACTGGCCAGGAAGTAATCAATCCGCCACCCAACATTTCGGGATCGCGCATTGAACATATAGTTCCAATAAGTGTAGGCCCCTTCCTGATCCGGATACAGATGTCTGAATACATCAATAAAACCATTTTTGATAATATTCGTCAACCCATCAATTTCCTGCTGGGTATAACCGGATGACTTATTATAATTCTGCTTTGGACGGGCAAGGTCAATCTCACTGTGCGCCACATTCAGGTCGCCGGCAACAATTACCGGTTTTGATGCTTCCAGTGCCTTGAGGTACTGTAAGAAGTCACGATCCCATTCCTGACGGTAGTCCAGTCGTTTTAACCCCTGTCCGGAATTGGGAGTATATACATTTACCAGAAAGAAATCACCAAATTCAGCAGCCAGCACACGTCCTTCCTGGTCATGTTCTGCCATACCCATGTCTTCCTGAATGCCAATAACCGGAATTCTTGAAATCACCGCAGTGCCACTGTATCCTTTCCGCGCCTTAGATTCATTAGCATATATCTCAAAACCACTATCCAGTGAAACCAATGCCTCCTTTACTTCATCGGCAGTTGCCTTGGTCTCCTGAAGGCATAGCACATCACTGTTAAGTTCATTGAAGCTCGATTCAAACTCCTTTTTCATAATGGCACGTATGCCATTCACATTCCAGGTTGCCAGTTTAATTTTACTCATACCTCGAAGATGCCGTATGTGGTACTAAATATCAAGTTTCGGGGAATACTCCTGATCTCTTTTTTGCAGCAAATACATAAGTTTCCGCGTCACCTGCCCAACATTGCCATCTGAGACGGGGCTATGATCAATCCGGGAAACAGGCAAAATTCGCTTAATGGTGGAAGTAATGAACACCTCGTCTGCCTCTTTCAGGAATTGAAGACTGAAATCTTCGGCTCTTACCTCCATAATTCCAGATGCTATTTCCAAAACCCTTTTACGTGTTATTCCATGTAAAATATCTGAAACAGGCGTATACAGGATATCATTTGAAATGCAAAAGACATTACTGCGTGTGCATTCAGACACAGCTCCCCAGAAATGATATAGAATCTCGGTTGCTCCCTGCCGCTTCATTTCCGGAGCCATATATACGGCATTCATGTAATTCACCGACTTAAATGTGGCCAGCTCCCTGCGATATTCCAAACTGATAATAGATGTTCCGTTTTCATACAATAAGGGGTTCGGTTCGCTGAAACGCTCCTGGGTTATAATAATATTTGCCTCTGACGGGGTGAACCCATCGGGCGATGATCCACCCGTAACTACAATACGAATTCCGGAAGCCCCTTTTAAGTTGTTGGCCTCAACAAGCTGCTGAATTTGTTGAATCAGGGTATTCTTATCCTGGTTGATGACAAGATTCAATCCCCTGATTCCCGTAAACAGCCGGTCGGCATGATCCTGGAGGTAGAGGCAAGTATTGTCTTTGACGCGAAAAAAATCGAAAAGGCCATAACCACGGCGCAGCGTGAGATCATTCACAGGAATGAACGCGGATTCCTGCCTGACCAGGTTTCCATTCAGCAAACAAAACATAGGCAATCAATTAATCGCAAGTGATTGACCAAATTATGTATTAATTACAAATATTCTATTGATGGGCTTCTTTAATGTATGCCCAGCCGTCATTCTGTTTCATGACGATTTCCATTATGCCGTCAGGGACAGTTCCAACCCCGGGAATGAGGTCTGCTTTTGTCTTTCCGTACTTCTTCAATGTCATTTCACACACATAGAAGTTTACGTTCGGTTTTGCGAGGAGCGCGGAGATTTCCGGGGCGACGGTTGACTTCTCGGGCAGGAGCATAGGAAGTGATTTACCATAGGAAACCAATTCAAATTGTGCATTGGGGTAGGCATCGGTCATTAGCTGCAGATGACGGATAGCCGACTGGTGCGTGCCATCATCAGCCGATGTGATATCGAAAACAATGCGTATGGGTTTCTCCTGGGCAGATGCGCTGATGGCGACAATAAAAATAAAAGCGAAAATGAAATATAGTCGGTTCATGGAAGGTAAAGTTTAATGTAAAAAAGAATTCCAGTGCAGACACTGGAATTCCCTGTGTTAGATTCTAGCCTCCGGCATATATATAGCCGCAGTTATGCTCATGTGCTCGTCCGAGTGCCCAAACACCCGAAGGAACCACCTGAATACCGGGAAGTACTCCCGAAATCCAGTCCTTCGTGACTTCTTCCGGGTTCATATTCATTTGCTGGGCAACAGCTCCGCTGTAAACAGATATCGCCAGTTCGCAAACACAATACATGATTCCCCGATCTATTTGCTTCTTGATACCATCGATCACCGGCAACGGCATATCTCCTTCCTGGGGCTCATAATACGGATTGCGGAGCGAAGGTTTTGATGTTTTTTGATCATTCATGTTGAACACCTGGCCAAAGTTATACTTTTGCCACAGTCTGTCTTCCATGGCCAGCGGAATGGCATTGTGGCGAAGAACCACTACCGCGGTCATATCTTCATCCGCGGTTCCTGTCTGGTTATTAGTCATGTAGAAAGCCCATGGCCAGATTATTGGAAATCCGTCATGGATTTCAGGAGCATCATAAACGATCCTGTGATCGCCTTTCACGCCTTCAAACCATGCATCTGCAGCATGTGCCGATTTTTTTACCGGCTTGGCATTCGCCTGTGATAGAAAAGGAACGGTCATACCGGTAAGACTTGCCGTAGCAGCGAGCGTACCAATGAATTTCCTTCTTGATTTTACATCTGATGTTAGCATTTTTTTGGTTGTTTTGGTTAGTCTGATAAGTACCTGAAAATGATACCACTATATAAAGTAACGACTTTCAATCCTGAAGTAATAACACGATTGTTTCAAAAACTACCATAATTTGCCCACTTGAAATCACCATCAGACTACATGTGAGGAGGAACCCTGTTGTTAATTTTTACGGTTCTTTACCCGACGAACAAACTTTAGGGCAGACCAGACCTCGTCTACGGAGCAAACTTTTACATCCACCAGGTCGGTGGTCAGCAGAATCTCACGGACGAGTTCCCTGTTGAGATCACCCGGCACGCGCGCCGACTTTTTTGGCCAGCTCACCCAAAGCATTCCCGAATCGGGCAGGACTTCCATACAGGCCGGCAGCATTTCGTATAGGGTGTCTGATTGTGTGACGAAGAGATGGATATAATCAGCATCATCATGACCATCAGACCAACGTATGTCATCCAACTGATGCAAGGCGTCAGTTAAGACCGGTGGTGCATTAATAATCCAGGTCACAGAACCCGGTTTTACACCCAGTTTTTCCAGCAGGGTTGGCATTTACATAATATCGTCATAACACGGTCAAAATGCAACTCTAATGGAGTACGTAGAAATAAAAAAAGCCCCGTCTCCGGGGCTTTTAATGATAGCATAATGAATTATCCGTTTATTCGGTCGAGTACATCCATCACCTCCTGAACATGATCTCGCGAAACATTCAATAATTCCTTCTCAGCATCAGTGAGCTGAAGTTCAATAACCTTTTCAACACCGTTCTTGCCAAGTATAACCGGTACGCCCAGGTAGCAGTTATCAATACCATACTCGCCTTCGAGTTTGATACATACCGGGAATACCCGACGCTGGTCCTTCACAATAGCTTCCACCATTTGCGCTGCAGCTGATCCGGGTGCGTACCACGCAGAAGTACCCATTAATTTAACGAGTTCACCTCCACCTGTTTTTGTGCGTTCAATAATCGCATTAAGTTTATCTTCGTCGATAAGTTCCGTAACAGGAATACCACCAACTGTAGTATACCGTGGAAGAGGCACCATCGTATCTCCATGACCGCCCATCAGTACTGCCTGGATATCCTTTGGCGAAACATCCAGCGCTTCTGCAAGGAAAGAACGATAACGTGCTGTGTCAAGAATTCCAGCCATTCCCATTACACGGGTCCGTGGAAGTTTAGATGTCAGGTGAGCCTGATATGTCATTACATCCAACGGATTTGAAACGACGATTATGATGGCATCGGGTGAATGCTTTACAACATTTTCGGTGACTGACTTAACGATTCCGGCATTGGTTTCGATAAGGTCATCACGCGACATTCCAGGTTTACGGGGTAAGCCGGAGGTAATTACGACAACATCGGAACCGGCTGTCTTTGTGTAATCATTTGTTGAACCGATCGTACGGGTATCATAGAGATTGATCGGCGATTTTTCCCATATGTCAAGTGCCTTGCCTTCAGCGATACCTTCCTTGATATCTACAAGCACGACTTCATTGGCCACCTCTCTGTATGCCAAAACATCGGCACACGTCGCACCAACATTCCCTGCTCCCACAACAGTAATTTTCATAACGGATTTATGTTTTAAATGTGAATAAAAAAGCAATTTTTCAGGAAGACAAATTTAAGCAATCGCATTCATATGCCTAAATCTGCGGGAAGTTTAATTCAGGGCCTTTCTTTTCCGTATATCTGTGACAAGTGGAAAAACCCGAATGATGACCGGTATGCCTTGAAAAGGTTTGAATTGTATTCATTATACATCATTGCCAGCTCCTTCAGCATTTTGGTTTTTACGCGAGCGTGGTTTTCAAATATTGAGAAAATATTATCCTGCGGTATGACATAAAACTGGGCTGATTCGGAAATCACTATGGCATTCAACTGTCGCTTTGAATTTTCGAGAAGACAACTTTCTCCAAGTACGTTTCCCCCCTTAACCGAAGTGAGACTTTCAAAAGAGTCATTCACATCGATATTGAGCAAAACTTCACCCCTTTTCAGTAAATATAGCGCATGACTGGGATCATCACGGAAGAATACGACCTCATCCTTTTGAAAATTCCTTTCATGCATGAAGGGAAGAAAATAAGACATCTCCTTGAAGGTGAGATTCTTGAAGAGGCGAATTCCCGATAAAAAATTGAAAATCCGTAGTTCGTATGTCGTGTAGGTTTTTTTAAACGGATTTATCATTGTCTATGATGATATTGAAACGCCTGGTAGTGTGCTGCGTAACCTTTGCCATTTCTGAGATCCGCAATCCAACAACCCAGACAATTTCGCCATTGGATTCAAGCACGCACACACGCTGTTTCAAGTTTAACGGAATTTTCTCATCTATCATAAGGTCACTTACCTTTTTTTTGCCCTTCATTCCCAATGGAATGAAGTGGTCTCCCTCCTCCCATTTTCGGAGAATGAGCGGTTCCCGAAGCCGTTCAATATCAAAAGAAGCCTGCATAGGTCCCTTCAGTACCGGCTCAAAACCTGGTTCAATGAAGGCCTGTATCTTTCCAAGATCATGTTCATAATGAGCATCGGAAAGATCAATTCGCAACGGTATGATTTCTGTTGGAGATTTGGAAATGATCAAATATTCTCTGTCCAGGTTCAAACGGAAATCCGAAGTAATGAAAATCTGTGAGTGGTCATTTCGCCCAATACATTCGAGTAGATCCTGGTTTTGTGAAATCGTCAATCCATATGGCGCCAGCAAAACTTCAGTAACAGCAAGATTTGTGTCCCTGAATGCATCCCGATGAATGTATATATCCTCTCCCTGTTTATGCTGATAAGCATTGATGCGTTCAGCTGCTTCCTGAAGCAGAACAGATTCGGCATCCATGAGTCGAAGGTGTGTGGCTCTGTAAGTTTCAATAACCGAGGGGTTAAGCTCCTCAAGCTTCGGAATTATATGATGACGAATATAATTTCGGGTGTAATGGTCGGAGGCATTGGAAACATCTTCGCGCCATTGAACATTCTTCAAGCGCGCATATGACTCGATTGAATTACGCGAAGTATGCAGAAGAGGCCTGAATATCCGATCATGCAGCGGCTTTATGCCACGCAATCCGGCAATGCCAGTGCCCCTGGATAAATTTAACAGTGTGGTTTCAAGGGCGTCATTCAGGTGATGCGCAGTGACCAGATAGTTGAATCCTTCCTTCTCGAGAAGTTCATACATCCAGGCATACCGAAGTTCCCTGGCTGCCATCTGAATGCTGATCTTTTTCTCTTCGGCATAAGTTCTGGTTTCAAACTGCACAGAAAAAAAGGGGACGTCACGGGATCGGGCAAGTTTCTGAACAAATTGTTCATCCTTTTCCGAGTCTTCACCCCGAAGCATAAAATTCACATGGGCTATGGCAAAGTCAAACGACTCTCCCGCCAGTAAATCGATCAGCACTGCTGAATCAATGCCTCCGCTCACAGCCACCAGCAAGCGATCTGATTTTTTTATTTTACACGCATGGAACAATTCGAGAAATGAACCAGGAAGCATGGTATGAATTTTGTTTAACTTTGACCCTGATGAACGCCGGTAAAGTTACCATATTAATATTAACCTCTCTACTCCTTTTCTCCAGTTCCATGGCCCAGGCACAGCGGAAGGTTGAATTGGTTCAGGCTGATACCTCCTACGGCGGCCTCAGAGATGGGGTAAGATACCGGAATGTGGTGGGAAATGTCGTTTTTGTTCAGAACGAAACTACAATCTACTGTGACACAGCTGTCCTCTATAATGAAACCAACCGGATAGAAGCTCGAAGTAATGTGAGAATCGTAGAGGGTGACTCGGTCACTATTGTGGCAGGCCGACTTATTTATGAAGGCAATGAAAAGATCGCCCGCCTTCGGAAAAATGTGGTTTTTACAAAGCTCGGACAGGCAACGCTGTATACCGATAATCTGGATTACGACCGCATAAACCAGGAAGCGCGTTATTTCCAGGGGGGAAAGCTTGTTGACAGCACCAACGTTCTTACCAGTGATAAAGGGTATTATCTGGTAAATACAGGAATGGCATCCTTCAAAAAAAAGGTTGTTGGAGTCAATCCGGAATATACACTCCGGTCAGACACCCTGCAATACAATACCCGAAGTAATATCATGTATTTCCGGGCTCCTACCGAACTAACGGATAAAGAGGGGAATGTATTTGAGTATGACCAGGGGGAATATGACACGCGAAAAAAGAGCTCCGATCTTCGACTGGGTGAAGTAGAGACGAAATCATATTTTATCAATGCCCGGCGTATGCTGCTTGACGATCTCCGAAAGTTTTACCTGGGAAAGGACCGGATCCATCTTGTTTCGAAGCAGGAAAATGTGATCATCGATGGTGATGACGGATACTATGATAAGGCGAATGGAATTGCCAAGGTTTATGGAAATGCGGTCATGAAACGACCCCTGGGTGAAGATACCCTTTACCTTCGTGCTGATACGCTGGTGGCTGTTGAAAGTGATGATCCTTCAAAAGAGCGAATCCTTGCTTATCCCAACGTAAGGATCTTTAAAAATGACCTGCAGGGACGATCAGATTCACTGGCATATATGAATGCCGACAGCCTGATAATATTCTACTCCGATCCTGTGCTATGGACGGGTGAAAACCAGATTACTGCCGATACCATTGAAGTAGAAATTCATGACAATTCCATCGATAAAATGTTTCTGAATTTCAATTCATTTGTGGTAAGCCGGGATTCAATCAACAATTACAACCAGATCAAAGGCCGGAATATGATCGCCCTCTTTCGGGAGAGCGCAATCAGCAAAGTGGATGTGGATGGTAATGCGGAGAGTCTCTTCTATGCACTTGATGAGACAGAATCCTACCTGATGGGGATGAATAAGAGCATTAGCAGCAGTATGCGGATCCATTTTAAGCTGAACCGTGCCGATAATGTATCATTTTTTGTGAAGCCTGATGCGCACATGATTCCACCTCACGAGCTTACATCAGAGATGCAAAGACTTCCGGGATATTCCTGGAGAATTGCCGAACGGCCGGCAAAAGAGGATGTTGCAAGAGAGGAGGACCTGGTTTCGCCCATAAAACCTGATGTAAAACCTGTGCAGGAGAAGCCTGATATCCTGAAAGAAAAATCATCCCTGCAGAAAAAAGAATAATTCTTTTTTTATTGTCCGCCACCACAACCAAATTGTCCTTTGCAGTGTCAAACAGATGATCCAGTCATTAGCAGTTTTGCAATGGCAACAGCTTTTTGCGGATTCATTTTAAAATTATTGTATCAAATACTGAAATACATTGATTTTATGTGAATTCACTATGTTAAAAATGAGGATATTTTGTATCTTCCTTAACGAATTTGATAAAACGTACGTATATACATATATATTATGTTTGCCTATGAATAAACTTTACTTCCTGTTAGTATTGTTTCTCGCCTCCCACATTATCAGCGCCCAGGAACTTCAGGTCGTAGAAAATTCTATTGTCCATACCGGACGGATTGGATCCGTAATGAAAGTGCCGGTTACACTGGTGAACACATCTGATCGTCCCATTTATGTTGCTATAAAACGAACCAACAAGGTAATTGGCACAAGCCAAAAATCTTATTTCTGCTGGGGCAATGAATGCTACAGTGAGGAAACCGACAAGTTACCATTATCCAAGAGACTTGAGCCAGGAGAAAAATCAAGTGCATTTGTAAGTGTACTGGAGGCTGGACTTGCTGAAGGAATCAGTACGGTAAATTATCAAATATATAATCGGGACAATCCGATGGATTACGTAGAATACGAAATAACCTATTCAGTTGAAGACAAAGTAGCGGAACGGTTCATTTATGAGTCACGCGCCATAAGAATCAACGATGTTTATCCGAATCCGGTGACTGAATTTGCATTTATTGATTATAATATCCTGGACAGGGACGTAGAGGCCAAGGTTGTTATACACAATGTATTGGGGAGTGCAGTCGCGGAGTATGATCTTCCCTACCTTGAAACAAGGGTGAAGGTGAATGCCGATGAATTTAATGCCGGCGTATATTTTTATACCCTGTATGTCGACAATGAAGGTGTCATGTCGAGAAAACTTATTGTTCGAAAATAATCGCCGCCCCGGGCACTAAATAGTACTTTAATCCTGTTATCCAATCCGACACAGACATTCTTCATTGATAATTGTCGTTAACTAGTTATATTTGCAGCCTTATGCGTAAAAGGGTCCTATTTTATATTATTTCAGCAAGCATTGCGATTACACTTTTTTCAGCGTGCGGTAAATTCCGTGCTATCGAAAAAAGTGAAGACTGGCGGGTGAAATATGAGGCGGGTCTGGAATATTACGAAAACAAGGACTATTACCGTTCCTCAACACTTTTCGAACAAATTTTACCCATCGTCAGGGGTCTTCCGGAAGGTGAGAAGGTACAGTTCTATTATGCATACTCCCAGTATTATCAGCGACTATACGACCTGGCTTCGCACCACTTCAAGGTCTTTTACGAGACTTACGGAAGAAGTGAGTTTGCCCAGGAGGCTGCATATATGTATGCCTATTCACTCTATGCAGCCTCGCCGACTTACAATCTGGATCAAACCAACAGTATTCAGGCCCTCATGGCGATGCAGCAATTCATTAACCGTTATCCGACCAGTGAATTTGTTGACGACGCTTCGAATGTGATTAATGATGTGCAGGTACGACTGGAGAGAAAGGGGTATGAAAATGCCAAACAATATTATCGTTTGGAAAATTACAATGCGGCAGTCATTGCGTTTCAGTCATTTTCAGAGAATTTCCCTGATTCTGAATACAATGAGGAGCTGTCTTACCTAAAATTCATGGCTCAGTATAAGTATGCTGAGAAAAGTATTTCAATCCGACAGCTGGAACGTTTTCGTGAAGCCAATCAATATTACCAGGATTTCATTGATAATTATCCGGAATCAGAATACATAAAAGAGGCTGAAAGGAAATATGCTGACAGCCTGGAGAAAATAACAGAATTAGCTAAAAATTAAATATATGGTTACTCAAGCATCGATTATTACGCGTGACATGGCTGAGATTTCAGAAAAGACAGGAAACATTTATGAGTCTGTCGCGATCATCTCACAAAGGGCACGTCAGATAACTATTAATGTTAAGGAAGAACTTAACAGCAAACTGGCAGAATTTGCCTCTACCGTGGATAACCTCGAAGAAATTTTTGAGAACCGCGAACAAATAGAGATCTCAAAATTCTATGAGCGCATGCCTAAGCCAACCTCACTAGCAATTGAGGAATTCGTAGAAGACAAGGTTATGTTCCGTGAAAGGGATCAGGATCCTGCCGGTGCACTTGAATTATAATTCAATATGCTTCGCGGAAAGCGTATTTTATTAGGCGTATGCGGAAGTATCGCAGCCTATAAGGCCGCATACCTTACGCGCCTGCTTGTGGGGGAAGGTGCTGAAGTGAAAATAATCATGACAGCTTCTTCCCGCACTTTTATTACCCCACTAACACTTGCTACCCTATCTAAAAATCCTGTTCTGACGGATTTTGAAAAGAATGATTCGGGCGAATGGAATAATCACGTGGAACTGGGCCTCTGGGCTGATCTTATGGTAATCGCGCCCGCGAGCGCGAATACCCTGGCAAAGATGGCAAGCGGATTGTGTGATAACCTATTGCTGGCAACATATCTTTCTGCCAAATGTCCGGTCGTAATTGCTCCTGCTATGGACCTGGATATGTATGCTCATCCATCCACTACCTCAAATATCAATACACTTAAAAGTTACGGCAATGAGATCATTGCTGCGGAATTTGGTGAATTAGCAAGTGGTTTGGTGGGAAATGGACGAATGGCTGAGCCCGAGACAATCGTGACAGTCATCAGCGACACGCTTAAAAAAAAAAGTCCGCAGAATAAACCCCTCCAAGGAAAACAAGTCCTGATTACAGCCGGTCCCACACACGAAGCCATTGACCCGGTACGCTTTATTGGCAATCACAGTTCCGGTAAAATGGGTTTCGCCATTGCTCAGGCTTGCGCTGATGCGGGAGCTCATGTCACCTTGGTTACTGGTCCAACTTCTCTCTCCATACAGAATCCTTCTGTGCATGTGATCAGGGTGGTGAATGCAAGTGATATGTATGACGCAGCAGCCTCTGTATTTGATCATGCAAATATCATTATCCTGGCGGCAGCCGTCGCAGATTACAAACCAGCCAAAACTGCCGAACAAAAAATTAAGAAAACCGAAGGATCACTTTCACTTGAGTTAACCAAAACAGTGGACATTGCAGCAAAACTGGGAGCTAAAAAGAAAGAAGGTCAGATTATCGTGGGGTTTGCGCTCGAAACGGAGAATGAAAAAAGCAATGCGGCTGGAAAGTTGAAAAAGAAGAACTTTGACCTGATTGTTTTAAATTCTCTGAACGATGCCGGGGCCGGATTTGGTCATGATACCAATCAGATTACAATTTTAGACAAGCACAATCATCAACAGACCTTTCCGTTAAAAAGTAAAACAGAGGTTGCTCATGATATTCTTGATGCGATCATTAAATTTAACGTATGAGATCAGTTATCGCAGGTCTATTCATATTTCTTCTCACGGTTTCCCCCCTTACCGGGCAGGAACTCAACTGTCGTGTTTCGGTAAATGCTGAACAGGTACAAACTTCAGACCGGCAAATATTTGAAGATATGGAAACTGCGCTCGAACAGTTTCTGAATAACACACAATGGACCAGTGATGTGTTTGAGCCCTCCGAAAGGATCGGATGTAATATTATCATTACCCTTCAGAATACTCCTACACTCGGTTATTTCTCAGGAACTACCCAGATTCAATCAGCCCGCCCTGTTTTCAACAGCAACTATGAATCCATCCTGCTGAATTTTGCCGACCGGGACTGGCAATTCGAATATATCGAATCAATGCCGTTAAACTTCAATGAGAATATTTTCACATCTAACCTGACTTCATTACTGGGATTCTATGCTAATATCATATTGGGCATGGATTATGACTCATTCGGCGAACTGGCCGGAAATCCTTTTTTCCAAAAGGCATTAAATATTGCCAATACAGCTCAGACATCCAACAGACCTGGATGGGACGCTCTTGGAAGTACCCGTAACCGGTACTGGCTGATAGAGAACATGACGAATCAGCAAATGCAATCGCTGAGAACAGGGTTCTATCGCTATCACCGTTTGGGACTGGATACATATATGCAAAGTGGTGATGATGCCCGCTCCACGATTCTTACGGTACTGAAAGACCTACAGCAGATTAAACAACAATATCCAAATTCAATATTTGTAATCAGTTTTCTCGACGCTAAAAGGGTCGAATTGATCAATATTTATTCGGAGGGTGAATTGAACACCCGGCGGCAGGCATTTGAGATCCTGGCCAACCTGGATCCGGCCAACCGGGCACAATATGAACAAATGCTGAAGTAATATGGCAAAACGTCAGGTTCGAATTAAATACCAGCATTTGAATGATAAACTTCCCGAATTTCTTGGGAAAAAAATTCATGTTATCATGAAAAATGGAAGTGTTATATTCATGAATCTGACGGAAATCAATGGTGATTCATTAAATGGCAGGAATATGCGCCTGGATAAGATGACAATCTCCATGCAAGAAATCGAAGAAGTGATCATCGATATAAATAGTTGAATGTTAACGAACCTGATCATAAAGAATTATGCGCTCATCCAACACCTGGAAATGCGCCCGGTGGATGGCCTGAATATAATTACAGGCGAGACCGGTGCTGGTAAATCCATAATGCTGGGAGCAGTTGGCCTATTGCTGGGAAACAGGGCAGATACGCGCGTTCTTTTTAATGAAGAGGCCAAATGTATCATCGAAGGCAGTTTCTCCATCGAAGATTACAATCTTCAGGGCTTCTTTAAAGTCCAGGAGCTTGACTACGAACCTGAAACCATAATCCGTCGGGAGATCAGTCCGTCGGGAAAATCACGTGCATTTATCAACGATACGCCGGTAACACTGGATGTACTTCGGACATTGGGAGATCAGCTCATGGATGTTCACTCACAGCATGAAACTCTACTCCTTGCAAAATCAGGATTTCAAATGGATCTGGTCGATGCTTTTGCCGGCATTCTGGACGAAAGGGCCGATTTCAGGAAGATCTACAGGGAGTACAAAAAGCATCAGGAAGAGCTTAAAAGACTTCTGGAAATACGCACCAAAAAAGAACAGGAGGCAGATTACAGGCATTTCATTCTTCAGGAATTGATTGATGCCAACTTACAATCTGGTGAACAGGAGGAACTGGAGCAGCAATTGACGGTACTGGAAAATGCCGAAGAAATTAAAAGTAATCTCACGGCAGCGAATAATATTCTTCAGGAAGATGAATATTCAGCCTTGCAGGCCATCAGACAGGCACAGCAATTTCTAAATTCCCTGCGCAAATTCTCTTCGGATTACGAGAGTATTTACGAGCGGATCAGGAGCGCATTCATTGAAATTGATGATCTGGCTTCGGAATTGGTTCGCCTCAATGATCTGGTCGAATTTGATCCTGAAAAGACCGAGATTATACAGCAACGACTGGGAAGCATCTATCAACTGCAGCAGAAACATCATGTCAATTCAATTGACGAATTGATCCGCATTCGTGAAGAACTTGATGCGGAAGCTTTTGAAAGCGGGACGATGGAAGAACGAATCGTTTCATTAGAGCGGTTACTGGAAGAACAAAAAATAGCGCTCAGCGCACGTGCTGAATCGCTTTCAAAAAAACGAGCTGATGTCCTGGAACCGCTCTCACATGAAATGCAGGAGCTGCTAAAAAAGGTTGGTATACCCGATGCGCGTATACGGATTGATTTAAAAACTGCTGCCGAAGAATTCACTGAATTCGGCAATGATGAGATTAATCTTCTATTCAGCGCCAATTTGGGTGTTGCCCCGCAGCAACTTTCAAAAGTTGCCTCTGGAGGTGAATTTTCCAGGCTAATGTTCTGCATCAAGCATATTCTGGCAGATAAGGTCGCCCTTCCCACCATTATTTTTGATGAGATTGATACCGGCATATCGGGGGAAATTGCTCTTCGGATGGGTGAAATGATGAAGTTCATGTCTAAAAATCACCAGGTTATTGCCATCAGCCACCTGCCACAGATTGCCGCTCGTGCGGAACGACATTACTTTGTTTACAAAGACCGTGGTGAGAATTCAACCATCAGCAAAATCAGAATGCTGTCAGAGGAAGAGCGCACCATTGAAATTGCCAAGATGATCGGCGGCGACAGCCCAAGCGACACCGCATTACAAAATGCCAGGGAATTAATGACACACAACTAGCCATTGAATAGTACCAGGCATTCATACAGGCCCCTGATCAATTTAATTGCCGGACCCGTCGGAGGTTTCATTTTGTACCAGATAGTTCTCTATTTCTCCGCCGATGAAATGATGGCGCGAACGATCGGACTGGCCACCTGGATGGTTACATGGTGGATACTGGAATCTGTCCCGCTTCCGGTCACAGCCTTATTGCCGCTCATTATACTGCCACTTGCCAACATTTCTTCCATCGGGGAAGCGGCTTCTTCTTATGCAAATCCTGTGATTTTTCTTTTCATGGGAGGTTTCATGCTGGCACTGGCCTTACAAAAACACCGTTTACATGAACGAATTGCCCTTAATATTCTACGGTATACCGGCACAAGCGGTAACGGGATAATCCTGGGGTTTACCATCGCCACAGCCGTACTGAGCATGTGGGTGAGCAATACTGCCACGGCGGTAATGATGCTCCCGATCGCAATCTCCGTAACTGATCTTTTACTCGCAGATGCCAGACTGGATTCCGACGAAAGGAAATTTGCACTTGGACTAATGCTCTCCATTGCCTATGCGGCAAATATTGGTGGATTTATGACAATCATCGGAACGCCCCCCAACGTTGTGATGGCAGGCTATCTGAGCAAACTAGCGAATTATGAGATGTCTTTCTCCCGCTGGCTGCTGGTTGGTATTCCATGCGGAATTATGATGCTTACAGTAGTTTATCTGTTAACAACACGCATACTATTCCGGAATAATTTAAAGGCAGTATCTGGTAGCAGGCAACTGGTGAATAACAAACTTGCTGAACTCGGAGCCCTCAAACAGGAAGAGAAAGTCGTTATTGCCATTTTTGGAATGACCATTTTCGCATGGATGTTCAAGGCACAAATCAATTCATTGCTGGGAGCAAACCTTTTAACTGATCATGTGACTGCCATGGCGGGAGGAAGTGCAATGTTCATCATTCCATCCGGCATAAAGCCGGTGCGCACACTTCTCACATGGGACGATACACGTGATCTTCCCTGGGGTATACTGTTATTGTTCGGTGGGGGGATTTCTCTTGCCGCTGCCATGGAAAAAGTAGGGATCATTGAGCACATTGGCGCTTATGTGGCCAGTTATGATTCAATAAATAAACTCCTTTTGATTTTACTTGTAACCGCAATTGTTTTGTTCATGACCGAACTTATGAGCAATGTGGCACTCGTTACAATAATGCTCCCCGTTCTTATCGCCGTGGCTGCCGGTATGGGTGAAGACCCCCTGCGTCTGGTGATCCCTGCCACGATGGCCTCCAGCTGTGCCTTTATGATGCCCATCTCCACACCGCCCAATGCCATTGTTTATTCGAGCGGGTATATTCGGATTAATGATATGATGCGCGCAGGATTCTTGCTCAATTTGATCGCAGTGATCATTTTATCTGTTTTTACCTACTACCTGGTTCCCTTTTTATCCTAACCCGTATAAAATGAAAACCTCCCGGACGGGACCGGGAGGTATAGTTTAAAAAATTACATACCAGAACCTTCCAGAAAAATTACAACCAACAACCACTACAAAATTGGAAAGTAAGAAGGTTTGTGTCCGTATGTACTTACATAATCATCAATCCACGTTATCGTGTAAGAATCGATTGTTTCCAAGTATCTGATTGTCATCATTCAGATTGTACTTGGAGACATGAGGTTCTGAAGAATGGGGGACCGACTGAAATCGTACCTGCTTACGCAAATATGCTGGTACGTCCAGGCGTTCTTTAAATTCATCAGGTCTCATTTCAACACGTCCCGAAGCATGCAGTTTTTCAATACGTTTATTTGCCTGCTCCTGGAGTCGTTCCTTTGTATTATTAATATCCATCATTCCATCATTGCTGAAGAAATCATCGTCTGACGAAATATCAGTTACTTCCATCTCATCCTCTTCAGAAAAAAGTGAGTCTTCACCTTCATCATCACCAAAGTCTGCATCATCAGTAATTGCCGGCTTATGATTTTCTATTGTAAAATGATAGAAGCGCTCACCTAACTCCGGTTTTTCCTTTTCCTCCAATTTTTCCTCAGCCTCCTCTTCCTTGTGCTTCAGGATCATTTCCTGCGAATCGCTTGGATTATCATCAAAAATGGTTGTCTGCTGTTGAACCGGCTTTTCAAGGTCCATAACTGTCCGTTTTATTTCATACTCACGGCCTCCATTTCCTGTAACCTCATGGTCAAAACCGGTGGCAATCACGGTCACCCTGATATAATCTTCCAGCTCCGGATCCACACCATGACCAAATATTACTTCGGCATCATCACCCGCTTCCATCTGAATATATTCGGTGATCTCAGTAAGTTCATCCATCTGTAGTTCGGCCTGCTCACCCGAGATAATGGAAAGAAGTATCTTTTGAGCACCCATGATGTCCCGGTTATCCAGCAACGGTGACGACAATGCTTCTTCAGCCGCTCTGCGTGCCCTGTTCTCACCCTTGGTCTGCGATGATCCCATAACCGCCGCGCCTGCATTATGCATTACGGTACGGACATCCTGAAAATCGACGTTCACATATCCTGCCACGGTGATGATTTCAGCTATTCCTTTGGCCGCAGTAGTAAGGATGTTATCAGCTTGTCCGAAAGCATTTCCAATAGAAAGGTTTCCGTAAATCTCTCTGAGTTTATCATTGAGGATCACAAGAACAGTATCGCAGTTTTCCTTGAGCTCATCAATCCCCCGCTGGGCAGCGCCAAATTTCTTTTTACCCTCAAAAGAGAAGGGCGCCGTCACGATTCCCACAGTCAGGATATCCATTTCCTTGGCAATCTTGGCAATCACGGGAGCAGCACCTGTTCCGGTTCCACCTCCCATTCCGGCAGTGATAAAGACCATTTTTGTGTCATGGCCGAGCAGATCGCGAATATCTTCACGGCTCTCCAAAGCGGCATTCTTTCCAACATCAGGATTGGCTCCTGCACCAAGACCTTCGGTGAGGTTGGCGCCGATCTGAAGCTTATTTGGAACAACGCTCGCTTTCAAAGCCTGAGCATCGGTGTTACATACCACAAATTCAACATCCTTTATTCCCTGGTTGAACATGTGGTTTACAGCATTACTGCCTCCTCCACCAACACCAATCACCTTAATGATCGATTTATGGTGTTTTGGCAAATCAAATTTATAGGCGTTTTCAGACATAATATTGTGTATTTAGTGGTTGTTGATTCAAAAAATTAGTAGTCGGATCTTGTATCAAAATCATCAATAAGCAGCCCTTTAGTCTTATTCAGGATCTTGGAGAAAAAGTCTGATCCGGATGGACGTACTTTCTTATTATCGTGTTGCTTTCCACGAGCCGTAACTTCCTTGTACCTGTTTTCCCTTTCGTCGATAGCCCTGAAGCCCGACAACACAAGACCTACGGAAGTGGCATACATCGGACTCTTCACCGATTCAGTCTTGCTCTTACCCAGGTGTTCATTCGGGTAACCAATACGGGCATCCATGCCTGTCATATATTCAACCAGCTGTTTCAGGTTAATGAGTTGTGATCCGCCACCGGTTATCACAATCCCTCCTGCCAGCCTGTTCTCATATCCGGAAGTAACGATTTCAGTATGAATCAGCTCAATGATCTCTTCCATACGCGCCTCAATAATGTGGGCGAGGTTTTTTACGGAGATTTCCTTTGGCGGACGGTTACGAATCCCGGGAATTGAAACGATTTCATTCGGACTTGCATCCTCGGCAATGGCACGGCCGAATTTGGTTTTCAGTAATTCTGCCTGGTGCTGCATGACCTGGCATCCCTGCTTAATATCGGATGTGATAATATTGCCGCCAAATGGAATTACCGCAGTATGTCGGATAATATTATCGTGAAAGATCGCAATATCTGTAGTACCGCCTCCGATATCCACCAGGCAAATACCAGCTTCCTTCTCCTCTTCGCTTAACACGGCAAGACTCGAGGCAAGCGGCTCTAATATCAGGTTTTCAATTTCAAGACCGGCCCGGCGCACACACTTGTTAATATTGTTGATCGCATTTGTCTGGGCAGTGATGATATGAAAATCTGCTTCAAGCTTCACGCCAGACATACCCACCGGGTCCTTGATACCGTCCTCATAATCCACTGTATAATCCTGAGGCATCACGTGAATGATCTCGCTGCCCGGTGGAATTACGATGCGGTACATATCGCTGTTCAGGCGATTGATGTCTTCAATAGTAATTTCATCATCTTTTGTGGAACGTGTAATACTTCCGTGATGAATGGAACTCTTAATGTGCTGGCCGGCAATCCCAACGTTCACTACGTTGATCTCGATTCCCGACTGTTCTTCGGCCTCCCGTATGGCCTTCTCAATTGCATTGACTGTCTTGTCGATATTGGTTACAATACCCCGTATTACGCCGTCAGAATCGGCCTTTCCCATGCCAAGCACTTCCAGTTTACCAAACTCGTTCTTTCTGCCAACAATCGCACAAATTTTGGTTGTGCCGATGTCCAGTCCAACTACGATCTTGTCATTTTCCATGGTTGTTAATTGTTATTATGTTAGTGGTTGTTATTCTGCTATTATCTGGTCCTTAAATTCTACGTTCACGCGATCGTATGTATTCCACCCTTTACTGGGCAGGATCTTCTTATAGAAAATCATCAGCTTGGCAAATTTTTCCTCCAGGTCAACCGGTTTGCCAAACTCTATCCGCTGTTTCGTTACCTGGGGGTAAATTGTCATATTCAAATTTTTGTCAATATCGATCTGTGCAACCTGTCCGCTCCAGAATGGATCCTCGTAAACGGTGCGAAGCATTTGAAGAACCTGTTCATTACTCTCTGCATCTTCTTCTTTCTGGGCGATCAGTTTATCAGCATATTTTCCGGAAACTAGTACGACCCTGGATGTGAATTTCTCAGATACCGGCATGATTGTACCATCTTCGGCAATGTAGGCATGTGGTGCTCCTGAGCGTATGATTCGGGCCATTGGACGCTTCAGGTCTACATTTACGATAAGATTACCTTTCAGATCACGATAAATTTCAACATCCTCAACAAACGGCTCTTCCCGTACCTTACCTTCCATCTCTTTTAAATTGAGCTCTGAAAATGGCTGACCTGTTACCAGAGTCTGACCATGGTCTGTCACCAGGTTACTCACATCAGATTCATCCAGATAGTAATTATCGGTCTGATTGAGAATATTGATAACCAGCTCATTACATGTATCCCCATTGTCTACGCGATCTGTAAATGCGATAGCCATTACCATGAACGCCAGTACCAACAGTACTCGTCCGCCTTGTCTGATATATGATTTATTCAACTTCATAGCGCGACTTTAAATATTTCTTTAATGGTGCCACCAGCTGATCAATATCTCCTGCACCGATAGTGGCGACAACCTCCAGTGTTTTACCTTCCAGCATATCGATAAGGCCTTCCTTGGTGCTTACTATTTTATCGGTGTGACGGATCTTATTCAGAATCATAGATGCATTCACGCCCGGGATAGGTTTTTCCCGCGCAGGATATATCTCGAGCAGGATCACATCATCCGCCAGGCTGAGGCTCTCCCCAAATTCCTCGGCAAAGTCCCTTGTGCGACTGAAAAGATGCGGCTGAAATACAGCCGTTATTTTTTTATTCGGATAGAGTGCACGCAATGATTTCAAAAATGCACTGATCTCTTCCGGATGATGGGCGTAATCATCAACGAATACGATCTTATCAGTTCTCAGCAGGTATTCAAATCTGCGCTTAACACCGCTATACGACTCCATCGCCTCTTTCACTATTGCAGGCTCAACACCCAGTGAAAGTGCTATGGCCATCGCTACAGTTGCGTTTTCCACATTATGAAAACCGGAAACACCAAGTCTGATACCTTTGATGAGATACTCATGATCGGTGTAATCGAAGACGAAAAAACCACGTTCTATTGTGATATTACTTGCAAAAAATTGTCCCCGGTTCAATCCGTACGTATGCACGGAAGCCTTTAGATCGATTGGTACTAAATTTTCTTCCAGGCCTTCTTTGATGAAGATATGGCCAGTATTCTTTACTCTTTTTATAAACTCCCTGAACGACTCCTTCAGGCTTTCGCTGTCACCGTATATATCCAGATGATCAGCATCTGCAGAAGTCACTACCGCGAGGTCTGGCATCAGGGTAAGAAATGAACGATCAAATTCATCGGCCTCCACCACGGCAAGGACTTTGTTCAGATCTCCTTCATTAGCGATAAAGTTGCTGTTATAGTTTGTGGCAATTCCACCTAAAAATGCTGCTATATCTTTACCCGCGAACTTCAATATATGAGCAATCATGGAAGAGGTCGTAGTCTTTCCATGTGTTCCGGCAACGGCAATGGTGAAAAGGTTTTCGGTTATCTTTCCGAGGATCTGGCTGCGCTTAAACATGGGTATGCCTAGGTCTCGGATAAAATTCATTTCAAGGTGTTCTGCAGGTATCGCAGGCGTATAGATCACCAGGAGGTGTTCCGCATCCCCAAGGAAGTCTGCAGGAATCTCCGACGGGTCATCATTGAAATGAATCGATATTCCTTCTGACTCCAGCTCATCGGTAAGTACGGTGGAAGTACGGTCATAACCAGCCACCTCAAATCCATTCCGGTTAAACCAACGCGCAAGGGCACTCATACCGATTCCACCGATGCCAAGGAAATAGACGTTATTGTAGTCAGTTAGTTTCACGCGATAATTTTTTCAAGTTCATTTACGATATCTTCCGTTGCCCGGGGCTTTGCCATGGCCTTAATTCGTCTTGCCAGTTCATCCATCTGTTTACTATCACTAAGCAGTTCCAGCGTTGTAGGAATCAGTTGTTCGGGTGCCTGTTCATCGGTTACCATCAATGCAGCACCTTTCGATGTTAAAGCCTTCGCGTTTTTCGTTTGATGATCTTCAGCCACATTGGATGAAGGAACGAATACCACCGGCTTTCCTGCCAGGCACAATTCTGATATCGACAACGCTCCGGCACGGGAGATAACGATATCTGAAGCGGCATAGGCAAGATCCATTTCACGAATGAATTCAAGAACCTGAATTCCCGCATGATCTCCCTGCGCACTTGCTTTTTCGGTCATTTCCTGATGATAGAATTTACCTGTCTGCCACAGCACCTGAACGTTGGCATCTTTCAGGAGCTGCAGGTGGCTGAGCACACTGTTGTTGATCGTACGCGCCCCCAGGCTTCCACCAAGGATCAATACAACGGGCCTGTCATCGTCAAGCCCGAAATGGGTGAGCGCCTGCTGACGTTTTGTTTCCAGTCCAATAATATCCTTACGAACCGGGTTTCCGGTAATCTCTATTTTATCCTTCGGAAAATACTTTTCCATTCCTTCGTATGCCACGCAGATCTTTTCAACCCGATTTCCAAGCTTCCGGTTGGTTAATCCTGCATAGCTGTTCTGCTCCTGGATCATCGATGGAATGCGGCGTCCGGTAGCAGCGAGCATCATCGGACCGCTGGCATACCCTCCAAAACCAACTACAGCATCCGGTTTGAACTCACGAAGAATATTTCTGGCTGCAAACCAGCTGTGAATCAGTTTAAAGGGAAACATCAGATTCCTTGTCGAAAGGGATCGCTGAAAACCACTGATCCAAAGTCCGCGAATTTCAAATCCGGCTTCAGGCACCTTGGTCATTTCCATTTTACCCTGCGCGCCTACAAAAAGAATTTTACTATCTGCATAACGCCGGCGAATTTCAGCAGCCACTGCTAAAGCAGGATAGATATGTCCGCCGGTGCCGCCACCGCTGATGATAAATCGATATGGTTTACCGCCTGTCACGCTGTTCTCATTACATTTTTAGTTCCTTCATTTTTCACTGAAAACGTAGTATCAGTCTCTCCCCGGCTGACACTGAGAATTATTCCCAGTGAAATTCCCGTAAATAGCAATGACGTTCCTCCCATACTTACCATGGGCAAGGGTAAACCAGTGATCGGGCCCAGTCCAACCACAACTCCCATATTGATCATTGCCTGCATCACGATGGCGAAGCTCAATCCCGCCGAGAGTAATCCCCCGAAAACACGTTCGCTTTGATAGACGGCCTTCATTCCACGGAATAAGAGGACCAGGTACAGTATTAGTACAGCACCGCCGCCAATCATTCCGTATTCCTCAATGATGATCGCGTAAACGAAATCAGAATACGGATGGGGGAGAATATTTCGCTGCTGACTCTGACCAGGTCCGACCCCGGTGATCCCACCGGTTGCTACGGCGATACGCGCATGCTTGGCCTGGTAGGGAAGTTCCTCACCTTTTATAAAACTTTCGATCCGGCTTTTTGCCGTTTCACCACGAACACCCAATTCAATAGCCGCCACACCTGCTATTGCACCTACGAAAATGAGCATCGCCAGGTATTTGACAGGTACCCTTCCGATGAACATGATCAGCATGCAGGTCAGGAAAAGTAAAATCGCGGACGAAAGGTTGGTCAGTGCAATCAACCCGCAAATAACGCCACACCAGATCAGCATGGGGATTAGCGACTCTTTGAAGTCTCGAATATTTTGCTGGCGTTTTGCGAGCATACTCGCCAGACTTGTTATGAGGGCAAGACTCGCAAGATCAGAAGGTTGGAAAGAAGCATTGATCACAGGAATCATGATCCACCGTGATGCATCGTTCAGGCTTACTCCGTTCGTAAAGGTATAAAGGAGTAAGGGTACGCTGATCCAAAGTGCAAAGCGCGATAAGCGGGAATAATACCTGTAATCGATTTTGTGGGCAAGCCACATGGCTGAAAGTCCGAGTCCCATCAAAAGGGTATGCTTCATGAGATAGGCTTCCGGATGGCTCATTCGCTTAAATGCCAGCGTTCCGGTCGCACTGTAAACAACCAGTATCGAGATGATCGACAGCAATATCACTACGGCCCAGATCACCGGGTCTCCCTTCAGATGTTTGTCGGTCCATTCTTTTATCGCGATCATTGCATCTGCTGATTTTTTTCAAACTCTTCTTTTAATGCCAGCACCGTTTCACGGAACTGATTTCCACGATCTTCATAATTCCTGAAAAGATCAAAGCTTGCACAAGCCGGTGATAGTAGCACAACATCATTCGCACGTGCATACCCCATCGCACCACGTACCGCGTCCTGCATGGTCCTGGTTTCCATGATGTCGACGATCTGGTCATGAAATGCATCCCGCAAGCGCAGATTATTGGTACCGAGACAAACCAGTGCCTTTACTTTCTTATTCACCTGTTCCATGATCAGTTTGTAATCATTTCCTTTGTCAATGCCCCCGGCAATCCAGACCAACGGCTCATCGAATGCATCCAGCGCATATTTCACCGAATCCACATTCGTAGCCTTGGAGTCGTTAAAAAATTTAACATCATTGATAGTAGCGACGTATTCCAGGCGATGCGGTGCATTTGTGAACGTTTTTAACGCCTTTTTAACCTGATCAGCATCGGCACCAAGGATTCGTAATGCCTCCACTGCGGCCATTATATTCTGCGCATTGTGTAATCCGCGAAGTGGTGTGTCTTTTTGGGCGATCCAGAATCCAAAGAAGTACATCTTTCCTTTCCGGTAATACATTTCAGCAGCCTTACTTCCGTCGATGGAAAACCCGTGACCCAGTGGTTTGAACAACCCGCGCGTGACCAGCTCTTCAGTGAGTATGGGATCTTCGGCATTGTAAATAAAATGGTCCTCTTCAGTTTGATTCTGAATGATCCGGAGCTTGCTGTTCACATAGTTCTTCAAGCTATACTGATACCGGTCCATGTGATCCGGCGTAATATTCAGCAGCATTGAAATATAGGGACGGAATGTGCGCGTGCCATCCAGCTGGAAACTACTGATCTCAACCACATAGTAATCTTTTTCACCGTCGAGCAGCTGCCGGGCGAGACTCTTGCCAACATTACCCGCCAGACCCACATCGAATCCAGTCTCCTTCATCAGGTGATACGTCAGCAGGGTGGTCGTTGTCTTTCCATTGGTCCCTGTAATAGCAATAATCTTTGCCGAAGTGAACCGGAAAGCAAATTCAAGCTCATCGATGATCTCGATCTCACGAGCCATCGCCTGTTGTATGATTTCTGTCTCGGGGCTAATGCCCGGCGACTTAATGATGATCCGTGCATCAAGAATATAGTCGGCCGTGTGACCGCCCTCTTCATAAATGACACCCGCCTGCTCCAACTCCGCTTTATATTTCTCCGAAATTTTGTTAGCGTCTGAAACGAACACGTCATAGCCCCTGGCCTGACCCAAAAGGGCCGCCCCTGTACCGGATTCCCCGGCTCCCAATATGACTAGTCGTTGTTTCATTCTACATTTCCAGTTGCGTAATACTCTCTTCCCGTACGTCAATCTTACTGACGACCAGCCTAATCACCCTTCTGACCAGGCCGATCAGCCAGTTAAGAATCATCGTATGGATGTCACACATATTGATCATCTTAATTTCAAGGTTGCTAATGTCATTATCGCCAACAGAATACCTACCATCCAGAATCGGGTTACGATCTTAGCCTCATGCATATTTTGCATCTGGTAGTGGTGATGCAGAGGTGACATCTTAAAAATCCGTCGTCCCTCCCCATACTTGCGCTTCGTATACTTAAAATAGCTGACCTGCAAAATCACCGAGAGATTTTCGATCAGGAAGACCCCGCATAACAAGGGGATCATTAATTCTTTTCTTACCACCAGGGCTATTACCGCAATAATTCCACCCAATGAAAGACTTCCGGTATCACCCATGAAGACCTGTGCGGGGTATGAATTGTACCAGAGAAAACCGATACACGCCCCGACAAATGCCGTGCAAAAAATCACGACTTCACTCAGATTCGGAATAAACATGATATTCAGATACTGACTGAAATCCACACGGCCTGAGAGGTACGCAAAAATGGCCAGGGTTAATCCAATAATGGCTGATGTGCCTGCTGCAAGGCCATCAATTCCATCGGTAATATTCGCTCCGTTAGATACGGCAGTGATGATAAAAATTACGATCAGGACGTAGAACATCCAGGTGAAATCATCTCCTGCAAAAGAGAGAATCCGATCGTAACTCAGCTCGTTGTTTTTTACAAAGGGGACTGTAGTCCTGTTGGATTTCACATCCTCATATTCCCGGATAATTTCATTGTTTTCCATGCGCACCTCCCCTGTGTAGCTTCGCACAGTGACATCCTCATGAAAATAAAGCGTTAAGCCAACGATCAGGCCGATACCAATCTGGCCCACTACCTTGAACTTTCCGGCAAGTCCCTTTTTATTCTTTCTGAATACCTTGATATAATCATCCAGGAATCCGATTATACCCAGCCATAAGGTTGTGATGAGCAACAGGATCACATAAATATTGTCGATCTGTGCGAAAAGCAAAACCGGGATGATAATGGCCGCGATGATGATGATCCCTCCCATCGTTGGAGTTCCCTTTTTCTGCATCTGTCCTTCCAATCCCAGATCACGGATATCTTCACCAACCTGTTTACGGCGCAAAAAATTAATAATGCGCTTGCCAATTAAAATGGCAATAAAAAGCGAAACAAAAGCTGCCATACCTGCACGGAAGGAAATATACTGAAAGACACCAGCCCCCAGTAAATCATATTCCCGATCCAGATAGTCAAACAGATAATACAGCATATTTCAGTTCGTAAACAGATTTAACATTCTTGATAATACTTCCTTGTCATCAAAAGGATGTTTCACCCCATTGATCTCCTGGTATTTCTCGTGCCCTTTTCCGGCCACCAGGATAATATCCCCCGATTGCGACATCATACAGGCGGTTTTGATCGCCTCTTCACGGTCTGCGAGGACAACAGTCTTTTTATAATCAGCCGGACTTACGCCTGCCTGCATATCCTTCAGAATCTCCAGCGGATCTTCATTCCGGGGATTATCTGAAGTAAGGATCACCTTGTCACTGTATTTACAGGCAATCGATGCCATCAGCGGACGCTTACCTTTGTCACGGTCTCCACCACATCCAACCACCGTGATTACCTGCTCATTACCGGTTCTCAATTCGCGTATGGTCTCAAGGACATTCTGGAGGGCATCGGGGGTATGCGCATAATCCACCAGTGCGGTGATACCCGTTTCACTTAGTACCTGCTCAAACCGGCCAGGAGCTCCGTTTGTGATGGTTAGTTTAGTGATCACATCATCCGGATCCTCACCAAGCAATACAGCCGTACCGTATGCAGCAAGGAGGTTATAGGCATTGAAATCACCAATCATCGTGAACCATGCTTCTTTACCATCCACCTCCATCTCAAGCCCCTGCAGCGAATTGGTCATGAGCCGTCCCTTAAATTCGGCCACTGAACGCAGCGCATATGTATGCTTGGTGGCCCGTGTATTCTGAAGCATGATGCGGCCCCGTTTGTCATCGACATTCACCAATGCAAATGCCTCTGCAGGCAAATCATCAAAAAGCCTCTTCTTGGCGGCTATGTATTCATCAAATGTCTTATGGTAATCCAGGTGATCATGTGTGATATTGGTGAAAACACCGCCGGCAAATTCGAGTCCGGAGACACGTCTCTGATCCAGTGCGTGCGAGCTCACTTCCATAAAACAATGTGTGCACCCTTCATCAACCATTTCCTTCAGCATGGAATTCAGCGATACGGCATCAGGCGTGGTGTGAGAAGCCGCCAGTTCCCGTCCGTCGATCTTATTGACTACTGTAGAAAGCAGTCCTGTTTTATGCCCGAGGTTTCTGAAGAGGTTATAAAGAAGGGTTGTAACTGTCGTTTTGCCATTCGTGCCGGTAACACCTACGATTTTCAGACTTGATGCAGGATTACCGAAGAAGTTGATGGCCAGGCGGCTTAAAGCTTCCGCGCTGTTACGTACAGCAATGTAAGCAACATTTTCTGCCAGTTCCAGGGGAAGCTCTTCACATACGATGGCAACGGCACCCTGATCAATGGAGGGATTAATAAAACGATGGCCGTCAACCTGTGTACCGCGAACAGCGATAAAAAGAGAACCTTTACGGACTTCTCTTGAATCAAAGGTAATATGCCCGATGTCCACTCCCATGTCACCGGATGTGGACAGCAATGATACCTTATATAACAAGTCGCGTAATTGCCCCATTAACTGAGCGTTATTTTAATTTCGTTACCTTTTTTAAATTTCGTTCCGGGCCGGATTGACTGGTTCTTTACCCGTCCGTATCCATTAAACTGTACCCTCAAACCATGTTTTTCAAGCAAATACAATGCGTCCCGCAGGGTCATGCCCGTTACATCCGGAACCAGGGTTTCAGCCATTTCAAATTCTTTCCACTGGATCGTATCCCCACTTACCTCTGTCTTTACCCATTCGGAATTTTCCAACCCTGCATTCGGGATCTGAAGCTCATCACAAATGATTCTTAATTCATCCTGAACTCCACCACGGATCAGGGGAAAGTGGTCATCATCCACCTCCGCAAGCACCTCAGATTCATGCAGGTCGATGTCCCGTGCGTAAATATTATCTGCAATTTCCTTGAAAACCGGAGCCGCCACATTACTTCCGTATTGCCGCCAGCCTTTCGGATTTTTGATCACCACAATAGCGCTGTATTTGGGAGCATCTGCCGGAAAATATCCAGCGAAGGAAGTGATGTACTTACGGGTATACCGTCCACTTTCCAGCACCTGGGCAGTACCGGTTTTTCCGGCGATCTTGTAATGATCATTCTTGATATTCATCGCAGTACCACGCTCGACAACACCTTCCAAAATCTCCTGCAACTTCTCCAGCGTTTCTTCCGAACAGATCTTACGATTCAAAACAGCCGGTTCGAAGGTCTCAACAATCTTGTCTGCGCGACGTACACGTTTCACAAGCAAGGGGCGAATAAGCCGGCCATTATTGGCAACTGCATTATAGATTGAAAGGGTTTGAAGCGGCGTGATCTCAAAGCCATATCCATACGCCATCCATGGCAAAGTGATTCCACTCCAGTCCTTGTCCTGAGGCCGCTTGATCTTTGGAACACCCTCACCCTTAATCTGGATTCCCAGCGGCTGTGAAAGTTTTAATTCATCAACGTAATCAAGATATTTCTCGGGTTTCAGACCAAAGTTCTCATCTACCAGCTTGGCCATAGCCACGTTCGACGATTTTTCAAACGCATCCCGTATCGTGATCGTTCCGTATCCGCCGGCTTCATGATCACGAACAGTGTTATTGTAAAACTTGAAGGTTCCGTCTCCTGTATCAATGCTATCTTCAAGGCTGATATTGGTTTCTTCGAGCAACGCCATCATCGTTACCAGTTTGAAGGTAGATCCCGGCTCCATCAGACCCCCGATGGCATGGTTATAACGCTCATAGTACGACCCGTTCTCATTCCGGCTTAGGTTTGAGATCGCCTTGATCTCACCAGTCTTTACTTCCATGACAACAACGGTTCCGTAATCTGCATCGTGATATTCCAACGCACGCAGCAGGGCAGTTTCAGAAACATCCTGAAGGTTTATATCGATGGTCGTCTCAATGTCATAACCATTTTCTGTCTTTACCTCACTGCCGTCAAATACAGGTCTCCAGCTTCCTCCCGCCATTTTTTGGTAGAGGGCCTGACCGTCCTTACCTGCAAGGAACTGATCAAAGCTATATTCCAGTCCCGCCCCGCGGTGATTTTCATTGATAAACCCAATTGTTCTTCGGCTTAGGTTATTAAACGGACGGAAGCGTTTGTCTACTTTTTCAAAGATCACTCCCCCACCCAGACGACCTTCACGGAATATGGGCCAGGTTTCCATTTTCTTTTTCTCCTGATATCCGATCTGACGGCGGTTCAGGAGGATATACTGACGGCCTGTACTGCGCGCATCTTTGATCTTCCGTGCATACGACTTGGCCGACAAATCACCGAAATGGCGGGAAAGCAGAAGGGCCAGTGAATCCAGCCCTTTATCAAATACTTCGTTATTTGCTCTGGTGGCATCGAAGCCGACTTCATAAAAGGGCAGTGAAGTGGCGAGCAGACTCCCGTTGTCGGAGTAAATATTTCCGCGTGTGGCTTTAACGACCCTCGTTTTGTAGCTGATCTGTTCGGCGATCTTATTCCATTGTTCACCCTCTGAGAACTGTATGAGCGATACCTTTACCATGATCGCCATGGCAAACAGCGCTACCAGTATAAAGGCAATCCTTGCCCTGAGTAATATGGATTTTTTAATATTCACCCTCTTCGATCACAATTTTTTTTGGTGGTTCAAGTGTTTCCTGAATTCTTAGCCTGTCTACGCTGCGAGCGATCTCCGACTGTTTGCTGGCAAACATGTAATCACTTTTTAATGTCGTGTAATCCGCACGCAGATCTTCAACCTCTACCTTCAGCTTGTCAATCTTTCGGATAGTTGAATCGGCATAATGACTATTCCCGATATAGAAGATCACAAGCAATGTCACAAACAGCACTTTCGGCATGTACTTTACCGGGAGTCCATTCTCAAAAAGAACCGGAATCCGCAGAGATCCCTCGATCAGGGAAAAAATACTTTTCCCGGATGGTGTAGTGGATACTTTGTATCTGTTGGTTGCCATTTTATTTTTTTATCGCAATCCGAAGCTTTGCACTTCGTGCTCTGTTGTTTTCCTGTGTCTCTTTCACTGAAGCTGTAATAGGTTTTTTATTGAAGGGGTGTAGTGGTTTCAACACGTTTCCATAAAAGTCTTTTTCCAATTTCCCCGCAGTGTTTCCCGAATTGATGAAGTTCTTCACCATCCGGTCTTCCAATGAATGATAGGACATGATCACCAGTCTTCCCTGAGGCGCTAAAACTTCTGCCGCCTGGACCAAAAATTCCTCCAGCGCCTGCAATTCCCCGTTCACCTCAATACGTAGCGCCTGAAATACCTGAGCATAATACTTAAACTCCCGGCCTCGTGGCGCATACTTCTTTAAAATGGCGATCAGATCTTCTACCCGTTCAATTCTTCGGTTTATTCGTTCTGCAACAATGGCAGCGGCAAGGGTCCTGGCATTTCTAACTTCACCATACATTCCCAATATCCTGTGAAGATCCCGTTCTTCATAGGTATTAATTACCTCCCGCGCCGATAGCGAAGCCTCCTGATCCATCCGCATATCCAGAACCGCATTGAACCGTGTAGAAAAACCACGATCCGGTTCATCAATCTGATGGGAGGAAACCCCCAGGTCGGCAAGAATCCCGTTAACCTGCCCGACATTGTGCAACTTCAGAAATCGTTTCAAAAACCTGAAATTCGCTTCGATAAATGTGAAAGAACGTTTTGTGATGTTCTCGGCATTGGCCCTCGCGTCCTGATCCTGATCGAAAGCATATAAATGCCCCTCATTCAGATGCTTCAGGATTTCCCTGCTATGACCTCCTCCTCCAAACGTCACATCGACATAAATCCCTTTCGGATCTATATTCAGCCCGTCGATACATTCCTGTAACATAACGGGCCGATGATAACTGCTGGGCTGATCCATCGGATACTATTCCAGCAAATATTTTTCAGCCAGCTTCGACAGCTCATCCGGATCTTCAATGGACTGAGAATTGTATCGTTCAGGATTCCATATCTCCACCCTCAGACCGGTACCCACAACCATGGCATCCTTTTCCAATCCAGCATACTGCAGCATTTGTTTCGGAATTAAAATCCGACCCGCACTGTCAATTTCCACCGTTTGTACACTGCTGAAGAAGTTCCGCTGCAATGCCCGGTGCTCCTTGTTGAATTCATTCAGACCCGCAATCTTCTGGTATGTCTTTCTGAACTCAACCATCGGATACAGTATGAGACAAGGCTCAAATGCCATTCTCAGAACTACCTCATTACCAGTATCTTCCGGAAAATTTGTCTTGATTTTCGACGGCAAAACAAGTCTGCCCTTCGCATCAATTTTACAGTCATATGTACTGGCAAGGAATGTCACTGTCGATAGTGTGCTTCTTTTCTAATAAACAAACATATTAAAAAATCTGACATTTTCCACCACTTCCTACCACTTTTAACCACTTTTTTACATTATACTCGAAATATGGTAGAATAGCCCCACGAACGACCACATATAGCCGATCTGATGAAGTTTGATATCCGCGAAAAGGGGTATTTTTCGATTGAAACAGAGACCTGGTGTCTCAAAGTGGGAGTCGGATCAGTAAATTACATTACGGGCCCGGAGGGATTCAAAATCAAACCCTCCGGCAGGCAAAAATCCATTCAGAATATCCTTACTGTTAGCACCCAGGAGCGGAGGTGGAGACAATGAAACAGGATTACCGTCGAAGAAAGTACGGATACCGCTGAACCCATTATTTTTCAACGACATATGCTCCGGTAACATTTCCATGGCTTCACTGATCTTACGAATTCTACCGGCAGGAATATGAAGCCTGTTACATTCATTCAGCAATACATCGGCGGTCACTCCGAGAGATACATTTCTTAGTGCTTCGCCAAGTTCAGTGCGATTCGACACCCTGCCGGAATTAGTTCTGAACCGTTCGTCCTCCAGAAGTCTGCCCAACCCCAGGATCCCCAGCAGATGTTGAAATTGAGAATCAGTACCAACGGCCAGCAGGATGCGCTCGCCATCTTCTGTCACAAGCACTTCGCCATAGGGCGCAATATTAGGGTGTAAACTGCCGGATGCCGCGGGTTCATGGCCTGCCACCAGGAAGTTGGCTCCCTGATTCGCCAGGGACGACAATGCAGCATCCCACAACGAAACAGTTACTTCACCCCCACTTCCGGACCGCTCCCTTTGAATGTAGGCAAGGAGCAGTGCTTCCTTTAAATGATGGGCGGCAAGAATATCAATTAAAGCGACAGGCAGTTTCAGAGGGTCAGCCCCCTTCTCACCATTGATGTGCATAAAGCCCGATTCCGCCTGGATAAGTGCATCATAGCCAACACGGGGATCACCCTTGCCGTACCCGGTTATGCTTCCATAGAGAAGCGAGGGGTTCAACGTCGACAGCGTTTTGTAATCCATCCCAAGTTTTTCAGCGCTTCCAGCCCTGTAACTTGCAAGCACAATGTCTGCTTTTTTTACAAGCTCGTATACAATTTCGCGACCTTCATGGGTACTCAGGTCAATGCCGATTGATTTCTTACCCCAGTTGACTGAAGAAAAATACGCAGAGATCGCCCCATTTTCTCCTGACAGGCGCCAGCTGCGCGTTACATCACCTCCATTGCGATGATTCTCAACCTTGATCACAGTTGCTCCTAGTTCGGTGAAGAACTGGCCGACAGCAGGACCCGCCAGAACCGATGCCAGTTCAATCACTACTAAACCCTCAAACATCCGGGAAGGAATCATCAATAACCTAATTTATCCGAACCGAAAGTTAGTATTTCCGTATTAATTCACATAACCATTATTCACTTCCGATTGATACGTATATACGGTTTTCCCCTGGGGCCTTACGACGGGTTTTCATTCTTTATCTTTCTGTTTTTTAAGTCAAAGAACCCGTCTGCTGAATTAATAAACCATGAAAGAATTCACTTCTATCAGCAGGTTGAATTGCTTTTTATATTTCACTGGCTTCTATATGCAGGTCATTACGCCGTTTTACGACTGAAGATGCTCGGCAAACCAGGTATTAAGAGACCTCATGACACCGCCTACCGTGCGATCTGTTTCGAAAAAGAGGCATATGCAAATGAAAGGAACCTCACCTACCTGGATAACCGACCGCTATTTGCCTGGCGACACTATTTCCATTCCCGCCGGAACCAATCCGTTGATAAATAACTTTACATAAAAGAATTGTAAATTTGCGGCATGAATCAGGGTACCGGTAAACGAGTTGTTGTAGGGATGTCCGGAGGTGTGGACTCCAGCGTTGCTGCCTACCTGCTGAAAGAGCAGGGGTATGATGTGATCGGTCTGTTCATGAAAAACTGGCATGACGACAGTGTTACGATAAGCAAGGAATGTCCGTGGCTCGAAGACAGTCATGATGCAATGATCGTCGCTCAGAAACTTGGAATTCCCTTTCAGGCCATTGACCTGAGCAAGGAATACAAGGAAAGGATTGTGGATTACATGTTTGCTGAATACCAGGCAGGACGAACACCCAATCCGGATGTATTGTGCAACAGGGAAATAAAATTTGATATATTCCTTAAAGCTGCGCTGAAGCTTAAGGCCGATTTCATCGCAACCGGTCACTACTGCAGGAAAGGGACAATAGAAAAAGACGGCAAGGTTACATACCAGCTCTTGTCCGGAAAAGATCAAAACAAAGATCAGAGTTATTTCCTGTGTCAGCTGACGCAGGATCAGCTATCACGGGCCCTTTTCCCGATCGGCGAGTTAACCAAACCTGAAGTTCGGACAATCGCCCGTGAACTGGACCTGGTAACGGCCGACAAAAAGGATTCCCAGGGTCTTTGCTTCATTGGTAAGGTCAGGCTGCCTGAATTCCTTCAGCAAAAGCTTACTCCAAAGAAAGGAGAAGTTATAGAGATACCCCCGGATGCCGCTATGTTTGAAAATACAGGTGAAGTACCATCCATTAATGGGGACCTTCATGTTTTGAAGACATTAACGGAACCGTTTCACTATTCTGCATCCGACGGTGCGGTGGTAGGAGAGCATAATGGTGCGCATTACTATACGATCGGGCAACGTAAGGGCCTCAACATCGGAGGCACACCCAAACCGCTGTTCATCATTGACACCGATACTGAAGAGAATACTATTTTCACCGGACAGGGCGAAGACCATCCGGGATTATTCCGATCCGGCCTTTTCATAAAGGCTGATGATGTTCACTGGGTCAGGTCAGACAGGGCCCTTGAAGCCGGAACTGATGAACGTTACCAGGTACGGATCCGTTACCGACAGGATCTTGAACCTGCCACACTCTATGCGCGTGAAGATGGAATGTACATCATTTTTGACAAGCCACAGAAGGCCATCGCCCGCGGTCAGTTTGCCGTATGGTACGATGGTGACGAACTCGTTGGTTCAGGCGTAATCAGCTAGCTATTCTTCTAACCCACTAACCCCGCCGGAAACAACAAATTTCATCGCGTCTGTGCTATTCATCGGAAGCGGATGTACCATCTCTTTTTTCACCAGGAAGTGATTACCCGAAAAATTATAACTATGTGGCAAATAGACTGAGATGAACCCGGGCAGACCGAGTGCATTTAAATCTTCCCGGGTAATAAATCCAACTTTAAGTACTGTTTGCTCAGAATTCAGGGCTACGGTTACAGGAACATTGAATTTCTTATGATCCCCGACAAATGCCCCAATAAGATCTTTGATGGATGTATAGATAATATTTACCAGCGGGATTTTTGCCAGATACTTTTCAAAAAGCTCGAAAAACGGCCTGGTAATGAAGAAGGATGCTAGATATCCCAGGAATGTAATGTTCACAATGATGATCAGCAAACCGAGACCGGGAATGTTTACCGGGATGAGCCCGTCCAGCCATTGAAGGATCACGTAGATAATGTAAATGGTCAGCGCAAACGGGACGACGAACAGCAGGCCCCGGAAGAAATAAGTAAGGAACCTTTTTACAGTAAAATTGCTCATAAGTTAAGGGATAAAAAAAGGCTTCCTGTTACAGAAGCCTTCATTGGTTGGGTAATTCATTTTTAAATCGCGATACCGATGAAGGATTTAAACGCGAGTCCCATAAGGCCGGTGATCAGCATGGTAATACCAAGACCTTTGAGGCCGTCGGGCACATTCGAATATTTTAATTTTTCACGGATGGCAGCCAGTGCTACGATCGCGAGCAGCCAGCCGATCCCTGAACCAAAGCCAAAGACAGTAGCTTCAGAAAGTGTGTAGTCACGCTGTACCATGAAAAGGCTTGAGCCCAGGATGGCACAGTTAACAGCGATCAAAGGCAGGAATATACCCAGTGAACCATAGAGCGCAGGTGAAAACTTTTCAATGACCATTTCTACCAGCTGTACCATGGCCGCGATAACTGCGATGAACATGATAAACTGCAGAAATTCCAGGTTCACGTCAGCAAAACTCGCCCCTGCCCAGGCCAGTGCTCCTTCTTTGAGAACATACTCCTGGAGCAGCCAGTTCACAGGCACAGTAATCGTTAATACGAAAATTACCGCAGCCCCCAGACCCAGTGCCGTAGAAACCTTTTTAGATACTGCAAGAAATGAACACATACCCAGAAAATAGGCGAAGATCATATTCTCAATGAAGATGGATTTTATTCCAAGGTTAAGTAATTCCATGTTTTTCAGATTAATGTTCTACGTATCCTGTTTTCCAGCGCTGCACCCAGATGATAAGTCCGAGAACGACGAATGCTCCGATTGAATCCACCATGAGTCCGTTGGTCGGAAAATTCTGGATCCCAATGATTTCAAATACTTTTGCTCCGAATATTGAACCTGAGCCAAGCAGTTCTCTGAAGAATGCCACAGCCAGAATGATCCAGGCATATCCAAAACCGCTTCCAAGTCCGTCGAGAACTGAATCATACGGTTTGTTACCCATTGCGAATGCTTCAAGACGTCCCATTACTATACAGTTGGTGATGATCAGACCAACGAAAGCCCCCAGCACCTTGTACATCTCATAGCTATACGCTTTCAGCACCTCACTAACCAACGTTACCAGTGTGGCAATTACGGCAAGCTGAACGATGATACGTACACGATTCGGAATGGTATTACGCAACAATGAAATGATCAGGTTGGAGAAGACAATTACAAATACAACCGATACCGACATAATGAAAGTAGGTCGCATTTGAACGGTTACAGCCAATGCTGAACAGATACCAAGTACCTGAACCGTAATGGGGTTGTCATCATTCAGGGGATCCGATACCAGACGTTTCCGTCGTTTGGATAACAGCTCCTCCTTGGGTAATGCTATCTCTTGTGATTGTTCTACAGTTTCAGTACTCATAATTTATTAATTAATACTAGCTGTTCTGGAATTTCCTTTTACTGAATTGATATAGGACTGATAATACGAAAGATAATTCTTCAGCATATTGTTAAGTCCCTTACCGGTAATGGTTGCACCGGACATTCCGTCAACCTGATATTCGCTCAAACCTGAATTTCCTTCCCCTTTTACCATGGTTACAGAAACCAGGTTTCCGGTTTCGTCAAATATTTTCTTGCCTTTATAGCGATCCTGTACTTCAGGGGTCGCAATACGTGCGCCCAGTCCGGGAGTTTCTCCACGATGGTCGAAAGAAGCTCCAACGATTTCCTCGAACTGGCTGTCAAGCGCGACGAATCCCCAGATCTTGTCCCAAAGCCCGGCTCCGTACAAGGGAAGAATATATGCATCCACCTGCTCGGGGTTGGCTTCATTCATATATTTAAATACCGGGTACATACGATTTTCAGGAGTCTTCTTATAGTTCTTTGAAACATCCACTTCCTCTGCAACAACCGGGTTTCCCTTCTCATCGGTAGTCACTTCGTTTCCGTTGATATCCACAACCAGAGAGTTGATCCTTTTACTGTAGGTCTCCAGAATTGCGTCTCCCTTCAGTCCGGCAGATTTCAGATCCATAACCGAACTCAGGATCGCGCTTTTTGTATCCAGCTCAACAGATTTCTTCTGAGCCGGTGCCAGTACCTGCGAGGTTAGTGATAGTACACCTCCAACCACGACCGTCATGATCGCGGTGAATATGATGATATATTGATTAGACTGTCGCACGTTGTAATCTTCGTTTTTTGTTTGCTTTCACTACATAATAATCCACCAGGGGTGCAAAGACATTCATAAACAGAATTGCCAGCATAATACCCTCCGGATATGCCGGGTTCAGAACCCGGATCAGGACGGTTAGTATACCAATGAACAGACCGTAGATCCATTTACCTGTTTCAGTCTGCGCTGCAGAAACCGGATCGGTAGCCATAAAGACAGCTCCGAAAGCCAGGCCTCCCATCACAAGATGATATTCAGCTGGAACCGCCATGAAAGCGTTACTTCCAACTACATTGAACAGGGCCGCCATTCCATAGGCACCGGCAAATACACTTACGATAATTTTCCAGCTTCCAACACCTGTAAAAATGAGCACGAAGGCACCAATAAGACACATGAGTACCGAGGTTGCCCCGATGGAGCCGGGATACAGTCCCATGAACAGATTCTGAAAGGAATACAATCCCTCGGCTAAACCATCTCCATAGTTAAATGTATTCAATGCGCTCACCATATCCTGACCGTTGTTTACAGCCTCGGCGCCAATGGCAAGCGGCGTTGCCCCGGAGTATCCGGCTACTGCCTGGTTGTCTGATCCAATGTAGGTCCACACATCTCCTGAAATCTGGCCAGGATAGGCGAAATAAAGGAATGCCCGTGCGGTTAGCGCCACATTCAGAATATTCATCCCGGTTCCGCCAAATGCTTCTTTTGCGATGATAACCGCAAAAACGGTTGCAAGGGCAACCTGCCAGAGAGGAATATCCGGAGGCATGACAAGCGGAATCAACATCCCTGTTACCAGGAAGCCTTCATTCACCGGGTGTCTTCGAATCGTTGCGAAAGTAAATTCCGTTCCAAGTCCGAATATATAGGAAACCGCCACAATGGGGATCACCTTGTATAGTCCTACCCAGATCATGTCAAGCAAAGCCGCATCAGGCTGTCCGATGGCCAGGTAATGCTGGTAGCCTACATTATAAATACCAAAAAGCAGACAGGGCAGCATGGCAATGATCACTGTCATCATCATACGCTTCATATCGATTGCATCGCGAATCTGCACCCCGTTTGATTTTGTGGTATGGTTGGGAGCGAAGAGAAGTGTATCATGCGCTTCATACACATAATAGAATTTCTCCCATTTGCCGCCCTTTTCAAAGTTCGGCTTTACCTTATCCAACGCGTCTCTTAAAAACTTCATATCGTATAGGTTGGCAATTAACTATATCTTAATAAATCTAAACCTTCTCTCAAAATTTCCTGGATATCATGTTTGGAGACATCCACGTATTCACAAAGGGCTACATCCTCCTCAATCAGTTCGTAAATTCCCAATGCTTCCATTTCATCATAATCTTCAGCCAGGATGGCTTTGAAAAGATATGTTGGCAGGATATCCATGGGTGTTACTTTTTCAAACACACCGGTCTGCACGAATGCGCGCGGCTCACCTTTTGTATTCGTATCAACCACATACTCCTTACCCGGATTCAGGAAGCTCAGCAGTCCGAATGCCCGGTGGAAACTTGGCCTGTTGAAAGTCGGCTTAATCCATCCGAACATTTCATAATAATCCCCTTCCGGAATTACAGTGAGCTGCTGATCGTAGAATCCCAGGAAACCATCTTTAGCGATGCGTGTTCCGGTCAGGACATTTCCGGAGATATAGCGTACATGGTCGGAGGTAGTATTACCTGCAATCATGTTCTTAATATTTGCCCCGGTATAGGTTTTGTAGTATTGAGGATTCTTGATTTCAGATCCGGTTACTGCAACGATTCGGGATGCGTCATACTTTCCTTCACGGAAAAGTTTGCCTATCTGAATCACACCTGCCGGATTCAGCGTCCAGACGATCTCACCTTTGGCAATCGGATCCACATGATGAATCTGAACTCCCACATTTCCTGCCGGATGTGGCCC
This sequence comes from Fulvivirga sedimenti, assembly GCF_020328055.1. Taxonomy (NCBI): domain Bacteria; kingdom Pseudomonadati; phylum Bacteroidota; class Cytophagia; order Cytophagales; family Fulvivirgaceae; genus Fulvivirga; species Fulvivirga sedimenti. The sequence goes on from NZ_JAIXNE010000001.1 coordinate 785,481, forward strand.
GTTAAAGGTATGTACATCCACTCCCGAAGCATTGGTAAACATCGGAAGAGTTTCACTGTCACCAGATACGCCCAGGTTCACACGGCCGGAAGTCAGCTTTTTCAACACTTCCAGACCTGTCTGAAAATATTCATCATTGCCCTTGAAAATAAAATTGTAGTCGGGCGCTAACGGATGGCTGTCGAAACAACTGATGAAAATAGACTTTGGTGTTACTTCCGGATTGGCCACCACTCCGTAGGGCCGTTCGGTGATATTCAACCATGTGCCGGATTGGAGCAGATGTTCAACGATCGCTTCACGTGATAACGCTTCCGGTTCAGGATGTGCGGTGAAGGCTTCATATTCCATCTGACGATCCGCAAGGATCACCACTTCCAGTAATTTTCTCTTTTCTCCACGACGGATTTCCACGATTTCACCGCTAACGGGTGCGACGTGTTTAACCCGGTCATTCTTTTTATCGAAAAGTATCGGTGTTCCTGCCTTCACAGTATCTCCTTCTTTGACCAATAATTTAGGCCGTAATATACCGTGAAAGCTGGTGGGTTTATAGGCGAATGTTTCAGGTTGAGCCGCCTCGGCGATTTTTCTGTCGGGTTTACCCGCCAGATTGATATCAAACCCTTTCCTTAGCTTGATCTGTTTAGACATGCGTTCTTCGTAAGATTCTGGTCTACCTTTAAAATTGTGGCAAAATTAAGAATTTTTCCTACAATTAAAATTGATTGTCTCTATTTTACCATTAAATAAAAAACACCTCAAATACCTTTAAAAAAGAGATTTTCAGGCATTCTCCATCATTTTTTCCTTTGCGAGCGCCACCACCTGCTGCACTTGTTCTTCCAGGGTGATTCCGGATGTATCCAGAATCACGGCATCATCGGCTTTTCGTAACGGACTTTCCTCCCGGGTGGCATCGATATGATCCCTTTTTTCAAGGTTCTCCCGGATTTCATCCAGGTTCAGCGCCTGCCCTTTCTCGAGAAGTTCCAGCTGCCTTCTTCCTGCGCGTATACCCATCTCCGCAGTCATAAAGACCTTGAGTTCTGCGTCGGGAAACACTACTGTGCCAATATCCCTTCCATCCATAACCACACCCTTCCTTTTTCCCATGGCCCGCTGCTGAGCAACCATAGCGTGACGAACCACAGCAAGGGTACTTACCTCGCTCACATGATTACTAACATTCATTTTGCGAATCTGTTTTTCAACATTCGCACCATTCAGAAAAGTCGTATTTGCTCCACTGATATTTTCGAAATGAATATTGATTTTCTCAAGCGCCCTTTCCACTTCCTTCAGATTCGTGATGCTCACATGATTGTCAAGAAAATACAACGTGACGGCCCTGTACATGGCACCCGAATCGATGTAGGCATAGCCGAGTTCTTCGGCAACACGCTTGGCTGTGGTACTTTTACCGCAGGCTGAATATCCGTCGATGGCAATAATGATTTTTTTCATTTAGCAATCTTTTTGCGGACAGGGGATCGGCTTGCCTGGCTTGATCTTACCGGGTCGTTTATTGGAAGAAGCACAGCCGGCAGCCAGGATGAGCGAAAGGAATATGATGATCCATTGTCTTTTCATGGAATTAAACAGGTTTGTCCCGGTCATGAGACATCTGGAAACCAATTTTTTGCCCCATCCCCACCGAAGCAGACAGGCCTACCTTCTCATTCAGTGTGATCATCCGGATCGTTGGAAATGGTGGTGTAATAAGATCGGATTCAACCGCACGAACCATCAGCAGTTGAATAAAAATACTGACATCGCTTTCATTGATCTCCCGATCTGAAATATCATTGAAATTATAGCCGAGCTGCCCATCGCCTTCCACCAGGAAATGGTTATCGGCATTCACAAAAAAACGTGCCAGGAGATAGCCTGTATCATTCAGCCGGTTGTACTTAAATGAATCAGCCATAAAGTTGTACACATTGATCTGTCCGAGGTACCTGCGGGAGGGATTCTCCAGCACATAGGGCGATTTATTCAGTCCGTGTTCCGGATCCAGCGTTACAATGTTCGTGTGCAGGATAAATACCAGCAGATCACCGGCGATTTTTACATGAAATTCATTCTCCCCGATCTCAAATACTCCAACGCGTACATCAGGATCCGTACCTTCCATGAGATGTCCTCCGATGGTATCAATCACATGACGTGACTCATGGTAAAGGAGTTCAAATGCTTTTTGAAGGTTTTTAAAAGCCACCTGCTTCGCACTGCATTTATCATGCAGCATTTTGGCTATATCTTCGAGCGGATTTTGTGACATATTTACCTGTAATAACATCGCTGTTCACGACGATGTTTCGTAAATTCATAACAGCGAACCAAACTTAACAGACCATGACCACAAATGCACAAGGTAATGCCGAAAAATTCATGCAGGACCTCGGCAAAAGGCTGGATGCCATGATCAGCGACCTGCATAATCTGAAAGAGAAGGCGAAGACCGACTATGCCGACGAAATTGAAGAATTAAAGAAAAAAGGCGATACAATCCGGGAAGAAATTGATGAATTCCGTGAAAAGCACAAGGACCGGTTTGATGAAATACATGAACGGCTGGACCGTGCAGCCCAGGAACTTGGCAAAGCCATTGAAGCCGCCTTCAGGAAAAAGGAGACGAAATAAATTTCCCTTCTCGCTGAGCGAGGATCATATATAAGATAAAAGCATTCCTGCCGGGGCAAAAAAAAGAGGCTATCCTGAAAAGACAGCCTCTTTTTTTTATAATCTACGTGTTATTATCCTATAGAAACCCGCTTGAAGCTGGCTACAGAAAGTCCTTTGGTAATACTGTTAAGATAATCCTGAACAGTAATGGAAGAATCCTTTACGAACTGCTGTTTGAGCAAGGTATTATCTTTGTAAAACTTCTGAAGTTTACCCTGAGCGATCTTTTCAACAATGTTTTCAGGTTTTCCTTCAGCGAGGGCCTGCTCCTTACCGATCTCCAGTTCCTTCTTCACTATTTCAGCGTCTACGCCTGACTCATCAACTGCTACCGGGTTCATGGCAGCAATCTGCATACCCACGTCCTTACCAGCATCGGTTACGTCGGTACCGTTAACACCCGTTAGCGCTACCAATACACCCAGTTTGCTTCCTGCATGGATATAAGGAACAACGGCATCACCTGAAACAGTTACGAATTCAGTGATTTCAATTTTCTCCCCAATCTTTCCGATCAGCTCTGTGATTTTTTCAGCAACGGTAAGATTACCGATTTTCTCAGCCTTTAACTGCTCGATATCTGAAGGCTTCTTGTCGAAAGCAACATCAAGGATCTGCTCACCAAGTTTTACAAATTCCTCGTTTTTACCTACAAAGTCTGTTTCACAGCTCAATGCAACCATAACCCCCTGGGTGTGATCCTCGTTTGTTTTAACGAATACCGACCCTTCAGTGGTTTCACGGTCTGCCCGTGAAGCAGATACTTTCTGCCCCTTTTTACGGAGTAGATCAATTGCTTTTTCGAAATCTCCATCCGCCTCAACCAGTGCCTTTTTGCAGTCCATCATACCTGCACCAGTCATTTGTCTGAGCTTATTTACTTCTTTTGCTGTAATAGCCATGGTTTATACTTTTATGAATTAACTACTAGGTTACTTATTAAAAAAAATTGAACACCAGCATGCGACCGATGTTCAATTTTGTATGATCATTCAAATATGACGTATTATTTCTCTACGGTCTCTTTTTCGTCAGCTTTCTTCTTCGCTTCCTCTTCCTTTTTCATTGCCGCTTCTTCCTTGTCCTTCTTTCTTTCCATGAGCGACTCTTCGATCACCTGACCGATTCGGCCTGTGATCAGGGAGATTGACTTGAAAGCATCATCGTTCGCAGGGATAGGGAAATCAACTCCGGTAGGGTCTGAATTCGTATCAACCATTGCAAACACAGGGATGTTCAGTTTCTGAGCTTCTTTCACTGCAATGTGCTCGCGCTTTACGTCGATTACAAACAATGCTGCAGGAAGACGGTTAAGGTCGGCAATACCGCCCAATACCCGCTCCAGCTTCGCTTTCTCACGTGAAATCATCAAACGTTCGCGCTTCGCCAGGTTCTGATAGGACTCGTCCTTCATCAACTTTTCGATTGACGTCATTTTCTTCAATGATTTACGGATGGTAGCGAAATTGGTAAGCATACCTCCTAACCATCGTTCTGTTACATAAGGCATGTTCAAACGCTGTGCCTCACCGGCAACGACGTCCTGAGCCTGCTTCTTTGTTGCAACGAAAAGTACTTTTCGTCCGGAACGAATGATGTTCTTAAGTGCATAAGATGCTTTGTCGAGGCACTCAAGGGTCTTATTTAAATCAATAATGTGGATACCATTCTTCTCCATAAAAATATACGGAGCCATTTTAGGATCCCACTTTCTCGTTAAGTGTCCGAAGTGAACACCAGCATCCAGTAAGTCTTTTTGTGTTAATTTATCTGCCATATTACTTGTTTTCTGATTCGCCAGGTACAGTACGTATTAACGTTTACTGAACTGGAATCTTCTTCTCGCTTTTCTTCTACCGTATTTCTTACGTTCCACCATTCGCGGATCACGCGTGAGGAAACCTTCCTTTTTCAAAGGCGGGCGATGCTCAGTATCAACTTCTACCAGAGCACGCGAAACTGCCAGGCGAATTGCTTCTGCCTGTCCTTTCGGTCCCCCGCCATCAACGTTTACCTTGATGTCGAAGTTTCCAATTGCATCTACTACGTCCAGGGGCTGCATAACAATTGTTTGCAGAATCTCCGAAGGAAAATATTCCTTCACAGACTTCTCGTTCACCACGATCTCTCCCTTACCGGCAGTCATATATATCCTGGCCACCGATGTTTTTCTTCTTCCGATTGAACTGATTACTTCCATTCTTAAAATTTGAGTTCTTTGGGTTGTTGGGCCGCATGAGGATGCTCTTCGCCCTCATACACGTATAAATTACCGAATAAAGCGCGCCCTAATCTATTCTTAGGAAGCATGCCACGAACAGCTCGCTCCACCAGGATCGTTGACGACTTCTTGTTCATCACCTCCTTGGGAGTTTCAGTACGCTGACCGCCCGGATAACCGGTGTGCGAAACATATTGCTTGTCGGTCCATTTTTTACCGGTAAGTTTTACCTTATCCGCATTGATCACAATCACATTATCCCCACAATCCACATGCGGTGTAAAATCAGGCTTGTGCTTACCCCTGATAACACGGGCAACCTCACTCGCCAGTCTTCCCAGCGCCTTAGATTCAGCGTCGATAACGACCCATTCCTTATTAACAGTCGCCTTATTTGCCGAAATGGTTTTATAACTTAAAATATTCACGCCTTCAAGCTTTATTTTTTGACATTATTCACTACTCCCCTCGAAAAGGGACACAAAGATAGATGTATATAATTTTAAAAGCAACATGGGGTATAAATATTTGCAGGATATAACCTTCACCTCATGAATTTTTTTCCAATTGTGTCACCAAAACCCTGAAATCCTTGGGGTATGGAGCTTCAACAGCGATTTTTTCTCCTTTCAAATCTTCAAAAGTCAGCTGTTTTGCATGCAATGCCAGCCGGCGAATTAATGGCTGCTCCTCTTCATCCCTGCCCGACCGGTACTTCGGCTTGATATTACTAAGGAAAAATGGATGCCCGCCATATTGTATATCTCCGGATATTGGCGCTCCGTAATGGGCAAGGTGAATCCGTATCTGGTGCATACGCCCCGTTACCGGGCGGCATTCCACCAGTGTATGTTTCTTATAGGCATGAAGGGTGGTAAAGATCGTTTGTGCATCACGACCCTTCCTTTTATCAATACAAACAGTTCCATTTCCCAGCTTTCTGATCGCATCCTCTACATTAAGGGCATTAAAATCATGTATGCCCTCACTTACTGCATGATAAATCTTGGAAACCTGCCGGTTCTGGAATTGCATAGACATATGCCGGTATGCTTCCGGGTGCTTTGCAATCACCAGCGCACCGGAAGTTTCCTTATCCAGCCGGTGACATACCTGCGATTCCGCATGATATCCCCGCGCCATCGACAGGATATTGGTGTCCATCACCCGATCCTCCAGGGTTGCAACAAACGGCGGTTTATTGATGACGATGAAATCATCCGTTTCCACCAGAATAAGATCTTTGAATTGTGGTTTACTCAACGCTTTTTTTGACAAAGTTAATCAAACCTCGTCCAATGCGTGATGTTCCTCGCCAGCTTTAAGCTTAAATCTGAACTCAGATCCCTTTCCAACCGTACTTCGCACATCAACCTTGGTATTATGACCTTCCATTATATGCTTCACGATGGCAAGTCCCAGTCCGGTTCCTCCCTTTTCCCTCGAACGGCTTTTATCAACGCGGTAGAACCGCTCAAAAATTCGCTTGACATCTTTTTCAGGGATTCCCTCACCGGTATCACTCACCACGATCTCCACGAATTCACCTTCAGGAATGAAGTTCACCCGAACTTTGCTTTTTTCACCGGAATATTTAACAGCATTACTGATCAGATTGGTCATGACCTGATTGATACGCTTCCAGTCACCATGTACAATTACCTCATCGGGTATTCCCGGCTCAAAGCTCATATCCAGCTTTTTCTTTTCTGCCTTATTTTCAAACTGATCAAAAACCTCCTCCGTAAGCCGACGAATATCAAAATCCTCGAAATGCATTTTGATCTCACCGGTTTCTATCTGGGAAAGGGTTAGTAAATCCTGAACCAGCAGATCGAGTCCGTCAAGGCTCTTTGCAGCCTTCTTAAGAAAACGGGTACGTACACTTTTATCCTTGACCGCCCCATCCAGCAATGTATGTACGAACCCCTGTGCGGCGAAAATGGGGGTCTTGAGCTCATGGCTGACGTCTGCAATAAACTCTTTGCGGAAGGCCTCCATTTTTTTCAGCTCATCGATCTCTTTTTCCTTGAGTTGTACAAACTGATGAATGTCCTCCTTAATCTTCCGGAATGGATTAAGCGGATTGCTATCCATATTCTCAAGGTTGATGGGCTGATCAGAACGTAATTTCTGAAGCAGATCATAGATATTATTCATCTCCCTGAAGATGAGAAATTCCAGTACGATAAAAACCAACAGGTAGGTAGCACCCAGCGACACAAAGAATGTGACCACCAGTGCATTTCGGGTTACTTCTTCAAATAAAGAAAGGAAGGCAGTCGTCACTGCCGCGACGCAGATCGCCAGCAAAAAGGCAATGCCGCGTGAATTGAAGGTCATGCGTTAATTCAGGTTAAACTTATATCCTACCCCCTTGATGGTCTTGATATAATTGTCGCCGATTTTTTCTCGAACTTTCCGGATATGCACATCGACCGTGCGGGCCAGTACGTAAACATCGGAACCCCAGATATTCTGAAGGAGCTCATCCCTTCCATATACCTTATTCGGATTTTGAGCCAGAAAATACAGGAGTTCAAATTCCTTTTTCGGAAGGGTGATCTCCTCTCCGTCCTTACGGATGGTATAGCTTGATCGGTCAATCACCATATCTCCCACTGAAACCTGGTTGGTAACGGTCTTTTTCTTGGAATCCCTTCGGAATAATGCACTGATGCGACTCATCAGCGCGCGTGGCTTAATCGGTTTTGTGATATAGTCATCTGCTCCTACATCAAAGGCGGCCACCTCTGAATACTCTTCGGAGCGGGCAGTAAGAAAGATAATGAATGTCTGTGCCAGTTCAGGAATATCGCGAATCTGACGGCACGTCTCAACACCATCCTGCTTTGGCATCATAATATCAAGTAAAATCAGGTCCGGATGATATTTTTTCGCGATCTCAACCGCTTTCATTCCGTCGGCTGCGGTTTTCACATCGTAGCCCTGCTTTTCCAGGTTGTATTTCAAGAGTTCAAGAATGGCCTCTTCGTCATCCACAACAAGCACTTTGTGATGCTGCTTGTTTCCCATATCCTTTTAGATTTTTGTAGTTTCGGTATTGAAAGTTAAAGCTATTATCTTTTGGTTTCAATACAAAGGCAGTAAAAATATCTTAACAATTACTTAACCTTTCCCTTCTTGAAGGACTCTATATCGATCTCAACTGCACCAACAAACATATTTGCCTTAATCTTCAGCGGCACCTTATTTATATCATCGGAAATCCATATACGGATGGAATTTTCGCCATCGAACAGGCTGTTCTCCGGCATAATGGGTGAAAGCACAAGAGACCGAATAACGCCAAGGTTGGTTTTAACTTCTTCCCTGCCTACAAATCGGATCTTAAAATCATACATTTCCTTATCAAAGAAGGCTTTGAGTGTAATTAAATCACCGGGCTTGTTTTTCGAAAAGTCATAGGTCCGAAGGAAATAATAACCGCTTACCAGATCCTGAACATTCGAAGGCACTTTGGCCTCCACAACGGGTTTCCAGCGGTTCTGGCTGAAGGAAAATTCGCGGGTATAGGCAATCTCCCTGGAATGATCAAAGGTTACAACTTCGTTCTTCCGGTATTTGCCTTCCTCAAGGACGCGATAGAATCGCGCCGGCCGGATATTCGTAGTATCGAAATATGTACCCCAGTTGTCACGTATCCGTGTAAACAGATCAAACATGCCAACAGATTCACCGTAAACATCGATTTTCATGCATGGTTGGCCATTTACATAATGGATATCCTCCCCGATCACCATCCTGGCAACCGCTGCATTCAGGAATCCGTAATGTACGCGATAATTCAGTTCTTCACCCGGACCAAAAGTGATCTTGTGCCCTTGCCTTTGATTCTCTTCAGAAGGAGGAAGAAGGGCCAGGAGTGGGATCAGACAGAATAAAAAAATGACTGCTCGCATAATCATCAGAGATACGGATATGTCTTAATGAATTCTGAAATCATGAATCTGAGATTGCCTTCATACCTGGAAAAAAATAAGGAATCCAGATCCTGCTGTCGTTCCCTATATCTGATAAACGACATAAAGTACGTATTATTTGGGAATTGCGCCTCAAGCCGTGACCGAATATCATAATTAAACGTTAATTGAAGTGTATCCACCGATTCAACAACTTTCCGGATGAGATTCGTTTTTTTAACTGCCAGGGATGCTGAATCAAGATTGCTCAAGTTTGAATACAGACTATCCAGCTTATCAGCACCCAGTAGAATATGATCTGCAAATTTCTTTTCATCGCCCAGTTCCCTGTAATAATTTAGCACCTGGACGGATGAATCTCCGAAATGTGACTTCAGAAATAGCACCGTGCCCTTGTCGGCAATGAAAGAAGCGAGATTCTCATTGAAGGTAACGCTGTCTTTCACAAAAATCGTTGAATGTACAAGCTCGTGAATAATCAGATTGGCCAGGTCGCCGTCACTTCGAGTCAGCATTTCACTCAGGATAGGATCCCGAAACCATCCGAGGGTAGACCATCCGCCTACGGTACGAACTCCGGCATCAAAGCCTTTTGCCGAAACTGCCTCCATCTCTCTGGTTGCGAGTTCCTCCCTGAAAAAACCTTTGTACGGCACCGTACCTACCACAGGAAAATCCCACTCATACGGCTCGAATGCAAACGGCTTCGTTCCGGTTACGACCCATAATACCGGTTTTCCCTTCTGATCATACAGTGTGGTATAATTGTCGGTATCATTTAATCCCAGGGAGTCAATTGCATATTGACGGACAACGGAAATATAGGAAAGCTTTGTCTTGACAGAATCGGGGACCTGCGGGTCATTCATTACCTCATTCACGTCCCGGGCGTTCCAGACAATGGAAAGCTGCCCGCGGCCCTGCTGCAGTCCGTAACGAATCAATTTGTAGTTCCACGCAGCAACAACAAGCAGGATCAGAAGAAGGATGAGTGCTGTTTTTTTAAACATTCCGAAAAAATAAATTCAGATGATGAAAATCGGCAACCGATGAAAACGAAGATACATATTTATTCAACGGGACTCAAAATGATTGAAACGGAAACATATTGTCCTCCTGCAAAGAGAAATTAGTGCGACAGTTACGGTACGAATTTGAAAAAAAAGACTGCAAATAAATTTTCCTAATATTTTTAGCAAAATATTGAATTAATTCTGAAATGTAATTAGTAACTTCACCCCTATTGAACAGAAACGGATAATCACAGATGAGCGAGAAGAACGAAAAACTTAAGGCATTACAATTAACGATCGACAAGCTGGAAAAGACTTACGGCAAGGGTGCCGTAATGAGACTTTCTGACGAACGTGTAGTGGACGTGCCCGCGATCTCCACAGGATCTCTGGGCCTTGATATTGCACTTGGAGTTGGGGGGATTCCACGCGGTCGTGTTATTGAGATTTACGGACCAGAATCTTCCGGAAAAACAACCCTGTCGATGCATTGCATCGCAGAGGCGCAGCGAGCCGGAGGGCTTGCCGCCTTTATTGATGCCGAGCATGCATTTGATAAAATTTATGCTGAAAAACTAGGTATCGATACAGAAAATTTACTCATCTCACAACCCGATAACGGGGAGCAGGCACTGGAAATTGCAGAGCATTTGATTCGTTCCGGAGCTATCGACATTATTGTGATTGACTCCGTAGCAGCGCTCGTACCAAAGGGTGAACTCGAGGGTGAAATGGGGGAAAGCAAAATGGGCCTCCAGGCACGATTGATGTCACAGGCACTCCGTAAACTTACCGGTACCATCAATAAGACAGGCTGCTCCTGTATATTCATCAACCAGTTACGTGAAAAGATTGGTGTGATGTTCGGTAATCCCGAAACAACAACGGGTGGTAATGCGCTTAAATTTTATGCGTCGGTCCGGCTTGATATTCGCCGCATTGGTCAGATCAAGGAAGGCCCGAACGATATTACCGGAAACCGCACACGAGTGAAAATAGTAAAGAACAAAGTGGCGCCTCCATTCAAAGTTGTGGAGTTTGATATCATGTACGGACGTGGAATTTCCAAAGTCGGTGAAATCATTGATCTGGGTGTTGAACTGGAAATCGTAAAGAAAGCTGGTTCATGGTTTAGTTATGAGGATAATAAACTCGGCCAGGGTCGGGATGCCGTGAAATCATTACTCGAGGACAACCCTGAATTAATGGAGGAAATTGAGGCAAAGATTAAGGCAACGATCAAAGGCGAAGATCTTGAAAAGCCCATTCCGGCGGCAGAGGATAACTAAAGAATTTAACTGATAGAATATAGAATGGCTGGTGTTCCTACATCAGCCATTTTTTTATTTAGCTCCGAATAGCGATTACCGGATCCAGGTTGGCAGCTTGTGCGGAGGGAATGATTCCAGACAATGTTCCAATCGCCGTGGAGACGCCAAGCCCCAGCAATATATTGGAAAGGGACATCGTAACTTCAAGGCTTCCCATGGGAATAAGGGTGATGAGATATACGAGGAATAAGCCTGCACCCCCGCCAATAAGGCTCAGGAAAATAGATTCAAAGAGAAATTGGAAGAGGATGAAGTAGTTTTTGGCACCGAGTGACTTTTGCAAACCGATTACACTCGTCCGCTCCTTAACTGAAACAAACATAATATTGGCGATTCCAAAACCGCCGATGAGGATTGAAAAGCCACCAATTACCCATCCTGCCATATTGAGTACATTGAATAAGCCGTCCAGCACTTTTCCCAGTGCTTCCGGCCGGTTCAAGGCGAAGTTATCCTTTTCCTTTGGCTTCAGTCCTCTTAAATTTCTCATAGTGCCAACCACTTCATTTTCAAGTTCTATCAGGCCGATATCGGAGGAAAATCCCTTTACAGCGATATTTGATCCCAGCTCATTGGAGGAACCAGTTCCCGTCTGATACATTTTCCGGAAAGAACCATATGGAATTATGCATACCTCATCGGCACTGGGCGTGCCCAGAAAGCTTTCACCTTCGAATTTCAACACACCGATTACGACAAATTTGATGTTCTTCACTTTCATCGTTTCCCCAATCGGAGATGGATTGCCGGGGAACAGCGTTTTCGCAATTTCCGACCCGATGATTGCAACATTTCTGCCTGCCGCCGCTTCCGTGGGAGTGAAATAGCGTCCTTTTTCTATATCAAGCTCTTTGGTATCCTTGTAGGAATAACTGGCCCCTGTGAGATTCACGCTTTCCATGGAATTACTCCCTTTCTTTAGGGTATGTCCGCCACGATCTGCAAAAATACTAATGGCAGCGCTGTGCTGAAGGTTCTCTTCCAGCATCTTGTATTCAAAATAGGATACATTGGGTCGGCGCATAAACTCCCACCATTTGTATACACCCTCTGCATCAGGAAGAAATTCCCATTTATTCACATAAATGATGTCATTTCCGAGGAAATCAAGACTTTGCCGTATATTCTTCTCAAGGGAATCAACAATAGTTAGCACCGAAATAATGGCAAATATGCCGATGGTCACACCCAGTAGCGAAAGTACTGTCCGCAGGATATTCATCCGCAGGGCGTTCCATGCGAACCGAAAACTTTCAATGATCTGAGTTAAAACTACCATTAGCTTCTGCCGGTTTAACAAATTCTCCTGAACACTATTATTGTCAGAAGGATTCTATAACTTTGCAAGTTCTATTTAGAAATTATCCTTGTCTGAATTACCACAATTATACGTATGAAGTTATCAGAATTCAAGTTTGATCTACCGACTGGGCTAATGGCCATGTATCCGGCAGAAAATCGGGATGAATCCAGGTTGATGGTTATTAACCGTGCCACTGGCGAGATTGAACACAAGGTTTTTAAAGACGTTGTTAATTATTTCGAAGAAGGAGATGTCCTGGTCGCCAATAATACCAGGGTTTTTCCAGCACGGCTGTATGGCAGAAAAGAGAAAACCGGTGCGAAGATCGAAGTATTCCTGCTCAGGGAGCTGAATGAAGAAATGCACCTATGGGATGTGCTGGTAGATCCGGCGCGAAAGATCCGGGTTGGAAATAAGCTGTATTTCGGGGAAGGCGATCTGGTTGCAGAAGTTATCGATAACACCACTTCACGTGGTCGCACAATCCGGTTTCTTTTTGACGGAACCGATGAAGAATTCTATAAGACTATCGACACTCTTGGAGAGACCCCTCTTCCAAAATACATCGATCGTCCGGCGGAAGAATCCGACAGAGAACGCTTTCAGACCATATACGCAAAGCACAAAGGTGCCGTTGCTGCTCCAACAGCAGGTTTGCACTTTACCGAACAGTTGCTGAAGAGACTTGAAATAAAAGGTGTGGAGAAAACCGATATCACACTGCATATCGGTCTGGGCACCTTCCGTCCCGTGGATGTTGAAGACCTCACCAAGCACAAAATGGATTCTGAGAATTTCCAGGTTGGGCCTGAAACAGTCGAGATAGTAAACAGAGCCATTGATCAGAAAAAGAAGGTTTGCGCTGTCGGCACAACATCCATGAGAGCACTGGAATCAGCTGTTTCTGCAAGTGGCCGATTGAAGGAAAAACAAGGTTGGACTGATAAGTTCATTTTTCCGCCCTACGAATTCAAGATCTGTTCCGCAATGATCACGAACTTTCATGCTCCTGAATCAACATTATTGATGATGGCATGTGCCTTTGGAGGTTACGACCTGGTCATGAAAGCATATGAAATTGCGAAAAAAGAAAAATATCGCTTCCTCACGTATGGGGACGCTATGCTGATCATTTAAATTAAAGGGGCTCAATTGGCCCCTTTTATTATGTCCAGAAGAGAATACGCCATCATAGTTGCCGGCGGACGCGGCACAAGAATGCAATCAGAAACGCCCAAACAGTTTATGATGCTGAACGGGATGCCTGTGCTTGCGCATACCATCAATGCCTTTCTTGAATACTCTTCCAATATCGAGATCATTGTGGTATTACCTGAATCTGAGATCAATACCTGGAATAAAATCTGCGACCAACTGGATTACCATCCTCCGATGACTCTTGCTTCAGGAGGCGAAACCCGCTTCCAGTCGGTACAAAATGGCCTGGCGTGTATTCAGGAAACCCACGGTCTGGTGGCAATTCATGACGGAGTTCGTCCGCTTGTTGCCACAGATATCATCGGTGCTTCATTTCGACTGGCAGCAGTTCATAAAAGCGCTGTTGCCGCTGTAAGACTAAAAGAAAGCATCCGGATTACGGATCAGGATACGACCAAAGCCGTTGACCGATCGAAATATCGGCTGATTCAAACACCACAAACTTTTGATGTATCACTCATTAAAGATGCGTACCGCCAGAAAGAAGATCCAAGTCTGACTGATGATGCCAGTGTGGCTGAGAAACTGGGACATAAAATTTCCCTGTTTGAGGGAAGCTACGAGAATATAAAGATAACAACACCGGAAGACCTGGTTGTTGCTGAAGCGTTATTAGCTGAAAGAAAAAAAGCTGATCAGTAGTGACCAGCTCCCATCTCATAATTTTTTTTTAGGAAGGCTAATATTCATCTTCATTGAAGAAGAAATCTTCCTTGGTAGGATAATCCGGCCAAATTTCCTCAATATTTTCATAAGGCTGTCCGTCATCTTCAAGTTCCTGAAGATTTTCAACCACTTCCAGTGGCGCTCCTGTACGAATTGAATAGTCGATCAATTCATCCTTTGTTGCCGGCCAGGGCGCATCCTCAAGATATGATGCTAATTCTAGTGTCCAATACATAATAAACCCTCCTGTTTAATGCCTTTTAAATTTTGCTGCAAAAATATAATTATTAACAAGAAAACAAATATTAACAGAGATATTTTACTTCCCCCCAGTTTAAATAGGATGTTTCCAATAATTTACCGCGGTAACACCTGTTTGATTATAAAAGTTTATTATAAGTAACCTTTTTGTCAGGTTTTTTTAACAACTTCTCCCATAACTTTGATTATCAAGCAATAACTTTGATAAAACTGAATATCATCTAACGTATGGCGAACGAAAAAATCATCTTCTCAATGGCCGGGGTATCGAAAGTATATCCACCTAATAAAACGGTATTGAAGAACATATATCTTTCCTTTTTTTACGGCGCGAAAATTGGCGTCCTGGGTCTCAATGGTTCCGGTAAATCATCCTTACTCAGAATTATCGCAGGGATAGACAAGGATATTCGGGGGGAAGTTGTTTTTGATGGCACATATACCGTTGGCCTTCTGGAGCAGGAGCCCGAATTGGATCCCGCTAAAACAGTAAAGGAAGTTGTGGAAGAAGGTGTAAAGGAAACAGTGGATCTGCTTCGGGAGTTCGAAGAGATCAACCTGAAATTCGCTGAGCCGGAAATCCTGGAAAATCCGGACGCTATGAACGATCTGATTGAAAAACAGGCAAAAGTTCAGGAAAAGCTTGACCAGGTAAATGCCTGGGAGCTGGAGACACGTCTTGAAAAAGCCATGGATGCGCTGCGTACACCCCCCGCAGACGCGAAAATTGAATATTTGTCGGGTGGAGAGAAAAGGCGTGTTGCCCTATGCCGCCTGCTTCTCCAGCAGCCAGACGTACTATTGCTGGATGAACCAACCAACCACCTCGATGCAGAGTCGGTTCACTGGTTAGAACATCATCTTCAACAATATCCGGGTACCGTAATTGCCGTTACTCATGATCGTTATTTTCTCGACAATGTTGCAGGATGGATTCTGGAACTGGACCGCGGGGAAGGGATCCCCTGGAAAGGAAATTATTCAAGCTGGCTTGAACAAAAACAAAAACGCCTTGCTCAAGAGGAAAAAACAGAAAGCAAACGACAGAAAACACTGCAGCGGGAGCTGGAATGGGCACGAATGTCACCCAAAGGCCGGCATGCAAAAGCTAAAGCACGTCTGAATGCCTACGACCAGCTTCTTAGCCAGGAATCGAAGGAGAGAGAAGAGAAGCTTGAACTTTTTATTCCACCTGGCCCTCGCTTAGGTGACAAAGTAATCGAAGCTCACGACGTTGCCAAGGCATTCGGAGATAAGCTCCTCTATGAAAATCTCGAGTTTCACCTGCCAAAAGCCGGTATCGTTGGAATCATCGGTCCCAATGGTGCAGGAAAAACTACCTTGTTCAAGATGATCACCGGGCAGGAGCAGCCTGACAAGGGTACGTTTGAAGTCGGACCTACCGTAAAAATTGCATATGTGGACCAGGAGCATGATGATTTGAAGCCGGAAAGCACAGTCTGGGAGGCGATTACCGGAGGCAACGAGCTGATCAACCTGGGGGATAAACAAATGAACAGCAGAGCGTACGTGAGTAAATTCAACTTCAACGGAACCGACCAGCAGAAAAAACTCAAGGAACTTTCGGGAGGAATGCGGAACCGTGTCCACCTGGCGATTGCCTTGCGACAAGGTGCAAATCTCCTTCTGCTCGATGAACCGACCAACGACCTCGATGTAAATACACTGAGGGCACTCGAAGAAGCACTGGAAAATTTTGGAGGATGTGCGGTGATCATTTCACACGATCGCTGGTTCCTTGACCGGGTATGTACACATATTCTTGCATTCGAAGGTGATTCACAGGTTAAATGGTTTGACGGGAACTTCACCGAATATGAGGAAGACCGCAAAGCGAGACTGGGTGATTTGGTTCCGAAACGGATTCGCTACAAAAAACTCGCATAATTGAGATCGCTACTCATTTTCCGCCACGCAAAATCCAGCTGGGATTACCCGAACCTGGATGATTTTGACAGACCCCTGAACAAACGGGGCGGAAATGATGCTCCGGAAATGGGCGCCAGGCTAAAGAAATCGGGCTACTTCCCTGATCTCATGATCTCAAGCCCCGCAAAACGTGCAATCGATACCTGTATCGCAGTAGCTGAAGCCGTTGGATACCCTAAAAAAGCCATTAAAAAAGATGAACGCCTGTATCATGCATCTTCAGGCGAGATTCTGGAAATACTCAAAAAAACAGATGATCTTTGGTTGAATGTGGCAATCTTCGGGCATAACCCCGGCCTTACATCCTTTGCAAACTACCTGAACAATACGTCCATCTATAATATCCCAACCGCAGGGATGATCATGAGCGATCTTGATATTAGCAGCTGGAAAAATATCGCCTTCGGAAAGGGAATCATGCGGTTCTTCGATTTCCCAAAGAACCGCTGATATTTATAGAATAAATTCGCTGAGATCGCGGTTCTTAACCAGACTTTCCAGTTTCTCATGAACCATTTCCGCAGTGATTACGATCTGGGCGTTCGGACCAATTTTATCCGGCACATCAAACAGGATCTCATTGAGTAAGCGGCTCATGACCGTGTGAAGCCGTCTTGCTCCTATGTTCTCCACTTCGGAGTTAATTCGAAATGCAGTATCTGCAATAGCCAGCATCGCCTCATCCTGGAACTCAAGCTTCACATCCTCCGCATCGAGCAGTGCTTCATACTGCTTGGTGAGCGCATTTTTCGGATCTTTCAGAATATGATAAAAGTCGTCTTTCGTTAAATTCTCAAGTTCCACCCGAATCGGAAAACGTCCCTGTAATTCAGGAATCAGATCCGAAGGCTTTGCCACGTGGAATGCGCCAGCAGCAATAAAAAGAATATGATCAGTCTTGATAAGGCCATACTTTGTACTTACCGTACTTCCTTCCACGATCGGCAGCAAATCACGCTGAACACCTTCACGGCTCACATCCGGTCCGCCGCCCGACTTACCTGATCCACCGGCAATCTTATCGATCTCGTCAATGAAAATAATTCCGGTATTCTCTGCCTTCTGAATAGCTTCATCCTTCACTTCATCCATATCGATGAGCTTTGCAGATTCCTCTTCCAGAAGAATCTTACGGGCCTCCGCAATTGTAACCTTACGCTTTTTGTCCTTCTTGGGCATCATACCACTGATCATCTCCTGCAAATTGATCATGGAAGCCTCATCCATCATTCCTCCTCCGATCATTCCAACACCCGAATTCGCAGGTTTTTTTACATTGATCTCAATCTTCCGGTCTTCCAATTCCCGGTTCTGGATTTTCTGACGAAAACGTTCCCGGGTTTTTTCGTTGAGTTCCGCATCCGAATCCGTCATCAATTCAGTGCTTCCCGTAGTGGTAGTTGGCCTGGTATTCTTTACCGGCGGAATTAAGGCATCGAGAATAATATCCTCCACAATCGCTTCGGCCTTTACCCTCACCTCTTCCTGCTTTTCAGTTTTTACCAGATTCACGGATTGCTCCACAAGATCGCGGACCATGCTTTCCACATCCCTTCCCACGTATCCCACCTCAGTAAATTTTGATGCTTCAACTTTCGTGAACGGTGCATGAGCAATCTTGGCAAGACGGCGCGCAATCTCAGTTTTTCCAACACCCGTCGCCCCAATCATCAGAATATTGTTGGGTACAATTTCCCCCTTAATATCCTCACGAACATTCATGCGTCTCCATCGATTTCTCAATGCGATCGCTACGTTTCTTTTGGCATCATTCTGACCAATAATATATTTGTCAAGTTCCGCCACGATCTCACGAGGCGTGAAATAATTCTGTCCGTCCTTCATAACTTAATTCCTTTTCTAAATAGCGATTTCGTATCTATTGTTAGTGTTACATTATGGGCCCCACCTGCAACATGGTATCCGCCACGGCTATATGCAAATGAAAACGCCTTTACGAAAAAAACGATTCCATAGGATATGCCAGCTCCGCCTGCTGCATTATCCAGACGTAGTTCCTTTCGATTCAGATGATTATATCCGAATCTCACATGCACCCTTTTATGTAACAATAGTTCTGTTCCAACGTTCAGGTGTCTGAAAAAAAGGTCCGCCGTACCCGGATCTTCCAGCCCTTCTGCCGTATCCCAGTCGGTAAGGTTAAACAGCGTAAGATGAAATCTCAACGGCATAAACTCAGGCTTGAAGGAAACCCCGGCCTGCACATCAAAAGGCAGATCGGAAGCAGCTCCATCATCATAATCGGAAATAACCGCCCCAAGGTTACGCACCGCAAGCCCGACCGACAGGTCCTTCTCCGGGTGCTTAAAGGTACCCCCCAGATCCAGGGCTACGGCATTTGCCCCAAATCCGGCAATATTGGATGAGATGAACTTTAAGGATGCTCCCAGGCGAAAGATCCCTACCTGATGCGAAGTCCCAACCAATACAAGTGTTTCCCCCGATTTGAATTCACCGATCGCCTGGCCGGTTTCATCATAACCTTCCAGGGAACCATATCCGATATGGTCCACAGCAGCAAACCAACTTCCCGCCCTGTTGAAACGGTGCTGATACGCGAACTGCATTTTCCGCACATCGGCAAAATAATCCATATAGCTTACGGAAACGCTGTAATCGAGGCTGTCACCGCTTTGCGCAGGATTTGTCAGCACAAGATTCACATCTGCATTGGGCTGGGAAACCAGGTAGCCACCCAGACCGGTCAATCTCGCAAATGAAGGAACATCCATAAAACTGAATGAGCCATCTCCCGGCTGAGCCATTCCAAGCGCCGGAATCAGCTGGATCAGGAGAAGAACCAAATATATTTTCCTATTACCCATAGCAGGTTTCATGCCGGGTAAATCTACGCCTTATTGGCGGGCTCTTCAAGCCTGAATTCAAGTGGATTTTTCACCTTCTGCTTGAGCAGTGCCAACTCAAGTACCTCGTCCGCATGCTGTACATAATGTATATTGAGTCCGCTTACATATTTTGCATTGATCTCCCCGATATCGCGGCGGTTTCGTTCAGACATTATGATGTCATGGATTCCCGCACGCTTGGCGGCAAGGATTTTTTCCTTAATGCCCCCTACCGGCAGTACTTTCCCGCTGAGGGTAATCTCACCGGTCATTGCCAGCCGGGACTTCACCTTTCGCTGTGTATAGATCGAGGCCAGTGATGTAAGCATGGTGATGCCCGCCGACGGACCGTCTTTTGGAACAGCTCCCGCCGGAACATGTACATGCAGATCATACTGATCAAAAACCCGGTAATCAATGTGAAGTTGCTCAGAGTTGGCCTTGAGATAGGAAATCGCGGCCATGGCCGATTCCTTCATCACATCGCCCAGCTGTCCGGATAGCGTAAGTTTACCCTTGCCCCGGTTTAGACTGGCTTCCACGAAGAGAATCTCTCCGCCGGTCTGTGTCCAGGCCAAACCCGTTACGACACCGGCTACATCATTTCCCTGATATGATTCCTTGTCAAACATTTCAGCTCCGAGAACCTCTTTCACCTTGGCAACGTCTATAACCTGCTTTTCAGTAAGATCCTCCATCGCCACATTTTTGGCGACATTTCGAACAACTGAACCGATCTGCCGCTCCAGGTTTCGCACGCCGGATTCCCGGGTATAGCTTTCAATGATTGTCCGAATCGCCGGTTTTTGGAATGAAACCTGGCTTTTGGTAAGGCCATGATCCCTGATCTGCTTGGGTATCAGGTGACGGTTGGCAATTTGTATTTTCTCTTCCTGGGTATATCCATTGATCTCGATGATCTCCATCCGGTCACGAAGTGCCGGATGAATGGTATCAAGGGAATTGGCCGTAGCGATGAAAAGCACCTTGGAAAGGTCGTATTCAAGTTCAAGGTAATTATCCACGAACGCGTTATTTTGTTCGGGGTCCAGGACTTCAAGCAATGCGGAAGCAGGATCACCACGAAAATCAGAATTCACCTTATCAATTTCATCCAGGATAAATACCGGATTAGATGAACCTGCTTTTTTCAGGTTCTGGATCACCTTGCCCGGCATGGCGCCCACATAAGTCTTTCGATGACCACGGATTTCAGCTTCATCATGCACTCCTCCCAGGGACATCCGGATATATTTACGGTTCAATGATTTGGCGATTGATTTACCAAGCGAAGTCTTACCCACACCGGGAGGTCCGTACAGGCACAATATAGGCCCCTTCAGCTCTTTCTTCAGCTTCAATACCGCCAGGTATTCTATCACCCGTTCCTTCACCTTGTCCATTCCAAAGTGATCTTTATCAAGAATTTTCCGGGCTTTTTTGAGATCAAAGTCATCGGCCGTGTATTCATTCCACGGCAATTCCAGCAGAAACTCCGCATAGTTCATCGCCACAGGATATTCGGCTGCCGCCGGATTCATCCGCAATATCTTGTCCAGTTCCTTGTTGAAATGCTCCCCTACCTCCTTTGGCCATGCCTTGTCTTTTCCCTTTGCCCGCAGGGCTTCAATTTCCTGGTCCGGACCGTCATATCCCAACTCATCCTGCAGCACCTTAATCTGCTGGCGCAGGTAGTAATCACGCTGCTGCTGATCGATATCGGTGTGCACCTTCTTCTGAATATCATTTTTCAGCTCAAGCAGCTGGATCTCCCGGAGCATAAATTCCAGCAGTAATGTTGCCCGCTCCAGGCCATCTTCCATTTCCAGCAGCCGCTGCTTTTCTACCACCTCGGCATTCAGATTGGATGAAAGAAAGTGGGTAAGAAAAACCGGGTTGTGAATATTGTCCAGGGCCATTTGAGCTTCCTGGGGAATTTCAGGATTCAGTTTAAGAATCTTGGACGCAGAGTCCTTCAATGACTGTATGATCGCTTTGGTTTCTTTCTTACCTGTAGAGGGAAATCCTCCCTGCAGCAAGGAGATCTTTGCCATAAAAAATGGATCCTCCGACGTGAAGTTATCGATCTTAAAGCGTCGCTTGCCCTGAATGATAATGGTTGTATTCCCATCGGGCAACACAAGCATCTTAACAATCTTCGCAATTGTTCCAACCTCGTACAAATCCTCTGTTGAAGGATCTTCTGTCTGATCATTGCGTTGTGCCACCACTCCGATGATGCGGTCACCCTTATACGCCTTCTTTACAAGTTTTATCGATTTCTGCCGTCCTACTGTTATGGGTATAACAACTCCCGGGAACAGCACCGTATTGCGAATGGGCAAAATTCCCAGTTCATCAGGATAATCCTCCTGCTGCTCATTTATTTCTTCATCAGGATTTATTAGTTGGATCAAGTCTTCCGCTTCCGCCTCACCCAGATCCGACATTATCAGGTCCTTGAACATAAAGTTTCCTCCGACTATTAAGTATATAAAAATATGTCAAAATGACATTCATACCCCTGTATTCAGGGGATTTTATTCGTAACCCCTAATAGGTCAAGCGCTGTGCCAAACTTCTTTCAGGCACGTTTCTTGATAAAAATTGTTTTTTGTAACATCTTTAATCACAGTTTATAAAACGGAGGCTTCTTGAAATTCCGATTGATTTTTTACGGTATTGTACTCTGGTCGTGTTTAACGCCGGTTTCCGACCTATTGGGTCAAAAGAAGAAAACGAAAGCCGTTGGTCAGCTTACCCTCAATGACACTTTGTCAACCTATAGTGACTCCGATCTTTTCCTTTTTCCGAATGTAAATAACATCGCCTATTACGAAAACAAGAAGGACCTGCGCGAAATACAAAACCTGATATCAGGTGAAAAATGGGAGGCAGCATACCCCCTGTTGCGTGACTATGTGAGTAAATTCGGCATCATGAATTTTTACCGGGAAACTGAACTGATCTGGCGACTGGCAACACTTACGGAAAAATTCGGAAACCGGGATGAAGCAATCCTGCTCTACAAGCTTGTGCTGCGGCACCACCGTGAAGATATCGATATCGCCAGTATTCAGCTCTACTACGATTCGCTTACAGTAAATGACAAGGACTATTACGTTCCCTTAAAATATTATTACGAACTGGTGGACTTCCGGCAGGAAGTTGACACGCTCCAGCCTCCGCGCAGTGTACTGATTAACATGGGCCAGGAAATAAATTCCGAACAATCCGACTATGCCCCGGCGCTTGGCAATGGTGATACCAAGCTGATCTTTACTTCCAAGCGCAATGCAAATTTCAGAGGGGTGGACCCGGTGGAAGATGAGGATCTGTACATCAGCTATAAAGATGGTGAGTATTGGGAGAACGCCGTTTCGATGGAAGGTGTCAATACACGGTACAATGAGGGGTCTGCATGTTTGTCGAAAGATGGAAAAACCCTGTATTTCGCACGTTGTAATTCACCGGACAGCTATGGCGATTGTGATATTTTCGTGAGCCGGCTAAAGGAGGACAGTACCTGGAGTAATGCCGAAAACCTGGGTGTTAATATTAACAGCGTGGCATGGGACTCTCACCCTTCCCTCTCCCACGGCGAGGATACGCTCTATTTTGCTTCCGACAGAATTGGCGGGTTCGGCTTGTCGGATATTTATTATTCTGTTCACACAGAAGACGGGTGGTCAAGAGCCAGGAATATCGGGCCGATCATCAATTCACGGGGTTCCGATGTAAGTCCGTTCTATCATCATGTTGATGATGTGCTTTATTTCAGCTCCAATGGTCAGAATCTTAATTTCGGTGAATTTGACATTTACAAGGCATATTACGGGGGCGTGAACTGGCGCGAGCCGATCAATATAGGTCCCCTGGTGAATGGTGATGGCAGTGAGTTTTATTTTACAATCGATTCACGGTCAGATGATCTGTACTATGCCCGGTCGGTATCTGACCGGATGAACAACCTGGATCTGTATTCCTTTCCTTTGCCGATGGGCGCCCAGCCACTGGCGAATACTAAAATCACGGGATCACTCATCAATGAGGAAAACGGAAAGCCGTTCAAGGGGATCGTATCCATTATAGACCTGGACAATGGGATCGAGGTTGCACCTAAATTTTTACGGCCCGATGGTTCCTTTGAATTTGACCTGATCAATAACAATAACTACCTGCTGATCCTGCAGGGGGAAGAGTTTTTTCGGATCGAGGAACTCTTTTATCTGAATGGAAATATGGAATTTCACAGAACCACGGTTCCCATCTCAAGCCGGATGGAATTCGCTTCTATTGAATTTGAAGAAGGAAGTTCTGAGCTGTCGACACCGATGTTTGGGGATCTGGACAAGCTTGCGGATTTTCTGCTCGACAATCCCGATTTCTTATTACGTATTTCCGGCCATACGGATTCAGACGGGCGGGAAGATGCCAACCTGCAATTATCCCAGGAGCGCGCTGATGTGATCAAGGAGTACCTGATCTATTTCGGCAAGATTGATGAATCACGCATATCGGCCAGGGGCTATGGCAGCTCAAAGCCTATCGTGGAGGAAAAAACAGAAGAGGACAAGCGGCTGAACCGCAGGGTGGAATTTGAGATATACAGGGATTAATCAGTGTTCGTCATCCCATCGCTTAAATAATCATGAAATTCTTCAGAAGAATACGTTTCGATCTTATGGGAAAAAATAAAAAGGCTAAGGATGCCGGCCCGGGCCTGCAGGCAGGTCGTTATCTCAAATATGCAATAGGTGAGATCATTCTTGTTGTGATTGGTATTTTGATTGCATTATCCATCAATAACTGGAATGAGCAACGCAAGGACAGAATTCAGGAACAAAAAATATTAAAACAGCTGGCCGCGGAGTTCAGGACGAACCTGGCACAGCTAGAAAGCAAAATTCAGCTGCGTGAAAACATTATGCAGCAATCGGCGGATGTTCTGAGATATATAGATTTAAAACAGGAAGTATCCATCGATACGCTGTTCAGAAAAATCAGTGTCGTGCTATTGGCACCAACTTTTGACCCGATACAAAATGAAGAATTGAATTCCGATAAAATTCAACTCATCAGAAATGATTCTCTGCGGCACTTCCTTAGCACGTGGTCATCCAGTATTGCCAACCTGCGGGAGCAGGAAAATGAATGGGTGAATCTCCTGAATAATTATGCCATTCCATTATTTATCGACCTGGGTATTTCAAGGAATTTAAATATCAGCTTTTATGAAGACCCTGAAAATATGAACTACCTGCTCGACAAATCCAGGATCAATCAAATCAGAATTCCCAAATCAGATAATATGCCTCCTGTGTCGGAAATTCTGAATAATAAAAAAATCGAGGGAATACTGTCCAATGCCGTTTTACTAAATGAAGGAATCAATTGGGAATCCGAAGGGTATCGGAACCGGATTATAGAGATTATTCATTTAATTGAAAGCGAGATTAAATAGCATCTTAGGGGAAATGGGCACATCGTCCATCTTTTCTTAAATCTCCAGCCGGATGCGAGTCTTGGTTCCGACACAAGGCTGATGTTATCACAATTTGAATATGGGCCGATAAATTATAATGCGAATGCGATTCAGGTAGGTGCAGGTATCCCGTGCATCATAGAATAAGGCATCCGATCTACACTAAGATCTTCCAACATCTTCCTGCACGGTTCAATTAAGATCCCAACTATTTAATAATCAGGAGGTATAACCACTCATTGGAAAACCAACAATAATTGATATATTCATCGATATTAACAATTTCGGGATGAGCCCACTTGTAAAAATCAGCTGTTCTCGATTACATGAAGCAAACCAGTATGAAACTTATCCGGCCTTCAATTTTCCTTTATCTATTTATAATCATTGGAATACACTCCTGCAACCGACCGGTATGCGAAAACACGAATGCCATTTTTGATATGAACGAATTCAATTCCCCGGAATATAAAACCGAATTGTTCAATCAGATCCAAAATATTGGTCAGAATAACTTAAGCTACTGGTTTGACAGCTACGTTAGGGAGAATGACCGGGAGTACATTGTAGTAAATATTCAGGGGGAAACGCTGTGCGCCAAAGGAATGATTCGTGTTGAGGACTGGAATAAAATTGAAGGCATAAAAAACGTTGAAGGCAAGGGTTATTCAGGCGCAGAATTAGCGGGACTTCGTTTTAGCATTGAAAAGGATTTATCAGATAATATTGAGTTGGTTTATGCAGATATTAACCAGATCATTGATTAATTACTTCCGGCTGGATTTATTAGCCATCATTGAAAAAACTAAAAAATGAACTTAGGATTGAACGGAAAAAATGCCATAGTGACTGGCGGAAGCAAGGGTATTGGCAGAAGCATCGCATTGACCCTCGCTGATGAAGGTGCCCACGTCGCCATTTGCGCGCGTGGAGAAGAGGCACTCCGCGCTACGGAAAAAGAGCTGATAGGAAAAGGGGTAAAAGTATATGCCGAACCCTGCGATATTGGCGATTCTGAGAAACTGGAAGCATTTCTGGAGGCGGTAAAAGGAAATCTGGGAAGTGTTGATATTCTTGTGAATAACGTTTCTGCCCTGAGCCTGGGTGATGAATATTCCGACTGGGAAGCATCCATTAACATAGATGTATTGGCTAGTGTGAAGGCAACGCGGAAAGTGATCCCGTGGATGATGGATGCCGGTGGAGGAAGTATTTTGTTCATTTCATCAGTATCCGGAATGGAAGCCGGTTCGCCCCCTGCCTATGCAGCAGCCAAGGCTGCCCTAATCAGTTATTCCAAATCGATATCAGCCCAATTGGCGCCCAAAAACATTCGTGTAAATACAATTGCTCCGGGTTCGGTTGAATTTGAAGGCGGACTTTGGGAAATGGCTAAAAAACATGACCGTCCGTTTTATGACATGATACTGAACACTATTCCATCGGGAAGATTAGGTACACCGGATGAAATCGGCAAGGTAGCAGCTTTTATCGTTTCTCCCTGCGCGAGCTGGGTTACAGGAACATGCCTTTCTGTGGATGGGGGCCAGCATAAATCTAATTTATCATAAGCAGCGTTGATGATCACTTTTTCAACTTTTGGTTAAAGAAGTATCGAATGAATATCATATTGATTCGATATTTATAGTATATTATTCCTAATCAAGCCCCGGAATACCTGATGATCCGGGATGGATCATCTGTTTACATGCAAATCATGGCAAAAAATAAAACAAGAGAAACGAATGTCGGCGTTGAAGAGTTCATCAATTCCTTTGTTGATTCCGACCAGAAGCGGCAGGACAGCTTCGAACTTCTTGGGTTGATGAGGGATGTTTCAGGATTCGAACCAAAAATGTGGGGGCCTTCCATTATCGGCTTCGGATCATATCATTATAAATATGCCAGCGGACATGAAGGCGACGCACCCCTGGTTGGTTTTTCCCCCAGGAAAAATGAATTTTCACTTTATGTTTTTACTGGACTGGACGACCATGAACCCTTACTGTCGGACCTTGGCAAATTCAGGCGGGGAAAGGCCTGTATTTATGTGAAAAAGCTTTCTGATGTCAATCAGAAAGCTTTGACCAGCCTTATGAATAAGACCATTGAATACCTTACCACAAAATATGAAAAAGATCAGAATTGAAATCAAATGGGCGTTGATCTTTGTTGCAATGTCACTGCTCTGGATGGTCCTTGAGAAACTCGTCGGACTTCACAGCACCCACATCGATAAACATTTATACTTAACCAACCTGTTTGCCATTCCGGCGATCATCGTGTATGTACTGGCTTTGAAAGACAAAAAAGCGACAGACTATCACGGACAAATGACTTACAAGCAGGGATTCATGTCCGGTTTGATCATTACCATCATAGTAACCGTACTTGCTCCGATTACCCAGTGGATTACCTCGACCATCATCACTCCAGAATACTTCCCCAATGTTATTGCTTACTCTGTTGAAACGGGTTATTATGAAACAGTAGAAGAAGCCGAGGCCAATTTTAATTTAAGTAATTATATGATGCAAAGTGTGATCGGTGCGTTCATCATGGGGGTTATCACCACTGCTATCGTAGCATTTTTTGTAAAAACGAAATCAATCAAATAGGGTCGTTCTGTGTTTACCGGCAATGAAATTTAGAAAAATAGAGACACGAGAAAGTGAGCACTTGGGCCCAACGTCCGGTTATCAACTATGATCAGTTTTTTTAGAAAATTCCGGCAGCAATTCCTTGCGGAAAATAAATTCACGAGATACCTGTTATATGCGATCGGTGAAATCATACTGGTGGTAATCGGAATTCTCATTGCGCTATCGATCAATACATGGAATGAAAACAGGCATAACCGAACCTTTGAGTTGAAAATGCTGAAAGAGATCGAAAAAGCCCTGGAACAGGATTATTATTTTTTTACCTACCACCTGATCGGTTTCCGTAATCAAACCGAATTGCAGGCCGTGGATTTTTTCGACAGGGCTATCGTTTCAAAAAATGCTGAAAAGGATTCTATTGACTATCATTTTAACCGCTTGCTTTTCGGACTCCAGGTTACCCTCAACCGGGGTCCTTATGATGCATTGAAAGCTTCCGGCATCGATAAAATTTCGAATGACAGTCTCCGAAACAAGCTAATATTTTACTACGATTTTTTTGTCCCCAGGTATAAAGGACTTGTTGAATTTACCATGAGTACTTCCAGTGAGAAAATGGAACCACTCATTGAAGAGCTTAGCTTTCCATCCAGGGTAATCGTTACCGACTCAACAGTTCTCCGACCGAACAGATCATTAAAACAGATTGATCTGGAGACCAGCGAGACCTTTAATCAATTACTCTATATTACAAAAGATCGGGCTTCCAATACACGAGAATTACTGGAACAAATGACTCCCTCCATGCTCGAATTGCGTGCCTTACTCCAACAGGAGATTTCAAAATGAACGTGCAGGTTATGCATAAGCGCGCGTCGTAAAGCGCTTGATGTCTGAGCATGGGTTGCCAGGAAGGATTTATTCTTTTAAATAACAACTGCGGATTGTTCCGCCATGGCCTATGCGAAGGTTAAGTGGGTGACTGCATATGGTTAGATAGAAAAAGGCCAATTCTTTTTTATCAGAATCGGCCTTTTTCATTATTGCTTAACGTCTTAATTAGTAACGATACTCATCAGACTTGTACGGACCTTTTACATCTACTCCGATATAATCAGCCTGTTCCTTGGTAAGCTCTTCCAGTTCAACACCAATTTTCTTGAGGTGCAGTGCAGCAACTTTTTCATCAAGGTGTTTCGGAAGTGTATATACTTTGTTTTCGTAATTTTCGTGATTATTCCATAGCTCGAGTTGTGCAAGCGTCTGGTTTGTAAACGAGTTCGACATTACGAATGACGGGTGACCTGTCGCACAGCCGAGGTTCACAAGACGGCCTTCTGCGAGCAGAATTACATCATTGCCGTTGGTAAGTGTAAACTTGTCTACCTGCGGTTTGATCTCGTCACGAACAGCATTCTTCTTCAGCCAAGCCACATCAATTTCATTATCAAAGTGACCGATGTTACATACAATGGCTTTGTCTTTCATGTTTTCAAAATGACGGCCTGTAACAATATCCTTGTTTCCGGTAGCTGTCACAATAATATCGGCTTCTTTTACGGCATCTTCCATTTTCTTCACTTCATAGCCATCCATAGCAGCCTGCAGCGCACAAATCGGATCGATTTCGGTAACAATAACACGTGCTCCTGCTCCGTGAAGCGAGGCAACGGATCCTTTTCCAACATCACCATATCCGGCAACTACAGCTACTTTTCCAGCCATCATGATATCAGTGGCACGACGAATCGCATCCACACAAGATTCCTTACAACCATACTTGTTATCGAATTTCGATTTGGTTACGGAATCATTGATATTGATCGCAGGTAAAGGAAGTGTGCCTTTCTTCTGACGATCGTGCAATCTGAGTACTCCGGTAGTAGTTTCTTCCGAGATTCCACGAATACCGCTAACATACTGGGGATAACGGTCCAGCACCATATTGGTGAGATCTCCACCGTCATCAAGGATCATGTTCAAGGGTTGTCCGTCAGGGAAGATAAGCGTTTGCTCTATACACCAGTCAAATTCCTCCTCGTTCATACCCTTCCATGCATAAACAGGTATTCCCGCAGCAGCGATTGCAGCAGCAGCATGATCCTGGGTAGAGAAAATATTACATGAAGACCAGGTCACATCGGCACCCAGTTCCACAAGTGTTTCGATCAAAACAGCGGTCTGGATTGTCATGTGAAGACAGCCTGCAATGCGAGCTCCCTTCAGGGGTTTCTTAGCACCAAATTCCTCACGTAATGACATAAGGCCGGGCATTTCGGCTTCCGCCAGTTCAATTTCCTTTCGCCCCCATGCAGCAAGGTTGATGTCCTTTACTTTGTACTTTAATTTTTCTTCGATCATTATTTTAAGTAATTATTTGATACTCTTTGTAGCCTTTTATTACATATGTAACACAAAAGTAACCCATCTGTTTTTGAGTTCCAATCGATTTAACTGGCACTGTTTCAATTATTCACGGCAAATTACCCTTGCTTCGGCGGATATTCCAGCGGTAACGCGCGTAAAGCCTCCAAAATCGCCGAGGCCATACAATATTCCTTGTACCAGTTTCGGTCCGACGGAATTATATGCCATGGGATTTCCGGTCCGCAGTTTTTAAAAACATCCTCATAAGCGCTCATGTACTCATCCCAGTGTTGCCGCTCATTGAAATCATTCTCATTATGCTTATAAAATTTTTTCGGGTCAGATATGCGCTCATTCAGCTCGATGAGCTGCTGATCCTTTGAAATATGCAGATAGAACTTAATCACGACCGTATTGCTGTCCTGCAGCAATCGTTCAAAATTATTGATATGCGAAAACCGTTTCATCACCGTTTTCTCATCAATCCACTTATGTACACGCTGTATCAGTACATCTTCGTAATGTGATCGGTTAAATACCTGTATCATGCCCTTTTCCGGAACATGCTTATGAACCCTCCAAAGAAAATCATGACTCATTTCTTCTTCAGTCGGTTTTTTAAATGCCTGAACCTTAATCCCGGCCGGACCGATCTCATCAAAGACCTTCTTTACTGCACTATCCTTACCTGACGCATCCATTCCCTGCATTACCACCAGCAAGGAGTATTTACGCTGGGCCTGCATAATCTCCTGCAGGTCCTCGATTTCCTTCGTTATTTTTTTCGTTGCATCCTCAATTGGTTCCTTATCCAGGTCCCCGGGAGGTAGTGTGGATATTTCAGCAAGTTTAATTTCGGTCATATAATAAAGGTAGTTAACTCCTTAAATTTGATTTTCTCACAGGATGATTAATCGACTTCAAATGATATCTTCAAATTTACGCGGTACTCAGAAATATCATCATTTTTAACAACAACACTTTGCGACTGCACATAAGCCGACCTGATATTCTTCACACTTTTAGACGCTTTCCTGATTCCATTTGCAGTAGCATCTTCCCAACTCTTTTCGGAATTGCTCATTATTTCAAGAACTTTCAAAACAGACATGACATGTTATTTTTGGTAATACATTGATTTACTTTAATTTACATCACACGCACTGATTTACAAATTGTAGCCCATGAAACTTACCATTTGCGGGGCAGCCGGAACTGTGACCGGAAGCTGCCATCTCCTTGAACTTGATAGCGGTTATCGCGTTTTGCTCGACTGTGGCCTCTACCAGGGAAGGGAGGAAGATTTTGTCTCCTTCAATGAAGAATGGATATTCGATCCTGATTCTATTGATTGCCTGGTTCTTTCCCATGCTCATATCGACCATAGTGGCCGAATACCCAAATTGGTTAAGGATGGATTCTCAGGGGATATCATTTGTACGGATGCAACACGTGATCTCTGTGCCATCATGCTGATGGACAGCGCCTATATTCAGGAGCAGGATGCCAAATATGAAGCTAAAAAAGGATCAGGAGGCCCCATCGAGCCACTTTACTCGGTAGAAGATGCCGAAAATGCTATTGAACAGTTTGTCGGAATTTCATATGAACGCTGGTATCAGATAAGCAATGAGGTGTCGGTGCTGTTCAGGGATGCAGGACACATTCTTGGAAGCGCCACCGTAACACTTAAAATTAAACGGAATGAATCGGAATTCCTGCTGGGATTTACAGGCGATGTAGGACGCCCGGATCGTCCGATACTTCGCGATCCAATACCCATGCCGGACGTTGACTTCCTGATTTGCGAATCCACCTATGGGGGTGAGAAGCACGACCAGCTGCCTGATGACGAAAAAAGGTTTCTAAGTATCATACGGGAAACGTGCGTCGACCGAAAAGGCAAACTGCTGATCCCTGCTTTCAGTGTAGGAAGAACCCAGGAGATTGTTTATATGCTGGATCGGCTGGAAACAGCAGGCAAGCTTCCAAAAGTTCCTGTATTTGTCGACAGTCCTCTTGCCGTGAACGCAACTGACATCTTTATTGCCCATCCGGAATGCTATGATCGCGAACTGCGGGAGTACATGCGGGAGGATCCCAATCCTTTCGGATTTGGTCATCTTCACTATGTGCGTTCCGTTGAAAAATCCAAATCCATCAATTTCCTGAACGGTCCTGCCATCATCATCAGCGCCTCCGGCATGATGTCTGGCGGGCGCATCCGCCATCATATTTTTAACCATATTGAAGAGGAATCAGCTACACTGCTCATTGTCGGATTCTGTGCCCCGGGAACACTCGGCGCTGTTATTCGTACAAAGCCGGAAAGCATCAAGTTA
Source organism: Fulvivirga sedimenti (assembly GCF_020328055.1). Lineage (NCBI taxonomy): Bacteria > Pseudomonadati > Bacteroidota > Cytophagia > Cytophagales > Fulvivirgaceae > Fulvivirga > Fulvivirga sedimenti. The sequence goes on from NZ_JAIXNE010000001.1 coordinate 817,740, forward strand.
TTCGGACAGGAACGACGGATCAAAGCACGTATCGAGATCATGGATAGTTTCAGCGGACATGCGGATCAGGATGAGTTACTGGAATTCCTTAAACACATGAATCGCGACCGGTTAAAACGAATTCTCCTCGTGCACGGGGAGCGCGACCGGCAAATTCCATTAAAGGCGGCGCTGGAAGCCACCGGATTTAAGTCGGTCATCCTGCCCGAACTGGGCGAGAGTTTCACCATTTAAATTTTACAGCTATGGATCCAATGGTTAAAAAAATGTTCGAGAGTATCGAAGAGAAATATGGCAAACCGGTCTCTGAATGGGTTGAACTTGTTAAAGCCAGTGGATTGGAAAAACATGGGGAGCGCATTAACTTCCTGAAAAAGGAACATGGTTTTTCCCACGGTTTTGCCAACCTGGTCGTCCACGAAGCAAAGAACCCGGGAATCGGTGCCGGAACAAAACCCGGCGATGATGAACTGCTGGAGGCCCAGTTTAAAGGAAAAGAAGATCTCCGCAAGCTCTATGACCTAGTAATAGCAGCAGTTGAGAAATTTGGGCCCGATGTGGATGTTTCCGTCAAGAAGAATTATGTAAGTCTTCGCAGAGACGTGCAATTTGGCATTTTACAGCCTTCCGCAAAATCGCGGCTGGATGTTGGTCTTGTACTAAAAGAAGATGACTCATCCCTTGAGAAAGCCGGAAGCTTTAATTCAATGTGTTCCCATCGCATCCGGCTGGAAGGGATTGAATCACCGGATAAGGAAACCATAGGGTGGCTGAAAAAAGCCTATGAAACTGCAAAGCGATAAGTTAATGGAGGTTAACCCGCCAGATCATCGGTGACGGGGTCGTCTCCGGATTGAGTTCATTGTCTTCGGTATAGTAAGGCCACGGACTATTGGCAATAAAATAGAACCAGTCCCCTACCCAGGTACCCTGCACGGGCTCACGCATCTCGTCGAGATTCTTATCAAGGTAGATCACATCTGTAATCCGGTTTTTTTCTGAATCGTAAACGTACTGGGCGACCCGCATCGGAAAAACACCATTCTGAATGCCAATGAAATTTCCCTTGCGGTAGTACAACCCATCGATACCCTTGGTGGAAATATTTTTTCCATGTTCCACGCGCACTGCTTTCCCATCAACAATCTTAAAAATACCCCTGATATAGTCGCTGAAGTACAGGTTTCCCGACTTGTCAAATGTTATACCTTGTATGTTGCGCATTTCAGGAAAGGAATGACTAAGCCAAATTGAATCCAGGTTAGCCATATAAATTTCGGTGCGGTTGCTGCTGGTACAATACGCGCGTCCATCAGATCCTACGATGAGGTCGCCGAGCAGAACGCCCTCATCCTGCAAGCGATGTGAACGGATCAGGCTGCCGGTTTCCAGATCATATATATGAACACGGCTTCCTGTAGCTTGCCCGTCCTTATTTTTCATTTGAGGCATGACGGCCGAAGATACCCACAATACATTTCCTTCTTTATCGACATCGAGTCCGGTTACCGCCAGCAAACTGTCCTCTGCCTCTTTTTTAAACATGTAGGACCGACCGCGTTCATAAATTAAAATTTGCCGTAAACGGATACTGCCAATAAAAAACCTTGAGCTCTCCTGATCATATGCCAGCGTTTCCGGATGAATTTCAGCATCATCGATAGTGAAGGCCAGTTCAGACAGATGTACAGGCTTTAACAAATGAAGATAAAAGTCTGTGATCTTTTTGAATTCCTCAGAGTCACGTATCACATCAAAATCAGGACGTGACAATAAGGCTGTATCTGCATTAATGATGGCCGTTTTATTCAAATATCGAAGTGCATCTTCCTTCCTGTTCAACCGGCCATAAACTGCAGCCAGGTATGCATTAACAGGCGGATAGTTATCCCGGATCTTTTCGAATTCCCTGAACGAAATTAAGGCCTTATCATATTGAGCGCTGTCATATTGCGCACGCCCCTGCTGAAAAAGAGACTGCAGGTCCTGTGCGAACGAAGTAAGGCACAGAGTGAGTGACAATAGAAAAGTCAACATCTCTTTCATAATGATCAGAACAAGTGTTCAGTTCTTGTAACGTAAATTATATAAATATGGATCTATGCCTACTATAGCTACCTGTTATTTTTCAGCAAAATATTTCTGGAAATATGGAAATGTGGAATTCTTGTTGTCAAATTTCTTATTGATCCAACAAGTTTCAGGCTTGATTTAAATTCTGTGTATCACGTGCCGACAGAGATTTGATATCATAGTGTTTGGTGAAAAATTCATCGCACCAAAGACAAACATTTCCCAGCTCACCACATCGTTTTCTGGCATAGGACTCCGGGATTCCGATTGATTCACCCATCGAAAAGGGGTCACCCAGGTCGATTTTTTTGAAAACCGGATTCTCAGATATCCTTTCCAGAATATCAGCGATCTTTTCCTTACGGGCATCTCCTATTGGATCTTTGGTACCCGGACAACAGGGATTAATTTTCCACAACTGAATAGAAATTTCCTGTGGGATTCCCTCGCTGCCGTTCAGGAATCCTATACCTCCGGAATGAATCGCGCAAAAGTTATGTTCAGGATCTCTTTTCCATATGTTTTTCCTCAAAGCCCTGCCGCGTGCCCAGTTACCCCCCAGCCACATATCTTCGGTGGAGCCCCAATAACCCCAGCTCAACGGATAGCTGTGCAGATATGACTCCTTTCTAACCAATGGTTCCTTTTCATCTCCATTCACGCCTCGCGAATCAAACAATTGCTTAAGTTTCTCCAGATGGGCACCGGCCGCCTTATGATAACGGTCTATACTCGCCACATCAAACCGGGTTACTCCTTTTTCAATGAGTGTATCCAGTATTTCGCCGGTAAGCAAGTCACCGTTGGTCTGAAGCATCAACTGCGTTAAATTGCCATATCTCGCCCTGGCACGATCCAGAATATGATACAAAAGCTTGCGCTCCGCAAGCGGCTCTCCGCCCGACAGGATTAACCGATCAATCCGATCCGGCAAATTATCTAAAATAGCGTCGCACTCCTCAATGGTCATCCGGGCCCCGTGGGGTCCGGAAAGATTATAGCAGTGATCGCACTTGTCATTGCAGAGTTGGGTAAATACCCAGTATAAACTTTCGACGTGATTAAAATCATGCATACAATCCCAATGATACACATTATTGAGAGAAGGTGCCTGTCATGGGATAGACAAAAGAAGATTTTAAAAAAAAATCATAACTCAATCCGCGATGATTCCGTATTGCAAAGTATATTTGTTTTACAAATCATATACAAATGGGTAAAGCGTTTCTTGGAGAATTTGAAGAGCTTGTTTTAACAATGGTGGGAATCCTTGGAGATCAAGCATACGGGAATGCCATCGTCCACGAGATCAGCAGCCGGCTGGATCGCGAGGTCAATCTCAGCGCAGTGCATGTGACCCTTTACAGGCTGGAGGATAAAGGGTTTGTTAAATCTCATATGGGAGGCGCCACAGCAGAGCGGGGCGGACGGAGAAAAAGATATTTTCAAATTTCAAATGCGGGCCTGGCTGTGCTTCGGGACATGAAAGAAAGTCGGATGCAGCTTTGGAACATGCTTCCGCAATTAAAGTTTAGCATTTAGCAGCATGCATCCGGAACCTCCTCATCGATTCACGCGATTCCTTGAATGGTTTTGTCCGCCGGAACTATGTGAAGCCATTCTGGGAGATCTCTATGAACAATTCGAGATGGACATAGACCAGGTGGGTCAGCGCAGAGCAAACAGACGGTATCGCTGGAATGTGATCAGGTTTTTCCGGCCAGGAATTTTATTTAGAAACAGGAACAGAATTAAATTATTCAATAACATGATGTGGTCAAACTATCTCAAAGTAGCATTCCGGAATTTATATCGAAGAAGGTTATATTCCCTGATCAATGCGGTCGGACTTAGTATCGGTATCGCCTTTTGCGGCCTGATCTATCTCTACATCCAGAATGAAAAGAGTTTCGATAAGTTTCAGACCAACGGGGACCGCATTTTCCGGATCGAGGAATACGGTTATGATGATTGGGGTGCTAAAGAAACCGGCGAGCTATACCGGTATTCTGCCTACGTACAAATCCCTGTGATCCCTACTTTAAAGGCAGAAGTACCGCAGGTAGAATTCGCAACCCGCTTCTCACCACATGGTGAGGGTATTTTCACTTATGGCGATAAGATTTTCAATGAAGAGATCACATTTACAGATAAGGATTTCTTCCAGATATTTTCCTTTGAGCTTCTTGAAGGCAACCGTGAAAAATTATTCAATGATAAAAATGAGGTAGTCATTACACCGTCCATTGTCGAGAAATACTTCGATGGGGAAAGTCCGCTGGGTAAGACGATCGAATTATCCATTTTTGGAGATAATCAGCCCTACGTGGTCACGGGTGTGATAGAAGAAGCACCGGCCAATTCCAGCATTACCTATTCCTTACTTATCCCGCAGGAGAACCGTCCATTTTTTGAACAAAGCAAGGACAGGTGGAATAATTTCAATACGCCTTCCTTCGTGATGCTGTACAAAAATGCCGATATGGAGCAGTTCGAGGCTAACCTCGACATTATTGTAGAAAAATATATGGGTGAAAACCTTGAACGATGGCGGGAAGATTCATCCCTGCCGGAAGACCTTGAGTTATTTAAATTTAAGTATACCCGGTTCACCGATATTCATATGGATACAAAGGTGGAATGGACACGTTCCAGCGATCCGCAGTATTCCTACATTCTGGGAGGTATTGCTCTATTCATTTTATTGATCGCCTGTATCAATTATATTTCGCTGGCGCTCACTACCTCTGCTTCACGCAGAATCGAGGTAGGAATACGCAAAGCCATCGGGGCACAACGCAATCAGCTCCTGGCACAGTTTAGTTTTGAATCAATGCTGCTGGCACTGATTTCAATGATTGTCGGACTCGGTCTCATCACAGTATTTTTACCCTATTTCAATGAATTCACCACAAAGGAAATCGTTCTTGGTGGTCCCGATTTAATCAGACTCACGCTGGTAAGTCTGGTTATCACCTTACTGGTAGGGTTCCTCTCCGGAGGATATCCCGCCCTGTTTCTGTCAGCGATCCGTCCCACACAGGTATTGAAAGGTAATTTTACAGGTCGGCTTAATGCCGGGTTTACAAAACCCCTGGTCATACTTCAGTTCACGCTGTCTGCGGTGCTTATTATCAGCAGCCTGATCATGTATCGCCAGATGAAATTTATCACCACCAAGGATCTTGGTTATGAAAGCTCTCAGGTAGTTGTCATTCCTACACAGGTCGGTTATAATCCTGAAGGCAACCGGATCATTGCCAATTTCAGAAACGCCCTTAATAATGAACCAGACATTGAGAGTGTTTCCGGCACGACCACAGCCTTCAGCCAGGGCTGGTCGAGAAATGGTTATAAGTATAAGGGGGAAGATAAGACTGCATACGTTTTTGGTGTGGATCCGAACTATATTCCCCTGTTGAATATAGAAATTCTGGAAGGAAGAAATTTTGATCCGGCAATTGCTTCTGACAGCAACGCCTTAATCGTTAACGAATCACTCGTACGCGATCTGGGTTGGGAAGATCCGTTGGCAGAGCGACTAAACTGGAGAGAAGACTCACTTGATGGCCATGCCATTATTGGTGTCGTGAAAGATTATCATTTCCTCTCCCTTGAATCCGGTATTTACCCGATGTTTTTGTCGATCAATAATGATGATGTCGGCTACCTGAATTATATTCTTGTGCGGATAAGGCCGGGAGCCATTGACAACGCGATGGGCATTCTGAAAGAAAAATGGAAGGACATCGCACCCGACAAGCCGTTTGATTATACATTCCTGGATGAAGATGTAGCTAACCAGTATGCAAGTTACAAGCGGTGGATGAATATCATGGGCCTGGCCACCGGATTCGCAATTCTAATATCCTGTCTTGGATTATTCGGGCTTGCCGGTATCAATGCGGTAAACCGAACCAAGGAAATCGGCATCAGGAAGGTAATGGGCGCCGAAATACATAATATTTTTGTGCTGTTAAACCGCCAGTTTATCTGGCTTGCCCTGATTTCGTTTATCATTGCCACTCCCCTTTCCTACTACTTAATGAACCAGTGGCTGAGTGAATTTGAATTTGCGGTAGAGATCTCCTGGCAAATATTTGCCATCAGCATGCTGGCAGGTTTAAGTATCGCGCTGTTAACGGTAAGCTACCACGCCATCCGGGCTGCAAATATCAACCCATCGGAGACCCTGAAATATGAATAAATCAACGGCAATATTCTTTTAACAGGGTTTCTGCAATCTGGATATTGTATTCACTTGCTTTTTGCCAGTCAGCACAGGCTCCTTTCAGATCGTTGGTATCAAAACGTACGGTTCCACGATTCAAGTAGGCTTCGGAGTAATCAGGATTTATTTCCAGTGTTTTATTGTAGTCGGTTATCGCTTTTTCAGATTCTCCCAAAATATAATAGGAATAAGCCCGCTCGAAATAGGCTTCAGCATAGTTGCTTCTCAACGCTACAGCTTTGTCAAAGTCTTTTATTGCCTCTGAATCCCGTTGCAGTAATGAGCGGCACACTCCCCGGTGATAATAATATTCGGGGTTCGCAGCATTCAGTGCAATGGCTTCTGTATAACGAACGATGGCCACCTCATATTCTTCCTGGAGATATAATTCATATCCCTCATCGAACTTTTGATCGGCACTTTGCGCAACACACAAGGCTGGCAATAGCACCAGTATAGTCATTATAAACGCTTTCATTTTCTCAATTATACAGATATCATTTGAATTTATGTTCTTCAGTAACAATGGTTACGCCTTTTGTGATTTTATTATGCGAATATTATACCAAGACATCAGGATTAAGCAAGATGATTGATGACGAAGCCGCCCTTATCAGGGGCGGCTTTATTGATTGAAGCCCTTAATCAGCCAGATATATATGTTCCTGTAAAATGAAAAATCCCGGCGCAGTATTATAATTCCGTGCCGGGATTCAGATTCAGACGTTATGTTGTCAATGAACAGCCATCGCTGCTATATTCTCGGAAGATACCGGAGCATATTCCGCAAATTTAGTTTTGAAGCTGGATCGGCCCTGAGTTATGGACCGTAACGCGGTGGTATATTTATCCAATTCCGCTACAGGTGTTTTCGCCTTGATCACCTGGTAGTTTCCTTTCATATCAACACCGGTTATTATCGATCTTCGGGTCTGAAGATCTGTCATCACATCACCCATCAATTCCTCGGGCACATAAACCTCAAGTTCATTGATCGGCTCCATTACCACCGGTTTGGCATTCATGAAAGCTTCTTTGAATGCATATGTACCGGCAATCTTAAATGCGATGTCGTTCGAATCGACAGGGTGCATTTTTCCATCATGAACCATCACGCAGACATCACGAACGTACGATCCTGTAACCGGTCCGTTTGCCAGCACTTCCATGATTCCTTTCAATATTGACGGATGGAACCTGTTATCTATTGCACCACCTACGATACAATTGTAATACACGAGCTTACCTCCCCATTCCAGGTCAATGACCTGCTTATCACGGATATTGAATCCCTGAGGATCATCCATGCCTTCTGTATAGGGCATGATCTTCATATGGACCTCAGCAAACTGGCCCGCTCCGCCCGACTGTTTCTTATGCCGGTATACGCTTTCGGCAGGAATTGTTATCGACTCACGATATGAAACACGGGGTGTCTCGAAATCAATGTTAAGGTCATACATATTCTCAAGAATCCACTTGATGACACTCAGGTGTAATTCACCCTGGCAGCCTACCAGCATTTGGCGGAGCTCATTGGAGTAATGCACGTCAATTGTAGGATCTTCGGCTACCAACCTGTGCAGCACTTCGGTCATTTTTTCCTCATCAGACCTGTTGGCCGCGGTAATCGCTACAGTGAGCCTGGGTGCTGGAAACTCCATAGGGGCAACAGGCGATTTTAAATCCTCGCTTCCCAATGTATCATTGGTGGCCGTATTTTTCAGCTTTAGCGTCGCACCGATATCACCGGTACCCAATGTATCAACCTGATTACGGTTATGTCCGTCAATAATGAAAAGCTGATTAATTCGTTCGGTTTGTCCGTTTTGCTGATTAACCAGCTCCATACCTTCTTTCAACGTTCCGCTCACAACCTTAAAAAAAGTAAGCTGACCAAGGTTTTGTTCGATTCGAGTCTTAAAAACGAACAATTCAGTAGGAGCATCTTCCTTCAGTGGTATTACATTTCCGGAGGCATCATGTTCCGGCATGGCATCAATGGCCGAAGGAGCCACATTGTCGATAAATCCCATCAACCTGCCGGATCCCATATCATTCTTGGCAGAAATACAGAAAACAGGGAATACATCATGATTCAGCATTCCAAGGCGCAATCCTTTCCGCATTTCATCTTCAGAGAGCGTTCCTTTTTCAAAATAGAGCTCCATCAGACCTTCATCATTTTCTGCGGCTTTCTCTACCAGCTCATTATGCATTTTTTCAGCTTTCTCGCGGAACAGCTCAGGAATTTCCAGTTTTTCCGGCTTTCCTCCCGATTCCCCAAACTTATAGTAACGCATTTTCAACAGGTCGATAATACCATTGAAGCCCGGTCCTTCATTTACCGGGAATTGCATGGGTGTTACTGCAGACCCGTAGTGCTCTTTCAATGATTCCAGCGCGAAGTCATAATTGCTTTTCGGGTGATCCAGTTGGTTGATAACAAATATTGTAGGCTTCTGCAGTTCATCTACGTGATTCCAGATTAGTTCGGTTCCCACTTCAACTCCGTATTGCGCGTTGATGAGGTAAACGCACGTGTCAGCCACACGTACCGAGGATATCACCTCTCCCACGAAATCATCAAGTCCGGGTGTATCCAAAATATTGATCTTATAATTTCTCCATTCCGTATGCAGCAGCGTGGTATAAACGGAGCCTTCGCGTTCATGCTCAAGAGCATGGTAATCGGACACTGTGTTATGGTTTTCAACACTTCCCCGCCTGTTGATAAGTCCGGCTTCAAACAACATGGTTTCTGCCAGTGTTGTTTTACCGGACTTCTGACTTCCCAACAGCACAATGTTTTTGATGTGTTTATTATCAAATACTTTCATAGCTATAAAGTTTTAGGGTGGTAAATTGTCTGATATGTGAGTGAAAATCAGGCATATGATCTGCACGATTTTGGGTCGTACTATAATATACTAAAACTATCCATTGTGTGTATGGAAAACGATGCCATAAATCAGGAAAAAGAATGATTGAAATAGTGATTCTTACAGCGTGAAATACACCCTTTTTATTATTGGGTTATTTATTTTTTATGCTGAAAGTCGCTGAACTGCTGCCAAATGCACCGCCAGATGCCATGCCCTGAATGACGATCAGAAACGTACCGGCATTTTCGGGGAGGGTCACATTGAGGCTGCCTGATGTTGTTCCTTCCAGAAGCATGCGTGGTTCCCAATATACCTGATTTCGAAGATCCGGAACATTGCGGCCCTCACCTTTTACGGGGATGTAAAATTGCTTCGCATCCTGAAGTCCGAAATAATTACTTCGAAGTGCGCTCGGCGGTAACGTATACCCAGCCAGATCTGATTTATAACTGTAGAATGCAATGATGCCATTGGCAATTTCAGATCCATAGCCATATTTGCGCCTCACTACGTCGATCTTTTCAATACCCAATGGGTCGATATCCATGATGATATCGGCATCAAATATTGGTACACCATCGAGCAGGATCAGCGGATCATCCAACACCTTGTTATCCCCGCTTTCATCATACACCCGAAGCACGAATTTATCACCACGCTTCCGCACGTAAACTCCGTAGACATATTCCCTGAGCACTTCTTCCATAACCGGAAAGCGTGTAAACTTATCCAGCTCAAAGGAGGCATCCGGTGTACCATAAAAAGGCTTTGAGGCTGCTGATTCTTCCTGACGCTCTGCCATAAAATAATTGCGTACCTGCATGTGGGTGTTTTGAGATTCAATAAAATCCCGAAATTGCTCATCGAGATCAAAAGGCGGCAGGATGCCTGTGGAGCGACGGTCATCAAAATAGGAGCGTATCGAGATTCTGCTGTTTTCAGACCCCGTTAAAATCATTTCCTGTTCCCCGCTAATATTTGGCACCTCCATTAAAAACTGTCCCGACGGACCCGTATCGCCAATAAATAGTTTTTCATCAGAAGCAGGCAGGCTGGCAAAGATACGTTCACCTTCAATACCCTTTGAGGTCGTTCCGGCAATAAGCGGACTTCTGAATTCCGGCAGGAATTCGGGTTCTGCCCCCGCAATTATCCTTTCCCAGTCATACCTCCGCCAGCCGTGTGTGAGTAAAATATTATCAATGGTTTTACGATCTGCAGGATCATTGACCCTGAGGTAATCAGCCGGCAAATTCATCAAACCAGGCAATTCTGAAGTAAGCCACAAATACGTATCGATATTGTGATCGAAAAGAGGCATATTTTCATCCCACGCAAAAACTGACACTGAAATATCTGCTGGTTCACCGTTTGTATCAATCTGCAAAACTGCGGTTTCCCCCGCATCATATGTATCGCGGGAAGTGGTAACCTCTACATCCAGGGATGATTCCGGAGATCTGAACAACAGCCGTTCGCACTGCGGCATTGCCATGCTATTGAAAAATGTAAGCTGATTCACACCTGGCCTGAGTATTTCTTTGGGTACCTCGAAGATGTAGACGTCATCCAACAGTCGCGCCTGCGCAATCTCAACAAACATACCCCGCGAAAGTATCGCCAGGTATCCCGTGCCGCTCTCAGCACGACCAGCAATCGTCACCTCCACTCTGTATTCACCCGCAGACTCGATCACCTTCATGGCATATCCGTTCAGCTCAATCGTACCGATCACTACCGGAATCGTATCCTGAACTGTAGCAAACATATATCGGGCATCACGGTGAGGAGTAATTTCTATACTTGAAATACCGAAATCATCGGTTTTTATTAATGCAATTTCTTCATTATCCCCGTTGATGAGATGGCCTTCGATGGCCACAGGATTCCCAAATTTATTTCGCACTTTCACCCCAGCGCGTACAGGATGGCCTTCAATAAAAGATCCACCCTCCGGATAAAAACTTATCTCCAGCTCAGCACTGTCGCGAATGGCCTGCAACCCAAGTCTTTTAAATGTATTAATCACCTGAAGAGGTGCCTGGAAAAACTGCCCGGGTGAACTATTGCGCATCCACTGCGTATAAGACCGAACCGTATAATACCCGGAATTAATTGTTGCAGGGAGCTGCAGATATCCACTGCCCCCGGCCGAATCCATTGAAACCCGCACCTGTTGTATCGCCCTGCCCTGTTCATCGAGCATTTCAACGTAGGCAACCTTGCTCATTAAATGCGGAGAATGGTCATGGGAGGCAACGTGAAATATTCTGAAATATACTTCCTCGCCTGCCAGTGCCAGCGGTCTTGAGAGGTGTAAAAAGAGCTTTTCTTCCGGGTTCTGATTGAAGTATGCCCGTGCCCTTTGTTCAATGTCGATTTGCTGGGCTTGAGTTCCCAAACAGGCAAAAAGCACGAGGATAACAATGAGTGCAGTTTTGATTCCCATCATTATTCCCAAAAATCAGGTTTAACATTCGAACCAAACAACGTACAATCCACACATTCGGGTTTCACCATGACATAGCCTGTCGGAAAAATGTAATAGGAAATATAAAAGCCTGAATTCACAAAGGCAGGAACTGCCGAGGCACTCACGAGTGTATCTACCGAGCTGCTGGTACAACCCCGGTAAAGACTTGGCGCTGACGTACTTCCGGGTAAATCGGTTTTATCAATAAAAATCCGTTCCGACGATACAGAGGCTACATCAAAATAGCCAAGGACGGGTTCATTCTGGTCATCCGCATTCATGAGGTTACCCGTCAACGGAAATGGCTGGGTATCAAACAGCGATCCGGTGGACTCGTTGGTTTCCTTCAGACTTTTCCAGAACCTGTATGCTTCCGCATCCATGGCGTACTGCTTTACACGAATACTATAGCGTTCATTCAGTTCAACACCCCGGAAGGAGAGATATCGAATGGGATGTTCCCGTATATCTGTAATGGCCCGCCCTTCTGTCGTTACGATGTTAATGGCTGATGAACGCTGATCAATCCAGCACTGACTTATATTATCCTCACGCGGTTCAATGATTTCAGTTTGTTCATTATAAACGAAAAATGCCGGGTACGGAGGAACGGTCATATAGGTTTCTTCCCAGTCATATCGAAGATAAATATCCTCGTTTGCAAGTCCGTCAGTATTTGCCATCACCACGAAGCCCTCTTCGATCGTCCCGCTTTCTGCACCCACAAATGCCTGCTGTTCGTAGAAAACTTCTGTAAGCGGAGGTGTTAGTTTCATCTCAACCGGCTCTGAAACAATTCGTCGTCCGTCTGATAGCCGCACCTCGAGAACATATATGTTTCCGGGAAGTGGTATGAATACTCCCGGATCTGAATAATAGGCCCCGCTTTCCGCCGCATTAAAAGAATATTGATTGCCATCCTGATCCTTAATCAGTACTTCTGCACCTGTTACAGGCAAGAAACGAACCGTGTCTATTGGCGAAGTGAGCGAGAGGTACACCACCTGCGGCCCGGGATCATCACTGATAAAGGCCTCCACCACAAGGAGTTCTTCATAATTCTCCACCGGCGGGTCAAACGGATCCACACATCCGGTAAATGTGAGTATGGCGAGCAGAAGTATATGTAAGTTCAGTTTTCTCACCTGAAGTTAAAATTATATGTTATAGTTGGTATAGCAGATCCAAAGACCGAGAGCTTGTATCCATTCACTTCACCCTGTTCAGCGACAAAGAAAACGGAATAGGCATTTTTCCTGCCCAACAGGTTATATACAGCAAATGACCAGGAACTGTGGGCGGGTTTATCCACCTTATGATTTCCCTCCAGCTGAAGTGAGATATCCAGACGGAGATAGTCAGGTATCCTGAATTCATTCCTTCCGGAGTAGTATACACGTTCAGATCCGTTAAAGAAATACTTGGCAACCGGATAGGTAATCGGTCTGCCCGTAGAGTAAACAAAGCTTCCCGAGACATTTACACGCCTGGAAAATTTGAAATTTCCGATAACATTCAAACTATGAGGTTTGTCGAAATTCGACGGAAAGTATTCGCCATTGTTGATACGCTCCTCACTGGATTCACCATCAACCCTGTTGAGTGACCGGGAGTAGGTATAGCTGATCCATCCATCGAGCTTTCCAACCTTTTTCTTCAACAAAAACTCAACCCCGTACGATTTATTCATGGCAGTTAGCAAATCCTGCTCAATCACCGGATTCAAAATCAGTTTAGCTCCTCCTTTGTACTCAAGGACATCCTGAATGGTTTTATAATAGACCTCTATGCTTCCCTCAATACTGTTATTCCTGAAGTTCCTGTAATATCCAAGTGCGACCTGGTCCCCTACCTGCGGTTTCACATGAGGGTCACTCAGCTTCCATGTATCCGTTGGTGTGATCGCCGTTGTATTGGATAAGGTCTGTATATACTGACGGGAACGGTTAAAGCTCAGCTTAAGTGATGAAAACCGGTTGAGGGTATAACGGGCTGATAATCGATATTCAGGTCCGTGATATCGGGATATCACATCGTTCTTGCCATATTGAGTTGTATCGGTAAGCGTTGAAGAAGATTTCGGGAATCCATCCCGATAAGAAAAAACGGTCCGGGGTCCCAGATACTGATAGAAGGAATATCGCAAACCGAGGTACAATGAAAGCCTGTCGGACAGATCAAAATTATCACCCACATACACAGCACTTTCGAGAGCTGCTTCATCTTCCAGGCGGATAGGAACAATATCAGACTCCGGGTTAAGCGGCACCTGTTCACCGGGAAGAATATCATACCGAAGCACGCTGGCCCCAAAATCCACCTTATGCTTCTCACTGGGGAAATAGCTGAAATCAAGCTTCCCGTTTACGGAGGTCAGCCGGTAATTAAGATTGAAGCTTTGAAGAGAATCACCCTCATAATCAAGTTCATACTGGTAGTCACTGTAGGAACCGGTTACGACGGCAAATAACTTCGGACTGAATACATGTTTCCATTTCACCGAACCGTTCAGGTTCTGATACTGAATCAATGAATCTGAATAGAGCTGGAACTTGTCTTTCGAGAAATACCCGGAAAGATACAAAGCATCCTTATCACTGAATTCAGTGGAGATCTTGGCACTGATATCATAGAATGCCGCATTACTATTTTTCACATCATTATCAGGGACCTGTTTTAAAAGCCAGTCGGAATACGTACTCCTGCCTCCGATCACAAAAGACATCTTATCCTTAATGATTGGACCTTCAACTGCAACCCTTGCCGTTACAGGGCTGATACCTCCCTGCACACCGAATTTACGCTTGTTTCCATCCTTGGAATTAATATCAAGTACAGAAGATATACGTCCTCCATATTCTGCCGGGATACCGCTTTTCAGAAGGGTGGCATTCTTGATCACATCCGGATTGAAGACCGAGAAGAACCCGAAGAAGTGTGACGGGTTGTAGATGACCGCATCATTGATTAAGATCAGGTTCTGGTCGGTAGCTCCACCACGGACATTAAATCCCGAGGAACCCTCGCCAACGGTCTGCACCCCTGGCAATGTGAGTGCCACCTTGATAATATCTGCTTCTCCAAGGACCGTTGGAACCTGCTTTACTTTGGTAATATCAAGGCGCTCCATGCCCATTTGAAGGCCGGTTACATTCGCAGTTTTTTCTGCCTGAACAACAACCTCCTTCAGTGCAATGACATCATCCTTCATTTCAATATCCAGGCTTCCTTCAGCATAAACAATGACTTCCCGCTTCGTCTCTTTCATTCCAAGACTGCGTACCCGGACGGTATGACGGCCCTGAGGTAAGGTAAGCGTATAATATCCATAGATATCCGTGGCGGCGGCAACGTTTGGGTTTTCAACATATACCATCGCGCCAACCACGCCTTCACCGGAATCGGTCTTCCGGACATATCCATTGATGTTAACCTTGACGCCTTCGCGAAGGGCGGTACGATCGCCAATGGGTATCAGCTGATTTTCAAGTTCATTCTGCTCTGCCAGATCTTCATCCGATTCTGAATCGTTAAATGTAAGAGCAACCGGATCCAGTTCGAGCGGGGCATTGCTGTTTACATCAAAAAACCCGGCCGGTAACGTTAGCCTGAGCGCATTTTGGGGAGATATGATGATCATATTTCCCGGAAGAATCGCATACTCGTAACCGGTTCCTGAAAACAAGCTGGTAAGAACCTGATCTATCGATCCGGTAACGGAAAGATCAAATTTTACAGTATCCAGTTCAGATGACTTGAAATAGAATGTATACCCGGATGAGGCTTCCAGGTCGCTGATAATATCATCCAGTGTGGCATTATCACGATTCACTGTGAACGTCTGTGCCGAAGCTTCAAAAAGCGGCAGTGATAAAAGGCAGAGTAATATGGCAACAACTGCTTTCATTTCAATTGCAGTTGATCCAGGTAGGGGCCTAATTTTTGAAAGTACCCATCCGGGTAAGTCTTGAAATCAATATTCTCATCCCTGATGAACTTTTTGATTTCCCGTTTATCTTCCTTAAAAAGCTGGTACAGCGCTGCCCTTGTTCTGATGGTATGGAATCGTCCGTCTTTCCAAAGAAAGTACTGATCATTCAATTTATATTCAAAAAGGTAGTTCCCCTCCTGATAGGCAGCCTGAATTTTTGATCTTCTTGCTAAAATCTTAGTGGTACCGTCATAAAGCACATCGTAAAATCCTTCATCCGGTAATCCTGCCGGAAGGTCTTTGATCTGAACAAAATGATGTCCGAGAAGTGAGAAGTAATTAATTCTGTCTTTACGTGGAACAATGGCAAAGAAAGCATCGTCCCTTGGATAAACGAGTATCAATTGATCCTGGACAATGTTATAGCCGATGATCAGGCTGTCGTAGGTGTAGCCCATATACTGCACGCTGCCAAACTGAAAATTCTTGTTCAGAAAGTAGGGATGACCTGCAATGGTGGGGTCTGCGCCCTTATATTCCGGGCCATTATATATTGCTGCCCCTCCATTCACCGATTGACTGTAACGGTTAAACAGCTCAATATCGCTGTCCTGATATGTCTGGTTGACAGGAAGAAGATTTTGACCGATTGAAGACGATGACAGGAGGACCAGGAAAGAGAAAAAGCAGGATTTTACAGCAGTCATTTACTTTAAATGAACTTTCAATATAGGAAGAATGTGCATCAATGAACATTGCCATGACAATATTTATGTAACAGGAGAAAAAGACGGGTAAACGGAAAAATAGTATTTCAGGATTGAATCCATTCAATAATTGATGTCTGAGTAATTTGTAAATCAATGAGTTAACTTGTTTGGTTCAAAAAATTTTAATATTATTCCTTATCAAATAATCACAATCATATAGTGGAAAAATATAAGAAACTGCATCTATGGATGATTATACCAATGATCCTCATGCAGCTTGGAATCTTTATGGATTACTGGGGTGATTTCACCTCGAATGCGTGGTCGGTTCATATTCATTATTGGACAGGCACGGTCTGGTACATATTCCTGATCTTTCAGCCTTACTATGCTACACACGGTCAGCTTGAAAAACACCGGACTTATGGTATCATTGGAATGTTCATGGCAGGAGCTGTATGCTTTACAGCGCTCAGCATGATGTACCGCGATCTTGAGAGTGCACATCGTGCGGCTGAGATGGTAGAACGGTTCGGACCGTTCAAGCCTTACTTTTTCTATGGAATTGCAGCCATTGAGCTGGTGATGATGACTGCATTCGGATATGCTGTAATTCAAAGCATCATTCACAGAAAAAGCCTGGAAGATCATGCCTGGTGGCTCGTTTCCACAGTTTTCATCATCATGATGCCCGCTCTGGGGCGCGGGGTGCAGAATATCTGGATCATGATGTATGTTGACAACTGGCCGGATATCGACATACTAACGCCGCTATACATTGCCCAGGTAATTATCATTATCCTGATCCTGGTTACAGCGAAGTATTTCGGAAAGTTACGGCACCCTGCAACCTATCTTGCCCTGGCTATCAATTTTCTTAATTGCTTTGCCGCACCTATAGGTAAATCGGAGGCCGTGCAAAATTTTCTCGAAACGTTTATTAAGGGTTAGGGATCTTCTCATTCCTTTTCTTGAAAGTGTTGGGAGAAAATACTGTATCTTATACATCTGAATCTATTGGTTTATGAAACGAATCATGTTTTACCTGCTGTGTGGGATGCTATCTTTTACATCAATTGTTGTTTCTGGTCAGACGAATGCTCCTTTTGATATGACCCGCGCCGAAAAGGAAATTGAAAAGCGTCTCAGGGATTATGAAGATGCCTTGAGTGAAGGTGATGCTGTAAGGCTCGGAAATTTGTACACGGCTGATGCTGAAATTTTGCATGACGGAAAACCAAACACGGTCGGAAGAGAGAACATTACAAAGGTTTTCGCGTCGATGATCGAGGGCGGCACAACGGTATCAGGTTTTACTACGACCGGTTTATGGGGTAACGAGGAAATGCTGGTTGAACAGGGAAACGGATATTTTGCACCCGCCGATGGGTCATGGAAATCGAGCGGTGATTACCTGCTGGTGTGGAAAAAAGTGGATGGGGAATGGAAGATATTCAGGGATACATGGTTTAGTAAGGAGGAGTGAGATTCTTTGCCTTACAAAGCCGCCTTCGCTCTTGTAGAAGCAAAGAACATTATATCTACCCATCTTAGAATTATTGAGATGATTTTATCGGTTATTAGGTGGGTCGGATAAATATTTCCACAGACTTAAGTCTTAAAAACTTGAACAAAGTAACATACTGATAATGAAAGAACAGATGAAATATCCCGAAATTCAATATCTAATAGGTAAAGTAAGGGGATATGTATTTATGATTTTTATATATATTCTATACGCAATATATAATTACGGTTATGTTAATACATATGGTTGGCTTTTATGTGTTACAGTATTAATTATTATTGGTCTGGCCGTATTTCATAAATCACTTAAAGAAGCGCTACAAGGCATATATGTTGACTCTTCTTTAAGAGCATTTGTTCACTCGGTTTTTTTGATATTACCTTTGGGAATTTTATGTTTTTATCTTTTCTTCTACAAAGGTATTTATGAAGGATATCTCATGATTAAGGAGGATTTTTCATTTAAATCACTTGTATGGAGATTGTTTATTCTGACATATAGTTATTTTTTAACTGTGGAGGTTGCTGATCTATTTGGACTTTATAAAGGATTAGAAAAAACGAATGAGCTTTACTCTAAAGAAGAGTAGAAAAAGAGATTTATCTCAAGTAAAAAATAACCTTTGGGACCAAAACTTTAACCCCTCAATTCAAATACCATAATTGAAGATTTATGGCGATTAAAGTAGATTAATGCGATAATTCGTTGCTTGCGAAGGAGTCACAAGATGAACATAATTATGGATTCAATTATAGACTTAGGCACTGTTCTAGTTTTAGCAATAACGCTGATCGTGAATTATCTCGCATTTAAAAGTTTGAATAGACGAAATGTAAGTGAGGCATTGCCTTTCTTTGTATTCGTTGAAGATAAGTTGAAGCCAGAACCTAATCAATCTCCTTTCGGATCGTCCGAGTATTTCTACGAAAATAAGGGTAAATGGGCGTTTGATCTTATTATCATTGTTGAATTAGCCGAAAAACAAATTGATACAAATAAAATATTATTTACATATTCAAAAGATGTCATTCCTTCAAATTTACCTCCTCGAAAAGCATTTCAAATATATTGCTCATCGATAAATGTACCCACAAATGGAACGTTTAGTATTGAGATCTTCCAATATAAAGACCTTGAGGAATTTTATAATGAATCATTTGAATTTAAGCTCTATTTTACTGACGCATATAGCAATTGTTATGAGCAATATCTACACCTAACACCGATAATGAGAGCTTTCAATCCAGAACCTCCAGTAAGAATTAGGAGCACTATTTATCGGCAAAAATTTCAGGAAGCCATTGAAATAGAGAGCGCTCACCGGAGTAAATTCGATACTGATAGAATGTATGGTCGCATGCACCGTATGCGAAATAGACTGTTTTCATAATCGAATCATAATATTTGGATAAAAACATAAAAAGAGCTCATATTATTGAATTTTTATTCTTTATGGGCACTTAAAAAAACCAAAAATATGGATGAAAATCTGTATAACTGCATCGGGCAGTTTATCCTAGATTCACTAAGGCACGATGATGGCCCTGCCTGGCTTTGAATTCAACTGAAATCTTTTTACTCCCAACTCACTGCTCCACTGAGTGTAACGGTCCACCGAACGCAGTGATCCACTGTTCCACTACCGCGGGATTGCCTTTCCCGAAGGGATGCTTAACGTTGAATATTTAACAGATTATGAATTTCCAACCTGTTATTGGCGTAAATATCTTTAGCCATTACTACGAGAGAATTTAACAATTCCTTGTCCTTCACGTCCAGTCCAAGTACTTTATCACGAATTTTCAGCGGTGCCTGCGGATCATCAAATTTCGCCTGTATTCTTATGTACTGTGATGATTTCAAAAGCTGACTAATATAATATTCAGCTGCCTGAACATTGGTTTCTGTGAGAAGATCGGGCAAATACTGTATCCATTGTAAATTTCCCCAATCACCCTTTCTTTTTCTCTTAATTTCGCTGACTGGTATATAATTCTTGTTAGATGTTCCACAACCTAATGAAAGCAGGGCTAAATCAATTAATTCATGGCCCATGCCCTTTTTAGCTCCATCAGGATGTCTATATTCTCCCGTTTCTGAGGATTGACCATTTATGGCAAATGCCAGTGCAGCCATCGAAGGATTATTGAGAGATACGCCCCCGTCTATATGATTGTTATATATTGGAAAGTATGTAGGCCCGGCTGATGTCATCAGACAGATGTCAACCAATGTATATTTCGAATCTCTTAAAAAAGATGAATGAAATACTTTAGGCCTGAAATTGATTGGTTTTCCATTATCCATAGGATTCAAATCAAATGAG
This sequence comes from Fulvivirga sedimenti, assembly GCF_020328055.1. Taxonomy (NCBI): domain Bacteria; kingdom Pseudomonadati; phylum Bacteroidota; class Cytophagia; order Cytophagales; family Fulvivirgaceae; genus Fulvivirga; species Fulvivirga sedimenti. The sequence continues at coordinate 837,897 of NZ_JAIXNE010000001.1, forward strand.
CAAACCATCAGGTCCTGATCATCACTGAGTCCTTTTCTGATATCACCCAGAGTCGTTGTTCCAAAAATTGATTTTAATAACTTTTTGAACCTTCCATGCGAATAATCAGCTCCAATATTTTTTCCGAATCCATCCCTGATATCATCGAATCCGCTGTCATGGAATATATCATTTGCATGCTGGATATAAAGGTCTAACATTTCATCCGTTGGTATTCCATAGCTATACCCGCAGGCTAAAATTCCTCCTGTAGAAGTTCCTGACAGAAGTTTAAATAAGTCCTTAGGATGAATGCCGGTTTCTTTGAAGAGTTCATCCAGAATTGTTGCAGGTATTACACCCCGTGTTCCACCGCCATCAATAGATAAAATAGGTATCATCTCCTTAATAATTTCGTCAATCAAGATCACTGTTTTATATCTATCATACATCGCATTATCTAGGTATTTTTCGGGCTGTTCGAATTACTGTTTTGTGGTGATTCGATGGATTCATATGATTAATACCTTGCATGACATATCGAGTATCAAATCAGATACTATCGATAACCTGGCAGGAACAATTAAATAATCATACTAAAATGATGAAATCATGAGCACAGTATTTATCGAAGGAACCATCATTGGACATGCCAGTCCGAAATGGAGTAATCCCGGAAGCAAAAATCGTCTTGAGTTAAATAGACAACTGTCAACAGAAAGAGCCAATGAGGTTGAGATTTTTGTCCAGGACATTTTCCAAAGGGAATTGAGTAAAATTGGCGTCAACGCAGAATTTGCTTTAATGTGCAGCAATGAAGCTAACTTCAATTCAATTGTGCTCCCGGCAATGGGTGTCGGAGACAGTGTAACAATCGAAGAGGCCGGCGGGGATAAAAATGCCAATGAACCGGCGATGAGAAGAGTGGATATTACTCTGAATGTCACGCACCAAATGGAAGGTGAAGCCGGAAGCAGTGTATTAATTGAAATTCCTGAAGAATGTGAGGAAAACGCGACCGATAAATGGGCAGTTCGATTGAATATGACCGGTGGTGCAGGTCATCTGGGTGTCGGTGCAGCCTTCGCTGTCGGCGAAATCAAAAACCGACTGACAGGACAAAAGGCATCTGGAGGCTTTGTAGGAGGCGGTATAGGCGTGGGACTTCAGGCACCAGGGGCAGATCCCGGGTGGAGTGACTGGACCAATTTTCGGACTGATCAAAAAATTACATTTGATCATTTTGATGGAACATTGGCCAGATTGACAACCGCAGGCGCTGGATTCCTCATCGGTTACAGTTTTGCATACCTATCCTTTCCCATGTACGGGGCGAACTCAATTTCTGTTGGAGGATTTAATTTAGGCTCTGTAGGTGCAGATGCGAGCAGTAATGTTGGTAAATGGGAATTCAGCAGCACTCCTCCCGGCGCAAATTGTATACCTGCACATATGATCCCAGGTGAGGAGATGATACCTTATACATATCATGTGCAGGAGGAAATAACTCATTCCGTATTCTTTGAAACCGGAAGTTCCAGAATTAGTGATACCGAATTATCAATTCTGGATAGCTTGATTAGGTCGATAGTAGATGCGGTTTAAAATATTAGCATCATGAAACTGAAACAAATAATCATTATTGCGACAACAGTTATTCTTTTTTCTTGCGGTCAGAATAAAGATAATGGTAATGGAAAAGCAGCACCACAAGCATCACAGCCCGATGTTGAAGTACAACAGCCTGATACGGAAATACCAGAGGAGGAAGTAATTGCCAAATTACCTGATCTGGTAATTATTTCTAGTTCAGTAAGTCCGGCTGGCATGGTAGCACCTAAAACAAAATGCACATTTACTTTTGAAGTAAAAAATATCGGCGAGGGCGACTATGATCATACCATAGTGGTTGGGGGTGCGGGAATCGTAGCAAATGGAATCAATTCATTAAAAGCTGGGGAAACTAAAAAGGTGATTGTTGAATATATGCCTTATTCTAAGAATGCCACGTATACATTGAAATTTAAGGTAGATCCGGATGATGTCATTAAAGAATCTAACGAATCAAATAACGAAAGTCAGACCTACACTATCAAAACGACTTTCTAGGATTAGCAATACAATACTTCCTTGATAATTGAGATTGAATTTAATTATTGAAAAGGTAGTCGGCACATTTCTATAAGACGTGAAGAAAATGCCCGGTGGGCATTTTTAGGAGCGGGCCAGCCTGATGGGTCAGCCCCGACGGCGAAGCGATCAAGCAAAGGGATTGCCTTCGGCGATCCCTGGAACGCCAGTCCTGCAAATGCAGCCGCCTGTGCCAATGGCACAGACGCTAAAAAAGAAAAAGCCCGCTCAAGTAAAACTTGGCGGGCTTTCCGTTTTTTAGCGTGCTGCATTTGCAGGCTGCGCTTGATCGTGGAGCCGGAGGGATTCGAACCCTCGTCCAGAGAAGGTAACTATCGTATCTTCTACATGCTTAGTCGTTCTCAGATTGTCGGGAAGAGCCTGGCAAACGACAGCCGAACCCAACCTTAGTTGCGATGAGTTTCACACCGGCATCACAACCCTGCCAGCGCTAGTTCAGTCTGTTCGACACCCCAATTCTAACCGGACCAAACAACGGTTAGCGGGATGTGGCCCGGTGCTGCTCTAAGCAGTTCACCGATTAAGCCCAGGTCTCAACATCTGAGTCGAGATTAGGCGGCCATGGCGTAATTAGATTCGCCAATTGTGTTGTGGAACTATTGATCAAGGCTCTCATCCCATGAGCCTGCATGCTTACACACGTAATCACTCTACCTGTCAAAACCGGTCGGCCCCAAATGGGTTTACCGTTTCTCAAAAGAGTCAACAAAGGTAACGCAAATTTGATTCCAAAACAGGAATGCTGACAGATTTGCAGGTTTTCTTTCCTCTCTATGCGTTTCTTCCTAATTTCGCGGCCATGCGCACATTCCTGCTCACTTGTTTTGTCCTGGGCCTTATGCTTTCAGGCCCTGTCTCTGGCCAGATCCTCCGGGTGAATAAGAATAATCTTAACGCGGATTCCTCACGTTTCTGGCTGGGTGCCTTTACCTTCAACTTCAACCTTAACAACCGAAGCGTTTCCGCCGAAAATGAAAATGCGTTTATCGGACTGACCGCCTCAGCAGACCTGGTATATGTGGCCGATAAGAACGCCTATATCCTCATTAATCAAATCAATTACTTTACATCTTCCGACCAGAATGGTGCATTTATTTCAACCGGCTACGCCCATTTCCGGATCAACTGGCTCCGTAAAAAACGTCTTTCCTATGAAAATTATGTTCAGACCCAATATGACCGCGGCCGTAACATGCCGCAAAGGGTCCTGATGGGGGGCGGAATCCGCTACCGCCTCGTGGATGAGGAGAAGAAAAAACTGATCGTCGGAACCGGTGCCATGTTCGAGCGTGAACGCTGGAAAGAACCGGAAAATGAGAGTAACATTATCGAAAAGAATTTCTGGAAGAACTCATCCTACATCAATGGGTTCATTTTCATCACCGAAGATGTGAAACTGGATATTATCACCTATTACCAGGGCGGTTATGATTACGAGGCAGATCTATTCAGAAACCGTATCAACGGAGATATCGTCCTTTCCTTTAACATCAATAAAAAGCTTTCCTTCAACGCCGAATTCTCCGGGCAATTTGAAGACCGGCCCATTATCGCGATCAACAAATTCATTTACTCGGTGAAGAATGGGATCAAATGGGCTTTCTAAATTTTTAGTCAATTTAAGCGGTGATGCCTGTGTTAAATAGCGCAGGTTCTTTATCTTCGAACAATGGAAAAATTTGTCGTATCGGCACGGAAATATCGTCCGCAGGGATTCGCGGAAGTGGTGGGCCAGTCCCATATCACTACCACCCTGAAAAACGCGATCGACAATAATCAGCTGGCGCAAGCACTCCTCTTTTGCGGTCCGCGCGGTGTGGGAAAAACCACCTGTGCACGTATCATGGCCCGCATGATCAATGATTTTGACGAAGGCACAGAAAACAATTCACTCAATATCTTCGAACTTGATGCCGCTTCCAATAACTCCGTTGATGACATACGTCAACTGATCGATCAGGTACGCTACCCGCCTCAATTCGGTAAATACAAAGTGTATATCATCGATGAGGTTCACATGCTTTCGACAGCCGCCTTCAATGCGTTTCTGAAAACGCTGGAGGAACCGCCGTCCTACGCGATCTTCATTCTGGCTACCACCGAAAAACATAAAGTAATACCCACGATCCTTTCACGTTGTCAGATCTATGACTTCAACCGGATCCAGGTTTCGGATATTGCAAATCACCTGGCTGTCATCGCAGAAAAGGAAGGAATTCAGGCCGAGGAAGAAGCGCTTCACCTCATTGCCCGAAAAGCAGACGGTGCCCTGCGGGATGCCCTGTCTATTTTCGATTTGATGGTCACGTTTAGCTCGGGGGGCAATGTGACCTACCAAACGGTCATTTCCAATCTTCATGTACTTGACTATGAATATTATTTCAGGGTAGTGGATGCCCTTAATAATATGAATCATACTGAATGCCTGCTCATCCTGGATGAAATCATTCAGAAGGGTTTTGACGGACATAATTTCATTGTAGGTCTTGCCGAACACCTCCGAAACCTCCTGGTGTGTAAAGATCAAAGAACCGTCGCACTTATGGATGTGCCCGATACGGTGCGGGCGAAATTCATGGAGCAATCAGGACAGACTTCAAATTCCTTTATTCTCACTGCACTGAATATTGCAAACCAATGTGATATTCAATACAAAGCCAGTAAGAACCAGCGTCTCCACGTAGAGTTGTGCCTGATCAAGATGGCACATATCAATCATGCTGTTGATCTGGTTTCAGAAGTAAAAAAAAAAGCCTGAGCCAACCGCCTGAACCGCCTGCGAAGCAGGAGTCATCCGCCAATGGCATCAGCAAGGCAAACGCCACACCATCTTCAGAAGAACTTGCGGAACCAAAAAAAGAAACACCCAATATCCGTCCTGTAACACCTGTTCAGGAAGTCAGAACTACTGAACGTCCAAGAAAGATCGCCAGGATTCCCCGACTAGACGAATTGGCAGAAGCCGGCAGGAAGAAAGAGGAAAAGAAAACCGAAGAACAATCACAGGAATTATATGGTGAAGATCCCTTCGATGCAGATCAGTTGCGGGCAAGCTGGAATTTATTTGCAGAACAAAAAAAGCAAGAAGGGCGGGATGTGGAATATGCTATTTTAACACAGGACTTTTATCTGAAGGAAAAGTACACCATCGTACTCCAGCTCACCAATACCGTAAAGATCAATATCCTCGATCGGTTCAGATCTGATCTGATAACATACCTGAAAACCGAATTGAATAACCGGCATATTCAGATTGAGACTGAGCTGCTTGAAGAAGAAAAAGCTTATCGCCCTTACACCAACAAGGAGAAATTCGAATATCTCGCGACTAAAAAACCCATTTTGAAAGATCTGCAGGAACGGCTTGGACTTGATCCCGATCTATAGTAATTGGAGAATCATTTGAGCACAACCATTAGATTGTTGTGACCTTCACCTCTTCCAGGGAAGCTTCTGTAAGTGGCTTCGTAATGAATTTAATGACGTGATCATTGTTCACGATTTTATCGATGTCCCGTTTGTTGTCAGAACTAGACAGAATGATCACTTTGCACTTGTCTTTTACAAGGTCATTGAATTTTTCAAATTCGTACAGGAATACAAATCCATCTACGATCGGCATATTGATATCGAGGAAAATAAGATGTGGCAATTTATCAGGCTCATCCTGGTGCTCTGCCAGGTAATCCAGCGCACTTTTTCCGGAATTCTTAACCTCAACCTTGTGCGCAAATTTGGTGATTTCGATGATACGCTTACTGATGAAATTATCAGTTTCATTATCATCTACCAGCATTACAAGGTCAATGGTTTTATGATCTGCCAAGGCTTCCTCCGATTTAAAAAATTATACTTCCTTTTAAGGGTCGACAAAATTAAACTTTTTATTGACTATGAATGAGTTAATCAAAAAAAGTAAGCTCAACCAATTCCAGATGGAATACTCTACAATTTGGCAAATTTTGTTGTGGAATTAAAAAATAACCTGGATGCCACCATGTGTGTCCGGGTAAGTTTGAAGAAACAATTGCACGGGTATTTTAATCTATCGAACCTTCAATCGTTCCCCGGGTTTGAGAATATCATCAGTTTTACTGTTCAATTCTTTTAACTCCTTGACAGTCAGGTTATAGCGACGCGAAATACTATAAAATGTATCACCTTGTTGCACCGTGTAATAAATTTCAGCATTCTCCGTCTTTTTTTCCGTTACAGTTTCTTCCGACTGATATAGTTTCAATTTCTGATCAATACTAATTGGATCTGTGATTGACAGGCCATTCCATTCAAGGAGGTCATCTATTTTTACTGAATAATTACGTGAAATCGAATACAAGGTCTCACCCGGCTTTACCACATGTATTTTTTCCTTCGCACCAGCTGGCGGTACCGACGCAACCTTCACAGGAGAAGCTTCTTCAGCCCGCGTACTTTCAGGCCATGCAGGAATTTCCTCACCGGATTCTTTTGTAAGGATCTCGATCGACCCCGATTCATCATCTGCAAACTCCACGTTCTGCTCTGCAATATTTTCCCTCGCGCGCGTCGCATCCTTTTTAACAATCACCGGTACCTTAGGCACTTCCGGATGAATGAATTCAGCAGGAACATTGGCCGGCCGGATCGATCTGAGCCACAGAATCCTGCCGGGCTTCAATGGTGCATCCTTACGCATTCTGTTTCTGGTGAGCAATTGACTTTTCCTTATTCCATACTTCTGTGATATCGACCACATCGTTTCACCATCCTTCACCACATGATGCACAGCTTCCTGTTTCGATTTCTTTTTCTTCAGATAATAAATCTGTCCAGGCTCAATCCGGTCCTGAATATCCATATCATTATATTTCAGGAAGCGCTGCAGAGACAGGTCTCCCTTTGAAGCCAGGCTTGCTGCACGATCTCCCGGACGTGCCATCACCGCAGGTCGCCCGTTTATCGTCGTTATCTTCCCCAGTCTGGCCTCATTCATATTTTTATATTCGGGAAACGCGCTTTCCGGTGTGAATTCATAATCAACCGCGTAACCTTTCTTCGGCACTCCATTCAGGGTTCTGTTCGATCCAATGGAAGGTTCTCCCTGATCCATGGGCAAACGAACGGCTGACGTAACTGGCAACACTACCGCGTAACTTTTGTCGGTTGGAATTTTCCCTTTCCGCAACCACTTATTGTAATTCTCCAGCTCGGCGGTGGTGACTCCGGTCTCCTTAGATATATCACTCCAGGACTTATTGTTTCCTTTCCAGTATTCGGCCAATGAAATATCCGCCGGACCATTCAGTGCATTTTCATAAGCCACTTTGTATGCCAGGAATTTCTTCACATACCAATAGGTCTTCCGGTCGATTGTCATCGACTTATGTCCCTTGTATTTTTCACCACCAGCCTTGATAGCACCCCCTGGACCCATCTGATAGGCCTGCAGCGAAACCAGCCAGTTATCAAAATAACGTTCATTATTTTTCTTCAGGTAGCGGGCAGCTGCCCGTGACGAAGAAACTATATTCATTCGTTCATCCACCTGTTTATCGACCCTCAGGCCCATTTCCTTTGCTGTAAAATCCTTAAACTGCCAGAATCCTACCGCGTCGGAAGAAGAAACGGCATCAGCGACAAGCGCACTTTCCTGAAGTACGAGGTATTTGAAATCCACCGGAAGATTTTCCTCGGCAAAGATTCGTTCGATGATGGGAAAATAGGTACGTGCGCGCTGAACATGAATATTAAAATACCTGGGGTTTTTGGTCAGCGCATCCACGTCTGCCTGGATCTCACGCCGCGCATCATCTTTAATCCGCAGGCTGATACCCGCAAAATCCATTCTTGCCGGAACCTGTGGCCCCTGGCTCCAGACGCTGTTGACCGTTATCAGGACAACGCAAAAAATTCGAAGGAATGCATTCATTTTTTTCTCATAACCATTAATCCATCCCGGAGCGGCAGCAAAATATTCTCCACCCGGGGGTCATTCATAACCTTTTCATTAAAATTTCGCATGGCTTCGGTCTTTTTATCTGAAACGTCCTCCACGATCTTACCACTCCATAAGACGTTATCCGCAATTATATAGCCATCCGTATTCATATTATCGATGACAAGATCAAAATATTGTGAATAGCCCAGTTTATCTGCATCAATAAAAACGAGATCCCATTGCTCATTGAGGGAAGGGACGATGGCATGTGCGTCACCCACTAAAAAGGTGACCTTGTCTGTGACCCCGGCCATTTCAAAATGTTTCCGAACCCGTGCTTCAAGCTCCTCATTCACGTCGATTGTATACAGCTTACCCTCCGTATCAAGGCCCTCTGCCATGCAAACAGCCGAATACCCTGTGTAGGTCCCGATTTCCAAAATTCGTTTGGGTTTGATCATGTGGGAAAACATAGAAAGCAACCGCCCCTGAAGATGGCCGCTTAACATTCTCGGACTTAACACCTTCAAATGTGTTTCCCTGGAAATGTATTTGAGCACGTCACTCTCATCGGTGGTGTGGCTCTCTGCATAATCCTGCAGTTTCTCTGGTAAAAATTCCATATTATTCCGGCAAAAAAATCAACTCGCTCAACTGAGCGGGCGCAAAAATCTCATTCGCTATATCCATCAGATCACTGGCCGTGATATTTCGGATCTCATCAAAAATTTCTTCCAGAGAATCAACCCGATTCAAATCCAGAATACTTTTTGCCATCATGAGCATGAGGCTTGCGTTATTCTCCTCGGCCATCGCCAGCTGTCCTTTTAACTGCTGCTTGGCACTCTGCAGCTGAACGCTCCCAAGGGGAACTTCCCTCAGCTTTTTCATTTCTTTCTGAACAAGTTTTACAGACCGGTTAAGTTGACGGGGGTCAGTAGCAAAAAATATCCCGAACAGCCCGGTATCCGTATACCCATGATAGCTGGCATCTACCGCATAAACAAATCCATGTTTCTCCCGTAATGCCAGGTTCAGCCGGGAATTCATGCCCGGCCCTCCTAAGATATTAATTAACGTAAAGAACGTCAACCGTTTGGGGTGATTTAGCGAATAAGCGGGACCGCCAATTGCACAATGGGATTGCATCAGTGATCTGTAAATTTTTTTCGATTCAGGCCAATACTCACCTGCTGGTTTTCGGTGTATGGGGGCTGAGAAAATCGGCAGATCCCGCAGGTATTTCTCGGCAATGGCCACCGCTTTTTTAACTGGTATATTACCTACGATCGAAAGCACGATGCGCTCACTGTTCAGATGATTTTGAACAAATTTCAGAAAACTCTCCCGGGAAAACCCGGAAACCGTTTCCTGTGTCCCCAGAATATTATATCCAAGCGGATGATCAGGATAAATGACCCCGTCAAATTCATCCTGGATTGCATCTTCAGGTGAATCATAGTACATAGCCATTTCTTCAAGGATCACTTTCCGCTCCTTATCGATCTGCTTTTCCGGAAAAATACTGTTAAAAGTGATATCTGTCAGCAGTTCAACGGCTTTCTGAAAATGAACATCAAGAACACTGGTATAAAAAGCGATTTTCTCCTTGGTAGTGTATGCATTCAGCTCACCTCCAACTGATTCCATCCTGTTCAGAATATGAAAGGCCTTTCGTTTTTTTGTCCCTTTAAAGGCCATATGCTCCCAAAAATGGGCAATTCCCTGCTCGTCTGCAGACTCATCACGGCTACCAATGTCCAGCATAAAACCACAGTGCACAATCTTGGTATTGGTGACCTGCTTGTGGAGAATCCGGATATTATTCGAAAGTGTATGGATCGTATATTCCATGGCGTGCAAAGATATACTATTAATTGGCCATCCGCTCCAATACCAGAAGAATCAATTCATCCACTACCGCATGCGGATTTTCAGCAAATTCACCAGTGATACGATTAGCAATAATCGCATTCATACTCAACATGCGGTGCCCCATCATGGCCCCCATGGCATACATGGCAGAAGTTTCCATTTCAATGTTGGTGAATGAAAGAGAGGAATGTTCAAACGACTCAAGCCTGTCCAGATAATCCTCCAACACTGGCCCGAATCGCAGATGACGTCCCTGGGGAGCATAGAAGCCGGGACAGGTGAGCGTATTACCGTGAATTACATCTTTGCCGATCCGCGAAAGAAGATGGGGATCAGCATTCGCCACATAGGGCGTCCACTCAAGTGCCAGATGCTGTTTTAAAGCACGGCTAAATTCCAGTTGCCCGGCGTCCATCGTATAATCATAAAAATGCATCAGGTTATCCAGGCCTGTTCCGGTTTTGCTTGCGAGCATTGAACCAACAGGAATACGATCTGATATGCTTCCGGAAGTTCCGATACGGACAATATTAAGGGATGTCTTGTCATCCTTAATTTCCCTGCGATCGAGGTCGATATTCACCAGTGCATCCAGCTCGTTCATCACGATCTCAATATTATCCGTACCCATGCCGGTGCTAATCACCAGCACATCAACAGTTCCTATTCTTCCCCTGTGAGAAATAATTTCACGGCTTTGCTTTTTGAAATAAATTTCATCGAAATGCCGGCTCACGAGCGCCACACGCTCGGGATCACCCACGGTTATAATATTTTCACAAACGTCCCCGGGGCGCAGATTAAGGTGATAGATCGCGCCATCGGGCCGGATGATCAGTTCAGTTTCTTTGATGGCCATTAACGATTGATTTCAGCGGCAGGATTTCCAAATACTGTTTTCCCGGCAGCAACTGATGAGATCACCACCGAACCTGCTCCTACCCGGGCACCCTTGCCGATCGTTACTCCCGATACAATGGTAACCCCGCTTCCAATGAATGCCTCATCTGAGATGGTCACTCCTTCATTGATCGTTGATCCTGCTCCGACCTGAACATAATCCCCCAGCTGTACCCCATGATCAAGGGTAACGCCACTATTCAGAATACAATGGTTTCCGATCTTCGCGTTAACCCCGATATGTACATTCATGTTAATAAACGTACCGTGTGATAAATGCACAGAGGGATCTATGAAAGCCGTTCTGTGAATGGCATTTACGGGCATCATCTTGCGTTTCTCAGTAAGGAGGTTTACCATAAACTTTCTTACTTTGTTATCATCAGATGCGACAAATGCCTCACATTTTTTACCAATCAGCTTGAGAAAACCATCATCAGTAGTTTTCCCAAGTACCACCACATTATCAATTTCTGTTCCGATTAATTTTTCTTCATCGTCAAGAAACCCGTAGGTAACGATATCGTTGCTTTCAAAAATCGACTTTGCAGCCCTCGCAAGGGAATTCGCTCCTAAAATTATTACCGGTTTATCCATGCCGCAAAGGTAAGACGATTAAGTCTATTATCGAAGTCTTCCATCATCGTTGCCGTCTAAAGCGCTTCAGGCTGATTCTCTCCAGGAAATTTTTTACAATTTCAGAATTACCAGAAACAATGATAAAAACAGGAAGGATGATTATCCTGTACCGATCCAGAGTTCCAAAATTAGGGGTAGAAAGACCGAGGAATCCGGCAATTATCAGAATAAAGAGAACGGCTGCAAATGTGGCTTGCATACGTTCAGGCGTCCACCTACGAATTGATATGAGAGACAGAAGAAAGACCGGAAACAATGCCAGGTATAACAGGTTTTCCAGTCCGGCAAGGACTCCGGGAAGATGATGCAGCTCCCATACATACGGACGAAACAGGGTTCCCCAGACTGCAGAAGGAAAATTCAAAAGAATACATTGCCATTCGTCGCAAAAGTTGGCATATACCAGCGCACTACCCGGGTCGGAACCCGCCTGAAATGCCTGGTAATTCTCATAAAGCATTTGCGGGAAATAATTTGCCTCGAAATTTATATTCAGCACTCCCGAAACAGCGAACAGCACTACCGATGCAATCAGCAATGCCACCGATTTCCAGTACCATTTAAGTCCATTCCGATCCAAAGACTGCAGCATATAGAAAACTCCGAATGCAAAAATCAAGGGCAGGGCATAGTAATACTTAATGCTCCATAAGCCGGCCAGCAATAATAAAATAATGATAACATCCTGAACAGATTTCCTCCTTCCGGGCAACAACTTCGCCACGAGTAATCCAAATAACCCCATGGCAATACTCTCCTTCGTGAGTCCGGCAGACCAAAAAACAACGGATGGCAGATATAGTCCGGCGATTAATGCCAGATTTCTAAACGAAGGATAATTCTGAATGAAAATGACGGAAGCCCTGAACATCCCCAACCAACAAAAGAAAGAAAGATAGGCGCCGGAGATCCAGTAGTTCCCCATGGTCAGAAGATTGAGTACTGAAACTATCTTAACCATGAAAAACAACCGTGGGGCACGCAGCAGTACGTCAGATTCAGGCGGGGGAATAGCGCCGGCCAAAATTTGAAGGTATCTTCCAAAGTCAAGGCGGGCCACTTCAGCAATCTGTTCCCCGAGCCCGTAAAAGAGATAGGTATCTCCGGAATCATAATATTCCGAATACAACAATCCAATTAAAATTCCCGCCAATAATTTTAGTGAAAGGGATATCCAGCCATGAATTTTTAGCGTATGGTCATGAAGTCGTGTTATTATGCTTCCCGAAAGGAAGAATAATACAAATCCATGAATTGCTGTCATCAATAAAATCATATGCGCTTGAGCAGATTAATGCCTACGGGGCAGTCGAGGCATTTTCGCCTGCTGCATTGATGTTTAAATAAAGCAAGATAGGACTGGCTGTCAAGTGCAGTCTTCATATCTACACCTGCGCGATCCCAAAGACGTGTAATACGATTTCGCTCAGCAGGAATCCTGTAAAGCCGGGTAAATATTTCTCCCATTTTAAAATGATCTCCCTTACTGTATGTGTAAGCCCAGTGCAAGGGCAGGATGGTATTCATCATGAGCTCATTCCGGGAGCGCAATCCCATTCCCCCATGGGGAAATTTACGCTTCTTGCCAAAGTTGTAATGGCTCTGCCAGTATGAGGAAGGACGGGTATTCGATTCAGAAAGGAAAACGTCATTATCCAGCATGGTATGGAAAAGGTTATCTGACCGGGAAATCAATGCTGACAGCTGGGCAAGTCGGACCGTCGGGAAATTAGAAGGTCTTAACCGCAGGAATTTCCACTCAAAATCATGAATTCTCGGTTTCAATCCATATTTGTAGCGAAGAAATTGAAATTCATTCTTTAACGTCGTATGATAATCATCGGCCGTTCTCTTCTGCTCCAAAAACCCCGCCATACCAAATATCAGCGCCTCGACATCCACTATCCGGTCACGGTGCCGGAACAATAGTTTCAGGTCTAAAGAATCGGCCAGTATTTCGAACGATTCATTATTAATTCCAAATCCAAAATGTCTGGTCAGCCATTCAAAGGAGGTTTTATCCCAGTCGTTATTATTTCGGTGCCAGAGTGCCAAAACCTTCCTGGCTTTCATTTCCATTCTGCGCCGCAGCTGTGTATCAAGGGCCTGATAAAAACTGTAATCTTCCACCTCCTCTACCTGTTCAATACATGGAATATGCGGAAGTCCGCTCATGAGCTGTGCGTACTTTTCCAGAATCCGGGTAGGTGTTCTTTCCTGCAGGCTCAATGCGGGAATTGAACTTCCATCCTCACGTTGCACCCCGGCCCCGGCAGTCCATGTTACATGCAGAATCACATTATTGTAGAGTGGATCGGACTGATGACCATGCTGATCCCACTGGGATGCATCCACGTGTAGTTCCACGCTCCCACGCCAGTTAAGCCCGCGGATCAGTAACTCAGCATTCAAAAAATCGGGCCCACGATTCGTATTATGCATTCCCGGTCGGATCACCTGAACGGGATCACCGGTTGATGTCTTCAGGTTAAAACTATCAAAATATTGATGTTGCCATATAAAATGCAGCAACCGCTCCTGCATCAGGGCAAATATTTATCCATTAATGATGCCATTTCCTGTTGCAGTTCGGCGGCCTTTTTACCGGCCGCTTCAGCAAAATTTGTCGAATCATCTGCATAAATGATCCCACGGGACGAATTTACGATCAGCCCTACATCCTTGTTAAAGCCATGCTGACAAACTGACTCAAGGTCACCACCCTGTGCACCGATACCGGGAACCAGGAAGAAATTCTCCTGCGCCTGTTCACGAATTATCTGGATTTTATGGGATTGGGTTGCGCCAATAACGAACATCAGCTGATCCGGGGAGGCCCATCGACGTGATGTGCTGATCACATGTTCATAAAGCAGTTCGCCATCCATACTACACGTAAGCGTTTGGAAATCCTGCGAACCCTGATTCGACGTAAGTGCCAGAAGAATCACCCATTTACCGGGAAATTCCAGAAACGGGGTCACACTGTCTTCACCCATATATGGAGCTACTGTTACAGAATCAAAATTGAAGTACTCAAAAAATGCGCGCGCATATAATTTTGAAGTATTCCCGATATCTCCGCGTTTCGCATCAGCAATCGTAAAAATATGATCGGGAATGTACTCAATAGTTCGTTGCAGACTTTCAAGACCTTGCGGACCCAGGGCTTCGTAAAATGCCAGGTTAGGTTTGTAGGCAATGCAATATTTCTCAGTCGCGTCAATGATCCTCCGGTTAAATTCAAATACCGGATCCTTTTCTTTTAGCAGGTGAACAGGGATTTTCTTAATATCTGTATCAAGTCCAACGCATAGAAATGATTCCTTATCCCGAATCTGGCCTGCAAGTTCTTTTCTGTTCATGGCTAATGGCTGGTAAGTGAGGTAAAGATAAAACCTCTCACGGCAACAAAAAACCCCGAACGGAAGTACGGGGTTAAATTCTGTTAATATGGAATCACTCTATCTAAGATCAATTACCTCGACACCGGGATATTTCGATTGATCAAACTGGAAGTAAGCATCCGTTGGATTTATACCGGAGTTGAAATTATCAATAGTATAGTGATACTGATTGCCCGATTTATCGAACATGGTCCATTTTGTCAGACTATTGTCGGACTGACTGATAAACAGCTTTATCTTGAAGTATTGGGCGTCCTTATCATTGGGAACCAGGTCAATTACTGCATGTTTCGTTCCGCCCACAGTTTCATCTCCGATATAGACATATTTATATCCGTCTTTGTAGGCCTCATAAATTTTAGAGGGGGAAATTTCATCCTCATCCGGATCATAATTATCAATATTAACCTCGTTCACATCCGGAAGATAGGTCCAGAAAGTGGTGCCGTCGTTAATTACAACCTGTTCATCAAGTTCAAGGCGGTATTTTTCTCCCTTCACAGTGATTTTTCCACGAAACTCTTCGTTAATACCATCGGTCTCGTTCACCAGGGAATAGGAAATATCTGCGCTGTAGGCCGGTATTTTTTTGTACTTCGCACTCATCGCATCCAATACTTTCAATGCATTCTCGTCATATTGTGCGAATGACAGGGTGTAAACACACAAAAGACTTACAAGAGCAGCTAATTTTTTCATTCTGTTTTATTCTGTAAAATTTCTAATTCGAAAATATCTAATTCAGTTCATTCAATAATTGTTCCAAAGAATATTCATCCGGAATTAATACATCCCTGGCCTTACTTCCTTCGAACGGACCAACGATTCCTGCTGCCTCCAGCTGATCAATTAACCGGCCCGCGCGATTATATCCCAGCTTCAGTTTCCGCTGAATGAGAGAAGTACTTCCTTGCTGATGCAGTACGATCAGTCGCGCGGCATCTTCAAAAAGGACATCACGGTCACTCAGGTCAACTTCACCAGGAACTGAAGAATCCTCGTCACCCTCAAACTCGGGCAGCAAATATGCTGTTTCGTATCCCCGCTGTTCTCCAATATAATCACAAATCCGCTCAACTTCAGGCGTATCAACAAAAGCGCACTGCAAACGGATCAAATCCGATCCCTGTGACAGAAGCATATCACCCATTCCAATGAGCTGATCAGCACCGCCTGTATCCAGGATCGTTCGCGAATCGATTTTCGACGTAACCCTGAAGGATAACCTTGCCGGGAAGTTCGCCTTAATCACCCCGGTGATCACATTCACCGAAGGTCGCTGTGTAGCTACCACAAGATGTATACCAATTGCGCGCGCGAGCTGTGCCAGCCGGGCAATCGGGGTCTCCACCTCCTTGCCGGCAGTCATCATCAGGTCGGCCAGCTCATCAATTACAAGAACAATATACGGCAAAAACCGATGTCCTTTTTCCGGGTTAAGCCTCCGGCTTACAAATTTGGCATTATATTCCTTGAGATTTCGGGCACCCCCCTCTTTCAGCAGATCGTACCGGGCATCCATTTCAATGCACAACGAATTAAGTGTATACACCACCTTTTTCGTGTCGGTGATGATCGCTTCTTCAGAATTTGGCAACTTGGCCAGGAAGTGCCGCTCAATTTTATTGAACAATGAAAGTTCAACTTTTTTCGGATCTACCAGGACAAACTTCAGCTGGGAAGGATGTTTTTTGTATAACAGTGAGGTAAGCAGCACATTCAGACCCACCGATTTTCCCTGTCCGGTCGCCCCCGCCATCAGGAGGTGAGGCATCTTTGCCAGGTCGATTATATGTACCTCGTTGGAGATGGTCTTACCCAATGCTACAGGGAGTTCCATATCACTGTGCATAAATTTATTGGTCGAAAGCACCGAGTTGATCCCCACCATTTCGCGGTTCTTGTTCGGTACCTCAATTCCGATAGTTCCTTTCCCCGGAATAGGCGCAATAATCCTGATCCCGAGTGCCGCAAGGCTCAGGGCGATATCATCTTCGAGGTTCTTGATTTTTGAAATTTTAATTCCCGCTTCGGGCACAATCTCATAGAGTGTTACGGTTGGTCCGATTGTAGCCTTAATACTTGAAATCCCGATCTTGAAGTTGACCAGCGTTTCAATGATCTTATCCTTGTTCTGTTCCAGCTCTTCTTTCGTTACCTGGATCTTGCCTGCATCGTACTGGTTAAGGAGATCCAGCGTAGGATATTTGTATGAAGCCAGGTCGAGTGTGGGATCATAATTTTCCTGCTTGTCGGCCTTTTCCTCCTCACCTGCACTTTCCTCAATACTGAATTCAGGTTCGGGTTCTTCTTTTTTAGGCTCAGGCCTTTCAACCCGTTTTGGTGGCTCGGGTTCCTTTTCTTCCGGCAGATCCACATCCAGGGTAAGATCGTTCTTCGGTTTCGCCGGTTGTGCGGGCCTTTCGACTTTTGAGGTGGCAAGTTCAACCTCGGGTGACGTAAGATGCTCAGGCCAGTTATCCTCTTCTTCCGGATAACCCGCGGCAGATTCATCACTTTCCTCGTCGGACTCCATGACTCCCGCAAATGATTTACCAAGACTCCACGGCGATTTAATGCCCTGCACCTGTGTTACATTGAAGAAATAAATAATAAAGACAAAAAGGGCAAAAACGAGCAGCAGCAACGTTCCCCAGCCCATCAGGCTCTCAAGGAATACCGCCATTTCAAACCCGATTTCTCCACTCAGGTAGCCCCATTGCGACACGCCTTCTGAATTATAGACGAGATATCCCATCAGCACACTTACCCAAACCATGAAAAACACACAAAAGGTAAAGGTGGCATTGAGGGGAAGAATAGACTTTTTGAAAACAATTTTATGCCCCAGCAAATATAAAAAAGGAGGTATCAGTAGTGTGGAGATTCCAAATCCAAGGAAAATTAAAATATGGCTGGCGATCGCCCCTGTAAGTCCGAGCCAGTTTTCGGCTTCGTTTCCTGAAATGCTTCCGCTATCCATGACGACACTTTGATCTGCCTTTCCGGTGAACAGGTAGGAAATACAGGCGGTAAAAAGGAATATGGCGATTATGATCAGGAAAAACCCGAACGTAAGCTGGAAACGCCTGTCTTTCCAGAATGCCAGGTTTAATTTTTTCCTGGCCTTCTTTTCAGTGGGTTTTGCCTTTACCGTATTCTTTTTGTAGGTGTTTTTGGCCATTTTTCAAAAATACAAAGCTACTAGTTATTAAAAAATTCGGATGTTCCGGCCTGTCGGCGCAGGTATTTGTTTATCCGTTTAATGAACCCCGGGCCTTCATAAATAAATCCCGTATAAATCTGGATCAGCGAAGCGCCTGCATTCAATTTTTGCTGGGCATCCTCGGGCGACATAATCCCCCCAACTCCGATGATTGGAAACTCAGGCCCCAATTTATCACGTAAAAATCGTATTACCTTATTCGACGCATCGAAAACAGGTCTTCCACTCAATCCCCCCGCACCAATATCGCTAATTCTTTGCTCATCTGTCTGCAAGCCGGCACGTGAAATGGTGGTATTTGTGGCAATCAGTCCATCCAGCCGTGTTATTTTAACAATTTCTACAATATCCTGCAATTGTTGACGGGTCAGATCCGGTGCAATCTTTAACAAAACGGGCTTTCGCACGGGTTTGGTATCATTCAATGCCTGAATTCTGGTAAGCAAATCGGTAAGCGGAGCTTTGTCCTGCAGTTCCCGCAAATTCGGGGTGTTGGGAGAACTTACGTTCACCACAAAATAATCTACAACGGGGAAGAGCTCCTCAAAGCACTTCAGATAATCATCTGAAGCCTGTTCATTGGGCGTCACCTTGTTCTTTCCAATATTACCACCAATGATCACCTTTGACTTTCGCTTTCTTAAATTTTTTACCGCTTCCTCCATACCCCGGTTGTTAAAGCCCATCCGGTTAATGACAGCTTTATCCATGGGCAACCGAAACAGGCGGGGCCTGTCATTTCCGGGTTGGGGCAACGGTGTTACCGTTCCGATCTCGATGAAGCCGAAGCCAAAATCTGAAAGCTCATCAATGATTAGCGCATCCTTATCGAATCCGGCGGCAAGGCCTACAGGATTCTTGAATTTAATACCGAAATATTCACGCTCCAGCTTTGGGTCTTCCAGCCTGTACATGGCACGGATGACGGAACGCACAAACGGAAGTTTGCCGCCAATTGCCAACAGCCGAAAAGTAAAATGATGAACGGACTCCGGGTCAAACAGAAATAAAAGAGGCCTGATAAAAATTTTGTACACCTATCTCTACACGATTCGTTCCTGCAAAGATAAGGGTTTCAATGAGCAGCGGTAAAATTAATGCAAAAACTTATCGCCAATTCCGAAATTTTCAGCTTCGGGGATGAAACTCCTTCATCACCTGCCTCAGATAGTCACGATCCATATGCGTGTAGATTTCCGTTGTAGTAATGGATTCATGGCCAAGCAACTCCTGGACCACACGAAGATCTGCCCCTCCTTCGAGCAGGTGGGTTGCAAATGAATGGCGAAAGGTATGCGGACTAATGTTTTTTTTGATCCCCGCCTTTATGGCGAGCTGTTTTATGATGGTAAAGATCATTACGCGGCTCAGATGCTTGCCGCGGCGGTTTAGAAAGACATAATTTTCATGACCCCTGGCGATCTTTCCATGTACACGAACCTCCTCAAGGTAGATCCTTAGGTATTTCAGGGCATCCGAGCCAATGGGCACGAGCCGTTCCTTGTCACCCTTCCCTACAACCCGGAGAAATCCGACATCTGCATAAATATTGCTTAATTTTAGTTCAACGAGTTCAGTTACCCGAAGCCCCGATCCGTAAAGTACTTCCAGAATAGCGCGGTTCCGCTGGCCTTCAGGGGTGGAATGATCAATGGCTTCCAGCAGGGTAACTATTTCGTGATAATCCAGCGTATCGGGTAACTTTCTGCCAAGTTTTGGCGCTTCCAGCAATTGGGTCGGATCAGTGTCCATCACCTTTTCATAAAGAAGGAAATGATAGAATGCCTTTATCCCCGAAATAATCCGTGCCTGAGAGTGGGGCGACATACCCAGATGATTAAGTTCCTCTACAAACGAACGCAGGTCATCATAGGATACGGCCGAAGGCTGCTGCTTGCCCAGTTCCTTTTCTGCAAACCGGTGAAGCAGCCCAACATCATGCAGGTATGCGTCAATGGAATGTGCAGCAAGAGATCGTTCGAGTTTCAGGTATCGTTCAAAATCCCGCTGCAAATGATTCCAGTTCATGGATTAAAAGTAGACATTTTCATTGACCGATAGGTTGGATTTACCATACAAATTCGTTTAAATTCAACCTATGAAGATAGTGATTATCAACGGGCCCAACCTCAACCTACTGGGAAAGCGGGAGCCTTCAATTTATGGATCTGAAAGTTTTGATGCCTTTTTCAGTCGTTTGAAAGCATCTTTTCCAGACCATCAGCTTGAATACTTTCAATCAAATATCGAAGGTGAGATTGTCAATAAAATTCAGGAAACCGGGTTTTCCTATGACGGGATCATCCTGAATGCAGCGGCTTACACACATACATCGGTTGCTATTTCAGACGCTATTGCTGCTGTTCAAACCCCGGTTATTGAGGTGCACATCAGCAATATCTATGCGCGCGAGGAATTCCGCCATAAAAGTATCATCAGTAAGAATTGCGCCGGGATGATCAGCGGCCTGGGACTCGAGGGGTATATGCTTGCGCTTTCCTATTTTATTCATCAGGATCAACGGCATGCTTAGCTTTTATCCCGGTCCGTCACAAGTTGTTCCGGAAACAGGCGATTATATGATCGAAGCGCTGGATTCAGGCATTCTTTCGATGAACCACCGCAGCGAACCTTTTATGAAGTTGCTGGCAAAGACAAAAAAAGTCATTTACAAAAAACTGGAGGTCCCCCCGGATTATGAGATACTTTTCACCTCCTCTGCCACAGAATGCTGGGAAATAATAGCCCAATCGCTTACTGTTGAACTCAGCTACCACATTTTCAATGGCGCTTTTGGCGAAAAATGGTTCAATTATACCCGCAAGATTCATTCAAAGACGGTCGGATTAAAATTTGATCCTGAAATCGAGCTCTCCCCCGCTAATCTTGATTTTTCACAACCCTCATCTGTACTTTGTTTAACCCATAACGAAACCTCAAACGGCACCCGGCTGAAAATGGAAGTGATGCAGTTGTTTCGGGAAGCATTCCCGGAACCTCTTATAGCGGTTGATGCAACCTCTTCGATGGCCGGAGACTTGCTGGATTTTCAATTGGCAGACGTATGGTTCGCATCAGTTCAAAAATGCTTTGGGCTCCCTTCCGGAATGGGAATTATGATCCTGTCACCCCGGGCCATAGAACGTGCTTACCAGATCGGTGACAATAAATATTACAACAGCCTTCCATTCATGCTGGAAAATTTTCGAAAGAATCAGACACCCTACACACCCAATATCCTGAGCATCTACCTGTTGTACAGAACTCTGCAGGACCGGGCAAGCATTTCCAAGGTAAATAATCAACTCAGGAAACGACACGAACAACTGGAAAAAGTAATTTCAAAGCAGACCCGGTTTGCGTTCCTGATAAAAAATGCCGCTGTACGGTCCGTTACCGTAACAGCGCTGGAAAGTACCCCAAAGAATGTCAAATCACTAAAAAAAACAGCCCTCGAACACGGTTTTCTGCTTGGTAACGGATATGGAGAGTGGAAGGAATCGACAGTAAGAATCGCCAATTTCCCGGCCATTACCCGGCAGGAATGGAAAGAGCTCAGGGACTTTCTTCGCAGTACCCTTGCCGGAGATAATTCATAATCTTTGCTGGTTTAAACGGGTCAATTATCTGAAGTTTGCAGAAAATTTCATACCCATGCTTAACATCAAGGATATCTTCTCAGTGACATTGATATTATTTTCCGTCATTGATATTTTAGGTTCCATTCCTGTGATCATCGCGCTGCGCAAACGCGAGGGACATATTCATTCCTTACGCGCAACGATCATTTCCGGCGTTTTGATGATATTGTTTTTGTACCTGGGACAATCAATCCTGAAACTCTTCAATCTTGATGTAGGATCCTTTGCAGTGGCCGGTGCAATTATTATGTTTATTCTCGCGCTTGAAATGATACTTGGGATTACTTTTTTCCAGGAAGATCATGGCAGCAAGGGAACCGGATCGATCGTGCCTCTCGCATTTCCACTGATTGCCGGAGCGGGTACCCTTACAACAATCCTTTCGATCCGCGTTGTGTATGAAACACCCAATATTCTGATCGGTATATTGCTAAATCTTGTATTTGTTTTCATCGTGCTTAAATCGACAGACTGGTTGGAGCGCAAACTGGGCTCATCAGGATTCAGTATATTGCGACGGGTATTCGGCATCATCCTGCTGGCCATAGCTGTTAAAATCTTTAAAGAAAATATATTCGTTTCATGATCATCATGTACACAGACGGTGCAGCCAAGGGAAATCCCGGACCAGGCGGTTACGGGACAGTCCTGAAGGCGAAAGTTAATGGTAAGCTCCTCCGCCGCGAGCTTTCCGGGGGATTTAGGAAGACCACCAACAACCGGATGGAGCTCCTTGCTGTCATCAAGGGGTTGGAGGCGTTAAGAAATCCGAACAGCCAGGTGATTATTTATTCAGATTCGAAATATGTTGTTGAAGCAATAGAAAAAGGCTGGGTGTGGAATTGGGAAAAGAAAGACTTTGCCAAGAAGGCAAATGCCGATCTTTGGAAACGTCTCATTCCACTTTACAGAAAACATCGGGTGGAATTACGCTGGGTGAAGGGCCACGCCGGGATTCCCGAAAATGAACGATGTGACCAGCTGGCGGTAGCTGCCGCTGAGGAGCCCGGTCTGGGACCGGATATCGAATACGAAAAATCGGTTAGTTGAAACCCCTGGTCAGTTGCCGGTAAAGTTCGGCTTGCGTTTTTCCAGGAAAGCGTTTACACCCTCCTTGTAATCTTCAGAATTACCGGCGATCTCCTGACAATAGGCTTCATAATCCAGCATATCATCAAGAGAAGAATGCCCGGCTTTATTGAGCATTTTTTTCATCAGCGCAACGGCCTTTGTGGGCGCCTTGGCATAGTAATCAGTATAGAATGCAACAGCTTCATCAAGCTCACTCATCGGAACCACCTTATTCACCAGCCCCATCTGATACGCATCCGGCGCTTTTACGCGGGTGCCCATGGTAGCAAGTTCAAAGGCCTTCGCGGAGCCTACCAGCCTGGGTAAAAAGTAGGTCGATCCCGAATCCAGCACAAGGCCAATATTTACAAATACTTCTGTGAGCATTGCTTCTTCGGCGGCGACAATCAGATCGCAGGCCAGGGCAAGAGAGCAGCCCGCTCCTGCCGCCACGCCATTCAGCCTGCATATGACCGGTTTATTGAGCGTACGCAACGCCCTGATAATGGGATTATATCGCTTGTGAAGTGAATCAATGAAAGATCGTTTCACATCGGGGGAACCACTCTTCAGATCCTGCCCGGAACAGAATGCCTTTCCTTCCCCGGTAAGCACAACCACGCGCACTTCCATGTCACGATGTATATGTTTGAGCACATCCTGAAGTTCGAATGTAAGTTCGTCATTTAACGCGTTATAAACTTCCGGACGGTTCAGGGTGATGGTCCCGACACCATCTGCCTGGTCATATTTGAGATAAGTATACATAGTGAAAGGGTTACATGGCAAAGTAAAGAATTCCGAAACAGAGCGCAAAACCTAAAACTGCACCGGTATGAACTTCACGGGGTGTATGTGCATTGAGCAAAAGTCTTGCAGAACTTACGAGACCTGCGAGGATCAGGAAAACCACAATCGGGTACAGCAATGGTGAATAAGGAAGATGCAGGTGAATGGCCAGGAGAAACCCAACGACACCCCAGCTTGCAGCTGCATGCACACTGATCTTCATGAAAAAAGTGATCAGGAATACCAGGAATACCAGTATTGTAATAATGGAAAGAATGAGAATCATCACATCATTCAAAACCACCCGTTGCGAGAACAAATAAACCGTAAGCGCATAGTAGCAACCAATAAAAAAGAATGGCATCAGTCGCTCCCGCCGTTCTTCCATCCGAAGTGTTGAGATCGCACCGATCAGACGCAGGGCCACAACACTTAAAATTGGAACGATAAACGTGAGTATAGCGAGCAAAAACAACAGGTTGGGGATGGTTTCGACATTAAACGGCTTCAGAATCTCAGGGATATACCGGAATATCACAGCGGCCAGCAGCGTGGTTTGCACCAGCGGATGCAGGATTACCGAAATAAATTCTGCAAGCTTACGGATCACTATAATTCTTTTCTTAGGCGTGCAACGGGAATATTCATCTGTTCCCTGTATTTGGCAACGGTTCTGCGGGCAATATTATACCCTTTGGCTTTCAATAATTTCTCAAGCTTATCATCGGAAAGAGGCTTCTTTTTATCTTCTCCCTCGATTAGCTCCCTAAGTTCATTTTTCACCTCCCGGCTGCTCACATCTTCTCCGCTATCCGTGGCAATTCCTTCGGAAAAGAAATATTTCAGCGGAAAGATCCCGAAATCTGTCTGTATGGATTTACTGTTGGCCACACGGGAAACAGTGGAAATATCCATATTGATCATGTTGGCAATATCCTTAAGGATCATCGGACGGAGTTCACTCTCGTCTCCCTCCTGAAAATATTCGTACTGGTATTCTAGGATCGCGCGCATGGTATTCATCAACGTCTGTTGACGCTGCTTTATCGCGTCGATAAACCATTTGGCAGCATCCAGTTTTTGCTTGACGAACTGAACGGTATCCTTCAGTTTTTTATCTTTTTTATCACTCTTGTCATATGCCTGAAGCATATCCGAGTATGATCGGCTTACACGCAGTTCGGGCGCATTTCGCGAATTGAGGGCAAGCTCAAGCTTTCCGTTATTGTTGGTGAGAATAAAATCAGGAATCAGGTATTGGGTCCTGACAAGTCCGCTCGATGTACCTCCGGGCTTAGGGTTTAATTTCCTGATAAGTTCCATGGCATCCTTCACATATTCCTCATCGTCGATATCGAGCTTTTTCATGATCTTATCATAATGCTTCTTCGAAAATTCATCGAAGCACTGCTCGAGAATCTGCTTGGCAACGATCACATCTACGTTATGATCCTGATCAGCACGCCGTTCGAGCTGGAGCAGCAGACATTCCTGAAGATCACGGGCAGCAATTCCTGGTGGATCAAAATCCTGAATCTTACGAAGGATTTCTTCTACCTCATCGATGTCTGTTTCAATATTTTGGGAAAATGCGAGGTCGTTGATGATCGATTCCAGGTCCCTGCGGATATAGCCATCACTCTCAATGCTTCCGATCAATTGTTTACCGATGATATACTGCCGGTCGTCGAGCCTTAAAAATCCCAGCTGATTCATGAGCTGTTCATTGAGGGTAGAGCTTGTAGCGATGGGCATTTCCTTATCCTCGTTATCGCCATCTCCCTGCATCTTGTAACCGCTGAAGTCATCATCCTGCAGATAATCCTCTACATCGAGTTCATCATCATTGCCGGCATCCTCCTCCTCGAACTCATTCGAGAGTTCGTCGGATTCTTCCTTACCTTCCTCAAGGACCGGATTATCTTCCAGTTCCTGTTCAACCCTGCTTTCAAGTTCGGCCGTAGGAATCTGCAACAGTTTGATAAACTGTATCTGCTGAGGAGAAAGTTTCTGCTGTAGACTTTGATTTAAACTGAGCTTCTGCATAAAAAAATAGTCCGTTCACGGCCTGTACCGAAGATATAACAAAGTTATTTAATTTCGATGATTCTTTGATTAAAAGCGCAAATAATCGTTTTTTTGCGCACTATTCAGCCTTTAGAATTTCAATTGACGTGCAGAAAAGAATTAAAATTAGCGACCTCCTGAAGGAGGCCCCGATCGGGAAGGAAGTAACGGTAATGGGATGGGTAAGAACCTTCCGCAATAACCAGTTCATAAGTATGAACGATGGTTCCACCATAAATAACCTTCAGGCTGTTGTAGATTTTCAGCAAATGCCCGAGGAAACATTGCGCAAGATAACAACAGGATCGTGCCTGTCTGTAACCGGCGTAGTCGTGGAATCCCTTGGAAAGGGACAGTCAATCGAGGTGAAAGTGAAGGACCTTGAAATTTTCGGGGAAGCAGATCCGGAAAAATTTCCGCTACAGCCAAAAAAGCATTCTCTTGAATTTCTTCGCGAGATCGCACATCTGCGCGTCCGCACCAGCACATTTGGAGCCATCTACCGTATACGTCATTCGATGATTTACGCTGTACACAGTTTCTTTCATGAGCGTGGATTTTACAATATTCATACCCCCATCATCACCGGGTCGGATGCCGAGGGCGCCGGAGAAATGTTCCGGGTAACCACCCTTGATCCTGCGAATCCTCCCATGGATGAGAACGGCTTTGTAGATTTCAGGGAAGATTTTTTTGAAAAGGAAACCAACCTTACCGTTTCGGGTCAGCTGGAAGTGGAAACGGCCTGCCTTGCGTTATCGGATGTCTACACGTTCGGACCGACTTTCAGGGCTGAAAACTCGAACACTTCCCGGCACCTGGCCGAATTCTGGATGATTGAGCCTGAGGTTGCTTTTTGTGATCTGGAAGGGTTAATGGACCTTGCAGAGGATTTTGTTAAATACCTTACCCGGTATGCGCTGGAGCATTGTGCCGGGGATCTGGAGTTCCTGGAAAACCGATTATTGGAAGAAGACAAATCAAAGCCGCAGCAGGAAAGAAGCACCATGACCCTTACCGAACGACTCAGATTCGTGTCAGAAAATGAGTTTGAACGCCTGAGCTATACAGACGCTATCGAAATTCTTCGAAATTCAAAACCCAACAAAAAGAAGAAATTCCAGTACCTCATCGAAGGCTGGGGTTCCGACCTCCAGTCTGAACATGAACGGTACCTGGTTGAAAAACATTTTCAAAAGCCTGTGATACTCTTCAATTACCCGAAGAATATCAAGGCATTCTACATGCGTCAGAATGAGGATGGTAAGACTGTTGCAGCGATGGATGTGCTTTTCCCTGGTATAGGTGAAATCATCGGAGGGTCACAGCGCGAAGAGCGCCTGGATGTCCTTCAGGAACGTATTGCAGAAATGAACATTCCGGAGAAAGACCTGTGGTGGTACCTTGAATTACGTAAATTCGGAACGGCACCGCATAGTGGATTTGGACTGGGATTTGAACGCCTGATTCAGTTTGTTTGCGGCATGGGAAATATCAGGGATGTAATTCCTTTTCCAAGGACCCCTGGAAACGCGGAGTTCTGATCAGCGCTTGACGAATTTATAGGTTTCCCTGAAAAACGTCTTTTCATCCCTGATGGCCAGGAAATAATATCCGGCCGGGAGATCCGATACGTCAACCACGAAGGTATCATCATCATCCCCTTCAGAGATTTTCACTTCAACGGGATTCCCAATAACGTTGTACAGGGTAATTTTTGCATCGGTAAGTTTCGAATTTTCAATTTTTACCTGCAAATAATCAACGGACGGGTTAGGGTACAATGAAACCTGATTCTTCTTTTCCATTGAAGAAGACGCAAAGCGATCCAGTTCTCCTTCCGACTGAGCATAGGTAATCTGCCCGGCCAGGAGAAATGAAAGTATAAGTACGCTTAGTCTAAGTAATTTCATAGATTTCAATCTACCATGTAACCAGCAAAAATCGAACCAAAATATTCGATGCATACCTGTTACATCTCTATGAAAGTACGCAATTTTTGAGGACATGGTTTTGCCAAAACACAATTATTTTGAATAAGATGTACTATTTAATGCACTTTTGTCGTTACGGCGGCCTTTAAATCACTCGAATGCCGCGAAGGCGTGGGGTAAATAACGAACTACATCACCAGCAATCAGTCCTGCTTCTGATCCCGCCTCACGGGCAAGATCTCCGGCATAGCCGTGAATATAGACGCCGCAGAGTGCTGCGGCAGTGGGTTTAATGCCCTGAGCAAGAATTGAAGTGATCACTCCTGTAAGAACGTCTCCACAGCCGGCAGTCGCCATGCCGGGATTTCCGGTAGTATTGAAAAAAACCTGTCCGTCGGGGAACGATACCGATGTATGGGATCCTTTAAGAACAACTATCCATTTACGTTCACGTGAAAGTGACCGCTGTTTATCGAGGCGCTCAAAATCATTATTCCATTCGCCCACCAACCTTCGAAATTCTCCAGGGTGAGGTGTTAAAATTGAGTTTTCCGGAACCAGATCCTTCAAATGAGGATGTTCGGCAAGCAGGTTTAGCGCATCGGCATCCAAAACCATGGGTTTGTTACTGTTTCGCAGTGCTTCTTCAAGCGTATATACGGTTTCGGCCTGCCGCCCGATACCCGGACCAATTCCCACAGCCGATGCACCCTCCAAATCAGGAATCCCGGAAAGATAATGTTCATTCTCATCGGTTATCACCATGGCTTCAGGAACTGCCGATTGAAGGATAGGATATCCGTCCCTGGGAATATACATCGTTAAAAGTCCTATCCCCGATCGCAGCGCCGCGCGCGCCGCCAATACCGCTGCCCCGATTTTTCCATGGCTGCCAGCGATGATTATTCCGTGACCGTAATTCCCCTTGTGATCAAATTTTGACCTGGCGGGAATTAGTTGATCCACAAGACCCGCGGTAATCAGGGAAAACGGAGAGTGCTGACTGGAAATAAAATCCTGATCAAGACCAATATCGAGTACTTCCCATTCACCGGTACAACGTCCGTTCTCTGGCATCAGAAGGGCCAGCTTGGGCAGCTGAAATGTAAGTGTTACCGTCGCATGTACAACCTTCATACCTGCGCTGGATGCATCCGGAAACAATCCGCTTGGAAGATCTATTGCCAGAATTTCCACCGATGAATCATTCATAGCTCTGATGGATTCTGCATAGATGCCTTCTGCCGCCCTGCTTAGTCCGGTACCGAAGATGGCATCAATGATCAGTCCGTATTGCTCAAAAGAAGGTATTTCTCCCGATTCTGAGATTTGTTTCCATGGCACCGGAAGCCGGTTCAGATTCGTCTCAAAATCATCGGAACCTGTTGTTTTACGATTGATCACATATACATCTACACGATACCCGTGTTCGTGCAACATCCTTGATACGGCCAGTCCGTCGCCACCATTATTCCCGGTACCGCAAACCACAGCAATTCGTTTTGACGGATCATAGCAGTTTACCATCCACTGAAATATTGCGCGTGCGGCACGTTCCATCAGGCCGATAGAAGTAACCGGCTCATTCCGGATGGTATGCGCATCTGCTTCCCTGATTTGTTCTGCGGTAAATACTTTCATCGGTCAACCTCTCCAAGTACGATATCAAAAGACCCCAGGATTGCCACCAGATCAGCAATGAGACCACCTTTGGCAAGTTCGGGCAAGACCGACAGGTTTACGAAACAGCAGCTGCGCGCCTTGCACCTGAAAGGAATGTCCGACCGTCCGTCGGCCCTGAAGAAAAAGCCAAGCTCACCTTTCGGATTTTCGGCCCGGACGTACAGGTCCTGCTTTTTAGGGCGGATCTTCCTTGGTACCATCGCCTGCGGATCGAAGTCGGGATTTCTCTTTAAATCCCCGGTGAGCCTTTCAAGACACTGCTCAATTATTTTGACCGACTCATGCACCTCCAGGACCCGCACATAATTCCTGTCCCAGCAATCGCCGACAGTTCCCATTTTTCCTTCACCAATAGGAATGTTAAACTCCAGCTCGGGGTATACCGAATATCCATCCACACGGCGCAGGTCAAATTTCAGTCCGGATGCACGGAGCATGGGACCCGTTATGCCGTAATTGATGGCAAGATCGAGGGGCAGAATTCCCACATTGGCAGTTCGTTCTACAAATATCTTATTGTTGACAATCAGATCTTCGACCTCGCGAATTTTCGGTTTCAGATAGTTGATAAACTCCCGGCATTTTTCCTCAAATCCCACTGGAAGATCATAGTAGAGTCCACCGATCCAGATATAATTATACAGCATCCGTGCTCCACTCGCCCATTCCAGCAAGCGAAGAAGGTGTTCGCGGTCGCGCATCAACCAGAAAAAGGGGGTGAACGCACCGATATCCATGGCATAGGTGCCAACGCTAACGAAATGGGAGGCAATCCGGTTGAGCTCAGCGACCAGCACACGGATATATTCAACGCGTTTGGGAATCTGTTCGGTGATACCCAGCATTTTCTCCACACCCATCGCATAAGCATGTTCAGAGTTCATAGCCGCCACATAATCCATCCGGTCTACATAAGGGATGATCTGGTTGTAGGCGAGCGACTCGGCATGCTTCTCAAAACATCGGTGAAGATATCCCATGTGCGGAACAACGTCCCGCACAATCTCTCCTTCCAGGAGCACTTCGAGCCTGAGCACCCCGTGTGTGGAAGGGTGCTGAGGGCCCATGTTGATAATCACTTCCTCCTCACGCAACCCGTCTTCCCGGTATTTGCCGGGTTCAGAACGGACCAGGTGATCCTTATCATAGGTATATTGAATCTCGTTGGCCATATCAGTATGCTACACGGATTCCGTGATAATATTCCTGTTCTTTATAATCCTTCCGAAGTGGAAAACCTTCCCAGTCGGCAGGCAACAATATCCTTCGCTGGTCCGGATGATGCTCAAATTGTATCCCCAAAAGATCGTAGGTTTCGCGCTCCAGCCAGTCGGCTGTCCGCCAGATATCCGACATCGTGGGAACCACCGGCTTTTCGCGGTCACAAAAGACATGCACCATCAGGGATCTCTCATGCGGAATACTGCAGAGATTATAAACCACCTCCATAGTTCCTTCCTCAGGTCCGTTATCGATCCCTGTAACGCAGGATAGCACATCAAAAAATAATGCTTTATGGCTGTACAGCGATTCCATAAAGAACCTCAGGTCCTTTAGCTCAACAATGATAGCCGCTGGTGAATTTTCCGGAATCCATGAATACTCCCTGCCCGAAAGTAATTCCTCGATTACTTCTTTCATGATTTCATTAGTTTTTTTAATGCCGTCGGGGCCATTCTCGATTCGCCCCTGATCTTCTCCTGAAGTTTCAGAAACCCTCCGATCAGTGCCTCGGGTCTGGGGGGACATCCAGGCACATAAACATCTACCGGGACGATACGGTCAACTCCTTTCACCACGTGATAACCGTGTTCCCAGTATGGCCCTCCGCAGTTGGAGCATGACCCCATGGAAATCACATACCTGGGTTCTGACATTTGATCGTAAAGCCGTTTTATCCGGTCTGCCATTTTGAAGGTGACAGTCCCGGCAATGATCATCACATCTGCCTGTCTCGGGGAAGCACGCGGAGCCATACCAAATCTGTCCATATCGTAGGCGGAAGTTCCTGTGGCCATAAATTCAATGGCACAGCAGGCGATCCCAAAGGTCATCGGCCACATCGACGACAGTCTGGCCCAGTTAATGAGATCATCCAGCCGTGTAACAATTACGCCGCCTTGCTCAAACTGACTGTCTAAATAACTTTTCATTGCTGACCGGAATATTTTTTATTGATCGCATCATACATTTCACGTGGCACAGGCGAGTTGATTGACCGGGGTTTCGTCACGGGTCTGGGCCAGTCAAGATATCCTTTTACCCAGGCATATACCAATCCCAGAAAGAGGACGAGTACAAATACAAACATTTCGATGAGTGTAAACCATCCCCACGCGCCGTCGGTAGCAGCATTCATTTCAGCATCTCCAAAGACGACTGCCCACGGAAACAAAAAGACTATTTCAACTTCAAAAAGAAGGAAGATAAGGGCAAACAAATAAAAACGAATGTTGATACGGCCCCATGCCATCCCCACGGGAGATTCACCGCTTTCATACGTTTCCAGTTTTCGTTCATCCGGCCGGTTTGGTCTGAGCAACCTGGCGGTGAACATACCACCACCAATGAAAATAACACCTACAATAATGTAGAGTAATACCTCACCGAATCCAGATACTTCGCTGTACATACAGACCAAATATAGTCAATATTCACAAGCTTAGCCCTTCAGAAGGAATTTACTGTATTTATTGAAAAGCTTCATCTCACGAAGCTTCATACATTGCTTCATTTCGTAGTAAACACGCTTTTTCAATGCCTTATTTTCAGCGGAAGATTTGTTCATTGCCTTGATTTTTTCGCAGACCTTATAGGTATCATAGAGCTGCGGGCTCCCTTTGGCATATTGCAGGGCCGACATATTGCTGGAATGCTTACGTTTACGCACCAGAACCTCATCTGTATAGCTGTAGAGAAATTTACGGGATGATCGCACCCAGAAGTCGAAATCCTCGTAGCTGAGTGTCTCATCATATCCGCCCAAATCGTCAAGTACGGATTTTCGGATCATCATAGATACCGGGTTGATCACATACCTTGAAACCAGAGTAGCATAGAGATCGCCTTCCGGCGGTTTGGTTCGCGCTGTTCCATTCTTATTCACTTCATAATGATGATGGAGATGATGGCCTTCAGCATCCACGATTTCTACATTCGTAAAATTCACCCCATATTCTTCTCCCTTCGATTCGAGATCCTCCACCCCTTTGGCAATCCGATCGGGCAGAAGCATATCATCAGCCGCCAGGTCGATAACATATTTTCCCTTGAGCAACGGCAACGCCGTATTAAATGCCTGACAATTGCCCACGTTTGAAGGCAGGGGCATAAAACGAACATGATCAAGTTTGCTGAGCGTTGAACGAATGGCATAGCGGCTGTCGTCTGTACTCGCATCATCCACTACAACAAGTTCAACATTGTCATAGGTCTGATCAAGCACAGAGTAAATCGCTTCCCGAACAAAGGAAGCCTGATTGTAACACAAGCAAACGACACTAACGAGTGGTTTTTCAGCCATAGATTAATATGAGATCCCGGCCTTGCGATAAATAAAATGCATCAGCCATGCCGGACCTATTAATAAAAATTGCAAATCCTTAAAAAATGAAGGCTTTTTTCCTTCGATTTTATGCCCATAGAACTGACCTATCCAGGCCAGTACAAAAATAATTAAAGCAACGCCCCAGATCGGAAATTCTGTAGCCATATCAATCCTGCTCCAGCCGAAAAGGCAAAGTGACCCAAACAGGAGCATGCCGAATGACAATGCAAACGACAGGCTCAGATAATAAATCATAACCAGTGCCAGTGCCAGAGTAGCCCAGTTCAGGTATGGATTGGCACTGCCGAACACATCCTTCAACCCCCAGGATGGAATCGCCCAGAAAAACCCTACTACACTAAAAAAAATCAGGGGAACGCAGATCCAATGGATCAGCTTATTCGTCTCATTTTGATGACTTTCCCCGTATTCAGCCAGAAGTTGATCGATCTTTGACATGCAGACTATTTTCTTGCCTTCTAATATAGGAATCAGCCGACTTTTGTCCGCACCTTTTCCCATGATTTCACTTGCCAATGTACCTTTCCGGTGGTTAAATGATTATTATCAGCATCATAAATTTTTACCTCACAAATAACAACCACCGCGTCCTCTGTTTGAAGTGGATCAAAGATGGACTTTTTGAGCCAGTCGTCGCTGATCCTGAATTCTCCCCAGGCATCGGTTTTACCCTGATAATGATAATCCATCTGCAGGGTTTTGAGTATGATCCGGTACTTTTTTGGATCAAGCCGGGAGACCAGCAGGAATCCCGTTGTGAATTCCGAGAGCGTGGCCAGGGCACATGCGTGGAGTCCGCGGATATGATTAAAATTTCGTTTCTTGTAGGGAAGCCTCGTCTTGATCATATCGTCGGCAATGGAGACAACCTGGAAACCATGCGGCTTATTGAAAGGGATCATCCTGTCCAGTCCGCGGTTCAGCAACCATCTGTAAAATCCGGATTCCTGTGCTTTTTTTACCAGTGTTGCGGTATTCATAATTGTAAAAGTCTCATGTTATTTTTTAGACCACTTCGGTTAAACTCACTAGAAAAATAAGAACTTTACCGTGTAAATTGGTATCAGATGTTAAGTTACTGGGAAAAGGAATCATTCACCTCCTATGATTATGCGATTGTCGGGGCGGGAATCAGTGGTTTGTCGACTGCCCTCAGCATTCGTGAAAAGGACCCGTATGCAAGAATAATTGTCCTGGAGCGCGGCCTTGGCCCATCTGGTGCGAGCAGCCGCAACGCGGGCTTTGCCTGTTTTGGCAGCGTTAGTGAGTTGATGGAAGACATTCATTCGATGGGTGAAGAATCCATGATCGAGCTGGTTTCACAGCGATGGAACGGATTACGGAAATTGCGTGAACGAGTGGGGGATGATAATTTACAATTCGAAAATCACGGTGGCTATGAACTGCTTCGTGAAAAAGAGATCGGTCAGCTTGAAAATCTTGAAAAGCTTAACATCCTGCTGAAGCCGGTCTTTGACCAGGAAATTTTTAAGGATCATTCCCACAGGTTAAGTCAGATGGGTTTTTCTAAAAAAATAAGGGCACTCATTTATAATCCGCTCGAATCCCAACTGCATCCCGGGGAAATGATGCGGCATCTGTGGCGACTGGCGGGAGAGCGAAATATTGAAATACTCACCGGAGCGCGTGTAAAAAGAATTGAGAGTACCGGGAATGGGGTCAAGATCCGGATCAGGGGCGCCCTGGAGACCGATAAAATGGGGATTCAGGCTAAGTGCGTTGGTGTTTGCACCAATGGCTTTACCCGCCATCTCTTCCCCGAGATAAAGCTCAAGCCGGGGCGCGGACTGGTACTCGTTACCGAACCCATTGATGATCTCCCTTTCAAAGGTACATTCCACATGGATCGCGGCTTTTACTACTTCAGAAACGCAGGCAACCGACTGATCTTCGGAGGCGGGAGAAACCTGCAAATGCAGGAGGAGGAAACGACTGATTTTGGAATTAACCGGGCCATCAGGGAAACGCTGGAAGGCTATCTGAAGAACATCATTCTTCCCCGTCGCGAATTTAAGATTGAAAAGTTCTGGTCGGGCATCATGGCATTCGGGGATAACAAAACCCCGATCGTACAACAACAGGCTCCAGGTATTTTTGTGGGCGTCAGACTTGGTGGAATGGGTGTTGCCATAGGAAGCAATATCGGCGAAAAACTGGCTGATTTGATGACAGGCAATGCCGGAATGTGAAAGTTTGCTTATATTCGGGGCTTTACTGATTGATGACCTTCATGGAAATTACCCACAGGAAACCGACACTTCTTTACTCACTTGTCCCGATACTGATCCTTATATTTCTTTTGTTCATCAACGTCCAATTCTTTGGTGAGGACGCATCTTATGGCCCGAATCAAATGGCGCTTATTTTCGCAGCTGCTATTGCCGGGATCATGTCCATATCCCTGAAATATTCATTTGATGAGCTTCTGGATGGAATAGTTAAAAGCATCAGTTCCGCCATGGGGGCCATACTTATCCTTTTATTGATCGGTTCGCTTGCCGGTACCTGGATGATCAGTGGTGTTGTTCCTGCTATGATCTATTACGGGTTAGACATTCTTAATCCGACCATCTTCCTCCTGGCGGCCGTCATTGTAAGCGCGATTGTATCCATCGCCACCGGAAGCTCGTGGTCAACATCTGCCACCATCGGAATTGCACTTATGGGAATCGGGGAAGCAATGGGCATCAACACAGGTGTGGTAGCTGGCGCTGTTATTTCCGGAGCCTATTTCGGGGATAAGATGTCACCCCTTTCCGATACTACAAACCTTGCTCCTGCTATGGCCGGCACAGACCTGTTCACACATATTCGTTACATGAGCAGAACCACGGTACCGTCGATCCTGATAACATTATTGATTTTCCTTATTTGGGGATTCACCCTCGAGGGAAATGCCGCTATGGACAATGTAGCCGTAGTTCAGCAGGCAATTTCCGAAAAATTCAATATCAGCCCCTGGCTTTTCCTGGTACCTGTCACGGTCATTTTCCTGATTGTAAAGAAAATCCCGGCACTCCCTGCCCTGCTGCTGGGCACACTGATGGGCGGCTTATTTGCACTGATCTTTCAACCACAAATTGTTCAGGAAATTACCGGAGCTTCAGATTATTCGCTGGGCTCGGCCTATAAGGGAGTTCTTACAGCCATGTTCACAGAGGTTTCCGTGATAACCGGAAATGCTTCGGTAGACAAGTTGTTATCCTCCTCGGGAATGGAAGGGATGCTTTCCACTGTATGGCTGATCATCAGCGCAATGATTTTCGGGGGTGTGATGGAGCATAACGGAATGCTGAAACGTATTGCAAGGTCTATTATTCAACTTGCGCATTCAACCGGGTCATTGGTGGCTGCCACTGCGGGAACCTGTATTACCTTTAACCTAACTGCATCAGATCAGTATATCGCGATTGTTGTTCCTGGAAGAATGTACCGGACCGAATATCGTGAACGCGGACTGGCTCCTGAAAATCTTAGCCGAACGCTCGAGGACAGCGGCACGGTTACCTCAGTGCTTGTTCCCTGGAATACATGCGGGGCGTATCAATCCTCAGTTCTTGGGGTGGCAACACTTACGTACCTGCCCTATTGCTTTTTTAACATCATAAGTCCGTTCATGACGATACTGTTTGCTTATGCCAACATCCGCATCGAACGGCTGCCAAATGAAACTAAAGAGGAGACTTTATCAGTTGAAGCAGAAGTAGAATGATTTATCCACCAAATATTACGAATGAAGAACTGAATGCCCTTGAACTTGGACAGTTTGACGGTGAAATTGTACTGGCCACCGACCGAAACGAAGTGATCAGGATCATGGACGAGGTATGGCGTGAGGGTGTTGTAGGGTTCGATACCGAGACCAAGCCCAGTTTTAGAAAGGGGGTTCGTAATAATGTTTCACTGGTTCAGATCGCCACATCCCACCAGGCGTTTCTTATACGCCTGAATCATACCGGTATTACCCGGGAACTTCGGGATTTTTTTAGTGCCGACGAGATCACCAAAGTTGGGGTCGCATTGCGCGATGACATCAAGGAATTGCAACAGCTGCATCATTTTGATCCTGCCGGCTTTATTGAACTGAACAAGCTGGTGAAGGAAATTGGTATTGAAAGTAACGGCTTAAAAAAACTTACCGGGATCATCCTTGGTTTCAGGATCTCAAAAAACGCTCAGACGTCAAACTGGGAAAATGATACACTTACAGAAAAACAACTTACCTATGCAGCAACCGATGCTTGGGTTTGCGTTGAAATGTATCACACGCTCCGCAATAAAGGAATTCTGGCACAGATCAGGTAGCGCTTACGTCTACTTCATGCCCCATTTTTTTTAGCAGGTTGACCTGCTCAAGAAATTGATCGACAAATGAAATATTCACGCGGACGTCTACACTGCAGACATCTGTAAATGTCTGATCTGTAATCCGGGCACTCATGGAATCTATCAGGCGCATAACCTCACTGGTCGCGTCGTAGCTATAGGTAATGTGAACTCCGTCAGTAACTTCCTTTTCGATGATCTTGCTGTTCAGCAATGCGCGTGCTGCCGCGGTTTTGTAGGCGTTGACCAGTCCGCCTATTCCAAGTTTTGTTCCGCCAAAATAACGGACTACAACAATCAAAACTTCGGTGATATTTTCAGATCTGATTTGCCCCAGGATCGGATCACCTGCACTATGTGTCGGTTCACCATCGTCATTGGCACGGTACTGTTCACCATTATGCCCGAGTACCCATGCATAACAGTGATGCCGGGCATCGTGAAACTGTGCCCGAAGCTCATCCTGAAATTTCCGGATGTCCTGATCATTTTCAACCGGGTAGGCAAAAGCAAAAAACTTACTGCCTTTCTCACGATACTCCCCGTAAGAAGGAGATTCGATCGTTCGATATGTAACTGGCGCATCCAACTAACGGTAAATTAATACTGTCAGGCCCGGCGTGCAAATCTCTTATACAGAAGTAATCAGGAAGCCCCCATTTTCAACTCACCTTTTCGGATGATCTTTTTACTTTCAGCACCTTTTATGACGCCTTCCTTTTCATCTATCCAGACAATCGCACCTGTTGGACAGCGTTGAATAGGAGCCTGTGACTGGAGATTCAATGAATAATTAATCACCGGAATATTATCCTGAATGATGATCAGATCGCCCGGCGCATCCATGGCACACTTTCCACACGCCGTACATCCGACTTCACAATCTTCCAGGACCGCATCTCCTGCCTCAAGATTTTTGCATGCTACCCATAACCGGTTACTTACGGGCTGGATTGAGAACAGATCTTTCGGACAAGCCTCTACACAATCTCCGCACGCGGTACACTTATCCTCATCCACTACCGGCAGCGAAAATTCATTCATTGATATAGCATCAAAATCACATACTACATCACAATCGCCATATCCGAGGCACCCCCAGAAACATCCCTTACCTCCTCCCGAAATCAGGGAGGCAGCCTGGCAGGATTTAAGTCCTTCGTAGCTGGCCCGGTTCCTTGCTACATTGATTCCGCCGGCACAGGCGAGGCGGGCTACCTGTTTCTCTTCCGAACCAGCATCGACTCCCAGGTATTGGGCAATTGCCTCCCTCCCCTCTGTGGTGCTCACGGTACATTTACCTGGCAACACCACCCCAGATACGAGGGCTTCGGCAAATGGCCGGCACCCGGGAAATCCGCAAGCCCCGCAATTGGCATGGGGAAGCATCTCCTCTACACGGTCGATTCTCGGATCCTCATAGACATACAGCTTTTTATTGGCCAGAATAAGCATCAAAGCCAGTAAGAGCGTAAGTCCGCCCAGCGCCAGTAAGGAGATCAACAAAGTCATAACTGATACTTAAGTTGCTTTAGTAGATTACTTCCGCCCATTTCTTGCCTGCGATCAGCTCGGCCTTACGGGTTTTCCATTTTTCCTTGGAACCCATGATCTTTGAAAATGCACGGTCCAGGTTTTCCTTTACCTTCTCATATCCTGCGACATAGATATAGGTGTTGGCCATTCCCAGCATCTCCAGAATTTCCTCCGCACGACCTTCTATTGCAGCATCGAGTGAAATGGGATCAGACCAATGTGGTCTTGGGCTCAGGGCATGAAATGCTTCGAACGTAGTCTCGTCATAGTAATTGGTAAGATCGCCATCCTTGTCATTCAGATACAATAATTCCAGTCCGCTTCGGGCACCATAGAACAAACGAACTTTACCTTTCCAGTCTTTAACATCGGTATAAATATGTTTTACAAATGCACGGAAGGGAGCAATTCCGGTTCCCATGCCTATTAAGATCAGGTTGGCATGCTTGTCATCGGGTACTTTGAAGGGCAGCTCGAACGGTCCGGTGATGTGGATTTTATCACCCTTTTTCCGATCACAAAGATAATTGGACGCCACGCCCTCATAGCGCTCACCGTTGAAATCATCCACGTAGGAACAACGTTTTACCAGCATGGTGAGGTGGGTTTTGCCCTTTTCCTTCTCAGGTATATCCGCCACACTGTAAAGGCGATGATGATATTTATTGCCGAATTCGCCGTCTGTTTCCACCAGTACGCCGAAACTTTGATCCACCTGACATGAAAAATCAGGCTGATCTACTTCAAGCATGATCTCACGAACCTCCTCCGTGTCCGCGGGTGTCAGGCGCTCGGTCCGCATCACGGTAGCCTGATATTGCTTGTCTGTACTATAATCCGATAAGTGTGCCATAATGCTTAGTGTTTATTGTGCTCAGATTTAATTTTTACGCCGTTTTCACGAGAACAGACCGTGGTACATCCGCAATTACCACAGCTCCTTCTTTCTGCAAGAACATCACTGTCTGTTATGTTTCCGGCAAATATTTTACGCCAGAGTGCCTGGATCAGGATCCATCCGGTCATCAATCCGACAACTCCGAATATTGCAATCAAATATGTTGTTAATGACTCATTCATTCTTTTATTGTTAGCTGCCCAAACCTGAAAACCCCATGAACGTGAGCGACAGAATTCCGGCAATCAGCAGTGTGATCACCGTGCCTTTCACCACTTTAGGAACATCCGCAAACTCAAGCTGCTCTCGAAGTCCGGCCATCAATACCAGTGCAAGTGTAAAACCAGCTCCGGCACCCAATGCATAGACCAGGCTTTCGACAAATCCGTATCCTTTATTTGTTTGAAAAAGCGCCACCGCCAGGATCGCACAATTGGTAGTGATGAGGGGCAGGAATATACCCAACGCACGGAATAATGCCGGGCTCATCTTTTTCACGAACATTTCCACCAGCTGAACGGTGGATGCAATCACGACAATGTAGCTGATCAGCTGCAAAAACGGAGCATTGATCGCTACCAGCAGGACATGGATGCCATAAGCGCACATGGCACTGATCAGCATCACGAAAGTAACAGCCCCGCCCATCTTGGTTGCGGTTTCCATCTTGCCTGAAACGCCCAGAAATGGACAGATCCCAAGGAAGTATGCCAGCACGAAATTGTTGATCAGGCTTGCATTGATGAAAATATACCAAAGTGATTCCGTTTTCATGCCGCCTCCTTTTTCTGTTTATAAATATTGAAAATCAACAACCATAACGCCAGTGTAAAGAACCCGCCGGCTGGCAGAATCATGACAATCCACTCCTGGAAACTTTGAGGGAAAACCGGAAAGTTAAAGAGTGTTCCATTTCCAAGAATTTCCCTAACCATGCCCAGACAGAAAAGAGCCAGGACAAACCCTATACCCATTCCAAGGGCATCCAGAATAGATCGGCCAATCGTGTTTTTCGAAGCAAATGCTTCTGCCCGGCTCAGGATCAGGCAATTCACAACGATCAGGGAGATGAAAGCTCCCAGGCTCTTATGTAAATCCACACTGATCGCCTGTATGGCATAATCAGTAATGGTCACGAAAGTGGCAATGATCAGGATATAGGAAGCAATCCGTACTTGTTTCGGAATAACCTTGCGTAATGAAGCAACCAGTATATTGGACATTAGCAAAACGAAAGCCGTAGCCAGTCCCATGGCGAGCGCATTTTCAGCCGTGTTCGAAACCGCCAGCGTCGGACACATTCCCAATACCTGAACAAATACGGGGTTATCCCGCCAGAGTCCCTTAATGAACTCATCGGTCGACGATGGGCCTGCAGCTGCGGGAGTATTTTTTAGATCAGCATTCATCTTTTTAGAGTGGTCTGTTGACCGGTCACCTTCTTAAAGGCATCAATATTTTTTTTAATGGAAGGAATGATGGCCGGAGCACTGGTATTAATAATATCCCCAATCGCTCGTGAGGATATGGTTGCCCCCGTGATTCCGTCTATTTCCCAGGCCTCAGTTTTAGTGCCGCTTTTAACCGTCACCACATCGTTCTCCAGTCCATCTCTGCCGGCATTCAGCGACACATCCAGTTCATTGAAATTCGCCAAAAAGGCAGGATCCTTATTGATCTTATCTCCCAATCCGGGTGTCTCTTTGCTTTCGAGCACATAGAATCCTACAATGGCTTCAGCTGCCGGATCATAACCATACAGAATGCGGATAATATCTGCATATCCCTGTCCGCTCGCCTCGATGGCAATCCCCTTTAAATTTCCCTGATCATCATAGCCTGCATAAACATTTACGGAAGCAGGGTCCGCCTGCGCTGTAGCCTCAAACGAGCCGTCATTATTCCGTACAAAAGTCGTTGTTGAGGTTATTCCCGGAACTACTTCAAAAACAGCCCGCTCCAATGCTTCGGCCTTGAGCCGGTCAATGCGTGGCTTGGTACCCTGGAATGTCATCACGATTAACAACGCACAAATAATGCCTATGCCCACCATGGTGACAAGCATCTTCGTGCTGCCATCACTCTGCTGTTGTACCGATGCAGTCTGATCGTTCATGACGATTTCTGTTTAGTGCCGTAAACACGCGGCTTGATCAACTTGTCTATCTGTGGCGACAAGGCATTGCCAAGAAGAATGGCGTACATGACACCCTCGGGAAGACCGCCCCAGATCCGGATCACCACGACCAGCACACCGATAAATACTCCGTAAATAACAATTCCTTTTGATGTGATGGGCGAACCCACCATGTCACTGGCCATAAATACCGCCCCCAGCATGAGCCCACCTGAAAATAACATGAACACTGGTGAAGGATAGGTCTGCGGGTCGATCAGATAGAGGATCCCACTGAACACTGCTACTGTAAGTAAAATGGTTGCCGGGATTCGCCAGTTCATCATTTTCCGGATGATTAGGTAAATTCCGCCAAGGAGAATAAGCACGGCACAGGTTTCACCGGTGGAGCCGCTGATCAGACCCAGGGCAAGGTCTGATGAGGAAGCCACAACATGGTCAAATTTGAAGGCAGAAAGCGGTGTTGCGCCGGTAAATCCATCAAAGTTTGGTTCGGCAAAAGGAAACGTGGTTATAGAAGCGGCCAGTTCTGTAAAGCGGTTTTGAACAAACGCGGGCGACCAGGTAGTTATCGCAATCGGAAATGCCGCCTGAAGAATCGCCCTTCCAACAAGTGCCGGATTGAACAGATTGAAGCCTAATCCGCCGAAAATGAATTTCCCAAGAGCAATCGCCAATACTCCCCCTAAAAATGTCATCCAAAGAGGAAATATCGGTGGCAATGTAAGTCCGAGTAGTAACCCGGTAATAACGGCCGACCAGTCTCCTATGGTGGTTTCCTTATTTGACCATTTACAAAGAACATGTTCGGTGATAACACAAGCCGCTATAGCCGTTACAATGACAAGTAAGGCGTTGAGCCCGAAGGAATATACCGCAAAAAGCGCGACCGGAATGAGTGCGAACACGACATTCATCATGATCACGTCGGTGGTCAGGCCTTTCCTGATATGGGGCGAGGTGCTGATATTGAGTGTCTTGCTAAACATGTGCCTCCTCCTTCTTCTTTGAAGCCCGCTTTCGTACAATCGATTTTGACAGTCTGAAATACTGAACCAGCGGAATATTTGATGGACAGACATAGGAGCATGATCCGCATTCAAAACAATCCATCAGGTTATATTCACTGGCCATCGTTTCATAGGCTTCAAATTTTGCCAAAATTCCCAGCCGGGAGGGGTTCAGCGAAATCGGACAGGCATCTACGCACGCGCCACACTTGATGCAGGGATAAATTTCCCTGGGTCGGCTGACATCCTTTTCACCAAATACTACCAGTCCGGATGTGCCCTTTACGATAGAAATATCAAGATTTGAAACAGCCACCCCCATCATTGGTCCGCCCATGTATACCTCACTGATCTGTGTGTCGGCACCCACATATTCAAGCACAAAACGTAAGGGTGTTCCGATCGGGATCAGGTAGTTCCCTTTTCGTGAAACTGCGGGACCCGTAATGGTCACCACGCGCTCCTGAATTCCCCTGCCATGTGGCAGCAGACGGCCAATTTCAGCCGTTGTTGCCACGTTCACCACCACGCAATTCACATCGATGGGCAGTCCGCCGGAAGGAACTTCCACTCCCAGCAGCGATGTAATCAGCATTTTCTCTGATCCCTGCGGATATTTCACAGGAACTACTTTTACTGTTACAGGAAGGTCCGATGGAATCTCCCGGGTAAGATGATCCGCGGCATCCTGTTTATTAGCTTCGATACCGATAATTACTTCGTCGGCACCGGTCGCCTTGAGCAGGTAGCGGATTCCTGTAAAGATATCCCCGGCCTGCTCCAGCATCACACGATGGTCGGTGGTCAGGTAGGGTTCACACTCAATACCATTAATGATCAGGTGGTCGCAGTGCTTATTTTCCGGGATCTTCAGCTTTACATGGGTGGGAAACGCAGCACCTCCAAGACCAACGATACCGGCGTCCTGGATGCCCTGAAGAATTTGTTCTGCCGATGCGTCCAGGCTTACCGGGGTCCCTTCCGGCACTTCCTGTCCGGACGAAGGGAAAGGTTCCAGGTATATCCCCGGAACCATTTTTCCCGATATCGTTCTTACATTGGCGATCTTTCGAACGGTTCCCGAAACCGGGGCATGCATCGGTACCGACATATAGCCTCCGGCACGGGCCAGTAATTCACCGCGGGTCACTTCCTGTCCTTCACGGACGATTATCTGCGATGGCGCCCCGATATGTTGAACCATCGGCAGGATGATCACCGGGGCAAAGGGAAACTGGCGGATAGGTAGTCCGTTGGTTTCCGCTTTATGTTCCGGCGGATGAATTCCATGTCTGAAAGTATTATTCATCGGATCAGGACATCAATTGTATTTCTCCCCTCTTTTG
Organism: Fulvivirga sedimenti; assembly: GCF_020328055.1. Lineage (NCBI taxonomy): Bacteria > Pseudomonadati > Bacteroidota > Cytophagia > Cytophagales > Fulvivirgaceae > Fulvivirga > Fulvivirga sedimenti. The sequence continues at coordinate 882,018 of NZ_JAIXNE010000001.1, forward strand.
ATCCATTTATCAATATCCTTTTCAGTCCGATCTGCCGGCAATCCCGGGTGAATGACCCGTGCGGTACATTTTTCAGCTGCTTTTACCAGGTCGCTGTACGGACCGCCATCCGGATTCTTGATATACGCCTTCTTGTCATTATTATAGGCGAAGATCTTGGGATTTAATTTGGTACATTCATCGCACGAGGTACACTCTTCAGTTTCAAGCCACGGGGCCATATAGTCGCCGGTACTGGCGCTTCCATTTTGCGCGACTTTCACCGGTTCAGATTTGGCTGGTGCTGATGCCAGTTCAACGATTCCTGAACCGTCTCCACCCGCAAGCTTCATAAGGCCCTGGGCAATTTTTCCTACAACTTCAGCACGCACCTTGCTTTCAATATCTTCCTCTTCCACGATCTCGGGCTTAACGCCAGCCATATCACGAAGCATGATCCAGAAGTCGCGACGTTCCTCACAGGATTCCACAATGGTTTTGGCAACCAGAACCCGGTTGAGGTGCTGATTACGATCAACCGCCCAGATAAATGGGAATTTACCTTCCCGCTCATCGGAATCCATTTCGAGGAAATCTGCCAGTGGGATCATATTTTCATTCCATGTATCCCTTGGTGCTTTTCTGAAATGTTTTCTGAATCGTGCTTCCGTTAGCGCGAAATCAGCAAATGTCATCGCTACCTGCATCGATTTCTGCCGGCCATTTTCCATGTATTTCAGTTCATACGTTGGCCAGAGCTCATCGATTGCCGGATTTCCATCCAGGTCGAACGCTTCGACTGCCTTCACGCCGTTTTCCGGATTGTATTTGAAAATCGGATATGCCCTCGATTCTACGGCAAGTTTTGCCTGGTGTGTTCCCAGGTCATCCCCTACACCGTGTTCTGGCTGACAGGTTGTATACAGGTTGAAGAGAGCCGGACGTTTTGCAGTAAGTCCGTCTATAAATCCTTCAATCATATGACTGGTATTCGCCAGTGTCGCCTGAAGAACGTAGGTGTTGCGGTGTGCCATGGCGATGAGTCCGATCTCTTTTCTCGGCTCCGGTTTGCCTTTCCAGACTTTGCCATACTGGGCCATATCTGAAATCTGTCCTATAAAGCCTGACGTACATGCCTGTCCGCCTGTATTGGAATATACCTGGGTGTCGACAACGATCACCTTGATCGGTTTACCGGAGGCCATCATCCTGGACAAATTCTGGAATCCGATATCGTACATGGCGCCATCACCGCCTAATGCGACGACGGGTGGACAAAGAAGCCATTCCTCATCTGTGAATTGCTGCCATGTAAAGTAGGTAAAGAAATCCTTCTTCGCTTTCGGATCATATTCACCTTTCAGTTCCATTTCAGCTTTACGGATGGTTTTGAAGCCCTCCGCCATTTTGGCCATGTGTCCTTCGAAAATACCCATTGCCATGGAGGTTGAATCCTGGAACAGGTGATTGGCCCATGGGAACGGATACGGGTTGTAGGGATATGTACTACCCCAAACGGATGTACATCCGGTAGCATTGGTCATACCCATGTTTGATCTTCCCTTACCCGTGGTTCCGCTTGTATATTTCCATTTCAGCTGCTTTAACTTGGCAAGAAGCTGTGTAACCTCACGTAACCATTCAGGATCGATAGGTTCACTGCCTTGTTCGGCTTCCAGTTTGCCGGCAAGTCCGGACATCGTAAGATCTCCATCGGCCATTTCCGCCACGATCTTGCTCATCCGTTCGGGATCTGCCACATTCACTGTATTCATTAATTTCAGCTGGATGTGTTTCTCCAGGTTTGCAGTAAGCTCTTCCAGGTGGGCAACATGCTTTTTAATGCGTGGCTGCATGAGCGATTCCACTGTTGCTACAAACAGGTGGATCACCGATTTTTCAGAACATCCAAGGCAGGCACCATCGCCACTGGCAAAATTGAGGTAGGCTTCCTTGTTAAGCAATATGGTTTCCAGTGGTCCGATCTTTTCTTCCAGGTCGTCGATCCGGTTGTATTTTTCAGGTGTGGTGGGAAGGTCTCCCCAGAAATCCCATTCCTCACGAAGTCTGGCCACGGTTCCCTCAGTCTGAATAATAGGTCTGAGTGCGTCATCGCCACAAACCTCAACACACTCCATACAACCTTTACACGTATTGGGATTGATGGTTATACTGAATAAACCTCCATTATTGGGCTGGTCTTTTTCAGGGAGGTCGTAATACGGACGGGTAAGAGCGAATTTGAAATCACCCAGTTCATCCCTGAACCATTCCATTTCACGTGTGTAAGACTCATCTTTCTTATTCTCTTCAATGGTCTGATCAATCACATCGTTGATCAGGTTATTTACGGTTGCACTGTCGTGTGGCTCATTAAAAAGTCCACGGATCACAGGTTCCATTTTCCGAACTGCCTTGGGCAGATGCTCCAGTTTGTCGTGACTCTTTTTCACACGTTTCACAACTGTATCCAGCACATCCGACAACTCACTTACCAGTCCGGGGATGGCGGTATCCGGACAAACTGTATAACAGTTACCACAGGCAGTACAGTTATTTGGAATCCATTCCGGATGTTCAAATCGAATACCTGTCATATCGCGGAACAAGGAAGTTACCGCGGGCATCACACTCAGTCCGATAAATGGGTCGGTAAGGTTATCATTGCCCATTCCTTTCAGGTAGAAATTTCCGGTTTGTTCCCAGAATCGGTGAATATCGCTGAGGTTTGATTCACTGCTGGGTATGTCCTTGATCATGTTGGGAATTGGCACGATTTCCATTCCGTTCGATTTGGCATCTGCTTCAGCGCCAACCACCTTGTTTTTTATTTCATGAACTTCATCGAAGCCTCTTTTCACAACGCGAAGGTTATCATCAACAACACGTTGTCCCTTGCTTCCAAATTTATGCTGGAGCTGGTCTTCGATCGCCTTCAGCAGGGCTACATCCGATAAGCCCGACTTCTTCATCAGGGGCGAAGCTGCGAAAAACGCACCCTGGAAAGCAATACCCTGCATCCTGAGCTGGAGTTCAGTATCGGTTGCTTCTTCCCGTGCAATTTTAAATCCGTCGATGTAGAAGATATGAATATCTTTCTCAACAATCAGTTTCTGATATTGACGTGGAATATCGGCCCATACTTCATCGGGTGTTTTCTTATCACTCTGAATGATAAAGCATCCACCTTTTTTCAGTCCGGCCAGCGCATTGGTATGCTTGAACACATTGGGGTCGGGAGAAAGCACCACATCCACAAAATAATATTCACAGTTCATACGAATAGGTTCGGGAGCGGCTGCCAGGTAATAAGTTGTTGGCTGTCCTTTCTTTTCTGAACCGTATTTGGGATTGGCTTTAATATCGTAACCAAGGAGGTCGAACAAGGTCATCGCCAGGTTCTTACCTGTGGTAATTGCCCCCCAGCCGCCGATTGAATGGAAACGAACAGTAATCGCATCCTTGGGCATGAGATTGGGATTTTCCGAACCATGGACGGCAAGTTCCTTAACATGCGGGTAGGCTTCTTCGATAGTCTCCTGATAGGCACGCTGCTTGGGCGAGATGGGAGTATCGCGAATAAAGTCGATCGACAGATAGAAGAGCTTTTTATGATTACCATCCGGCAGCATGTTCTCAATAGCCCCTATTATTCCTTCGGGCTGTAAATCGCGGCTACCCATTCCAAACGATCCTGAATAAAGGGCAGGCACATCGCCAGGGGCATAATCCGGTAGCAACGGATATGGTTTTTCTTTTTTATTGGTTCCGTTCTCAACACATTTGGTCATAACGGAACGGATTTCACGCAGAATTGGTGAGTCCTCGGCAAGCGGCTGATCTAGACGCTCCAGTACAGTAACACCTTTTTTGCCCTTGAGAACCTTTCCAATGAGGTCAGCAGGGAATGGTCTGAACATTACCAGGTCAACCACGCCTACCTTTATACCTCTTGTTTCACGCAAATAATCAACAACGACCTCAGCACTGGGCACAACACTACCCTGACCCAGAATAAGGTAGTCGGCATCTTCGGCACGATACGACATCACTCGTTCGTAACGGCGTCCGGTGAGCTTATAGTATTCTTCGAAGGCCTGATCGGTGAGTTCCCTGATATGATCAAAGAAGAAAGGCCGCTGAGCTGCGACGCTTTGCATATAGGAATCCTGGTTCTGAACAATACCAGCCATTACAGGATTATCCACATCCCACAACTCTGGAATTCTGCGCCGTGTATCACCGTAAATAATGCGCTGCGCAGGGGTTGGTGTTTTGATGATATCGTCGGGACGGCCCAGATACTCCATGATCAAATCCCGTTCGGGCAGCTGCAGTGATTCGATGAGGTGGGTTGTAAGAAATCCGTCCTGCGCCACGACACCGGGATTGAGGGCCAGCTCGGCAATGCGGTGTGCGATTATATTGAGGTCGGCCACATACTGCGCCTTCTTCGCAAACAGCTGAAAGAACCCAGTATCATCGATGGCATGATAGTCATCATGACCGGCATGAACGTTCAGGGTGGATTTTGTCATAGCCCGTGCACCGATGTTCAGCACATAGGTAAGTCGTTTACCTACGGCCGCGTACAATGACTCATGCATATAGGCGATACCCTGGCCGGAAGAAAAATTGGCGGCCCTCAGGCCCGTCATGGATAAACCGGCTGTAACGGCTGCTGCGGCGTGTTCTCCTTCCGGTTCTATAAAGATTAACGGGCGTTCTGAAATATTCAAATGCCCTTTTGCGGCCTCTTCTGCCCAATATTCACCCATCTGGGTAGAAGGTGTAATGGGAAAAGCGCCCGCTGCATCGGTAGATTCGCGTTCACACATGATGGCTACGGTATTACCATCCATGGCAACACGAACACCGGGATATTTTACATTATTTTTCTTGTCCATGACGATCACTTTTTGTGGATTTCAGGAGTTCTTAAATGATTGATTTTGGCACCATGATGAACATGGTAAAATCCCGGCACAACACCGGGATTGTATTTTTGTATGATTTCAGAATTGGAGTTCGTCAGCATGTTTCAGGATTCTACACCTACCAGCATTCTGGTCTGTGTGGCCAGATCGATGAATTTTCGAACGGTATCCATATTCACCCATACATCCTCGGGATTATCGGTATGCATAAGTGGAGAAAGATGGAGGTCATTAAATCGAGAATCAACATCCCGGCAGAGATTCAGCAGAACATCCGGCGACATGGAACTATGGATTTCAATACCTTTCTTTAATAAATAACCTGTCAGGTACTTCCCTACTGATTTATAGGCATTATTGCATACCATATAGGGCACGACATCTTCTTCTGGCCGGCAAAGTTCTTCTTTCGCTGCATAATACAGCTCATCGGCCGACTCCAGGGTGGTTTGAATCATTTGATCATACATGGCTCCAAAATTTTGAATTAGTAGTTTGATGCAGGCATAGTGTTAATATGCGATTACCAAGCTATCCATATATGGTGTCGGCTCTTATGAGCGGTGTCAACTCAGTTTATGATTTGAGTCAAACCAGTTGTTGACAATCAATAGGTGCTTTAAAAGAAGGCGATCAGCTCCTGATGGGAGAGCAACAGGATAGCCGCAATGGCAAGGAGGAGCCCTGCCATTTTAAGATAGGTGAACTTTTCACCAAAAAACAGGGCTGAAATCAGTGCTGAAATTAGTATGATACCCACATTAATCATCGGATAAACGTATGCCCCATCATTTTTAAATACTCGGAGGGACATGAGTAAAAAATAAACTGAGAAATAATTCACAATACCCAAAAAGATACCTCCGGTGATACTATGCCGTGAAAATGCGCTGCCCCTTATCAGTACAATTACAAATCCGATAATTCCGGCCGTACCAAAAATAAAGATCGGGAATACTTTTTCTTCGGGTTCGCTCAGGTAATACTGATTAACCGCATTGAGGGTGGTGTCAATCAATCCACCCAGCAGAAATACAAGGAGCGGTAAATACCAAAGTGCCCCGACATTAGACGGTAAATTATCTTGCGATTTTTTGCGGACTGAGCTGAGCACAATGGCGACAACTGCCGCCGCCATGCCGAGGTAGTTCAGCAAATTATAGTCCCTGGACCGGGTTCCGAGAATCAGGAGACTGAAAAGCACGGGTATGATGAGCGACATTTTTGTAGAAATAGAGGCCACTGTCATACTGAAGACCTGGGTGGTACGCGCCATTAAGTAAAACGTGGCGATGAATATGCCACCCAACACAACAGCCCAGGGGATCCAGTCGGTATCACCCCTTACAACGTCCACAACATTGGGCCAGCCGGTAAACAGGACGCCGGTCACAACGCAGGTAATGTAGTTCACAACGATGGCATGAAAAGTATTTACCCGGTAGTATTGAAACAACCTGAATGACAGGAAAATACCAACATTGGCGATTATACAAAGGAGGATAGCAAGCATGTCAGGTCGTCATTGAGCAGGATCGGAATTAAAATTCATAAAATCTTCAGGGCTATGCAACCTTTCACAATAATTGCAGTCTATAGTATAGACAATCAAATGTACCAACCAATGAAATCAACACACATACTATTCACAGCATTTATTCTGATGCTGGGGTTTGCAGTTTCGGTGCAGGCCCAGGATCGGAGAAAAGTTAATGTATCAGGATTTGAAGGAGTAAATCTCGGAGGATCGGGTAATGTATACATCAAGCAGGGGTCGGCATTCAGTGTAGAATTTTCCGGCTCTGATGAAGTTTTCGAAGAAATGAAATTTGACGTTCGCGGTAATACACTCAATATAGGCAGAAAGGGCAACAGCTGGTGGAACAGCAGCAAAGGACGATACGAAATATATATTACGATGCCGAACATCAACCGGCTTGGTGTTAGCGGATCCGGCAATATGGAGGTTGAAGGAACCTTTAAGACAGATGATCTGGATATTTCTGTGAGTGGTTCCGGAGAAGTCAGGTTCGGTGCCAATGCGGGTGATGTGGATATATCTGTATCAGGATCGGGTGAGGTTGAAATGACCGGTACCGGAAGAAATTTAACATGTCACATTTCAGGCTCAGGCAAGGTAGATGGCCGGGATTTTAAAGTGGCAAACGTAGACGCTCACATTTCAGGTTCAGGCAGTGTTTATATCCACGCCTCTGAGTCCATCGAATCAAGGATCAGCGGAAGCGGCAGTGTTTACTACAGCGGCGAACCTAAGAAACTCAATAACAACAGCTCAGGAAGCGGGAAAATCCGCAAAATAGACTAGCACTTCAAGGTCAAACACAAGGTCAAAAAAGAGGCTGCCTCCAAAGGGTGCCTCTTTTTATTATTTAATTTATGCGACCCCCGCTCACATATATAACGCGGAACGGTTGGTCAAGTAGGTTGCTCCACGGGTTTCATTTTCTTTTTCCAGAACAGCATATAGAGGACCAGCAACACAAGTGCGGTTCCAGCCATCCAGGCTGCAAAAATGAACGTGGATCCGATATTGCTCAATTTATTGCCATAAATCCACCCTGAAATAAAGGCTCCGGCAAAAATACCGGCCTCCAGGCCGATGAACATGGTGGCCATGCCCTTGCCCCTGTTCCTGAAGTCGGATAAATCGGCCGTCCATGCAAAAACCGTGGGTGAGTTTATACCTGATCCGATCCCAAATACAACAGCACCGGCAAAGAACAGAAATGAATCCTCAGCCAACCCGATCATCACCATACTGATCATAATAATTACAGAGGATGCCAACAGTACGGGTTCCCGTCCGTAACGGTCTGAGATCCGGCCGGCAATGATGCGAACCGCGATGGAAGCAGCCACAAAAACCGTAAAAAATATTCCTTTATTCTGAAAGCCAAGTGATTCGGTGAGATCCGGGATGATTGTAAGAACCACCCCATAGGAAAATACTGAAAAGAAAAGGAATACCATCGGAGGTATGGCCCGCAGTTCGATGATCTCATTGCGGTGAATTCGTAAAAATTCCCACTTGAATTTCTGCTTATTTTCGAGGGTTTCCTTCATCCCCACAAGAATCAGAACCGACATAATCGCCATGGCAGAGGACACATAGAACATAACATCGGTTGAGAACCAGATTACGAGCTGGCCTCCCAATGCGGGACCGCTTGCCATTCCTATTGATCCGAAAACACCCGACAAGCCCATGGCCTCACCCCTCCTGTTATCCGGAACGATATCTGCAATGTAGGCTACCGTACCCGTAGGCTTAAAGCCGGTGGAAAATCCATGTAAAAACCGAAGAATAAAAAAGCCCACGATCGAAGTAACTACAGGATACAGGATTGCTATTATAAAGGATACCCCGGCGCCGAAAACCATCACCGGAATTCGGCCAACCCGATCCGTGAGCTTTCCACTGAAGGGCCTTGAGATCATGGCTGTAAGGGTAAAAAGCGAAATGATCAGCCCCTTATATTCTCCTCCGCCCAGCCGTGTGAGATAGGATGGCAATTCCGGAATGATCATGTTAAAGCTGGCAAAAAAGAGAAAAGAGCTAAAACACAACAGCCAAAACTGGAGTGAATAAATACTGAAAAATGAGCGAAGACCTGCCCCCATGATAATTGATTAATTGTTCGTAAGGGGCCGTCCCTTTATCGCTGGATTACCTCTTCAAGAACCTCTCCTGTAGCGCCATTTGGCAAAGTGATTGACAATATCGCTGAAATTGTTGGAGCGATATCTGTAATCGTATGATAAATTGCCGTTCTGCCCTGTCGTACGTTCTTACCAAAGAAAATTACAGGGACATGGGTATCATAATTAAACGCAGAACCATGCGAGGTTCCTCTCTCATTGGAGGACCATAACCAGCCGGGCTCAAGACTGAATGCAACGTCACCGGAACGCTCCAGGTTGTATCCGCGAACAAACAAACCCTTTATCCCCTGCTCATCGAACGAGGATCGCATCAAATTATCAGCTGTCCAGGCATAACCAATTCCATCTTTCTTTAGTAAATACGTGACAAGTTTATTGCACGTCTCACTGATCGAAATATTCTTTTCTTCAAAAAGCTCATGGTTCAGGAAGATCTGTCCGAATGACACATTTCGAACCCAATTCCCTTCACCCAGTTGGGCAGTGAGGTATTCATTAACTTCCAGGTTCCCCTGTAAATACCCTGCCGGAACGGATTGATCCATAAGATATTTCGGGACGTCTGCTACGCCGTGATCTGCCGTCAGAAATACAGTATAATTTCCTGGGCCCACTTCGTCGTCCAATGTTCGGAGAAGCTGCGCAATATTCTGATCCAGCCTGAGATAGGTATCTTCAACCTCCACACTCCTTGGCCCGAAGTTATGCCCGATATAATCGGTAGAGGAGAAGCTTACCGCAAGAACATCCGTACGTTCATCATCCTGCCCTAACTTTTCTTCCTCAATGGCGGTTATTGCAAGTTCTGTAAGCAAATCATTTCCGAAAGGAGTGGAATTCAACAAGCCGAAAGATTTGTCATCAGATTTAGAAAGATCATAGGGGAAAGTTGTTTTGCCCAGCAAGCCCTGTTCATAGGGACTTTCATCCGGACCGCTTGCCTCGTAGGTATTAATCGGCTCGAGGGTTTTCCAGGTCTGACGCATATATTTTACAGGAAATCTCCTTTTGTTAAAACGCTCAACCCATTTCGGCAGCTCACTATGGTAATAATCGCTGGTGATAAAATCCCCGGAAGAAGGATCATACCAGTAGGCCAGTCCTAAATGACCCGCCGGAAAGATAGCCCCACGGTCCTTTATGGAAATACCGATCACCTTGCTCTCGGGCAATGCCAGCCTGAGCTGATCTGTAAAGGTGGTTGTGAGCATTCTGTGAGGAGACATTTGTCCGTTGTCATCATCTGCACCTACAGTGTTATAGTTCTCATCCCCGGCACAGTAGACGTTTTTGTCAATGAACTTATCATACCAGGAATTTCCGATTACTCCGTGATTCGCCGGTGTGGTTCCGGTATAGACTGAGGTATGGCCGGGACCCGTAGAAGTGGGCACATAATTGTAATGAGCATTATCCAGTGTATAGCCTTCTCTGATAAGCCGGCGGAATCCGTCGTTCCCGAAGCGGTGCTGGAATCGATAGATATAATCCATCCTCATCTGATCTACGACGATACCCACCACCAGTCTGGGCTTTTCCTGCGCCTGGGTATGAATAATACAGGTAAGGGTGAAGATGAGTGATAACAGATATTTGATCATGATTCTTTCTGGTCTCATTAATAAACCTCAAAGTTATCACATTCAATACATTTTCTGGTCAATTCTATGTCGAACAATCGTTACTCATCGCAATATATATCGGAGAAAAAAGAGGGTTCCATCGCTTGTTTTTTGAGGATCCGGCCATCACTGCTGTAATAAACAATGACATGGAGATCTGCCTGTTCAACATACGTTTCGGTGAAATAGCAGGGTTTCCCGCCATTTCCCAGGTCAACCACATCATCGAAGGTGGCCGGCAAAACCTCACCATCCTGGCTGCTGTAAACCCCGAAATGATCATCCTTGAACGCCATAATGATTTTACCTGAAGCATCCTGTCTGAGTATGCGGTAAGACGTAAAGATATTTTCGGGTAGTACATCCCCTCCTACCACGTGAAACTTGTACGTGTTTTTGTCCACTCCAAAAATCAATGTATCATTCCAATAAATGATCTCATCATACGCATAGGGGATAACTGTTTTGTTTGATTTGTCGATTAGCCCTTTGCGGCCATCTTTGACTGCAACGAAGTAATAATCCCCATAGGCAGTTAGCATCTTCTCATAAGATGCCGGGATCAGCATCTTTTCAGCGGGTCTGTAGACACCGAATTTACCATTCCTAAGCAAGGAAAGATCCCTGCCATCGAAATTTGCCATGCCCTGGTAAGCTCCGGATAGCTGATCCTTCCCGCGGGCATCGATCAGGGTCTTTCTCCCTGCGCGTGACAGGATGAAAAGTGAATCTGTTAATAATGAAATATTATCATGATCAGGCAACCGAACGAGAGACTCACTTGTCAGTAATTGTGCATACCTTGGTTGCTGCAAAATCACCCATTCCGTTCCATTGTTTTCCAGTACAGCTGTTTTGAGAACCTTTTCCCTGCTTCTGAAAACCTCCCTGCCATATTGATAAATTGCAAACCCTTCGCGTAAAAAGGCGAGCGCACCATAATTGCCAAGCAGTCGTGCGGAATCCGGCAACGCTACAAAACGAAAGGAGGTGATATCAAACAATCCTTCTGTTTCGGGAGCAGAAAACCGGATATACTGATCATTATAGGCCAGCAACGATTCAGTCGTTTGAAATTTTTGGAGCATGGATGCACTGTAGACGATCGTCTCATCAGGTTTGCGTACCAGAATACCGGCCTCAAGCGGTTCCACCCGCTGGGGCGCCACCTCGATAACTGCATTCAAATTAAAATCAAGCAACCCTTCTTTATTGCCAATTCGTATCCAGATATGTTCATTGAGCAGCTCGTAATCATCAATATAATCCGGCCGGATAATTTTATCTGCTTCCAATGCCGGTTGGATATCCGTCGCGCTGAGAAACGCTGCCTGGTCCTTCCTGCTTACGATATAAAGTCCCTCGACATATTGGATATCGTCAGCTTTTTCATTGGTCAGCTGACGGCCTGTAAAGGAATATAAATCCCATCCATTTCGCCTTCGGGCTTTGATCATTCCGCTTTCAAAGACTTCGATCTCTTCAAATTCCATAGGTAGCACTTCCCGGCCCCATGCGGTTATCAAACCAAACTTATTCTCCTGATTTAGCAAAATGAATCCCATTTTAGCTGGAACCGCCGACGTAAAGTCTCCCTCATAGATGCGATTACCCTGACGTGAATAGATTTGACTTATACCGATAATGAAGTCGGTCGACAGTACCTCACATTGATAATCTGCCGACAGCGCGTCCCGGTCAATACTGAATTTATCATCCCCCGAGGCATCAATAAATTGGGTCCGGTCTTTTTCGAATGTGGCAATCCACATTTCTGTATTCATCTGATGTATGCGTCTCAGGGAGTCATTCCAGATCTCCGGCATTGCATCCAGTTGGGATTTTTCACGCAGGCTGTAATACAAATAATTTCTGATATCGGTTGAAACCGGTCTGTTCCGGAATCGCTGCAGAAAATTGCGGAGTTCATTTGGATCAGGAGTCGGAAGACTCATGGAGAATATCGTCCACTCCACCTCAGACCTGTACGGTGTTGCAGGGTTTTTAGCAAGGAAGGCCTCATAGCTGCTGAGCTTCCCGTCAGCCGTTGCCTCCTCGAAAAACAGCCGTTCATATCTTTCACTTGCCAATGATACCTGGGAAGCCTCAGGATACTTATCCATAAAATTGCGATAGCTTTGGTACGTATTCTCATTTCGGGCGGAAACATAGGCAAGCGAATCGCGGAATTCAGCAGCCCTGGCTCTTTGCGAAGCGCCGGAATATTCATTCAGAAAATGAATGAAACCTTCTTCGCTTAATTCGGACAATGCGTGTTCAAAAGCAAGGCTGTCAATTTTCAAGCGCAGTACGTCCAGTGAAATGAGGGAAAGTCCGTTCCTGGCATATTTTTCCTGATCATCAGGCATTAACATACCAAACAGATCCCTTGCCTTTATTTCAGTATGATTCGCAGAGTCTGGCGCAGGATCTGGCTTCTGTACCTGGAATCGTGCAATATTGTAGTAGACCAGCGGATCCAGACTGTCTTTTTCCAACCCTTTCAATATGAATTCCGAAGCCTTTTCAAGGTCATTTTCGGCCAATGCTTTTAACGCGCGCTTAGCTGGTCCGGATTGTGAAAACACCGGAAAAAAAATTATCAACAACACCAAAGTGAACAGAATTCGCATACTGCGAATATAATAATAGTAGGTAGGGATTAGTTATCAGAACAGGGGAATATGGACAAGGGACCGTAAATTTTACTTATCTTAACAGCTTATGATGGCATTACGAACAAAAATATTCATCCTTATTCTTTCAATTCCGCTGGTCCTGAACGCACAGGAAAACGCTTCAGACATCACTTTTTTGAAGAATGGGGGATATAATGAACTGAGTGATGTACTTCAGCAATTTGAGGGAAAAGTAGTGTTGCTGGATTTTTGGGCAACGTGGTGCCGCCCCTGTATCCAGGAGTTTGCCTATTACGAAAATCTGGATGATTTCAGGTCTGAAAATCCGGACATCGCCATTCTCTATGTGTCTCTCGATGTAAACCGCGAGCAGAAGTGGATGAATTTTGTTGAACAGGAGAAACTCAACGGATACCATCTGCTCGTGGATCAGCCGCTGCACATAAGGTTATATGAAGAATTGGGGGTTTCCACCATTCCGCGATATATGATCGTGAACCGAAGCGGTAAAATCATAAACCGCAATGCCGCACGGCCCAGCCAGGGTAAAGCATTGATACGGCAACTCGAAAAAGCGCTGGAAAAAGGTCAATAAATCCGAATCACAGTCATTCAGGGTAATCTTGCAGTACGCTAACTGACAAACATCATTGGATAGAGAATGTCTTCTTTTGATATTCCGTTATGAGAACAGGTTTCAGCATCATAATGATCATCCATGGGCTTATCCATCTGCTCGGATTTATTAAAGCTTTCGATATTACTCCCGTCGCTCAGCTGAAACGGGAAATCTCTCCCCAAAACGGATTTTTCTGGGGGCTGGCTGTCGTACTGTTTATATTGGCCGCCGTTTTGTGCATTCTGAAAAATGACATTTGGTGGATTGTGGCAACATTTGCCGTGTTAACCTCACAGATACTAATTTTTCAGCAATGGGGTGACGCACGATTCGGCACCATTGCTAACCTTGTAATTTTAATTGGGATAGTTTACGGACTGGCCAACTGGTCTTTTCAACATACCTCGATTTCTGTAACTCAGGAAAAAATTATTTCAGATGCACGGGGCGGCAAATTACTCACGATCCCTGAAACCCTGCCAGCCTCTGTGAAGCAATGGCTTGTATTTTCCAATATTGCAGGCACAGTGGTTCCTGCAACAGTTGAAGTGGACCAGGCGGGTCAGATGAAAATTTCAGAATCCGGAGACTGGATGCCATTTTCATCCCATCAGGTGTTTTCTATCGAACCTCCCGGATTCATCTGGAGTGCAGATGTAGGTAATTCCCTGATGAATTTCCGCGGACGCGACTTATTCAGTGGCGGTGATGGTGAGATGTTGATCAAGGTGTACGGAATTTATCCGGCAGTTCATGCAACCGGTGATCAGATGAACCAGGCCACAGCGATACGGTTCCTCAGTGAAATCATCTGGCTTCCGTGGGCGGCCGTGCAAAATTACATCTCCTGGGAGGAAATTGACGATCAGAAAGTGAAGGCCTCCTTCCACTGGAATGATACAGGCGGTTTTGGCATATTCACGTTTGATGAGATGGGAAGACCGGTGAAGTTTGAAGCAAAGCGATATTATCAGCGTGATCAGGGAGCATCACTCGAAAACTGGGTAGTGGATATTGATCCGCAGAGCTATGAAGCATTTAGTGGTGTTCTTATCCCAACCCGCGCATCGGTTTCATGGGAACTCGAAAGCGGATTATGGAACTGGCTGCAGCTGGAGATTACAGACGTTGTCTTCCAGGAAAATGTGGAAAAGCTGAATTAAGGCTAACCAGAATTTCTTAAGTTCGTTAATACTGTTAAACCTACTAAATCAATAAATTATGAAATTCAACAGAAAAGCCAGCGCCAACTGGAAAGGTCCGGGTAAAGACGGAAAAGGAACCCTTACCACGGCAAGTTCGGTACTAAACAATACGCAATATTCATTCAAAAGCCGGTTTGAAGAAGGAATCGGAACCAATCCGGAAGAATTAATCGGAGCCGCACATGCTGGTTGTTTTACCATGCAATTGAGTTTTCTGCTGGGTGAGGTCGGATATACCCCGGAAAACCTGGATACGGAGGCAGTTATTACCTTTGAAGACGGAAATATTACGCAAAGCCATCTTTCGCTTACGGGGACAGTGCCCGGTATCGGCAAGGAGGAATTCGACCAGATCGCTAAAAAAGCCAAAGAAATTTGTCCGATTTCCAAATTATTAAAAACCGAGATTACGCTCTCCACAGAGCTTTCCTGATTTTTAAATATTCTAGTACAAAGGGGCTTCGGCCCCTTTTTTTATGAATTTAAGTGAATTTAATACACGGGCGCCAAGGGCGGGTTACTACGCATATCTGCTGCCGATATATAAAAAATTAGGGGTGGGATTAAACCTTTACATGAAACAGACATCTAACCCTTCGAAACAACTTAAAAAGACATGAACAAGATATTGATTTCAAGTTTACTGATATGCTTCTTTCTCACCGGAACCGATGAGTTCGTTTCAACTGCCAGTGCTCAGACCGTAGCTAAGCGCGTAGAAAGACGCGTGGATCGTCGGGTGGACCGAAGATTTGACCGTCGTGTTGAACGCCGTGTGCATCGGCGTGTTTCAAGAAGAGCGCACGTTCGTTACGCAGGCCTTCCGGTTTACAGATCCACAGTAACCGTCCTTCCTTCAGGTGCGGTGCATGTCAAAGTCCGTGGAAATGCCTATCACTATCATAACGGAATATACTATCACGCGCATGGAAAATCATTTACCGTTGTACGCCCGGTTGCGGGTGTGCGGGTACGCGTTCTGCCGGCGAGGGCGATTGCCCTCTCACATATGGGAATCCGTTACCATTACTACTACGGAGCGTTTTACGTTCAGAAAGGTGACGAGTATGAGGTGGTAGACGCACCAGCCGGTGCGGTGGTGGATGCGTTGCCCGAAGGATATACTGTTAAGGTGATCGACGATGTAGAATATTATGAGCTTGATGGGGTGACCTATCGCGAGGTTGACGCCGAAGAATTTGAAGACGGGGTTGGATTCGAGGTTATATAAGCAAACCTGTTGATTGGGAAGGCCGTTGAAAGACGGCCTTTTTTTATATCCGGCCCAATCCCGATTAATGGAAGGGAAAGAATTCTATTTGAATTATTACTCATTGAGCATTGGTAATCGCTCGATGAAATTTTAATTTGAAGGCAGCCATTCGATGCACAAACAATGGGTAAAGTGAAAGAAAGATGTTATTATTGTATCAAAGTGAGACAATAGATACTACTTAATCGAATTCCAATGAAAACGCCCCTCTTATTCATCGCATTACTCCTCATGATAAACTCAGTTGTAACAAGCCAGGACAAAGATGCTTTTCCGGTTCAGGCAAAAGTGGAAAATGGCATTATTGAAGGTAATTACAATACAATCACCGGAATTCAGACCTATCTCGGTGTTCCTTTCGCCAAACCGCCTGTAGGAGATTTACGCTGGAAAGCCCCTCAGCCACTCGATAACTGGGAAGGGGTGAAGGAAACAAAGAAGTTCGGGCCGCGCCCGATGCAGACCATGGTTTTTGGTGACATGAAATCCCGTTCTAACGGGGTAAGTGAGGATTGCCTGTATCTGAATATCTGGACCCCGGCAACACGCAATACAAAGGACCTCCCCGTTCTTGTATACTTTTTTGGAGGAGGTAACGTAGCAGGAGATGCTTCGGAATATCGCTATGACGGAGAAAGTATGGCCAAAAAGGGAATCGTCGTGGTAACTACCAATTACCGTCTGAACATATTCGGTTTCTTCGCACATCCTGAATTAAGTGCGGAAGCACCCTATGGTTCATCAGGAAATTACGGCTTGCTCGATCAGCATGCGGCCTTGAAATGGGTACAGCAAAATATTGCCGCCTTTGGAGGAGACCCGTCCAAAGTAACGATCGCAGGTGAGTCTGCCGGTTCGATTGGTGTTAGTCAGCAAATGGCTTCCCCACTCTCCAAAGACCTGATTGCAGGGGCAATAGGTGAAAGCGGGGCCGGCATCAATCCTACCATGACAGCCATACCCCTGGCCGAAGCCGAAAAAATCGGTTTGGAATTTGCGACAAAGGCGGGTTATCCAACGGTTGCCGAACTTCGGAAACTGAGTACGCGCGATGTGTATGAAATTTATAATGAGTCGGGGAGGTTTGGTTTTCCGGCGGTAATCGACGGATATTTCCTCCCAAAATCGCTCCCTGAAATCTTTGAAAATAAGGAACAGGCCCAGGTTCCTCTGCTCGTTGGCTGGAATTCAGCTGAAATTCCCGGTATAGCGCTGATGCAGGGACAACCGTATACCGAGGAGAATTATATTGCCAAGGTAAAACAGTTATACCCTGAGGAATACCAGGAGGTTTTGAAACTCTACCCCCACAGCAGCACGAAGGAAATTGAATATTCAGCCACTGACCTGGCATCGGACCGTTTCATCGCCTACAGTACCTGGAAGTGGTTCGATCTGCATCGTGACAACAGCAATCAGCCCGTTTACCGGTATTTGTACAGTAAACTGAGACCTCCGCTGCGGGATAAGAACCTCGCATCCGGACTTGCCGGCGGTACGGTAAGAAGAGACTCAGACGCACCCCAGATGCCTGAACCGATTGGGGCACCCCATGCCTGTGAAATTGAATATTGCATGGGTAACCTGCATTTGGTTGAAGACTATGCGTGGACACCTGAGGACTTTAAGGTGAGTGAAACGATGCAGAATTACTTTGCCAATTTTATCAAGACCGGCAATCCGAATGGAGATGAATTACCTCAATGGGATGTGGCAAAGACCAATGACAAAACACCCCCGGTCATGGTGATTGATACAACAAGTAAGCAGATTTTGGCCGAAAATGATGCCAGATATCAGTTTCTCGATAAAGCATATGGCAACAAAGACTAGTTAAAAATTTCAAGTTTGGAGCATCCGGTCATTCTGATGTATTGGTAACATCGTTACTTTCCGGATGCTTCAATTATTTCATTTAGAAGGTTCATCGCCTCTCCATATTTTTCATCCAGTTGGCGGGCCGCATACAAGTTATCCTCCAGCACGTTTTCAAACTGTAAATTCTGAAGTAATTCCAGGTTATCTACAGAAAATTTTGAGGTATGACGTGCTTTGAAATGATCGATATTCACGGTGGAACCGCTTTCATACAGGACTTCCATGAGTGTGCGACCGGTTCCCTCCAGTAAAATATGCCACTCGAGCATATCCTCATACAGCCGTTCCCATTTATACAGAAGCAGTTTCAGTTCTTCATTCTTCAATGCCGACAATTTCCCGGCATTCTTAATATCATTCAGCACATAGGAGCTTGGATTCCAGGTGGGATTATCAATAGCATAAAACAACAAACTATCCATTTGCAGGTTCTCTGCAGAACCCGGAATGCCTCCGGTGAATTTCAATATGTTACTGGCAGCGGATATTTTAACAGTAAGACGAGCTTTGTCGATTTCCAGCTGCTTCAAATTATTCAGGAATTCATTTTTAAGATTTTCAGTAAGAGTCTGCAACGCGAGGGTTTCCTTCCTGCTCTCATTCCAGTTATTGATTTGAAGCGCTATTAAAATCCCGATTACAACCAGGAGGATCTCCCCCACAGCATACTTGATATATTGCCCGGTGCTTTTTTTATCCATAAGTGCGAAGCGTAGTTTTCTGAAGAAATTGAACATCATTCAAGCATCTGTTCCAAAAGTTCGAGCGTATTCTTAAAGTTTTCATATTCCTCCAATTGTTCTTTGGAATTATAAAAACGATTGTCGATCAGATTTTCAAAAAGCATGTATTGCAACACATTCAGATTATCATGTTCCGGAAATGCGGTATTTCCTGATTCATCACTGTACTCCGAAAATTCAGCATCCATTGTACGCCAGTTCAGGTGCTCATATAAAAAAGGAGTAAGGTTATTGTCAATATCCTCCGCATTGATTTCTTCCATGTGCTTTATTTCATCGACCAGTGTTTGCAGTCCGTACAGCAGCGTACGCAATGAATCTGAAGGTATCAATGCAATACTCCCTGTATTAAGTCCTTCATTCAATGTACTTAACTTCAGCTCAATCTGATTCTTGCCAATACATATGAAAAGCATGCTGTCCAGGGTTCGTGATTGACGTTTTGAAGCATCCGTATTGAACATATCAAGTATCGCTACAGTGCTGCCGATCTGGTCTTTCTCCCTGTCAATCTCCCGGTTTGTGGCTTCAATATTATAGCGGACTTCTTTAAGCAGCCGGTCCATAAATCTTTCCGATTCTATCCGGTTATTCTTTTCATTGTTCCAGTTATTAATTTGAAGTGCCAGTAAGATACCGATGACCACCAGGATTATTTCGCCAACGGCATATTTGAGATATTGCCCGATTTTATTTTTCTCCATAAGCTTATAGCGAATCCTTCCTAAGAATTTAATCATATGACCTTCCTGTGGTTAATCCGTTTTTATTAATCCGGCCGGTGGGGATGATTCCTAAATGTAGTATTTTTTTTGAAACAGAGTAAGGCTGGGGTTCATAACACTGTATCCTGTATCCCGTATCCTCGTACTGTAAAGTATCCCGTATCCTGTTTGCTCATACTGTAAAGGTATCCTGTATGTTGTTACTGGCCCGCTTCAATGAAGCCCTAATTTCAATGCAGCAATCTAAATAAAAAAGCCCTCCTTCGCTGCGTTGCAGCTTCGGAGGGCGGAGTCGGCGATCCAAGGGGGGGGAGGTTCCCTGAAGCTAAGGTCACGTCACAAGGGACAATGAGGAGTCTTTTATGGTGGTTGAACTAGATATACAAATAACACAATATGGATTTAGGAACTTGTATTCATCAATTCATCATTTCTCAAGAAATCCGATTGGTAGTCACAACCAAATTGGTAATTACTACAGCCATAAAAGCCCCATTTTTTGCCTTTTGTATATCCTGATCTCAGGATTAAATCCCCTTTTTTGCATCTCGGACATCTCTTGTTTATATCCTGCTTTGATCCTTCAATTTCCGTGATGAATTTTGACTTCAACATTTTATCTGCAATCAGATAGACTTTTTTCTTAGCTCTAGTCAGTGCAACATAGAAGAGACGTCTTTCCTCACCATTCTCGTATTGATCAGACTTACTCAATAGCAGATTCAAAATAGAATCATCAGCCCGCTCTGAAGGAAACCCCCACTTACCACTATTACAATTCAAAACAATTACATAATCCGCTTGAAGTCCCTTAGACTTATGTATTGACATAAATTGTGCATTTAGTTCTTTATAGTTAATTGTCCCATTCCTTACGTTTACCTTTATTCTATAGTCCTGCATTATTGAACCAATTTCATGATTATACCTACCTAATATCAAAATGCTAGGTTTATCACCTGCCATTCTTGACATTATCTCTTCAAAGACTTGAATTAATACATCGACTACATTCGATTCATTTGAATACTTAATCTCAAAATCCGTCTCTATAGAAATATTGAAGCACTTTAATTGCTTTTTGCTCTGATTAGGATTCTTCTGAATGAAACTACTGGAAAGATTTAAGACAGGGTTAGAGAATCGATAAGTGGTTTCAATCCTTAATATTTTAGAGTGGCCAAAGTATTTATCAAAGTGGCTAAACAATGAAATATCACTGCCGCTAAATCTATAGATTGATTGCCAATCATCACCTACACAGAAAAGTCGAGTGTTCCTATTTTGTTCTTTGATGGCTTTAACCAATTTATATCTGCCAAAGGAGATGTCTTGGAATTCATCAATGACTATGTAGCGGAAATTTGTCTTATATCGTCCTTCCTCCAAATATGTCGTGGCAAGATTAATCATGTCACTGAAGTCGATCTCTTCATGTTCTCTAAGATACTGTTGGTATCGATTATATATTGGTTCAATCAGATTAAGAAATAATTCATTTCGTCGTCTGGCTGATTTAGTAGCAAGCTTCTTGTTCTTACTCCGTAGTGATTCAAAACTGTTGTTATTAGATTTTAATAGAGCAATAAAGGTTTGGATTACTTCAAGAACCCCCTCAATCTCATCTTCTGAGCATGCTTGAATTATTTCCCACTTTTCGGCTGTGGAAAGCGGTTTCATTACTAAGCTATGCTCTTCTAGCTTTCGTGTTAACTCTTCATATACAATTCCTTCTTGAAACTCATGACTGTAAGTCTCAATCAATACAGTTTTGTTCTTCTCGTGTTCTTCTCGTGCAAACTTTATTTTATCACCATACGCTTGTTTAGCCTCTTCATACGACTGCCCTTCTTTTGCAAAATGCTTTGGCACATCTCCTTCACGAGATATGCCTAAATGCTCTAAATACAATACCTTTTCCTCTTGAACTATCGTAAAATCTGGTTTGTACTGTTGGTGTTTTTTTGTTGCTGTAACAAACTTATATGGTTTTTCATATTCATAATCTATCCCATTAAAAAGAAGGAAGTTAGCGATACGCGCCTCTTCAGAGCTTTTTACTCGCTCCCCTCTAGCTGTCCTGAGATCATCGCCTACTGGAATTTTATACGTAAGTGTTGAATCACTTTTCGCCTCATCAATATACTCTTCAAAGGTTTCAATATCCATTTCTGATTTTGGTTCCCTAAGGAAGTCAGCAAAGAAGTCAACAAGCAATTCTAGATAACCACTATCTTTCAATTGATCAGTAAATACTTGGCGAATAATTCTAGGGAAAGACCTCTCATCGAAGATTGAGGGTTTTTTACCAGTTACTTCCGTGACCACATCTAACCCAAATTTGTGAAATGTCTTTGCTTGGATTCCTTTGAGATTGACCCTGTTCGCTAGATCATTAGTTGATTTAGTGGTAAAGCTGATTAACAGTATTTCATTTGGTAGAATGTCAAACCTTTGATTTAGATACTTTATTTTTCCTACAATACAACTGGTTTTACCAGAACCAGCTCCTGCAATAACAAGATTATTATCCTCATCATAGACTATGGTATTTCTTTGTTGCGGGTCGAGACTTCTTCCTTCTACATCATCAAAAATCTCAGAGTATTCCTTTAATTCATTTTCAATATATTTTTCATTTCTTTCTTCACGAATTGATTCGACATTTAAGTAAGAATCTCGAAACTTCTCGACAACTCGAAAACGCTCGATAGATACATCCACTTGTTTCAGGTTTATCCTTTTAAGCTCCGAGAATAGCTGCTTATTACTTTCTTTCCATTTGGACATTTCAGTGAAAGAAAAATAACCATGCCCAAAGGTGAGATAGCCTTCAAGAGAATCATTTGCACTTATAGCGTGGGTCAAGCGAGATAAGAGTAATTCCGTACGTCTTTTGCGGTATTCAACTCTGTTTATATATCTGTGTCGAATGTAAAGTACTCCACCAGATAGTAAAGCGATCACAGTTAAATATGTGAGCAGTTCAAGCATTGGTTATTGCTTAGCAGTTTTACTAAAACACTATGGATAATCCCTGCATTTTGTAGGTGTTTAGGTTATCGATCGGGCAACTGAATCCCAGTATTTTTAGCAAAATTATTTTTGATAATCGATTTTATTCTATTTAGAATCATTTCTATTTCACCAGAGAATTCTAAATAAAAAAAGCCCTCCTTCGCTGCGATGCAGCTTCGGAGGGCGGAGTCGGGATGACTGGATTCGAACCAGCGGCCCCCACGTCCCTAACGTGGTGCGCTAACCGGACTGCGCCACATCCCGTAAACGGACTGCAATATTAAGAACTTTTCACCAATAGAATAACACTCGGATCAAATTTTAAGCATGTATCGGACTGAAATCATTTCTCTAGACGGAAACTTACAATGCAGTAAACCCAAAAAGGCAAATCCACCGAACACTGCCTCCGGTCATGTAAATTCAGTGGGATTCTGGTGCATCCTCTGTAATTTTGACCTGGTTTATTTATCCGGCATAATTAATTGGGAATTCGCTTGTCAAAAGATTTATATAGAAAATATTTCCTCGTACTGATACTTTTCATCAGTCAGCTTTTAAATGCGGCTTCCGCTCAAATGCTGATTACCATCAAAGACAGCGAAACAGGTATCCCCCTTGAGGGTGTGGTAATTTTCGCCCCGGATTCCCGGTATTATTCTATTTCAGACGGCCACGGACAGGCACTGATCAACCTGCCCTCGGAGGAAACCGAAGTAGCTTTTCGCCTGATCGGATATGAACAACAAATAATTACCACCCAGGAACTCAGACTTGCAGGATTTACTGTCATGCTGAAACCATCCCGCCTCGCCCTGGAGCAAGTTGTTATTTCCGCCACACGATGGAACCAGACCACTTCCAATATTCCGCAGAAAGTCACCTCTCTTGCCTCAAAGGATTTGCAGCTTCAGAATCCTCAAACCGCTGCAGATATGCTGGGCACCTCCGGAGAGGTATTCATTCAGAAAAGTCAGCAAGGCGGAGGAAGCCCGATGATACGCGGGTTTTCTGCGAACCGGCTTCTCTATGCTGTAGACGGCATCCGGATGAATACTGCCATTTTCCGTAGTGGAAATCTGCAAAATGTCATATCGCTGGATGCGCTGGCAATGGAATCAACTGAAATACTTTTCGGGCCGGGATCGGTTATGTACGGCAGCGATGCCATCGGCGCGGTAATGAGTTTCAGGACACGCGAGGCGCGATATGCAGTGGATAGCAAAACCCTTGTTTCCGGAAATGTCATGACGCGCTACGCATCGGCCAACCAGGAAAAAACAATTCACGGCCACCTGAATGCTGGAAGGAAGAAATGGGCCTCGATCACCAGCTTTACCTTTACCGATTTCGATGACCTGCGCATGGGTGCTCACGGTCCGGATTCCTATCTCCGCCCGTTCTTTGTCGAACGCAGGGGCAACGAGGATATCGTGGTGGATAACCCGGAGCCTCGTCTTCAGACACCCAGCGGATATCATCAAACCAACCTGATGCAAAAATTCCGTTTCAAACCTTCAGAAAACTGGGACATTCAATACGCCTTCCACTTTTCCCGGCTGTCGGAATATGACCGCTATGACCGTCTTATCGAAACACGAAATGGCCTGCCCAGAAGTGCGGAATGGAAATACGGACCACAGAAATGGGATCTCCATCAGCTCCGGTTTGTTAACCGGCGAAACTCCGGGATTTATGATCAGATGGTGGCGCAAATCTATTTTCAGCGCTTCGAAGAAAGTAGAATTAACAGGAATTTCAATGACGAAATAAGGAATACGCGTACAGAAAATGTGGATGCCTGGGGCGCTAATATCGACTATTCCAAACACCTGAATAATGGATCGATTATTAATTACGGAGTAGAATTTGTACTCAATAATGTTACTTCTTCCGGGATGGGACAGAATATTGAAAATGGGTCGGAATTCACCGTTTCATCCCGCTATCCGGATTCCAGATGGATCTCACTGGCAGCCTATGCACTACTTCAGCATGACCTCACTCCCACCCTGAATCTTCAGACCGGCCTCCGGTTTAACCAGTTTAAACTGGAATCAGATTTTTCCAATAATTCGGAATTCATTCCGCTGCCATTTTCCGAATCAACGCTGAACAACGGTTCCTTAACGGGAAGTGCCGGACTGGCATATCAACCAACTTCTTCATTTACCCTGAGGGGCAATTTATCGACCGGATTCCGGGCCCCGAATGTGGATGATATCGGTAAAATATTTGACTCTGAACCGGGGTCGGTGGTTGTACCAAACCCGAATCTGAAACCTGAATATGCCTACAATGCTGAAATAGGTGCCTCAAAAGTTTTCGGGGATTTTCTGAAGCTGGATTTCACAGCGTTCTATACGTACCTCGACAACGCAATGGTGAGACGTGATTTCCAACTGAATGGCCAGGATTCGATTGAATATGACGGAACTCTCAGCCAGGTGCAGGCGGTTCAGAATGCCGCCAGCGCACGTGTTTACGGATTTCAGGCTGGGTTTGAAATAAAACTGTTGCAAAATATTTCCATTTCAACACAATTGAATTACCAGAAGGGTGAAGAAGAACTTGAAGATGGAAGCACAAGTCCGTCGCGTCATGCCGCTCCGTTTTTCGGAATTTCCAGGATAACCTATCAGCGGGGATTGATGGAAATTCAACTTTATTCAACCTATGCCGGAACGAGAGGATTCAACAACATGCCGGAGGAAGAAATTGGCAAGCCCTACCTCTACGCTGAGGACCAGGATGGAAATCCATATGCACCGGGATGGTACACACTCAACCTGAAGGGTCTTTTTAATATCTCCAGCCGAATCATATGTACGGGCGGAATTGAAAACATTACCAATCAGCGATACCGGCCCTACAGTTCGGGAATGGCAGGAGCCGGAATTAATTTTATTGCCAGCTTCTCGTACAGGTTTTAGCATGACAGCCGGCAAGCAATTTCACATGGCAAACCACTAGTATCTGTATACATATTGTCTTTGTGAACCTCATTGCGTAATTTCATGGTTCACCCAACAATCAAATCATGAAATTAAAGTCTTTTCTATTAGCATTCCTTGTAATGGCTGCTTCAACCATTATAGCGCAGGATCTGAAGATCACTGTGGAACCTGAAGCTCCTAAAATGAAAGTCGGAGAATCTGTCCAGCTCAAGGCAAAAGTTGTCGATAAAGATAACAAGCCTGTAAGCGGAAGAACCCTGGCATATTACTCCTTTGATGCCCGGTCGGTTGAAGTGGATTCTACCGGAAAAATAATGGCACACGCCCCCGGAAATCACCGGATCATTGTGGTGAGTCCCAGTGAAGATGGAAATTTCCTAAGAACAGATCTGGATATCGTTGTTGATTATCCACCCATTGCCAAGATTGTGATAGAAGAGATTCCGGATAAAATTTATGCAGGAACTACATTCCCGGCAAAAGTTACGGTAATGGATGCCATGGATATGAAAAGGGAAGATGTGGAAGTAAAGCTTACCTCCTCCAATACATCCGTTGCAAATCCGGATGCATTTGCCAATATCTATGCCTCGACCCCGGGCAAAGCCGTAATCACTGCACAGGTAAATGATATTACCAGCACTGTGAACATTCAGGTGGTTGAAAATCCTGTAGCGAAAATTGAACTTAGCTCAGCGATGGACCAGGCACGTACTGGTGACGTGTTTCACTTCAATGCCAAAGCCATCGACAAAAAAGGAGCCACGGTAAGTGATGCTCCTGTAACCTACACATTTGCGGGAGTTGCGGACGACGTGAGTTCCAGTGCATCAGGACTCATTAAAAATGATGGCAGATTTGTTGCCAATGAACCCGGCATCTATACCATCACCGCCACTTCTGGTCCGTATGCGGCACAGAAAACAGTAAAGATTCTTCCAAGAAATGTTCAGCGCAAAATTGACCTGGTTGGTCATGGAACGGTTGATACCAAGCATACTTCAGACTTATGGGTTTGGGAAGGTGTTGATGGACGTGACTATGCAGTAACCGGAACATGGGGTGCTGATGGCACTGCGTACTTCTGGGACGTTACTGATCCTGCCAATATAACCAAGGTCGATAGCGTGCAGGTGGATGCCCGAACTGTCAATGATGTAAAGATCTCGGAAGACGGAAAAATATGTATCATCAGTCGTGAAGGTGCCTCGAACCGGAAAAATGGCATTGTCATCATCGATGTTACTAATCCGAAAGATGTGAGTATCATATCCACATTTACAGAAAATCTGACCGGCGGTGTTCATAACCTGTTCATTTATCAGAATCATGTCTTTGCCCTCAGCAACGGTGAAAAATACTACATTATCAATATTGAAGATCCCACAAAGCCTTATATCGTAAGCAAATTTGAACTGGATACGCCGGGTCATGCCATTCATGATGTTTGGGTGGAAAATGGTATCGCCTACAGCTCAAACTGGTCTGATGGTGTGTATATGGTGGATGTAGGAAATGGCATTGCAGGAGGTTCATTTGAAAACCCCGTGGCCTTTGGTCATTACGAATATCCAAGCGGTGCACACCATGCTACCTTTCCGTTCCACAGCCAGTCGACCGATAAGTTTTACGCGATTCTTGGGGATGAGATTTTCCCGTATGGTCTGGATGTGAACAGCGATAACGTCGCGGGAGGATTTCTTCATTTCGTGGATTTCACGGATATTGACAACCCTGACGAAATTGCCCGTTATGAAGTCCCCGGTGCCGGATCCCATAATTATTGGGTGGACGGAGATCTGCTGTATGTTGCCTATTACAATGGTGGTGTTCGTGTAGTGGATATCAGTGGCGAACTGATGGGTGACCTCTACAACCAGGGCCGTGAAATTGCCTGGATCCTACCATCAGATCCGAATGGTTATATCCCGAATGCTCCCTTCACATGGGGTGCACAGCTGCATAAAGGTCATGTGTTCTATTCCGACTGGAATAGTGGATTATGGGCTGCAAAACTTGAGCCAGAGAAACCAAAAGACGTGAACGTCGAAACCAAATAAACAACCATGAAAAGTAAAGGAATTGTAACCCTGTTATTTACCCTCGCTGCAATATTGCAGCTCCAGGCGCAGGATTACTACGTGTATGTTGCGGCAGAATCAGAGGATGAAGTAGCACTGGTCAAATTTGACGGTCAAACCGCCGAAACAGTAAAGCGAATTCCTGTTGGTATCTGGCCTGCTGAAAATGAGGGCCCGCACGGGATTACTGTGAGCCCCGATGGAAAGTATTGGTACCTGAGCCTGGCGCACGGAAATCCTTACGGAACGCTTTATAAGTTTTCTACGGAGACGAATGAAGTAGTGGGTGAGACAAAGCTGGGTATCTTCCCGGCATCCATGCAAATAAGTCCGGCAACTGGTCTGCTGTACTGTGTGAATTTTAATTTGCACGGCGATATGGTGCCCAGTTCGGTATCAGTGGTGGATCCTGTTACAATGACAGAGCTCAAGAAGATTACTACGGGCACTATGCCGCATGGATCACGCATTTCGCCGGATGGCATGAAGCATTATTCAGTGGCGATGATGTCGGGAGAACTGTTCGAAATCAATACTGTCAGCCTTGAAGTATCACGGGTATTGGACCTTGATAAAGCGGCTGAAGACTACGACATGAAATCAATGGACCATAGCAAAATGGATCACGCAAACATGGACCACAGTAAAATGGATCATGCCGCTATGGGCCATGAAGGCATGAAGCATTCCAAAATAAAGCCAACCTGGGTGATCCCGGCTCCGTCAGGAGATAAGGTGTATGTCGCTGCCAATGGAAATGAAGAAGTCCTTGAGGTAGATTTGAAAACCTGGTCGGTATCCAAACGTTTTCCAACCGGAAAGGGCCCGTACAATGTTGAGATATCTCCCAATGGTAAATACATGGTTGTCACGTATAAGTCAGACGCCATGACAGGGATCTGGGACCTGGAAACCGGGAAGGAGCTGGCAAGACTTCCAAATACACAAAAAGTTAGTCATGGAATTGCGATGTCACCCGATAACCGTTACGCATTTGTATCTGTTGAGGGGATCGGCGATGATCCCGGCGCGGTCGATGTTTTTGACCTGAAGGAATTGAAACTTGTCTCAACCGCACACCTGGGAAAACAGGCAGGCGGTATTGCCTTCTGGAAAATTGAGAACCAGATGTAATCAGTACAACGGCCGGTAAACAAATTGTATTGCCGGCCGTTTTTATGAATCAAATATATGTTTAAACATGAAAGAGATTAAATCTGTATATCGCGCCGTACCAGCTCATATGGGTGATCTGACCACCTTCCGTGCAATGCCTACCCAGAAAATCCAGCACCTGGACCCCTTTCTATTCCTTAATCACCACGGTCCTCAGACCTACAAACCGCATAACAACGGTTTACCTTTCGGGCCACACCCTCATCGCGGGTTTGAAACATTAACGTTCATCTTCGACGGGGATATCGTTCATTGGGATTCCAGTGGTTTCAAAAGTGTGATTCATGAGGGCGGCGTACAATGGATGACTGCCGGAAGCGGGCTTATACATTCAGAACAATCGTCAAAAGAATTTACAGAGAAGGGGGGTCCACTGGAAATAATCCAGCTTTGGATGAACCTGCCGTCTTCACTCAAAATGACACCTCCCGATTATAAGGGATTTGAAAAGGACAAGTTGATCCATATTGAGCGGGATGATTACACCATTCACCTGATTTCCGGGACGGTTGAGGGCATCACAGGCCCGATGGATTCACCAACGAACCTGACCATGATGACCGTAGACATTCATGAAGGGGGTGACTTTGAAATTGCTATCCCCGAAGGTCATGAAACTCTTTTCTATGTTGTTCGCGGAGAGGTAGTTGTGAATGGGGATGGCGCGCGTAAACTTGATCTTGTCACGTTTGATCGCAATGATGGGATCATTCGTGTTCATGCAGAAGAAGAGAGCAAGTTAATTATTGGACATGGGCTTCCGTTAAATGAACCTATCGTAGCATACGGACCTTTTGTAATGAACAGTGAACAGGAGATTCAGCAGGCATTTAAGGATTATGAAGCAGGGAAATTAGGTACCTGGAGTTAGTATCATGCATGTTTTTCTAAGCTATGAACTCAGATGGTTCGCCCGCAATCCGATCGGTCAGATTGAATACTGGTTTAGTGAACACTCGGCAAAATTAACAGGCCACTGGGACAGAACGGATGAATATTTAAAAACCAACAGTCCTCAATTTTCAGTCAAAGTAAGAGAAGGACGGCTTGAATTTAAATTGCGGGGTGAACAGGGAATAAATCCGCTTGCTGCACTCCCGGGGAATGCCTGCTTCTGGAAAAAATGGAGCTACGAACTGCTTCAGTTGCCCCCGGCAGGCTTATTCCCGGAAAAAACAGATGTCATTGAAATTCAGAAAGAACGAATATTACGGTATACATCGGCCGATACGAACGATGTAACGTCATCCCTTCCTCCCGGATCTGCAGGCTGTCAGATTGAATATTCCAGGATCTCTATTGGGAAAAATATTTATTACTCATTCGGGCTGGAAGCTTTCGGACCTGGTAAGGAGCAAATGATACATGAATTGCAACATGCGGCAAATGTATTAATAAATGAAATACCTGATTTAACGGTAACGGATTTGGATAATGCCGATTATCCTGAAAAATTAGCTGCACTTTAGTAATTTCAGGGAATATTAATCCCTGAAACAGCATGACATTTGAGAATAATCCCATTGCACCTGAGGAATTGCCGGAGATTCAGGATGCGGTTTTTCATGATCATCCGGTTCGCTTCCGGAAAAAGAAACTGATCATCCGGCTCATCGTTTTCGTCATTTTGCTTGCAGGACCGGTCGCATTGATTTTTACTGGCAACATGTTGGTTGTGATTCTTTCATTCGTTGCGTGGACTTTGCTCTTCTCTTTTTCGGTTTTAATTGTGTTCAAGGAATTTCCAAAACGTGCCTATGCTTTACGTGAAAAAGACATCACATATCGGAAAGGCTGGATTTTTCATTCTGTTACCTCGGTTCCATTCAATCGCATCCAACACAGTGAAATTGATCAGGGGCCACTTGACAGGGCTTTTTCGCTCGCCTCCTTAAATCTGTATACTGCGGGGGGTTCGGGTTCAGATCTTACCATCCCCGGTCTTCCCTATGAAGAAGCCGTTCGATTGCGTGAATATGTTGCCAGAAAAACTGCCGCAGATGAATAAACAGATTGATTTCACGAAACCGCAGCGGCAAAGTCTCCTGGGGGTAGTTGTCTATTTTTTGAAGAATGGCCGCGCCATGGTGAGTATTTTAATCGCCCTTTTCGTTGTTTCCGGGAAATTCGAATACGGATCACTTTACCTTCTGCTTGCATTGATTGTGCTCACGCTCCTGGTATTGACCATTTCCTACCTGCAGTATAAAAATTTTACATTTCAGATCAGGGATGACGAACTCATCATCCATATGGGCGTGATTTTCAAAGAGAAGCGGATCATTCCTTTCGATCGAATCCAGTCGGTGCATATTCATCAGAATTTCATTCAGCAAATTTTACAGGTTGTAGGGCTGAAGATTGATTCTGCAGGATCACAGAAGAAAGAACTGGAAATCTCCGCGCTGGATTCTGCAACGGCCAGGGCTTTTCAGAAAGTTCTTGAAGCAGAAAAGGCCGGGGAGGAAAGCCAGGTGACCGAAGAAACTATTCTGGACGAAACCAGAATAGAACTCATGCGTCTGAGCATTTCAGACCTTTTTAAGGTGGGTTTCACTGAAAACCATTTAAAAAGCGGTCTTCTTGCCATAGCTGTTGTGGTTGGTTACTTCAATCAATATTCACAGTATTTTGAGGATTACCTCGAGGAATATGTAAGTACGGATATCAAGGATTATTTACCGGAAATTATTCGGATGGGAACCATCATGGTTCTCGGCGGAGTGCTCGTTTTTATTGTGGTTTCAATTATTATTTCATTGGTTAGAACAGTGCTTCGCTTTTTTGAATTCAGGGCGTGGCTAGACAAAAATATCATCGGAATTTCCTCCGGCCTGCTGAAAAAGAATGAATTCAGAATACCCGTAAAAAAAGTACAATACCTGGTTTGGCATTCCAATCCATTGCGCAAATTGCTGGGATTTGAAAGTGTCCAGATTAAACAGGCGCAGAGTGCGAAGGAAGTTAAAAAACAGATTATTGAAATCCCCGCATGCTACAGAAATCATTCTGATGCCCTTGAAAATCTGGTGTTCGGATCAACAATTCAAGAGGGTAAAACGATCATTCGCCCCAACATTGTTCCCTATGTTTTAATTTCTACATATGTGAGCATTCTGTTGGTGGGCGGACTGATTGGATGGATGTATTTGCTCAGAGGGACATTGGAATATTCATTCATGCTCGCAGCCCCGGCCATCATATTTTTAACTTTCATGTACGCCCGAAGTATTTCTGTGGATATTCAGGAAGAACTGCTCATCATCCGGAAAGGCTGGATTTTTCCAAGCCGATTCATTTTGCCGTACCATAAGGCACAGTCAATGGCGATTCATCAGAGTATTTTTCTTAAAAGAAGAAAGCTTTCGAATTGCCGCTTCTATACGGCTTCCGGAACCGTAGGGATACGCTACCTTCCTGAACCGATCACGTCATTCATTCATGATTATACGCTCTATAAAACAGAAACTTACCAAGGTTCCTGGATGTGATCAGTCCTTGAGTGCATCCTCCAATGGAGGCAGACTGTAAGAGTCAAAAATACTTGGCTGAGCCATCATGGCTTCGATTTCCTTAGTAGAGCGCGGAGCAAAGGCAGTAAGCAGCTCGTACCCGTCTTCGGTGATCAGTACATCATCTTCAATTCGTACAGCAATGCCCCACCATTTGGGATCACACGGACTATTCTCGGGGATATAAATTCCGGGTTCAACGGTGAGTACCATGTCTTTCTCAAAGGTGGTGTAGTTCCCGCGGTCGTGCACGTCTAATCCGATGTGGTGGCTTACACCGTGCGGAAAATAGCGGCCCACTTCAGACGCATCCGCAATGATACCAAGTTTGATAAGTCCGTCTGCAATCACCTGACGGCTGATGGTGGTTGTTTCACGAATGGTTTCACCGGGTTTACATATCTTAAAGGATTCTTCCTGCGCCTGGTAGACCAGGTCATAAATGGCTTTTTGTTCAGGTGTAAATTTTCCATTCGCCGGAATTGTACGGGTAACATCGGCAGTATAACCATGGTATTCCGCTCCAAGGTCCATTAGTACAAGTTCATCCCCCACTTTCAATTTATCGTTCTTTATGTAATGGAGTACACATCCGTTATGACCAGCACCTACGATACTTGGGTACCCTTCATATTCAGACCCGTATTTCTTAAAGACATATTCCTGTATTCCCTGGATTTCAGTTTCCGACATTCCCGGGTGCATTGCCTTCATAACTTCAACCTGTCCCATACAGGAGATGTAAACAGCCTTGCGCAAAAGATCAATTTCCTGGGGTTCCTTAATTTCCCGCAGATCAGTCATAATTTGCTGGATTTTTTGAGTATTGAAATTATTTGGGGACGGAAGGATATTCCCTGCAACTATTTCCTGTTCCAGAGAACCCTCAGCCTTGATGAAATTTTGGATAATCTCATTTTGCTGAAGCAATGGAATCTGTTCAGACATCTGGGCCAGGCGCTTCTTATATGCTTCGCGCTCTCCAGGCTCAAGATTTCGGATCTCTTCGTAAATCCCTGCTATCATCGAATTATAATCCTGCGGAATTCCAGCCTTTGCCTTAAACTGATTCATGAGATCATACAAATCACCGCTGGCATAAATTTCATCCCTCACATCATTTTTAAAGTCGAAGAAAAGAACACTGTCGAATTCCTGAAAAGGAATCTGCAAGGCCTTGAATTCTGTGTTTTCATAGGCCACCTTAAATCCTAATTTCTCTTTAGCACCCTCAACACCCAGACGCGGACCGTTATAGAGTTCCTGGCGGGCATGATGGGGCTGAACAA
Organism: Fulvivirga sedimenti; assembly: GCF_020328055.1. Lineage (NCBI taxonomy): Bacteria > Pseudomonadati > Bacteroidota > Cytophagia > Cytophagales > Fulvivirgaceae > Fulvivirga > Fulvivirga sedimenti. The sequence goes on from NZ_JAIXNE010000001.1 coordinate 915,355, forward strand.
AAAGAATTTCCTGTGTGCCCTGAAAGGGTTCTGAGAAAAGAAGCAGGACAGAATGCGGCTCGGGGTTACCGGTGAGATAATAGAAGTCAGGATCCTGATGATAAATATATTCAACATCATTAGCCCTGTTGCGAACCGGATTCGAGAAAATGACAGCTACACTGTTCGATGGCATCCTGTTGATAACTTCCAGCCGTTTCTTTTTGTGAAATTCGATATCGAGCTGATCGGCCGGATAATCCTGGCTCACAGACAAACCCCAACTTAAAACCAGGATTAGTATAAATATTTTGCGCATAGTTTCTTAATTTGAATAATAAAAATAGTTAGACTTTTCGAGAAGCATAAACCGTTCATCAATTCATTCGAAAGGTAATTAATCTGCGAATTTTAGATGCAATCTATCAGGGTACTTATTTTCCTTTTGATATGTTCTTTTTTGAAGATCAGCAATCTCAATGCTCAGGACAAAGCAGACACCCTCAAAAAGATTGATATTGAATATACCAGTAAGGGATTTCAATTCAAAACGAAGGATAATAAATACAAACTTCAGATTCAGTCTCGTCTACAATTCCGTTTCTCCACACCGGGAGATCAGGACCCTGTCGACTTTGACGATTTTAACAGGGATCCACAAACCACTTTCAAGATCAACAGAGCCCGGTTAAAAATCGGGGGAAATGCATTTGAGCCCTGGCTGGGCTATTATTTCGAATATGAACTTGCCCAAAACAATTTACTTGATTTCAGAATTATGATCGAAAAGTGGTCTTTTTTCAAAATAAAGGTTGGGCAATGGAAGATTGATTATAGCAGGGAACGTTCCATTTCTTCAGGACAACAGCAAATGGTGGATCGCTCGATCGTGAACAGACCCTTTACCCTCGACCGGCAGCAGGGAATCGCTTTCTATGGAAGGCTGAATGAAGGAAAGATTTCAGATTTCAATTACTGGATCTCTATTCTTACCGGCAATGGCAGGGGAACCGTGAATAATGACGATAAGCACCTGATGTATGCAGGGCGTATTCAATGGAATTTCCTTGGCCGGGAGCTTGGATATACCAACAGTGATTTAAACAGGAGGAGCAAGCCGGTGGGTCTTGTAGCCTTGGCCGGCGCCACAAATATCAGTCAGTACACCCGATTTTCCTCATCCGGTGGTGGGTCACTGGAAGGATACGAGGATGGGATTCCGGGTCAATATGAGGTCAACCAGTGGATGTTTGAAACCGCGTTTATGTACAGGGGATTCTCCTGGTCTCAGGAGTTCCATCATAAATACATCGAGGATAGAATAAATGGTGGCAATAACTCTTTGATCGGAAATTATGTGATGATCGGATACTTTCTCAACCCATTGATTCATTTTATCCCAAAAGGAACAGAAGTCGCATTTAGGCATGCGTTTTATGATCCGAATACTTCACTGGAGCAGGTCAGGGGACATGAATTTGGATTTGCGATCAACCACTTTTTCAATGAGCACAGAAATAAGCTCACGATGGAATTCACGCGTTTTATTTATGACGACAATTCTTCAGATAATCCCGAAGACTTCCGTTTCAGAATACAATGGGATATATCACTTTAGTCGACAGTAAGAGCCTGGTAAATTACGGGAACAATCCGTTGTGAAAGATCCCAATCTGGGGTTGGCCAGATATTCCGCATGATCACAACGGTGACATTGTTCGCAGGATCCACCCAAAAATGTGAGGCATACATACCCGACCAGCCATAAGCGCCTTCGGGCATCCCATAGGCCCGAAATGCAGCACGTGTAAATATGCCAAAGCCCAGGCCAAACCTGCTTTCCATTTCCCCGTCACCCCACATCAGGTGATCACCGATCTGATTGGTATGCATCATACGAACGGTTTGAGGTGCCAGGATCCATGTATCCCCTGCTTTTCCTTCCTGCAAGAGCATTCGGGCAAATTTCATGTAATCCTCTGCGGTTGAAGACAAACCCGCACCTCCCGAAAAATACTCACCGGAATAAAGGGGATAGTCCCTGTGAAACGTCATTTTCAAATTAATCAGGGAATCCTGTTCGGCGAGTTTGTCATCATATTTATACAATGGAACCAATCTTGATTTATGACTTTCAGGCAAATAAAAGTAGGTGTCTTTCATACCCAGTGGATCGAAGATTCGCTCTTTAATAAAAGCATCAAGCGGTTGCCCACTCACCACCTCCACAAAATAGCCGAGTACGTCGGTGTTCAGTCCGTATAAAAACACACTCCCAGGATCATTCATAAGGGGAAGTTTTGCCAGTTTTGGTATCATTTCCGATAGCGGGCTATATGGTGTTCCAATACCACCATTGATACGGTTCTTGTAGTATATGGCATTTTGCCTGCTGTCACCGATCTGGGCATACCCCAACCCGGAACTATGGGAAAGAAGGTCCCGAACGGTAATCTCCCTGGAGGCCGGACGTACGGTGTAGGTCGTATCATTTTCATTATAGGTATCAACGACTGTGGGGTTGGTAAATTCCGGAATGAACTTACTAACAGGGTCATCAAGTGAAAATAAACCTTCTTCATACAGAATCATCGCTGCGACGCTAATGACAGGCTTTGTCATGGATGCAATCCTGAAAATTGCATCCTCGCTCATGGCCTCCCGCGAATCAACATTTCTATACCCGAAAGTTTTTTCATAAACGCGTCGACCGTCCTTTTCAATAAGTACAACGGCCCCGTTTAACCGGCCATTGTCGACGTAGGATTGTACGAATTTATCAATTCGTTCGAGACGCGCCGCTTTGTCCTGAGCCATGCCACTGACGCTCAATAATGCGATCAACGCAATGATGAAAATAGGTGTAATTCGATTCATGGAAGGAATATACAAACCTCCTGTATGTCTTACAATTATTCCGACTTTATAGAGTCTACCGGATTAGCCCTTGCCGATCGATACGTCTGAAAAAATATCATGGAAAAGGCAATAAATACAGCTATGAACGCTCCCAAAATGAATGGCCAGATATTCAAATCCACCCTGTATGCAAAGTTTTCAAACCATTTCTGCATAATGAAATAGGACAGCGGACCGGCAAGCAAAATTGCAATCAGGATCAAGCGGGCGAAATCCTTCATCAGCAACATCAATATATCCGGAATGCTTGCGCCAAGTACTTTTCTTATTCCAATCTCACGCGATTTTTTCACAGCAAGGAATGAAATAAGTCCGATCAAACCCAGCGAAGCAAGAACAATAGCAAGGCCGGAAAATATACCGATCATCTTTCCAAACTTCAATTCAGCCTGGTAAAGTCCAGAGTATTGCTGATTAAGAAACGTGTATGCAAAGGGCTGGTCCGGGGCAACATCCGACCAGATATTTCCAAGCCCGGCCAGGGCAGATTGTACATCTTCTGTTTTAACCTTCACAAAAACCTTACTGAACTGATCTTCCATGAACAGAACGACAGGCTGAATTTCCTCCTGAAGTCCCGCAATATGAAAATCCTTCGCAATTCCTCTCACAAACCCGCTTCGGCCATTCAGAAGAACAGGTGTCCCGACGACCTCCTCTCCGGGCGAGAAAAATTCCTCTGCTGCCTTCTGGTTCAGAATAAAGCTGTAAACAGTGTCCTCCAATATTTCCCAATCACCTTTATTGAAAGTACGACCATTATTGATTTCAATGTCCAGAGTTTCCAGGTAGTGTTCATCCACTGCAATGGCCTTCACCAGCAAATATTCATCCTGAGCCATCGATGGAGTATGTATTGAATATCCTCCCATAACCGATACAGGTGATTCAGAACCCCTGGCCACTGATTCCACGCCGGGGACATTCCGAAACTGATTAGCAACATAGTCGAAGTTGGCGGACAAGGCCCGGTTATTTGATAGCATCAAAACCTCCTCCTTGTTGTATCCTAAATTCTTATCCTGAATATAGGTAAGCTGGCGGTTTATAAGAAGAGTGCTGGTAATCAGAGCAACAGTAATCACAAACTGTACAACAACGAGGGTTCTTCGCAGGCTTGCACCCTGATTGGTTGTGATGGCAGTGGCCCGCAGTACTTTTTCAGGCTGAAATCCTGATAGAACGAGCGCCGGGTAGGTTCCGGATAAAAATCCGATAAGCAATACAATTCCCAGTAACCAGTACGGAAGCTGTTGGGCAAAAATCAGATCGAATGTGTATTGAAAACCTACCAGATCGCTGAAAACGGGCAGGAGGAAGTAAATCAATCCGATTGCCATACCTGCTGAGAAAATAACAAATGCATAGGATTCACTTAAAAACTGAAGGATCAGCTGCGACCTGACAGCCCCCATCACTTTCCTGACGCCAACTTCACGTGCACGTTCAGTTGCACGTGCGGTTGCCAGATTCATATAATTGATACAGGCAATGAGCAGGATCAACAGCCCTACGGCAGCAAAGATGTAAATGGAACTATAGCTTCCACCTGGCTCAAGACCGGTTTGCGGTGCGGCTTTCAAATGAATATCCTGCAGCGGAAATACATTTACAGATACAAAATTGCTTTCATCCATTTGGGCTCCAAAATCCTGCCGAATACGATCATTGATCCGCTGTGTCAGGAATTCAGGATCACTTCCCGGAAAGAGCTTTGCATACATGGCATAGTTTGCACTTCCCCAGGTAAGGCGATCCGGAGCAGATTGCGGATGAGACAAAAATGGCACAAACATGGAAGCATGAAAATGACTTGCAGGCGGCATGTCCCTATAGACAGCCGCAATTTCATAATCCATGCCATCCATTTTGAAGGAACTTCCAAGCGGCCTGTCATTTCCGAATAGACGAATCGCTGCAGATTCAGATATCATCGCCTGGTCCGGACGAAGCAGTGCCGATCTGTTTCCCGAGATTACCTCTATGTCAAACACATCCAGCAGAGAACTGTCACCATAGTACAGGTTAGCTTCTGCATGAGATTCACCATCAATAATTATAACAGGATCACGAAAACCCCCGGGCTTGAAGAGCAATGTGGAATTTTCAACGGCAGGCTCCTGTAACAGTGCCGGCAACAATGCTGTTGGAGCCACTCCTGATTCATATTTTTCGCCATTGGATGTGAAATCGAGACTGGTACGGTATATCCTGTCCGATGCCGAGTGATAAGCATCATAACTCAATTCCTGCTGTACCCAGATAAGGATCAGAAAGAATGCCGCCAGGCCGATACTTAGTCCGAGAATATTGATTACAGAATAGAGGAATTTTTTACGAAAATTCCGAAGCGTGATAAGCAGGTAATTTCGAAGCATGTTGTTGTTATTTAATGGCTACTGCAAGCCGGATATTATGAGACCTTATCTCGAATTGCAGTGAATTGAGTTTTTGCGAAACAGGATCAAACCTAGTCCATCCCTATAGACTACGGTGCCGATGTATCCTTTGTTACAGATACATTAACTTTATCCAGACCTGTATTCCCTGTTTTTGCATTATATGCATACACGATGACCTCATACATACCATCCACAGTAATGGGAATTTTACCCTCGAAGGTATTTGTTGATTTAAGAATTAATGGAATAACCTTTTTTAGTCCGTCTTCCTGGTAGACCATTGCCTTCACCTCGATGTCATTACTATCCCATAACCCTCCTTCACTTATCGGGCACCCGCACATCATTACAACATGCGCGCTCACGGTAACATTTGTGTTTGCTGCAGTGGTTGAAAGAGACTGATGCATCTGCGGCGCGATAATGCTTACTACCATTCCCGGAATTTCAAGAATGATCCCATCTCCTTCTATATGTTTTCCAGGCACCACCCAGATCTGGGTAGTAGCAAGTGCGCGGGCCTGCCGGTCATTCACGGGCGCCAGGACCTCAATGGTCACGAAAACAGGCTTTTCAATATCCAGTGTGGCAAGGTATCCGGCCGTTTCATCATTGGCAAGAATGCCATTTCTGGCATGTGGTTGCCGCATGATGACATCCGTATTACCGGTACTCCCGGAGGTATAGCCATCTGCTAAAAGCCGTCCGCTCAGAAAATCGGTGATGCGCACATAGGCACCTCCCATGGAAGTACCGATGAATTTGGCATCACGTGCTTTTGCCCGCACCATAATGCGGGTAGGAACAGCCATAAGTTCAGCGCCAAGAAATAGAATGAATATGAGCGTAAATAAGCGTTTAGAGACAACCATGACTTTTTTTCTATCAAGATACAAGATTGCGGCACGAAACGCAACAGGTCAGTTTTTCCTGAATTCAAGTGACAGTCCGTACATACTTTCCGGCTCTATGATATCCAGGATGTAGGTATAGGAACCGACAAAATATTTCGTTTCCCCCACATAATCAATCGGCTGGATGACATAGGTTTTATCACCTGCAACAACCTTTACATAGGCATACCTGTACACATATTGAAAGGTGATATAATCTGAAGTTGACCCTGGGGCCAACACGCCATAATCATGCTCCCCTCCCCCGGTATTCACATAGACCTGATCAAACTTAACCGGTGAATGATTGGAAACGCGCAGACGTACAATTCCCGGCTCCCCGGGAGCATCGTCATCGTTGCAGGAGGTAAGTGCAAGCAGTACTGCCAGCAGGAGTGAAAAATTCAGCAGATATTTCATACGCTTCAAGACACACTTTTTAATCCGATGGTTTGAATCCAAAATTGGATTTGAACGTCCCATTCTGGGAAAAATTCATCATATCAAGGCCCATAAACAGCTTTTTCGAAGGAATTTAGGTTTTGGCACGGAGTCTGCAAATATCTTCCGAAACAAACACTAAGCGTTATGAACAGCAGGGAAATAACCGTATTTAAGATGATTACCGCAGTAATCTATATCGTCCTGTTTACAATGATCGTTGTGTCATTGATCCTCTGAACTATTTATCTTTATTTTTCTTCAGGGATTTAAAGAACTGCGCCCAGTTAAATGGGTTCAGCAGGGGGTTCGGGCGTGGACCGAAACGGTCGCCCTGGTAGGCTGCCCAGTTGTTAAGATACCATCGGGCATTTTGAGCACCATCCATAGGGGTCGTTTCAATCATTAATGCCAGCAATTCGGCACTCATGTTCTCTTCGGCAATATTTCTGCGTTCTGGCAGATTTAAAGCCAGAACCGCTTCTTTCAAGACCTCCTCCGTCGGGAATGGCATAATAGTAACCTCTCTAAGGTAGGTTGTATCACTCACCATTTCAACGATGATCGTGAGGCTTTGTTTGTCTATGTTGGGTATCTTATAGTATTGCTTTTCGTAACCAATAGTACTGATTACCACTTCATCGCCGGGAAGCACCGGCATTGAAAAATAACCCAGATTATTAGATGTGGTTCCCCTTCCAGCCTTGGGCACATAAATATGCACGCCGGGCAATCCACGCGTAGTATCCTCCTCACTCAGAATAATACCCGATAACTGAATAACGTGACGCTCACCCTGCCCAAATGCCTTGGGGCCCGAGATCAATATCACTGTTAAGAGCACTGAAAAGAGGCCAAACAGCCGTCCAATATGATGGATTTTATTCAAGTGATTTTGTCAAATTTCTTCGAAGTTATCAATTGAACGGTAATTTTCCACACTTTGTTCCGTGTTATTTACCGATTCATTGTTCCGCTTATCTATTATCAAAGGTCAGGCCAACAATTGCGTATCCGGTTGCAGTAATTTATCGTTATCTTTATAGGAGAGTGTATTACTGCCATGCGTTTAAAAAACTTCAGCGTCTTATTCGGTTCACAAATCTTCAAGGCTTGCTCTGAAGAGTCACGTCTGCGAATCCTTCATCTGATCCTTAAAAACCGTGAAATGTGCATATCAGATCTTGAACAGGTTCTTGGTTTCACCCAGACCAAGACCAGTCGTCATTTGATATACCTGAAGAATGCAGGGATCCTGAATACACGAAAGCAAGATCAGTGGGTATTTTATTATTTGAAGGAGGAAGTTCTTGATATCATTGACCAGATTTTTCAATTTCTGAAAAAGGATCAGACACTTCTTCAGGATTTCGCAAACTATAAAACGATGTATTCAAACCGTGAGCTTGCGATTAACAAACTTGAAAGCCGAAGCTGGCATCGTGAATGAACCAAATACGTGCAATTTTTTTCGATCTCGACCATACGCTGTGGGATTACGAGCAGAATTCTGAGGAAACACTCACAGAACTGTTTCACGAACATGAGTTGAAAGCACTACTTCGCTGCAGCTCACAGGATTTTCTCGAATGTTTTCAACGGGTAAACGCTCGTTTATGGGATCAGTACAATCATCACCAGATCAATCGTGATACCATTCGTGAACGAAGATTTTCCGAGATTTTCAAGACATTTGATGTCGAACATGAAACGCTTGCGCTGGAATTATCTGACTTGTACATAAACCGATGTCCAACCAAAAGCAATCTGCTTCCCTTTGCCCGGGAAGCATTGGATTACCTGTCGGCCAACTATCCATTACATATTCTGAGCAATGGATTTGATGACGTTCAGGCCGTAAAGCTGGCAAGCTCCAACATTCGGGGTTATTTCGGAGAAGTAATAACTTCAGAGACCACAGGGCATCGAAAACCCTCTGCCGAGATCTTCCGGTATGCGTGCGCACGGATCGGAATGCCGGAAAATGATTGTCTGATGGTTGGTGATAACTATCATGCAGACATCCTGGGAGCCATGGGTGCAGACCTCAGCGCGATGTATTACAATCCATTGGGTATTCGCCAGACGCAACAGCCACATTTTGACATTAAATGTCTTAGTGAGATACCGAAACACCTCTGAACTGGTCGGTTATTTGGGTCGGATTGACTAATTTTGCACCTCCAAAGATTTAATCGTAAACCCGAATAAGAATGCCTAAAGGAATTTACAAGGTGCCGACCCCGGCAAACGAACCTGTTCTTCCATACACCCCTGGAAGTAAGGAACGAAAAGAAGTTTCAGCAGCACTGAAAGAAGCCCGCAATACGGAAGCCGACATTCCGATGTACATCGGTAGCGAAGAAGTTCGCACGGGCAACAAAAAACCACTTGCACCACCCCATGACCACAAGCATGTACTTGGTCACTTTCATGAGGGCGACCGTTCCCATGTTGAACAGGCAATCAATGCAGCGCTCGGAGCCAAAGAGGCATGGGCGGCACTTCCCTGGGAGCAGCGCGCCAGTATTTTCCTCAAGGCGGCAGAACTGATGGCCGGACCCTACCGTGCAAAAATCAATGCTGCTACGATGCTCGCACAATCGAAAAGTATCTTTCAGGCAGAAATTGATGCAGCTTGTGAAATGATAGATTTTCTGAGGTTCAATGTGCATTACATGTCACAGATCTATGCAGAACAGCCTGAATCTGCACCAGGTATCTGGAACCGGCTTGAATACCGCCCGCTGGAAGGTTTTGTTTTCGCGATCACCCCATTCAATTTCACATCAATTGCGGGTAATCTTCCTTCATCAGCCGCTCTCATGGGCAACACAGTTGTATGGAAACCAGCCTACACTCAAATCTATTCTGCGAATGTACTGATGGAGGTATTTCGTGATGCAGGCGTACCGGACGGAGTTATTAACCTGGTCTATGTAGACGGCCCAACAGCGGGTGATGTGGTTTTCAATCACCCTGATTTTGCCGGATTGCACTTTACCGGAAGCACAGGAGTATTCCAGCATTTGTGGAAAACAATCGGTGAAAATATTCAAAAGTATAAGACATATCCCCGAATTGTGGGAGAAACAGGTGGTAAGGATTTCATTGTAGCCCATAAATCCGCAAAAGCGAAGGAAGTGGCCACAGCAATCACACGCGGGGCATTTGAATTCCAGGGCCAGAAATGTTCGGCAGCGTCCCGTGCCTATATTCCGGATAATATCTGGTCGGATGTCAAGTCATATGTGGTTGAAGATCTTAAATCGATTAAAATGGGGTCCCCCGAAGATTTCACAAACTTCTTCAATGCGGTGATCGATGAACGCGCTTTTGATAAGATCGCGGGATATATCGATAAGGCGAAAGCCAATCCCATGAATGAAATTATCGCCGGTGGTAATTACGATAAATCAAAGGGATATTTTATCGAGCCGACAGTTGTAGTAACGAAAGACCCCCAATCTCTTACGATGTGTGAAGAGATTTTCGGACCGGTGATCACCCTTTATGTTTACCAGGCTGAACGGTTTGAGGAAACTCTGGAATTGGTAAATTCTACTTCTCCATATGCATTGACCGGCGCCATTTTCAGTCAGGATCGTTACGCGATTAATCTGGCAACGAAGAAATTGGTTGACGCAGCGGGCAATTTTTATATCAACGACAAGCCCACCGGGGCAGTTGTCGGTCAGCAGCCATTCGGCGGTGCGCGTGCATCGGGAACCAACGATAAAGCAGGTTCTGTACTGAACCTCTACCGATGGGTTTCTCCCAGAACAATCAAGGAGACCTTTGTTCCACCAACGGATTATCGCTATCCGTTCCTGGAGCCCGGAGAATAAGAACTCTGAACTAAAAAGGCTGTCCGACAGGGCGGCTTTTTTAGTTTTATTCACTATCATATTTCAAAAATCAGATAGGGATTCTGTTGAGTTTAGTAACTTGAGACTCTCTAAATCTGAAAAGTATGCGCAGGATATTCATAATTGCAAATACCCTTCTCATCATCGTCCTTGCGGTCATCATTTATTTTTTTCCGAATATTTGGTGGCTGGCAGCTGTATTTGGTCCTTTCATCATTCTTGGAATCTATGATGTCATTCAGAAGGAACATACAATACTTCGGAATTTTCCGGTTGTTGGCCATTTAAGATACTGGCTTGAAGGAATTGGCCCAGAAATTCATCAATACTTTATCGAATCAGATACCGATGGAAAACCAATAAGCCGGTACCATCGGACGTATATTTATCAGCATGCCAAGCAGGAGGTTATGACGCATCCTTTTGGTACCGAACTTGATTTATACGCCACCGGATACGAATGGATGAATCATTCCATTTATCCTGCGCCCAAGCCAATGACTCCCCCGAGGGTCATCATCGGCGGCCCGAATTGTCTTCAACCCTATTCTGCCAGCATATTGAATATTTCCGCCATGAGTTACGGTTCACTGAGTAAAAATGCCATTGAAGCACTCAACAAAGGAGCAAAGGCAGGAAATTTCTATCATAACACAGGCGAAGGCGGTATCAGTCCGCACCACCTTCATGGCGGTGATGTTGTATACCAGATTGGTACAGGATATTTTGGTTGCCGCACCGATGACGGAAATTTCAGCCCTGAATCATTCATAGAACAGGCTGCACGACCGGAAGTGAAAATGATTGAATTGAAGCTTTCCCAGGGCGCAAAACCGGGTCATGGGGGCATCCTGCCTGCAGCCAAGAATAATGAGGAAATTGCGGCAATACGGCATATTGAGCCCTTCACGGATGTGCACTCTCCTCCCGGTCATCGAACATTCAATGATTCCGAAGGATTATTGGATTTCATAGCACAGTTAAGGTCACTGGCAAAAGGGAAACCCGTTGGATTTAAATTATGCATCGGTGAAAAAGATGAATTTATCGAGATCTGTAAATCCATGGTAAAAACAGGCATTAAGCCCGATTTCATCACCATTGATGGTGCAGAAGGCGGAACCGGCGCTGCACCGATCGACTTCAGCAACTATGTGGGAATGCCGCTCGAGGAGGCCATCATCTTTGCCCGTGACTGCCTTGACGGATACGACCTGAAGAAAGACATCAAACTGATCGCCTCGGCTAAAATTTTTACCGCATATGATATATTCCGGGTAATGTGTTTTGGGGCCGACCTGTGCAATTCTGCCCGGGGAATGATGCTCGCCTTGGGTTGCATCCAGGCGTTGAAATGTAACACCAATAACTGTCCGAGTGGTGTTGCTACCAATAAACCCGAGCTGATGAACGGACTTGTGGTGGAAAAGAAATGGCAGCGGGTGAAGAATTATCACCATGAGGTGATTGAGGATTTCACTGAACTTTTGTCGGCTGCAGGCATTTCAGATACTGCGGAACTTACCCGTGTAAAAATTCATAAGCGAATCAGTAACCGCCAGGTTAAAGTATTCAATGAGATTTACCCGCACATCAAGCCGGGGAAATACCTGAGAAAACAAGCTGCTAAAAACTGAATTTTCATACATTGTAGAACCATCTTGTGCTAATTTTCGTACTTTTGATACGATAATGCCGCGAAATAATCACATATCATCATTCACATCCAGGGTAACCGCCCTGATTATGTCATTGATGCTACTGGTTTCAGGAACCGGTTTCAGCTATCATGCGCACTATTGCGGCAAAGAATTGAAAGCCTGGTCGGTATTTGGTGAAAATACAGAATGTGACATGCCGGCATACACAGAAACCGCATGTCCCTCCCATGAAGGGATGATTCTGAGAACACCGAACAACTGCTGTGATGACCAGCAAATCCAGATTGACAGGGTAGACCATGAAGCGAACCTGCTTCAGGCTGATCTTCAGGTTGATCTGATTGTCATTATTGAAAATCATGGTATTTCCTTGGGAAATCAAATTCCCACATCGAAGGAATATCAGTCATTCACACTAAAACGTCCCCCTCCGGCTGACAGGCATATTTATATGCGTGTTCAGTCATTCCTTCTTTAGCCTGTCAGATAATGATTTCGGCAGTTGGCACTTAAGCTAACCGCCTGATTTTTCATTTCAATATTCTGACAGCTATGATTCGTTTTTTCTTAAGAAATCGTCTGATTACAGCGATTTTCATCCTGATAATCATTGGATGGGGCATGTCAACCGCACCATTCAGCTGGAATTCCATACTTCCGCGGGATCCTGTTCCAGTGGACGCAATTCCGGATCTGGGTGAAAATCAGCAAATCATTATTACCGAGTGGGCCGGACGCTCACCGGAAGACATCGAGGACCAGATAACTTACCCGCTTACATCTACGTTGCTGGGTGTTCCCGGGGTACGTACGATCCGAAGCAATTCAATGTTCGGTCTTTCCAGCATCTACCTGATTTTCAATGAGGGTGAGGATTATTATGACTCCCGGTCGCGGATCCTTGAAAAACTTAACGCCCTTCCTGCCAATACACTTCCTGAAGATGCAAGCCCATCTCTTGGTCCGGATGCCACAGGTCTCGGACAGGTGCTCTGGTATACACTTGAAGGTCGGGACTCCGCAGGAAATGTTACCGGCGGATGGGATTTGCAGGAATTGCGAACGATTCAGGATTACTACGTGAAGTATGCCCTGAGCGCTGTTGAAGATGTAGCCGAGGTTGCCTCCGTGGGTGGATTTGTAAAGGAATACCAGGTCGACGTACGGCCGGAAGCACTGGAAGCCTATGAGATCAGCCTGCAGGAAATCGCGCGTGCTGTTTCCAATTCAAACAGGGAGATCGGTGCAAGAACCGTCGAGATTAACCGGGCTGAATATTTCGTGAGGGGGTTGGGCTACGTGGAAAATCTTGAAGACCTGGAGAATGCGGTAGTTAAAGTGCTGGATGGTACGCCCATTCGGATCGCTGATGTTGCCCGGGTAAATATTGGGCCGGCACAGCGCAGAGGTGCGCTGGATAAGGGTGGCGCAGAGGTAGTTGGCGGATCCGTCGTAGCCAGGTACGGATCCAATCCGCTCGAGGTGATCAATAATGTGAAACGAAAAATAAGTGATATTTCAGGCGGACTACCCTCGAAAAAACTAAACAACGGGACAGTTAGCAAGGTAACGATCGTGCCTTTTTATGATCGTTCCGGCCTGATTTATGAAACATTGGGAACACTCGAAGAAGCGCTGACTCTTGAATTGTTTGTAACAGTTCTGGTTATCCTGATTCTCGTATTAAACATCCGTGCATCCATTGTTATTTCCCTTCTGCTGCCATTGGCCATTTTGATGGTTTTTATAGCAATGCGCTATACAGGCGTGGATGCAAATATTGTGGCCTTGAGCGGTATTGCCATAGCGATCGGAACCATGGTTGATCTGGGCATCATTATGACGGAGAATGTAATCCGGCAGAAAGAGGACCAGCCCGACAGGTCCTACCTGGTTACCATTGCATTTGCGGCCAAAGAAGTACAGGGAGCAATTATTGCGGCCGTATCAACAACTATTGTAAGCTTCATTCCTGTCTTTTTACTGGAGGGTGCCGAAGGGAAATTGTTCAGGCCGCTGGCTTTCACAAAAACGTATGCGCTTGTTGCCGCGTTAATCGTCTCACTGGCGATACTTCCGTCTCTGATTTACTGGATAATGGGAATCCGCGTCAGTTCCCGACTTTTGAGAGGATTGGTTTACCTTACCTTACTCCCCATTTCTATTACAATAATGGTCCTGTGGTCAATACCATTGGGAATCATACTCATCATTGCAGGAATCCTGGGATATGCCTATGAATACAAACTGGTCACATTCTGGAAAACGTTGAAGTACGCCAATCTCGTTTTGATTGGAAGCACCTGTATCTGGTTGCTTGCACGCAAATGGCTTCCGGTTGGTGTCGAATCTTCCCTCCTGCTGAATTTTATTTTTGTAACGCTGCTCCTGGGTTTTTTCATGGGCTTTGCCTGGCTCATAATTCAATACTATTCAAGAATTCTTTATTGGTGTCTTGAGAACCGTTTTATATTTCTGATGATACCCCTGTTCCTTTTGCTTCTTTCCAGCTTCATCTGGTTGGGTTTTCAAAAGGTGGCCTATCCATTGAAGGCAGCCGCAAGTTTTCTCAATTGGGATATTGAGGAAACAACAGCCTGGCAAAAGGGAACGGCATTATTTCCCGGACTGGGGCGGGAATTCATGCCTACACTGGATGAAGGATCATTTCTTCTGATGCCAACTTCTATGCCGCATTCAGGAATGGAAGAAAATCTGTTCATTCTGAAGCAGCTGGATGCCAGGGTAAGCATGATCCCTGAGGTGGAAGAAGTTGTTGGAAAAATGGGACGTGCTGAAACTGCACTTGACCCCGCTCCCATTTCCATGTTCGAAAACGTGATCCGTTATAAGCCTGAATTCATGCTGGATAAAAGCGGCAGAAGAATCCGTTTTGCTTCAACAGATAACGGAAATTATATAACAACAACAGGTGATACACTTAATCCTGACGAGGTCCGCGCACTCCGACTTTCGGCAGCTGATCTGAAGAAAGACAACAGCGGTTCTTATTTCAGGAATTGGCGTGAGAATATTAAGTCCCCGGAAGATATCTGGCAGGAGATTGTAACCTCAACAAATATCCCGGGAGTAACATCTTCGCCGAAGCTGCAACCGATCGAAACACGTCTTGTTATGCTTCAAACAGGCATGCGCGCACCCATGGGTATCAAGATCTTTGGTCCGTCACTTGAGGCCATCGAAGCATTCGGAATGGAACTTGAACCCATAATCAAAAATTCTCAGGGTGTAAAGCCGGAAACAGTTTTTGCCGAAAGGATCATTGGGAAACCATACCTGGAAATAGAAATTCATCGTGAGGTCATAGCCAGATACGGTCTCACCGTAAATGATGTCCTTGAATCTGTTGAGGTGGCCGTAGGTGGCATGCGGGTTTCAACCACCGTTGAGGGAAGGGAACGCTATCCGATCAGGATCCGCTATCCGCGGGAATTGCGTGATGATGCTTCTTCAATTGCCAAAATTCTCGTAAAAACTCCAACAGGCGCAATGATCCCACTTGGAACGCTCACCGACGTTTCCTTCAGGAAAGGACCGCAAATGATTAAAAGCGAAGATACTTTCCTCACCAGCTATGTGGTTTTTGACAAACAAAATGATCAGGCCGAAGTGAATGTGGTACAAAATGTTTCTGCGGACATCCAAAGACATATTGAAAATGGATCTATTGAACTGCCTGCAGGAATATCCTATGAATTCTCAGGAAGCTATGAAAACCAGGTCCGCGCTGAAAAGAAACTAAGCGTTGTAATACCGCTGGTTTTGATTGTCATATTTCTGATTCTCTATTTTCACTTCAAGTCTGTAACCACAGGATTGATGGTATTTTCAGGAATTGCAGTCGCTTTTTCGGGAGGGTTTCTCCTTCTATGGCTGTACGGACTGCCGGGCTTCATGAATTTTGAGGTCTTTGGAACTTCTTTCAGGGATCTCTTTCAAATGGGCACCATCAACCTCAGTGTAGCGGTTTGGGTTGGATTTATTGCGCTTTTTGGTATTGCCACAGATGATGGCGTTCTGATGGCCACTTACCTGCATCAAAAATTTAAAACAGCGAAACCCATGAGTGTTCGTGATATCCGCGCAACGGTCATGGAAGCCGGATTAAAGCGGGTAAGACCTGCCATGATGACGACTCTTACTACGCTTATTGCGCTGCTTCCTGTTCTCGGTTCAACCGGAAAGGGATCAGATATTATGGTTCCAATGGCCATTCCTATTTTCGGTGGAATGACCATTGCCATAATTACAATGTTCATTGTTCCGGTTCTATACGGATGGCACCAGGAAATTCTTTTTAAACTCAGCAAGGTATGAAACGAATCATAATCACACTGGTATTTAGTATTCTTTCTTCTCAGGCATTTTGCCAGGCTGAGTTGAACAGATTGCTCATCACTGCCGCGGAGAATCACGCCGGACTGGCGTCGCAGTCCTCTGCCATTGAGGCAGCCAGGGAACGTCTGAATAGGTCGGGCACATGGGAAGATCCACGGATATCAGCTGGCTACTTTATTCAGCCGATTGAAACCCGCAACGGACCGCAGCGCTGGCGATTTTCTATTTCTCAAATGTTTCCCTGGTTCGGAACCCGCGATGTGGAATCTGACCTTTACAGCCTGATGGCAGATATCGAATATCTGCGCTGGGTGGATGAAAGAGAAAAACTATTCCTTGAACTGCGTACCGAATATTTTGCATTATGGTCATTGCGTCAAAAAATCATTTTGAATGAAGAGCAGGATCAAATCCTCGAAAATCTGGAGGCACTCGCAGAAACACGTTTTGCCAGCGGTTCGGGCAAATTAAGAGATTTTAATCGCATCCGGATGTCCCGGCAGCGGGTACAAAATGAAATCGAGATCCAGCAGGGGGAATTTATTGCCCGATATCAGGCACTGCTTCGAGAGGTACAGGCACCTATTGATACTCTGCTTTTTGATGATGAGTTCAGTATCAGTCTTACTTCACCCGTAATACCTGATAGTATTGCTATGAATCCCGGATATCAGTTGCTGAAGGCACGGGAGGAATCTGCCCGGCTGGAACAGGAAATGATCCGTCAACGTGGAAAGCCCGGAATCGGGGCTGGCCTTGATTATATAATCGTAGGTAAGCGTGACGATATGATGATTGCAGATAACGGCCGCAATGCTTTGATGCCGATGGTAACGATGACACTTCCCATATGGCGGCGTAAGATTAACAGCGCCCGAAAAGAAGCCGAATGGAAGGAAGAAGAATTTAAATCAGCATCCCGGCAATTTCAAATATCCAGACAGGCGGAACTGGAACTCGTTCTTTTCGAAATGGAGAAGTCGATAAGAAATATGGGTTTGTCAGAAGATCAGCTGTCACTGCTAAATCAAACTCTGGAACTTGCCGAAACAGATTTCGCCAATGATCAGGCCAGTCTTTATGATCTCCTGCTCATACAGGAGGATATACTGAACTTCGAAAAAGAAAAAGTGCAAGCGCTTGAAAATTATCTGAGCGCCAGGGCAACGTATGAATATCTCACATGGCAGGAAGCCTACACAAGTCTAAAAGACCTACAAGATGAAAAAGAATAAGACACTTTGGATAATAATCATTTCTGTGACTGCCGGACTTATACTCGGGTATTTGTTTTTTGGCAATGGACCAGAAAAGAATTCAGTTGCTGAACACGAACATTCGCTGAATGAAATCTACACATGCTCCATGCATCCCCAGATACGCAGAAATGAACCGGGCGCATGCCCGATCTGCGGGATGGATTTAATCCCGGTAAGTAATCTCGAAGCAGGGGAACAGGATGAAATCAGACTGTCTGAATCGGCTCTTAGACTGGCCAATGTCCAGACCACACTTATCGGAAATACCGTACCCGAAAAAGAGATCACATTAAACGGAACGGTCGTTCCAAATGAAACCGCGATACGTTCGCAGACGGCACATGTAAGCGGCCGCATTGAGAAATTATTTATAAACACCACCGGCGAAAGTGTTCGAAAGGGCCAGCCTCTCGCTGCGTTGTATGCCCCAGATCTCATTATTGCCCAAAAGGAGTTGATCCAGGTAGCTTCCCGAAAAGGTCAGAATCCCGGATTATACGAGGCTGCCAAGAGTAAATTAAGATCATTTGAAATCAGTGAAGAACAGATCAGAAGAATTGAAGAATCCGGTGCCATTACTGAAAATATCCTGATTCATGCCGATTACAGCGGTATTGTGACGGATAAAATGGCCAATCTCGGAGATCATGTGAAAGCCGGAGATGTGCTACTCACATTAACAGATCTGTCTTCCCTGTGGGTTGTTTTCGAAGCCTATGAGTCTGATCTCCCCTTTATCCACATCGGTGATGAAATCACATTTTCAGCAACCTCTCTTCCCGGCACGGAATTTAAAGGCAACATTTCTTTTATCGATCCTGTGGTAAATAGTAAATCACGCATTACACGTGTCAGAGTTGAGATCAGCAATCAGGAGGGCCGGCTTAAGCCCGAAATGTTTGTGAGAGGCACCATCAGGGCCGTCAGCAATGCAAAGACACCTGGAATAATCGTTCCGAAAACAGCTGTTCTATGGACTGGTGTCAGGTCGGTTGTGTATATAAAAACAGATGATAAGAATAATGCCTTTCAATTAAGGGAGGTAGAACTGGGCAATGACCTGGGAGAGGCATACGTCATTCTGTCCGGACTTAACACTGGCGAAAAGGTAGTTACGCAGGGAGCCTTCGCGATTGATGCGGCGGCACAACTTGCTGGGAAAAGCAGCATGATGAATATGACTGAAACCCCGAAAGTCCTTCCACCTGCAGCTGCCCTTGAGAATTTTGAACCAGTACTGGAACACTATATCGCCTTGAAGGATCAACTTGTATTATCGGATTTCAAAAGCGCAATGTCTCAGGCCGGTTTTCTTCAACGTGCACTGGACAATATCCCGGAACCATCTGAGGAACAGTGGAGACAATCGCTGCTGATCATTCGGACCACGCTTGATCAAATGACTTCGGCAAAAAATATTGATCTGCTCAGAAAGCAGTTCATAGATCTTTCCTCTGAAATTGTTAAGTGGGCCAGAGGTTCCGGGGAACGGCAATCTCCGCTCTACATCATGTATTGCCCGATGGCAAATGATAATGACGGGGCGGTATGGGTTAGTTCGTCTGAAATCGTCGAGAATCCCTATTACGGAGAAATGATGCTCAATTGTGGTGAAGTAACTGAAACTATTCAATAACTGTTAATAATAAATGATGATGAAACAACTTGTATTCTTATTACTGCTTATAGGAGTAATGGCCTCCTGCAGTTCCAAATCTGAAAACACCTCGAATGAGGCAGGAAGTGGAATAGCTCCGGAAAACATGATGATCCTGGAAAGTTATATGGAATTGAAGGATAACCTGGTTAACGATCAGTTCAGTGAAGCTCAGGCGAACGTGGAAAACCTACAAGCAGCAGTGCTTGCGAACACCCCGGAAGGCAGTGAAACAATCCTTGCTCTATTGGAAGAAATGAGTGTCGCAGAATCAATTACCGGACTTCGTTCCACTTTTGATCCTCTCTCGGAGGAAATGTACCAGTGGGCAAAGGGGATCGAAAAGGGAAATACAACTATTTACTGGCAGTACTGTCCGATGGCAAAAGACAACCAGGGTGCAAACTGGCTTAGCCTTGAAAGTGAAATAATGAATCCGTACTTTGGGGATCAGATGCTGCACTGCGGCAATATCGAAGAAGAACTCTAATGACAGAATCACTTAGGACAGGCCTCGCACAACTGGCTCCCGTACTGCTGAACAAGCATGCCACGACGGAAAAAATGCTTACGTTTTGCGACCGTGCCGGTCGTGAATCATGTGACCTCCTGATATTCAGCGAAGCCCTGCTTCCCGGGTATCCGTTCTGGATCGAACATACAGATGGAGCCAGGTTTGAATCTGACCTTCAAAAGGAATTTTTCCTGAAGTATTATGAGAATGCAGTAGATATTCCGGCTGGTGATCTCACATCCTTTTGTGAGATCGCCAAAAAATATCATATGGCCATCTACCTGGGCTGTATTGAAAAGCCAGTTGAAAGAGGTATGAGTTTATACTGTTCACTGGTGTACATTAATCAGCACGGTGAAATAGACTCTGTACACAGAAAACTGGTACCAACGTATGAAGAGCGGCTTTTCTGGTCTCCGGGTGACGGGAACGGATTACAGACTCATAAATTGAAGGAGTTCAGGGTTGGCGGACTGAATTGCTGGGAAAACTGGATGCCCTCTGCCCGAATGGCATTGTATGGCCAGGGGGAAGAAATTCATATCTCCGTCTGGCCGGGAAGTCAGCGTAATACAGAGCAGATTGTTCCATTCATCGCACGTGAAGGGCGCTGCTATTCGGTTGGCGTGGGAGGAATTTTCAGGAAAGCCGATATTACGTCAGATATCCCTGCCTCGGAGCAATTCCGATCTTCTGCCGGGCCAGTGATCGCCAATGGCGGAACATGTGTGGCCGGTCCTGACGGAAAATGGCTTCTGCCCCCACAGACAGATATTGAAGATCTCTTTATCGTAGATCTTTCCAGGGATGAGATAATTAAGGAACGGTTAAACTTTGACCCGGCGGGTCATTACAGCCGCCCGGACGTGTTGGAACTCAGGGTGAATAAAACTCGTCAGACGCCCTTATCAGATGATCTGTTTTCAACCTGAAGTACACGGTTGATACACCGGATCATTTCATCCATATTGTCTGCAGCAATCTCGAGATAATCAAACAGGATTTTCTCTTTTTTGGACATGCCGGATTTCTTCAACAGATCCAGTAGTCCCATCATTTGAACCAATGGAGCTCTTAGCTGGTGTGAGTTAAGGTGGGCATAAAATTCCAGCTTCTTCTGTAAGAACTCATTTTCCTTCCTGTAAAGCTCTAAAAGCTCTTCAGAATTTAACGGCGATGAACGACGTACGGTCTTAATCTCGCCCATGAGCTGGTCGAAGGATTCCTCGATTTCGTTATTAAATTTTTCCAAAACAGACACTATTTTTATTTAATATCAGATAGTCGTGAAAAGGTAACCATGTAAGATATTCGTTAAATACAAGCCGGATCTGATGTTGAGGCAATGAGAATCCCTTTAACTCATTCCAGAAAAGAAGTTTTGCCAATTGACAAGGGTGTAAGCATCCGGATATTTTTCCAATATTCAACTTCATTTCGGTGGTTATCCCACACGACGTATTTGTCAATAGTGCCCGCAGTGATCGCTTTATAACAAATATAATTTCATTATCTTGTTGTATGTCTACCAGGGTTTTTCTGAACAAAAAGAACAACCAGACCTATGTCCTGATTGGTGCAGGTATCATTGCCGGACTGGCTTATACTGTATTTTCCGACGGACTTAGTAAACCCATGCCGGTGATCAATTCCATTATTATCGGAATCTTACTGGGCACACTGGTCAGCTTCATTGAATCAAACGTATTTACCGCAAAACTTCGCAGGAATTATTCTTTCCTGCCATTGCTAGGCATCAGGGTCGCGATATATTCAGCGGTCATACTGGTCGTGCTCATTCTTGTTTTCTCTGTCAGCAGGGTCTTCTGGTTTAATCTGAGCTATTTGGATGTACTCCGCAGTGCCGAATTCCAGGAATACATTTTTGAAAAAGATTTCATCGTAGTAGTATTCTATTCCATCGGAATGATCGGGCTGGTTGTTTTTACATATCAGATAACACGAAAACTGGGACAGGGATACCTTGAAAACATCATCACAGGGAAGTACTATGATCCTCAGCGGGAAGAACGGGTTTTTTGCTTTGTCAGAATTCATGAAGTAGAGCGTATCGCGAAGGAGCTGGGTGCTGAAAATCACTACAGTTTCATCAATGACCTGATTTATGACATAACCAATACCATCCTATTTTACGACGGGATCATTTATCATTATGTAGATGGTGAGATGGTCATCTTCTGGGCCCCGAAAAAAGCCTATAACAGAGCCTCGTGCATTCGATGTTATTTTGCGCTGACAGATCAGTTATTTTCGAGAAGGGAATACTACCTGGAAACATATAATCATTTCCCATATTTACTCGCCGGCATGCATCTCGGCACAGTAATACACGGAGAAATCGGACATGGAAGGACTGAAATATCGTTCTACGGCGACGTTTTGAATACAACCAGTCGGATTCTGAACATGAGCACAATTGAAGCCCCTTTGCTCATCTCACAGGCTGTACTTGATAAGATTGAACTGCCTCAAATCTATGAATGCATAGAAAAAGAAGACAATCTGCTCGAAGGAAAGAGTAATCCTGTTCGGCTCTATAGCATCCGCGAGAAAGTTTTAAAGAACCGGCCGTGAGACACTTCAGCGAAATAAGAAATATCACACTTACCGGCCTGGTGGCCGGCACCCTTTATTCGCTGCTCACCGATGACCTCTCTAAACCAGCACCCATATTAAACGGCGTCTTTATTGGACTTATCGGAGGGTTTCTGGCGGGTGTATTCGAATTGTTAATATTTCGCCCAAGGAAATCAAGGCCGGCTTTCGCGCTGACTGTATTTTTAAAAGTTTTGACATATTTTGTCCTCCTCAGTATGTTAATTTTGCTTGTTAAAGGACGGATTGACAGCCTTTTTATGCCGGAGACATTTTCTGAGTACGTGAGAAGTGATGAATTCCTCCACTTCATTAAGCATGGTGAATTCAAAAGGATTCTTATTTTTTCTCTTTTCACAATTGTGGTCATCATTTTTACTATGCAGACCAGTAAATACCTTGGGAAAGGTGTGTTATTCAATCTGATAACAGGTCGCTACTTTCATCCACAAAAGGAGCAGAAGATTTTTCTGCTGATTGACATCTGTTCCTCTACCTCCATCGCAGAATCGATGGATCAGATAGAATATTTCAAACTCCTTGACAGATTCTTTTTTGATGTTTTTGAGGGTGTCAGAGCTTTTGAAGGGTACATATATCGGTATGTGGGTGACCAGGTAACGATTGTATGGAGTGTTTCATCGCTACATAAAAATGCGAATTGTATCCGGGCTTTTTTTGCCATCAAGCATCAGCTTCACATTCAGCGTGAATATTATCTGAAACGTTTTGGTTTTGTGCCGGATTTTCGCGGCACAGCACATATTGGCGATGTAATGGCGGTGGAAATCGGGGATGTGAAGACGCAGGTTGTTTACCAGGGATATGCACTTTATGCTGCGAACAGGATGGAAAAAGCGGCAGGAAGAAGCTATAATGGATTATGCATTTCATCCGCCCTTGCAGCGAATGTAGAACTGCCGAACTTCTGTCAGGCTGTTCCCTGTGAAAACACAACAGCACAAGACTTGCCGGAAATGTTGGAAATAACTGAAAGTTGATTAGAATCAGCCCGGGCATTGACCGGCATCAAATGATTATAAATATTTTACTTCTAGCTTATCCATGTGCATCTGATATTTTACATGCACATGTGCGCAGGTAAAGGATAGCCCTTTTGATCGAACCTCAGACCTTTGTCAAATTTTACTCTTCATCGACTATGAAACCTATTAAAAACGTACTCATATGTACTGATTTCTCCCAGGAATCCAACAACGCATTGATTTATGGCGTATACCTCGCCGAAAAGATCGGGGCCAACACAACCATACTTTATGTACAGACTGAATCATCACCACCAGTGGAGATCATAGAGGAAAATTTTGATAAAATACGTCATGATATTCTGTTCCTTGCCAAGGAGAATTATGAGTTTTTACATCGCCAGGGAGAGATTGCCCCGACTGTTCAGGAAGTGATAAGGGAGAGAAATATTGATCTCACGGTGGTAGGAATGAAACCTATTTCCAGTCATAAGGAAATGCTCAGCGGAAGTATCACTGCCTCTCTAATAGAAAGGCCCTGTTCTGCGCTGCTGAGTGTCCCTGGCAAATCAAAATATCTGGGCATGACCCATATCGGTGTGGCAACAGACGGCTCTGAGCCTACCAGTGATGCCATGGAAGTACTGACAGATCTGGGACAAAAAATGGAATCTAAAGTCAGCGTATTTCACGTACAGAAAAAATCTGTTCCGGAAATAGCAGAAGTGGAAATGCGATCGAAGTTTGAAGGATTATTGGGAGAATTATTCACAGGTTTCGAAGATGTCGACGGTGAGAACATAGTTTCCGCCCTTTCAACCTACGCAAATGATCATAACATTGATCTGCTCACCGTATTACATCATTGTGGTGGCGAAGTGAAGAATCCGCTCCGGCGAAGTGTTTCTAAACAGCTTGCTTTTCGGACGCGGATGCCACTGCTGATTCTTCCCGTGGTGTAGTGTTGATTTTTTTTGGTCTGCTAAATCCGTATGTGATTTGTTTCCAAAAGCTATGGGGGAATTTCTCCACACCTGGAAACCCGAGTTTGATCTCCTTGCCATCATAGGGAATATAGTCGGTCTTAAATAAATAATCCCACAGGCTGAGGGTAATTCCAAAATTCACCCCGTAATGTCGTTGTGCAGGCATATGGTATGCATGATGCCATTTATGCATCTGGGGGTTATTGAAAATGTAAGCCAGCGGACCCAGATTCACCCTGATATTGGAATGATTGAAATGCCCGATTGCCAGGGTGAAAATGTGTATAATGAAAAAATCCCGCAGTCCGATCCCGATCAGTGCCAGAGGAATGTATTCGATACTTCGGTATACGATCGTTTCCATCCAGTGGTAGCGAAGGTGGGCGGCAAAACCCATTTGTTCCACCGAGTGATGCACCTTGTGAAATTCCCATAGGAATGGCACCCTGTGTAAAAGGCGATGCGTGTTCCACTGCACAAAATCCCGTACCACAAAGCCAAGTAAAAGGTGTGCCCAAACCGGCCAGGACATCACTTCAAGCGCAACGAGATTTGTGATGCCTATAGATTCAAGCATACGGTTGAAAAAAAGCACAACCACATTCGAAGCTGCATTATAAATGACCAGTGAAAACAGGAAGAAATTGAAAAACATGTAAAATACATCCAGCCAGAAATCCTTTCGGAATTTTGGCTGATGTTCATTCCAGGGCTTGATCCATTCAAGGGCAAAAAAGAAAAGAGAGAGCCCGATCAGCCAATAAAAATAGTTATGCCAGGACGGATGCGTGATCTCGTGCCACAGGTAATTGGCATACCCCGCGTAGCCGTTCCAGATTTCATTAAAGATTTCTTCCACGTAGCAAAAATGTAGTTAAAGATAATACCATCCAGTCTTCTATTATGAAACAAAAGTTACCGAGAGTGGTTCCGCAAATCTGTGAAACCTCACAAATCTCGAGTAAATAAAAAAATGAGGTTGTCAGATTTGCCATGATTGTTTATGTTGGTATGTAACTGAACCTCTAACGGCAATTGCCGTTTAACATACCTGATGCGCTCATTCTGGAAAAATGCATGGTTTCTTGTGATTGCGGTCGTATTGCCGATCATCGCTTATGCCGCTTATCAGCTCTCCACACTTAGTGAAGATGAGGAAAATATCAGTATGATCTATCAGAATCAGCTCGATGCCATTTTATTCTCCGTCAACCAGTACAGCGATGATATTGTAAAAGGATGGATCAATACCATGGAAGAATCGATGGAATCCGATACCAATGTTGATTCCCTCATTTCCTACAACCTTTTTCAGTTCCAGCCGGCAGTCTTCCAGATCTATATCCGCGAACTGGACAAAGAAATTATTTTAACTTCGGCAGAGGCAGACACCTCATTCACCACTGATTTCTACCAACAGCAACTGCCGGATCCGGCCTCAGACCAATTTGAACAGCTACGTAACTATGCGGAAAACGGCTTCCAAAAAATACTGTCTTCGCAATTCAATGAAGGTGACCGGAGCTACCTCCTTCTATCCTTCATCATGCTTTCTCCCAACAACACTGTCACAAGTCGTATGGGTGCCATAATTCTCGATCCTGAATTATTTATCAGGGAAACACTTTCAACCAAATTTCAGACCGTGGCACAGGACAAATTTGTGGTGTCGGCCTATCGGAGGGATAATACGGACCCGGTTTACTCAACCGCCGATTCTGTGAATTCAGAATCCATAGCTGTCACTAATAACTTCTGGCTCCTTCCCAACTATTACCTGGCAATCGGAACACCGGGCAAACCTGTTCAGGATATCATCCGTGAACGCACAGTGACTAACCTTGGTATTTTACTTACGCTGATCGCCTTTCTGGGTATCGCAGCCTTTCTAATTCTAAGGAACGTTCGAAAGGAAATGCGGCTCGCACAGAAAAAAGCAGATTTTGTTTCGAATGTATCCCATGAACTGAGAACCCCGCTCGCACTTATCAGCATGTTCGCTGAAACACTTGAAATGGATCGTGTCCCGACGGAAGAAAAGAAAAAGGAATATTACCAGATTATGCAGAAGGAGTCGGGACGATTGACAGGTATCGTCAACAAAATTCTTACGTTTTCCCAAATGGATAACGGCAAAAAACAATTTCGGCATGATAAAATCGATCTGAATGAAATTGTGGCTGAAGTAGTATCCAATTACGAGTTTCATCTGCGCACAAAGGGATTCAGTCATGTACTTTCCCTGAGTGAGGAACCGCTTCCCATTGAGGGTGACAAAGAAGCAATTGCTGAAGTTCTCATTAATCTGCTGGACAATGCCATTAAATATTCAACAGATACCAAAGAAATTACCGTGCGAACGGTGAAAGGAAATGAGAAGGCGGTGATGACTGTTCAGGATAAGGGGATCGGTATACCAAAGGGAGATCAGGCGCAGGTATTTGAAAAGTTCTTCCGGGTATCCGTGGGTGATCTTGCACAAAGCAAGGGCACCGGCCTCGGGTTGTCGTTGGTAAAACAAATTATAGATGAGCACAAGGGTGATGTACGACTTGAAAGCGAACCCGGGAAGGGTTCTATTTTTATGATCCTCTTTCCGCTTTTAAAACAATAGAATATGTATAAAATACTTATTGTTGAAGATGAACCTGCCATGCAGATGGGCCTAAAGGATAACCTGGAATTTGATGGCTATTCGGTAGACGTTGCCGGCGACGGTCCGGGCGGACTGGAAAAAATCATGAAAAACTCCTTCGACCTTGTACTTCTGGATGTCATGCTGCCGGGCATGTCAGGATTCGATGTTTGTCGAAAAGTACGTGGAGAAGGAATAGAAACGCCTATCATCCTGTTAACCGCAAGAGGTGAAGAAATTGATAAGGTCCTCGGACTTGAACTCGGGGCTGACGACTACGTCACCAAACCTTTCAGTGTTCGGGAATTGCTGGCACGTATTAAGGCGATCTTACGAAGGTCATCGACCCATGATGATAAGACAGAAATTTCCGGAAGCATCATGATCGGCAGGTTGCGGCTTGATTTTCAGAACTTCCAGGCGTATGAAGGAGATGATGAAGTGAAACTTTCACATAAGGAATTTGAAGTTCTGAAATACCTGTATGAAAATCGCAATGAACTGGTAAGCCGTTATGACTTATTGGAAAATGTCTGGGGGTACCAGGAAAGCATTACAACCAGAACCGTGGATAATTTTATCCTGAGACTCCGTCAAAAAATTGAAGAGGACCCCGGAAATCCGCACATTATACTTACCGCCCACGGCTCAGGATACCGGCTGATACATCATTAAGACAATCAAAATTTTGTTGTGACAATTTGTGACAATGCTTTACGAGACCATGACACCTGCAGGTCCCGGATCGCCGTTAATTGTAACAGTAACAGGTCATAAACTCAAAACAACAAAATCATGAAACGCACAACAACATTATTAACACTTGTCTTGGCAACGCTCTTTTCAATTTCAGCAATGGCAACAGATCCTATCAACGGAACACCGGAAGTTAAAATCCTCCCTACCGAGGCTGGAAAACTGAAAGTGCTGTATGTTAACGGACATGAAAAAACTGTTCATGTAAAAATATTTGGTCAGGATGGTCTCCTAATTGACGACAAGGTCAAACTCAACAACACCGACAACGGGTTTATTAAAATGTATAACTTGAAAAAGCTCGATGCCGGAAAATACTGGATTGAAATTTCAGACGCTAGCATGGTGGTGAAATATGAGATCACGTATCAAAACAATCAGATGGTTTGGGCTACTTATTGGGATGGCATGTTGCCTGCCGATGAAGGCCTGGCTTCTAATTAAGGGTCAGACGGGCTGCGCCGTTAACCAAGCGGTGCAGCCCTCTGTTTTCAAACTGAACAAAGCAAAACATTGAAAAACCTGATATTCATAGCATTGATGTTGATTTCCATCAGTTCCCCGGGCCAAAGAAATTATCTTGATCTCCGGGGAATGTGGAAATTTTCCATTGGTGATAAGGTCACATGGAAGGAACCTGATTTCGACGACAGCCGATGGGAAGAGATATTTGTCCCAGGCCCGTGGGAAGAGCAGGATTTTCATGGTTATGATGGATATGCATGGTACAGAATCACTTTTGACGGCAGGTCATTGCCAAAAAATACTGCACTATATCTGAACCTGGGTTACATCGATGATGCAGATGAAGCCTATCTGAACGGAAAACCTGTCGGATTCAGCGGTTCATTTCCCCCAAAGTTTCAAACCGCTTACCGTGCCCTGCGGTTGTATTTCCTGCCAGGTGAAATCATCAATTTTGAAGGAGAAAATGTAATTGCCGTCCGTGTTTTTGACGTGACCAATGAAGGCGGCATCGTGGACGGCAAGCCGGGCATCTATTCAGGTGACCCGAATGCGCCCATGCAGGTCAACCTTCAGGGCATATGGCAATTCCAGACAGGAAAGACTCATAAAGAAGACCGCTGGGAAGATGTAATGGTCCCGGTACCCTGGGAATCCCAGGGCCACCGTAATTACGACGGATTTGCCTGGTACAAAAAGACATTCTATCTGCCTAATGATCTGTATGGTCAGGATCTGGTATTCATTGGTGGCAAAATCGATGATTTCGATGCCGTGTACATCAACGGTCAGAAGATAGGAGAAACCAACGACCACAGACCCTTCGGTTCCAGTATGTCGTTCTCCAAACTCCGTGTATATACAATCCCCACCAATATTCTGATGCGGGGTGAAAATACTATAACAATCCAGGTGGAAGATATCGGCAATATCGGCGGTATCTATGAAGGGCCGGTTGGTATCACAACGCGTGAATTATTCAACCGGCATTTCAGAAGGTAAACTCCGGAAGTGTACCCGAGTCCTCATCCAGCAACTTTACCAGTTCCCCATTTTCATCAATCTGTACCTGGGGTTCAACAGAAGGATTTCCCGGATAAGTGGATCCGTCAAATTTCATCACGTGATAGGCACTGCCCTGGGGAATGATCAGGTCCCTCCACCCCGCAGATTTTTCATTTGATATTACAAAAGGTGCATACGAGACCGTAAATCGGGTGATCTCTGCCATATCCTCATTCAGTAATAAATAGGTGCAACCCCCTGACCCACAAAAATAGCTGTTGCGCAATTCAACCAGGTATTCCCTGTTTCCATCATCATTCAGGTCACAAACAGCAAACCGGAATCTTCGCTGTTCCGGAGCTAGATATTCGATATCCTCAGCAAGAAGAACATTCACCAACGCCTCCGAGATCCTGGAGGCTTCGGCTTCATCCATACCATTCAGACTTAGGGCCGTTTCAGATGGTTCCTCCACTTGCATTTCCTCTGAATCGGAAACAACTTCAGTCTGTGTTTCCTTTTCAGAACCCGTGGAACAGGCAACAAGCGAAGCAAAGAAGATCGGTAAGATAAAATGATGTGCTTTCATACAATAAAGATAACAGACTTTAACGGCAATTTGAAGTTATCAGAAATTCACTTCTTCCCAACCCCCATATGTGGGAGAAAATAATAATCCAGGCGGACAACCTATAATTTCTTTTTCTGAAATGTATCAGCGACTAATCATCATCTTTCACGCGCACCACCAGTAATGCGGCCACGATCAAACTGATACCACCCGTGATAAGAACATAGATTGGCTGATTATCAAAGAAAGTTTCCAGCAAATATCCGTAAATACTGGAGGCCGTTATCTCGGGAAGCACAATGAAAAAGTTAAAGATCCCCATGTAAATCCCAAACTTGCGGGTTGGAATTGCCGAAGTAAGCATGGCATAAGGCATCGACAAAATCGCCGCCCATGCAAGTCCGACCCCCACCATCGAAATAAGAAGTAACGTCGGATCTTTAAAGAAATAAAATGAGATAAGGCCTAAACCGCCTGCGATCAGCGAGATCATATGCGCCGTCTTTCGGCTGGATCGCCTTGCGAGCGGCGGCAGCGCGAACGCGAAGAACATCGCCATGAAATTATACATTCCGAATAAAATCCCCACATAATCCGCACCATCCTGATAGGCTTGTGAAGTGGTATCAGTGGTACCATAGGTATAGCTGGTTACAGCGCCAGTTGTGTATAGGAACATTGAAAATAAACCAAACCACGAGAAGAACTGAACCAGGGCCAGTTGCTTCATGGTTTCCGGCATTTTGAACAGGTCATTAATCACCTCAAGAAATCCGTTTTCCTTCTTGCCCAAACGCGTTAGAATACCACTAATAATCAGCAATATCCCGAAGACCATCATACCGATAGTAAGCACCAACGGCTCCTTGTGTGATGAAAAATTATAGAGAAGAATGGTAAGAATGGCCCCAATGGCAATCCAGACCGGCCCCTGCCTGTAAAAGGTGATGGCGCGCACCATTTGCTCCTCCTCGCCCTCTTCTCGCAGGGGGTGATCTTTTTCCTCGTCTTTATGAAAGACCTCCATCTGATCGGGGGAATACTCCCTGGTGCGCAATACCGTCCAAAGCACAGCCAAAAAGAACACTACACCCCCAGCGTAAAAGGCAATCTTCAATGACATTGGAATCTCACCCTTATCGGCAACATTGGAAATACCAAAATATCGCGTAAGGACAAAGGGTAACACCGAGGCGATTACGGAGCCAAATCCGATGAAGAAACTCTGCATGGCATATCCCATTGTCCGTTGTTCCTTAGGGAGCATATCCCCGACAAATGCCCTGAAAGGTTCCATGGAAATATTTATGGAGGCATCCATGATCCACAGCATTCCGGCAGCCATCCACAGTGCTGGTGAATTCGGCATGATGAATAATGCGATCGATGCGAAAATCGCTCCTATCAGAAAATAAGGCCTTCTTCGTCCCAGCCGGTTCCAGGTCTTATCACTCATGTGCCCTATGATCGGCTGGATAACAAGACCCGTCACAGGGGCGGCGATCCACAGGATGGCGATCTCACCAATCTCCGCGCCAAGCGTTTCAAAAATGCGGCTCACATTCGAAAGTTGAAGCGCCCAGCCGAACTGGATGCCGAAGAAACCAAAACTCATATTCCAGATCTGCCAGAAAGAAAGTTTGGGCTTGGTGGAGAGAAATGTCATAATTCTGAAATTGATGGAAAATTTCAGAAAGATATAAAAATCAATGAAATGTTGATCAGAATTTTACCAGTGCCGATAATCGGAATTACAAAGACTTGACGAGCACTGTAAATTCAAGGGATTGCCTGGGTTGACCGAACCGGGGATCATTAAATGCAAAGGGCTTTCTCTGGCCGGTATCGACATATCCGTGCCGTACATACCAGGCGATAAGTTCAGTCCGTGGTACCAGCACGGTCATGTACATGGTGGAACAACCATTCTCCAGGGCAAAATCCTCTGCCGTCTTCATTAGTACCTTACCGATCCCCTGTCCCTGCAAATCCGGACGGACAGTGAGCATGCCCAGATACATCTTTTCGGTTTCCTTGCGCAATTCAACGCAACCTAAGATTTCTCCGTCTGATCGTAGCGATAATAAGGTGGTTGCAGGCGTCTGGATGATCTGACGGATAAGTTCAGCATCCGTTCGTGTGCCGTCCAGAAGATCTGCCTCGGTGGTCCAGCCTTTTCTCGAACTTTCCCCACGATAGGCAGCGTTGATCAATACATTGAGCTCCTCTGCTTCTTCAATCGTGGCTGGAGATATTTCAAAGGATGAGTGCATTTTAATTGATTTATCCAGTGAAATAAACAAGAACCGACAGAACTACCATGACAAGCAATACTGAAAACACCACATCGATCCAGCTGAAGCTCTCTTTCTGCGCCAGCTTTTGCTCTTCAGTTAGTGTTCCAAAGGCGAGACCCTGTATCGCGGCATAATTCGGACTCTGAGTGGCAAGACTGGTTACCACACAAACAATCACCGAAAAGATCAGCATGAAAAATGCCATATTCGCGAAATTGATAACGGCAAAATAATACCAGATTCCGCTGCCTGAATGAACCCCTGTTTCACGGAAAGCTGCTATTTCCGAGGTGTAATTCAGCTCTGCCACAATACGCAGCATGGCGAGAATCAAACCGGCAAACAAGGTTACAATAGCACCTTTGGAATTGACGCGCTTCCAGAGAATACCCAGGACAAATACGGCCGTTATGGGAGGAGCAATATATGATTGCACACTTTGAAGATACTGATACATCACACCGCCTCCGATCTTATCCATGATGGGAATCCAGATAATGCCGAGCACAACAACAATGGATGTTGCAAACCGTCCAACACGTAATAGACGCTTTTCAGAAGTCTTCGGACGGAGCTTTTTATAAATATCGATGGTGAAAATGGTGGAACAGGAATTAAAGACGGAAGCCAGCGAGCTCATCAGTGCCGCCATCAACCCACCTGCAACAAGTCCTTTCAAACCCACCGGGAGCAATGCTTTCACCAGTGTTGGAAATGCCTCATCTGCCCTCCCAAGCTCAATCACTCCCTGCTGGTTCAACGCATAGGCAATGATACCTGGGATGAGAAATATGAAGATCGGAAGTATCTTCAGGTACGCGCCAAAGATAGCCCCGCGTCGCCCGATGGTAATATTATTGGCCGCAAGGGTGCGTTGTACAATGTACTGGTCGGTACACCAATACCAGATCCCTACCACCGTTCCGCCGAACAACAAACCCGTCCACGGGAATTCAGGATCTGAAGCTGATCGCCACATATTGAAATGTTCCGGACTGGTTTCACGAACAATCGCCTGTAATTCGCCCCATCCGCCAACAGCCTGTAATCCCAGGTATGTGATGATCACCGAGCCTAAAATGAGAATGATGGTCTGAAGGGTTTCTGTATAAATAACCGCTTTCATACCTCCCACGATCGTATAGGCACCGGTAAACAGAACCACCCCTATCGCGCCGTACCAGAATGGAATTCCGAGTAATTCGGATACTACGATTCCGCCGGCATAAATGGTTACGGAAACCTTGGTGACCACATAACCGGCAAGTGAGAATATTGACAGGAACCAGCGGGACCGGCTGTCAAATCTTTTCTCGAGGAATTCAGGCATGGTGAAGGCCCCGCTTCGCATATAGAACGGAAGAAAAAGCCAGCCCAGCAACAGGACTATCCAGGCATGCAGTTCATAGTGTGCCATGGGCATTCCCGACTCAGCACCTGTTCCGGCGAGTCCCACCACATGCTCAGAGCCAATATTTGAAGCAAAAATCGACGCGCCAATGACGAACCATCCGACATTCCTGCCTGCCAGGAAATAGTCCTCTGTATCCTTGTTCTTTTTTGAAATTACCCAAATTGCAACTGCAATTAATGCAAGGAAATAAATACCCAGGACTACCCAATCTGCTGACTCTAAAACCGAATTCATATGGAAAGATTTAATAGTTGACTGCAAGCACACTGATACACAATCAGCCTCTTGAAAATTTTTCGAACCTAAAGATTAATTAATTTTAATTTTGATCAAAATAAATTATTCGAACGGTTGACAGGACTTCAGAAATGAATTCATTCTGCCGCCTAGTCAAGAAATCCAAATACATCAGGTAGCCAAAGTGAAATCTCCGGAAAGACGCTGATCAGGATAAGCGATAGCAGCATCACCCCGAAAAATGGCAACAACGGCCTGATCACCTTCTGAACTGTTGTTTCTGCTACACTTACGCCGATAAACAGAACCGCACCAACGGGTGGTGTGCATAATCCGATACAAAGATTCAACACCATTATGATACCAAAATGAACAGGATGTATGCCCATCGAGGTCGCCACCGGAAGAAAAATGGGTGTAAATATTAACACCGCAGGTGTCATATCCATGAATATCCCTACAACTAACAGTATGATGTTAATCAGGAGTATCGTAACCCACGGCGAAGCATTCAGCTCAAAGAGGAATGCTGTAACCTGTGCGGGAATATTTTCAAATGACAGCACCCATGACATGGCAATTGACATGGCGATAAGCAGCATGACAACTGCAATGGTGCCTGAGGCTTCAATCAGAATATTCGGAATATCCCTGAATGTTATTTCTCGGTAGAGCAAGGCCAGCACAATACAATACAACACCGCCACCGCAGAGGCTTCAGTCGCAGTAAAAATTCCGCCGACAATTCCACCCATGATCACAACCAGCAACAATAAGCTCGGGAGGGCCACAACAAATGACCGAAGTATCTCCATAAATGTATGGCCCCTTCCGGTTTTGAATTTCTTTCGGATCGCGTATACATAGGCTACAACCATGAGCAACAATCCTGTGAGTATTCCGGGCAGGTATCCGGCAAGGAACAATGCCCCGATACTTACCCCGCCGCTGGCCAGTGAATAGATGATGAAAATATTGCTGGGCGGAATAAGGAGGCCCGTTGTTGCTGAAGTCACATTCACCGCCACTCCATAACCTTCACTGTAACCTTCCTCCTTCATTTCGGCAGACATGAAACTTCCGATCGAGGCTGCGGCAGCTCCGGCAGATCCGGCTATGGCACCAAATAACATGGCTGCCAGTATATTCACATGGGCCAGTCCGCCCGGCAAGCCCCCCACAAGTGCCTTTGCGAACGACACCAGTCTTCTGGCGATACCTCCCCTTTTCATGATATGACCTGCCAAAATAAAAAACGGGATCGCAAGAATGGAAGTACTGTCAAGGCCGGTAAGAATGCGCTGCGACATGGTTGTAATTGCGGCCATTGAACTCATTCCAGTGAAAAGAGTGAGTAACGAAGCAATTCCAATGCTCCATGCGACAGGTACACGCAATGCCATTAAAATAAAAAAACTAAGGAGCAGAATCGCTATTTCCATGATGCCTGATTTTTATCCCCGATCAGCTTCAGAAGGTCATAAATCTTGTAATAACAGATGAATATGCCCGATAACGGAAGAACCAGGTACACATATCCCACAGGAATGTTCAGCGAAGCAGACATCTGACCAAGGCTGAATGTTAAATAGGCATATCGGATCCCGCCTATCAGAAAAACTACGATAACAAAAATGAGAACAACGCCTGATATGAAGATCTGAAGACGCCTTTCGCGATGCGGATTACGACCGCGCCTGAACAAATCTATGGCAATATGTTCGCCCCTCCCCGATACAAATGCCGCACCGAGGATACTGATCCAGATCATCAGATAACGGGCCAGTTCATCCGTCCATTCACTTTGGTTGGCAAGGACATACCTTGTGAATACGCCATATAAAATATCCAGCGTCATGAGGGCCAGGAGGATTGCAAGCAAGATCGCAATGAACCGGTCAACCGTTTTTCGCATGATTGTATTTCATAAATTCTTATCTTAAACCTGCTAAAAATTTTCCATCCGTGAATAATCCTGTACACAAGAGCAACAAGGCAATTTTCCGACCTTTCCAGGGTTTATTGCTCTTTCTATTGTTGTTATCCTCACTGCATGCTTACAGCGAAAATGGATATGATCTATGGCTACGGTATTCCCTTATTGAAAATGAGGCAATACGTACGCAGTATACTCAATTTTCTTCAAAAATAAGGGTGGCAGGAAACAGCCCGACCATCAACGCGCTCAAGTCTGAACTCATGACGGGGTTGAATAAAATGCTCGATATAACTCCGCAAATTTCTTCCGTTAGCACAGAATCTTACGCATTGATTATCGCAACCATTTCGAATCTTCCCGATAATGCTGATATCACCGGAATGCCCGAAATCAATGATGAAGGGTATATCATCATGACCCAAAATGTAAACGGCAATGAAAGACTTATCGTAACGGCCCGAACTGATATCGGTCTGCTTTATGGCACATTCAATCTTCTTCAACTTATGCAGCAGCAACGCGACCTGCAAAATATTGAGGTTGCCAGTTCACCCAGAATCAACTTACGTCTTTTAAATCATTGGGACAATCTCGACCGAACTGTAGAACGAGGTTATGCAGGTGCGTCCATCTGGAACTGGCAAAAACTTCCTGAATATATCGATCAGCGATACATTGATTATGCGCGCGCAAACGCCTCGATTGGAATAAACGGAACCGTAGTGACAAACGTAAATGCCAATGCCCTGATACTAACACCTCAATATGTGGATAAAGTAAAAGCGCTGGCCGACGTATTTCGCCCATACGGTATCAAAGTTTATCTCACTGCCCGGTTTTCTGCCCCGGTTGAACTCGGCGACCTCGATACCGCCGACCCCCTGGATCCGGCGGTTCAGGAATGGTGGAACGTAAAGGCAAATGAAATTTATAACCAGATCCCGGATTTCGGAGGGTTTTTGGTAAAGGCTAATTCCGAAGGCCAGCCCGGCCCGCAGAACTATGGAAGAAATCATGTAGATGGCGCGAATATGCTGGCAGCAGCCGTTAAGCCACACGGCGGTATTGTGATGTGGCGTGCCTTTGTTTATTCACCCGATGAAGGGGCTGATCGCGCAAGTCAGGCATCAAAAGAATTCGTTCCCTACGACGGGCAATTTGCTGAGAATGTTTTGGTTCAGGTTAAGAACGGACCGATTGATTTCCAGCCAAGGGAACCCTTCCACCCGATGTTCGGTGCGATGCCGAAAACTCCTTTAATGATGGAGTTTCAGATCACCCAAGAATACCTGGGATTTAGTACGCACCTGGTATTCCTCCCAAAACTATTTCAGGAAGTTTTGCACTCCAGGACTTATCAACCCAACCGTAATACGCGTGTAGCGGATATCATTGCAGGAACAGAAGGCAATCAGGCATTAACCGGAATGGCCGGGGTAGCCAATATCGGTTCAGATATAAACTGGACGGGGCATATTTTCGGTCAGGCGAATTGGTTTGGCTTTGGTAAACTGGCATGGGATCCTGATTATTCTCTTGAACAAATCGCGGAAGAATGGCTGAAAATGACCTTCACTCCTGATCCTGAATTTGTAAATTCCTTTCTGCCGGAACTTCTTGAGTCACGGGAAATGCCTGTATCCTATATGACACCACTTGGGTTGCATCATATGATGGATGCCGGTCATCACTACGGACCCGGGCCCTGGATCAGTAATATGTCGAGGCCCGACTGGACTTCTGTCTATTACCATAAAGCTGATAAATCGGGAATTGGCTTTGACCGTACAACCACCACAGGAAGTGGAGCGGTTAACGACTATGCCCCGGAACTCGCCAAATTATTTAATGATCCGGCTACC
The DNA here is from genome assembly GCF_020328055.1 of Fulvivirga sedimenti. Lineage (NCBI taxonomy): Bacteria > Pseudomonadati > Bacteroidota > Cytophagia > Cytophagales > Fulvivirgaceae > Fulvivirga > Fulvivirga sedimenti. Next base: position 953,077 of record NZ_JAIXNE010000001.1, read on the forward strand.
ACTCCCGAAGAATTATTGCTTTGGTTCCATCACCTGCCCTGGACATACAAGTTAAAAAACGGCAGAACTCTTTGGGACAATCTGGGGATGAAATACCAGGAAGGCGTGGATGAGGTGGGTCAAATGCTCGAAACATGGAAATCTTTACGCCCTTATGTGGATGAAGAAAGATATGAGGAAATATTGATGCACCTGAATATTCAGTTCAAAGAGGCAAAATGGTGGAAAAATGCATGCATGCTGTACTTTCAGGAATTTTCTGAAATGCCATTCCCTCCGGAAATGACGGTCCCGGACAAAGACCTTTCTTATTATAAATCCTTGAAATTTCCCTATGCGCCGGGCATACGCCCGAGCTGGGATTAATATTGAACTATGAAAAGCAATGTAGCCATCGTTACAGGAGGCGGATCAGGTATCGGACTCGCCATCGCCGCGAAAATGTGTTCTGAGGGGATCATTACGTATATCGTAGGCCGAACGGCCGATAAACTCAGGTCTGCTCAGGAAAAACTCGGATCAAATGCGCGAATTAAGGTTTTTGACCTGGACAGGATTTCAGAGATACCACATCTGATCGATTCTATTTCGGAAGAAGCCGGCTCTGTGGACATCCTGGTGAATAATGCCGGAATCAATATGAAAAAGCCATTTTCGGATGTTTCAGATCAGGATTTCGCATCGATTCTCCATACCAATGTTCAGAGCATTTTTGCCATGAGCCGTGAAGTCGTCAGGATCATGCGCAAACAGGGACATGGCAGTATTGTGAATATTTCCTCCATGGCTGCTCAGTATGGAATTCCTTTTGTAATCGCCTACACGGCCAGTAAAACCGCAGTCGAAGGAATGACCCGCGCCATGGCCGTAGAACTGGCGGCAGACGGGATCCGGGTTAATTGCGTGGCTCCCGGGTTTATCCGAACTCCCATGTCTGCCAAGGCACTTGATTCAGACCCCGATAGAAAAAACAAGGTCCTCGGAAGAACGCCTATGAAATCACTGGGCGACCCGGATGATGTCGCCGAGGCAGTATACTTCCTGGCAACAGAATCTTCGAAATTTACAACCGGCGTTGTGCTGCCGGTGGATGGCGGAAACAGCATCGGGTTCTGATATGGAAGGAATAAAAATGTTAAAAACGATGCGCTGGTTCGGTCAGAAGGATCCCATTTCTCTCCGGGAATTACGCCAGGCCGGATGTGAAGGCATTGTTTCGGCATTGCACCATATTCCTGTAGGAGAAGTTTGGAGCATTGAAGCCATTGAGGAACACCGGCAACTGATCTCTGATGCCGGCCTGCAATGGATGGTTGTGGAAAGTCTGCCCGTGCATGAAGATATCAAGCAGGGAAAGGGAAACCGGCTGGAATTCATTGAAAACTACAAGCAAAGTATACGCAACCTCGCCGTCTGTGGAATTCATGTGATCACTTACAATTTCATGCCCGTACTTGACTGGATCAGAACAGATCATCAGTACCGGAATCCTGATGGATCACTTACACTTTCGTTCGATCCAATGGCATTTGCGACCTTTGATTTGCATTTATTGAAAAGACCGGGCGCACATGAAAGTTATTCTGAACATGAACAGCATGCGGCGGCAGCCTATGCAGAATCCCTTTCCGAAAATCAAAAGAAACAACTTTTCCAAAATATACTTTTAGGATTGCCAGGATCATCTGTCAATTTCACGCCCGAACAATTACTGAAACTGCTCGATGGGTATTCCGGTATCGATGAAACGGCATTTAGAAAAAACCTGGTAAATTTCCTTGAAGCGGTTGTGCCGGTGGCAGAAGAAGAGGGCAGTAAGCTGGCCATCCACCCTGATGATCCTCCATTTTCACTACTCGGATTGCCACGAATTATGAGTACGATGGATGACGCAGATAAAATATTCAATGCCGTACCATCTGTTTCGAACGGACTTTGTTTCTGTAGTGGTTCATTGGGCGCGCATGAGGAGAATGATCTGCCTGCTATTCTGGATGCCTTTGAAGACCGTGTTCACTTCATTCACCTAAGAAACGTGTTGAAATCGGGCAACAGGAATTTCAGAGAATCTCCCCACCTGGATGGTGACAATCCAATGGAGAAAATCATAGAAAAAATTTTGTTAATCATGCAAAAGCGAAATATTGCCCTTCCTGTACGACCAGACCATGGATTCCTGTTTGAGGCTGAAATACATAAAGATGCATACCCCGGCTATTCGCTGATGGGACGTATGAAAGGATTAGCCGAAATTACAGGGCTGGAAAGAGGAATATTATTTAAATTGAATCAATAAATATCATTTATAATACCATGAAGACAAATCACATAATTTATACCATTTGCCTGCTGATGTTCACATGGATTTCGATACCGCTCAGTGCGCAGGAAAATTCTACGGGAGATAAGCCAATTATTACAGATCTCTACACGGCCGATCCCTCTGCGCATGTCTTTGAAGGCAAGATCTATATTTATCCATCCCATGATTATGAATCAGGCATTCCGGAAGATGACATGGGAAGCCATTTCAACATGCAGGATTACCATGTATTTTCCATGAACAAGGTTGGCGGAACAGTTAAAGATCATGGCATCGCGCTGCATGTGGATGACGTACCGTGGGCAGCAAAGCAAATGTGGGCGCCGGACGCCGCGGAGAAAAACGGAACGTATTATCTGTATTTCCCTGCAAAGGATTCTGACGGCATCTTCAGGATCGGAGTCGCCACATCTTCCGACCCTGGCGGACCATTCAAGCCTGAAGACAAACCCATTGAGGGCAGTTACAGCATTGACCCGGCGATATTCAAGGATTCAGATGGATCCTACTACATGTACTTCGGGGGGATCTGGGGTGGTCAGCTTCAGCGATGGGAATCCGGCAGCTATGTGGGTGAAGATGTATATCCACCGGCTGATAAACCTGCAATTAATCCGAAAATTGCACGTCTGAGTGGAGATATGCTCTCTTTCGACGAAACACCGAAGGATGTAGTTATTCTGGATGAGGACGGAAATCCAATTGTAACGGGCGATAATGACCGAAGATATTTTGAAGCGGCATGGGTACATAAATATAAGGATGTCTATTACCTGTCCTACTCAACAGGTGATACCCATACTATATCTTACGCAACCGGGGATAATCCATACGGACCATTTACCTACCGGGGTGTGGTTTTAAATCCTGTGATTGGCTGGACCAATCATCACTCCATTGTTGAATACAAGGGTAAATGGTATTTATTCTTTCATGATAGTTCATTGTCGGGCGGAAAAACCCATCTCCGAAGCGTGAAGGTAAAAGAGCTGAAATATAATCCGGATGGAACCATTCAAACCCTTGATGCCTATAAGGATTGAAATTGAATTGGCTTGTGCTTTCTTCAAGTTTTGCAAGTAAAGTTAAGTTATTGAGCGAAGTTGTAATTAATGTTAAAACCAAGGTATGAGCATCATCAAAACAATTATAGTTTCAGGGATTTTAAGTTCATTGACGTCCGTTTGTCTTGCCCAGGAAGATGCTGCGACATTGGCGAAAGAACTTGCGAATCCTGTAGCATCACTCATCAGTGCACCGCTGCAGAATAACATGGATTTTGGGATTGGTCCATATAACGGATCCCGTTATCTGTTGAATATTCAGCCTGTAATTCCTGTCTCCATTTCTGAAAATCTGAATCTGATAACCAGGGTTATTCTGCCGGTAATCAGCCAGTATAATATAACCGGCGAAGGCCAGACAGAAACGGGCTTTGGTGATGCTGTTATTAGCGGGTTTATAAGTCCGAAAGCTTCCAGCAATGGGTTTACCTGGGGTGCCGGTCCGGTATTTCTCGTTCCAATTGGCAAAGACTACTTTACCGCCGACAAGTTTGGCATTGGTCCCACAGTGGTTGCATTACGGCAGGCCAATGGATTCACTTATGGAGCGCTGATCAATCAGATCTGGAGTATTGCGGGAAATGATGAACGAATGGATGTGAGTCAGCTGTTTTTTCAGCCCTTCTTAAATTATAACTGGGCATCCGGAGCAGGGGTCGGAACAAATTTTGAAATCACTCAAAACTGGAAGGGTGACAATACCCTGGTTTGGATGAATCCTTCTGTGAGCGGACTCACCAGCCTGGGTAAACAAAAAGTTCAAATGAGTATCGGGCCTCGCTTTAACCTTGCGGCACCAGAGAATGCCAAAGCAAAATGGGGCGTAAGGGCAGTGCTCGTTTTCCTGTTTCCCAAGGGATAAAATAAAAAAGGCCTGCATCAACAGGCCTTTTTTATTTGCATTCTGATCGCTATTCTGTCGCTGTCTGTACTGTTGTGAATTCCTGTACAGATTTATAGGGGCGGTATACGAATGGAAGCAGGAAGCATTGCGTGATCGACATGAGCACACCAATCTGATCGGTGAGTCCATCAGGTTCCCCGGTCGCCAGCAACACTGCCTGAACAGGAATGGGGCCCAGTATCAGGATTGCCATGAGTGTATTCCTGCGCGTCCAGGGATCATTAACTACCGGACCTGCTGCGTCTTCACGAATCACTTTGTAGATTACAAACAACGCGAGAACCGACAGGGGTATCACGATCCATGTAATGGAAATATGCACATTGAGAGTCTCTCCATGAAACATGCTGTCGCCATTCACGGCTATGTCATACAGCAGGTTGCCGAATACGTTAACAAACCATACGAGGAGCAGGCCATAGAATATCGTGCGATCCTTTACCCGATAGATGGAATACATGAGGAATACATAAAAAAGAAATTGAATTACGACAAAAATGAAATCTGTGGTAATTCCGTTTCCATAGAATGTGAATCCAAAATATTGGGTTCCCCAGGGATAGGATGACCCATCGCAGATAGACCTGATGAATGGAAGCCAGACAATCATGAAAGTCAGTGAAATCATAAAGGCCAGGATGTTCTTCCACATGGTAGGCCGGCGGTAAGCGGTTAAGTTTATCATTGTTGTTGTTATTTGGTTATGACCTAATGATCGGATTCCGCGAACAGAAGTTGCAGAAAAAGGGGCTTCAGGGATGAATTTGAGCTATTTGGGACAAACGGTAAGCTATTTTTCGATACGCTCCATCAGGGCATCAATAGCTGATCTTGAAACAGGGAAGATGTTTGGGTAAAAATTAAGCTTTAAGGAAAGCTTATTCCGGTTTCCCTCTACGCGATCGACATGAAAAAGATTGATCATATAGGACCTGTGACATCTGAATAGTGCCGGATGAATATCCTGTTCATCAATTGATTTAAGGCTTTGCCTGATGATGGATTTACGAACCGCGTCATCTTCCAGGTAGTGGATTTCCACATAATTATCTGCAGATTCAATGAACAATAAATTACGCAGCTTCATGACCATAGTATCCTTATCATTCTCGGCAACTATACGGATAATGTCATCCTGATTTATTTGATCATTCCGGTAGTGATAAGCTGCCGACAGCGACTCCTTAAGTGAGGTAATAAAAAGATAGATAAAAATTCCAGCCAGCGGCAACATTCCAAGGGCAGCAAAATTGATCAGAAATTCAACATAACTCTTCCATCTGAAGTCATGCCATTCACCCATAATATTGTAAATGAAAAAAGAGCTTGTAGCAAGTAAAATGTAGTTCCAGAGGGTCCAAATAATGATCCCTATTCTCCGCGAAGGGTGGAACAGGGGAAAAAGAAGAATCTCATTCAATAGTAATATCATGCCGGAACCACCCACAAAGATTACCAGCGCATAAACCAATTGCCACCTGATACGTTCCGTGGGATCATAATTGTTTACACCAAATGGTTGAAAAAAGAGAAGAAAAACAAAGATGAACACCATTGTAATCCATATGGCATGGAATCGTTCGGCACGTGTGAGCTGCCGCCCTTCTTCGAGCAAATAGGATTTTACTTTTTTCATGAGGGTGATACAATGAATCCGAACGAGCATTCCATCCGGCAATTCAATATGCAACTTTTTCTTAAGTTACGCAGAATGAGGGTCAGGAGATTCTAATGCTTATTTATGCGCATTCCGGTCGGAAATAATTCCTTCAGCAATCCAGTTTGCAAGTGCCTGACGGTTGTCGGCAAGTACAAACCGTCGCTGGTCTTTTTCGTTCTTAATATTTCCGAGTTCAATAAATACGGTAGGCGGGTAGCTGTATTTAACCACATACAAACTGCTGCGGGAGCTGACTGAGCCATAGTAATTCCTGTTAGGCTGATGGCGTTTATATTTCTTGGTAAAGGTTTCATGGATACTTGTTGCCATCGCCCGACCATTCACGCTATTCATGTGATGATAGAAGAATACGTCGATGTTTTCACCCCTGCTTCGGCTGTCGATGTGGATTGCCAGCATGCGCTGATAGGCCCCCTGATGTTTTGAATACAGATCATTCACGACAGCAACCCGGTCACGCAATCTGGCACGCTGACTGTACGGAATTTCCTTATCTGGATAATGACGCTCATCGGTATCGAGGGTTAGGATTGGTTCATCACGAATGCCGTCATCCTCATCCTTGACAATCATGTAAACAGTTGCTCCGTGCTCCATGAGCCGCCGGGCTAGTCGGAGTGTTACATCATAAGCATATTCATCCTCACTTAATTCATATGGCCCGTACTGCCCGATAGCCCCGGGATCCGGACCACTATGACCTGAAACCAGATAGTATACGGCACCCTTCAATTGTTCGTCCTTCAGCGTAATGGTCTTGTATTTTGATCCAAAGAGCGGCTCAACCATTCTACTGGAAGCCTCAGAAACCGTTTTTTCGTTGGTTACCGTACTGGTGCTTACTTCTGATTTACTTTCCTCAGTAATTGGCGGTATCAGGTATACCTGTCCTTTTACAAGACTGCTGTCGGAACCCAGCTTATGTTTATTCAGCGCGATGAAATCGGGAAGAAAATTTGCCGGATTCCGATCTGTACGACGAAGTATCGCAAAGATCCCTTCCCCTGTTTGTGCTATGACGGTATCTGGAACAACATCCTGTGAATGTAGCTGAAAGGGAATGACAAGAACGAGAGCCACCACAAGGGCGCAAAAAAATCTACGTGCCATGGGACAAAAATACAAAAAATAACTGCTTTTAATAATTGGTTTTACGGTGAAAAAGAGAAAAGAGTTTTATCGCCTTCCAATGCCCGGGTTTAGCAAACTTCAACTTATCTCCTTACACACCCGCTCATCCGGATATGCTTATTTATGCCCATTTAGTTCGTTAATATTCAATACTATGAAAGCATTTGTTCTGACCAGGTACGGTGAGCCTGAAGACCTTACACTCATGGATGTGGATAAGCCAACTCCGGCAACCGGACAGGTATTGGTGAAGGTTATGGCGACGGCCATCAATGATTACGACTGGGCGATGGTGCGGGGCAAGCCCGACCTTTACCGTCTGCTTTTTGGAATTACAAAACCAAAAAGCCCGGTTCCCGGGATGGAGCTTTCAGGCATCGTGGAAGCAGTTGGTGATAATGTAACACTCCTCAAGCCCGGCGACCGGGTCTATGGAGATATTTCCCAGTTTGGGTTCGGAACCTTTGCGGAATATGTATGTGTGAATGAGAAAGCGTTTGTACACATACCCGGGGGTATGAGTTTTGAAGAAGCTGCCTCGCTTTCGCATGCATCTATGCTCGCATATCAGGCGCTTTACGATTATGGAAAAATCGGTGAAGGCATGAAAATCCTGATAAATGGAGGAGGTGGCGGTGTAGGATTTTTCGGACTTCAGCTGGCAAAGCTTCACGGTGCGGAAGTGACGGGTGTGGATACCGGCGATAAGCTTTTAGCGATGAAATCGATCGGGTTCGACTATGTGATCGATTATAAGCGTGAAGACTTTACAAGGAATGGCAAGAAATACGACCTGATTGTGGATACAAAGACCACGCGCTCTTCCATCAGTTACCTGCGTTCATTAAATACGAACGGCCAGTATGTGACCGTTGGCGGATACTTACATCGTATCCTTGAAACGGTGGTGATGAACCCGGTCATCTCTCTGTTTAGCAACAAACGGGTAAAATTAGTACCGCTTGTGCCTAACAAAGACCTGGGGATCATAAACCATCTGTATAGTCAAGGGAAACTAAAATGTATGATTGACGGGCCATATTCGTTTGACAAAATACCATGGGCACTCCGTTATTTTGGCGAAGGGAGGCATACCGGGAAGGTTGTAATCCATGTTTCCCGTTGATTCTTTTAGTGGTTCCGAACTTTATAAAAATGTATCAGAATATCCTGGAAAGTATCGATTTCAATGAAATTAGTACGGAGGTTATAGTTATAACCATGCTCCTCAAACTTCTTTAAAAAGAATGAGAGCATTGAATTGTCACTACCCATGTTATGATGATATTCAATAATGTACTCGTTTGCCTTATTCAGCGAAGATGACTCCAACAGATCCGTAAGAATATTGATCTCCGCTCCCTCTACATCGATTTTTATCAGGTCTATATGTTCAAAAGATTTCAGATAATCAGATAACCTCTTTGCCGCAACGGTCATTTCTGATTCACCACTTCTGCCTTTTTTAACCGAACCCATCAGCGTTCCAATATTATCACCAATGAAAAAGGAAATGTCGGTTTCCTTGTCAAATAAGGCTACATTATGCAATTCTACATCCTTCAAATTATTCTCACGCACATTCTCTTCGAGCAAGTCAAATGCATAGGGATTAGCTTCGAAGGCAATAATTCTTGAGCCGGGATATAGGCTTTTGAAATAAAGGATCGACATCCCGATATTCGCGCCGCAATCGATAATTAGTGGTTCCGGTGTAGCAGATTCAAAGTAGTATTCGTCTGACATGAAAATCTCATTAAAGAGATGTTCGATAGTACGATAGTCATAACCCTGAAATTGATAATTCAAAAAATCCACCTTAACCTTTGAGTTTCTTTTCTTATTGATTCCTCGTTTTACCTGGAGTTTGCTCAATGTGGCGAATGCCGAAATCTTTTCGGCGGTACTACCCCTGTATTTTGCTGACATCCAAATATTACGCAGAATCTTTTTAATCGCCATTCGTTTCTTTTTCTTGAACCAGAATGCAAGATGTGGTTTTTGGGGATAAAAAAGAAAATCATGTCTTCAGAAATAAGGGAAGGCTAAAATTATTGTTGAAGTGATCCGAAATCAACTAATAAAAAAGCAGCGGTACCGCTGCTTTTTTATTCCATTTCCACTACCCGTATCCTGTTCAATTTCAATCGGTGGTGAAAAGTCCCGCGGGCATTTCCCGGTTTATTCACGTGACAATAAATGCGTTGCCTTTTCTGTTTCCATGATCATTTCGGTGTGCCTGAATACTTTCACCTTCATGACCCTGAATTCTTTCATGAAAGCGGCTATTCTGATTTCCAATTCTGCATGTTCATCACGGCTACTTTGCAAATCATGGGAGAACGGGTTCTCAATGAGCTCTGCGATATGTTTGAAATGAATTTTGATCCGGCTTTCAATCTGATCCCGCTCTTTATCCATTTCACGTAGTTTCGAGACCATGATTCTCGTGTCTTCGATGTGTTTATCATCAATCAGCCACATAAGATATTTAGCTATAAGATTCTGCAGAAAACCCAGTTCATCTTCATAGAATTTCATATCTGATAACCAATGCTCGCTCATGTAATACATCTGCTCAGGCGAAATGCGCGCCAATCCTTCAGTTTCCGGTCGATTTACCCTGTCGGTTCTCGGCTTTCCGGATTTTTTAGATAACGTTTTCATGTTGATCCTATTTTCTAATAATCTCGCGAAAAAGGATCTGATTCGGTATGATAAATGATTGAAAAAAAATGAACATCCGTCATTCCATTCACTTTAATGCTGACTGGGCAATAAACTCCCTCTTAATTGGATGGACTGAAAAGAAATTATTTGAGTGAATCTCCTTGAAACCACGTTCAAAATTCATAATTTCCGAGACTATTCACTTTCTCAAACTACAAATCCAAACAAGTCATGAGTAACACAAAAGGCTACGCAGCCTATAGCCCCACCGAAGAAATAAAACCCTTTGAATTCGACCGTCGGGAAGTCGGTCCGAAAGATGTAAAAATTGAAATCGATTATTGCGGCGTATGCCACAGCGACATACATACAGCACATAATGACTGGGGAATGTCGATGTATCCGATCGTTCCCGGTCATGAGATCGTCGGCCGGGTTACACAAATTGGCTCAGATGTAACCAACCATAAAGTAGGCGACCTTGTGGCCGTCGGATGTATGGTCGACTCCTGCAGGGAATGTGCTTCCTGCAAGGATGATCTCGAGCAGTTTTGCATGAACGGAATGGTAATGACCTATGGAAGTCCGGATGCAGTAATGGGTGGCGTAACACACGGGGGATACTCAACCCAGATTGTGGTGAATGACTATTTCGTTCTGAAGGTATCCGATAAGCTTGATGTGAAAGCGGTTGCCCCTTTGCTTTGCGCAGGGATTACAACCTATTCGCCACTGATGCACTGGAAGGTTGGACCCGGACAAAAAGTAGGTGTTATCGGATTGGGCGGACTCGGACATATGGGCGTTAAGTTTGCCGCTGCCATGGGAGCTGATGTGGTAATGATCACCACCTCCCCTGAAAAAGGAGCGGATGCAAAACGCCTTGGTGCGAATGACGTGATCGTTTCCAAAGATGCCGATCAGATGGCCGCACACGCCGGTACATTCGATTTCCTCCTGAACACGGTCCCTGTTGGTCATGATATCAACCCATACCTGCCGCTGTTAAAAAATGACCGGACCATGGTGCTGGTGGGAGCCACACCCGTAGACCTCCATAGTATGGGTCTTATCTTTGGTCGGAAAAATGTGGCCGGTTCCCTGATCGGAGGCATCAAGGAAACCCAGGAAATGCTGGATTTCTGCGCCGAACACAACATTGTCTCAGATATCGAAATGATCAATATGCAGGAAATCAACGAGGCCTGGGATCGTGTAATGAAATCGGATGTTAAATACCGGTTCGTGATCGATATGAAATCCCTGAAGTCGAATTAGTATAAATCCCGGTTCAATATGAATTGAAAGAGGCTGTCTAAATTGACAGCCTCTTTTTTTGTGTTAAAGCGTGTTTCAGGCGCCGGCCTCAGCCATTTCACGGACTTCATCCGGTGATAGCGGTTCAGGCACATAATTATCGATCGGCGGAATCGACATGAGGTACATATAAATTGCCTTCAGATCATCATCGGGCAATTCACCGATGATCTCCCAGGGCATAGGCGGCATAATCGGCCTTCCCTGCTCAACCCCCATGTGTTTCCCGGTTCGCATAGCCTTGACAAATGTTTCCAGTGTCCAGCCTTTGATCCCCGTTTCATGGGGTGTCAGGTTTCTCGCATAGGACATTCCCCAGGGGCCCACAAATGTGGTCAGATCGGGCGCAAATGCCAGCCAGTTTCCGGGCTCAAGCGCTTTTACTTCCATGGGTGGCAAAGGCGAACCGTCCGGATGCCCCGAAAGCATTCTGGACTCATCAAATTTCATCACGCCGTTTTCAAAGGTCTTTGGTGAATGACAATCCTGGCATCCGCCAATTGCTACAAGGTGCTTACCGTTCCGAATGAAATCCTGATCGGTCATTTCAGGCGCTGTGGCCTGGGCTTCCTTTACCGGCTGACTGCAGCTGGTAAAAAAAATGCCACTGATCAAAAAGATCAATGGCATCCATCGAATGGTGAATTTGTTCATGGTTGTTTGGTTAGGGTTGGAATTCCTGCCTGTCTTAGGTCATTGACAGATAGTCATTTAACCATTCAATATAGTAAAAATTACGGTTACTTTAAAGGGGTATCCTGCTTACCGGAGTAGTCTTTAACAAATGTTTATTTTACTTTTGAGCAGCCTCATAAATAGCATCCAGAAGGCTCCCCCTTTCCTTTGTGTCATTTCCAAGCTCCCAGAACATAATCCCTCCCAGTTGTCTATCCATGGCATAGCGGGTCTTCAAAGCCACAGAAACGGTATCATCATAGGAAATCATTATACTGTCCCTCTCATTGTACATGAACGGAGCCTTCGCTTTTTCGTCCCAGAATCGCACATAATTAGTATCAGGCTCAAAGGTTTTCCGGATGTGGTGATAAGCGCTCCAGCCAATGTGAAGTCCCCTGCTTAACTGGTAGAGTCCGTGATTCACCGGAGGAACCCCCTTCCAGGCACGGCCATAAAAGGCCGCCCCGATTACGATCTGTTTGGGATCCACCCCTTCGCTTATCAGGAAAGTCACAATTTTTTCCACTGACTCCGGGTTAGGATCAGGGCTTTCGCCCGCCTTGAAAAGGCTATCCAGGTGATCATGAAATGGTGTGCCCACAATTTCTTCACTTGTTACATCACCCAAAGGCGTGTGATGGCCTGTATATATTGATACCCCCGAAACCTGGTCATATGTCATCACATTGGTATAGTTCGCATATTTCATTACTTCATTTACCTCAATATGATCGTAATACCGTTTCCAGCCCGCCGAGGCGAATGTGAGCACCTTCGGTGATTCGAACGTATCGAGCATTTCCCGAAGGCCCTTCATCAGTGCCGTGAAGTTTTTGGTGTCTTCCGGACGGGCCTTTGTTCCCGCTCCTGAAATTCCGGGATACTCCCAGTCCATGTCCATTCCGTCAAGTTGATATTTTTGAATGAAGTCATGCGCACTATTAATAAATTTCGCACGACTCTCTTCAGTGAGGGCCATATCAGAAAACCCGTCGGCCCCCCACCCACCGCAGGCGATCATCACTTTCAGGTCCGGATTTCGTTCCTTTTGCCGAACCAGTGCTTCCAGCTTTGGACCCGCCACTTCGGGTTTGCCAAATTTCATTTCCCCGTCGATTACATGGGTAAAGGAATAGATGATATGGGTAAGCTTTTCTACGGGTATCTTCTCAGGCTGATAATCCCGTTCGGGGACATAGTAGGCCATGATAACAGGATCTGTGCCTTGCTCCTCATGAAATTCTTCATTCCTGCTCTCCGGAGCCGAACAGGAAACCAAAAGAAAAAAAATAGAACTCGGGACGATTATTGGAAACTTCAATTGTAAGGGTTTAAAATCAATGATATTATCAGATAATCAGCACTTAAAATGGTAAAAAGACTTCTAAAATCATCACTTTACACATATTAATTCAGCAGATATGATTAAATTATGTGATCAATAATAATATTACAAATGAGTCGATTTTTACTATTCCTCTTCTTTGGCGCAATCATAACTATGTTTACTTCTTGTAAGAAGGATAATGACGTTCAGGGAGATCAACAACAAGTAAGTACTGAAGAATTAAACAGGACACCACCTGAAGGAGACGCACATCATGGAGATATGTCCATTGACCCTTCAGCAATTTCACAAACTTCCCGGCTTGGTGAAAGAAGTTTTTCGCCCTATGCTAATCGAAAATTTCCTACCAGACCTTTATGGGGAGATCAGCATATTCATTCGGGCTGGTCATTCGATGCAGGTTTTATAAATTCACTCGGCCCGAAAGAAGCGATGAAATTCGCACGAGGGGAACAGGTGGAAACTACCTGGGGTGTGCCGGTTCAATTATCAAGACCACTGGATTGGCTGGCAATGACAGATCACTCAGACTTGCTGGGTGCAACCCCTCTCATGCGCGCATCAGATCCGCTGGTGATGGATGACCCCACGGTTCGACGGTGGAATAAAGCCATGCAAAGTGGTGATATAGACGCAATAACAACCGCCGCTATGGAGGCAATCCAGGCACAAGGTAATGGCACCTTGCCTGAGATTCTTAAGAACGAATCTGTTTTTCGCAGCTCATGGTCCGACTATACTTCCATCATTGAAGAATACAATGAGCCGGGGCGATTCACCGCACTGATCGGCTATGAATGGACACCCAATCCCGGCCCGGGAAATAACATGCATCGAAATGTCATTTACAGAGGCGGCAAAAACGAGGCTGATCAGTTACTTCCGTACACAACCTTTGAGAGTGTAGACCCTGAAGATTTGTGGCGCTGGATGGAGAATTATGAAAAAGAAACCGGTGATCGCGTGCTTGCCATCCCGCATAACGGAAATCTTTCAAACGGTCTCATGTTTGCTTTCGAAACTTATGGCGGTGAACCATTAACCATGGAATACGCGAATAGGAGGCAACGATTTGAGCCCATCTACGAAGTCACACAAATTAAGGGTGACGGAGAAGCCCATCCACTGTTTTCACCTGAAGATGAGTTTGCTGATTTTGAAACATGGGATGAGGGCAATCTGAACCTGACTCCAAAGGATTCCGGAATGCTGAATCATGAATACTGGCGGGAAGCTTTAAAAAATGGCATTATGCTCTCTGAAAAAATCGGCGCGAATCCGTTCATGGTCGGAGCGGCAGGCGGAACCGATGCCCACACCGCATTATCTGCAGTGGAAGAGGATAATTTTTTCGGGAAGCATTCCGGGGTAGAGCCATCGCCCACGCGATGGGAACATGTGGTTTTATCGTTCGACGGAAGAGAAATTCTTGGATGGAGACAGGCATCCGGTGGATACACCGCAGTATGGGCGGCAGAGAATACACGAGAAGCAATCTGGGACGCCATGATGCGCAGGGAAACATATGCATCGACCGGTCCTCGAATAACAGTTCGCTTTTTTGGAGGCTGGAATTTTGTTGAGGAGGATGCGCAAGCACGGGAACCCGGATGGATCGGATATGATAAGGGTGTTCCAATGGGAGGTATGCTGGAAGCACGATCAGAAGACAAGTCACCGACTTTCCTTGTGGCTGCATTGCGGGATCCTATCGGCGCTAACCTAGACCGGATCCAGGTTGTCAAGGGATGGCTGGATAAAGACGGGAATACACACGAAAAAGTGTATGATGTGGCGTGGTCAGATAATCGCAGGAAAGGCAGGGACGGTAAATTACCCGCTGTTGGAAATACGGTAGATGTAGCAAATGCCACCTGGAAAAACAGCATTGGCTCACCGGAATTAATAACTGTCTGGGAAGATCCGGATTTTGACCCGGACCTGAAATGCTTTTACTACGCCCGTGTAATAGAAATTCCTACACCGCGCTGGACGGCTTATGAAGCAAAACGATTCAAGCTTGAACTGCCTGAGGAAGTTCCAATGATAATCCAGGAACGGGCCTATACCTCACCAATCTGGTATATGCCGGAATAACTTAATTCGGAATTAACTTAAAAGTCCGGGGCACTTGAAACGAATCCCGGACTTTCTTTTTTCTAGCGATTGCAAAACAAGCCACATCCGATGTCTGTCATCGGCTTGGTTACTTTTTAGAACAATTCGATTGAAAAACAAACTTGTGCAACTAATCAAAGATTATAGGACATACTTATACCTCAGATAGATAGTACCTTTCGTCATAATTTTTTGAAAGCCAATTTTTTAGACGAGGAAATACCCAGGTAGTCCCTCCTACGGATTAATACAACAATTATGCGAATTTCAATTATTACTCTTTTGGCATTTAGTTTCTTTACCTCTGCCATTGGTCAGGTAAAAGAACTGTGGACTGAAAATCACACGGAAAACATAAACTGGCAACAGGTTACCTCCTATGGTCATTACATTGTAGGCGGGAGCCGGTCTTTATCCGCGTTCAATCCTGATACGGGCCAGCGATTGTGGTCGGCCCCTGAATTTGCGAATGTTCCTATGGAAGCCGTCGAACAAATGGACGGATCGCCGTTACTTTCTGTGAATATCGGTACAGACATCGCTTTTCTTGATCCATTTACCGGAGAAAAGAAGTTTGACAGCAATAAGGCTGGAATAAAGGAAATTATTGACCAGCATGTACTGTATGAATCGAATGGCATCCTGATATCCGGAAAGAACATAAGCAATGATGAAACTATCGTTATGGCTTCGCTGGAAACAGGTGAGATCGCCTGGTCAATCCGGGAAGATTACGGGCGCGTTGTCGCAGTAAGCGAGGTATCAGCCAATGAAGTACTAATAGTCACACTGTTTTTCAACTACAAAGTCAATACAACTTCAGGAGATATTATCTGGAAGAATGAAATTTCGGATGCCAATTCACAACTTGAAAAAATGGGTGCCCTGGGTTCTCTTCTGAAGGATGCAACGACTTCCATGGCAAACAAGATGGATATTAATGTGGGTTTCTTCCAGCATCCTACCGATGACATGTTTATCATTGCCAGTGAACAGGAAGGATCTGCGTCTAACAGCGGTTTTACAATGAGCACGGGTGATGTTCCACAGATGAACACCACCTACATCGCGTTCTCCCTGAGCACTGGTGAGAAACTCTGGAAAGACGATATTCAGGTAAACGGAATGATGGGCACATTGCACTTTGCCGACAACGGATTTATATCCCTGCCTGATAACGGTGGTGGAACCATCATTAACCTGTATGACTACGCTACCGGAGAAGGCATGTGGGGTAAGAAGGGAAAAGGCGTAAGGATCAAGGGTGGAATATACGATTATGTTGTGGCTGGAGATGGCTTGCTGCTGGTGACCCGTCAGGGAGAAAAAGATTTTATTTCTTACCTGGATGTGAACCAGGGCTTGCTCACGTTTGACAAGCCTGTGAAAATTGACGGTCGCCTTACTTTTAGTGAGAAGACATCGAACGGACTTCTGTTCATCACAACAGAGGAATTAAATATCCTCGACCCCGCAACAGGCGAATTGCTTTTAAAAGACCAGATTTCTGTGAACAGGGCCATTGTACAAAACAAAGATGTACTGTACGCCTACGACGTGAAACATCAGGTCATTAAGAAATTAGACAAGAATACGGCAAAAACAAGCATATTCTCGCCGGACATCCGATTTGAAGGAAAGGAAATACCGACAAATCTTGAAATGCGGGAAAGTGGCTTGCTGGTTTCTTCGGAACAGAATATGCTGTTATTGGACCAGGATGGAAAAGTAGTTTACACCAGTTACTTCGAAGCGCCAAGGGAACCAGGGGTTTTGCGTGCCCTTCGATATGCCAACGCGATATATGCTTCCTATGTGAGCGTGGTTTCCTATAGTGCGGCAGCGCAATTAGGGGCCATTAGCCAGGAGTATTCAGACGACGTTGCCGTTTCCTCCATTGCCAATGGGCTCGGACAAGCCTATGGAGAATTGGGCAATCAGGCATCGGGCTTTGCAAAGCAATCATTTCAAATGGCAAATGCCCGCTTTAAGGCAACTTCAGAAGGGGAAAATTATCTGATCATTCTGTCAAGAGTAGATCAGCAAAATGCACTTCTTCAGGTAAATAAAGACACCGGTGAAGTTGAAGGCAAAATATTCCTTGGAAGTGACCGGAATCCCGACTATGCCATGGACGGCGTCCTTGGGTATGTATTTTATCGCACGGGACCTGATTCGATTAAAGGGTATAAGCTGTAATAAAACGGGGAAATTGGTATTCCCCGAGCAGCGCGGATTAGCTTCCGGGCCAATCGCACTCAAGCTCAATAAAGAAAGCAGCGAAAAAGGCTGCTTTTTTAATTCTCGCCTCCCCAACAATTCACTTTAAAATTGAAGGGCTATTTTAATTATCCTGGGTTGAAATGTTGATAAATATTTGCAGCTTAAGTAAGCTGAGAACAGACATCAATTAA
Source organism: Fulvivirga sedimenti (assembly GCF_020328055.1). Classification (NCBI taxonomy): domain Bacteria; kingdom Pseudomonadati; phylum Bacteroidota; class Cytophagia; order Cytophagales; family Fulvivirgaceae; genus Fulvivirga; species Fulvivirga sedimenti. The sequence goes on from NZ_JAIXNE010000001.1 coordinate 970,725, forward strand.
ACTATAGAATTAATGTAAGTTGTATGTTTTTAGGGTTTTAACAAGTCGAGCACGATTCAGTGTTATATCATAATTCCAGTCCTGATTGACCTCAGTTTAATGGATAATTTATATATTGAAATTGCATTGGTGAGTTGAAAATGGCTTTATACGTAGTTGCGGTAATTATTGATATGAAAAACGCTTATTGTAAACTCTCCTCCTCAAATCAATTTTGACCGAAAAACTACTTTCCATTGACCCAAACCAAGAAAAACATTACAGATGAACCTAAGGAAGTGAATCCTTCAGGTTTTGACCGTCGCAAGTTCCTCATGCTCAGCGCTACCGGAGTAGCTTCCACACTTACTGGTTGCGCAATAAATCAAAATACCAGCAATTCATCCCAACTTGCAGAAGTCACGAGCATTGAACCGGTCGTTCCTGATTCTGTGGAGAGCCAGGCGATGCCTGAGGTGGGCGACCTGGTTAATCCGGCAAATATGCCGACGGAAACCTGGCAGGAGCCCTGGGTTTGGCGCCCGGAGCGGTGGCGAGACTCCTGCCTGGAGTTAAATGTGGTTGAATTCCAAAACCCGGGTGATTCGACTTCACCGGGGGACCAGGGAGCATCGTTGTTCAGTTACGGAGGAACGAGTCCAGGCCCGACAATACGCGTGAAAAGTGACGGAACGGTACGGTTCAGAGTGCGGAATCATTTGGATCAAAATCAGCAAAATACCCCGGTGGGTCCCGCACCGGATCCTCTCGAATTAGTCCCGGCTGTTCGCAATCAAGTTATTTCACTCATCAAGGAGCAGGTACCCGACAGAAATACAAACCTGCCCGACTTTTTTTTACCGTTTTTATACCCGGAACAGGTAAATGAGGTCATTCCCGTAAAGTTGCTTCCTGGTTGGAATCTGGGCGGTCATATCAATGGTCTGCATGGAGCCCACACCACCAATTTACACACTCATGGCCTGCACGTGGAACCGCAGCGCAATAAGGACGGGAGCCACTCGGATAATCTGTTTCTTCGTATTATTCCACAAGCTGACTGGGAAGCGAGGAAGGCCATTGGAAATGCGGAACTGGATCCTAATGAACATGTGGGAGAATTGGAATACAAGATACAGCTTTCCTTTGATCGTAATGGTCAGCAGATGCCGCACCCTCCCGGAACACATTGGTATCATCCGCATTCACATGGAGCGACTCACGACCAGGTGGCTAGCGGCATGGCAGGATTCCTGATTATCGAAGGGGACGTAGATGAGGAAATTAACAAAGTAATGACGGGAGATCCGAGTCCGGACCCTGAATTGAAAACAGGTCGATGGGATTACCGGGAAAGGCTGATCTTTTTACAACGCGTATTCGTGGCAGCCAGCGACCTGGATGCAGGCCCCAGACGCGGACAATTACGTTTCCCACAATTCCCGGCGGTCAATGGCCTGGTCAAACCCAGGGTAATTCGGATGCGTCCCGGAGCCGTGGAAAGGTGGCGGGTGCTCAATGGAAGTGTGGATGGGGCAGGCACTAAGCGTTTCATGGTGCTAAAAGGCCAATACACACAAAAGAACGGCCAAATGTATCGTGTCGAAACTGTAAAAGGTGAAAAAGAAGATTCGCGTCGCTTAATAGCTGTAACCGATAAGGACTTTGAAGAAAACAAGCTGGATCTTCACCAACTAGCAATTGACGGTATTACACGAGTAGTCGAGCGGGACGGAAAGGTCCGGCATGAAATTAAAGACCTCTCACGTCAGAATGCCGGCACAACCAATCCCTACATAACCACTCCTTTACCCGGCGAAAGTGACGCTACTGCCAAACTGCGAGGTTTTGAAGCTGTTTTCAGAGATGGTGATAGTTTACGACGCTCTTTCGTTCGTCCTAACGAAGTTTACATGGTAAACGCTAATCGTACTGATATTTTGTTTAAGGCTCCTTTGGATTCGGCGGATCAGATCTTTACCATATTTGCAAGGGAGGCACATATACATGCCGATTCCATGCAAGAAGTTTTACAGAGGCAAGTAGTCAGGCCCGAATCTGGTGGTAGGCGGCCACTTTTTGATGTGGTAGTCGCGTACATTCATGTAGAAGGAAAACCGGTTGAAGGAGGTGATTTCGATATCCAATCTTTGAATACATATCTGCCACCTGTTCCGCCGCTGCTTCAACCAGTTCGGGCAGATGAACTCAAGGTTCCGCAAAAGGAGGCCTCAATCACCGGAGCTAAGCCCGGGCAACACAGAACGCGTGTGATCAGTTACTCCGGTACTGGAGGAACAGATTGGCCAACCATTAAAGTCCCGGAAGGTTTTACCGAGAAATGGGCTGATCAAAAGAATATGCTCTGGGGGAATCATCAGGGGGTGGATTTATTGATGCCCAACCTTACCCGCACCATGGCGATTAATTCGGAATTTGACCTGTCTAAAAACCCGGACCCCGGATTGCCACGAAAGTTCGCGCACAATGACCCGAAACGTACCAGGGTTTTGGTAAACACTGCCGAGGAATGGGCGCTATACAACTGCTCACAGATGCTCTGGTGTCATTCAGATCGAAAACGATTTCCCCAACCGGGTTCATATGGAGCTCATTATGTTTCGTATCCAATTTCCAGAAAGGAGGGGCAAGACCGTTTTGCCAAAGATCCGGAGTTCATCATTTCTACTAAAGGAGTGGATCACCCGTTCCATATCCATGTGAACCCGATGTGGGTCTTACGAATCGACGTACCGGATGAAAACGGTGATCTGCACAATATACTGCCGGAACCCGTATGGATGGATACGGTTCCGATTCCACGCCATGGTGGACGCGTGGTATTCCGTACCCGTTTCGATGATTTTGCAGGGCAGTGGGTCAATCACTGCCATCTGCTGCTTCACGAGGACAATGGCATGATGCAGATGGTAGATTGCCAGGAAGAAGCCGAGGGTGTTAATTATAATGGCAAACAGAAGGTCGCTGAACACGGCATGAATGGCTCAGAAGTGGATGCCATTTATCCCAAACCGTCATTGGAACTTATGTACCGTCAGAACCTGAGTTTTATCGATCCGAATCATATCGCCTATCAGGAGTATCCTGGTTTTGAACTCAAAATTCCCAAATTGGAGGATTGATAACAGGGGTTTTTTGATGAGCAAATTTCCCTGAAATCGCTGGATTGCTGGATTTGGCCGATACTGCTTATTTAGGCCACCGGCTTCAACTGGTTGGACGTATATTTACATCCCACTGTCGAGTCGAACTATAAGCAAGTATGCGATGGAAATGAAAATAACCAGAATAATGAGTAATGACCATAGTATCCTCTTATATTTTCGTTTCAACTCAACTTCTTCTGTCCGGCGGATAAGATTTACCATATTGCCAAAATCTGCCCAATGAACCGCGAACGCGTAAACCTCATATCCACTCTGCTTCAGAATATTCTTCATCCAGTACCATAGGATGTTTCCAGAAAAGGCCAGAAGTATCAGGAGAAAAATTAAAATGCCTTTAAGGGGACTATTCATATAGGCTAAATTTAAAACTTTTATGATAAGTTAATTCGTTTGCCGAGTTTGTGATATTCGTCTTAATCCGATCGAAAGGCCTGAAGTAAAAGAAAAAGTCCAGAATATAAATATTGGTACCCCCGACATATGTGTGATCCTGAGAATTCAATATTTCAGGAAATTAATCCGGAGTAAGGACTTCCATACTGCTTAATTCAGGTCCGCCTCCACGATTACCGGACCCTGCCACAACGTATATTTTTCCATTGACATTGACTGCCCCCGTTCCATGTCGTCCCTGTTGCATGGACGGGAGTTTTTTCCAGGTCATGGTCGATGTATTAAATCCTTCTACATCGCTGTGAGAGGACTCCTGCGCACCACTTTCCCCACCAATGATAAGAACCAACTGGCCATATGCTACGGAGGATGCACCTGCCCGTTCTGTTGGAATATTTTTTTCAGCAGAGAGCGTTGACCATTCTCCTGTTTCGAAATCATAGATATCTACTGAGGCAAGCGTAGTTTCCAATACTTTGTTTGTCTTTGCGCTTGATTGTCTTCCGCCGGCAATCACTAATTTATTATCCACCACGGAAGCGCTTATATGGTCCCGGGCAGTTGGTGCATCAGGGAGAATTTTCCAGGAATTTGTCGAAGGGTCAAATTCATCAAACCAGGCCTGTGTCCCGTCATAATGTCCATCAACCTCACCGCCAATCAAATAAATTTTATCATTATGAACAAATGCCCCGGCCGCACCGCGCCTGCGCCCGGAAGGAATCACCGGCCCTTTGCGCCATTCATTTTTCTCCAGGTTGAATATATAGACATCAGGTATGGGTATCTCATGTGGGTATGGACCTGTAAATGCGCCCAATACCCAAACTTCACCCTGGAAAGTAATGGCTTGAAAATGGCTCATTTCCAGAGGTGTCTCAATATGCCGTTTCCAAGTGTTTGAAGCAATGTCGAATGATTCGACCGGCCGAAGTCCACGTCCACCAAGAAGCACAAGTGTATTTCCAACCGCCGTAAGTGAATTTTCATGTCTTGGAGTGCAGTTATTCGAACCTTCTAAAGTGCTCCATTCCTGGGCAATTCCACAGGTTGCCATGAGCAGGGAAAGAATTAAGACTACGTATCGCATGATGATTTTGGTTGGTTACAAACAAAATACAATAATTCAGATATATTCATACCGCGAGACAGGCTAAAAACTGTTCATAAAATTATCAGCTAAGGCAACAACAGTAAATAAGTGAAGAGGCGCAAGGCTGATTAAGCTCTTCAGCTTTTTGCCGCCAATCAGACAATCCTAATTTCTAAAATAGTATCAAGACTATATAAATCACTTTTTGGTATACACCTGAATCATTTTGAAGAGCATTTTGGAAAGCTGTTCCAGCGTATCATTGAGCTTTTCTAACTCTTCTGAAGAGATACACTTCTCTTCATGTAAAATATCACAGATTTCAGATACTTCAAATACTGATGCCCTCGCCACCACGTAGAAATTTCTTTTGTCAGGTGCAGTACGTCGCCCGGCACCCTCCACGATATTTAGAAGTACACTTAAGCTTGCCCGGTGAAGTTGATCAGCAATAATTCTATCCGGCTTACTGACTGTTAATATGTTCCTAATATATCGATAAAGGTCTTTGGCTGTCTGATAAACCTGTAATGTTTTGTAATGGAACACATAGCATTTTATCTCACGCCACGGACATCAGAAAGGATACAGGAACAGGATATCCTCCTTCGCAATGCTTCGGAGGACTTAGCACTCCTTCGTTAAAACTTCGGAGTGCAAAGCAGGTAAAAACAAAAACAGTTCGAAGATACCTGTATCCTGTATCCTCGAACTGTTCCTGTTTTTGCTCCCCCTCTTGGGCTCGAACCAAGGACCTACTGATTAACAGTCAGCCGCTCTAACCAACTGAGCTAAGGGGGAATATTTTCCCAAATGGATTGCAATATTAGAGGTTCCTTCAGAATTATCCAATATCTGCCAAAAAGATTTTTCACTTTTATCAGCAGCAGGGCTACACAGCCTTAAAACCAGCGTTACTCGCTCTTAAGTACATTCACCGGATTTGTCATTGAAATTTTGATGGACTGATAACTGATCGTTCCCAGCGTAATAAGAAGAACCCCAACAACAGTGAATGCAACCGTCACCCATGACATCTCAATGTGATATGCATAACCCTCAAGCCAGCGGTTCATTAAGTACCATCCGATAGGAATCGAAAGTATCAGGGAGGCCAGGATCAGCCGGGTAAAATCTGTAGCCAGCATTACAAATATTCTTGGTACAGAAGCACCCAGCACCTTTCGAATACCAATCTCACGTGTTCGCTTTTCGGCAGTATATGATACCAGTCCGAACAGCCCAAGACAGCTTACAATAATGGCGATTGCTGCAAAAAAGGTGGAAAGACGAGCCGTTCGTTCTTCCGCCTGGTACATGTCACTCCAGTCGTCATCAAGATAATTAAGCTGAAATACCAGATCCGGAAAATTTGATGTCCAGGTACTCTCTGCAATTTCCCTGATACGTTCCTCATTGCCCGGCTTGTACCTGATAAATACCCTGCCGGGATCGCTGGCCAGATAGATCAGCAATGGCTCAATGGCCGTGTGAATAGACTTGAAATTAAAGTTCGCCACGACTCCAATTATGGTAAGTTTGTCATCCCCCGATTCTATTGTTTGTCCGACAGGATAGTCGAATCCCATGATCTCAGCGGCACGCTCATTGATGATCACGCCAAGTGAATCATTTCTGGTAAATCCCCTGCCATCTACAAGTCGCATATTCATGGCCGACATGTAGTGCTCATCAACGCCAAACTGATGAATCAATATGTTCTCATCCGGATTCTTGCCTTGCCAGCTGTACCCGGAAGTACTGTTCATAACATAGCCAGGGTGAATATTCGTAAGACCCGCCGCCAACACCTCGGTTTCATTCCTGAGTTCATTGGTGAAATTTGCAGCTTTATCTAAAGGAACATTAATATACGCCAGGTTATGTTTGTCATACCCAAGGTCAACCTGCTGTATGAACCGCACCTGCTGAACCACCACCAATGTACCGATAATCAAAACAACCGATATTGTAAACTGGGTGATGACAAGTGCTTTTCTGAACCATCCCGCACTTTGCACCGACTGGCCATTATTCTTAAGTGTTAAAGCAGGTCGTGCTTTACTTAGTATTACGGCCGGGTAAAATCCTGCCAGCAGTCCCGTGGTCAGTGCAGCCCCTGAAATGATGAGCAATAATTTAAATCCCCATTCCAAATTCCAGAGAGTTGCAAGCTCAATTTGCTTTCCTGTTATTTCATTAAAATAGGGCAATAGCAGAGTTACGACCCCAATTGCGAGCAATACAGCAATGAATGCCATGAATACAGACTCGCTCAGAAATTGCAACATGAGTTCGGGGCGATTGGCTCCTACCGTTTTTCTCAGCCCTACTTCCTTGGCACGGTTTTCTGATTTGGCCGTGGCCAGATTCATGAAATTAATGCATGAGATTAGGAGGATAAATAAGGCAACCAGAATAAATATTTTCACATAAAGCATTTCGCCCTTTTCAGGAGCCTCAACAACAAAATCAACTTCGCCCAGGTAAATATCCGTGAGGGGTTGAAGGTATATTTCGGTGGATGAGTTTTCCTGATTTTCTTTGATCAGTGAGGTAATCTTATCGTTCAGCGCCGTGGCATCTGAATTTGGGTCCATCTCCACATAGGTATACAGCCAATTAGAACCCCAGCTTTCGCTTCTGGATGGATCAAAGGAAAGATAATATTCAAAATTAAACAGGTATTTGAAGGGCAAATGGGTATTGGCCTTCTGATCAGCCATTATGGCCCGCACCATAAATTCTTCATCATCCAGGTTTAAGGGTTTTCCGACTGCATCCCCATCCGGAAAATATTTCTTTGCAAGCTCCTCCGAAAGTACTACAGCCCGAACATCCTCCCGGAATCCGGTAATGTCCCCCGCAAGAATCTCCACATCAAACATATCCAGGAAGTCAGCATCCGCCATTAACCCGCCGCGCTCATTGAATACCACATCGTCAACCCGGATCTGCATGTCCTGCGGACTCACGCGTGCAGATTTTAACACTTCCGGAAACTGGTCTGATAAAGCTGGCGACAGCGCCGTGGGAGTAACGGCTACCGGAAAAACAGGCTGTCCGGAATAATACTGGTTCTCCACGACACGATATAAATGATCTTTCTTACTGAAATGATTGTCGAAACTCAATTCATCGGTGACGAACAAGGCAATCAGAAAAACAATGGCCAGCCCTGTTGTGAGGCCTGCCAGATTCAATATTGAATGGAATTTGTGTTTTCCGAAGTGGCGTATGGCCACCTTAATATAGGAGCTGATCATAGTGTTGTTGATTATTGAGTTAATGTTCCTTCTTTTTTGAATGTTCCAGTTTTCTTCCCGGGCAACAGCATCAGGTTCCCCAAAGTCCGTCCTTGCTTTTTCGAATGCTTCCTCTACAGATAAACCCTGACCAACCAGGTCATCTATATAATCCCGCATATGCAATTCCAATTCACGAATGGAACCGTGATTAAATGGGCGGTAGCGCCGGAATGAGCGCAACCATTTGTGCATCTCCTTATCCAGATCAAATGTCTCCATCAGGCATCATATTTGGAATCTGACCTTTCCAAACCATATCGAGAACCTCATTCACCTTCGACCACTGTTGTCGTTCGGCTTCCAGCTCGAGTTTTCCTTGCTCCGTGATTTCATAATACTTTCTGGGCCGGCTGTCATCAGACATCACCCAATCCGATACAATCAGGTTTTCCTTTTCCAGCCGGTGCAATACCGGGTAAATCATTCCATCCGACCATTCCATATCTCCGCCAGACATTTCCTTTATCTTTTTAATGATCAGATACCCGTAACTCCGGCCTTGTTTCAGTACTCCAAGAATAATGGGTTTCGTTGAAGCGGCAGTTAAATTTTTTGATAACATATAGTTCTATATACCTTGTAGTACTATGTATTACGTAATGCAATGCATTACGTTTCACTTTCACCCAACTTTTGTTGATTTAATTTATTGAGAGCTCATTACTGGTATGCCTCTGATCGCAATACTTGAAACGCTCAAAAAAAATCAAAAATTTTTGATTGGAATAATTTGAGAATTACACTGTATCAAAAGGGTGCAAATCACAATCTTTCAGAAAGCGCCCCCGAAATAAAAAATATTGCAATAAACTGCCCTATCTCCCTCTAATCGAAGTTTTTCGCCACAATTTCCATTCTTTTAATTGTGGAATATCCGCATTATTTTGAATAATTATTCAACCACTAAGCAGCAAAAAATGAAGACCATTTCACGTCGTACCTGGCTAAAGTCTGGCCTCCTTTCCGCAGGAAGCATGTCACTCATGTCCCACATCAGCATCAGCGAGTCCTTCCGCCATTCTGTAACCACCGATCACCAGGGAAATATCATTCATAGTCCGTTCTTCAAGGAATACCTTCCCGCCAACGTCTATGAAAGACCGGTCCTGAAGGCAAAATTAAATGCCAATGAAAACCCCTATGGTCCTGCGCCGCAGGCCATCGAGGCCTTGAAAAACGCTGCCTCATCAGGAAACCGCTATGCCTGGGGCTCCCTCAGCGAGCTGACAGAAAAAATCGCCGCGAAGGAAAAGGTGGAAACAAAAAACATCATGATGGGACCGGGATCGTCAGACCTGCTGGAAAAAGTAGGCATCGTACTTTTTATGAAACCTGGCAATGTCGTTTCGGCAGATCCCAGCTATATGTCGCTCATCCATGTCGCAGAATCTGTAGGCGCCACCTGGAAACCGGTTCCGCTGGCTTCCGACTGGAGTCATGACCTTGATGCAATGGCCGCGGCTGTCGATGAGAACACAAAACTCGTCTATGTCTGCAACCCCAATAATCCCACCGGCTCCATCACCGATTCCGGCAAGCTCAGGGAATTCTGTAAAACCGTTTCAAAAAAAGCACCGGTTTTCGTGGATGAAGCCTACCTGGAATTCATGGAAGACGGTGCAAAGCAAAGCATGGTATCCCTGGTTGCGGAAGGATATGACGTGATCGTAGCACGTACCTTTTCAAAGATTCATGGAATGGCGGGATTACGGGTTGGCTACATGGTGGCCCAACCGGCACTGATCGAAAAGATCCAGACCATCACACGGGGTGGAATGGGAATAACGCAAACCTCTCTTGCGGCCGCGCTCGCCAGTATGGATGCGGCGGACTTCCTAACCATGTCGCGTGAAAAGAATGCCGAAGTACGGGAATACGTTACGACAACAGTAAAACAAATGGGTTACAAACCTGTCCCATCCTCTACCAGCTTCCTGATTTTTCCTATTGCCATGGATGGCAAAGAGTTTTTGAAAAACATGTATGAAAAACAGGTGGGCGTCCGTGCTTTTGAGTTCATGGACAAAAACTGGTGCCGCGTAAGCATGGGCACCATGGATGAAGCGAAACTGTTTACAGAAGCACTGGCTTCGGTTTTGAGCTGATATGTTCCAGCAATCACTCGTTTTTATATTTCTGATTGTTTTGGGGATCCTCCTTCAAAAGAAGATCTCCGATGCCCGGGAATTAAAAGGGCTGAAAATCATCATTCTCAGTATCGCATTGCCGGCAACCATATTCATTGCGCTGCTCTCCATTCAGTTCGACAGCCGCTATTTATTTCTTCCGCTGGGTGCTCTCGGTTTTAATATCCTGATGCTTGTCCTGGTGAAATATTTTGGCCCTGCTTTCGGATTTAATCCGAATTCCAAAGAACACCTGACCGTTATGATGCTGATACCTTCACTGGCTCCCGGTCTGTCCTGTTTTCCGTTTCTGGCGGAATTTATGGGAGAGGACGGTTTGGCATTAGGAGCCCTCGCAGATGTGGGAAACAAGGTCTTCGTCCTGATCCTGCTCTATCTCCTCGCAATCCATTGGTATCATGGGATGTCGAAGGAAAAATCAACCGGAATGGGGAAATTAAAATCCCTGATGGTCGCCATGATCAATGAGCCCATCAATATGATCATCATCATCGCCCTGGTAATGGTGGCATTTGGCATGAATATGAGCACTTTTCCGGCTTTCCTTCGGGATGGGATCGGAAGGGCTTCGATGATCATGACGCCGCTGATCCTGCTATTCATCGGACTATCCGTACGAATCAAATGGAGAGATTTGAAACAGTTATTCTTTCTGCTCACCTGGCGGTCAGGTGTCGCCTTTATGGCAAGTGCCCTGATCATCGGACTGGTTCCCGCACTCACCCCGACCCTGGCGCTGCTCATTGTGGTTTTTCCGCAAAGCGCAACTAGTTTTTGGCCCTATGCACATATGACCGCCATTAATCAGATGGGCGGCCAGCCGGTTTTTGATACTAAAATGGCTATTTCCGTGCTTGCCTGCTCCCTGCCTTTTTCAACACTAACCATACTGGGCGTGTTTTCATTTGAAAGTTACTTTGTCAACCCCTGGTACCTGGGAGGAATTGGAGCCACCCTTTTCCTTATTTCTTTACTTCCCCGGATTTCCCAGCGTGTTATTGCAATACGCACAAATTCGACACAGGTAACTGAGTCCACCAATTATCAGTACGCTGAGTAAATAAAGCGTTTCCTGTATTTCTTATATTAATGTAGATTTAAGATACAATCAACAGGGTCACATGCTTCGATTATTTCTTATTCTTATCTTCCTTGCCCCGGTTTTCGTCCGGGCACAGGTAAAGCAGGAGACCATCAGCCTGAATCACACTGATCTCTATTATGAAGTTTACGGTTCGGGGGAACCCTTGCTTTTGCTGCATGGCTGGGTACAGTCCGGGTCTTACTGGAAGCCTTTTATTAATGATTTCATGGATACATATGAAGTATATGTTCCAGACCTGCATGGCCATGGAAACTCCGGTATTCTGCGTGATGACTTCAGCATACAATCCGCAGCCATGGATATCCTGTTGATGATGGATAAATTGGGACTTGAGCAAGTCCGTATAATCGGCTTCAGCTTTGGCGGCATTCTCGCACTTGAACTGGCCAACCGTCACCCCGACCGTATTGAAGCCATGGTAGTGATTGGCGCGGTCTATGATTTCAACGGAGCAGAACAGAATCAGGGTGAATTCAACTGGAGAGAACTGCCTCCGGAGTATATCAATTATTTATATGAGATCCATCCAGGAGGTGAAGCTCAAGTGGAAGAACTTTTTTCTTCAGACACTAATTATAAGGTACACATCACACGTGGTGAGCTTCAAAATATTCGGGTAAAGACGCTCGTAATCTCCGGTGATCGCGATACAGTGGCCGGCTGGAAGACCGCTGTGGAGCTTCATGATTTTCTTCCCAATTCCCAACTCTGGATGATTCCCGACAAAGGACATACTCCACTGGATAAATTTAATCACCAGGAATTCGTGAATAATGTATTTACCTTCTTTTCGGAAATGATCCGGTGATGGAATTTGATATTTACACCCCCCTGTACCCCCCCTCGAGGGGGGACGTACTTTCTGCCCACAAGGGGTAACAAACAGCCACTACTGACTATCCGCCAGAGGCGGACGCCTTTGGCGCTGACTACCTACCTACGCTCACGCTCCGGCAGGCAGGCTGACTAAAAAGAGTTACGCTTCCGCTTCTCCCTCTGCACCTTCCAGGTTACCGATCTCCTGATCGATCGTCCAGAGTCCGACGCCTTCTTCGCCAATGATATCGAAAAGCTCGAGGGCCCGACGAGCGAGGGTCTCTTCTTCACGCTGTTCGGTCACAAACCACTGAAGGAAATTGAACGTTGCAAAATCCTTGGTCTGAAAACAATGATCCACTATGCTGTTGATAGAAAGGGTAACTTCAATTTCGTGCTTCAGGATCAATTCAAAGACCTCCCGAAGGCTCTTGAATTTGTGTTTAATGCCGGTAATTTCAGGCTGTAACGCATGTCCGCCAGCATCATTCACGTAGTTAAACAAACGAAGCATATGATCGCGTTCTTCTTCCGAATGTGTGTAAAGAAATTGAGCAGAACGTGCATATCCCTGGGTATCACACCAGGAAGCCATGGATAAATAGTAGGCGGAGGACTTTCCTTCCATCATGATCTGCTTATTCAGCAGCGCTTCTGTTTCTTCTGTGAGAGATCTTCTGGGGGTTACTAATTGTTTGGACATGTTTGTTTCAATTATTTTTATAGCACCAAATTACAAATTCCTGCTGGAAATTATGTGATGATAGTAGCCATAAAACAAGAAAACACAAATCTTCCAGTCCTTCCAACAAATCAAAGTTTCTAACGGAGATTACGGAAAAATGCGAGCATAGATAAATATGGTATTTTTACTTTTTGATATGAATTTGGGCCTCAATTCTGCTAAAGAGACCGGCAAGATGGTTAATTTTAAAATTCAGATAATTGCTGAACCATGGATTCATTACCGGAAAGCCGTACCGTATCGCTCGTTCTCACCAGCTGCAATCGCTTTGATCTTCTTGAAAAGACCCTAAAGAGTTTTTTTGAGTTTAATACCTACCCCATTGCTCAGCATATCATCATTGAAGACAGTCCGAATCGTGATAAACTCCTTCGCGTCCTGGCCAAATTTCCGGATATCGCGTTTATTGCACTGAACAATGACCCCCAACTAGGACAGATGAAGAGTATCGAGCGGGCCTATTCAGAGGTGACCTCTGAATTCATTTTTCACTGTGAGGACGACTGGGAATTTTACCGGAAAGGATTTGTGGAAAATTCAATGGCGGTCCTGGATCATGATGAAAAAATTTCGAATGTCTGGCTGCGCGGATTTGAGGAAATACCTGAAAGCCGGTTCGAAAAAGAGGTGCATACCTGCAAAAGTGCTCCGGTCAAATTTAGGTACGTCTATCCAACCTATACACATCCGAAAAATGGAATCACATGGTATGGTTTCAGCCTGAACCCGGGCCTGCGCCGTTATTCCGATTATTTACTCGTTAAACCGATCTCACAGTTCGACCGGGAAAGTGCGATCGGCAAAGCATATTATGAACTTGGCTACAAGGGAGCCATGTTACTGGATGGTTATGTTCGACATATTGGCTATCACAGGGGAATCCGGTATAAGGCGAATCAGCCCGAATGGTATAAAAACTTTCAGGTGAGGTGGCGAAAGTTTAAAGCGAAAGTGCTAAAAACAACCAGACTCGATTAAGATGAAATATGTAGCCTTGCTTCGTGGAATCAATGTAGGCGGCCATCATAAGGTGCCCATGGCCGACCTTAAAAAATGTATTGCGGAAAATGGTTTCAGCGATATAAGTACGTTGTTGAATTCCGGAAATGTGGTATTCAGCTCAACCGACAAACATGATTGTGAAGAATTACGCGAACACTTCGAGTCTTTTCTTGAAAGCCGGTTCGGTTTTTCCATACCCGTTTTTATCATTCCGGGACATGAAATTGAGTCTCTCACGATGGAGAATCCGTTTGCTACTGTAAACATTACACCGGATACCAGAAATTATGTGACCTTCTTCCGTACCATAATTAATCCATTGCCAAAGCTGCCGTGGACGTCGGAAGACGGCGCACTCCGGTTTCTCAATCGACGGGAGAATATACTGATCAGCAGCCTGGATATATCCGTCACAGGAACACCCGAAGCCATGAAAGTCCTGGTATTTCATTTCAGCAAGGATAACACAACGCGGAACTGGAATACCATTGAGAAATTGAGCAAACTGCTTTGACCTTCAACAAACGAATCGCTTTTAAGGATGGATTAGAAATTAAATTTCTGAATCCTCCTGATCAGTTTTTGAATTCGGTGGATGTGAGAATCCTTCACCAGTTCAGGAAGCCTTTGTTGAAGAATTCCAACGACTTTGGGAGTATCTTCAGCCCTAAGCACTTCAAATATCTTTTCACCGTACTGACCTAATTGATTGTCCGGTGCATTGATCAATTGTTCGCAAAACAATTCAAAGGCATCTTCCCGGTACACTGGAATCTGATAAAGTCCGATGAGTATAACCATGCCATGGTCTTTGGTAACTACTGTTCCGTGTTCTATCCTGTCAACAATCAACGGCAAATGGGCATAAAGCTGGTCGGAAATCAAGGAAGTCATATTCGACAGGGTGATCATCGTGGCCCAGACCGCCCTGTTATGTTTACTTTCCAGGAATGGAAAGACTTTATTAACATGAGGCACCAGCATTTCCGGGGCCAATGCCGATAAATGAGACAGGCACAGAAGAATATCTGTTTTAATCCTGATACCGGCTTCCCGATCCAGGCATGAAATCAAATATGCAAGCCCTTGCTGATCCTGGTTACTGATTAGTTTTTCTGCCAGATTCCGGTTAGGGCCCTGGTCTGCCTTGCCCTGGGCTGTGGATAGTAGATTCAGGAGATCCTGATTTGCCATAATGGACTTTACGAAAATAGTTGATCCGGAGTTGACTGAAAGGAATACATTCACAAATCCCTGATGACGTCAGGAAAGAAAAAGGTCCGGCTCTCAAAGAGCCGGACCGTGGATTCTTAAAGTTCCTTAACCTTGATATTCCTGTACCAGGCCAGGTCGCCATGGTCCTGCAAGCCAATCAGTCCGGATTTGAATTCTCCGTAATCAGGGTAATCCTTCCATTTTCCGGCGGCCTTGCGCTCCTTCCAGTCATCAGACCAGGGCACAAAGGTGATAAGCATCTCACCATTCAGCCAATATTCCACCTTTTCAGGCGTAAAGATTATCCGCGTCGTATTCCATTCGCCAGCAGCCTTTACCTTTTTCTTTTCGGGATCACCGACATACATGCCATAGTCAGCCCCAACCTTTTGCCACTCCTCCAGGGGATCAGGATATCCGATATCATCAAGTACCTGGTACTCCGGAGCTGTCTCATAGGGAGCAGCATATTTTTCGCCTTCCTGCACATGATAGAATATTCCGCTGTTGCCGCCTTCAGATATTTTCCACTCGAGGGATAATTCAAAATTATCAAATTCCTGAGGCGCATAAACGATATCACCTCCGATATCGGTATTGCCGCCGGTTCCCAGGGATTTGAGAGCTCCATCCTCGATTACCCAGTTTCCGGGGAGCCCGGGTTCGCCATTATAACTTCTCCAGCCATCGGCACTACTGCCATCAAACAGCATGATCCATTCAGATTCCTGCGGCATTGCAGCTTCTTCCGTTATTTCCTCCTCTGCTTCTTCTGCGGGCTGACTGTTCTGGCACGCGGAAAAACCCAACAGTATAATTGCCAGTAGATATACATTCTTCATCATTTGTTATTCAATTTTTGTTAAGGTTAAACAAGTTCCATTTTTTCGGGATCCCATTGAAGGAATTTCTTCTGAAAATAACTGTCGTTGCAAAGCAACGCCGGCGCAGCGGCCCGGAATCCAAAAACCGGATCCTCTACAACCGTTCCATTATTCCTGATGGCATTGATAAGATTTCCGTGATGATCGTAATGTGCACCCTTCCATCCATCTTCAGCCCTGTAGACCATTTCCCGGGGAGGGAGAATCTTTTTCCTGTCGGATATTTCAATTCCCGCCCGCTTCATTTGCTCTATTTCAAACGGATCATCTGTTGATACCTCGTTTCGCTTAAGAACAACCTCTTCCCATTTTACATCCATTGACCCCTTGCTTCCAACTATTCTTAAATATGTCGTTCCACTTGTTCCATCAACGAAATTACAGCGGAGAGAAAGGTTGAAGCCCGGATGCTCTCTGGCTTCAGGATATGTAAACGTTCCTAACAGAACATCAGGTACTTCCCGCCCGTCTTTCCAGTATCTTAATCCGCCCTGAGCACTAATAACGTTAGGCCCCTTCGATTCTGTAATGAAATGCAGACTTGAAAACAGATGTACAAACAAATCGCCGGACATACCCGTGCCGTAATCAAGATAATTTCTCCAACGGAAAAACCTCATGGCATCAAATTCGCGCTTTGTCGTATTTGAGATGTACCGGTCCCAGTTCACCGTTTCTGGTGAGGCGTCCTCCGGAATGTAATACTGCCATGCTCCTACCGGTGAATGACGCGCCCAAAAACCTTCCGCATAATTAATATCGCCGATTGCACCCTGTGCCAGTAATTCACGTGCCTTTTCATTTCCAAGTGAGGACAAGCCCTGGCTTCCGACCATGAAAATCTTGCCCGATTTTTTCCATGCATTGATTAACTCATGACCTTCCTTCACACTATGGACCATGGGTTTCTCACAGTATACATGTTTACCGGCATTCAAGGCATCAATAGAAATTTGTTTATGCCAGTGATCTGGTGTCGCGATAATCACTACATCAATATCCTTTCTCTTCAGAATATCCTCATATTTATCTGTAGTAAACAACGTTGATCCCCATGACTTTTTAGCTTCCTCGAGCCGACCTTTATACAGATCACACACGGCCACCAATTCAACGCCCTCGTGTTGGAGCATCGTTTTGGTATTCTCGGTTCCCATAATTCCTGCGCCAATCAATGCATACCGGAGCACCTCCTTATCCGCAGACCTGTATTTCCTGTTCAGAATCTCAAATGCAGGATTCTTTTGTCGGGCAGCCACAGGTATCGAAACCAGGCTCATACCGGCGAGTCCGGCAGCTTTAATAAAGGACCTTCTGTTCTTTTTCTTTTCTGTCATGATCCCCCCTCCTGTTATAATTCTTTTACCATAATATTCCGCCATTTCACCTTGATGCCACCGCCATCATGGATCTGAAGTGCAATGGAACCGACACCAGCGCCAATTTTCTCATCTTCCAGAGTTACCATTTGCTTGCCGTTCAGCCAGGTTGTTACAGTTGATCCTGTAACTTTTATGCGCATGGTATTCCAGTCACCCATTTTTAACGCCTTATCGGCTTTTTTGTCAGGCTTAATAAGCCAGCCCCTGCCGTAGCTTTCATAGATTCCTCCCGTATCATGTCCCGGAGGGGCAACTTCCACCTGCCAACCCGTGATCTTGGTTCCCTCGATCGTTGATCGGAAAAAGACACCACTGTTGCCATCGGCTTCCTGTTTGAATTCCAGGGTAAGTTCGAAATCCTTATAAAATTTATCAGTGGCAAGATAACCGTATTGTGCATCCGGGCCACTTTCACATACGAGCAGGCCATCTTCAACATACCACTTTTCTGTTCCGTAAATTTCCCACCCGTCAAGGTTTTTTCCATTGAATAGTGAGGTTTCCCTGCTCTGCCAGGCCACAAGGATGACAGAACTGATTAAAACGAGAATGATTCGACTCTTCATAATGTATCAATTATTAGTTCATTATTTCTTTTGGCTTAAGATATGCGATCCATTTGAAAATCAGAAATGGCAATGTGATAACCGGTTAAATAGATTTCCAACATTCATCAACCCCAAAAGACGGATAACATCAAAAACAGGGAATGTCGGTCATCCGACAATCGTCGAAAAAGAATTTCAGAACTGAACCCTATCCGGCATGCTTCTGTTAACCAACATAATATGAAAACCATGACACACATCCGGCGGGAAACAGATCAGGAAATCTGGCAACGCTACCTCGATCAGGGACAAAATTTTCATACATATTATGAAGAGCTCGTGACCCTGGCCAAGGCTGTAAAAGCAGGAGAGATGACCCATGATAAATATGCCCACTACTACCCACTGAATCTTCAGCGTATGAAACGGGGTGTCAGGCAGGTCGTTCCATCTGAAGAAATTATTCAATTAGTTGATGCCCTGGACAAAAAGATATACTGGATTGTTTTAACGGCACAGTGGTGCGGAGATGCCGCACAGACCCTGCCATTGTTTCACAAGATAGAACAGCTCAATTTGGATAAAATTAAGCTGGTGATGCTGGAAAGAGATGAATACCCTGAATTGATGGACCGGTTTCTCACCAATGGCGGACGTGCCATTCCAAAATTGATTCAGCTCAATGATTCTTTTAAAATAACGGCCACATGGGGACCCCGGCCCCACCCGGCTCAGGAACTCGTCATTAAGCTGCGGGAAAATAACCTTCCGTACGCCGAGGAACTCCACACATGGTATGCCGTTGACCGCTATAAATCGCTTCAGACCGAGGTATATGAATTATTGAAGCAACATCAAAAGTAATTTGTTCTTTCAGAGAATCAGAAGAACATAAAAGTAGATCAGGGTAAAGACCGACAGAAATACAAGACCTGCAATGGCGAGTTTCTTCAGCCAGGGCGGAGGCCTGAAATCCTGAAGGATCTCTTTTGAAAAAATCGCACGATAATTAATATAGGCGGCCGCAGGTGCCACCACAAAAGACAAGATCGTTGCGAAATCAACCAGCTGCTTCAGGTTTCCAAGGAATTGAGATATCACAAAGAAACCGCCCAGGGCAACAACGATTACCCACAATGTATACTGCCGGCTGTGCTTTCTCCCTGTGAGAATTTCGGTCAGGCGCGTCATTACCCTCCCATAGCCGTCCAGCACGGTAATACTTGTAGAAAACATCGTACTGAAGGCAGCAATCGCTATAATAAAATAACTCCACTCACCAATCGAATCTGTATACATGCCGATCAGCTGGCCAGCAAAAACAGGTGCACTATTGGATAATTCCGTGCCGGAGCCATAAATCACCATCGCGCCCAGCGACAGAAATATTACCGCCAGCACAGTACTCATAAGATATCCGATATTAAAATCAAGCAATGTTTCCTTCAGCAAAGGTTTATATCCGGTCTGCTTCACGCGCGCCTCAGCCCACAATCCCGTCCAGGTGGAGATGTCCACTGCCGTAGGCATCCATCCCATCAGGGCAACCGCAAAAATTATCCCGGCCGGTGTCATCACTTCAGGCGGGATAAATCCTTCAACGGGTGGTTTGGTACCCTTAAAAACCGCACTGAAAAACGCAACAATCGTTGAAAGGAGCAGTACCACACTCACTACCTTGAGCAACCCATCCAGCGCGGAGTACTGTCCGCTCGCCAGAATTACAATACATATGCCCATTATTATAGCTGCCCAAACATTGGTATCCAGCGACCAGGGCATCAGGTTGCCAAGCAGTCCGGCAGCCACAAAAGTTACTGCCGCCGTTACAATGAACATCGTTATAACGGTAATCAAAGTATACAGCCAGATGATCCATCTCCCCATCTTGGCATATCCATCGAGGATACTCACCCCCGTTGCACCCGTGTACCGCGAGGCAAATTCAAAAAAAGGATACTTGAAAAGGTTGGCGGCAATCACCGCAATTAACAGAACAAATCCGTAATCGGCTCCCGCACGGGTCGATTGTACCAGATGGGACACTCCAATACACATGCCCGCAAAAACGATTCCCGGGCCCAATGCCTGGAAAAAATGCTTCCGGTTTTGACTCATAACCGCGAAAGTTAAGTGATTATGTTACGCGAAACAATACACTAATTCATGCCATATTGACTTATATTTAGCTCGGATATTCAATAAATCTGTCAGATTGGCGCAATTTATCATGATTTTTAGTGGGTTTCCCGAATTGGGACAGAATTTGATATAGGCCTTGTAAAGTAATTTGAAACTAAAATTCTAAAAATATCATGGCACTAGTAAGATACAACCCGTTGAATGATTTCATTCCTGCCACATTCGGTAATCTGGTAGAGAATTTCATTAATGACCGCGTAAGTGATGAGCCTGTATTCATGCCGGCTGTGGACATAGTACGGGAAGACAATCAGATTCTTCTGCACGTTTATGCACCTGGAATGAAGAAAGATCAATTCACTATTGATTTGAACGAACACCAGTTAATAATCGCAGGAGAGCGCACCCTCGATGATGAAGCCCGCAAGAAATTTACCAAAATCGAAAGCCGGTATGGTAAATTCCGCAGGGTATTCAAATTGAATGAGGATATCAACGAAGAAAAGATAACTGCTGAATATCAGGATGGAATATTGAAAATCGTGTTGCCTTTTGAAAAGAAAAAGGAAACTAAGAAGGTCATCCAGATTAAATAATTCAGGATAAACTCAATAAAAAAGCCCCGGGCGGGGCTTTTTTCATTTTAAAATCGTATCAGATGATTTCGCAGCAGGAATTCCTCGTAAGCCTCCTGGTACAGGGGCACGTCGGGAGCGAGATCTATCGCTTCCAAATAACAGGTTAAGGCATCTGCCAGCAGGTTGTTGTACTCAAAATAACCCGCCATAGTAAAACGGCTGATCGCATCATGGCGTTTATATATAGAAGCCATCTGGATAAGTCCCGCTGATATATCCTCGCGATTGTAGCTTCCTAATCGCTTTAGGGCATAGGTTTCTGACTCATACAACTGATCCGGTGTTGAAACTTTGATCAACAAAATGTTTTCCTGACCCAATTGTTGATCAATTTTTAACATCAACTGATTTTCATTTACTTCAAAGACCGCCAGAGACTCCCGGAACATATTGTAAATTTCAACCCGAAAATGATTCTCACCGGCGGGTTTTTCCCAGCTCAATCGAAGGTCATCCTGATAATATTTTCCAGCACCCGGAATATACATTCGAATATGCTCCTTCTGGCGCATATTATCGCGGATGTAGTATCCTGTAGCACCAAGGCGGTTCTTCTTCCCCTCTGCATTCATCCTGCCTAACACATAATCTGCGTATTTATAGGCCGCGTTCGACTTATTTCCTTTTTCCGAGGTAAATACACCATCATACTCATAATACCCTTCGCCCCTGATTTCCGCAGTTCGGCCATGCTCATCGATCAGACTTATGTAGGCATTTTTGCCCAGGATAAATGTTTCCACACCCTTCAATGACATCCCTGTTACCGGGATTTTCACATCCATGCCATTTACGATCTGAACTTCACCCTTGGAGGCGATTAAACGTGCAGTCTGTGCTCGTAACTCACCATCCAAACCATTCAGAAATAGCAACAATACCCCTAAAACGCTCAAAAATCTTTTCATCACACAAAAAAGTTGGGTTCAGGAGTAAATACCTGTTTTCAAATGAAGGTAAACGGCTTCATTCATTACAACGACTTCATTCATCGAAAAACAGGACCTCTTTCGGCAGATTTTAACAGAATAAGCTATCTTCAACAAATCAAAGAAATTGTGATGCCTGCAAAATTTTCCAGACTTTCAGCCGACGACTATTTTAATGGAATACGTGCGGGAGACCGCATGATACTCAGCCGGGCGATCACCCTGGTCGAAAGCACATTACTAACAGACAAAGCGATCTCCGATGATCTGCTGGAAAGAATACTTCCCTTCACGGGCCAGGCGAGACGAATCGGAATTACCGGAGTTCCGGGCGTTGGAAAAAGCACGTTTATTGAAAGGTTCGGTCAGCTTCTTGTCAGAGAAGGAGAAAAATTAGCCATTCTCACGATTGATCCCACCAGCAGCAAAAGTCACGGAAGCATTCTGGGGGACAAAACCAGAATGGATGTTCTTTCAAAATTGGAAGAAGTGTATATCCGTCCGTCTGCTGCAGGCAGTGCCCTTGGCGGTGTTGCCAACGCGACACGGGAAGCAATGCTCCTTTGTGAAGCCGCAGGTTTTACGACGATATTGATAGAAACGGTAGGCGTCGGGCAATCCGAAACATCCGTACGAAACATGGTGGATTTCTTTTTGCTGCTCATGCTTGCCGGAGCCGGGGACGAGCTGCAGGGTATAAAAAAAGGAATTATGGAAATGGCTGATGCGATCGCCATTACCAAATCAGACGGTGCCAATATTCAGGAATCCGAAAAAGCCAGGATATCATATCAGAATGCCCTGCACCTGTTTCCGCCTGATGAAAGCGGCTGGATTACCGAAGTCCTCACCACCTCGGCGCTGGATGGAGCCGGATTTGAAGAGATCATCGGAGTAATTAACCGGTATTATGAACATATGGAATCCTCCGGAAGGTTGTCTGCTTTGCGAAACCATCAGAAGATTCAGTGGTTAAATGATTTAATAGATTACCTGCAGCGACGGCAATTCTTAGCGACCCCTGGCATGAAAGAGGCATTGAAACTTCAGGAACAGGCAGTTCTGAAGGGAACAACGTCACCCTACAAGGCGGCCAGAACCCTCGTAGAACTTGCGTGGAATGTATAACCAAATGATCAGATATATTATCGTATTCCTCGGAATAATTCCCATCATCAGCTGTAACCCCAAGCCTGAACAGGCTTCTCAACCTGAAGAAGGCCAGCTGCAATTTAAATACGCCAACGGGTTTCGTGTCTTCCAAATCCGTGAAAATATTTACCGCGTTTTCATCGACAGACCGTATCAGGGATCTACGAATTCCCTCGAATATCTCCTGGTTCCGGAAGGTGAATCAATTCCCGATCATGATCAGGATGTAACGGTTATTAAAACACCTGTAAAACGAATTATTTGTACCTCCACAACACACATTCCCCTTCTCGATTATCTGAACGAAACCCAGGCGCTCATTGGGTTTCCTACGCCTGATTACATCAGTTCTCCCGCCATGCGCGCACGTATCGACAGCGGCCTGGTGGAGGACCTGGGAATCGACAAATCGCTGAATGTTGAAATGGCACTCGAGCTCAATCCCGATGCCGTCATGGCATATACAATGGGAGGAGTCAGCGAATCTATCCTCAAGCTCAGGGAATTAAATATCCCCGTACTCATCAATGCGGAATACCTGGAAGAACATCCGCTTGGAAGGGCTGAATGGATACGGCTTGCCGGACTCTTATTTGACAAAAAAGACAGGAGCGATTCGGTTTTCACCGCAATTGAAAAAAGATATATTGATTTACAGAAAATTGCCGGACAAACAGACCTGAGACCTTCGGCATTCAGCGGAGTGATGTATGGCGATACCTGGTTTCTTCCCGGGGGAAATAATTACGCAGCACGGCTCATGAAGGATGCCGGGATCGAATATCTCTGGAATGATAATCCCGAAAATGGCTACCTCGAATTAAGCTTCGAAACGGTGCTCGACCGTGCGGTGAATGCCGATCTCTGGATAGGTGTGGCTTCATTCACGTCGCTGGATCAACTTGGCGCAGAAGATTCCCGGTATACCTTATTCAGTGCATTTGAGAATGGACACGTATACACCTATGATGCACGAAAAGGCGCCCTGGGCGGAAGTGAATTCCTCGAGTTGGGATATTTAAGACCCGACATTATCCTTGCTGATCTGATAAGGATCGCCCATCCCGAAATATCCGGACTTGATTCGATGTATTTCCATGCTAAATTGCAATAATGAAGCAGCCATTCAAATGGACCATATTAGCCATCATTTTAATCATACTGGCCTTTTCAGGCTTGTTGCTGGGTAGTGTGCATATTCCGGCTGCGGAAATTCTTTCCATTTTCCTGAACAGCGAACCCGTTTCGGGCGCACACAGTCATATCATCCTCGATCTTAGGCTGCCAAGGATCATCACGGCAATACTGGCAGGAGCAGCCTTATCTGTAAGTGGTATGCTGATGCAGACCCTGTTCAGGAATCCGCTTGCCGGCCCGTTCGTACTGGGTATCAGCAGCGGCGCAAGCCTTGGTGTAGCATTCCTTATTCTTGCCGGATCCGGACTTTCGATCGCATTTATCATATCCGGCTGGGCACAGGCAATTGCCGCAGCAAGTGGGGCGGTAGCCGTATTGCTACTCACACTCACCATAGCAATGCGTATTCGCGACGTTATGTCGCTGCTCATCATAGGGTTGATGTTCGGGAGTCTTACAGGCGCGATCGTCAGCCTCCTCCAGTTCTTCAGTACCGGAGAAGAAATACAACTTTTCCTGATGTGGACATTCGGAAGTCTCGGCGGACTGGATTACAATGAATTAAAGGTGTTGGTGATTTTTGTTGTCGCAGGACTCTCCCTGGCGTTCATTATGATTAAACCGCTCAATGCTTTTCTGCTGGGTGAACGCTATGCAGAAAGCATGGGGATTCCCATCGCACGGATACGAATAATTGTCATCCTCAGCACCGGTCTGCTTGCAGGGGCTGTTACGGCT
Organism: Fulvivirga sedimenti; assembly: GCF_020328055.1. Taxonomy (NCBI): domain Bacteria; kingdom Pseudomonadati; phylum Bacteroidota; class Cytophagia; order Cytophagales; family Fulvivirgaceae; genus Fulvivirga; species Fulvivirga sedimenti. The sequence continues at coordinate 995,266 of NZ_JAIXNE010000001.1, forward strand.
TTTTGCGGACCGATCGCTTTCATCGGTCTGGCAATCCCGCATTTTACACGTCTTTTCTTTAAGACATCCAGCCACCAGATCCTTATCCCCGGATGTATGTTCATCGGCTCGATTGCCATGCTGCTATGCGATCTGCTGGCTCAACTTCCGGGCAGTCAGTACGTGCTTCCCATCAATGCCGTGACCTCACTGATCGGTTCACCGGTTGTGATATGGCTTGTTCTGAAACGCGGAAATTTAAGTAAGGCATTTTGAATAAGACTCCCATCATATCGGCCAGGGATCTGCAGATCGGTTACGGAGAACAGGTTGTCCTCTCTGATATCGGAATTAATTTGCGCGAAGGGCAGCTCACTTGTTTCATGGGGCCGAATGGCTCCGGTAAATCCACCTTGTTGCGCACCATATGCGGACTGCAACCTCCTTTGAAAGGCGATGTATGTTATCAGGGAAAATCGATCAGCACCATTCGGCGGCAGGATCGTGCATTTATGTATTCTGTTGTGCTTACCGACCGCCTCACTTCCGACTACATGACCGGCCGTGAACTTGTTGCTACCGGCAGACTTCCGCATACCGGCTGGCATGGATTGTTGTCTGAAGAGGATAATCAGAAGGTAGATCACGCATTGGAAATTACAGGTACCACCCATCTTGCAGACAAATGGTTATTTCGATTGAGCGACGGACAGCGGCAAAAGCTGATGATAGCAAGAGCCCTTTGCCAGGAAACACCGATTATAATTCTTGACGAGCCAACTGCGCACCTTGACCTGAATAACCGGGTGTCCATTGTAAACCTCCTGCGTAATCTCGCTCATGAGCATAACCGCTCGGTCCTTATGGCGACCCATGAACTGGACCTGGCTCTTCAGCTCGCCGATCGGCTGTGGCTTGCAGAACCAGGGAAATCGGTTCTCGAAGGCATCCCCGAAGATCTTGTTCTTGACGGGAGGCTCGATCAGGTATTTCAATTCAAGGGCTACGACTTAAAATCAGGGCAGGTTGAAACCAAAAAGACAGGACGCGAAGTGCGGCTTACTGGAAGCGGCTCCCTTTATCTGTGGACAAAGAATGCCCTGGAACGCAACGGATATGAGGTTAATCAACTTGCCGAATTGCTTATAAATGTGCCACAGTCACCAAATAATCTACGGTGGGAATTGAATAATAAACACTATGAAAGTCTCGAGGAAGTCATTCATGCCCTCACAGATATCTTCAATAGCCGGAACGATTGAATCCCCCCTTCTACCTCCTGAATGTCTGGATAGAGACATTCATACCATAACACTACAGGCTGAGTTCTAAAATGAAAAAAAATCGTCATCTTTAGTATTCATGAAGAAAGTAGTGATTATAGGGAATGGTATCGCGGGGATCACCGCTGCACGCCATATTCGCAAGCATAGTGATTATGCCATTACTGTCATTTCTGCCGAAACGGAATTCTTCTGGTCACGAACAGCACTCATGTATATCTACATGGGCCATATGAAATTTGAACATACGAAACCCTATGAGGATCACTTCTGGAAAGAGAATAATATTGATTTGTTCTTTGGCAGGGTAAATAACATTTCATCCGGCCAAAATATGGTCATATGCACGGATGGAACCAAATTCACCTTTGATTACCTGATTCTGGCAACAGGCTCTAAACCGAACAAATTCGGCTGGGAAGGTCAGGACCTGAACGGTGTTAGCGGTATGGTTTCTTACCAGGATTTGGAGATGATCGAAGCGCATACCCATCAGATAGAACGCGGGGTGATTGTTGGCGGGGGTCTCATCGGGATTGAACTGGCCGAAATGCTACGGTCAAGAAATATAGATGTTACATTTCTGGTGCGTGAAAAAGATTTCTGGACGAACGTACTCCCTTCCGAAGATGCCGCAATGATTTCTGCCCATATCCGGGAACATCATGTAGATCTCCGCCTGGAAACCGAACTGGATAAAATCCTGCCCGACGATAATGGTAATGTTAGGGCAGTACAGACAATAGATGGAGAAATTATTCCCTGTCAGTTCGTCGGCCTGACGGCAGGCGTTCATCCAAATATTGACCTGGCAGCAGATTCGGGCATCGAGACCGACCGCGGATTCCTCGCAGATGAATATCTTCGCACCTCGGTTCCCAATATATTTGCTGTGGGTGATTGCGCTCAGTTACGCAATCCTCCTCCCGGCAGGCAACCCATTGAACCACTATGGTACACCGGCAGGATGATGGGCGAGGTTGCGGCAAAAAACATCACCGGCACTCCGGTGGCTTACACGCCCGGACCCTGGTTCAATTCCGCGAAATTCTTTGATATCGAATACCAAACATATGGACAGGTTCCGCATGACTGTCCGGATAACCAACATGACTTCTACTGGCAGCATCAATCGGGAAGAAAAGCCGTGCATATTCGATTTGGCAAAGAGGATCTGACACTAAAAGGTGTGAATTCCTTTGGAATCAGAATGCGGCATGAGCTTTTTGATACCTGGCTTCGCAAAGGAATTCAGATTCAGGAGTTCATGGATAAGCTGGAAGATGTGAACTTTGATCCTGAATTTTTCGAGGATCATTCCGGTGAAATCAGAGAATTGTTCTCACAAAAATTTCCCCAAATCCGAATAAAGGCCGGAAGGAAAAGAAATAAAATTCTGGGACTATTCTGATGACAGCAATTCAAAAAATAGGCATCACCTTTTTCATTACCGCCTGCGTGCTAACGATTGGCGTATTGTTCGTCAATTCCTATAAACTTAGCGACGAGGTTATTGATGAGGCAATTTCGGGGGAAACAGAACGTGATCAACTGAAAAACATTCTTAATCCGCTCTATGGAACGCCATATTCCACGAGTTTTACTTTTCAGAATGCCTATGGTGAGCGACTTTCAGCAGCTAACGATGAAATTACCAAAAAGTACGCGATCTCGGATTCAGAGATCGCGCGATATCTCACTTCTGCCGGTGAAGAACCTATTACGTACCGCGCCGACATGTGGGATGCCGTATTTGAAGATAATGAAGCGGGTGATTTCAAACGGGACCAGTTCAAGTCTTATACCTCCTGGATGGAAAACAAAGTATATGCAACCTCCGGTGATCTGCGGAATCAGCTCTCCATTACTCAAAATGACATCAATTCCCGGATCAGTGAGTCAAAGGGATTTGGCGGTGAACGATTGAAGTCCATAAACCTCGCCCTGAACCGTCATGGAAGTACCGGGACATTGCAGGAATACCGTCTCCCGTGGCTTCTTGGCACTATCGGACTGGGCATTCTGGGCGCATTGATGTATATACTGCCGAAGAGCCGTCAACTGCCGGGGATCAAAAATAATGGAATATTCAGGCATCCGAATACAAACCGCGGATGGATAGGTATAATTGTGGGTACCCTGTTGATACTGTTCTACATTGTGCTTTACTGGTACCCGGAACACATGACTGGATGGATGATTCTGGTAGATCCCCTGAGTCTCAGGCTCAATGGAGGTATTGCATCACAATGGTTTTTCTACGGACTGTTATATACCCTGTCCATACTGGTTATGGGAATCCGCATGATGATCAAATACCGTCACAGTAAATACCACCTGGTTCGAACCGGGTCTGTGATGTTCTTTCAGACTGCTTTTGCCTTCCTGATCCCTGAAATACTCATCCGTTTGAATATGCCATCGATGGATCTTAAAAATATCTGGCCACTGAACTATACATTCTTCTATGATTACAATCTCCAGCAACTGACTTCCGCGGGAGTGGTGGGTACATCTATGCTGATATGGGGGATTTTGCTCATTGTCATCGGGGTACCGCTACTGACGTATCTGTATGGAAAGCGATGGTACTGCTCATGGGTTTGCGGTTGTGGCGGATTGGCTGAAACGTTGGGCGATCCGTACAGGCAGCTTTCCGACAAATCAGTGAAAGCATGGAAAATTGAGCGATGGATGATCCATTCGGTACTCGTTTTTGCCATCCTGATGACGGCAGGGGTTGTGTATACCTATTTCAGCGGCTCATCCACACTTTTAGGAATCAATACATACTCCCTTCGGTCAGTGTATGGATTTTTAATCGGGGCTGCATTTGCCGGTGTAGTGGGCGTTGGATTTTATCCCTTTATGGGCAATCGGGTCTGGTGCCGGTTTGGGTGTCCGCTGGCAGCATACCTAGGAATTGTTCAACGTTTCAAATCCAGGTTTCGCATCACAACCAATGGCGGTCAGTGTATCAGTTGTGGAAACTGCAGCACTTATTGTGAGATGGGTATCGATGTGCGATGGTATGCCCAACGTGGCCAGAATATCGTCCGCTCCTCATGCGTAGGCTGCGGAGTCTGTTCATCGGTTTGTCCGCGAGGCGTATTGAATCTTGAAAACCGCGATGAAAACGGCCGGTTTGGAACGCCCGAACTAACCGGTTTGGAGCCGGCTTCACTACCCGAGATCGGAAAGCGGTAAATTTATATCTTTAATGCCCTGAAGAGTCCCTTCTTTTTCATAATTTTGAAATAATCCCCAAAATGTTTTTCGGGCAGAGTTGGCAACCACTACTATACCTTAGTCTTGTATCAGACAGATTGAAGAGATGAGAGAACTTTACAAGGTCCTTTGGATCATTATTTTACCCCTGGTGCTGGCAGCCTGTTCCTCCAAAACAGTTGTTCTTGAATCTACCGGAAATGACCTTGACGTAAATGCCGAAGATGACCGGGTAGTTCTGGGGAAAGCCAGTGAGATTGCAAAGGACGATGTTCAAAAACTTATCACCAACTGGCTGGATTCGATCAACATGGAAAATTACGTTTCCCAGCAATCGTTGCGGGAACCGATTTACAATGAACTGAAACGATTCTACAAGTTTAACCTGTATCAGCTGGCATGGTCTGATAAGGATGCTCCTAATTCACAAAGCAAGGCTCTCCTTAATGAACTTGCAGAAGCAAAAGATCATGGACTAAACCCGGATGATTACGGACTGAGACGCCTGGTGTACCAGACACAGCAGGTATACAGCCGCAGAAGGCAGGTGAACCTGCTCGAGGTAATTCAGCTGGATATGAATATGAGTCTCGCCTACCTCACCTATACTCAGCACATTTTTAATGGCCGGTTAAGTCCGACTGATTTAGGCGGACAATGGCAAAATGAAAATAAGAACTCGGAGCTTGCCGCATATCTAAGCGGAAAAGATGTAAACCAGGTACTTTCGATGATTGAGCCTGAAATAGAGGGTTACAGTGAATTAAGGGAACAACTTGCAAACTACAGATCGATTGCCGAGCGGGGTGGATGGGCAACCCTGCCGGAAAGCATCCAGCTGAAAGAAGGCGACAGCGGTCAGGAAGTGTATGAACTTCGTCGGCGCCTGTCAAGGAGCGGTGATATGACCCGCAGCCTTTCCAAGGAATCCGGCAATTCATCCTACTTTGATCCGTCTCTTTCTGAAGCGCTTAGGAATTTTCAGAAACGACACGGCCTGGAACCGTCCGGCGAATTGAACGGGGAGACCATTCTTGAGCTGAACCGGCCGGTTGAAGAACGCATTGAGCAAATTAAGGTTAACCTGGAACGTTTACGCTGGATGCCGCGCAAGCTGGAGAGTGATCGTATCATGATCAATGTTCCGGCCTATACCCTCGAACTTTATACCTCAGGACGAGTTGAGCAACGCTCCCGGGTTTTAGTAGGTCAGGAGTTCAGTCCAACCCCCATATTTCATGCCGACATGGAATATATTGTCTTCAGTCCGTCCTGGAATATCCCGGGACCACTGTTTTACCGCGAGCTTCTTCCAATAGCCAAAGAAGATCCTTCTTTCCTGGAAAAAAACGGCTATATGCTTTATGCAACAATTTACGATGTTGGCAAAAAACCACTTGATCCCAACCGCATTGACTGGTCGACATTTTCAGAGGACTATCCTCACTTCAAAGCCATACAGCAGCCCGGACCAGGGTCTGAAATGGGAAAAATCAAATTCGTATTTCCTAACGAGTTCAATGTTTTCCTAAGCGACGCCTCTGCCGAAGAGAACTTCGACAGGGCGCAGCGCGCCATGAATTATCGTTGCATAAGCATTGAAAAGGCTATTCCTCTTGCCGAGACATTACTCAATGACCGGAAATGGCGTGAAAAGGAAATTAAGGAAAGCATGGATTCCGATGCTCCTGTGAAAGCTGTATTAAAGAAAAAAATTCCTGTTTACATCACCTACAGAACCGCCTGGGTTGATGAAAATGGTCTGCTTAATTTCCGCAGGGATATTTACGGGTACGATGCTGCTCAGTACCAGATGACCCAGCCTGAAGTTGCATTCGAAGAAGACTTTTAATTATTTGTCTTTACTCTTTTTTGAAGTTCCCGTTCCGGGTTTAGCTATCGATTCACGCATTTCTGTGTCCGCCTTAATGTTATCCATGCGATAGTAATCCATGATACCAAGGTTTCCACTTCTGAAGGATTCAGATATTGCTTTGGGAACTTCCGCCTCTGCTTCAATTACTTTTGCTCTTGCTTCCTGCGCCTTGGCTTTCATCTCCTGCTCAAGGGCAACGGCCATGGCCCGGCGTTCTTCAGCTTTGGCCTCTGCAACCTTAAGATCGGCTGAAGCCTGATCGGTTTGCAGTTTAGCACCGATATTTGCTCCTACGTCAACATCGGCAATATCAATGGAAAGAATCTCAAATGCGGTACCCGCATCAAGGCCGCGCTGAAGCACCAGCTTGGAGATCTTATCCGGGTTCTCAAGCACATCTTTATGGGAGGCTGCAGAACCGATGGAGGTTACAATCCCCTCACCTACGCGAGCCAGGATAGTATCTTCTCCTGCACCACCAACCAATTGCTGGATATTTGCCCGCACTGTTACACGGGCTATGGCGATCAACTGGATACCATCAGCAGCAACTGCCGCCACTTTGGGAGTAGTGATCACTTTTGGATTTACAGATATCTGAACCGCTTCAAATACATCGCGACCTGCAAGGTCAATCGCCGTTGCCTGCTTAAAAGACAAATTAATATTTGCCTTATCGGCAGAAATCAACGCCTTAATTACAGATGGAACATGTCCGCCGGCAAGATAATGCGTCTCCAGGTCCTTTGTAGTCACATTCAGTCCGGCTTTCGTGGCGGTAATTAGTGAATTTACCACTATACTCGGGGGCACTTTACGAATTCTCATGAACATGAGTTCGAACAATCCGACTTTCACATTGGAAAAACGCGCTGTAATCCATAATCCCACCGGTATAAAATACAGGAACACAAAAAACGCGACAATACCCAGTAAAATTACTACTACTAATCCGAGACCTTCCATATATCAATTAATTGGTTGTACAAAAATATTATTTCCATCGATTTTGATGATTTCCACCCGCGTACCGCTGTCGATATAATCACCGTGTGATTTTACTTCATAGGTCCTGTTCTCAAATTCAGCCTTTCCCACGGGGCGCAAACTGGAAATGGTTATTCCCTGCTGAGCAACCTGCAGATCGATGGTAAGGTTCTCGTTGAACCTACTCTTAATGCTGTCTTTGAGTGAGAACCGGTCCCAGGTTTGTCCCCTGAACCCGAAATAAAGGGAAGCAGCAAATGCAAGACTGCTTAGGATCAGAAACCACCATCCAACGGTCGCTCCGAAATAAACAAAACTAAGATATACTCCAATGATGGCTGATATGATTCCGGTTATTCCTACGAATGTGGTCCCTGGAACAAAGATTATCTCTACGAGAATCATTCCCAAACCAAAAATAACCAATGCCATTACTATGAACCATTCCATACCTATCGAAGTAGGTAACTAACTTACTAAAATTATCGCAGTGGAATGGTTTTAGAATCTACTTTTTTCATACCCAGATAACACCTGTTGTAGGGATCAAACAGGAGATAATCATAACTGATAGGGATCAAATCTTCACCCTTCCGGCTGATCAGACCGTATTTGCCATAGTTGCGAACAATTACCTGTCCGTCTTCAAGGTCCTGTAGTTCATCATATTTAGCTCCTACTATGATCCGTCCGTTCGAATCCAGTAATCCGGCCTTGCCGTTTTTCACGATAAGATAATGACCATTTTCCATATGACGTACCTGCTCATATTCGGCCCGGATGATCCAGTTACCCTTTATATCAATAACGCCTGCCTTGCCGTTGTCTGTCACAATACAGAGTCCATTCTCAAACTTTCCAATGCCATCAAAGCGCGGCTGAATCACAATGCCCTCCTGCTTATTCAGGAATCCCCATTTTCCAAGCAATTTAAATCCCCCCAGTCCTTCATGAAAATCCGTAACGTCATCATATCGGTTTGCAATGCGCAATCGATCCTGCAAATCAATAAAACCATATCGGCCATTCATCCTGACGGCAATAAAACCTTCGCTTTCCACGCGGATCTCTTCGTATTCCTGCCGCTCAGAAACATTCAGGATCTGTCCGGAGAAATTGATCTTCCAGAATGCATTGTCGCCGCGATTTTCAATCAGGTAACCGTCTTTTACTTCAAGCGGATTCTCTGTAAAGTAAATTGTGCCTTTCTCGATGTGTTTCAGATAGGTCACTCCTCCCTGATGCTGCAGGTAGAACTGGTCATTCACCAGCCGTATGGGTCCGTCCTTGGGCGTAAGAATCCACTGCCCGTCCTCATCAATAATCCCCCACTTCCCTCTGAACTGAACAACAATTTTTCCGGGAATCGACATTCCAATTGAATCATACGTACATGGGATGGATTCTGACCCGTCGCGTTTCATCATCCCCCATTTTAAATTTCGTTTTACAGGAATCAGTCCGGGTGACTGTTCCCGCTGCATGCGCTGATAAGTGAACTCTGTTAGTTTCCTTCCTTCGAAATCAAACAAGGACCAGCCCCTGTCGACGCCACTACCGGCATAGGCATAGATCCTGCTCTGCAGGGAAAACAGTGTATCAAAATTTGCCTTGATGAGATATGAGCCATCTTTAAAAATGACGCCGTACTTATCCTTATCGGCATAGGTGAGCAATTCGGAATTCAGACGGTCGATATGACTGTAATTATCGGGTGTAACCGGATTCAGATCTTGATCTACGATCCATTCATGACCATTTGCGATCACTTTCCAGTATTCTTCCTGCCACGGAAGGATGCTGTCAAATGCTACAGAATGCAATTTTTGATTCTGTTCTGTGAGGATATCCCATTGTGCAAATGGGGTGGCCAATGCAGAAGAGCCATCGATGCTGAGTGAGGAATATTCCGGGCTGATCTTCCATCCTCCCTGTATATCCAGCAATCCCATCGAACGATGGAGCGAAGCTTTTGCATAGCCCTGTTGAAATTCTTCCAATCGGTCGAAGGCAAATGCAGTGAGCGGATTACCTTCCGGATCAAACATAGCCCACTTGCCAGAGTCATTCATAACTGCAAATCGGTTCTCTCCAATAAACCTTATTTGCTGGAAATGACTGGAGATTACAACCCGATGGTGATCGTCTACAATACCAAAACGGATATTGCCGTTATTGTATGATTCCACAATGAACCATTTTCCAGCTCCCTGAATACGCAAATATGAAAAGGGAATGAGTATTTTTCCTTCACTCGAAATTACGCCGGAGGGTATGTATCGCATGGCGGGATTTGGAAGAGCGGCAATAATGGATTCTGCCCCCGCAGGGATGAGAGATCTGTAAACAGGCTTCGAACGGATTTTATCCTGAATACTTATCAGGCCCCACAATCCGTTTTCACGATAACCAATCACATCATTCACTACACGTGTATCACCTGTAGACCAGCCAACCTTTTCATACCTTGCCGGAATTAAAATTTGTCCATTCTCATCTTTCAGCCCTTCTCTTCCGGATTCGGTGTAAACGGTAAGTTTAGCGCCGGCAGAGAGCAGAAGGGCGGGAACGTACAGAAAGAAAATTAGTAAAAAAATGCGCATCCCAACGATCAAAAAATACAACTTCCAAGATAATTAATTTTTCAGACTCAACGCCCTCTACGTAAGAGTTTTATTGATTTTCGACGATCCGGATAATTTCTTAACGAACATAGCTGCCGGCATTTACATCAATCGTAGTGCCCGTGGCATGTGTTGCCAGACCGCTGGACAGAAAAACAAAGAACGGCGCTATGTCCTCCGGCTCTGTGAGTTGTTGCAGCGCAATATCGCTGCTGGCATAATCCTCACCGTATGTATCAATGAAATCCTGGGCCATGTCGGTGCGGGTGAATCCGGGCGCTATGCCGAACACTGCAATCCCCTTCTTGCCATAGGCCCGTGCAAGAGATTTGGTAAGCGCTTCCATACCGCCCTTCGAAGCGGCATACGCCAGGTAATCCTCTGTATCACCACGGTGAGCCGCCCTTGAACTTACGTTGATGATCACCCCTGAGCCCTGGGAAGTAAAAAATGGCAATACTTCCCGGCAAAGAATTGCCGCAGCACGAAGATTAACAGCCATAGTCCGGTCCCAGTCGGCAAGCCACACTTCGTCCTTCCCGCTGACCGCCGAGTTCAGGGCCATCCCCGCATTATTGATAAGCACGTCAATCCGCCCTAATTGATCAGTGACCTTTCTCACCAGTGCAAAAGCTCCCTCTGCCGACTCAAGGTCACACTGAAAAAGGAAAATCCTGTCAGGGTTTTTCGACTTCACCTTTTCAGCCGCCTCCCTGGAGCGCTGGTACTGACAGGCAACTGTCGCTCCGGCCTGAGCGAGGTGTTGAACTGCCGCGGCGCCGATACCCCGGCTTCCTCCTGTGACTAAAACCACCTTTTTCGTTAGATCGATATTCATGTTCAAGTATTGTTAATTGTATTTATCATTTTAATTTTTGAAGATATCTTCGGTGGTGGTGAAAAATATTGTATCTTTTTTCACGCATACTTCGTTATAAAGGTATAGGTCAAAACTCAACAACACAACAACATGAAATTCATTACAACACTTCTGCTATGGAGTATCCTGCTGGTACTCTGTTGGCCATTGGCGTTATTTCTCCTGTTATTTTACCCGATTATCTGGATTCTCGCACTGCCATTCCGTTTACTGGGAATTGCAGTTTCGGGCATTTTTAATTTAATTGAGGCAATAATAATGTTACCTTTTCAGGTCATTTCGCCATCCAGAAAATAAAGCAGGCGGGTGGCCCGCAAAACGCCACCCCAAATGCAGGAATTCAACGTCGACTTACCAAATTTAAAACTCACCGGAGGTCTGGCTGAAGCTGCGCGTCCGGTGGGCATTGTTGTTTTTGTTCATGGCATGGGTGAGCACATTGGCCGTTACACCGGGCTGTTTGATCATCTCAGTTCCCATGGCTTCCATTGCCTCGGCACCGATCATCCCGGACATGGCCACTCACCAGGAAAACGTGGTCATGTAAAAGATTACAATATTTTTATGGACGAACTCCAGGGCGTTATCGGATATGCGCAATCGCATTATCCTGGTTTGCCATTGTTTTTATATGGCCATAGCCTGGGCGGAAATATAGTATTGAATTACCTGCTGCGACGCCCGGTGACGGAAATCAGGGCGGCTATCGTCTCTTCACCCTGGCTGAAACTGGATACAAAAGTGCCGCCGGTTAAGAAATTCTTATCTTCTGTACTGGCCCGTATTAGTCCGGGATTGACCGTATCCAATGAATTGGATCCCCGAGGGATTTCAACCATTCCAGAGGAGGTGGAAAGATATTCCAAGGATCCCCTCGTGCATGATCAAATTTCAGTCGGATTATTTAACAGCGTCACACAGGCAGCTGATTATGTGCTTGAAAACGGCTCGAAGCTTAAAACCCCAATTCTTTTAATGCACGGTACCGCCGATCCCATTACTTCCCACCTGGGTTCAATACAGTTGGAAAAGAGTAATGAAATGCTCATAGACCTGAAACTGTTTCCGGGCAATCATCATGAAATACATCATGACAGAAGCAGGGATTCACTCATTCACGCGGTGGATACCTGGTTAACTTCACATTTGAATTAATTAATCTTATCCAATGAAAAAATCGATTTACCTGATCATATTGGTATGGCTGGTCTGGTCATGTTCAGAAAGTGAAACCAACACACCTCTTGCGGTGTCATCACCCGATGGACGGAATGAAGTCATTTTTCAGATCATCAACGGTAAACCGGCTTATCGCGTTTTCCATGATAATTCAGTAGTAATCGATACCTCCTTTATGTCCTTTGAAATTCGGGGGGCTGGCATATTGGGCTCCAATGTTGAAATTTCAGATCAGCAGGCACGTCCGTTTACAGAAATCTGGGAAATGCCGTGGGGGGAGCAGCGCAAAGTGGAAAATACCTACAATGAACTTAGTATTGAACTCCGGGAAAACTCACCGACTCCACGAACGTTCCGCGTTATTTTCAGGGTCTACGATGACGGACTGGGTTTCCGCTACCATTTCCCTGAACAGGAAAATCTCTCTGAAGTGATTATCGAGAGTGAGCTGACGGAATTCAATCTGACTTCTGATCCGATGGTTTGGTGGATCCCGGGAGATTGGGATATCTACGAGCATCTGTATAATACCACACGGTTCAGCAAAATAGATGCAACAAGCAAACGGAATCACCCGAATCTCGCACAAACCTACATCCCGTATAATGCGGTGAATACACCGGTGACCATGAAGACGGACGACGGCCTTTATCTGAATTTTCATGAGGCTAATCTCACAGATTATTCAGATATGACCCTTCGCATCGATTCGCTCGAACTTAAAATGGTAAGTGAACTGGTCGGTTCTGAAATAACGGGATACAAGGTAAAGCGGAATACGCCGTTTGATACGCCGTGGAGAACTATCCAGATTGCCGATCGCGCCGGGGATTTGATCGAATCCAACCTTATCGTAAATCTGAATGAACCCAACAAGCTGGGTGATGTGAGTTGGTTCACACCGATGAAATATGTAGGCATATGGTGGGAAATGCATATGGGTACCAGGACCTGGGATTACGCCAGCGGCAACCATGGAGCAACGACTGAACACGCAAAAGAGCTGATCGATTTCGCTGCTGAAAATAATATCGGTGGATTGCTGGTGGAAGGCTGGAATACCGGATGGGAACGCTGGATAGGTTTCCCCGATCGCGAAGGTGTGTTTGATTTTATTACGCCCTATCCTGATTATGATCTCCGGGAAGTGGTCTTATATGGAGATAAGAAAGGGGTTCAACTCATTATGCATCACGAAACTTCGGCCGCGCCGCGAACCTATGATCAGCAGATGGACACGGCATATGCATTGATGGAAAGTCTCGGTATTCATTCGGTAAAAACCGGATATGTGGGGAAAATTATTCCGGAAGGAGAATACCATCACGGACAATGGATGGTAAATCACTATCGAAGGGCTCTGGAAAAAGGTGCTGCACATCAAATTGCGATAAATGCACATGAGCCCATCAAGGATACGGGTATCCGGAGAACCTTGCCGAATGCGATCAGCCGGGAAGGATTACGAGGTCAGGAGTTCAATGCCTGGGCGTCTGATGGAGGGAATCCGCCGGAACACCTTCCCATTGTGGCTTTCACGCGCATGCTGGCAGGGCCTATTGATTTCACTCCCGGAATATTCAATATCTCTTTGGATCCTCACAAGCCTGACAACCAGATTAATACTACTCTTGCACATCAGCTTGGTTTGTATGTTGTGATCTACAGCCCGATACAAATGGCGGCCGACCTGATAGAAAATTATGAAGGGGTGAATACGTTTCAATTCATCCGTGATGTGGGTGTGGATTGGGAGCAAAGCAAGGTGCTGGATGGCGAGGTTGGGGATTTCGTTGTCATTGCAAGGGAGGAACGCAATACCGGGAACTGGTTTGTGGGAGGCATTGCCGACGAGAATGGAAAGGAAACCACCGTTGCTTTTGATTTTCTTCCGGAGGGGGAAACGTTCATGGCTTCGATCTACAGGGATTCTCCGAATGCACATTTCAGGGATAATCCGACCGCCTGTGATATTACATCGCAGGAAATTAAAAAAGGAGACGAGCTTGATATCCGAATGGCTCCTGGTGGCGGATTCGCAATTAGTCTGTTGAAAAAGTAATTTTTCTTCGGCCGTATTTCCTATTTTTACGGCCTGATAAAACTGAATTATGGAATTGAAAAAAATACAACTGAATCACATTCACGAACAGCTGGGTGGAAAAATGGTCCCTTTCGCGGGTTATCTTATGCCGGTTCGTTATTCATCAGACATGGAAGAACACAACACCGTTCGTGAGGGAGTTGGTATTTTTGATGTATCCCATATGGGAGAGTTCATGGTCTCGGGTAAAGGTGCACTGGACCTGATCCAGAAGGTCACCTCCAACGACGCATCGAAGCTTGTTAACGGGCAGGCACAGTATTCATGTCTTCCCAATGCCAGCGGAGGAATTGTAGACGATCTGCTGGTTTACAAACTTGCTGATAAACACTACATGCTTGTTGTGAATGCCTCTAACATCGAGAAAGACTGGAACTGGATCAACCAGTACAAAAGTGAAGACGTCGATATGCAAAACATATCGGATGATCTTTCCCTGTTTGCCGTTCAGGGACCGAAAGCAGCTGAGGCATTACAGTCGCTTACCCAAACCGATTTATCCTCAATTAAATTTTACCATTTTGTAACGGCGGAGTTTGCAGGAATTACGGATGTGATAATATCCGCCACCGGATATACCGGTGCAGGAGGATTCGAGCTGTACGTGCCTAATGCATTCGCAGAGAAAGCATGGAATGCAATAATGGAAAGCGGTGCCGCCTTTGGGATCAAGCCTATTGGATTGGGCGCACGTGACACACTTCGAATGGAAATGGGCTACTGCCTGTATGGAAATGATATTGATGACAACACGTCTCCCCTCGAGGCAGGTCTGGGCTGGATCACTAAATTCAGCAAAGATTTCATCAATTCGGAAAACCTTAAAGCACAGAAAGAAGCAGGGGTAACGCGCAAACTGGTTGGTTTCAAAATGGTTGACCGGGGTATTCCGCGTCATGATTATCGCATCTTGGATTCCGGTGATCAGGAGATCGGACGGGTCACATCGGGAACTATGTCTCCAACACTTGGTATTGGGATCGGCCTGGGATATGTGTCAACAGGGTTTTCAGCACCTGGATCTGAAATTTTCATTGAAGTTCGGAATCGCAAGCTGAAAGCCGAGGTTCAGAAGTTACCATTAATCTGAGTCATGAGAGGGCTTGACGTTTGCCTGTCGCCAAATCTGATCGATCTGCATGAAATCGAAGGGCGGGTTATTGTGGTTGTGGATATTCTTCGGGCAACCTCCTGTATGACTGCCGGAATTGGAAGTGGAATAACCGAAATCAAGCCATTCGCGGACCTTGATAGTTGTGTGAAAATGAAAGAACACGGCTATCTCATCGCCGGGGAACGAAACGGACAAAAAGTGGAAGGGTTTGACCTTGGTAATTCACCTTTTGACTATATGGACCCTGCCAATCAAGGCTGTAAGATTGCGGTAACGACTACAAATGGCACCCAGGCCATCGAGAAATCTCTCGCTGGTGAACATATTATCATCGGTTCATTCCTGAATATTTCCGCTGTAGCCAACTGGATTCGTAAAAAAGATATGGATGTGCTGATTGTTTGTGCGGGATGGAAAGGAAAAGTGAACCTTGAAGACAGTCTTTTTGCGGGAGCATTGACCGATATGATCATGCCGGAATTCAGCCCGGTTTGTGACGCTCCTCTCGTCGCCCTGCATTCATACCTGGGAATGAAGGACAATTTACTGGAGCATGTGCTTGACTCGTCACATGCCCGTCGCCTCAGGCGATTGAATATTTCGGAAGATATTGAATATTGCCTGCGCTTTGATGAATTTACCGTCGTTCCGGAACTTGTAGGAGGAGCACTGCGGATGTCAGCGGATTAACGCAATTTGGGGTTATCCCTGTGACGGTCCTGATCACGGATATTCTTTTTTTCCAGGTTTTTCTGAAACGCCTCTGTAAGATCAATTCCGGTCTGATTTGCAAGGCAAATAAGTACCCAAAGCACATCTGCCATTTCATCACCAAGGTCCTTCGCGCTATCACTGGGTTTTTCCGATTGTTCCCCGTATCTCCTTGCCATAATTCGCGCAACCTCACCTACTTCTTCTGTAAGGATCGCCATATTGGTGAGTTCATTGAAGTAGCGAACACCTGTAGAATTGATCCACGCATCCACGGTTTCCTGGGCTTCCTTGATCGTCATTATTTTCGGTCTTTTGTATCTATAATTATTGTAACCGGTCCGTCATTAAGAAGACTAACCTTCATATCCCCTCCGAATTTCCCGGTTTGAACAGGCTTACCCAACAAATTTTCACAGGACCTGATAAACTCTTCATATAGCGGAATGGCGACTTCCGGACGGGCAGCCCTGGAATAGGAAGGCCTGTTTCCCTTTTTTGTACTGGCATGAAGGGTAAACTGACTAACGATCAGTATGTCTCCGGAGACATCTGATACACTTCTGTTCATCACACCTTCGTCATCACCAAAAATGCGCAGATTAACGATTTTCCGGCTCAGCCATTCAATATCCTCACTGGTATCTGCATCTTCAATCCCAAGCAATACCAGCATCCCCTCATTGATTCGGCCAACTTCTTCAGAATCGATTTCTACCGCCGCATGTTTAACCCGCTGAATTACTGCTATCATTGCCCTCCCAATTTTTGCAATTGTTCTGACTCATGGATAAATATACCGTTTTCAGGTACTCCTGCAAGATGTACCATCGCCCTGGCCACGGTTCGTCCATGAATTGCCCTGTATTTCTTTAATGGCCCGGCGAGGAGAAATCCAAATGTGGTCATTATGAATTTTCCGATCGACTCGCCGGTACGCGTTTCATTTCGATCACCCAGCAAAAGTGAAGGTCTTAGAAACCGCACTTCCCGGAATCCGATAGTGCGTATATCGCGCTCGGTCTCCCCTTTTACCCGATTATAGTAAATGGAGGAACCAGCATCCGCTCCCATGGATGAAATAAGAAAAAACCGCTGCACACCAGCCGCATGAACTTTCCTGGCGAAGGAGAGGATATAATCGTGATCAACGCGATAGAATGCCTCTTTGCTACCCGCATTCTTCATGGTTGTCCCAAGGCAACAAAACGCAAGATCTGCACTCATCAAATCCTTGGAATCATCAAGGTGATCAAAATCAACGATGATTTGCCGGATTAATGGTGATGAAACTTCAATTTCCCGTCTGTTTACAAGTTTTAATGTTTTTAGTCCGGGCTGCTGAGTCAATAAATCAACCAACTGATTTCCGATGAGCCCGGTAGCACCGGCAATTATCACATTCTCAGGAAACATTAAAATACCTGACGAATTTCATTCTTCAGATTTGTCATGGCAAGCTGGATTGGGTCCTGTTCACGGCTCATTGTTATTTCAACTATCTTCCGCGAAAGATCGATATTGGTGGCATCTTTACCCAAACTGTCAGTTGCCTGATTGACCGTACTGATAAGTTCTTCTTTGGCGTGAAGGATCAAAGACCAAACCTCATCCGACATATACAATTGCTGTGAGACGTTATGATTATATTCCGATCTAATCTCACTGAGCAATATTTGCTGAAATTCACGTGCAGTGTATTCGCCGTTGTTGAGTCGAACTACGAGATTATTCGGACTGATCCTTTCCAGAAATAGTACCATCCTTTCATAGGCATGAAGCCGGTTTGGCAGGACCGTCTCAATACTTTTATTTCGGATTTCCATGTGCTGTTTCTGAAGCTCCTTGTTTAAGAAGGATTTAACTACCAGATACATGGCGTAGAGAACCGCCGCTGCGGGCAGAACGATCTTAATGAATTCAATAAAAATTTCCATGGTAAATTAAAAAATGAAAAAAGTAAAAATAACAGAAATAACCATGTCGTCAAGTGTTGCGTAATGAAATAACCCAATACGGCTGAATTAACGACCTAAAAACACTTATTTTGTGTTATCGTTATTGAATATGATGAATATATCCATTGAACCGGTAAAAATAACCGAAGAGGCGGCCCGTGAGGTAAAGAATATTATGGACAACAAAAATATTCCGGATGGCTATGCTTTGCGGATTGGTGTGAGGGGTGGAAAGGGATGCGCTGGTGTGAATTATTATGTTGGGTTCGACAAGCAAAAAGACAGTGATCTGCGGTATGAATCCCTCGGAATCCCTGTGCTGGTTAACAAAGCCGAAACCATGTATCTGATTGGTGTGACGCTTGATTTTTATGAGGGGGCGGATGCGCGTGGTTTCACCTTTACTTCAGGTGACGAGACGTGACCGACTCGAGGTAACAATGGCGGCCCGGCATGGCCCGCCAATGGGTGGGTTTAATTTCGACAACTCGATCTCGGCTGAATCAGCTTCAGAGATTTCATCCATAATCCGGTCAAGAATTCGCTGAACAACGTGCTCCAGAAGTTTTGAGGGCTTTTGCATTTCCTCATTAACTATACGATAGATGTGTTCATAATCTACCGTGCCATGTAACTCATCTGAAAATGAGGCATGTGAAAAGTCGGCCTCGACCGATATCGTGACTTCGAAATGGTTTCCCTTCTCTCTCTCTTCATCATAAAAACCATGGTATGCCTTAAACTGAAGGCCTTCAAGTTTTATCCTGCCCATTCCTACTCTATATCGTCAAAGAATGAACCGTTGACCTTTTTCTCTTTTTTAGCGGGGGGTTCTTCCTGGGAAGCTTCCTGATCAACTACGGCATCATCCTGAGCTGCAGGTTCATCATTTATTTCCTCCACGGAAGTATCTTCAGGTTCATCTTCCTTCTTTAGCCATCCCGATGTGAAATTAGCCGGTGCTTCGGGCTGTTCAACTTCCAGCATTTTATAGGAAGTTTTATCAAAAATATTCTTGCGGGCGGTCATAAGCCGTTCCTCAATATCAATGTTCTTAATCTGCTTGTTCAGGCGATCGGCCTTATCTAGTGCATCCTGTGCTGCGCCCTTAATATTGGCGAGCAAGTCCTCGCGCGCGTTTTCAAGACTCCGGTAAAGTGTAGCCAGATTTCTCAACTGATCCTCCATTTCCTCCATGGTATCCCGGGAGCGAACCTCTGCCTCCTCGAGCATAGTCTTGGCCTTTGTTCGGGCATCATTCAACACTGCTTCTGCTTTCATTTCCGTTTCACGCATATGTAGTTTTGCCGCCTTTGTGGCCTGATCGATCATATTTGCCCCGGTATCTTCAGCCGTTTTCAAGGTCTTGAAGAGCGAATTTTCAACTTCTCTAAGTTTTTCCACTTCTTTCTGAGTGGTTTCAAGCTTGATGCGCAACTCCTTATTTTCGTCCATCATCTTTTCCCATTCCTGGGAAAGGGTAGTAAGAAAGGCGTACACCTCATCCTTGTCAAGCCCGCGAAATGCTTTTTCAAAAGTCTTCTGTCGTATCTCTAAAGGTGTAATTTTCATATTAATTCATTTCTCCTCGTAATATTAAAACTTGATATCCCAGGCAGATATTGTTCGATCATCACTTGCGCTGATCAATGTATTTTCATAATCCATCCACAGCAGTTTATTGACAGATGTCCCATGACCTGCATGCCTGGCTTTGTCAATAACCTTAAGAAGCTTAAACCGGTCTGAATCCCAAACCTTAATGGATTTATCCATGCTACAAGTTACAAAATGTTTGCCATCCGGACTAAACTCAATATTATTTATAGCAAACATATGTCCGATGATATTTTCAACCTGAACATAATCACGTTCATTCTCACGAATAATAATTCGCGCATCCCTGCCTGCAGAGAGTAAATACTGGAAGTCGGGGTTATACCGGACTGAAAATACGGAATTGTTATGGTCTGTGATGGTGCTGACCAGGTCGAGTGTTGCAAGATCCAAGATCCTGATCGAATGATCACTGTAACCCACAGCCACCTGACGATTCACCGGATCGACATCTATTGATCGGGCACTTTTGTCTGAATACTTCACCGAGGCCAGGACTGATCTTTTCTCGACATCCAGCATATGAACTGCCCCGGAAGAGTCGCCAACCAGCAACATATTTTTATAGGGCCTCAGAGCGAAGATAGCGCCTTCTGTACACTTAATATTTCCTATTTCCTTTTGATTCTGCCAATCAATAAAATGCACCCCTTCATAGTTATGCCCCACACATAAAAGTTCGCTGGATTCATGATAGGCAATTGAGTAAACACTGTTAGGAACCCTGGCTACCAGCTTACCGCTATCCGGTTCATTTAAATTCCACTTAACCACCATACCATCCCCAGCAGCACTAAAGAACGAAGATTCTTCCGGACAGTCGGCCAGTGAATAGACGCAATCTGTATGCCCGGACATGGTTGCTTTTTTCGTTACATTGATCATTCCCTGGGTCTCTGTTGAAAATATTTGCATAAATTTAGTCGAAAGAAATTACAATCAGTGCAGGATGCCATTGTTAGAACTCAAAGGAGTAGGAAAGGAACGGTTATTGGGATTATACAAGATTGAAGAGCAGTATGACGAGCTTCTTGAAGCATTGAATCCTGATGAACTCGATCGTGAATTGCTGGAATCCTATTCAAATGTTCAAAAGAAACAGGAATGGCTGGCTGCACGATTACTCCTTAGATACATCTGCGAATTTTTGGGTCTCGAATATCAGGGGACAAGAAAAGATTCTAACGGAAAACCTTTCCTACAGGGTCATGCACTTCAAATCTCACTTTCGCATTCTTTCCCGTATGTTGCCGTCGTTGCAGATCCGTCAATGGATGTGGGCATTGATCTTGAGCAGCCAAAAGAAAAACTTCAAAAAATTGCCCCACGCTTTTTGGATGAGCGCGAACTTGAACTTTGCATGAATTTGAATCAGGAAGCTTTGTGTATCTTCTGGTGTGCAAAAGAGGCCCTTTATAAAGTTTACAGTAAAAAAGGGCTTAACTTCAGAAATGAGATCCATCTGTACCCTCAGGGTGAATTTCCTTGGAAAAAACTACTGGGTGTTATTGATAAAAATGGTGAGGAAGCCCGTTATTTACTTCAGAGTGAACAGGGAAGCGACTACATTATGGTTTATAATATTTAAGTTATGAATATTCGAAATTGGGCCGTTATCACATTCCTATCCCTAACTTTCCCGTTTTCAGGATTCACACAGGAACCGGATATTATTGATTTTAACCTGGTCGATGTCACAACAGGAGAGAAATTCATCCTTTCAGGTGTCGATAATAAGAAAGGAATTGTGTTGCTATTTGTAAGCAATGATTGTCCGTATTCCAGCTACTACATTGATCGGTTTAAGAAACTCATCACCACGTATCAGTCCAGGGATATTTTGTTTCTTCTCGTTAACGCCCATCTGGACAGCAACGAATCGCCATCCGCAATGAAGAATATTGCTGCCTCCTGGGATCTTGGCGTCCCCTATCTGGCTGATAAAACGCATGAACTGAAAAATATGCTGGGGGTTGAAAAAAGCCCGACAGCAGTTATTTTAAAAACAATACCGAAAGGATACTCGATATACTATCAGGGTAAGATTGATAATAATCCACAGGTTGAAAGTGATGTGAAAGAAGCATATCTTACAGACAATATAAAAACCCTACTCGCCAACAAACCCCCGGCGCATCCCAATACCCGGGCAATCGGTTGTATGATTCGATAACCGCTGTACCCAGATTAAAAGAACCGGAATAAAAAAAATAGCGGCCATCGTCGATGCTACTACTCCACCCATAATTGCTATTCCCATTGAGCCCTGAATTTCATTGCCAATTCCTTTGAAAAAATACATTGGCAAGCAGGCAAATACCGTCGTGTAGGAAGTGATAAGAATCGGCCGGATTCTCCTACTACTCGTTAATCTCATGGCTTCATTTACCGCCAAACCCTGTCGGATATATTTTCTGAATGTATCAACCTTGAGGATTGCATCATTTACGGATATACCGAGTCCCACCACCATACCCACTGAAGATATCATGTTCAACCCCTCACCTGTAAGATAGAGAGCAATGAGGCTTCCGCTGATACTAACGGGTAGTGAAAACAGGATTATCAGGGGCCATGTAAATGACTGATACTGGAACATCAATAAAATGTAAATTATAAGTATGGTTCCGCAGATCGCCATAACGCCTGTATTCCTGAAGTCGGCGCGTATTCGTTCCTCCGGATCAAACACATAAAATCCACGTTCCCTCAGTTTACTCAAAACACTATCACGCTTCAGGTTTCCCTCCACAAGAAAAAATTCACCCCTTTCATCACGATATACTCGTTCACCGCGTATTTCGGGAAGAACCGTCGCGATTCTTTGAATGGACAACCTTTGACGCCCGGTTCTGAATGTCAGATCTGAATCCGATGCCTTTAACATGATCTGATCAGTTATTTGAACAGGCGCGCTCTTTTCAAAAAGGGATGATAAGGATTGGCCAGACCTTACCACTCTTTCCCATCGTGGTGAAAGGCGCAAAACGGTATCTGCCCTGCTCCCGGTAATATTTAGTTGAGCTACATAAGGAAGATCCTCATTGCGGTATGCGCGGAATGCATAGGCCTGCAGCGAATTTGGGAAAAGCCACGTGATCGCGTTTGCTGAAGGGGTAAACACAAATTTATTTGGAAACAATGCTGTATCTGGCTGTATCCGGCTTACCGGATATTTTAATTTAATGTATGAAGTTTGATTAGGATTCAATCCGTTATTGAAGGCTCCTGTAATGATGCAATCAGGACCACTTTCAAGTACCGCTCCGGATAACACTTTTCTGAATGTTTTCTCAGTAATGAAGGAGGGTATCTTATAATCCCATTCCTGATATGATAATGAAGGAATGACCTTTACCTCCATTTTTGAAAAGAACCAGACTGCAAGTAAAGCGGTAACTAAATGAAGCGCTGTGATGAGTTCTGGTTTGTCGGAAATCATTTTAAAAATTTTTGCATGAACATGGCCACTGATCAGTCCTGCAGAAGAATTTGTTTTTCTCATCCCCGGGGCAATTAGATAAAAAATTGGAAGCACTACCAAGGCTACAACGAGTGAAGAAATCAGCAATGCATAAAGTGTTAGTGCTTGCTCATGAAAAAGCAGGTATGATATGGGGTGAAGGTAGAGTACAGGAATAAAAGAGATAATCGTGGTAATTGTGGCCATCGCCAAAGGCATCACAATTGACTTTAAAGCTTTCACAATACGATCCTTACTGGTTTCACCGCAGCTATTGGAAAGTGTTAACTCATCAATTACAATAATTGCATTATCAATTATCAGTCCCATTCCCAATACTGCACCGCCCAATATGAAAATGTGGATTTGAATCTTAAACAAGGCATAAATTGCAATTACCGGAAACAAGGTTAAGGGAATACTGAGAGAAATAAATAAAGTACGTTTCAGATCGCCGGTAAGTACAAGCACTACGAAAATGCATCCTAGAATGGCTACGACCACAGCTTTGATCAGCAAATGGGAAGTCTGCCTGATTACAGAAGAACGGTTTGAAGTTAAATGAATTTTAATATCACTTTCTTTCCTGTTGAATGCGGATATAAAGTTCTCAACGTCGTGGGATGTTTTTTGTATGGAGTATCCTGATCTGGCGTAAATATCAATGGAAACAGAAGGGGAAAATCCCAGAAAAGCCTTGCCCCGCGGAAAATAATCTTCCTGCTGAACTCTGCACAGGTCTCCTACGCGAAATTTACCTTTCACCTTTCTATTTAGTATTTCACGGAGGTCGGAATTCGAGGATAGTATAAATTTTGCCGAGTTTTTCAATTCAATAGCAGTTGTCTGATTTGATCGGAGAAATTCGGCAAACTGATGAATCTGCAGGTCCATCATGGAGAGCTTGTTTTGATCTGGCACAATGACAAACCGGGTTTTTTGCAAACCACCCAATTCAATAAATCCAACTCCATCTATCTGTTCCAGGCGGGATTTGATGAATGATTCAGAAACTCTTGAAATAGTTTCTATCGAATTTCCTGAAACGTGCAGCGTTGCAAGCGGCAACCGATGATCTGTGGATCGTTTAACAAGAAGTTTATGTTCGTAATTCGGAATGGTCGAAATAACTTTATTCAATACATTTTGAGAGAGATATTGGATATCAGCAATATTAACTCCATGACCCACCTCAATACGAACCACAGCTCCGCTACCTGATTGAGATGAATAAACATCTTCAACTCCAGGGATGATTGTAACCGCCTGCCGAATGGGCTGTAAAAGGTTGTCCTCAACCTTATCTTCAGGCATCTCATCAGCAGTAATTTCTATTTCAAGAAACCTATCTTCTAATTCGGGAAGAAGAGTAAACCGGAGGTGAGGATACCCAAGCACACCACTTATAAATAAAACAACAAAAATTATCAGGATGGATTTTCTGTTTTCCAGCATGACCCTGATTAAACTTTCCATCAGTTTCGGGCCACTTTTCTTGCGAGCACAACGGCCGCGCACAATATCAGAATAAAGTTAATCAGCAAATGACTTTTAAAGGATAAGGATTCAAAAATCCCTCCGCACGAACATGGAGTTCCCGGACTGAGTTTATGCAAGATTAAGAGGTGACCTGTGAAGATGACCATTAGGGGATACATGAGCATTGCAGCTAGCCTCCTCGAACGTTCATCCAGATAAAGCACTACAGAAGTCAGTTCCATAAACGGTATGGCCACACTAACAGGTATGATTAGTGACACCGGAAGATAGTTGACCCGGAGGAGCTTCACCTGAAAGTCTTGAATATCAAATAATTTTAAGCCTGCAGAATATGTAAAAACAACGAGCAGAATGAGTGCCGCAATTTCATCAAAACGGATTCTTTTCATGAGGCGGGAAATATGATCTCAAACGAGGAGATATATAAATCTTCATAAAGAACCCAAAAGAGATTTTTGCCCTTCAATATACTTATCGGGTAATTATTATGATGATTCGGCACTTCCATACTATACCTGTAGCCTTCCTCACTATCATAGACGTCTATCGATAAATTATTAGTTTCTTGAAAAGCAACCGTTGATAGAATATAGAGGTGCTCATCATCTGTGGTAGCTGAATAGTTAACATATTCATCCGGTTGTCTTTCAAAAACGACCATGTTATTCATTCTCCGTTCCACAATCCGGGGTGCAGGTGTTTCATCAATAGTTTTTCCTACATGATCGATCCTGCCATCAGAAGATATTACCAGGTACATACCTGCCCTGTTGCAAACATAAAAGTGCCTATCCCTGCCCTGAACCATTTCACCCTCATAGGCAATGTTCAGATTCTTTGAAGGATCAATGCCGGGCAGGCTATCAAAACGGGTTGTAGCGCTCCGTTCATTCAATCGGGAATCCCATGTATAGAAACCAAATGCTTCAGATTCATCATTCAGCAGCAGAAATTTCTGATCTTTCAGAAATACACCATCCCAAAATGGCTCGTTGAGCTTATCATAAAACACAGGTTCATTATCCATGTCGGTCTGTTTCACCGACATCAGGCTGTTGTCAACTGTAAAAACACCCCGGGGGCCTACACTGAAACGCCTTACCTGCTGATGTTCCCAGGGAGCTTCGCCCTTTACGCCCAGTGTATCCAGCATTTGGCCGTGATAGTTAATAATAAAAAATTGCTGTGCGGCCTGATCGAGTATAAATAATCTGCCATCAAATTCCTGCCAACCATCAACACTGCTGCCCGGATAAACAAAGGTGTCCTTCTTCTTAAGATAGGCCTTCATGTTTCGCGTCCCGTGATCCGAATTCTTCGGAGTTTCAAGAGTTTTCTGATGCATGCCAAAAATGAACAGCAACAATAATAAAGGGACCACAGTGAGTAAAACAAATATTCGATTTTTCATAGTTCTCTAAATAACAGGCCCCTAAAGGCCTGTGTATGTGATTATTTTTCGCTTTTAATAAGAATGCCAGGTCCGTCCTTCTCCTTTTTGGACCAAATCTTGATCCCCAGAACCTTCACATAAGCACACCTTTCTCCCCTTCCAGGGCAGAATTCAGTCTCATCCTCATCAGCCGCCTGCACATTCAGAAAAGAAGCAAGAACCATGATGAGTACAGTGTTTCTGAAATGTCGTTTCATTTACTTTTCAGATTTGACTTCCTTAACCTCCTTTATCCTGATGCCGGGTGCATTTTTGCTTTTAACAAAGGTCATTTTTATTGTCCCGTAATTGAGTGTTGCGCAATGTACACCCGTGCCAAGACATACCTCCTGCACTGTAGATGCGTCCTGGGCAACAGTTTGTTTCCATGAAATGGCCATAATCGCTATGACCAATAATCCGGTTGTTAACTTTTTCATTGGTAATTATTTTGGTTAAAAATTAATTTTCCCTGATTGTGATCTCAGGCTTCCCCTTTGCCTTGACAAGCTCAAGCGTCATATCCAGCATTTCGATATTCATGCAATGAATACCACTGCCTTCACACATTCGAATTTCCCGTTGCTGCCCATGATTCATGGTTAATCCCATTAAGGATAAAGCAAGGATCAAGATGAGTATTTTCATTAGCTGTGATTTTTTATTCTTCCACCAAGTAAGGAACCGTTGCGGACAACTATTTTCCGGCAAGAAAAAAATCAGAATGGCGTGACAGCAATTCCGTCATTTATCTCAAATTGATTGGAGATAATAACGGTGTCACCTGCAAAAATACCGTCGCTGATCTCGATCATATCATTCAGAATCCACCCTGTAGAAATCCCCCTCCAGCGTGCGGTGTCATTATTGACAACAAAAACAACCGGCTCTCCCCCGCGGTCAACGATGGCTTCCGCCGGAAGTACGACCGCTTCACCAACAGGCACATTTACCTCCATTTCGGCGTGCATACCGGGGTATAATCCGGCACTTTTTTTTACTTTCCAGTAGGTCTGAAAAATTCCCGATTCATCAACTCTTGGCTCGTGACCGGAATAAATCGCTTCGATAAATATTCCCGAATAAGCAGTACCGGATGCTGTAATCCCATTTTTCAGGAGTGGAAGATCTACTTCCAGCAACGGCATATTCAACATCGCGGATTCAGGTGCATGAATGGACCCAAGAATTGTCCCCGGAGATATGTACTGTCCGGGGCTAAGATTAAACCCTGTAAGGACACCCGTAATACCTGCGACCAGAATTTTTTTCGAAAGTCGATGGCGGGCTTGTTCAAGAATGATTTCAGCAGTCGCAATTCCACTGGAATATCGGATGGCCTGCTGAATGGTGTCTGTCGCATTTTCAAAACCCATCCGCATACTTTCAAAAGCATAGGCACTCCCGTTATACCTGACAACAGCCTCAGAAAGTGCAAATTTCTCCTCGTCATTCACAAGCTCAAGGAGCGTATCACCCCTGTTCACATATGCTCCGTTGGAAACATGAATTTTACGGATAATTCCCGGAACATCGATATGAAGATCCCAGGTATCCAACATTTCAATCGTCCCTTCCCCCAATATTTTTCTGTGCATAGGCTTGCGGCTGGCCGTCATGGTTTTAACCTTCATGGGCTGATCAGTCCACCCCTTACCAATATCATAATTGTCATGTTCCGTTGCCGAACAGCCTGCTAAAATCAACCAGATGATCAAAAGTCGTTTCATGATTTTCTATCAAAGAATAGCACCGCCACGGACGTTCGCAAAAAATTTGAGGTCTCTGGCACTGTTCATAGCATTCATTATGTCTGTCAGTCTGCTTAGTACGGCGGATATCCGGTACGGGAGGAGGGATAAGACCAAAACCATTGAAATGACTTTTCAGCTCACCGGCACACTTACTCCGGCGGAAACGGAAAAGTGCGCAACACGATTGATCGAAAACATCATGGCTTCCATAAACGGGATCAGTAAGATCAGTTCAGTTACACGCAGCAGTGGCGGATCTATAAATTTAACGTTGAAAAACAATGCCATGGTGGAGTCGGTCATGGCTGATATTGAACGTGAACTGGAAGTAAAGAGAGAGATGCTGCCCAAAGGGCTGCACTTTGGTCAGCCGAAATATACTGAAAACAAAAGCAGTCGTATTTCTTTGATACTTGGTCCGGTCTTCATGCAGGATGATAAGCTAAGAGAGGAATTACAAAACTACCTGTTACAGCTTCCCCAAATCAATGGGTTGAATTGGTCCGGCTTGCCCGAAAAGATAGGATCCGCGCAAATTCAGAAGCGATTCAGACCCGTCATTGAGAAAATAAAACTTGCCAAGAATTCAGATTTGACACCCATCAGGATGGGTAATTTCAAAGCTCTTCCTTCTGAGAAAACACATGTAAAAACCTGGATTGGCCCGGCAGGCTATGACACAGGCCAAATAGTTGAAGGGATCAGGTCAGGCCAACCCATCATGTTTCACTGGAATACTCTTCCGGCAATAAAACTGGATATTAAATATTATGGGATCGGCCAGAATCATAATTTCTTATCAGGTTGGGATAAATTCAACAACCTATCGGATCAAATTAAAATACGAAATGACACTATTGAATTCAAAGCCCATCAACTTCCTTTTTTCGCTGATCTTCTCGTGTTAAACCTGATGTTTTTCCTTTCCGATGTAATCCGAAAACACGGAATTAAATATCAGAAAATTATGTGCTATGGCGTGCTCTGCGGGATTTCCGTGTGTATCCTCAATTCCATTGATGAAATTACTGATCACACATTGCTTTTAAATGCATTGTGCCTTGCGGGATGTTTACCGGGCATTTATTTTGGAAGTCTTCGCTCTGTTTATAGTTTAATTCTGTCCGGGATTGCTGTAATAATTCTGATAATATTATTTAGCAATATCGCCTGTGTGCTTTTGCTTCTAATTCCTCTGGCCTCTTTTCTCTGTAAATTATTTGTTGACCAGAATGATCCATCAAATCATGAATCCGACAACCAGTATCCTCCGATAAAAGTAGTCACCCTTGCCGGAGTTGCTTTGCTGGCGATCACATTGATTTTGTTCATTCAAATTTCGTTTGAAAATGAAGAAAAGCAGAAATCGGTCTTTCTATTACAAGGCCCGGGAATGAATACGATGGACGTACATTTATTTTTCAGGAATGAGCAAACATACAGTGAGATGACAGCATTCGTTCATAAACTTGAAAGGGATCTGGGTAACATAATAAAGGAGAAAAGTGATGTTTACGGCCTGATATCCCAAACAGGATATGCTCACATACAAATTGAATCAAAGGATATTCCACAACCTGTAAGAAAATACCTTACCCGGAGAGCGTTAAGAACATCCGGCGTACTATGGTTTATTTCCCATGGTAATTTCGAGTTTTCAAATAACCCGCGACCCGTTTTCCCCAAACATCACTGGAAACTTATTGGCTATGATCTGGATTCTCTTCAGTCTTATGCAGACTCCGTTTTGGCTCTTTTGACACGCACACCAAGGGTAATTGATGTTCGATTGGGAGACAGGAGCTGGCTGCCCACGAGAATAGAAAAACCTGTACTTTATTTCCAGAATTATGCTGTACAAGGAAGTGCGTTTAAAACCATCGAGCTACCGGTTCTCTCAAATGGAAAAAAGGTCATTGCCAGACCCGACCCTCCGGATCAATGGGAGCTGCTGAACCGAATATATGAAAGTGATAAACGGCAGTTCAGGGGATTCCAGCTATTTATTACAAACAAGGAATCCCGATCTTTAAATATTGTAAAGGAGAACCGTCAATTCGTACTGGAAATTGTTCATGACTATTCAGGAACGGCAAAAATGAACAGGGAATTTATCAGGTCGACGGTCGGCAATATTTCGTCCATATTACCCGTCGGCATAAATCTGGATACAGAGTCCCTCAATATCCTGAGCCAGCAACACGATTCAGCAGATCTCCTGAAAATAATACTGCTCTTCATAATTTGTGTTTCAATATTGCATAATAACCCTATCAGGATTCTGGAACATCAGGCTCGATTCGCACTACTCTATTTAGTTTTTCAAATTTCATTCCTTATCTCGGATATTACCTTTCCTGAAGAATGGCTAATAATTCCAATGATATTGATGCTTCAATGTCTTCTCATGCAATGGAGATTGCAACAGGATAAATGGCATTACCAGGTTATCCTGTTGGCTTTATTCTTCGCATACCAGTTCATGCGGGAATTTCCTGTGATAATACCGGCAGGAATCTTTTTTCTTACAGGAATTTATTTCCTTATTCCCCCGGACTTGAGATGGTTTTCAAAAGTGTCTTTACCTCTTCTGCCTTGGCGTGGTCGCCAATTTTCTCAAAGGAATTAATGAGATTCCGGAAAGAACGTTTAACAATATCCATCGTACTGCAGGGCTGATAATAGGTTTCCTGTGGAGTAAGCCTCAACTCACCGATATAATTGTCAATATCCTCCCTGGAAAAGATAAGTCCGCGATTAAAGGCATTGATATAAAACTGCTTATGAGACTCATCCTTGTAGGTAAGAATGAAGAGATTAGGCAGGTTCACACCAAACACTGGCATTTTCAAGCGCTGAGCAATCAACATATAAATAACACAAAGTGAAATTGGGTTTCCTTTACGGGTCTGCAATACCACGTTGATCATTGAATTGCCGGGAGAGTGAAAATTCTTGGTGTTGGCACCAAACCGCAACTTGCTGTAAA
Organism: Fulvivirga sedimenti; assembly: GCF_020328055.1. NCBI lineage: Bacteria > Pseudomonadati > Bacteroidota > Cytophagia > Cytophagales > Fulvivirgaceae > Fulvivirga > Fulvivirga sedimenti. The sequence goes on from NZ_JAIXNE010000001.1 coordinate 1,025,944, forward strand.
TAACCCCGTTGAGAATTTTCACCTGGTCAAAGGGGTGGGCATCAGGTTTAAATTCCAACCAGGCTTCGTAATACAGTTGCTCCAGTTCCTGGCGTAATTTATTGAGTTCGAGATCGGGGTACTGATAGGTAGCTACGAGCCACATTCCTTCCAGCAAATCCGGATTTTCATCTTCACTCCATTTATTCAACCGGGACCTTAGCTGCTCATATTGCAATGTGTGAATTAGATCCTCTATCCGGATCTGAAGGGTAGGGTCCAGGGATTCTTCCCAGGCCGATTCCAGGTACGGAATTATCGCCTCTCCTAAAGAAATTATTTTTTGTTCAACATGCGATATCACCTGGTTGTCCTCATCATCCAGCAGTGATACGAGTGCTTTTAGTTCTGTTTCTTTCATATACCCTTCTTTCGGGGTCGTTAGGTTTGAATAACTCCTACATTAAATTTTTCGACCGGCGCATGATTCGCCGCTTCAATACCCATGGAAATAACCTTTCGCGTTTCCAGTGGATCAATTATTCCATCCACCCAAAGTCGGGCAGCGGCATAGTACGGACTCAATTCCTCATTGTATTTATCAGTAATCTCTTTTAACAACTTATCCTCTTCTTCCCTGGATATCTCCTTACCCTTGCTTTTCAGTGCAGAAACTTTGATTTGAAGCAGGGTTTTGGCTGCCGAAGCACCACTCATAACCGCCATCTGGGCAGTTGGCCAGGCATATATCAATCGGGGATCATATGCTTTGCCGCACATTGCATAATTGCCGGCGCCGTACGAATTGCCGAGAACAAACGTAAACTTGGGAACAGTAGAATTAGCCATCGCATTGACCATTTTTGCACCGTCCTTTATAATTCCCCCCTGCTCGGCCTTGCTTCCGACCATAAAGCCACTCACATCCTGTAAAAACACAAGAGGGATTTTACGCTGATTACAATTCATGATAAACCGGGCAGCTTTGTCGGCACTATCCGAATAAATTACTCCCCCCATCTGCATTTCACCTTTCCGGGTCTTTACAACTTTTCGCTGATTTGCAACGATGCCCACAGACCAGCCGTCGATTCGTGCATATCCGCAAACAATGGTTTTACCATAAAGGGCCTTGTATTCGTCAAATTCAGAATTATCCACCAGCCGGCGGATAATATCTTTCATATCATACGGCTTGACGCGATCTACCGGAAATAAGCCATATATTTCCTCCGCATTTAATGAAGGTTCTTTTGGCTCAGCCCGATCGAAGCCGGCTTCTTCAGACTTACCGATTTTCTCAAAAATGGAACGAATATAATCAAGACAAGACTGGTCGTTCTCAAATTTATTATCCGTCACGCCCGAGATCTCACAGTGCGTAGACGCCCCGCCCAGTGTCTCACTGTCCACATCTTCCCCGATTGCTGCTTTTACCAGGTATGGTCCTGCCAGGTATATCGATCCTGTTTTATCCACGATCATTGCTTCATCCGACATAATGGGAAGATAGGCTCCGCCAGCAACACAGCTCCCCATGATGGCGGCAATTTGAACGATCCCCATAGATGACATTTTCGCGTTGTTGCGGAATTGTCTGCCAAAGTGCTCCTTATCCGGAAAGATCTCATTTTGCATCGGGAGGAATACACCCGCACTGTCTACCAGATAGATAACCGGCAGTCTGTTTTCTATGGCAATTTCCTGTGCCCGAAGGTTTTTCTTGGCGGTAATGGGAAACCACGCACCGGCCTTTACAGTGGCATCATTGGCAACCACCATACACTGTTTTCCATGAATTCTTCCGATAACGGTAACCACTCCTCCGCCCGGACATCCCCCCACATCTTCATACATGCCATCTCCGGCAAGTGCACCAATTTCAAGTGTATCGCTGCCTTTGTCGAGAAGGTACGCGATGCGTTCGCGGGCGGTGAGCTTACCTTTCTTATGCTGGGCCTCAATCTTTTTATCCCCTCCTCCTTTATAAACACGCTGGTGTTCAACACGCACTTTATAAAGCAGTTGTTTCAGTTCGTCTTCGTTTTTATTGAAGGCTAAATCCATGTATCCTATGCTGTAATTTTCAGTTAATCCTGCCGGGCCGCTTCTTTGGCAGCTTTCTTTTCTTCCTTCCGCCGATCCCGCTCAATTTTATCACTGCTCTTTCCCAGAGGCGCCAGGAAATGTTTAGGATTATCATTCAGATGCTGAAGCAAAGCATCAAGACTTTCGGCTGCCTTATTCAGGTTCACATAAAGCGAATCATCGTTGATCAATTTACCCAATGTTCCCTGTGATTCCGTGAATTTGACAATGGCCTCATTGAGATTATCAAGCGCCTTATTTGCCTGGGTAAGTGTTTTATTGATCTCGAGATTTTTTAAAGAATCTGTAAAGACATTGAGATTTTCCAGCGTCGGCTGGGCATTATCAAGCGTTGTCTCCAGCTTCCCTCCAACGCTGTTAAACGTACCTGTAATGGTATTTAGATTTTGTTTGGTCTCAGCAATGGTCGCGTTGAGTAATATCGCTGTTTTATCCAGGCGATCAATGATCTGATTAATCTTTCCGCTATTTCCTGAAAGGTTATCAAGAATAGCGTTGATCTTTTTGATGGTAGATTCGAGGTTGTTTGCAACCGGCTGTGCACTTTCGGCAAGTAACTCGGCAATGCCCTTATCCAATACCGCTATCAATGTATCTCCGTCTTCCATCGGACGCCGGATATCCCCTATCGAAATGAGTATTGATTTATTACCCAGAAAATCACTGTTCAGTGTTGCCGTAGCAGAATCTCCAAGGGTTACATCACCCTTGATATCAAGTTCAACAAGTACCTTATTATTTCTACCCTGTAAAAGACTGATCTTGCTTACCCTGCCAACTGCAAAACCACTGATGAAAACGGGGTTCGAGACATTCAGCCCATTAATATTGTCATATACCGCGTAATACTTTGTGTTGGTGCTGAAGAAATCCATTCCTTTCAGGTAATTAAATCCAAAATAGAGGATTACGCCCCCGATCAGCATAAATAAACCAACTTTAAATTCTTTCGATATTCGCACAAATATTAGTTTAAAGCTTCTATCTCGTTTTTATAATCCCGAAATGCCCTGAATATTCCCGATGCAATATTCGCCTGGGTAGACGGGTCATTTAATTCCTTCTCCTCCTTCTCGTTTGTAAGATAACCAATTTCTATTAATATACTTGGCATCGTGGTACGCCATAACACCCAAAATCCTGCCTGTTTTACTCCTCTGCTGTATCTCCCCGCACGTTTTCCAAACTGCTCCTCGACCCGTGATGCAAGATTGAGACTATTTTCGATATAGGCACTTTGTGTCAGCGAAAAAAGGATCACCGACTCCGGTGAATTCGGATCAAAGCCTTCATATTTTTCTTCATACCCCTCTTCATACAGAATTACTGAGTTCTCCCGCTTGGCGACTTCAAAATTCCCTTCCGATTTATGAAGTCCCATAACATAGGTCTCAGTGCCATAGATGCCGGGTTTACTTGGAAGTGCATTGGCATGGATGGAGATAAACACATCAGCATCCTTCTTATTTGCCATTGATGCTCGTTCCTCTAGTTCGACGAAGGTATCATTATCACGTGTGTAAATCACTTCCACGTCGGGCAGATATTCCTTAACATACTCCCCAACCTTGGTGGCTACCTTCAGTGTGATGTTTTTTTCTTTACTAAATTTACCATGCGTTCCGGGATCTTTTCCGCCGTGACCCGCATCAATTACCACTTTCTTAACTTTGAATTCCGAACTTTGACGGGTATTTGAAGAAGTTAGCAAGAAAATTGCTAGAAGAAGGAAAATAATGGTGGTATTCTTTACGATATTTCGCTTCATAAAAGTTATGTCCATAACTTTAAGCAAAAATGTAAATTTTTCCTTAAAAGAGAAAAGCGCCCCTTTGAATTTGGAACTTTCCACTATGGTTGTGAGATGTTTTTTAATCTTCTTCATTTTTTGCGCTTCGGTTCAAACTGTTGTAGCCCAGAATCCTGAAAACAGGGTTCGTACGCCGGAAAATACCCTTGGCCGTCAACAACTTGATTCCCTGAGACAAAACGATCCTAACAGGGTAATTGTTGCTGATACGGTTAATAACGATTCTCTGGTGGTTCAGGCCCCCAGAAGTGATATCGAAACAACGATCGACTATTCCGCTCGGGATTCCATCAATTTATCCGTCGATTCAAAAGTGATCAAACTTTATGGAAATGCAAAGATTACCTACGGAACAATTGAACTGGAGGCAGACCGCATCATCATCGATTACAACCTGAATACACTCACTGCCTTTGGCAGACTGGACTCAACCGGCCAGCGTATCGGTTATCCTATCTTCAAAAATGGTACCGAACTGTACGAAACAAAGGAGATCACCTATAATTTTAAAACCGGCCGTGCCCGTATTACTGAAGTGGTCACCCAGCAGGGGGAGGGATTCCTCCACGGTGAAACGGTCTATAAAAACTCTAAAGACGAGCTCTTCAGTATTAATAACACGTATACAACCTGTAACCTGGCACATCCGCATTACCAGATCAGGTCCAAGCGCACCAAGGCCATACCGAAGGACAAAGTGGTAAGCGGCCCGTTTAACCTGGAAATTAACGACGTTCCTACACCGCTGGGATTTCCCTTCGGAATGTTCCCGGACCAGCAGGAAGCCAGCTCAGGGATTCTTGTCCCCTCCTTTGGTGAAGAACGAAGACGCGGGTTCAAACTTGAGAACGGGGGTTACTTTTTTGATATCAGCGAATACATCAAGCTTACCCTCACAGGATCTATCTACAGTAAAGGAGGCTATGCCCTGAATGCCAATTCAAACTATCGGAAGCGATACAAGTATAACGGTAGCTTTAACTTTGCATTCACTAAGCTTCGCGTCTCTGATAATATTGAGGACAATTCAGTACAGAACGATTTTCGTCTCACCTGGTCCCACAGTCCGCAATCAAAGGGAACCAGCCGATTCTCGGCATCAGTGAATGCTGCAACCGCATCATATAACCAGAATAACTATTTAGGTGTAAACAGCATCGACCCTTCAGGGGCAAGTAATAGCGCCATTGACAATACAACACGAAAGCTGTCATCCAATGTGTCATTCAGCAAGACTTTCCAGGGCACACCCTTCAGTCTTGCGATTTCTGCCAGACACAACCAGGATGTGGCACCCAGGGAAATCGGGGGCGGGCAGGTAGATCTCCTCCTCCCTTCACTCACGTTCAACATGAGCAATATTTATCCATTCCGCGGAAAGACCGGCGGAAACTCATGGACAGACAAGATCACCTTGCGTTATTCACTGGTAGGATCTAACAACCTGACCAATAATCTCGGCAGAATTGGCAGCGATCCCACCATCGATAGTATCGCACCCTTTACGGTGGAGAACATGAGCACGTTTTTCAAGAACTCCAACAAGGGATTCCGTCACCAGATCCCGCTTTCCACCTCCTTCCGTTTTCTGAAACATTTTACTGCCAGTCCTTCGATCAACTATGAGGAACGCTGGTATTTCGATAAACTGAATTGGGGAATTGATCCAAATAATCCGAACAGGGCTATCATTACCGATACGATACCTGGCTTTAACCGGGTATATAACTATAACGCGGGCATATCCTTTGCCACCCGGTTGTATGGAACGGTGAAATTTAAAAAGGGGTCGGTTCAAGCCATCCGCCATGTGATGAACCCCTCGGTGTCGGTCAACTACCAGCCTGATTTCGGGGCAGAAAATTATGACTATTACCAGCGCCTTACGACCGAAGATGGCCGCGAACTTGTACAATCTCGCTATCAGGGCTATCTCTACGGGGCCCCTTCTTCGGGAGAGATCGGATCCGTATCCCTTTCATTAAGCAACACCCTGGAGGCCAAGGTAAAAACAAAGAAGGATACCTCGGATATCCCAAGGAAAGTTCCGATCCTGAATAACTTCGGTTTCAATACCGGATATAATTTCGTAGCCGACTCCTTCAATCTTGCCAATATTTCATGGAGGGCCAATACCACTATTTTCAAAGGTAAACTTAACATCAATCTGAGCGGAGCCATAGACCCCTATGTTTACCGGCTTGACAGCATTGGCTACAACAGCCGGGATGAACAAATCGTTTATCAGCGAAGGGTCAACGAATATGCATGGAATAATGGCAATGGCATTGGTCAGCTTACAAATGCCACCCTGGCACTAAGTACAAACCTGAACCCAAAAGCGAGGGACAAAGATGAAGACACGCGGGAAAGGATAATGGAGGCAAATATTTCAGATGCAGAAAAGGATTACCTGATCAATAATCCGGATTATTATATCGACTTTACCATACCCTGGACTTTCCGGATCAATTATAACCTGCGTTATACCAGGAGAGGTTTTGAAGATGCCAAAATTATTCAATCCATCCGCTTTTCAGGAGATTTTGCACTCACAGAAAAATGGAAGATCACATTCAATTCCGGGTATGATTTTGAGCAGAGCCAGTTCACACAAACGAATATTGGTATAGCCCGAGACCTGCATTGCTGGGAAATGAATATCAACTGGACACCTTTCGGTTTCTACCAGAGTTACAACTTTACGATCCGCGTAAAATCATCTATTCTGCAGGATCTGAAATTAAATCGCAGCCGCACATTCTATGACCGTTAGTGTGCAGCGGCGATCCATCCTTCAACCTCTTCTTTGGATGGGTTCTTTACATCATTCAACTTTAGTTTTTTGCGCATTCCGCAAACGTCATTGAATAATTTGTTCGGATTTGCATCCCTGATCTGTTCCTTCTTGAGTAATCCAAGTTTTTGCACTACCGGTACCAGTTCTGATGGAATTCCCATTGAAACATAATCACTCTCAGAAAGAACCACTTCCTTCTTCTCAGGCTTCATCTGCGGGAAAAAGATAACATCCTGGATTGAAGGGGAATTGGTCATGATCATCGACAGTCGATCAATCCCAACACCCAAACCAGCCGTTGGAGGCATTCCGTATTCCAGTGCACGGAGAAAATCCTCATCGAGGGTCATTGCTTCATCGTCACCGCGTTTACCCAATTCCAGCTGTTCCTCAAATCGCTTTCGCTGATCTATCGGATCATTCAGCTCTGAAAACGCATTGCAGATCTCTTTCCCGTTGGCGATGGCCTCAAATCGCTCCACAAGTCCTTCCTTCTCGCGATGTTTTTTAGCAAGGGGAGACATTTCTACCGGATAGTCGGTAATGAAGGTTGGTTGGATCAAATGTGGTTCACATTTCTCACCGAAGATCTCGTCGATCACCTTTCCTTTGCCCATGGTTTCATCTACCGGAACCTGCAGCTGCCGGGCCGTTTCTTTCAGGGCTGCTTCATCCATTTCACTGATATCGATACCGGTAAAATGTTCAATCGCCCCGAACATCGTATAACGTTTCCAGGGGCGCTTAAAATCAATCACATGCTCACCTACCTGAACCTGTGTATTCCCGTGAAGATCGATCGCCACTTTCTCGATCATCTCCTCAACGAGATTCATCATCCATTCATAATCCTTGTAGGCTACATAAAGCTCCACCTGCGTGAATTCCGGATTATGGAAGCGCGACATTCCTTCATTCCGGAAATCTTTCGAAAACTCATAGACACCATCAAATCCTCCCACAATGAGTCTCTTCAGGTAGAGCTCATTTGCAATACGCAAATACAACGTCATATCGAGCGTATTGTGATGCGTTTTGAAAGGCCGTGCAGCGGCGCCTCCATAAAGCGGCTGTAGTACCGGTGTTTCAACTTCAAGGTAACCCTTCCCGTTCAGGTAATCTCGCATTGAATTCACAAGCTGTGTACGCTGGCGGAATGTTTCGCGGACATGCGGATTTACAATCAGATCAGTATAACGCTGACGGTAACGCTGCTCGGGGTCGGTAAAAGCATGATGACGTTTAACATTGCCATGTTCATCTTCGGTTTCCTTCACGACGGGCAGCGGGCGGAGTGACTTGGCCAGTACCGTTAATGAGGTTACATGAATACTGATTTCCCCGGTTTGCGTGGTAAAAACATACCCTTTAATCCCAATAATGTCCCCGATATCGAGCAGCTTCTTGAAAACGGTGTTGTAAAGTGTCTTATCCTCATCAGGGCAGATATCATCGCGACGGACATAAATCTGGATTTTCCCAGTGCTGTCCTGCAGTTCAGCAAACGAAGCTGAACCCATGATCCGGCGACTCATGATCCTGCCGGCGATCGAGATATTCTTATAATCGAGTTTATGTTTTTCATAATTCTCCAGAATATCACGGGCGGTAACGTTCACTTCGTATTCATCAGCAGGATATGGATTTATTCCCGCCTGCTCAAGGGCTTCCTTGGCCTGTCTTCTTATTATTTCCTGTTCGCTTAATGGCATGTCAACTGTCCTGATTTAAAAGAGGATGCAAAGATAAATAAACTGATGGGCTTCTTCCACTAACTGGCACCATTCTGCTTTCGGCGCTCGATTTCACGCCGGATCATGGATAATTCCCGGCTGCTCTGTCCCGCAACTGATGTATTCTCCGCAGCACGGCGGAACAGATACGGCATCACCGATTTAACCGGCCCGTAGGGAACGTACTTACATACGTTGTAGCCTGCTTTTGCCAGGTTGAAGGAAATATTATCACTCATACCATACAACTGGGAAAACCAGACACGCGGATCATTATGCGCCACATTATGTTTCTCCATCAATACGGTAAGGTAATAGTTGCTGTATTCATTGTGCGAGCCCGACAAAAATGAAACGCGCTGTTTATTGTCTATACAGAAGGCAAGACCCTTATTATAACAGTCGTCGGTTGCTTCCTTGGTAGGATGAATCGGTGACGGATAGCCTTTATCTTCAGCCCGTTCCCGCTCCTTTTCCATGTAGGCTCCACGTACAAGCTTGGCACCCAGGTAATAGTTGTTCATAGCCGCATAGTGAAAAGCCTTGCGCAGATTGTCAAGCATATCCACGCGGTACATCTGATATGTATTGTAAACAATCGCACGCTTTTTATTGAATTCAGCCATCATTGCATAGGCCATGGCATCGATCGGTTCCTGTATCCAGGTTTCTTCTGCATCAATAAGGATTGGCACATCCGCTTCATAACCGGCTCTGCAGATGGACTCCACGCGTTCACGAACTCTTCGAAAAGCATCCTTTTCCTTATCAGAAAGTTTCTTTTTCTCCTGTATTTTCTGAAGAAGGGGTGTACTTGCAAGACCGGTTGTTTTAAAAACACAGAATGGTATGTCCTTATGTGTCTTTGCGTATGCGATGGTCTTCAGAATCTCTTCACATGTCTTGTCGAAGCCTTTTTCCGTCTCACCACCCTCGACAGAGTAGTCAAGTATGGTACCGATATGATATTCCGCCAGTTCATCAATCGTATCCTGACTGTCTTCAATGGTTTCACCACCACAAAAGTGTTCAAAAACCGTGTGTTTAATGATTGATTTTATTGGCAGCCCAACAGCAAGGGATGCCTTAACCAGACCTGTTGCAACCTGGTTTATCAGTGGATTGTTAACCACTGTAAACATCATATTTGCTTTCTTTAACGCCTTATCGGATTTGGCTTCAAAAGCAATGGAGGTATCGTCAAATGATATGTGCGAAGCGCTTTGCATAGGTGAAATTTAGAGCCACAAAGATATAAATTAACTCAGACAGACGGAGATTTGTTTGTTTAATATAATATCTTTAACCCTTGTCATGGGCACAATTAACATAGATAATATCCGGAAGCAGATTGATCGCATAGATCAGCAGATACTCAATTTGCTGAATGAGCGCATGGAACTGGTTAAGGAAATTGGTCAGTTAAAACGGACTTCCAATGCGGCTATTTACCGGCCGGAGCGTGAACGGGCAATTCTTGAGAGGTTGACCAAATCCAGTTCAGGGAGACTTTCCCAGCAGGCGATCGAGGCGATCTACCTGGAAATTTTCGCCGTATCCAGAAATATTGAACTGCCGGAAAAAGTAGCCTATCTTGGCCCTGAAGGGAGTTTTACCCATCAGGCGGCTGAAGCCAGATTTGGAGCGCTCAGTGACTATATTCCGCTTCGCTCCATCCAATCGGTATTTGAATCCGTTGTGACAAAGCGGGCGAGGTTTGGCATCATTCCGATAGAAAACAACCAGGAGGGTATTGTTAGTGAGTCTATTAAACTCATGAGTGAGAATGAGGTTCATATAGTGGCAGAAGTTCCTATGCCAATTCACCTTGCGTTCGCCTCCCTGGAGGATCGGATCAGTCAGATCAGGAAGATCTATTCGAAAGATATAGCTTTCCGTCAATGCAGTCGATTTCTGGATGACTATTTCTCAGACCAGGTCGAATTGATTCCGGTAGAATCCACCTCCACGGCAGCACGACTGGCATCGAAGGAAAAAGGATCTGCTGCGGTTTGCGCAAATATTGCGGCTAAAATGTATGATCTGCCTGTGCTCTTTGAAAATATTGAGGACAGCGGTGATAACTACACCCGCTTTCTGATCATCAGTCACGATTTCAAGAATGACCGCAGCGGAGAAGACAAGACCACGGTTCTTGCGCAAATCTCTGCTGAACCGGGCAGCCTGGCAACATTCCTGCAGGAATTTCATCAGGCTAATATAAATCTCACAAAAATCGAAAGTTACCCCGCAAAAAAGGGGAAGACCTTTCATTACCAGTTTCTGCTTGAATTCGACGGTCATATTGACGACAGTCATGTTAAGCCGATTATGGAAAAACATGCAGATATCATTAAATGGCTCGGCAGTTATCCCAAGTTATGCTAAATATGGATCAAAGCTGGATAAAAGAATATAGTCACCCCCTCTTCATTGCCGGTCCGTGCAGCGCGGAATCAGAAGAACAGGTATTAAATGTGACCCGCGCACTTAAAAATCAGGGCATTAATATCATCAGGGCCGGGATCTGGAAACCAAGGACAAGGCCGAATTCATTTGAAGGGATCGGCCATGCTGCACTTCCCTGGCTTGAACTTGCAAAAAAGGAAACGGGGGTAAAATTCGCTATTGAAGTCGCGAATCCCAGCCACGTCGAACAAGCGCTTAAGCACAATATAGACATCCTGTGGATTGGTGCCAGGTCTACTGTAAATCCATTCACAGTCCAGGAAATTGCTGAATCCCTGAAAGGCATTACCATTCCGGTTCTGGTAAAGAACCCGGTTAATCCAGATCTGGCACTCTGGATCGGGGCAATAGAACGTCTTCTGAACCAAGATATTCAGAAGGTTGGTGCTATTCATCGCGGTTTTTCCTCCTTTGGTAAACAGCGATACCGCAATGAACCGCTGTGGCAGATACCCGTAGAACTTAAACGTCATTTCCCCGAGTTGCCGCTTATTTGTGATCCGAGTCATATCGGGGGCCGTCGCGACCAGATTGCTCCATTAAGTCAGAAAGCACTTGATCTGAATTATGACGGATTGATGATCGAAGTACATCCGAACCCCGACAAGGCCCTGAGTGACGCCGCCCAGCAGGTCACCCCCGAAGCATTCGCACAAATACGTCAGAATCTACATGTTCGCCGGGCTACATCCGACAATGAATTATTCCGCAGCAAGCTGGAAGAACTCCGTGAACGTATAAATAGCATTGATCATGATTTGGTGGATACACTGGCGGCCCGTCAGAAGGCCATTGAAGAAATCGGTATCTACAAAAAGGAAAATGACGTAATGGTCTTTCAACTGGAACGATGGAATGAGATCATGCGTACGCGCCCCGAATGGGCAAGCGCCCAGGGATTGGATCGTGAACTGATCGAAGAAATCTACAAGCTCATCCATGCGGATTCATTAAAAGTACAGACACGGATTTTAAATGAGGAAACCAATGACTCAGCTTCCTGATTATCTTTCTATTGTTTCCGATCTCCAACCTGTTTTTACTGAATTAAAACAAAAATACGCTGACGGCAAGTGGGTGATTCTTGTAGATGAAAATACGGAGAAACATTGTCTGCCGCTGATTTCCAACTATTTACCCAAATACCAGGTAATTCAGATCCAGAGTGGCGAAACCAATAAAAACCTGGAAACATGCGCATATATCTGGCAACAATTAACCGACTTTGAAGTAGACCGGAAGGGCTTGCTCATCAACCTCGGGGGAGGCGTGATCGGTGATATGGGCGGATTTTGTGCCAGTACCTATAAACGCGGCATTTCATTCGTCAACATGCCCACAACCCTCCTGTCTCAGGTCGACGCCAGTATAGGCGGGAAATTAGGTATTGATTTTCATGGATTTAAGAATCACATCGGCCTCTTTCGTGACCCGGACGAGGTAATAATTTTCCAAACATTTTTAAATACATTACCTGAACGTGAGTTGAGGTCGGGTTTTGCCGAGATCATCAAACACCATCTCATTCAGGATACTGAGAACTGGAATTCTTTGAAAACCTCAGACTGGAATACAGTGATTTCACCTTCACTTTTACGTCACTCGATCGAAATTAAGTCGGCCGTCGTCATGAAAGACCCTTTCGAAAAAGGCTTGCGTAAAATTCTTAACTACGGACATACCGTAGGCCATGCCATTGAAACTCATTTCCTTGCCGGAGCAGATCCATTACTTCATGGAGAGGCAATCGCCGCCGGAATGGTGATTGAAAACTTCATTGCGGAAGGAAAACAGTTGTTAAACGGTGAATCCTGTAATGAGATCAATGGGTATATTCTACGTATTTATGGTAAAGCTATTATCAGGGAAACCGACATTGCTGCGATAATTCAACTTGCCTCACAGGACAAAAAGAATCAGAACAAAGAGATTCGGGGAAGTCTTTTGAAAGAAGCGGGAATCGCTACATGGGATGTTGCGATCACTCAGGAAGAAATGCGTGATGCTATCAATCGATACCGCGCTCTTTAAATATAGCGCATATCATTGTCATCTTCGCCGAAGGCGCGGTCTGCACGCAGAACAGTTTTCAATTTCTTTCCGGTTCTGATCAGGGATTTCCTGGTGGAATCCTTGGTCATGAAGAATGCGAGGGCTGAACCTATTCCAAGAGTTACAGCAAGGGTCTTTAGATCTTTCATATTCCCGACGTTTAAATCACTTATGCAGAAATCATTCCACTTTTAAGGTGTATTATTTTAATCAAATTTCCCCTATCATTGTTTTCAGAATTTTGCCGAGATGCTTCTAAATGATAATTCCATTCAAATTCAAGCCAACAAATCATCGCATCTGGTGAGCATTGCGTTGCCAGCTTCCAAGAGCATGGCGAACAGAGCACTCATAATTAATGCGTTAGGCGGAAATAAAGGTAACCTCGAAAGACTGAGTGAAGCCAGGGACACCCAGACCATGCACCGCCTTCTTTTATTAAATGAACCGGTTTGGGATGTGCTGGATGCCGGTACTACCATGCGTTTTCTAACGGCATATGCAGGGGTACTCGGACTGGATAAAACACTCACCGGAACTCCCAGAATGCAGGAACGCCCCATCGGTATTCTGGTAGATGCACTCTGTGAACTAGGCGCGAACATCTCGTATTCAGGCAAAAAGGGTTATCCTCCCCTCAAAATTGGTGCATTCGGCGGGCAGCGTACTGATTCTCTCACTGTTCGGGGAGACATCAGCAGCCAGTACATATCTGCCCTTTTGATGATTGCACCTATTTTGCCTCGCGGACTAAACATTACACTCGAAGGTAAGATCGGCAGCCGGCCGTATATTGAAATGACGCGTAAAGTCATGGAACGATTCGGTGTGCGAACCTTCTGGAAAGGTGAAGATAGTATTGAAATACCACCACAAACCTACCTTTCGGCAGACATAACAATTGAGCGGGACTGGTCGGCAGCCAGTTACTGGTACAGCATAGTTGCCCTGGGAGATGGTACCGAGGTCTTTCTTGAGGACCTTACGGACGATTCTATCCAGGGAGATCGTAAAATGGCTGATCTGATGTCGAAATTGGGTGTTGAAACGGTTTTCACTGAAAAGGGAGCCCATCTTCGACAAATTTCCCACAATTCTTCTGCCGAAATTGATTTTAGTGATTGTCCGGATATAGCCCAGACCATTGCGGTAATCTGTGCGGCAAAAGGTATCCGCTGTGTGATGCTGGGTCTGGAGAGCCTTAGAATCAAGGAGACCGACAGGATTGCTGCCCTGCAACTGGAATTAGCGAAAATCGGCAGCAAGCTCACAGAAACCAGAAATAATGAGGAATGGATTCTTGAACCAGGCAATTTAACCAAACCGGAGTCATCCTTTCATACCTATCATGACCATCGAATGGCGATGGCATTCGCCCCGCTGGCATGGAAATTCCCGATTAGCATTGAAGACCCTTCCGTAGTAAATAAGTCATATCCCGGTTTTTGGGATGACCTGAAAAAAGCCGGGGCAATTATTTCATAAAGATTTAAAATACGCAGGTGCATTTAAGAGCCGGCTGCCATACCAGGAAAAATACTCTCCGTTCACAATCCGGATTTTTGCATGGGGAAACATGTCTCTCAGTTCCGGAATATGCTTTTCCTTAAACGGATATGGTTCGGAAGAGAGAAAAATATGATCAGGATTTAGCTGATTAAGCATATGAGTGGTTAGCTCAGGATAGCGATCTGATGGCGCCTGATTTTGAAGTCCCAGTCTGTGAAGCATATCATCAATAAAGGTACCCTTCCCTGCAACCATCCATGGATCTTTCCAGATGAAATAAAGCACATTTCCCGTTAAGGGTGAATTTAAGGAATCAAATGCATTGAAGACCTGGTTTGCCATTTGACTGGCATGATTTGTCTTTCCGGTAATTTTGCCCACAGAAATGATCATTTCAAGGGCTTCCTGAAGATTTGAAACATCACTCACCCATACAGGATGCCTTTTCTCAAGCTCAAGGATACCTGACCTCTCATTCTCTTCCTTATTTGCAATGATCAAATCAGGATTCAGGGCCTCAATTCGCTCCAATGAAAAGTCCTTGGTGCCGCCAACAGACGTGAGGCTCTTTATTCCATTAGGGTGAATACAAAAACGTGTTCTGCCAACTACCCGGTCACCCAGACCGAGGTCGAATAGCAGCTCGGTTTGTGAAGGAACGAGCGATACAATCCGCTGTGGATTTGAAACAACATTTACGGCTCTGCCGAGTTGATCTTGAAATACTGGCATATTTAAAGATAAAAAAAAGAGCCCGACATCCTTCTGCCAGGCTCTTTAAGTACTTTCAAGCTTCGTAAATTAAATCACAATCGCCATTGCAGACAGCTGACTTGATACTTTCAATTTTGATGCGTTCAAGGCATTCTCATTCAGCTCAAACTTCAGTCGATTGTTTACAATCTTGAAGTTAATACCACTTCCTTTAGCACCCAGACCATTTTTGTCAGTAATAATTAGTGTCGGATTGTTGGAAACGACCTCGTGGATCGATTCAAACGTATTACTCGCCGCACTGCCTATATAAACTAACTGACAGTCTTTCGCCTCAGAAGCAGATGAGAGCTTCCTGACTTGCAAGAGTTTCCCCATGCGTTCCTTGTCGCCATACCAAGCTTTCAACGTATTGTACACATCGTCATCGCCCATGACACCGATAACGAATTGACCGGAATTTGCTGACTCTGGCCATTGGATGTATTTCAAAAAATTATAGATCATCATAGAATGCAATTCATGCTTCTCGCGATCTTGCGCGTTAACACTTGTTAATCCTATGACTACTACAAGAAGAGTAGCAATCAAACTCGCCTTACTGATTACTCTCGCCATACAAAAAATGTTTACGTTGTTTAAACTTAAAAGCAATGCTAAGGTAAACACATTGCTCAAGTGAATACGCCGAAATTGGGCCAGGTAATCAGCTATGTAAGGATTTTAGCCGATTTTAACGCATGTATCGAAAGTCTGTTTTGGGATCATGTTCCACTAAGAACTTGTAAATCAATTCAATAACATGATTAACATCTTCCTTATGAGCCATCTCAACAGTGGTGTGCATATACTTCAGTGGTAAGGAAATCAGGGCAGAAGCTACACCGGAATTGGAATAAGCGAACGCATCTGTATCAGTTCCTGTCATGCGCGAAGCCGCTGCACGCTGAAAAGGTATCTTATTTTTTGTCGCTACATCAATGATTTTTCGCAATAAATTATTCTGAACGGCTGGTCCGTACGTTAAAACCGGCCCCTCCCCTGCCTTTTGTAAGCCATGTTCAATCTTTTTGTAAGCTGGTGAGGTTGTTTCATGGCAAACATCCGTCACGATCGCAACATCGGGTTTGATACGTTCGGCGATCATCTGCGCGCCGCGAAGTCCGATTTCTTCCTGTACAGCATTCACGATATAGAGGCCAAAGGGTAGTTTATGCTTTTTCTGATGCAGTTTACGGGCCACCTCGGCAATCATAAATCCGCCAATTCGGTTATCCAGCGCCCGGCCGACAAAAAAGCGGTCATTTAATTCCATGAGTTCATCCTCAAACGTCATTACTGACCCCACATGGACACCCATTTTCTCCACTTCTTCCTTTTTTGAGCAGCCAATGTCCACGAAAATATTCTTCAGACTGGGTTTCTCTTCATTTTCAGCATTTCGAACGTGGATGGCGGGCCAACCAAAAACGCCTTTTACAATACCCTTATCGGTATGAATGTTGACCCGCTTGGAAGGGGCAATCATATGATCTGAACCACCGTTCCGTCGCACATAGATATATCCGTCATCACTGATGTAGTTGACAAACCATGAAATCTCATCTGCATGGGCTTCAATCACCACGCGGTGCTCAGCATCGGGGTTGATCACGCCCACAACGGTTCCATAGGTATCTACAAGATGTGTATCAATAAACGGTTTCATATAATCCAGCCATATTTGCTGTCCGGATGTTTCGAAACCTGTGGGTGATGCGTTATTAAGATAGGTAGTTAAAAAATTTCTGCTTTTCTTATCCATTCTGATTCTGTTTACAACGGTATATTGCCATGTTTCTTTCTTGGCAGTGAATCTGCCTTATTTTCGAGCATTTTGAAGGCCCGGATCAATTTTTTTCGGGTATCCCGCGGAAGGATTACCTCATCGATATATCCGCGGTGGGCTGCCCGGTAAGGGTTTGCAAATTTATTGGTGTATTCATCCACCTTTTCCTGAAGCTTTTCTTCCGGATTCTCAGATTCTGCGATTTCCCGCTTGAAAATGATTTCTGCCGCACCTTTGGCACCCATCACAGCGATTTCCGCCATCGGCCAGGCATAGTTCATATCGGCGCCTATATGTTTTGAGTTCATTACATCGTATGCTCCACCATAGGCTTTCCGGGTAATCACAGTCACACGGGGAACGGTCGCCTCACTGAAGGCATACAATAATTTGGCGCCATTGGTAATAATTCCATTCCATTCCTGATCTGTGCCAGGCAGGAAGCCCGGTACATCTTCCAGAACCAGAAGTGGGATATTGAAACAGTCGCAAAAACGCACGAACCGGGCACCCTTTGTACTTGCATGTATATCCAGAACTCCGGCCAGGGATGCAGGCTGATTACCAATAATCCCGACGCTCCGGCCTCCGATGAAGGCAAAACCAACTACAATATTCTCAGCAAAATTCTTATGCACTTCAAAGAATGATCCATCATCTACCAGGGAATCGATCACTTCACGCATGTCATAGGGTTGATTCGGGTTATCAGGAATGATGGAATCAAGTGCTTCACGGGCTTCGTCTTTTTCATCATACTCCGACACAGGTGCATCCTCCTCACAATTTTGGGGAATGAAGGAAAGTAGCCTCTTGATACTTTGGATACAGTCTACCTCATTTTTACAAGAAAAATGTGTGACTCCGCTTTTGGTACTGTGTGTGCTGGCACCTCCGAGCTCCTCGGCCGTAACATTCTCCTGTGTTACTGTTTTCACAACGTTCGGACCGGTGACGAACATATAGGATGAATTCTCAACCATAAAGATAAAATCTGTAATGGCCGGACTGTAAACTGCTCCGCCCGCACATGGCCCCATAATGGCAGAAATCTGCGGGATTACGCCACTCGCTCTTGTATTTCTGTAGAATATATCTGCATAGCCGCCCAGTGAAACAACCCCCTCCTGGATTCGCGCTCCCCCGGAATCATTCAGTCCGATTACCGGTGCGCCGTTCTTCATGGCCAGATCCATGATCTTTACAATTTTTTCAGCATGGGTTTCAGACAGTGACCCTCCAAAAACTGTAAAATCCTGGGAGAAAACATAAACCAGCCGCCCGTTCACAGTTCCGTAGCCGGTAACAACACCATCACCAAGGTAATGCTGCTTATCCAATCCGAAATCTTTGCAACGATGCATTACAAACTTTCCGATTTCCTCAAATGAACCTTCATCCATCAAAAGTTCAACACGTTCCCGGGCCGTAAGCTTACCTTTGGAATGCTGTGCTTCAATTCGTTTTTCACCTCCCCCAAGTGCGGCCTCATCGTTTTTCTTTTGCAGCAGATCAAACTTTTCTTCACGCGTTGGGAGGGAGTAAATACGTTTTTCCATGTTTTATAGAATCCAGGTGTTATAAATTAGTGTCCGTACAACCGGCAGTTGTATAAAAGTATCGATTGCGGTCAAATATAGCTAAAATTGGGTCAAATCTGTGGAGATGCTTGGCTGAATCAGGTATATTGCACCGTTCTGAAAATTTGACCTGATGAAAGACGAACGTATTGCTATTATTGACTGCGGAACCAATACTTTTCACCTGCTTATCGCAGATATAAAAAATCATGAGAGCACCATTGTATACCAGGACAAATCGGTTGTACGAATAGGCCAGGGCGGAATTAGTTTCGGTAAGATCAATAAGGACGCCTCAGACCGTGCTGTTTCCGCGTTACAAAATTTTTCAACAATCATCCGCCAACACGACATTCACCGGGTATATGCATATGCCACCAGCGCATTCCGTAGTGCCGCGAACGGAACAGAATTAACCCAGCGTATCGCACGGGAAACCGGAATACATATTACTATAATCGATGGGCGACGGGAAGCCGAATTGATCTATTCCGGGGTGACCTATGCGTTGAATGATCTGAAAGAAACCGCTTTGGTTGTGGACATTGGCGGCGGGAGTGTTGAGTTTATTATCGGAAAAGGAAATGATATTCTGTGGAAAGAAAGCTTTGAAATTGGCGGCCAGCGACTGATCGACCTGTTTTATGCGACAGATCCCATCACACAGCAATCGGCTGAAGAGTTACAGAACTTCCTTGATGTACGTCTTGGTGCACTTAGGAAGGCTGTCGACGAGCATAATCCGGGTATTTTGGTGGGATCATCAGGGTCATTTGAAACACTCAGTGAAATGTATACCGCCGGGACAATCAGCTCAAACGGGGACGGCGGTGAACTACCGTTAACCAAGGATGCATTTTATGATCTTCTGGAAAAATTACTTTCGCTGCCCCGGGAGGAACGATTAAAAATTCCGGGTATGGTGGAAATGCGGGTAGACATGATTGTGGTCGCCTCCCTATTGATTGATTATCTGATTCAAAAATTCAACCTCGAAATAATTCGTGTTTCGAAATATGCATTGAAGGAAGGGGTATTATCCCGTCTGCAACGGGGTAAATTATAGTCATTATTACTATGAAGGTATTTGCCGAAAAGGAATTACGAGCTTATGTGGAAAATGTATTTGTAGCCATGGGTTGCCCGGAAACGGCAGCGCGTCTGGCTGCAGATGTTCTGATCAGTGCAGATCTTCGCGGAATTGATTCGCACGGGGTTGCCCGCCTGATCGGGTATGTACGGTTATGGAAAAAAGGCCGGATCAATACCAACCCAAACATTCGGGTCGTTCATGAAACTCCGGGAACAGCGGTAGTGGATGGCGACAGTGGTCTGGGTTTGGTTGTTGCGCCTGAGGCGATGGAGATCGCTATGGAAAAAGCGGCCAATGTTGGTACAGGCTGGGTAGCGATTCGCAATTCAAATCATTTCGGTATTGCCGGATACCATGCCATGATGGGGCTTGACAGGGATATGATCGGCTGGGCATTCACCAATGCCAGTCCGCTTGTGGCCCCTACTTTTGGCAAGGAACGAATGCTGGGAACAAACCCCATCGCTGTAAGTATTCCTGCTGGGCAAGAGCCGCCATTTGTTGCCGATATGGCGACCACAACAGCGGCGAATGGGAAACTCGAGATACTTCAGCGAAAGGGTGAAGAAGCACCCCTGGGCTGGATCCAGGATAAATCAGGACAACCTGCTACGGATCCTCACGCGCTTAAGGAGGGCGGCGCCTTGTTGCCCCTTGGGGGCGACAGGGAGCACGGCAGCCACAAGGGGTATGCCCTTGGCGCGGTGGTAGATATTCTTTCGGCCGTGCTTTCAGGGGCCAATTACGGCCCCTGGGCGCCGCCGTTCGTATCGTTCCTTCCACTGGCCGATAACCCGGTTGGAGCTGGCCTGGGACATTTTGTGGGTGCGATGCGCATCGATGCATTCCGTCCGGCAGCAGAATTTAAAACCCATATGGATCAATGGATTCAACGATTCAGGGAGACGCAACCCGTTTCAGACAGCCAGCCTGTACTTATACCGGGAGACCCGGAACGTGAGGCGGAAAAGATACGAAGGGAATCAGGGATACCTATTGTTGATCCGGTAGTTAATGATTTACGTGAGGTTGCCGGAGAATTCGGACTTGAAATTCCGGACAGTTCAGAATGAAAAGAAGATACGGAAAACCCAGGGTGAACCATAGGGTCCGGTATTATCATAGCTAAAATCATATAATGCCACCAGGTTGATGGCACCGGATCGGCCCAGAGGCTGGGATATACCTCCGCCTAACAGGACGCGGTCGATCGTTTCACGACTTTCAGATCCGTCTAAATAGAATTGGGTATAATTTATTAGATCGTATTCAGCCATAAGAAAAAACATGCGATAGATATTATATCGCGTGAATAGCTGTCCGCCCCATAGGTTATCGTCCAGGTTGATATTCGTATATTTCACATATTGGTATTCCAAGCCTATCCCGGCAGACCACTTCGGGGTGATCATGTATCCGACGATAGGATTCACCTGAATTGCAGTGATGCCATTACCGGCATTAAATCCTACACCACCTCCAAAGAAGATCCGATCACGGAAAGGAGGTGGAGCATCATTTTCATAGACAACGGTTTTTTGTGCCATTAATGCGAAAGACAAACACAGCAGGCATATGGTAAGGGCAAATCTCATTCTTCTACGATCACGAAAACGTCTTCGGTCTTTTTCTTCATATAATACTTTTCGCGGGCGAATTTTTCCAGCAATTCATCATTGCTCAGGAGTTCTTCCCGTTCCTCCTTCACCTCATTTATCTTCTCCTGGTAATACGTTTTTTCATCTTCCAGGTTGCTAAGCTTCTGACGTAACGATATCTGGGTAATGAAATCATTATTATCGATGAATAACATCCAGATCATGAAAAAGGCAGTGGCCAGGAAATAGAAATTGCGGGTAATGGGTGGTATTTTCATAGCTTAAAAAGTAACAGAAAGATACAAAAAATAATCAAATAGAATAATCTGTATCATTCAATTCGAATCTCTATCAAAGATAAATGGTTCTTCATGTATTTCAAAAGAGTCCGAATGAACATTATGATGCCCAGCATCTCCATGCTTTCCTCCAGGAGAAATAACGACTGTAGCCACAAATCGCCATAATTTCGTACACGGAAAAAGAGCATTCCCTCGAAAAACTCCAGGCCCAATGCGCCAGAAATGAAGACTATTCCGGCCCACATCATGCCCCTTGCCGTTTCCGGAGGAAGGCTCCGCCAGAATTTAAAGAAAACTAATCCGAAGAGTGCCAGAGCGACTGCTGCGGGAATGACCCAACCCCAGTAGAAATATGGGTTCACACCGATGAGCGACCGTACTACCGGAATCAGCCGCTCGTGTAGGGCGACCATCTCATCGATGGAGAGGGCTAAAAATATTACAGATAACCATTTCCATTTTGTTGACAATCGCTCACCATGCGTCAGGTTGCCAATCATCAAAAGCAGAATTGCACTTAGGAGCAGAAGAAAGGTTGAGTAATAGGCCGGAATTGTTTGTTCACCATTCAGATGAAACAATTTTGCCAACTTCTCTGCCTGTGGCAAACCAAGACCCAGGCTTAGAAATAACACAATAAGGTGAATACCAACCAGAAATATTGTAATCCACACCAATACTCTGGTCAACCAGTCAACGGAAATCCGCATGCTATCTTAAAGTTGTCACATCTAACTATGCACAATATAAATGACCCAGCTTTTTTAAACAAAAAAAGCCTGCTCGGCGAGCAGGCTTTTGTATGTGGTATTGTTCCTTAGAAATTCTTTCCGGGGAATATGGCTGTTTCGGCCAGTTCTTCCTCGATCCTCAGGAGTTGATTATACTTCGCCATGCGATCCGATCGTGATGCCGAACCCGTTTTTATCTGACCTGTGTTCAGCGCCACAGCAAGATCCGCAATCGTGTTATCTTCAGTTTCACCTGAGCGATGTGACATCACGCTTTTATAGCTGTTCTTTTTAGCAAGATTTACCGCATCAATGGTCTCTGTGAGCGAGCCGATCTGATTTACCTTAATAAGGATACTGTTGGCAACACCCTGATCAATACCGTCCTGAAGACGATTCACATTAGTTACAAACAGGTCATCCCCCACCAGCTGTACTTTCTTGCCAATCTTGTTGGTAAGATTCTTCCAGCCAGTCCAGTCATCTTCTTCCATCCCGTCCTCTATCGAGATTATCGGATATTTATCAACCCATGATGCCCAGTAATCAACCATCTCATCACTTGATAATTTCTTGCCGGTGGAAGCAAAATGATAGACTTTCTCTTCAGCATTGTAAAACTCAGATGATGCGGCATCCATGGCAATAAAGATATCTTCTCCCGGGCGATATCCCGCTTTTTCAATGGCCTGCAACACCACTTCAATGGCTGCCTCGTTACTCTCAATGTTTGGAGCAAAGCCACCTTCATCACCCACATTGGTCGAAAGACCCTTTGAGTGAAGAACGCTCTTCAGGTGGTGAAAAACTTCGGTTCCCATACGAAGCGCTTGTGAAAATGATTCAGCATTTACAGGCATTACCATGAATTCCTGAAAATCAATAGCATTATCAGCATGACTTCCTCCATTCAATATATTCATCATAGGTACAGGAAGGGTGTTGGCATTCACTCCGCCAATGTAGCGAAATAATGACTGACCGGATTCCTGTGCCGCTGCTTTGGCAATGGCAAGGGAAGTACCCAAAATTGCATTTGCTCCCAGCTTGTTTTTATTTGGAGTACCATCAATTTCCAGCATGATCTTGTCCAGAAGATTCTGTTCAAACACAGGAAATCCAACAAGTTCTGTCGCAATGAGTTCGTTAACATTCTCGACTGCCTTAAGAACCCCTTTGCCCATATAAACCGATTTATCGCCATCACGAAGTTCAACGGCCTCATGTTTCCCGGTCGATGCACCGGAAGGCACTGCAGCCCGGCCCATTACTCCGTTGGTGGTAATTACATCAACTTCTACAGTCGGGTTGCCTCGGCTATCGAGAATCTGACGTGCATGTATATGTTCGATTAAGCTCATAATAAATTTGGTTATCGGTTATTTTTCATCAGGTCAATAAATTGGTCAAACAGGTAACGCGAATCATGCGGTCCTGGTGAGCTCTCCGGGTGATATTGCACGGAGAAGGCTTTCTTTCCTTTCAGGCGGATCCCGGCAATTGTATCATCATTCAAATGCTTGTGTGTTGCTACAACTACATCTGACTTCTCGACGTCCTCGGCTGATACCACAAACCCATGATTCTGGGAAGTGATCTCACTCAGACCTGTTTCCAGGTTGAGAACAGGATGATTGAGTCCGCGGTGACCATGGTGCATTTTATACGTCGAAATGCCGGCGGCTTCAGCCAGGATCTGATGACCCAGACAAATGCCGAATATCGGTGCGTTGCTGTCAATAATTTGCTTTACCGATTCCACAGCATAATCCATCACTGCAGGATCACCAGGTCCGTTGGAAATGAAGTATCCGTCCGGATTCCACGAAGACATTTCTTCATAAGTGGTTTTAGCTGGAAAAACTTTGCAGTAGCATCCCCTGCTTGCCAGGTTCTGAAGAATGCTGGATTTTATTCCCAGGTCGAGCACTGCCACTTTGAATTCAGCATTTTCATCTCCAACATAAAATATTTCAGTGGTGGTCACCTTGGTGGATAGCTCGAGTCCTTCCATGGAAGGCACTTTTTTGAGTTCCGCCTCTAACTGATCCGGGGATAACTCGGAAGAAATAATAGCATTCATAGCACCTTTGCTGCGTACATGCCGTACCAGCTTACGTGTATCAACATCGGCGATTCCCACCACATTATTATTTTCGAGGTAATCCTGCAGACTTTCACTGGCGGTTGCACGGCTGAAAATTCTGGAAAAATCATTCACTACGATCCCTTTGATTTTAGGTGTGCCGGATTCCTGTTCGGTTTCCTTTACTCCATAATTACCAATATGGCTGGTTGTGTTGATGATGATCTGACCGTAGTATGATGGATCTGTATAGATTTCCTGATATCCGGTCATGCCTGTATTAAAGCAAATTTCTCCTCCTGATGTTCCCTTTTTCCCGATAGCAGTTCCTTCCAACAGCAAGCCATCTTCTAGCAGCAGGTAGGCTTTTTCCCTGGTATGGATTTTCATAGTTGGTAGTGGTTATGTGATCACGGCCTGAATCTCTTCCGGCCACTCACGTGCAAAAATAAAAAAAGGGAGCGGATTAGTATCCGTTCCCCTGATATTTATAGAACTGAAGCGACAAGAAATTATTTCTTTTCTTCTTCGTCTGAATCTTCTTCCTTCTTCTCTTCAGTCTCCTCTGTTACTTCATCAATAACTTCTTCGACTTTTTCAACCGCTTCTTCAACAACCTCTTCGGCTGCTTCAGCCACTGCTTCAGCTTTCTCTTCTACAACTTCTACGGCATCTTCTACTGCACTTTCAGCTGTTGCTGCTGCATCGGCAACGACATCTGCCGCATCTTCTGCAACGTCTTCAGCTTTTTCTGCAATATCACTGGCAGCTGCCTTCACCTCTGCCTTGGCAGCAGTTACAGCGCCTGAATCATCTGAAGAGGATTTCTTTCCTCTTCTGCTTCGACGAGTCTTTGCTTTGGCAGGCTTATCGGCCAGCATCAATTCGTTGTAATCAACCAATTCAATGATACACATATCTGCGTTATCACCCAGGCGATTACCTGTTTTGATGATGCGGGTATATCCTCCCGGACGATCAGCAATTTTTGTCGCTACTTCGTCGAAAAGAGTCTGTACCGATCCTTTATCGTTGAGATAGGAGAAAACTACCCTGCGTGAATGCGTAGTATCTTCTTTGGCTTTGGTAAGCAGGGGCTCCACATATTTTCTCAGTTCTTTCGCTTTAGCCACCGTAGTGGTAATGCGTTTATTGAGAATCAGCGAAGAAGCCATATTGGAAAGCATTGCTTTTCTATGAGGAGCAGTTCTGCTCAAATGATTGAATTTCTTCCCGTGTCTCATGATTTCTTATTCTTCTTCAAGTTTATATTTCGACAGATCCATGCCGAATGTTAAATTTTTCTCCTGTACTAACTGCTCAAGTTCCGCCAGAGATTTCTTTCCGAAGTTTCTAAACTTCATCATATCAGAGATCTCAAGACGAACCAGATCACCTAATGTCTTCACATCAGCCGCTTTTAGGCAGTTGTAAGCTCTAACAGAAAGATCCAGATCATTCAGTGGCGTCTTCAGAAGTTTACGCATGTGGAGCATTTCCTCATCCACCTGCTCGATTTCGCTTCCCTTATCGGTTTCAAGCTCAATTGACTTGTCGGAGAACAGCATAAAATGCTGGATCAGGATATGAGCCGCACCTTCAAGTGCTTTCTCAGGATGGATGGAACCATCTGTTTCAATATCGATAACCAGTTGTTCGTAGTCAGTCTTCTGTTCAACACGCGTGTTTTCAACACTGTATTTCACATTCTTGATCGGTGTAAAGATTGCATCGATCGGAATAAAACCGAACACTTGTTCAGAAGGCTTATTCTCCTCTGCAGGAAGATAGCCTCGGCCTTTCTCCACAGTCAGTTCAACTTCAAGCTCAACAGATTCATCCAGGTTGCACAAAACCAATTCAGGATTCAGGATCTCAAATGCCGCTGTGGCATTTGCGATATCACCTGCCTTAAATTCTTTCTGATTCTTAAGCGATACGGTAATTTTGTTATCATATGATTCACCGATCTTCTTAAAACGAACCATTTTAAGATTAAGGATGATCTCTGAAACGTCCTCCACTACACCTTCGATTGTCGAAAATTCGTGTAAAACACCTGGGATCTTAATCCCGGTAATGGCGTATCCTTCCAGAGAAGACAGCAGAATTCTGCGCAGCGCATTTCCGATGGTCACACCGTACCCTTTTTCGAGTGGCTTGAATGTGAACAGTCCATGGAAATCGTCTGCCTTTTCCATCACGACTTTATCAGGCATTTGAAATGCTAAAATCGACATAGTTTATCTTGCTTTTATGGTTATAACCCCGGCTGTTTGCACAGCCAGGCCTATTAAATAGATTCTAAGATTATTTCGAGTAAAGCTCGACGATCAACTGCTCGTTGATATTTTCAGGAATGTCTTCACGCGAAGGTACAGCAACCATTCTGCCTACCATTGCACTGCCATCCCACTCAAGCCAGGGGTAACGCTTATTGCTGTGCGTAGCCAGGCTTTCAGTAATCAATTCCAGCGTTTTCGAACGCTCACGAACTTCAACAACATCTCCTACTTTAATCTGATATGAAGGTATATTCACTACAGAACCGTTCACTACAATATGCTTATGAAGTACAAGCTGACGTGCAGAACGACGGGTCGGAGCAATTCCTAAACGGAAGATGGTATTATCAAGACGCGACTCCAGTAACTGAAGCAGGATCTCACCTGTAATACCCGACTTACGTGATGCCCTGTCAAACAGGTTAGCAAACTGGCGCTCCAGTACACCATACGTATACTTTGCCTTCTGCTTTTCCATCAGCTGAACAGCATATTCAGACTGCTTTCTTCTCCTGTTACGGCCATGCTGACCGGGAGGATAGCTCTTCTTTGCCAGTGCTTTGCTAGGACCGAAGATCGGTTCGTTAAACCTTCTGGCTATTTTTGTTTTGGGACCTCTGTATCGTGCCATTATTATTTATACCTTTCTATCAAACTAATACTTATACTCTGCGTCGCTTAGGAGGACGACATCCATTATGAGGAAGCGGAGTCACATCCTTGATAGTTGTGATTTCAATTCCTGAATTCTGGATCGTACGAATTGCAGATTCCCTTCCGGAACCCGGACCTTTTACAAATACTTCCACCTTACGCAATCCGAGGTCATATGCTTTCTGAGCGCAATCCTGAGCGGCCATCTGAGCAGCATAGGGAGTGTTCTTTTTAGAACCCTTGAATCCCATTTTACCTGCCGATGCCCAGGAAATTACCTGACCTGAGGTATTGGTCATCGAAATGATGATGTTGTTGAACGACGCCTTAATGTGCGCCTGTCCAATAGCCTCAACAGCTACAACTCTCTTTTTAGCTTTATCTTTTCTTTTCTGTGCCATGTTCTTAAACGGTTCACATCAATGTTGTGCCAGGCACAACAAGTGTAATCTTATTATTTAGTTGCCTTCTTTTTGTTGGCTACTGTCTTTCTCTTTCCTTTACGGGTTCTCGAGTTGTTCTTGGTACGCTGACCACGAACAGGAAGCCCTTTCCGGTGTCTCAATCCGCGATAACACCCGATATCCATAAGACGCTTAATATTCAACTGTACTTCAGATTTGAGGACACCCTCTACCTTAAAGTTTTCAGTGATCACAGTACGAATAGCACCGGCTTCATCGTCGGTCCAGTCCTGTACCTTTTTATCCCAATCCACTCCGGCCTGGGAAAGTATTTTCTGTGCAGACCTCTTTCCGATACCGAAAATATAGGTCAGGGCAATCTCGCCTCTTTTGTTATCGGGAATATCTACTCCTGCAATTCGTGCCATAATTAGCCTTGTCTTTGTTTAAATCTCGGATTTTTCTTATTGATCACGTAGACCTTGCCTTTGCGTCGAATGATCTTGCAGTCGGCGCTACGCTTTTTCACTGATGCTTTAACTTTCATGGTCTTTATTTATATCTGTAAACGATCCGTCCTTTTGTTAAATCATAAGGCGACATTTCAAGCTTTACTCTGTCACCCGGTAAAATTTTAATATAGTTCATTCGCATCTTGCCGGATATATGTGCAATCACTTCATGCCCGTTTTCCAGTTCTACGCGAAACATCGCGTTGGAAAGTGCTTCGGTAATTGTACCATCCTGCTCAATCGATTTCTGTTTAGCCATATTAAAACGTAAAGTTTTCTTCTATATACTTATGGGTCGTTACGACCTCTGTTCCTTCTTTGAAGATCGCTACCGTATGCTCAAAATGAGCTGAAGGCTTACGATCCACTGTTCTGATGGTCCATCCATCGGATTCCTGAACAACGTTCCGGGTTCCAAGGTTCACCATCGGCTCTATTGCAATCACTAAACCATCCTGAAGCTTTGTTCCTTTGCCACGTTTTCCGTAGTTCGGGACCTCAGGACCTTCATGTAAATGCGCGCCGACTCCATGTCCTACCAGTTCACGTACAATCCCGTAACCATATTCTTCCACATGATTCTGAATCGCAAACGCTACATCACCGATACGCTGGCCGACAACAGCCTGTTCAATACCTTTGTAAAGCGACTCTTTAGTCACTTTGAGCAGCTGCATTACTTCGTCACTAACTTTCCCTACAGGATAGGTATATGCCGAATCGGTATGAAAACCCTTGTAATACACACCACAATCAACTGAGATTATATCACCTTCCCGTAATACATACGGTCCGGGAAATCCATGCACTACGTTTTCATTTACTGAAATACATAGTGCGGCAGGGAAACCATTATAATTCTTGAACGATGGCACTCCGCCGTGGTCCCTGATATATTCCTCAGCAATACGGTCAAGCTCTTCTGTCTTAACCCCTGGCTGCACACGTTTGGCAACCTCTCCATGGGCCCGACCTAAAATTTCGGCCCCTTCTTTCATTAAAGCTACTTCTTCCTTTGACTTATAATAGATCATAGGATCAGGCAGCCGCTATCTGAGACCTACCTTTCACTTTTCCGGATTTCATCATTCCTTCGTAGTGTCTCATCAACAGATAACTCTCTATCTGCTGTAATGTATCCAAAATAACTCCCACCATAATCAGCAGGGAAGTTCCACCATAAAACTGTGCGAAAGAGGATGTTACACCTGCCAATTGTGCAAAAGCAGGAAGAATCGCTACTATCGCCAGGAAAATGGATCCTGGTAATGTTATTTTCGTCAGAACCTGATCAATAAATTCGGATGTCTGCTTTCCTGGTTTAATACCCGGAATAAAACCTCCGTTACGCTTCAGGTTATCTGCGATATCGTTCGGATTAACTGTGATCGCTGTATAGAAAAATGTAAACAGCAGAATCAGTATAGCGAACAATAAGTTATACTGCCACGAGAACGGATTTGAGAAGGTTGATCCAATATAGTTTCCTACTTCACTTTCCCTCCAGATTCCCGCGATTAACGGTGGAATAAACATCAACGCCTGGGCGAAGATGATCGGCATTACACCGGAAGCGTTAACCTTCAGTGGAATGTAATCACGTTTACCGCCATACATTTTATTGCCCACGACCTGCTTTGCATACTGGATCGGAATCCGGCGCGTTGCCTGGGTAAGAGCCACTACAGCCATTACCACGAAGAACAATGCAACAATTTCCAATACAAACGCCAGGGCACCGCTCATTCCCCTTGTTGTCATTTCAGCAATCAGACTGCTTGGTAGTCGTGAAATGATACCGATCATGATCAACATGGATATTCCGTTTCCAATACCTTTATCAGTAATTTTTTCTCCCAGCCACATACAGAACATGGTTCCGGAAGCCAGAATAATCACTGAAGATACGTGGAAGAATATTCCTGAATAAAGGATTGCTTCGTCAGGAATTGTTGCCGACAGATATCCCCAGGCCTGAAAGGCGGTGATCACGATGGTGAGCACCCGGGTAATCTGGGTCAAACGCTTCCGGCCGGATTCACCTTCCTTCTGCATCTTTTGAAAATACGGTACCGCTACCGTCAACAGCTGAATTACGATGGATGCCGAAATGTACGGCATGATACCCAAAGCAAAGATTGACGCACGGCTGAAAGACCCTCCTAGAAACGTATCCAGCAATCCGAAGATTCCGCCTGTTGAGGCATCACCCAATTTATCAGGATCGATACCCGGCAGAACAATAAAAGACCCTAGTCTGAAAACAATAAGAAACCCGAGTGTATTCAGGATTCTTATCCGCAGATCTTCAATCGAAAATATATTCTGTATGGTCTTAAAGAATTTCTTCATAACTACAACTGGGTCACTTTTCCTCCTGCTGCTTCAATTGCCTTCGCTGCTGCTGCAGAAAAAGCGTGGGCGGTTACTTCCACCTTTGATTTCAATTCACCATTTCCCAGGATCTTAATCAAATCCTTTTTGCCAGCCAGTCCGTGGTCTACCAGGGCAGCCACATCAATGGTCTTCAGTTTTGTATCCTGTATCAGCTTCTCAAGAGTGCTCAGGTTAATCGCCTTGTATTCAACACGGTTCGGATTTCTGAATCCAAACTTGGGAACACGACGCTGCAGTGGCATCTGACCACCTTCGAATCCAAGCTTCTGCGAATAGCCCGAACGAGACTTGGCACCTTTGTGACCGCGCGTAGAGGTTCCTCCACGTCCGCTTCCCTGTCCGCGACCGATACGCTTTTTACTTTTAACTGATCCTTCTGCTGGCTTTAATGTATTCAGTTTCATCTCGCTTCAATATTTTCCGTTTCTGTACTGATTAAACCTCAGTTACCGAAACCAGGTGGCTTACTTTATTAATCATACCTTGGATCTGAGGAGTCAGCTCCACCTCAACAGTTCTGTTGATCTTGCCCAAACCGAGCGCTTCGATCGTTCTTTTCTGGCGTTCAGGCCGTCCAATGGTACTGCGAACCTGTGAAATTTTAACTTTTGACATCTTCTTACCCGTTAAAAACTTTCGACAATGATATACCTCGCTGACGTGCCACAGTATACGGATCACGCATGGATGTAAGCGCATCAAATGTCGCTTTTACCACGTTGTGAGGGTTACTGGATCCTTTTGATTTCGCAAGTACATTATGTACTCCGGCACTTTCAAGAACCGCACGCATCGCACCACCCGCAATTACTCCTGTACCAGGGGAAGCAGGCTTCAGCAACACATATCCACCACTATATTTTCCATATGCCTCATGAGGAACTGTTCCATTGATGACCGGAACCTTCACAAGATTCTTTTTAGCATCATCAATTCCCTTTGTGATCGCATCAGTTACTTCGTTTGCCTTTCCAAGTCCGTATCCAACTACACCGTTACCATCTCCTACTACAACGATGGCAGAAAAACTGAACCTTCTACCACCCTTTACCACTTTGGCAACACGCTTTATGGCTACGACCTTTTCCTTAAGATCGATTTCACTGGCTTTTACTGATCTAATATTGCTTTCAGACATATCTTTTAAAATTTAAGGCCTCCCTCACGTGCACCGTCAGCCAGTGCCTTCACCTTACCATGATACAAATATCCGTTACGGTCAAACACAATTGATTCAATTCCACTGGCCACTGCCTTTTCAGCAAGCTTCTTTCCTACTGCCTGTGAAACTTCTACGTTTGACTTTTCCTGACCCAACTCCTTTGAAGAAGCAGAGATCAGTGTATGACCTTTTGTATCATCAATAATCTGGGCATAAATGCCTTTATTACTCTTGAATATGGTCAAACGAGGACGTTCGCTGGTTCCGCTGATTCTGCGGCGTACACCACGCTTGATCCGGAGTCTTCTGTTTAATTTATCGAATGCCATGGCTCTTATTATTTAGCGGCTTGTTTACCTGCCTTACGTCTGATCTGCTCACCGACAAATCGGATACCTTTTCCTTTGTAAGGCTCTACCTTTCTTAATGATCTAATCTTAGCTGCAACCTGTCCGACAAGCTGCTTATCAATACCCTGAAGTGTGATAACAGGATTCTTACCTTTTTCCGTTTCAGCACTTACTGAAAGTTCCTCAGGTACTGCAAGCCAGATGTTGTGTGAATATCCCAGGCTCAATTCCAGCACATTATTCTGAGCGGAAGCCTTGTAACCAACACCCACCAGTTCCATCTTCTTGGTGTATCCGTCTGTAACACCTTCGACCATATTGTTGATCAGTGAACGGTATAAGCCATGCATCGCTTTGTGTCGCTTCTGCTCGCTAGGACGCTCAACTGTCAGCTCTCCCTCATTTTCAACCAATTTGAAGGAAGGGTCTATCATTTGTGACAACTCCCCTTTCGGACCTTTCACTGTAACTTCACCAGATTTCTGGTCGAAGGTATAGGAAATGCCGGAGGCAAGTTTGATTGGTTTTTTCCCTATTCGTGACATTTCGTTTCTCTATATTAATATACGTAACACAATACCTCTCCGCCGACGTGCTCATTCCTCGCTTCTTTGTCGGTGATCACTCCACGGGAGGTCGACAGAATAGCAATTCCAAGTCCGTTCAATACACGGGGTAATTCTTCCGCATTGGAGTACTTGCGCAAGCCAGGCTTACTGATACGCTCCAGGTGCGTAATGGCAGGCTGCTTTGTCTCCATATCGTATTTCAATGCAATTTTAATCTTGCCCTGATTGTCAGGAGTATCTTCAAATTTGTAATGAAGAATATATCCCTTCTCATGCAGCAATTTGGTCATCTCCTTCTTCAAGTTGGAAGCAGGGATTTCCACCACCCTATGCCGTGCTTTGATGGCATTCCTCAAACGGGTCAAATAATCTGCTATCGGATCTGTCATTGTTCTATGTTTCTAATAGTAAAATTGCAACCCTGCCGAAACAGGCCTGCAAAGATACATAACTATTTTTTCGATTGAAAATAAAAGAGAATCTTTTTACCAGCTCGCTTTGGTCACTCCGGGGATCTTTCCATCGGATGCCATTTCGCGAAATGTTACCCTGGAAATTCCGAATTTCCGCATGTAACCTTTCGGACGACCGGTGAGCTTGCAGCGGTTATGAAGGCGAACAGGCGAAGCATTCCGGGGAAGCTTATCAAGACCTTCGTAATCACCTGCTTCCTTAAGAGCTTTGCGCTTAGCCGCATATTTTGCTACCAGCTTTTCTCTTTTAATTTCTCTTGCTATAACTGATTTTCTAGCCATAATATATTTCTAGTTTTTACCGCCGGCGAAAGGCATACCAAATGCTTTCAACAGCTCGTAACTTTCTTCATCCGTCTTGGCAGTGGTCACAAATGTGATATCCATACCATTGATACGGTTTACCTTATCAATACTAATTTCAGGGAAGATGATCTGCTCCTTTACACCCAGGGTGTAATTTCCACGTCCATCAAATCCTTTGTCGTTGATCCCACGGAAATCGCGAACCCGCGGTAATGCAACAGACATCAGACGATCCATGAATTCATACATCTTATCTCCGCGCAGTGTTACACGGGCACCAATCGGCATTCCATCGCGCAACTTAAAGTTTGAGATTGATTTCTTCGAAATCGTAGGAACCGCTTTCTGACCAGTGATCACTGTAAGCTCTTCCACTCCAACATCCACAAGTTTCTTATCTGCAACTGCAGCACCGATACCTTTATTCACACAGATCTTGGTGATCTTGGGAACTTCCATGATCGACTTGTACTGAAACTTGTCCATCAGGGCCTGAACGATCTCGTTCGTATACTTATCTTTTAATCTCGGATTAGCCATTTTTAATAAATTCTCCGGTTTTCTTAGAATATCTCTGAAGCTTGTTATCCTTGTTCGGCTTGCGTCCAACACGTGTTGCTTCACCGGTTGCAGGATCTACCACCATCAGATTACTGATGTGAATAGAAGCTTCTGTTTTTTCAATGCCTCCTTCGGGCTTGGTGGCAGAAGGTTTCACGTGCTTGGTAACAATGTTAACACCTTCTACAAAGGCACGTCGCTTCTCACGATTTACCTCCAGTACCTGGCCCGTCTTGCCCTTTGAGTTTCCGGAAATAACCTTTACGGTATCTCCTTTACGTATGTGCAGTTTAGGCTGTTTGTTATTCGTTCTTTCCATGGTCTTATAATACTTCTGGCGCTAAAGAAACAATCTTCATAAATTGTTTTTCACGCAATTCACGTGCAACGGGTCCAAAGATACGTGTACCTCTTGGCTCATCATTCGGGTTCAGCAATACAGCAGCATTGTCCTCAAAGCGGATATACGATCCGTCTTTACGACGTACTTCCTTCTTGGTGCGCACGATAACTGCCTTAGAAACTGTTCCCTTCTTCAGGTTTGAAGAGGAAAGGGCCGACTTCACCGTTACAACAATTTTGTCACCCACGGAAGCATACCGCTTACCGGTACCTCCCAATACACGGATACACAGAACCTCTTTGGCTCCACTATTATCCGCGACATTCAATCTAGATTCCTGCTGTATCATGGTTATTTAGCCTTTTCAATGATTTCAACTAATCTCCAACGCTTGTTCTTGCTCAAGGGACGGGTCTCCATAATACGAACAGTATCACCGATTCCACATTCGCCCTTTTCGTCGTGAGCCATAAACTTGGTAGTTTTATTCACAAACTTACCATAGATAGGGTGCTTCTCTTTACGGTTTACCACAACGGTGATGGTCTTATCCATCTTGTTGCTGGACACCTGCCCTACTCGTTCTTTTCTTAATCTTCTGGACTCCATTTACTAGTTATTTAGCAAGTTCTTTAGCTCTTAATTCAGTCTGCAACCGGGCAATCAGTTTCCGGGTGTCCCTGATTTTCATAGGATTTTCAACGGGTGAAATCGCGTGAGCGAATTTCATCTTATCGAAAGCCTCCTGCTCACTGGCAAGTTTCTGCTTCAGCTCATCCAGGCTTAACGCACGTATTTCTGAATTCTTCATGATTTCTATTGTTCAACGTAATCTCTACGTACTACAAATTTTGTTTTAATCGGCAGCTTTTGCTGTGCCAGGCGCAGTGCTTCCTTCGCCAATTCAATGTCTACGCCACCTGCTTCGAACAGAATGGTTCCGGGGCGAACAACAGCTACCCAATATTCCGGAGCACCTTTACCCTTACCCATACGAACCTCAGCAGGTTTCTTTGTAACGGGCTTGTCAGGGAAAATCCGAATCCAAACCTGGCCTTCACGTTTCATAGCACGGGTCATCGCGATCCTCGCTGCTTCAATCTGTCGTGAAGTAATCCATCCCGGCTCAAGTGCCTTAATTCCAAAAGCACCAAAAGCAATCATGTGACCGCGCTGTGCAATACCTTTTACACGGCCTTTCTGCTTCTTTCTGAATTTTACTCTTTTCGGCTGTAACATAATGCTATATCTTTATCGCCCTTCGGCTGAATTCCTTATTTATTACGTTTCCTTCTGGGTCCACCCTGCTGATTGTCCCGACGACGACCACCACGAGGTCCGCCTGCGCCCGGTCCGCCAGCGTTGCTACTCATTCCAATATTCGGAGAGAGATCACGCTTTCCATAAACCTCACCCTTGAAGATCCATACTTTGATACCGATCTTACCATAAACAGTATTAGCCTCACTAATGGCGTAATCGATATCCGCACGCAAGGTGTGCAAAGGAATACGTCCTTCCTTGTACTGCTCGGAACGGGCCATTTCAGCACCACCCAAACGACCGCTTACCTTGATCTTGATTCCCAGGGCACCCACACGCATTGCAGAAGCAATAGCCTGCTTCATTGCACGACGATAGGAGATACGGGCTTCAAGCTGCTGTGCAATCGAATCACCAACCAGTTTGGCATCCAGCTCGGGACGTTTGATCTCAAAAATATTGATCTGAACATCCTTGCCGGTGAGCTTCTTCAATTCTTCCTTGATCTTATCAACCTCTGAACCGCCTTTTCCGATTACCACACCCGGACGAGCCGTATGGATGGTAAGAGTGATTCTCTTCAGCGTACGCTCAATGATCACTTTCGAAATGCCGCCCTTAGGGATACGTGCATCAATGTATTTGCGGATATTGTGATCCTCAACAAGCTTTTCAGAGAATGTATTTCCTCCGTACCAGTTTGAGTCCCATCCCCTGATGATTCCAAGTCTTAACGCTATCGGGTTTACTTTCTGTCCCATTATATCTTATTATTCTTCGTTATTATCTTCCGTTGTCGATGCCTCGGCAGCATTTCTGCTTTCCAGGATGAGTGTTACGTGATTTGAACGCTTACGAATTCTGTGCGCACGACCCTGCGGTGCAGGACGAAGACGCTTCAGGATCCGGCCACTGTCTACACGAATCTCTTTCACATACAGATCTGCATCTTCCAGATCGATATCCTCATTCTTCTGCTGCCAGTTGGCAATCGCTGAAAGCAACAGCTTTTCCAGACGCGCAGCTCCCTGCTTTGGTTCGTATTTCAGAATATTCAGGGCTCGGTTAACCTGCTCGCCACGAATTAAATCAGCCACCAGTCGCATCTTACGCGGTGAAGTGGGTACGTTATTAAGTTTAGCTACAGCCTCCATAATTATCTCTTGCCTTTATCTTTCTTACCGACATGTCCCCTGAAGTTCCTGGTGGGAGCAAACTCGCCGAGTTTATGTCCTACCATGTTCTCAGTTACATATACCGGAATAAATTTATTTCCGTTGTGCACAGCAAATGTGAAGCCCACGAACTCAGGAGAGATCATTGAACGGCGTGACCATGTCTTGATCACGGATTTCTTTCCAGAATCATTCATGGTCTCTACTTTCTTTTCGAGACGGAAATCTATATAAGGTCCTTTTTTTAGTGATCTAGCCATTATTTCTTCTTACCTCTGCTTATAATTAGGTTATTAGAATACTTCTTAGGTGAACGCGTCTTCTTACCTTTCGCGTACAGTCCCTTACGTGATCTGGGGTGTCCTCCGGATGCCCTTCCTTCACCACCACCCATCGGGTGATCAACAGGGTTCATCGCAACACCACGTGTGCGGGGTCTTGAACCCAACCAACGGTTACGACCTGCCTTTCCAAGTGTCACGTTCATGTGATCTCCGTTCGATACGGTTCCTACTGTAGCCATACACGTGGTAAGAACACGACGTGACTCCCCTGAAGGAAGCTTGATAGTCGCATATTTACCCTCACGTGCCACGAGCTGACAGTAAGACCCGGCGCTTCGTGCCATTGCACCGCCACGTCCGGGCTTCAATTCAATGTTGTGTACAATTGTTCCCAATGGAATTTTACCGAGGGGAAGCGCATTACCTACCTCGGGAGCTACGTTCTCGCCAGAAACAACGGTCTGACCAACCTGCAATCCCTCAGGGGCAATGATGTATGACTTCGCTCCGTCAGCGTAGAACAACAACGCGATCCTCGCCGTACGGGAAGGATCATATTCAATAGCCTTCACCGTTGCCGGTACATCGGTCTTGCTTCTTTTAAAGTCGATAAGGCGGATCTTCTGCTTGTGACCACCACCAATGTAGCGCATGGTCATCTTACCGCTGTTGTTACGTCCACCGCTCTTCTTACGGGTCACAACCAATGCCTTTTCCGGCTCACTCTTCGTGATCTCGGTAAACATAGGAGCGACTCTGTAGCGCTGTCCAGGAGTAACCGGTCGTAATTTCTTAACTGCCATTTCTTCCTAACTTTTAAATTTCGCTGTAAAAATCAATTACATCCCCGTCCTTCACAGTAATGATGGCCTTCTTGTATGAAGGGCCTCTTCCTGAAATGACACGGGATTTGGTATACCGCGTTTTCTTCTTACCCAGGTAGTTCATGGTATTTACATCCTCTACCGTTACGCCGTACATCTTTTCTACAGCCTTTTTGATCTCCACCTTATTGGCTTTGCGGTCTACAATGAAACCATACTTGCCCTTTTCATTGAGCGCAGAGACTTTTTCTGTTACTACGGGTTTTATTAGTACGCTCATGATTTCTTATTCAATAAATTATCGATCTTTTCAATCGAGCTCTCGCTCAGGATCAGATTGTCAGCATTCAATACATCGTAGGTATTCAATGAATCTGCCAATACAATCTTGGTGTTCTTCAGGTTTCGCCCAGACAACACCACATTCTTACTGTTCTCACCCAAAACAAGCAACGTCTTCTTGCTGTCAAGTGCCAGTGCTTCGAGCAACTTGATGTATTCCTTTGTTTTCGGAGCTTCAAAATTGAAGTCCTCAACAATCGCAATACCACCATCCTGTGCTTTATAGGTAAGAGCCGACTTGCGTGCAAGTTCCTTCAGCTTCTTGTTCAGCTTGAAAGAATAATTACGGGGCTTCGGACCGAATACACGTCCACCACCTTTGAATACAGGCGACTTGATGCTACCCGCACGTGCTGTACCCGTACCCTTCTGCTTCTTAATCTTCCTGGTAGATCCACTGATCTCCGCACGTTCCTTCGACTTGTGCGTTCCCTGACGCTGATTTGCCAGGTACTGCTTCACATCTAAATAAATAGCGTGATCGTTGGGCTCGATATTAAACACCTCCGCAGAAAGCGTAACCTTGCGGCCAGTATCTTCACCCGTATATTTTTTAACTGAAATATCCATTATTTCTCAAGTATTACGATTGAATTATTTGCTCCGGGCACAGATCCACTGATCAAAACAATGTTCTGCTCAGGAATAATCTTCATTACACGCAGGTTCACCATCTTTACACGATTGTTCCCTGTACGTCCCGCCATTCGCATACCTTTGAATACACGTGCCGGATAAGAAGCTCCACCGATTGAACCCGGTGCACGCAACCTGTTGTGCTGGCCGTGTGTACTCTGACCAACACCACCGAAACCATGACGCTTCACTACGCCCTGAAATCCTTTACCCTTGGACTGACCAATGGCATCCACGAAATCTCCTTCAACAAATACATCGCCCACACGAACTTCCTGACCTAACTGGATCTCTCCGTCAAATTCCATTCGAAAATCGCGGAACTCAACCACTTCCCGCTTGGGAGTAGTGTTCGCTTTCTTGAAATGTCCTAACAGCGCCTTGGGTACATTCTTCTCTTTTGCTTCTCCAAAAGCAAGCTGTACCGCCTTATAGCCATCAGTCTCTTCATTCTTAACCTGTGTGATCACACAGGGACCAGCTTCTATAACCGTGCATGGAACATTTTTTCCAGCGGCACTGAATATGCTAGTCATACCGATTTTTCTTCCTATAATACCAGACATTTTCTAATCTTTATAAGCGTAGTTGTGCTAACCCTTCTACAGTTTTTCCGCAAAAGGACTGCAAAGATAGTAACTAAAAGTAAGTTAACAAATAGTGCCTTGTAAATTTTTCCGCCTGAGAGGCTGAAAAGATGCATTTAATTTTTGAGTCCTGCTTCCCGCTGAATTTTGCCGCATCCGGACATAAAAAATTCTAAACCTCCTCTAAAATATTTCCATCAGCACATTCAGCGACCGGATTTCCTTTAATCCCTCCACATGATGCCGGTAGAAATCAAGAATGTGCGACAGAATAGTCCGCCGCAAAGAACGGCCAAGTATGAGCTCTTCCCCATAATTGATGTCCATCAACCGGCGGATCACAGGCACCTCCTCCGCACTGAAATCCAGCATAAACCCCGGAGATGAATCCAGCCCAAAGCCCAGAAAGCGCGATAACTTTACCAGAAACTGAAGATGGAAGTTCTGAAAATTATCATCCAGCTCGTCAAACACCAGCATCGACTGCTCCAGAAAAAGATAAAGGTCTTCCGATGGACCTTCCTCCCGAACGCATTTATAAAGCACTTCCGACAGGAATAATGAAATACCCGCCTTGCGAACATCATACGGAATGGTTGAATAGGGATGTGAACACCGCATCTCGGAAAGCCGCTGAATGTCTGAATTCTCCTTATGGGTGACAACCAGGTCCAGAAGTGTGAGCGGTTGCAGCAGCGCCATACGCCCCTTTCCCTTTTTCCCGCTCCGGATGCCATTGATGATATAGGTCTGCACACCAAAGCGGGATGTGAACACCTTCGCAATCACCGACGTTTCACGGTACTTAAAGAATTTGAATACGATGCCGCTGGTCTGATGTATCATTAGTTGATCACAGCAATTTTCCCCACGTACGACTCCTCTCCATCTGCCGAGGCACTGAACACGAGATATATCCCCGTTGTATTGCTGCGGGCGCGTACAGGCCAGGTGGCAGTGCCTCCATTGGCCTGAGTCTGATAAATCAACCGGCCACTGATATCGGTAATCTTTACAATGGCATCCCTGGCCAACCCCGAAATAGCTACGTCACCCCGGAAGGTTCTCAAAACCGGATTCGGAAAGACCTTAACATCCTCGTGCTTCCCTTCACTTTCGGTCGCGTCACTTCTGAATGATGCAATGCCCGCCTCCGTCAGAAAAAACACCTCACCGGACACATCGTCAATCGCAATATCAAGAATCACATCTGATGGAAGGGGTGAGTTTTGGGTGGTAAAATGAACAATCAGATTGTCAGCCAGCGGATCAAAAAGCCAGGCACCCTCATCCGTTCCCATCCATTTCCGGTTTCCACCATCCACCGCAATGGCATATACCTCACGGTCAACCAGCAACGGCCTGCCGTCAAATACCGGCTCCACGGCATTGATGGATCCATCCAGATTTCCGGGATTGAATAAAAGGCTTACACCCCTGGCTGTTCCGATCCAAAGAAAACCATCCCGGTCTGTTGCCGCGGCAAAGACATTCCGCGATGCCAGGCTGCCCTGATCTGTTTGCTCCGATATATAACGTGACGTTGCATCCGACAAATTATATCCTAACATACCGCCTCCGCGGGCAGGTGGAATTATCAACCAGGCGACTCCGCTGGCCAGTGTGAACGACAGCGCCGATCTTGCAATTACCGGCAAGAAAGGATAAGCCGTCCAGCTTTCACCGTTAAAGCTCAGTAAAGGTGTTGCTGAAAGATAATTAAGCATGAATAATCCGGCATTAGCCGAAACCAGCTGAGGAATGATTATGTCCGAATCCCGGGCCGGAACGAGCGGACTGTTCGTGTCATTATAAAGAACCACAGATCCTTCCGATACCTGCAGAAGTCCCTTGCCGGATGATGCAAGGTACGTCGCCTCCGGCGCATTCACTCCGTCGGTAATATCGGTAAATCCGGGGTAACCCATATTTTCCCAAATCCCTGATCTGAAAACAGAATACCCGAGGCTATTATTTAAGGGCAGGACCTGACTGCTGTAGCCGCCAGGGAAAGCTATCAGTTCACCCCTGGAATACCTGAGACCAAACATATTCGACTGTACGGGTCCGGATGGTGAAAAGGATGAAAGCGCACCATCTCTGTCGGAAAGCAATCCTGCCCGCGAATCGGCAATCCACCAGTTCCCCGACTGATCAAGCAACCCATCCCGCACTTCTGTAATTGGTGATTCGCTGATTTCATCCAGTACTTGCCCGGTCTCATCTACAACCTCCGCCTTGGCAAAGGAAAAAACGAGTAGTTGCCCGTTATATGTGTCAATGCCCTTATACAGACCTTCCTGCAGAAACGCCTGCGATTGTCCGCCGACATATTTATATATGGTATCCGATGATTGAAAATACAGCACTCCGCCTGTTGTTGTCACCTTCTTAAGTTCTTCGGGCAACGTATTGCGCTTCCAGTTTTTGTAATCTGCAGGATCGACTCCGGCCAATGCGACTGCCTGCCAGCCATCCGGTGTCACCGCTACCAGGCTGTCGGAGTAAACCGCCAGGTCCCGAACGGCAACCTGACTGGCCAGAGAACCAATTTCACGGTAAGTAGCCCGCACATTCTTTGCCGATAAGTCGAAATCCAAAATACCGTAGTCGGTACCAATAAATGCCAGTTCCCCCACAATCTCAATCGCATTGACTGCCCTGGAACCCACGACCTGGGAGTTTGTGGTAAAATCAACATTAACGATCTCCCCGTTCTCAATGATGTCCATATTGCCGGAACGGTATCCAATCAGAAGCCTGCTGCCTGACGGATCAAAGGCGAGTACTGAAATATCAACTCCCTGAAGACCATCAAGGGTTGAATACTTGACGATCTCACCTGAAGACTTTTCAACTGAGAATAAACCAACATCAGAAGCTGCGAAGATCCGGGAGGTGGTTTCCTCAACTTCCAGGACCCGGGAATAAGAAAAATGTGTTCGCCAGGTACCCAGTGGAATATCCTGACCATGTACGCCAAGGGAAATTAGTATGACCCCGATAAACCACAGGTTTTTCACTTATTGTTCCGTTTCCTCATATCTTCCATAAAACTCTTGCGGCTTCTGGCCTCGTACTGCTGCTTGCTACCCAACATGACCGTAGATTCATCCTCGGCAAGACGGTAGGAAAAAGAAGCCAGTTCCCCGGTCTTGGCGCAAATGGCATGCACTTTGGTAACGTACTCGGCGACTGCCATGAGCTGCGGCATCATTCCGAAGGGTTTGCCTTCATAGTCCATATCAAGCCCGGCCACAATCACCCTCTTTCCGGCATTAGCCAGTTTGTTACAAACATTCACGATCTCATCATCAAAAAATTGCGCCTCGTCGATGCCAACCACATCACATTCGCCTGCCAGGAGAATAATATCATTGGCAAAATCTACGGGTGTTGACCGGATTGTTCGCTCATTATGTGAGACTACATCGGCATCATGATATCGTTTGTCAACCGCCGGTTTGAATATTTCCACATGCTGACCCGCAATTATTGCACGGTTCAGCCGGCGAATCAATTCCTCGGTCTTACCGCTGAACATGCACCCCGATATTACTTCAATCCAGCCTGCACGACCGGTTTTTCCCATATGTGGCTCAACAAACATCGCTGTAAATTAA
The DNA here is from genome assembly GCF_020328055.1 of Fulvivirga sedimenti. Lineage (NCBI taxonomy): Bacteria > Pseudomonadati > Bacteroidota > Cytophagia > Cytophagales > Fulvivirgaceae > Fulvivirga > Fulvivirga sedimenti. The sequence goes on from NZ_JAIXNE010000001.1 coordinate 1,069,087, forward strand.
ACGAATTCCTTTCTTTATTCATATCTGTAAACAAGGTGGGGTAACTGGTTGGCCGGAGGAACTTCGATAGTAACATCACCCAGGCAGCGTGTCTGACACGCAAGACGCTGTCTGCCGGAAAGTTTGCCGTCTTCCAGAAATCGCTTTTCGACCGGGGTAAGGGGCGAAAGAGCGTCCATTCCTGCCTGCACATTAAATGCACAGGTGGTGCATCTTCCCTTCCCTCCGCAGGCATGCATCCAATCAATAAAATTTTCCTGGAAGGCCAATAGGATTGACTGGTTTCCAGGTACTTTCACTTTTTTCCCCGCGAGGTTTGAAATAGTTATTTCCGGCATAATTCCTTGTTCAGATTCAAAGGTACGTGCAAACGCACTGGCAGCAAAGTCAAATGCAATACAGAATAATCATTTTAACGATCACCATATTTTTCCGGGCTTCCAATAAATCACAGATGATTCCGTTTTTTATAACGATAAGTATTTATTCCATATTCGTTAACTTTAAACTGGATCTCAAAAATTGTTGAAATGGATAGCAGTATCAGAAGAGATGTCATGAAGGATTACAGCAAAAGGTTCGCTAACAAGGTGGCCGATGACTTTTTTGCTGATCATGAAAAAATTGCGAGCAAGGATGTAATGAATGTTCAGGAGATCAAGCAGGTGAATCTTTTCGTGGTAAAAAATCTGTATGACCAGTGGCAACGTGAGTCAGACGAACTCCGGAGTCCATTTTTTGATTACTCATCGCCAGAGATTAAAGAGGCGATGCAGGTTTTCATGAACAAGCTTTCACACCATATTTCGCTGAACAGGAAGACATATGGCGAATTGCTGGAAAAATCGACTGAGGAGACCTTACTCCTTATCTTTACGCCGTATGATTTCTATTTCCGGTTACTGAGTGAATACGACAAGGATGAAATCCCTGTTTCCTATCTTTCCTATGTCTTGAAATATGTAAAGATCAACCCCCATATACTGCGCAACATCCTGGAGATCATCGCGGAAAGAAATCTTGAGAAAATTGAAAAGGGCCAGATCAACGAACTTCTCGATAAATCACTCGAGCGCACCGCTGAAAGCCCGGAAGACGTAGAGCAGTATATCGAAAAATTCTCGGGATATGTATCGTTGAGCCTGGAAGAGATTTACGGAGAAGATAAAAAAAAGGAGATCCGCAAAGCACCGGATCAAGCTGAAGAGAAAAAGAAGGAAAAGAACACGGGACATAAACCTACCCTGAATGATCTTCTTCAGAAGGATGAAGTGCCCACCCTGGCAGATATTCACAGAAGAGCCAAAATTGAAGACATCAAAAAAAGCCTCTCCATCAATCAGCGTTTTATGTTTGTGAACACATTATTTAACGGAAGTGAAGAAGCATTCGAGAGGACTGTAGAGCATATTGAAAGTGTCTCAAACTCAGAGGAGGCTATATCATTCCTCACCCATAAATTCACAAACTGGGACCATGACAGCGAAGAGGTATCCGAATTTATTCAGCTTATCAGAAGGCGTCACTCCTAGTGGGTAAGTACCTGCATCCGGTGCGCGTCGAGCTTCAGAAAAATAAATAACAGGATTGTAAAGGCCCACAGAGACGATCCTCCGTGACTGAAGAAGGGCAGCGGAATACCCACCACCGGGAATAAACCGATGGTCATACCAATATTTACCGCAAAGTGGAAAAAGAGAATACATGCCACGCAGTAGCCATAGACACGGGCAAAACGCGATTTTTGTCTTTCGGCAAGGAAAATCACACGCAGCATCAGTGCAACGAACAGGCCGATCAGAATCAGGCTTCCTATCCATCCATGTTCTTCTCCGATTGTACAGAAAATAAAGTCAGTGCTTTGTTCCGGCACATAGTCATATTTCGTCTGGGTCCCGTTCAGGAATCCCTTTCCCGAGAAGCCACCACTTCCTATTGCAATTTTAGACTGAAGCACATTGTATCCGGCGCCACGGGGATCCGCTTCCGGACCTTCGATAAGCGTGAGTATCCGATTTTGCTGGTGAGGTTTGAGCACACTATTAAAGACATAATCAACACTCATGATTACGCCTGCTACCATCAGTCCGCCCGCCACAATAAAAGCGATACGTTTAAAAGTTTTCTTTCCGATCAGGATCAGGAATGTGACCAGCACACCAATGCCTACATAGAGATACACATGTTGCGGAACCAGCATCGTAAGAAAAAAGATGAAAGCCATGATCACGCCCATGATGATCAGGAAGGGTGACATCCCTTCACGATAGAAGACAAGGACAAATGCGGAAAAGACCATGGCTGTACCCGTATCTCCCTGCAGTACAATCAATATCGCGGGTACACCAATAATTGCGAAGACAATAAGTTGATCCCTTAGTTTATCCATTCGGAATCCCGAACTGCTGATCACTTTACTCACCGCCAGCGCAGTGGCAAATTTCGCGAACTCGGAAGGTTGAAGCCTGAACGATCCCAGTTCAAACCAGGATTTAGATCCTGCAACTTCTCTTCCAAAGAGCAGAACGAAAATAAGTATGGCGATGACCGCACCGTAAATCACCAGGGCAAAAGTATCGTAGAACCTGAAATCTATTACCATGATCATTACGATCAGGACAATTGAACCCAGGATAAAAAGAAACTGTCTTCCACTATTCAATTCCGGGCTGAAAATACTCTGAACCGCACTTTCGTTGTAAACAGCCGCATAGATATTCATCCATCCTAACAGCACGATCAGGAAAAAAAGGCTGACGGTCAGCCAATCCATTTGATTTACTATGCTCTCTCTACGGGTCATACTATAAAAATTCTCCTTTCTTCACATACGCCTCGATATTCGGTCGCTGTGTCTGACCTAGTAAATATTTCTCAATCATCAGGCTGGCGATGGCAGCTGCAGCCCTGGCTCCCTGCCCTGCGTCCTCCACATATACAGAAAGGGCGATTTGCGGATTTTCCCGTGGCGCGAATGCGATGAATACGGAGTGATCCGGTAAAGGATCATTCTGCACCGTACCAGTCTTTCCACATACAACCACATCCCGAAGCTTTGCCCGGTACTGGCCTGTTCCCGATTCCACTACATTGGCCATGGCCTCCACGGCTACTTCAAAATATTGGGGATCGACAGTAGTAAAATGCTTCTCCTGAAATGCTTCCAGCGGTTTGCCGGATTCTCCCACCGAGCGGACCAGGTGAGGGGTATAATAAAATCCACGATTGGCCATGATCGCCGCAAAATTTGCCATTTGCAGGGGAACAACGAGGTTCTCTCCTTCACCGATCGCAATCGAATAAATATTGGAATATTTCCAGGGCCTGTTATTATAGGCACGGTCGTAATATGCCACACTGGGCACCATTCCTGTCTTTTCATTGGGAAGATCTATTCCCAGCTTATCTCCCAACCCAAAACTCTCGATATGTGTATGCCACTTTTCCAGCCCGATACGTGTATCCTCAAAAGGATCCTTGGATATCTCCCGGTTCACGACGCGTTTCATCACATTGTAAAAGTAAGGGTTACACGAATGTGTGATTGCGCCAACCAGATCCTCGTAGGAATGCGGACCGTGACAGCCGATGATACTTCTGTTACAGGCAATCCTTGTTGAGGGAGTAATCACACCTTCCTGCAATGCAACAAGCGCCTGCATGATCTTAAATATGGATCCCGGTCTGTACTGTGCCATGAGCGGCCTGTTGAAAAGGGGCTTCATGGTATCCTGGCTGATCGCACTAAAGTTTTCACTGTAGTTGCGTCCGGTTAGCAAATTGGGGTCGTAAGATGGGCCGGAAACGATGGCAAGAACTTCTCCGGTAGCCGGCTCAATGGCCACAATACTTCCCGACTTGCCTTCGAGAAGCATTTCTCCGTATTTCTGCAGGTCGATGTCAATGGTAGAATATAAATTCTGACCGGGCTCCGATGGAATATCAAGATTTCCATCATCATACGGTCCCATATCTACGCCGTGAACATTTTTCTTTTTGAATTTAACCCCGCGTTTACCCCTTAGCTGATTTTCATAATAGAGTTCAATTCCGCTCTGACCGATGTAATCTCCCTGCTGATAATAGCTGGAAGTATCGGATTCAAGCTTGCGTTTACTGATCTCTGAAACGTATCCCAGCGCATTTGCCATGATCGGCTCGGTATAAGCCCTGGTTGTTCTTGACTGAATATTAAACCCCTTGAAATCTACCAGGTAATCTTCGCTTTTGGCGAGGTCGACATTCGATAACTGCCGGATAAAAATGGAAGGTTTTCGCCACGAGTATTTCTTGGCAACAGCCATCTTTTCAACAAACTCTTCGGTTGTAATATTGAATATTTTACAGAAAAGAGCTGTATCGAGATCCTGAACATCATTTGGAACAACGGTCAGGTCAAATTCAGGGGTATTATAGACCATCAGCTTCCCGTTACGATCATAGATAAGACCCCGATACGGATATTCCACCACACGCTGCACAACGTTATCTGTTGCTGCAAGCGCATACCGTTCATCAACGACCTGAATCGAAAACAGTTTGATCAGGTAGATGACCGCGATCAACACGATGACTGCCGGTATTACCAATTTTCTACTGCTGTTCATAAACCTCTCTTCGCCGAATAAAATAAAATCTGTGATATAAGCAGAGCCACCACCGTAAAGAGTGTTGACATCAAAACCTTCATCATTGTGAACCCGAACAGATGAAACCCGGAGGCTTCTGTGAAAAACAGGATCAGATGATGCAAAAATACGAGCGGCACCATGTACATCATGAACCATTGCCACCCGCTGGAACGTATCGAAGGAACCATCCCGGAGTCATATCCGCCCTGAGGCGTGATCAGATTCAACCAGATGTTCCTTACAAACATTATGAACACACAAGCTGCCGCATGAATTCCCAAACTATCATAAAAAATATCAATGGCAAATCCGGTAACGAATCCAAGCAGCATCAATAACGGCCTGTTGGTCTCCAGGGGAAGAAACAACAGGAACCCTACATATATAAAACAAAAAGACTTATCAAACAGCACAACATTCCGCAGAAAAATTACCTGCACAAGCACATAGGCAAAAAACGATATCACCTGGAATATGATGCTTCGATTAGTCATAAAGTTCGTTTGCGGCCTCCTTAACCCCGCTGGCCAGTTCTACAGAATCCTGTTCATTCCTCAGAACATTCCGCACCAGGTATACATAACTTATCTCATTCAGGTCGGCTGCCAACTGCATATCAATGTCATACCAGGGTGAATTATCCTGCAAATTGACATTTCTGATGACGCCTACGGGTATATTTTCCGGGAAGATTGCATTGTACCCGGAAGTTACCACGGTATCTCCCACCATTGGCTGAACGTGGCGGGGAACAAAGGAGAGGGTCGCCACATAGGGGTCTGTTCCGTCCCATTGGGTGGTACAAAGGTCTCCTGTTCGTTTGATCTTTGAGGATATCCTCATATCCGTATGAAGTATGGATGTAATAACGCTGAATCGCCTGGACGTAGATTTCACCTTCCCTACCACCCCATCGGCATTCATTACCGCCATATCAGGTCGAATGCCATCCTGCTCACCCCTGTCAATGGTAATGAAGTTCGTGAATCGTCTGGTGGAGTTGTTAATTACCTTGGCCGGAATATATTCGAACTGGTTCAGATAGGTGCGATCCTGCAGACGTGTCCGGTCCATCGGATATATACTTTGTGAGATTTGCTGAAGCTCCATTTTCAGGCGGGCATTCTCCCGTGCGAGCTCCTCGTTCACTTCACCCAGCCGGAAATACTCAGATACACCCTGTGAGGTCTGCATCATACCAGCTACAAGCTTGTTGGAAGAATTGAAGAAACGGGCGCCCTGGTATTGATTATTCTGTACGATCAGCCAGATACACAGGATTTCCAGGAATATAAAAATCAGGAAAGCCCGATACTGATACAGAAAAATGAATAATCGTTGCATTTACTACATAAATACCCGTTAAAAAAATAAATACACTGGGCAAAAGCCTGTCAGGTCATCAATACTGCTTTGAATGAATTCAGGTTCTTCAACGCATGACCTGTGCCCCGAACAACCGCCCTTAACGGATCTTCAGCCACATGAATCGGTAATTTTGTTTTCAGAGCCAGACGCTTGTCAAGACCCCGCAGCAAGGCGCCTCCACCTGTGAGATGAATCCCGTTGTCATAGATATCCGCAGACAGCTCTGGCGGGGAGATCTCAAGTGCCTTCAGTACAGCTTCCTCAATTTTTGATACCGATTTATCAAGCGCGAATGCAATTTCAGAATAGGATATTTTGATCACCTTGGGGATACCGGTCATCAAATCTCTCCCACGAATCTCATAATCCTCCGGCCCGTCGTCGAGCTCCGTTAACGCCGACCCAACTTCAATTTTAACTTTTTCCGCAGACCTTTCACCGATGAGCAGGTTATGCTGCCTGCGCATGTAATCAAGAATATCGCGGTTGAATGTATCACCTGCGGTACGGATTGACTGATCGCATACAATTCCGGACAATGCAATCACAGCAATTTCAGTCGTTCCACCTCCAATGTCTACGATCATTGAGCCTACAGGCTGTTCAATATCTATTCCAATACCAATGGCAGCCGCGATGGGCTCATGAATCATATAGACTTCCTTTGCGCCGGCATGTTCAGCTGAATCCCGTACTGCACGTTTTTCAACTTCAGTAATACCCGATGGAATACAGATGACCATTCTATGGGATGAGGGGAAAAACTTTTTACCACTGTCGATCATCTTGATCATACCGCGGATCATATGTTCTGCAGCGTGGAAGTCGGCGATTACTCCGTCCTTTAGCGGACGAATGGTTTTAATATTCTCGTGGGTTTTTTCATGCATCTGCATGGCTTGTCTTCCGATGGCAAGAACTTTATTGGTGTTCTTGTCTATCGCAATGATCGAAGGTTCGTCGACAACGATCTTATCACGGTGAATAATTAAGGTATTTGCAGTGCCCAGATCAATCGCAATATCACTGGAGAAAAAATCAAACAATCCCATATGTAGTCTGAATCAAAAAGTTAGTCCGTCGCTTGGCGACCGGAATTTACAAATTTGTTTTATTTAAAAACCCCAAATAAAGTTTTTTTTAATGTTTAAAATGCCGTATTCCTGTGAATACCATAGCCATGTCATTTTTATCACAAAATTCCACCGAATCTTTGTCCCTCACCGAACCGCCCGGCTGGATGATGGAAGTGATGCCTTCCTGATGCGCTATTTCCACGGAATCGGCGAAAGGAAAGAAGGCATCTGATGCCATAACCGATCCTTTCAGGTCAAATCCAAATACTTTCGCCTTCGCAATTGCCTGTTTTAAAGCATCAACACGCGAAGTTTGTCCGACGCCACTGGCCAGCATCTGACCATTCCGAGCCAGCACTATAGCATTTGATTTAGTATGCTTGCAAATTTTACTCGCAAAGATCATCGCCTCCATTTGTGCCTCATCCGGAATTTTACGGGTAACCACCGTGAGATCTTTCTGCGCGTCAGTTTTTAAATCCCTGTCCTGCTCAATGACCCCATTCAGAAGACTTTTGAACTGTTTCTTAGTTCCTAATACACCTTTTTGACGGAGAATTATTCGATTTTTCTTACCACAAAGGAGTTCCAGTGCCTCCGGAGTATAATCCGGAGCGATCAGGATCTCGAAGAAAAGATCATGCATTTTTTCAGCAGCTTCCTGGTCAACGGTACTGTTGGTAACCAAAATTCCCCCGAAAGCTGAAACCGTATCTGCCGCAAATGCTCTTTCATAGGCTTGCGCTACAGAATCCCCTGTAGCAACCCCGCAGGCATTCGTATGTTTTATGATCGCGAAGGCGGTATCCTGGAATTCTTCAATTAATGAAACTGCCGCATCCACATCCACCAGATTATTAAATGATAGCTCCTTGCCATTCAGTTGATCAAACAGTTCTGAAAGAGGCCCGTAGAACGCGGCCTTCTGGTGGGGATTTTCTCCGTAGCGCAGCGCGCGCGACGGTCCGGCTGAAATACGAAATTTCTGATCCGGCTCACCACCAGTGAAATAATCATGAATGGCAGTGTCATAATGGGAGCTTACCCGAAATGCACGCGTGGCAAAGGACATCCGCTGCTCAAGTGTGGTGCCACCTTCATTGGCTGCAAGAATCTCGGCAACCTCTGCATACTGATCTCTTGAGGAAACGATAAGGACATCCCTGAAATTCTTTGCTGCGCCGCGGATCAGTGAAATTCCCCCGATGTCAATCTTTTCAATGATCTCGCTTTCACTGGCGCCGGAAGCAACCGTCTCTTCAAAAGGATAGAGATCAACAATAACCATATCGATGGCAGGTATGTCGAACTCTACAGCTTGCCGTAAATCCCCTTCGTCGGATCTGCGGTGAAGAATTCCGCCGAATATCTTCGGATGAAGCGTCTTTACCCGTCCGCCGAAAATTGAGGGATAGGAAGTCATGTCTTCAACGGCGGTTACCGGAACATTGAGCTCTTCGATAAACCGCTGAGTCCCCCCGGTTGAGTATATTTTTACATTGTGCTCTTCCAGCAACCTGATGATTGGCTCCAGACGGTCTTTGTGATAAACGGAAATAAGTGCGGACTGAATCTTTTTAACGGACATTGTTGATTTTGGGTATTCCTTGAAATTGAAATTGACCGGTTAACCCTGGTTATTCCGATCAGGTTGCAAAACTACTTATTTTTAAACATTGACTCTATAATCACGGGATAATATTGATATTCAAGTTCATGAACGCTGGCAGCGATGTCTTCCGGAGTATCATCTTTATCAACCTGACAGGTTGCCTGAAACAGAATATCCCCTTCATCATAGTTTTCATTAACCAGGTGAATCGTGATTCCCGTTTCCTTATCACCTGATTCCTTAACTGCCTGATGCACACGTGAACCGTACATCCCCTTCCCTCCATATTTTGGCAACAGTGCCGGATGAATATTTACAATTCTGCCGGGATATTCTTTCACCAATGATGCTGGCACAAGCCACAGAAACCCAGCAAGAACAATCAGGTCGATCTGGTTATCTTTTAAAATTTCAATGACCGCCGTTTCATTGTAAAATTCATTCCGGGTAAAAACGTGCGAGGAAATATGATGCTTCTTTGCTCGTTCCAGCACATAGGCGTCTGCCTTATTCGACAAAATAAGCCGTACGGAAATATCCTGATTATTCTCGAAGTGTCTGATAATGGCTTCTGCATTCGTTCCGTTTCCGGATGCAAAAATGGCTATGTTCTTCATTCGCTTAAAAGAGAATCATGCTTAAAATTCCAGCCAGCATGATGATTTTACAATGATTGCTGAGGCGTCTGTATTCATCCATGGTATCCGCTTTGCTCAAATTAAAGAGCAGCCAGAAGATCGGCAACAATAACCCCGCTGAAAACAATGAGAGTTCCTGGCCGACAAAAACAAAAGAGAGTGCAACGAGCCCGAGGACAAAACTAACCGAAAGTATATAGATAAACCATTTCGTTTTTCGCAGTCCGACCACCACCGGCAAGGTACGGCACCCAAAGGTTGCATCTCCCTTGAGATCTTCCATATCCTTGATGATCTCCCGAATCATCGTAAAACAAAAAGCAAACAATGAATAAGCCAGTACAAGGGCATGTGAAGATCCATAAATAAAGTGGACAATATAAATCGAAATCCCCGTGAGCACCGCTACACTCAGGTTGCCAATCACCGGCAGACGTTTCAACTGATTTGAATACAGCCACAGCAATCCGGCACTCAGTAAATTGATCAATGCCAGTTTCCATGATACCAGGAATCCAAGCAAAACACCCACGATGCTAAAAAAAACGTGGAAGAACATCGCTACACGTCTTTTCATGAATTTACCTACCACTACTCTTTGCGGCTTATTGATCAGATCGATTTTCACATCGTAATAATCGTTGATCACGTACCCTGCGGCGGCAATCAAGGCTGTGGACAAACTAAGAAAAAACATCTTAGGATTGAGCAGTACATCAATCCAGGGAATATCGCCACTGGCCAGGAAAATTGCCGTAAAGTATTGAGCCAGCACCAGGATCACCAGATTCCAGACACGCGTAATCCTTAGCAGGCCGGTGAAGGTATAGTGATACGGTGTACTGGGTGCAGGAACTTCCATGAATTACATTTTAGCAAATGTACTCGCCTGCACGGTTTAATACAATTACCCTTACTTTTATCTATATCCTGATTCCCAGCGTGATCATGTAATTAGCCAATGCCTGCGGATAGAAGTAGTTTTCACGCACCACGTAATCCGGACCGCCCTGGTAACCAAAGGTATATCCATTGGAAGAAAATTGTTCCCCGAAAATGTTGTTCACCTGAACCGTCAGATCAATCCCACTGAAGACCCATCCCTCCAGTGAATAACGAAGACGAAGGTCGTTTACAAAATAATCCTCAATCTTCCTGTTTTCATTCGATGTATTATCAAGGTACTGATCACCCACATACTTACTGAGCAGGGTGAGTTCGAGCTTATCCGAACGGTGAATGGCTCCACTAAGAACTTGCCAGGTCAGCTGAGAAGCCGCAATGATGGAGGGTGAATAGGCAATGTCCGTGTCGGCATACTCATTTTCGATGATATTGAACTCGTCGAATGCAGGTCCGTAATCGTAGATAATTTCCGTAAATGACCGGATCTTATTTCGGCTGAATGTAGCATTGGCCTGCCAGGTGAAATTTGGTGAGATGCTCCAACCGGCCTGCAGTTCAATACCTGCGCGATAGCTGTCGTCGACATTTCTTCGAAGCGGGGAACCCACATCATTCAGCTCCCCGGTAAGAACCAGCTGATTGCTGTAGTCCATCCAGTATGCATTGGCCTCAAATGAAATAACACTTCCGGTATTTCGATACCCTATCTCGAGGTTATTCAGTTTTTCTGGCTGAGGCATATCGGGATTATCAATAAAGTCTGTTCGCACCGGCTCCCTGTTGGCCACAGCAAAAGAGGCATAAACGGTATTTCGGTCGCCCGGCATGAAACTTATTCCAGCTTTCGGATTGAAAAAATCATACTGCGCATCCAATTCCAGATCCCTTAGGTCATTATCTATCCCTGCGATACTGTAGTCGATGCGTCTGTACTGAAGATCACCGAAAACCTGCCATTGCCCGTTGATCTGGTGCACCGCTTTCACATAGGTATTAAGATCCGTTTTGACCCCGGTATTATCATAGTAACGGTAATCTTTCGGAACATTTCCGGCCGCTGTTTCTGTCCAGATCACCTCGCCAAAATGATCACCGTCATAACGGTTCCATCCTCCTCCAAGTGTTATTTCGGTAGATGTTCCGGGCTGGTACATCAGCGCATAGGTAAGTCCGTAGAAATGGTTATCGAGCCAACGTCTTCGAACCAGATCTGTGGATGTAAGAATGGTATCTCCGACCACAGCATCCCCGAGTCCATAGTCTGAAAAGTCATCATCGCGCCGGAACTGTTCATAAAATCCGCGACCGTAGGTATAATGGAGTGCAGCCTGTGCGGTAAACCTGTCACTGAACCGGTGACTGGCATGCAGCTGATAATGATCCTGCTGATAATCATCAACCTGATTCTCATACAGGTACCAGTTGAACGTGCGGCCCGCGGTACGCATATTTCCGGCCTGTTCTTCGTCCAGTCCATTATTGATAATAACCGCCTCAATTCCTTCACTATCATTTTTAAGGACAGCTTCAGGCGTCCCATACCAGGACTGATAGGTTCGTTCGTCCCCGCCGAAAATCAGGGCCTTAACAATGGTTTTGGCACCGTAATAGCCTGCTGAGAAATAATAGGAGTCAAGATCGGAAGATGCCCGGTCGATATACCCGTCGGAATTGATTTTAGACAGGCGCCCGTCGATGGCCCAGTGATCTTTCAATATGCCCGTTCCAAACGAGAAGGTATGGCGGCGTGTTCTGAATGACCCAACACCGTTGATCAGTTCGGCATAGGGATCCTGGTCGAGGTGGTTGGTTTGCAAATTGATAGTCCCGCCAAATGCACCGGCGCCATTCGTCGATGTTCCAACACCGCGCTGAACCTGGATGCTCTGCGTCGATGAGGCAATATCGGGAATATCGACCCAGAAGACACCCTGACTCTCACTGTCGTTGAGCGGAACGCCGTTGATGGTAACATTGATCCTTGTCGCATCGGATCCCCGGATTCGGATCCCTGTATAACCAACCCCTGCTCCCGCATCGGATGTGGTAACTACTGAAGGCATGAAATTCAGTACAAAGGGCAAATCCTGCCCCTGGTTCATGGCTTTTATTTCTTCCCGGTTCATCTCGCTGTGGGTGACGGGCGACGTTTCCCCCGCCCTGGTGGCGCGAACGATCACTTCCTCGGCGAGAAAAGTGCGTGAATCCAGCCTGAATTCCATTTCCTGCCGGGCAGGAATTGATACTTCTCCGGAAAAATTATCATAAGAAACATGGGAAATCAATAGTTGAATTGTTCCCTCCCGAAGTCCGGAAAATACAAATTTCCCGTCCAGGTCGGTCGTCACCGCCTTGTTCAGTGACTTAATTTCAACGACTGCACCGGGAATACCCTTTCCGTCGGCCTGATCAATGACAACTCCTTCCAGGGAGTGTTGCGCAAACGCGAAAATCGTGCTGCATACGAGCAGCGAAGTAAGCAAAGATTTCATTTTATTCCTTTATGTTAAAACCTGCAGGACAGGGGGTTCCTGCATCCTTAACATACCATCCCTACGCCAGCATTACCTGGATCAGGTTCCAGCCTTTTCAGATTAAGGCCTTGGGTATAATCTCAGCCCGTATATTGGGCACCCCTATGGATCAAATTTAGTTTATAATCATCATAGTGCAAAATCATTCCCTTTCGGAAGCATCAATAACCGTCGCCTCCAGCAAAAGATCAGCAAGCAACGGCCGGTCAATTTCATGTATGGATGCAAATAAACGGAATCGGACCTCCTTTCCCTTGCCGCCGGTAAGGTAATCCGACTGCAGAGTTTTGCCTTTTGTAAAACCAAGTGCCACGCCACTCCCCGGTTTCAGTCCGCCCCACGGTATCACACTTGGCCAGATATAACAAATTCTTCTGAAGCGGGAATAGAATGGAACGTTATAGGAAATTTTTTCCCGAACATCCGGAATATTTTCGTAGACCAGATTTCTTAAAATTTCGACGAGCTTTTGTTCCCCGGCCGGAAGGAAATCAAAAAAATCATCATAGGTATGAAAGGATACACGCTGAAATTTATTCATGACTTCAATTTTAGGATGATTTCAGGCAAAAATTCAATCGGGTTCATAAAATAATCTTTAGTGTTTCAGCGGATAGTTTGAATCACGTATATTTGAAGCATGTATCGAATCTCTGCCGGGGAAAAATCGTTTGAAATTTCCTTCTCCCAAGGTAACCTGCTGATCGATGGCAATCCCTTTGACGGGGATTTCTCAGAAATCAGTGACAGGCAATTCCATCTGATCAAAAATCATAAATCTTATCGTATCGAGGTAATGTCGTTTGACAAGGCAGGCAAAACATTTGTTTTCCGAATCAACAATCAGATCATCACGACGTCCCTTAAAGACAAAATGGATCTGTTATTGGAACGGCTTGGAATGGATCACCTCACTGAGGAAGCGGTCAATGATATTTTCGCACCCATGCCCGGGCTGATTCTGGATGTACAGGTAAAAGTGGGTGACGAAGTTCAGAAGGGAACACCAATCCTCATTCTGGAAGCCATGAAAATGGAAAACGTTATCAAGGCTGCCGGAGATGGTATTGTAAAAGAGGTTTTAGTTGAAAAAGGAAATAGCGTTGAAAAGAATCAGGTATTAGTACGATTCTGAGGTATGTTCATACGCGATAAAATTCATATATTAAACATTATAGGTCCGGAATTGCATGAAATATAATCGAATTTTACTCAAGCTTAGTGGCGAATCCCTCATGGGAAATGTACAGTACGGAATCGACCCGGAGCGTTTGAATCAGTATGCCGCAGAGATCAAGGCTGTTGTGGAAGAGGGTATAGAAGTCGCCATTGTTATTGGCGGGGGAAATATTTACCGCGGAGTTCAGGCTGAAGAAAGCGGGATCGAACGGGTACAGGGGGATTATATGGGAATGCTGGCGACCGTGATCAACGGCATGGCACTGCAGAGTGCCCTGGAAAGAATTGGTTTGTTTACGCGACTGATGTCCGGAATCAAAATGGAGCAGGTTTGTGAACCCTTTATTCGCCGAAGGGCGATCCGGCACCTGGAAAAGGGCCGAATAGTGATTTTCGGTGCAGGAATTGGAAACCCTTATTTTACAACCGATTCGACCGCAAGTCTTCGTGCGATTGAAATTCAGGCAGATGTCGTTTTGAAAGGTACCCGTGTGGATGGTGTCTATACAGCCGATCCGGAAAAGGATCCAAGTGCTACCCGGTATTCCACGCTTACATTTCGTGAAGCCTATGAGAAAAACCTCAATATCATGGATATGACGGCCTTTACGCTGTGCCAGGAGAATGGTTTGCCTGTTATTGTATTTGACATGAACAAACCAGGTAATCTGTTGAAAATTCTGAAGGGAGAAAAATACGGAACGCTCATTCAATAGATTACCATTTTGTATATTAGCCGCCGAAAAATTTGCTGATTATGGAAGAAATTAACATGTATCTTGACGAAGCCCGCGAAATGATGGGAAAAGCACTCGGGCATTTAAAAAGTGAACTTGCTAAAATTCGGGCTGGTAAAGCCTCTCCATCCATGCTCGACAGCGTGATGGTCGAATACTATGGCACCCCCACCCCATTGAGTCAGACTGCTTCCGTAACCACACCTGATGCCAGAACCATATTCATCAAACCCTGGGAGAAAAAACTTATCACCGATATTGAGCGCGCTATTATGAACAGTGATCTCGGACTGAATCCGCAGAATGACGGTGAGCAGGTGATCATTAATATTCCGATGCTTACCGAAGAGCGCCGTATACAGCTTGTAAAGCAGGCACGTGCGGAAGGTGAACATGCGAAAGTGAGCATCCGGAATATCCGGAAGGACACCAACGACGGGTTAAAGCAACTGCAAAAGGACGGAATGGCTGAAGACGATATCAAGCGGGCGGAAGATAAAGTTCAGCAGCTCACTGATGAGCATACCAAGAAAGTGGATGAGATCCTGGACCGCAAGGAGCAGGATATCATGACAGTCTAGAAAATATCATCCAGGTTTGTCGCAATACCTATACGAACCCCCCAGTCGTAATAGGTGCCGTCCTGGAAAGCAGCAACCGCTTCCACTCGAATAATCCGGAAGATATAATTTATTCCATAGCCCACCTCGGTGTAATATTGTGAAACTTCGTTACCCAGGTAATTGGCGAAGAAACCTTCCCTGATACCCATAAGTCGAATCTTTGGAAAGCGGGTAAGGAGAAACTTCCTGAACTGGTACTGTGCAAAAACCGAAACGTACGATCCATTGGTACTGTACTTATAGTAGTTGAGCAGCCTGTAGCTGGTTACAGGATCTGTAGTAATGAAAGGTGTCTGATTTCCCTGGAAATGTTGAAAATCCATGAAGTATTCCGGATTATTTCCCAGGAATGTCCCCCCACTAACAGCAAGATCTGCAAAACCCTGGATACCGATCTTAAAACTATGACGGAATGATGCTTCCACCTGATGAAACTCGACATCACTTCCAAGTATATCGGGCAACCCGGTCCTGTACATGAAGGATAGAGTCGGACTTGAATTATCCACGGGGTATTTCTCTCCATTATAGATCCGGTATTTCAGCCATGGCCGCCATTCAAGCCTTGCCTGAAAAGTAGTTGCCTGGTGATTTACAAAAGCGGTGGAATCCAGAATGTCATTTTCCGGATCATTGGAAGTGTAGCCCTTCCCATTGAAAATTTTAAAATCTGTCGTATTGTCAAGCGACCGTCGGTCGGCATACATCAAATTCGTATTTAATTTCAGTTTATTCAGCGACCCTTGTTTGCTGTAGCCGATACGGATAAAATCATGCTCATAGATCTTCATGTAGTTCTGCTCACCCAGTAAGCTGAAGATTGTGTTCAGCAATGGATGGATGGGTTCACTGGCATTAAACTGCTGGATATACCTCCCTGCAGAAAGTGTCAGATCATTTCGTTTTCGCCGGGGCCCGAAACCGTATTGCGTTTCCAATTTGTAATTCCATGCCTTTCTTGAAAATGTGTAGCGGCCGGTGGGATGAATCGACAGCCAGCTTTTATTTTCAAAATTCTTTGTGAGCTGTACCCCGCTCGTGAGATCAAAGCCATCTACGGTATTGAAGTTGCCGCTTATGTTATCGATAGTGAATTTAAGTCCATCTCCAATGCGATAGGTATCACCCAGGAGAAGATCATATACCTGGAAGCCTTTTTTGCGTTTTCCGGTTCGCAGCGTATCTCCCTCGGCTTCCAGACGCTGAATCTCTGCAAGGCTATCAGTCTTTGCATATCCGATCACCTCCTCTTTCGATAGCGGTACAGGACGGATCGACTGCCAATATACCGAGTCATGTTTGTACGCCATCGAATCGATTTTGTATGTCCGGTCGCTGATTATTTCAGGTTCATCCTGTTCCTTCCGTTCCTGTTTTTCATATTCGCGCAGGAGTTTTCGCAATTGTTTATTGGTCACTTCGCCACCATCAGCCAGCTGGCTTTGAATATTGGTAAGCGCCTCGTCCTTCACCTGGTCCTCCAGCTTTTCTGCAAGCTCTTTGTCTACCTTTTCATCAATCACGGTGAGTGGCACATCAAGCTCGGGATTCACCGTAATATCATAATCACTCACACTGGCCAGGTATTTTCCTTCAAAATCAAAGCCGAAGACGACTCCGCTGATCAGAAATTCATGTGTTACCGGAAGCCAGACTTCGTCGCGGATAGGCGCGTATTGCTGGCGGATATCAAAGGTAATGCCCAATTTAGTTACTTCTAGCTCGAGGCTGTGAATCGCCCAGATATCCTCGATGATCTGAATATAACCAGTGAAGACATTGTCTCCTTTTGACCTGGGAATCACCCGGATTCTGCTGATCTCTGCATCCCCTTCTTTAAAAGTTCCGTCATATTCAAACCGATAATAGGAAAAGGCCTTCGGGGATAACGGGGATACAGAGTTTGCCAGTTCAGGCTCATAAAACGAACCGTTGATATAAGCATTCGGACTGGCATTTTCATCGTTTTCACCGCTCGTGCGGATGGAAATAACAGTCTCCTTATAGGTACCGGGCCGGATGTACTCAATGTCGCTGATGGATTCCTGGATAAATACCCGGTCAAGCTCCACACCTTCTTTCTCCAATGTTTTCCTCAAAAAGAAGGGCGCATTCTTCAGTTTGCCCGCACCCTTGATGTAAACGCGGGCGGTATAACGGTCGAGCTGCTGGGTATGAAATTTGCTTTTGGCAATAGCCTTTCGCATGATGGTATAAGCCGGATCTTCTTTCCCTGCTGTGACGGTTACGTCGCGAAGTACCAGTGTTTGGGGCTGGAGCACCATATCCTGCCGGACATTGGCTCCGCCGATAGTAATTGTGACAGACCTGGTCTCATAACCGACATATTGAAAATAAACAGTATATGTGCCCGGAGCCACTGAAATCTCGTAATTCCCCTCGGCATTGGAGGTGGTTCCATTATTTAATTCCTTTATGAATACCGTGGTGAAAGAAAGTGGCTCGCCTTCGTTATTTCGGATTTCTCCATAAATATTGGCTTCCTGGGAGTAGGACGCCTGAAAAGCGAATAACAGAGAAATAAGAAGTGTAAGGAGTAGTTGTTTTGTCATAAGTCTTCAAAGGCTCTCCGAACTAAGACGCACCCGGGCAGTAAAAGGTTGCTAGATATAGAATTTCTTACCAAGGATCAAATCTTCAACGGCAGGGTGCACCAGATATTTTATTGATTTTCCTTCGGCGACTGATTTTCTGATATAGGTAGCAGAAATGTCCAGCAATGGAGCAGGGATCATCTTCACATGGGGGTGATCTGCAAATTCACTGGCCTGAGCACCGGGCCGGGGATAAACATACAATCCGTATTGATCCAGAATCACCTGATAATTTTTCCATTTGGAAAACGAATGGAGGTTGTCCTCGCCTATGATTAGTCGGAATTCATTATCCGGGTATTGTGAGGAAAGGTAGGCCAGGGTATCAACCGTATAGCTTGGCCGGGGCATGTTGAATTCCACATCGGTCACATCCAGATTATAATTATCATAGATGGCAGCACGTACCATGTCATACCTGTCAAACTCGTGCAAGAGTGATTGCCGCTTCTTAAATGGATTCTGGGGAGAAACTACAAACCAGACCTTCTCAAGGTCTGTATTTTCCACCATACTATTGGCAATGATCAGGTGCCCAATATGGATCGGATTAAATGAACCGAAAAATAAACCTACTTTCATGCGAGAAAATCACCGACAAGTTTTTCTGCTTGTTTCAATGTTTCTTCAAGGTCATCATTTACCAGCGTAACATCAAATTTGTCTTCGAAGCCCATTTCAAACCGCGCTTTGAAAAGGCGCTGTGACATACTGTCAGCTGTTTCGGTATGGCGCATAGTCAGCCGGTCCTCCAATACTTCCATTGATGGAACCCGCACGAATACAGCAAGGGCCTGGTCACCAAAATACTTTTTAAGGGTTAGACCGCCTTTCACATCTACATCAAAAATGACTGCTTTACCCTGATCCCAGATGCGCTGAACCTCTGTTTTGAGGGTACCATAGAAATTTCCGGGGTAGACTTCTTCCCATTCCACAAAATCGCCCTGTTCAATATGATGCCGGAATTCGTCGGGAGTGAGAAAATAATAGTCCTTTCCATGTACTTCATTTCGGCCGCGCTTATCTCGCGTACAGGCAGAAATAGAAAACCCCAGGCCGGGGTTGGCATCTAGCAGGTGGCGCACGATGGTGGTCTTTCCTGAACCGGACGGGGCAGAAAAAATAATGGCTTTTCCTTGCTTCATTCCTATTCAGCCATGTTGAAGACCCGCATCCGAATGTCATTTTTCATTTTATCGGATAGCTTCTTGTCGCTGCAATTTTTGCGGATCAGTTCACGGATGGTTTTGTCGACGCTGTAGATCTCAAAATAAGGCATACAGTTCTCCAGATGCTTTTTGAATATCTCCTTCTCCTGAGGAGTTGCTTCATCATCCAGAACCAGGCTGAGAATGCGCAAGCATTCATGATGGTCAGGTTTATCTTTCGGTGACCCCGATGATTCCTGATCCATTGAGTCGGTAGAGGTTGTAGACATAATGCACTATTTAGAATAACCCATTTTTTTGGCGTAATCGCTCAGTTTATCTTTTAACAAGTTTCTGGCTCTGTGAAGCCTTGACCGCACTGTCCCGATTGGTATATCAAGTATTTTTGCCATTTCATCATACTTGAAACCTTCCAGGTCGCACAAAATAATTACGGTCCGAAAATCGACATCCAGCGCATTGAGCGCATTGGAAATTTCATCACCCAGCATATCCTGAACCGTATCCACCCTCAGATCGGTAGTGATTGCTCTGTCTACATCGTCTGAATTGTAATACGTTTCGACTTCCTGGTAATCTACTTTCGCCGGCTCTTTGCTCTTCTTCCGGAAGTCGTTGATGAAGCTGTTTTTCAATATTCGAAACAACCATGCTTTCGCATTAGTTCCTTGTTCGAATGAATGAATGAAACGGAAGGCCTTCAGGTATGTATCCTGAACAAGATCTTTCGCATCATCTTCATCAAAGGTGAGTCGGTAAGCAAAATTGTACATCGAATCGATGTGCGGCAAAAATTCGTGATCGAAGATTGCCACCTTTTGCTCCTGAGAATAAGCTCGTTTTTCGGTATCCGACATATTATGAGTCAAAAATAGTAATTATGTTCATTAAACGGGAATAATATTCCTCAATATACTGATACGTAAAATCAGCATTTTGCGCTATCATTTTCACATTTTTACCCGCAAAAATGATACCGTTGTCAGCAAGACTACATATCTGTAATAATAAGTGCCTGAATACCCTAATTGTTAGATATTCAGGCACTTTTCTTTATAAATTCTTTTGAGTCTTCATCAATCTTACCAATTCACTCCGGTAGCCCTCGGCATCGTCACCCCGTGAATTCTTCGCGAGAACAATGATGTCATCGAGTGAATACTCATTGAGATATTCCGATTCCCGCAGCCACATTCCGAATCCAGCGACCGCGGCCGACCAGCGGAAATTGTCGGAAGTACGCTGGAGGTTTACAGACTCATCCCGTATCACCTCGGTGATCAGCTGGCTTTTATTCCCGTCAGGTTTCTTGTAGCGCAGCTTGACAGTCATTAGCTCATTGGAAAACGAATCCTGTTTCTTCTCGGGCTTCTGATATTTCAGTGGATCGATTGAATAGAATGGACTTTTCACGCCAACCGGCACCACTTCATAGAGTGCCGTGACAGTATGTCCGGCACCCAATTCACCTGCATCCTTTTTGTCATTATTAAAATCTTCATCCTTCAGTGCGCGGTTCTCATATCCGATGAGTCGGTAGGCCTGAACATTAGCCGGATTAAATTCAACCTGGATCTTCACATCCTTTGCGATGGTGAAAAGCGTTCCACCAAACTCATTTACGAATACTTTGCGGGCCTCCTGGATATTATCGATGTAGGCGTAATTCCCGTTGCCCTTGTCGGCCAATGTCTCCATTTTCGAATCCTTCAGATTGCCGGTTCCAAAACCCAGTACGGTTAGAAAGATGCCGCTTTCGCGCTTTTGTTCAATCAGTTTTTCCAGCTCATCATTACTGCTGAGGCCAACATTGAAGTCGCCGTCAGTCGCGAGAATAACCCGGTTATTACCCTCTTTCACAAATTCCCGTTCAGCAAGGTCGTAGGCTTTCAATATTCCCGCTCCCCCGGCAGTGGATCCCCCGGCCTGCAGACGTGAGAGCGCGTCGATGATTTCATCTTTTTCACTTCCACTGGTCGGCTCCAGAACTACGCCAGCGGCACCGGCATATACCACAATCGATACCTTATCCTGTGGCCGAAGCTCGCCAACCAGCATTCGGAACGCCGATTTCAGGAGAGGAAGCTTGTTGGCATCAGACATTGAGCCGGATACATCCAGGAGAAACACCAGGTTCGAAGGAGGAAGATTTTCAGTGGGGATATTTTTTCCCTGCAGTCCGATATGCACCAGCTTGTGCTCCGGGTTCCAGGGAGCCGATGAAACTTCAGTATTGATGCTGAACGGATGCTCACCGGCAGGCTCACGGTAATCATAATTAAAATAATTGATCATTTCTTCGATGCGAACCGCATCCGCAGGAGGTCGCTGACCGTTATTCAGATACCTGCGCATATTGGCATAGGAAGCGGCATCCACATCGATTGAAAATGTGGACAGGGGTTTATCGGCAACACCCTTGTAGCCCCATTCCGCGATTTCAGCATATTCTTCATTGGTTGGAGGAATATAAACCTCGGCATCATATGAAGGAGCCGCTTGCTTAAGCCTTTTTCTACCGGATACGACCGAAACACTTCCTGATATGTCGCGTTTTTCCTCGACCGCGTAGCCTGTCACCACAACTTCACTCAATTCCATAACATCCTGTTGGAGGGTAACCTTTATGTGAGATTTGCTCTCCAGTTTTATCTCCTGAGTCATGTAACCTACAAAGCTTATCTCTAAAACTCCTTTAGAGGCATCCGGAACATCCAGTTCATACTTTCCTTCTAAATCAGTTACTGTTCCGATGGTGGTGCCTTTGAGAATTACATTGACACCCGGCAGCGGGCTGCCATCATCGGCGATTACCACACCTGTGATACGCTCAAAGGGCGTGTGGCCTATTGCGGCCATGGTGCCGGCCATTAGCAGCATTACGATTACAAACAATGATTTTTTCATGATTCCTTTATTTGGTTCACATTCATGATGCATGGAATTTGAGAATTCCATAATCGGGATTAACTTTTTTGGTGTCGCCGTCGGCGATTAATGGTTATATTTAAAATCCGTGGACATCATTCGTGACGATATAGAGTTGCTGGAGGCTTTCCGCAAATCGGGGGATCCTGAGATTTTAGGAACCTTATATGGGCGCTACATGCACCTTGTATACGGTGTTTGCCTGAAATACCTGAAGGACCGGGAAAAATCAAAAGATGCCGTCATGGAAATCTTCGAGAAACTGAATCAGCAGGTACTTCGTTACGAGATCCGCAATTTCAAATCCTGGCTCCATGTCCTTACCAAGAACTATTGCCTGATGATCCTGCGATCGGCGCAGTGGAAGCGCGAACAACAGGCTGAAGAAATCTCAGAATTTTATATGGAATCGGGCACATTCATGCATCATGAAAATGGGCAGGGGAACGAATCCGACCTGAAGGCTCTCGAAAAATGTATAGAAACGCTTCAGAATAAACAGAAAACATGTGTCAGATTGTTTTACCTGGAGGAACGATCCTACCGTGAGATATCCGATGAAACAGAATTTGATTTAAAAAAAGTGAAGAGTTACATTCAGAATGGCAAAAGAAACCTGAAGATATGCATGGAAAAAAAACGTGAAGAATAAAGGAAACATATCGCACCTCACCCCCGAGTTGATGGAAGCCTATCTGAATGGCTCCCTTGACAACGCGGCTATGCACCAGGTTGAAAAGCTTATGCTGGAATCTGATTTTGAATCAGAGGCCATGGAAGGCATGTCTTTACTATCCCCGGAAGAACGAAAATCCGATTTGCAACAGCTTCATACCTCATTGAAGGAACGCACCCAACGCAGGGCAGGATTCAAATGGTGGCAGCTGGCCGCGGCAATTGCCATTCTTGCGACAGTTACGTTCTTCCTGGTTCAGCCGCCGTCAGATGAACCGGTTCTTGCAGATAATACCCCCGCCACTTCAAAGGAGCAACCTGAAGAAGCCGATGTACCGGAAATGGAAGCCCGGGATACAAGTGACCTGATCGCACTGAATGATGTAAAACCGGTACAGGAAACGGCCTCGTCAAAATTGAAGGAGGAATCGCCGGCTGAAATGTTGGCCAATGAAGCTGCCCCGGCAGAAGATGAGACACCCACCATCGACCTGGATTCATTCGAAGAGGATACAGACGAGGTTTTACTTGAAACAATTCCTGCAGAGGAAATGGCGTTGTCTCGTAAAAGACTTGTACCCAGCCCTGATTCCATGGAAAATCCGCGAGTGGTCATTTTGGAAAAGGTGGAAACCAACAACAGCAAGGTAGGACGCATTGCCGGTGAGCCACTGCCCATCGAAACGCAAAACGGTCGCACTGTCCGCGGCCGTGTGATTCTTCAGGACGGCACACCAATTCCTGGTGTGAATGTGGCGATCAACGGAACCAATGATGGTACTGTATCCGACATCGATGGTTACTATCAGATCAATGTTCCCAACGATGCATCACTGGTATTCTCACTTATAGGCATGGAGCAACAGGAAGTTACCCGACCCGACAGGGAGGAGATCAATGTAACGATGGCACAGGATGTGACCGCGCTGAGCGAAGTGGTGGTTACCGGCCGGAGCCAGCCCGGACTCACCATCGGGGCTAATCCGGAAGACGGACAAGCAGCATTTGAAGAATATCTTGATAAAAACCTGCAATACCCGGAAGATGGTCGCGAGGGTACTGTAATCGTACGAATCGATATTTCCCCGAATGGAAACATTGAGGATATGAAAGTAATCCGCTCGATGGGTGAAACTTACGACCGTGAAGCCATCCGACTGCTGGAGAACGGTCCGAAGTGGACGCCCGCCTTAAAAAACGGAAACCCGGTTTCTGACCGGGTCCGTGTGAAGATCATATTTAAGAAAAAAGACTAACGCGGCGTTTTGGCATCAGGCCAGTCATTCTTGAAATCTATCCAGTACTGTCTCACCGTTTCCTTCATTTCGCCCCGAAGCCAGAATATACCAATGAGGTTGGGTATGGTCATCAGTGCAATGGTAATCCCCGATAGCGTCCAGATGATAGTGGTAGGCGTAAATGACGCCAGGAAGAAACCGATAACATACAGTATCCTGTAGAAAATGATATACTGTGTACCGAACAGATACGTCGTGGCACGGTCACCATAATAGGACCATGAGATCGCAGTGGAGAATGCAAAAAGCAACAGGCCAATGGTTACTATTAATTTCCCATTCTCACCAAGGAAACTCTTTTTAAAGGCAAAAGTTGTTAGCTGTGCACTATGCACGAGCGATTTCCCTTCAAAACGCACAGAAGGGCCGCTGCCTACTACCACATCGCCGTTGGTGACTTCCACGGTACCCGTATAGGGTACCCACTCTCCATTCTGGCTAATGTTCACTATTACTTCTTCGGCAATTGATCGGTTGTTTACAACGGTTACTTCGTCCGTGATCTTTCCATCTGTAATGGTAAGTTCTCCGGTAAACATCTTCATATCTGCACCTTCCACCAGGTATGAATAAAGTCGTTGCCGGTCCGCTTCATTATTTTCGTCGAAACTGGCTCCGAGTATATCCACATCAGTATAATCGAAAATATTCTGGTACTTTTCATTCCATGCACCCGAAGACAAAAGCACGAGTCCGGTAAGGGTACAGATAATAATTGTATCGATGAAGGGCTCGAGGATAGCCACCATTCCTTCAGAAACAGGTTCATGTGCTTTAGCGGCAGCGTGGGCAATGGGTGCGGAACCCTGCCCTGCTTCATTTGAAAATAATCCGCGGTTCACCCCCCGGTTGAAAGCAAAAGCAAGGTTGGCTCCAAGAAAACCACCTGCTGCCGCTGTACCTGAAAATACATCGGAGAATATCGAAATAAATGAGGGAAGGATATTTTCAAAGTTTGTGAAAATCACCGCCAAGGCGCCCAGGAAGTACAGAATAGCCATTCCCGGCACAAGTTTTTCAGTAACTTTTACAATTCGCTTGATACCTCCCAGAATTACAAGCGCCAGAATAACAGCGAGTACCAGTCCGGTCTGCCAGCGTTCGATCTGGAATGATGAATAAACCGAATCTGCGATATTATTTATTTGGGGCAGGTTTCCGGTTCCAAAGGAGGAGAGTATCGTTGCAAAGGCAAAAACGGCACCCAGCCAGGCAAGCTTCACGGGTTTGTTGCCGATCTTGAACGTCGCATTCTTCATGTAATACATGGGACCCCCGGCAATCAGTCCTTTATTATCCGTCTCACGATATTTATGTGAAAGGGTTACTTCCACAAATTTGGTTGTCATACCTAAAAACGCGGTAACAAGCATCCAGAACAGCGCTGCCGGTCCGCCCAGGTGTATTGCCAGGGCAACCCCGCCTATATTACCAGTTCCAACCGTACCGGAGAGTGCAGTGGCAAGTGCCTGGAAATGGGATGCATCTCCTTCGTCACCTTTTCGGTCAAACTTTCCCGTTACAACCCGCAGTGCATGCCGGAAATAGCGAATCTGGGGAAACCCCAGGTAGATGGTAAAGAATGCGCCTATGAATAACAGAAGGAATACAAACCAGGTGGACCCGCCAATATATCCGTCAATCAGCGAAAGAACATCGTTGAGTTCTTGCATAGTTTTGCTTGTAGTTTTTTAGGAAAGAGCAAAACTACTAAAATTAACCGTTTGGCAAAACCGGATTACACCACCGGCAAGTCTATACCACCTTCTTACGAATTTGTTTCGCGTAAGTACGGCTCACAGGAAAGGTCTTGGAGTTATCCATTTTCACAATGAGGCCACCGTTGAAATGTTTCTCAATTTCCTTGAGATAGTTCAGGTTGATAATGGTAGATCTGTGAATCCGGATAAAAATTTCGGGGTCGAGCTTTTCTTCCAGTTTTCCAATTCCACTGGAACTCAGGAACTGATCGCCTTTGGTTGAAAGAACCGTGTAGTCACCTGATGCCTCGAGATACATAATATCCTTTACTTCCAGGTTCAGCAGCTTCTCGGATTTCTGTACGAAAAGGTGCGAGGAATAGCGATTGCCACCCTTGTCTCCATTTTGAATACTGCGAAGCAAATCCTCCACATTCTGTGATTTTTCTGAAGTAATCCGATCCATGGCACGCTGAACAGCTGTCTTAAAACGCTCTTCATTCAGCGGCTTAAGTACGTAGTCAACAGCATTTTTATCAAATGCCTGAAGTGCGTACTGATCATAGGCCGTGGTGAAAATGACATAGGGGTGATGATCTATCGCTTCGAGTACCCCGAATCCATCCATTCCCGGCATTTGCACATCCAGAAATATCAGATCCGGTTCAAGTAAATTGATTTTCTCAACCGCTTCACTTCCCTTGCTGCACTGGGCCACTACTTCAATATCCGAGTAAGGCTGAATATATTCCATCAACAGATCCCGGGCCAAGCTTTCATCATCTATGATAATACAGGTAATTTTCATTTCATCTTTAATTAATTGTTTCCTTTTCCATTATCACCAACTTATCGTTCCTTCTTTCAATCCATTTGTTTGGAATGGTGAAAGATACAGAGTAACCATCCTCCCGCGCCTGGATGTTCAATCCGGCCGCCGGACCATATATACTTTTAAGGCGCCGATCGGTATTCTTAATGCCTACGCCTGTTGAGTTCCCATCGAGTACCTTTTTAGCATTTTTCCCTAATCCGTCGTCTGATACCCTAAATATTACACCATCTCCCACGGGTTTGACCACCAGCCATATTGTTCCGCCATCATCCTTGGGAGCAATTCCATATTTAACGGAATTTTCAACCAGGGGCTGAAGTATCATCGGCGGAATATCCATGTTGAGACAGGAGGAAGACACATCCTTGACGTAACGTAATCTTTCGCCAAATCGTACTTCCTGAATACGGATATAATTTTCAATAAATTCAAGTTCACTGCTAAGTTTCACAAGCTGACCATCATGTGATTCAAGCGCATACCTGAAAATATCAGATAGCTGACCAATCACACTCCTGGCTTTTTCCTTGTTCGTTCCCACGAGGGTACTGATCGAATTCAGGGTATTAAACAGAAAGTGCGGGTTAATCTGCGACTTCAGCAGGGAAATCTGCATTTCCTTATTCTTTATTTCAAGACCCGATTTTTCCTTTTCCTCAGATTGAAGGCTGGTAAAATACCGAATGATATAAAAAACCGCCACAGTGATCAAATACTGGTCATAATACCGCATTGCGTCCCAGCTGAGCAGATCGGTCATATACTCCTTCCAGTCATCAAAATAAACACGGCCGTCAAGGTAATCATTGAAATAATACGACAGATAACTGATGAAAAGGAAGTAAACAAGTAAGCCTCCGACGTGTCCGACAATTTGAATGGGTAGTCGGAATCGGGTAAGGAATTGTGCGTAGAAAAATATCAGGGCGATGGAGATACATACTGCTTCAAGCAGGTAAAATCCATTTTCCAACGCGATGGTATTATACGGCCGTTCGATCTGCCATTCTATAACCGCGCTGAGCGCATAATTTAATGCATACCAGGAGCATATCAGCAGATATGCCGTTTTCCAAATCTTCGGTATGCGTTCAATGGCAGTCAATGCGATAATTTATTCACTAAATTACATATAATATGTATAAGTGGCGTTTAAGAAACGTCGGGAAGCGTTAAAAAGGGTACGGTAGTTGCACTGTTTTTTAATTAATCTGTGATGAAATATTACATTTATTATTTCATGTGCGGAAACATGGGCATTTACATTGATTTCATCACCGGGGTTAATGATCTTTGATAGAAATACTAAGTTGTCAGGCGTTTTGGTTTTTCGATTTTTTACATTTTCCGTGATTTGGATGATTCTCGGAGCAGGCACACTACTTGCCCAAAGGTCATTCACGGTATCAGGGACACTCATCGACAGTGACTCAAAGGAGCCGTTGGTTTTTGCGACAATCGGAGTAAAAAATGAAAGTATCAGTACGGTGACCAATTCCCTTGGAAAGTTTGATTTTCATATTCCGGCAGAATACAAGGATAACCTGATGGTCATTAGTATGATGGGGTATGAAAACCGGGAAGTCCCCATCCGCGACCTCATCAATAAAGACACCATTCTCTTTCAGCTGAACAAGGCAACCAAGGTACTGGAAGAAGTCGTTATAAAGGATTCTTTAACCGGTGCAGACATCACGCAGATTGCCGTGAACCGGATCGAAGACAATTTCCCGATGGAACCTTTTCTTTTGGAAGGGTTCTACAGGGATCTCAAAAAACTGGGTGGTACATATTTTTCCCTGTTGGAAGCCGCCGTTAAGATCTATGACGAGGATTACGGATATCCTAAAAACAAAGACAGGCTGCGCGAGCGTGTAGGACTCACAGAAGTTCGCAAAAGCCTTGGATACGATAATAAATGGGTTCGGTATTTCGAACAAAACAACCTCCTGGAAAGCCTGCTCCTTGAAAATGATGTGCGCTATCACGACTTTCCGGATATAGACCCGGAGAAGGTAAACCCGTTTTACCAGGATTTTAAAAGGATAAAGATCACCTATTACAACGAACATCGGGTCTATGTCGTGGAACGGAACACTCCCAACCGGTTTACACGGATGTACATCGATACGGAAACGTACGCCATCATACGGATTGAACAGGAAGAATTATTTCCGAATACGCTTATCAAAAAACGCAAGCGAATGGTAAGCAAACAGATATCTGAAAAAAAGATCATTGATTTCAAGGAATACCGGGGCAAGATGTACCTCAATTATATGACGATGGAATCAAAGATCAACTGGTACAACGAAAAAACCGAAAGCCTGAAATTTGAAACGGAAGTTCTTCAGGAGCTGCTGGTAAACCAGGTGTATGCCAATACCGTTGAGCGGATCGATAATACAGAAAAAATGCGACGTTACGGACTCCAATACCAGGAAACGCGCTACAACAAAGAATTCTGGGCTAATTACAATGTGATCAAGGATACGCCGCTGAACGAGGAGATCGTTTCAGACCTCGAAAAACAGGGTGTACTGGAGTTCCAGTTTGAAGACCGCTAATCCTTTCTTACTCAAATTCACAACCTGATCATCAAACACTGATCGTACTATTTTGCCATTCGTCGACAGAAGTTGCAGATGAGCAGATGTAGTATTTGATTTTTCCACCTGAAGAATTACCTTCAACAACATAAAGCCAACTATAGACACGAAATAACCCCAAGGCCTAGGCTGCTTTGGGGTTATTTTTTTAAACTAATTTGAGGGCTTCCTGTAGCAGATCCTCCCGGTTTATCGGCACCACACCGGAGTGTTCACATACCAACCCACCCGCAAGATTCGATAAAGCAGCTACAATTGATGGCGATTGGCGAAGGGCAGTTGCCAGCGCGGCAATGCTGATGACAGTATCCCCTGCACCGGAAACATCTGAAATCTCGCGCATATGAGCGGGTAGGTGATTCTGTTCCTGTCCGCTGTCGATATAAATTCCCTGCTCCGAGAGCGTGACCATCACCTGGTCACAAACCAGCAACTCGCGTAATGCGCGAACTGATTCCCTGATCGCCTGCTGATCTGTTTTTTCAAATACCAGATTAAGTCCTTCCTTCAACTCTTTCAGATTAGGCTTAAAGAGCGTGACTCCACGGTAATTCAGAAAATTGCGTTTTTTCGGATCAACCACTACCGGAATATTGTTCTGTGAAGCTTTTTCAACCACATAGGAAATCAAATCCTGTGTGATGACCCCTTTATCGTAATCCTCAAAAATAACGACATCTGCCGATGGCAGGAATTGATCAATGCGCTGTTTGAGCTGAGTGAGTTCCTGTTCGTTTATGGGAGTATCTGTTTCCTGATCGACACGAACAACATGCTGATGACCACTGATCACACGGGTCTTGATGGTTGTTGGGCGATGGTCTGACCGAACGAGTCCTGAAGCGTCGAGGTTATTGATCTGCATACGTTCCAGAATATGGCCCGAGGCATCATCATTTCCAATGACAGCACAGAGCATGCAAGAAGCTCCCATGGCCTGAACATTCAATGCCACATTGGCCGCGCCGCCAAGCCGGTAATCTCTTTTATGGACTCGTACGACCGGCACAGGTGCCTCGGGTGATATTCGGTCTATGGATCCCCAGATGTAGGCATCAACCATTACATCCCCAATAACGAGTGCATTGAGGGAAGCCATATTATCGATTATCGCCTTGTAATCGGCCATTAGCTCAGTCTTGCCAATGTCTCTGAAATTCGTTTGATGGCTTCACGAAGGTCGTCTTCAGAAGCCGCGTAGGACAGGCGCACACAATTGGGATCACCGAAGGCATCACCTGATACCAGCGAAACATGCGCTTTCTGAAGGATGTACAGGCAGAAATCATCCGAATCCTGAATGGTAGTTTCTCCGTCTGACTTCCCAAAGTAATCACTGACGTCCGGAAAGAAATAAAACGCACCCTGCGGTTTATTGATCCTGATTCCCGGAACTTCGGAGAGCAGTTTTGCTACCAGGTCACGTCTTTTCAGGTAGGCATCTGCCATTTCAAAACTAGGCGCAAGATCTCCGGTAATCGCTGTAAGCGCAGCACGCTGTGCAATGGAGCAATTGGCTGATGTGATCTGACCCTGCATTTTGTTACAGCCCTTGGCAAGCCAGAGTGGAGCGGCAATATATCCGACTCTCCAGCCGGTCATGGCAAAACCTTTGGCAAAACCGTTCACGGTTACCGTTTTTTCAAACATTCCGGGAAGGGACGCAAAGCTTACATTCTCTCCTGTATAATTGATGAGTTCATAAATTTCATCTGCTATAACGACAATATTATCATGGCGGCGTATGACATCTGCCATGGCCTCAAGCTCCTTCCGGGAGAATACCGAACCTGTCGGATTACAGGGAGAGGAATAGATTATCGCTTTGGTGCGAGGTGAAATAGCAGCTTCAAGCTGGGCGGCGGTTGCCTTAAAATCATTCTCAATACTTCCTTTAATGAAGACCGGGACTCCTTCCGCCAGCTCGATAAGTGCGGTATAACTCACCCAGTACGGTGAATAAACAATCACCTCATCGCCAGGATTCAAAAGAGCGAACATAACGTTGGCGATTGACTGCTTTGCACCGTTGGAAACAACAATATTTTCTGCCTGGCAGGGAATGTGATTTTCTTTATTCAGTTTTTTTGCAATAGCCTCGCGCAGATCGGTATAACCGGGAACAGGCGGATAACTAAAGTATTTTTGGCTGTCGATCGCCTGCTTTGCCCCTTCCTGGATGTGTTTGGGTGTCTTAAAATCAGGTTCACCAAGACTCAGGCTGATCACATCAACCCCTTTTGCTTTTAGTTCGCGCGCTTTCGCAGCCATCGCCAGCGTCGCAGATTCCTTTAAGTTCGTAATCCGGTCAGATAAATTCATATGAAGTGTTGTCAAACGGGGTCAAAATTAGAAATTAAATCAGGTACATCCAATCAGTCCTGCGGATATAATGTCCGTCCCTGGATGCTCCTGCCAAGTGTGATCTCATCGGTATATTCCAATTCACCTCCGATTGGAATTCCGCGTGCAATCGTACTGATTTTCAGGTCAAAGTCCTTAAGTTTTTTGGTGAGGTAGAATGAGGTGGTATCGCCTTCCATGGTAGGACTAAGGGCAAAGATAACTTCTCTGATCTCACCATTGCTTTCAGTGATACGGTTGAGCAGCTGATCGATGTGCAGGTCAGCCGGACCCACCCCGTCAATCGGAGATATCACACCCCCCAGGATATGATACAGTCCGAGGTATTGTGAAGTATTTTCAATGGCCATAACATCGCGGGTATCTTCCACGACACAAAGTACAGAGCGGTCACGACGAGGTGAAAGACATATCCGACAGGTTTCCTCATCAGAGATATTCATGCATTGGGTGCAATAACGAATTTCTGTACGAAGTTTATGAATGGCTTCCGATAAGGTAATAGATTGTTGCTCCGGCTGTTTGAGTAAATGAAGTGCCAGCCTCAAGGCTGTCTTTTTACCGATACCGGGTAATTTGGAGATTTCTTCTACTGCTTCCTGAATGAGTTTGGATGAATATTCCATGCGCTGATTCCCGCTACACTACGCGTGCATCAATTCCCGCCTCACAAATGGCCTGCTGCATTGGACGCAAATCTTCCCATGCTCCTTTTTTAACGCAGCACTTCCCTTTGTAATGAATCAAAAGGGTACATTGTTCCGCCTGTTCAGAGGTATGTTTGCAAACTTTGATGAGCGTCTTTATCACGTGTTCAAAAGTGTTGACATCATCATTAAAAACCACCAGGTCCCTCAGGCCGGTTACGGCAATATCATCCAACACTTCGTTCTTATGTCTTACTTCTGTCATGTCGCCGAAATTTATTTGTCAAAGGTAAAAAAAAATCACAAATTAGCCTCAATTTATGAGCGCAACGACTGTTATTCTAATTATAGGCGCGTACTTTTTACTTTTGATCGGTATTTCATTTTTAACCGCCAGCAAAGCCGATTCCAGTACGTTTTTCACCGGAAACCGCCAGTCTCCATGGTACCTGGTAGCCTTTGGCATGATCGGAGCATCCCTCTCCGGGGTGACCTTTATATCAGTACCCGGATGGGTGGGTACCTCACAGTTTTCATACCTCCAGGTAGTCCTCGGCTATCTCGTGGGCTATTTTGTAATTGCCACCGTGCTGATGCCATTGTATTACAGGCTTAACCTTGTATCTATTTACGGATACCTGGAACAACGGTTTGGTTTTTGGTCTTATAAAACCGGTGCTTTCTATTTCCTGCTTTCCAGAACCATCGGCGCTGCCTTCCGGCTTTTTCTTGTAGCAGGGGTGCTGCAGCTTGCAATTTTCGATGCATGGAATGTTCCATTCCATATCACTGTTTTCATAACGATCCTTTTAATTTGGCTCTATACGTTCCGCGGGGGAATTCGCACGATCGTATGGACAGACACGCTGCAAACGCTTTTCATGCTTATGGCTGTTGTATTTGCCATATATCTGATTGGTGACGAGCTGGACATGACCACTGGTATGATGGTGGAAGCAGTTCGTGAAAGTGAGTATTCAAAAATCTTCTTCTGGGAGTGGGAAGGGCCCAAAAACTTCTTCAAGCAATTCATATCAGGAGCATTCATCGCCATCGTAATGACGGGGCTGGATCAGGATATGATGCAAAAGAACCTTACCTGCCGGAATCTGCAGGATGCCCAGAAAAATATGTTCTGGTTTTCCATTACGCTTGTTTTCGTGAACCTGCTTTTCCTGATGTTGGGAGCATTGCTTTACATCTATGCCGGCACGAAAGGAATTGCCATTCCTGAGCGTACCGATGACCTGTTCCCTATGCTCGCACTTGATTATTTTCCGGTAGTGGCAGGAATAACCTTCCTCCTGGGTATTACCGCAGCAGCCTATTCGAGTGCAGATTCGGCGCTTACTGCCCTTACAACTTCCTTTTGTGTTGATTTTCTCGGCTTCAAGCGCGAAGAAACACTGGAGCTACGTGTCTCGCAACGCAGAAAGCGATTTATGGTTCATATCGGGTTTTCGCTCCTGCTGTTTTTACTAATCGTTCTGTTCAGGGAAGTGCTTGACGGGGCGGTCATTCAAAAAGTATTTGAGGCGGCGGGATATACCTACGGTCCGCTTCTGGGTTTGTATGCATTTGGCCTTTTCACAAAAAAACAGGTTCGGGATCCGCTGGTACCCGTGATCTGTCTGATTTCCCCTGTGCTCTCCTACCTGCTGAATATCAATTCAGAAAAATTGCTGTTTGGCTATAAGTTTGGGTTTGAAATCCTACTGGTGAACGGGCTGTTCACTTTCATTGGAATGGTTCTGCTTATAAAAAGTGGCCGCCCCCATGATAATGAGGACGGCCTGGCTGTACAACATAAAACCAACTAAAAAACACAGCCATATCTGAACTAACCAACTTTGTTTCTGCAGAGGTTAGGTTCAATGGCCGTGCCAATGATGAAAAATCAATCAGAATAGTGTTTTAAGTAGGAATTGTGTAAGGTTTTGTCCCAATTTGGTACTATTATTCCCAATTTGGGACATTCAAAGGAGTTCCTTGGCCGGATCCCAGAACAGAGTATCAAAATTGACCACCTGATTTTCAAACACCTCAATTCCCTCTGCAAGCAGCAACTCCTCCATCCTTTGGGGGGTTTCAAAATGATTTCTGCCGGTGAGTAATCCCAGGCGGTTAACCACCCTGTGTGCAGGAATTTCGGGCATTGTGTGGCTTGCGTTCATTGCCCAGCCCACCATCCTGGCACTTCCACGCGTACCGAGGTAGCTGGCAATCGCTCCATAACTTGTGACTCTTCCGGGCGGAATGAGCTTCACAACTTCGTAGACATCTGCAAAAAAGGATTCGGTTTTCACGTGAATGCCTGTAATATGTTGTCAATTATAGCGTTCAGCTTACATCTGTCCGTTAAAACTACAGATAAAAGAAATAACCCCGGTATTTATGTGGGGGTTATATTACCTTTGTTTCAGGTGAAATTTTTTGTGCTATGTTTAAAAATCAGAAAGAAGAGAAGGTGTCTCCGGAAGTATTAAACTCCAACAACACCATAGGGAAAGGAACCACTTTTACAGGTAACATCGAAACCTACGGTAACATACGTATCGAGGGTAAAATTGTCGGTGATCTTCACTCAAAATCAAAAATTGTTATTGGACCATCCGCTGAGATCCAGGGGAATGTTACGGGACAGTTTGTGGAAGTAGAAGGTAACGTTCGCGGTACGCTCAAAGCAACCGAACAAATTACCCTGAAGGGAACCTGTAAAATTCTTGGTGACATCGAAACCAGTAAGCTCGTTGTGGAGTCCGGTGCCGAGTTCAACGGTAAGTGTAAAATGGGAAAGGTTGCCAGCATGGTAGCATCTTCCCCGGAGAAAACCGAACATAAACCGAGTCTCGCTTCAAACGGATAATTCGTACGTTACTGGATTTGTCTGTCAATAGAAATGGATGAACGGTTTTAAAATCGTTCAGGATATTTCTATTTTTGCGAGAGTTTTTTGGCAATCAAGTAACCGACACCTTGAAGTATTTTTTAGCGACCCTGTTTATTTTGGGAATTTTTCGTTTGTCAATTGCACAGGAAAATCCCAATCCCGTATTTGTATTTCCCGAACGGCCCGACTGGAACCTGATTTACGAAGGTGATACCCTCGCATTTCAGCTATCTGTAACGGATACGCTCAACCGTGCCTACAGGATAGGCTATTTAACAGACGAACAAATCGATATTCAGCTGGACTCCACCGGAAATTTTCTCTGGAGTCCTTCTTTTGATCTGGTAGACAGGCTGAATCCCTACAAGAATTTCAGTATTATTCTTGAAGCACTTTTCGAGGATGGCGAAAAACTTCGTCGTGAAATCAATTTCAGTGTCTTTCATGTGAACCGGCCTCCACTTGTAGAGGAGCTACCCGTATTTTATGTACGCCAGGGCATGAATAATGACGTTGCACTCAACCAGATGAATCAGATCCTGGACCCCGACGGTGATCCCATAGTTTTCAAACCGGTGCTTTCTGAAATGCCTGAAGGCGCGAGCCTGAGCGAGATTGGTGTCTTTTCATGGAAACCTTCGCGCAATCAGTTCAGGGACATGAGGGATGAACCACTGAAGGTTCCATTTATTGTACAGGATCAGCCATTCAAATCAGAAGCTACCGGTGTGCTGTACATTTCGCCAACCCAAATGGACCTTCCCCCGGAAATTGTAATGGTTCCGAATGATTCGGTCATTACGGTGAAAGAAGATGAATTCATGAATCTTAATTTTTACCTCACCGATCCCAACGGCGATGATGACATCCGGGAAGTTGATTTTGTCGCTAATGATCCGCGCATCGAAAAACATCTCTTTCAGCGCAATACCGCTACGCAATGGGAATTTAAATGGATGCCCGGCTATGATTTCGTAGAACTTGAAAACGGTACCAGGGAGGTGGAATTTACATTCTTTGTCCTGGACGAAAGTAATCGGCGAACCGAGCGCAGACTTTTGGTAAAAGTTGAGGATACTGAAAACCTGGATGAAAAAGACCAGCGGCTGTTCCAGAAATATAAGGCCATGCTCATTGAAACCATGAACCTGATTGCACACCTGGATGAAACGCAGAATACCCTGAACAAGGAATTGCGTAAGGCAAAGAAAGGAACGAAAAACAGGGCGATCATGAATGCCTCACTGGGTGCATTAACGGGCGTTGGTCCGGTCTTCCTGGAAGATCCCAGCAAGGATTATGTGACAGGAATTGGCGGTACCGCGGTACTTACGATGGGTACCCTGGAAGCAACCGATGTAATCGGGCGCTCAAAGGAAGATATTCTTTCGAAAATGAAGCTGAGCATTGACCTGCGCAATCAACTCCAAACGGAAGGGGATCAGTTCGCCCGAAAATATGCACTTAAATCGCGACGCCGGGATTCGGAGTTTTTCACGGATATTGATAAGCTTAAAAAGCAACTGAACAATAAACAGCTGATTTTACTAGAGCTCGATGCGGCGTGGGAAAATCCCAAAAAACCATCCGACGCCAATATTCGCAAAGCATTTCCGGATTATAATAACGAGGGATTCGAGTAATCAGCCATTCCCGTTTATCACTTCTCTCCACGCATTGTGTGTTGCACATTCCATAAATAAACACGTAATTGGTTAATTGAACCAATTACATCTCTAACTCCATGATTACATTTTCAACGATTGACATGTTGATTTTTGGTGGTTATATCGCCATCATTATATTCATGGGAATTTGGGTTTCCCGTGAGAAAAAAGGGCATGTAAAAGACTCGGCAGACTATTTTCTCGCGTCCAAGTCACTTCCATGGTGGGCAATCGGCGCATCGCTGATCGCCTCAAATATTTCAGCCGAACAATTTGTAGGAATGCAGGGTTCGGGTTTTGCCATGGGCCTGGCTATCTCGACCTATGAATGGATGGCAGCGGCTACGCTGATTGTGGTTGGAATTTTCTTCCTTCCTGTTTTCCTGGAAAAACAGATTTATACGATGCCTCAGTTCCTGGAAAAACGATTTGATGCGCGCGTACGCACAAGTCTTGCAGTTTTCTGGCTGTTGCTCTACATTTTTGTCAACCTCTCATCGGTACTTTACCTTGGCGCACTCAACCTGGAAACCATACTTGGCATACCATTCTCTGCAGGAATGATCGGACTGGCCGTTTTTGCCTTGCTTTATTCACTTTACGGCGGTCTTAAAGCAGTGGCGTGGACGGATGTTATTCAGGTTGTCTTCCTGGTGATCGGCGGATTAATGACCACATACCTGGCCGTCGAGCTGGTCGGAAGCGGCAATTTCTGGAGTGGCCTGGGTGATCTCCGTAAGGAAGCAGTTAACCATTTTACCATGATATTTGACAAGGGAGAGTACATGATCCCTGATGGGAAAGGTGGATTTGATGATGCCTACACCAATCTACCCGGTCTGGGCGTTTTATTAGGCGGGATGTGGATCGCAAATATCGGATACTGGGGATTCAACCAGTATATCACACAACGTGCACTCGCAGCAAAAAACATTAATGAGGCCCGGAATGGCCTTCTTTTCGCAGGATTCCTGAAGATTCTTATGCCTATGATCGTGGTAATCCCCGGGATCGCTATGTTCGTGCTGGTCACCCGCGAAGGAGGATCAGGAGAATTCACCGCGGCAATGACCGACGGAACGACTAACCTGGTTAAATCCGATAAGGCCTACCCTGTCCTTCTGAATATTCTTCCCGCAGGTATCAAGGGACTTTCGTTTGCTGCCCTTACAGCAGCAATTGTTTCTTCCCTGGCATCGATGATCAATAGTACGTCGACCATCTTTACGATGGATATCTATCGTAACTACATGAACAAAACAGCCAGTGAAACGAATCTTGTGACTACCGGACGTATTGTTGGTGTGATCGCGTTAATACTGGGGATGATCATTGCACCCCAACTGAGCAGCTTCGACCAGGTCTTTCAATTCATTCAGGACTTTTCAGGTTATGTGACACCTGCCGTTGTGGCCATTTTCCTGATGGGTATCTTCTGGAAACGAACCACCGCGAATGCAGCACTCGCTGTTGCAGTCGTGGCGATACCCTTATCATGGGCTTTCGGAAATATCGAGGGACTGCCCTTCCTGGACCGGATGGGAATCGTATTCACCATCCTTCTTTTCCTGATGATGGGCGTATCTGTACTCGACAAGAATTATGACGCGTCAAAGGCCGTTCAAATTAACCGGGAATGGTTACGCTGGGGAATGATCGTACTGATCATCTGTACAGTTACCGTGCCCATTTACCACGGAATGGACCTGATCATTGAAAGTTCGATGATACAGGGAATTGTAACCCTGGTAATCGTCGGAGCGCTTGTGCTTTCCCTGATCCGTTTCAAGAATTTCGGCGGCGAGGACATCGTTCAATACGAAAAAATGGACGACAAGTGGTTCAAGATGAGCGGAACCTTTGTGGTCGGCTCGATACTGCTTGCTGGAATTATTGCTGCACTTTATGCAGTATTCTGGTAGGAATTAGCCTAGAAACCATAGAAGGCAGCCCCCAACAGGGCTGCTTTTTCATTTAATACCACTGTAACCGGAACCCTCCTTAGAAGTTTTTCCATTCTACCGCTGTTCTGAAGAAAATGAAGGAAACGATCCAGGTCGAGCTGATCCATGATATCAGGCACAATTCCACCACCGATGTATAAACCTCCGGTGGCATTGTATTTCAGTATAAGGTTGCCCGACTCTTCGGCCAGATATCTCAGGAATAAATCGATGGTGGCTTCACAGATCCTGCACTGGCCTTCGGCAGCATATTTACTGATCAGCGGACCTGCACTGCCGCGAGAAAGCGCCTCGCGAATAGGATCCGGGATCGTCATTTTCTTCTCTTCCGCATAAAACTTAAAAATGGTTTCAATACCGGGGCCGGAAACAAGCCTTTCCCAGCTCACATGATCCAGGTTGCGCTGCAGAAATTTTAAAATTTCGATATCGAGTTCCGTTTGTGGGGCAAAGTCACAGTGGCCGCCTTCGGTGGCAAACGGATGAAGATATTTTTTATCCCAATACATACCCGCTTCGCCAAGGCCGGTCCCGGGAGAAATCATGGCCACATTGCCTTCAGGTTCAGGATCTCCTTCATGAATGCAAACAAAATCTTCCGGCTTGAGAACTCCCAACCCGTATGCGTTCGCTTCCAGATCGTTAATGAGATAAACCTCTGCTATGCCCGTTTTTTTCTGTATTTCCAGTGCATTAATTCCCCAGGGAAGATTCGTAGCCTGAACCGACTGTTTGTAAACAGGACCTGCAATAGCCAGGGAAATTGCATCATAGGAAATTCCGGCACGTTCCGAAAAATCATCGATGATCTCCGTAGGTGAGTTGAACGACGATGATGGATACGTATGCGAAATCAGTTCTTCGAATTCCAGATCGGTATGCCGGAAAAGCGCCATATTCGTCTTTGTGCCTCCAATGTCTGCAGCAAGCACAATTTTTTCCGGATTCTTAAAGGAATTCTGTCTGGGATAGGCAATCGATAGTCGGGTATGCATAAAAAAGGACTTTCCGGAAGGTACGAAAAGTCCAAAAATATATCCAGTATTTAGGCACTCCCGGGAGTACCTATTGTTTAGTCCAGCTCGCCGATAAACGGAATTTCCTCTGCGATACTTACGCTGATCGCATTGTTCAGGTAATTTTCTATCTGATAGAATTGTGCAGCTTGCTTAACACCTACTTTTTTCTGAATCTTTTTCACATTGGAATTCAGAAGTTTTACATAATCGGAATTCATTTTGGTTACACCCGACAACAGCGTAGCCATTTCAGCCTCAGGCATGTTCATATAATCCTTTACATATGACTCCAGCAAATTCATCCGGGTTTGTCCGAGTACTTTCCGTTGTGTCTCATATGCCTCATAGATTTCCCAAAAGGCATTCTTTGCCTCGTCATTCGGGAATTCAACAAATTGGCTGAGGATCTCCTTTTTTTCCATGCCATACAATTGCTGAATTAACTTTACTTCTTCAGATTGTTGTGCCAGGACGGGCGTCACGAAAGCAAAAAGCAGGACGGTAATAACAATTTTCATAATAGACTTGATTTAAGAGGTTTGATTTATGCCCTAAGGTACAAAGAACAGCACAACGAATAATCAACACGGAGATCAATAATTTATCATATTATAATTTGTCGCAAGATTTTCATTAATCTTATATCATGAATTTACCTGTTGCAAGGATTTTTTTGACATTGGTTATCGCAGCCTTCGCGCACGTGGCAAATGCACAGCAGGAAACTGCAAAAGATTCTGTTGCACTGTGGGTACGAACTATGAACGGCAACGAATACGTCGGATATCTGGAAATCAGAAATTCGTCTGAGATTCAGCTACGAACTGCTGACCTTGGGATTGTGACGATTCCGTTCGACCAGATCAGGAAAATTCGCGAGGTAGATCCAAAAAACGTCAACAGGCCTTTCCCCGATTTCTAT
Organism: Fulvivirga sedimenti; assembly: GCF_020328055.1. Lineage (NCBI taxonomy): Bacteria > Pseudomonadati > Bacteroidota > Cytophagia > Cytophagales > Fulvivirgaceae > Fulvivirga > Fulvivirga sedimenti. Next base: position 1,109,696 of record NZ_JAIXNE010000001.1, read on the forward strand.
TCCGCGTTCAAGTCCAAGTACTTTACCATTCAATCTGCAAGGATGCTCAATAAGGGTGACGGCTATTATCAGAACGGAATCCTTTTGTATAACCAGGCGGCATTCGGAATTACAGACCACTGGTCCGTAAGTGTTTCCACGTTCATACCCTTTGCCCTGTGGTTCTCGACAAAAGCCGGTTTCAGCATTTCTGAAGGAGTGCATATCGCTGGGAATGTTTCTCTTGGAACACAATTTGAAGAGGGCACCGGAGGAACCGGGAGTGTCGGACTTTTTTCCGGAATCATCACAGTTGGGAAGAATCGTTTTCAGGCAACTTTCGGAGCCGGGGTGTTACTGGAAGACGGGGCCTTCCAGAACCGTGCGGCATTACAATTCGGAGCAATGTATCAAACCGGGCGCCGCGGATACGTAATTTTTGAAGGGAATATCCTGGACTCCGATGAATTTTTTGATCGCACTTATCTCATGGGAGGCCGTACCCGTATTCGCAGAATAGCCATTGATTACGGTGTTGGTTTTATCGACGATAATAGTGATTTCTTGTTTTTGTACCCCTATGTAGGTATAATTCTGCCATTCTGATCAGTTATTCCCGCTTGCAGAATATTTTCCAAAATGGGTAAATAACAGAGCCATTTTCACTCACCCATTCCCCTATCCAGTTAAAGCTGTTTTCTCCGATCTCATAGAAAGTCAGCCTGCTGTCGCCTGCCTGGCCCTGTGGAGAAGGCTGCGGCCTGTGTAGTACAATATCCCCGTTTTCCTGTTTATTCCCAGTCCAGTGCGGATAGGGAGGCAGTGAAGCTGATGAATAATAGGTAACAAACCATTTGGCTGAATCTGAATTATATTTGCGAATGCTGCCGGCATAACGGTTGTTTTCAGAAAAGACCTCATCCTGCACAGCCGATCCGTTCATTATATATTTGAATGTCCATATCATTTTGAGTGAATCCTGCCAGGTACCATCAGGATTGCGAACGACGGAAATACAGGTGTTTACGCCAAGCATCGGAGCAAAATCAGCTGTCTGAATGGGGGCATCAGGATGAATCATACCGTAGGGGTGATCACCACCAGGCTCAAATGAACGATCCTGGGCGTTCATAAATAACGGAGCAAGCAGGAAAATTATCAGAATGTTTCTCATGACATAATATAATCATTCTACTTTTTTCCCGTTGTTTACGGGATCAGATCAACAGGCAGTGTGGCAGTCTTCCTTAATTCCCGTAAATAACTTTTCCCGTCTGTGTAACATATCTGAAATTTAATCGTCGAAATAAAAAATGCAGTCCATTATTCACGTTTTCCTCCATGCCTTTCGTGATGCAAGGTCAAATCTTTTACATACGATTCTTTCCGTACTGGGAATTGTGATCGGAGTCGCCGCCCTGGTTGGAATACTGTCACTCATCGACGGTATGGAAATGTTTGCCAGGGAGCAAATTGAAAAGACCACTAGTCTCAACAGCATTCAGATCAATTCAAAGACTACTGAACGTATCAATGGCGTATTAATTCGCAAGCAGGAGGTGCCTGTGCTGGAGTATGCGAATCTTTCAGGTCTTAATTCGGCCCTTAAAAATCCCCATCAGACCTACCTTCGGTACCAGGAATCCGGTTGGCTGCATGGTTTCGACTCTGCATTTACGCTGGGGGTTTTACTTAGCGGCATCAATGAAGAACCACATGAGCAGTTCACAATTAACGAAGGAACGGGCTTTTCCCAGGAAATGATGACCAGCATGTCAAAAAGTGCGGTGATCAATCAGTTTGTGGCCGACCGGATTGATTCACTCACCAGTGGAAAGTTTGCATTGGGGATGCCTGTTGTTTATCATTCAGACACCTTCCGTATAATCGGTATTTCAGAAACCGTGGCTCCGCGTCCTGAAATATTTGTGCCTATCACCGTCATACCATTGGAGAAACTGGCTGAGCGGCCCCCTACATGCCTGGTCAATGCCTCAACAGTTGAAGATGTGCCAGCATTGCGTGCAGCAGTTGAAGAGTGGCTTCATCAGCAATTCCCGAATACCCCCGACGGCTTCCGGGTTTCAACCAATGAATTCAGGGTTAAACAGGCCAACCAGTCATTTCTTATTTTCCGGATTGTCATGGGACTGATCGTCGGGCTGTCGGTAATTGTCGGAGGTATAGGCGTCATGAACGTTCTACTTATCTCAGTGACAGAGCGAACGCGGGAAATAGGTGTTAAAAAAGCCATGGGAGCAAAGCGCAGGGATATCATTTTTCAGTTCCTTGCAGAATCACTCACCGTGAGTGCCATTGGAAGCATTTTGGGAGTTATTCTCGGGGTTCTGTTCACTGCCGCTGCGATTCCTGTCATCCGCAAGGTAACAGAAATGCCCTTCCAGACCGTTTACACCTGGAATACATTCCTGATTATCGCCGTTGTTTCAATCCTGATCGGGATTATCTTCGGTACATACCCCGCGATCAAAGCCTCGCGCCTGGATCCTGTGGACGCCATACGGCATGAATAAGTAATCCTTGAAAATAAAAAACTAACTTTCATTTGACCAAAGTTAGTCAGGCTCGTATCATCTATACAATGGCTGAAATATCGGATTCAATACTTGTCGAAAAAGCGCTGAGCGGCGACGTACTGGCTTTCCGGTATCTCGTCGAACGAACGCAACAGATGGTCTACCAGGTTTCCTTTCGGTTTTTGCGTGATCAGCATGATGCAGAAGATGCTGTTCAGGAAGTTTATTCAAGGCTTTGGAAAAACCTGCGTAAATATGACGACCGTATCAAACTAACCACCTGGCTTTACCGGATCACAGTAAACCATTGCCTGGATATACTGAAATCAGCGAGGGCAAAAACCAGGACGGAAGACATATCTGAGTCGCTTGCCGACCATTTTCCTGAGCCTCACCAGGTACTGGAGCGGCGGGAGTTGCTGGATCAGCTACATGCAGCGGCAGCAAGGTTAACTCCCAGGCAGCAGGCGGCATTCATTCTCAGAGACCTCGAGGGGTTATCAGTAAGTGAAGCATGCTCAGCACTGGACATGAATGAAGGTCAGCTGAAAAGCAACCTCTATTATGCCCGGAAAAACCTGCAGCGTATGATTAAAATTGAAATGCTACGACCATGAAATGTGAAAATGCCGAACAACTGATCTTTCAATATGCCGAGTTATCGGAAAGTGAAAGAAATGCGCTGAAAGCACACCTGGAAGGGTGTTCAAAGTGTTCAGTATCCTTTACGGTCAATCGCATGTTTACCGAACATCTTCAGGTCCTTTCAACAGAAAAGATCATGCCGCTTGATCAAAACAGGCTGACTGAAAAGATCATGGTTAACCTGAAGAAATCTGAAATGGCCGGCGAACAATCCGGCGGTAGTGGATTATCTTTTATCTTTTTTCGTCGGCTTATGTCGGCCCTTTCGGTGAGTCTGATCCTGTTGTTTGTGATAGAGACAGGTGCACTCACTGCTTCCTCGGAAGCCGGGGGAAATACCCCGAACAAGGATGCCCTCCTGAGTGAACAGGGTCTTTCCAGGTTAAAGAATCGAAAGAAAAAAAATACAGTGTCGCTGTATGCAATGATCAGGGACAATGGAATTCAAAATAAAAAAAACAACATCTATGAAAATCAATAGGCTTTTAATTCCGGCAATCATCGCGTTATTCATCCTGAGTGGATGTGATCATCGTGCTGAATTAATTTCAGTGGTCCATGAAGACGGGTCAATAGATAAATCCATTATTCTCACTGAAGTTGATTCCTCCCATATCAATGAAAATTATTTCGGTATCTCCCCGAAAACAGGCTGGGCTGTTGAAGTGAAAAGGGTCGAAAGCCTGGATGATGATGAGAACGAGGAACCTTTGCAGGATCTTAGGGATTCGGTTCAAACGGAGAAAAAGACCGACATGCAGATCATCTTCACCAAAAGCTTTCCATCGGTCGAATCGATGAATGCCGAACTGAATCAACCCGTAGATACACTCTTTCAGGTCGAAGCAAAATTTGAAAAGAGATTCCGATGGTTCTATACATACCTGGATTACTCGGAAACCTACAGGGCGGCAGATCGCTTCCGGGTTGTTAAGCAGGCCGATTTTTTCACAAAGGAGGAATATGAATTCATTCAGCGCCTTCCCGCACGGGGAAAAAAAGTGAGTGCGGCCGACAGCCTGTATGCTGAGGCGCTGAACAAAAAGATATTCGACGAATATAGCATGGAAGGGATTATTGAGGAGCATTTTCAATTCATGCGTGAAAGCATTGTTAAGTACAATTTGGGTGATGATGCTGTGAAAAAATTGGAAGACAGCCGCCCAGGAATTGTTGAGATTTTAACTGAATCAGATGATGAACAGGGTGATGATTTGGTTCCTACAGATGATGATCTGTATTTGTTAGAATTAGTTGACAGCCTGGTGGTCCCATTGCCACGGCCCCAGATGGATGCGGATTATATAAAATTCAATGATGAATTTGAAAAGCGGCTTAACTTCATGAGCTGGGTAAGTGATGGCACTTTCACACAGCGCATTGAAATGCCCTGGGAGCTGGTTGAAAACAATGCCGACAGCGTCGACGGAAACAGGCTCACATGGGAACCACCATTGATGAGGTTCCTGTTAACCGACTATACCATGCAGGCTACTTCACGGAAAATGAATCTTTGGGCTGTGATTGTATCCGGACTGATTGTAATCCTCACGCTGATATTGTATGTTCGATCGGGAAAAAAGACTAATGGGTGAGCATCAAAACGCTTTTTCTTGACCTGGATTATACCATTTTTGAAACACGAACTATCGGGTATCATCACTTCGCAGACTTGTTTAATGTCCTGGACAGTGTTAATGACCGGTTTTCACCGGAAAAACTTGAATTGGTCAAGGATGAGCTTTGGAAATACACTTTTCATGAGGTTGCTGAACGGTATGGGTTCAGCAACCAAATGATTCATGCCTATTTCAGCCGGATGCGGGAAATGAATTTTTCTTTTGATATCAGCCCCTATCCGGATTACCGGGAGTTACAGAATATTAGTTTACCGAAGTACCTGATCACGAGCGGAAGTGAACCGATTCAGCAGGCCAAAATCCGGGCGCTCGGAATTGAATCTGATTTCATTCAAATCTGTTATGACGACCGTATGCAGGGAAGTCCAGGCAAGGCGGGGATCTTCACTCAGCTAATTCACCAGGATGATCTTGACCCGGAAGGAATTCTCGTCATCGGCGATAACCCCGAATCGGAAATCAAGGCGGCGAAAAATCTCGGGCTGCATTATGTGCTGATTGACCGAAAAGGTAGCGTGGATTTCAAGCCGAAGATTCAGTCTTTCGCTGAATTAGCATCATTTACTTATTAAAGTTGATGATTGCTCGGACAATGCCTTTATTTTAGGTGACAAAACCCGTGTAGTTTGAAAATCGTCCTCATATCCATTGGCACCAGAGGTGATGTTGAACCTTTCCTTGCCATAGCAGAACGGCTGAAAGATCAGGGGCATACCATTTTTTGTGCATTTCCGGCCCAGTATGAAAAGCTGGCAATTGAGATAGGCGTCGGATTTTACCCATTGAAAAAGGAATTTCTGGAAATGCTTGACAGTCCGAATGGACGCATTGCCTTAGGTGGCGGCAGCTCCCTGGCAGACCGGTTTCGGGCGATGTACAAATTATATAAAATGAACCGGGTTGTTTCCTTTGAGATGCTAAAGCAGCAACATGACCTTCTGGAAACGGAGCGACCCGATCTCGTTCTTCACAGTCTGAAGGCCATGTACCCCATTAGCTGGCATATTCAAAATCCTGGCAAAGCCGTCACGGTGAGCCCAATCCCCTGCGTCGTACACCCTCTTGATACGATGTCGGCCATATTTCTGATGGGTAAGAATTTTGGGAGTCGAATCAACAGGTGGTCCTATCGTTTCTCACGTATGCTTTCGATGCGGTTCACAAAAAATCAGCTCCGTAAAATCGGAATCAGTAACATATCCACCCGTGACCTGATCGAATCACTGGTTTCCGAAAAATTCATTTATACGATCTCCCCTTCCCTTTTTCCTCACCATTCCGGCTGGCGGGATACTGTCAAGGTTTTCGGCTACCAGGAGCGAAACAAAATGAGGTATTGGGAATCGCCTCCGGAACTGGATAAGTTTCTTGAGCTGAATCCCTCACCCCTTTTTCTTACTTTCGGAAGCATGAGTAATCCTGATCCGGAGGGAAAAACGAATATGATCCTACAAATTCTGAGAACCCACGGTATACCTGCCATCATCAATACTGCAGGAGGCGGACTGATTCCCTTGGAAAATTATGATCGCTCACTGATTCATTTTGTAGAGGAAATCCCATATGACTGGATCTTCCCGAAAGTAAGGGCTGTTGTTCATCATGGCGGGGCAGGAACAACACACCTCGCCCTCAAATACGGAAAACCGTCCATGATCATTCCTCACATTCCCGACCAGCATTTATGGAATCGGATTATGAGCCAGCTTTCACTGGGCCCGTTCGGTCCGTCGATTCGGAAACTTAATTCGACAAACTTTGAAAAGGGATTGCTGGACCTGCTGTCGAATAAGCATTATTTGATTAATTCAGAACATACCGGAAGACAAATCAAAAAAGAAGATTACAGCGGAGAAATGCTGAAATTCCTGTTAGAACCGGTTAATTAATTCATATACGGGAAATTAAAACATCAATAATATGGGTTTGTTATTATCATACGATGTGTATTTTAGTATGATCTGAAACCAAACCACTTGTGATGAATACAGACAAAAGAACCACTTATCTATCTGCAATGAAATTTGGTGTTTTCCTGTTCCTATTTGCCATAACCGGCGTTTTACAGGCTCAAACCAAATTGATTGAAAAGGTCACCAAAACCGGTGACGAAATTGTAATTCCCTATGAAAAATATGAACTGGAAAATGGTCTGACCCTCATTATTCATGAGGACCATTCAGACCCACTGGTGCACGTTGATGTCACCTATCACGTCGGATCGGCGCGCGAGGAGCTCTACAAATCAGGGTTCGCTCACTTTTTTGAGCACATGATGTTCCAGGGATCTGAAAACGTGGCCGACGAAGAGCATTTTAAAATAGTTACCGAATCAGGTGGAACACTGAATGGTACAACCAACCGGGACAGAACCAATTATTTTGAAACAGTCCCTGCAAATTATCTTGAAACCGCCCTGTGGCTGGAAGCGGATCGCATGGGATACTTCCTTGATGCGGTAACGCAAAAGAAATTTGAAGTCCAGCGTGCTACCGTGAAGAATGAAAAAGGTCAGAATTATGATAACCGACCGTACGGCCGTTTCCAGGAGCTGAATGCCGCAGCGCTTTACCCGCTTGGCCACCCGTATTCATGGCTTACTATTGGCAAATTGGAAGACCTGGATCGTGTGGATGTAGACGATCTGAAACGTTTTTTCCTGCGCTGGTACGGTCCTAATAATGCAACATTGACAGTTGGCGGTGATGTCGACCCGGCAAACGTAGTAAAGCAGGTTGAAAAATATTTCGGGAATATTCCGAGAGGTCCGGAAGTTGAGCCGCTTAAACTTGACCCGGTAAAGGTTGATGAGAACCGATATGTGAGTTACGTCGATACGAATATCCGGTTCCCCGCAGTAATCTTTACGTGGCCAACGGTTCCTCAAAACCATCCGGATGAAGCTGCGCTGGATGCACTGGCGGAAATTCTCGGACAGGGAAGAAGCTCATACTTGTATAAGAAATTTGTGCTGACTCAAAAGGCAATTCAGGCAGCAGCACAACATCCTACCAGTGAGCTTGCCGGAGAATTTTTCATGTTTGTACTTCCATTCCCCGGCCAGACCCTGGCAGATTTTGAGCAGGAAGTACGCAAGACAATGAACGAATTTGAGGAAGCCGGTGTAAGTGATGCCGACCTTCAGAAATTCATTGCTGGCAGAGAGTCTTCCACAATCAATCGTCTGGCAAGCGTGAGTGGAAAGGTCTCGCAACTGGCGAGTTATGAAACCTTCCAGGGAAATCCTAACCAGATACAGGAAGACCTGAAAAGGTACCAGGAGGTGACGAAAGAGGATATCATGCGGGTTTACCGCAAATATGTGAAGGATCAACCCGGAGTAATTGTAAGTGTGATTCCGGAAAATGGAACTCCCGCTCAGCCTGACAATTACACGATACCTACTGAAGGCGATAACCCCTTCCCCACGACGGATTATTCCGGACTGACCTACAAACGTGCGGCCAAGGATGATTTCGACAGAAGTAAACAACCCACTCCGGGTCCGAGTCCGCTGGTGCCGGTTCCTGATTTCTGGAAAACCACCATGTCCAATGGCATCAAAGTAATCGGAACGAATACCAATGAGATCCCAACGGTCGCCTTGCAATTATCCATCAATGGCGGTCATAAAATGGACCAGTTTGAACCTACTAAATCCGGACTGGCGCTGATGACGGCCTCGATGCTGAACGAGTCTACGGAAAAATACACGTCAGAAGAAATCCAGGAAGAGTTAAGAAAGCTGGGCAGCAGTATCAATGTATTTGCCAATGATGATCGGACTATCCTTTCGATCAATACGCTGAAAAAGAACCTGGATGCAACGCTTGATTTAGCCAATGAAATCCTGTTTCATCCCAGATTTGATCAGGCTGATTTCGACAGGTTGAAAAAACAGCAGCTTGAAGGAATCCAGGCGAACTACAAGGATCCTTCAGCAATCGCGAACCTGGTATTTCAGCGGCTGCTGTATGGTGATGAGCATATTTACTCCATCCCGTCGGGCGGAATTGAAGAAACGGTAAATAATATCAGCCTCGATGATGTTAAATCATTCTACAGCAAATATTATGCGCCAGAGATATCAGAATTGGTTGTTGTTGGGGATATTTCAGAAAAAGAGATCCTCGGCAAACTTGATTTTCTACAGTCATGGAAAAAGAAAGGGGTTGTTGTTCCCGAGCTTCCTGAACCGAAGCCGGGCGAAAATACAAGGCTTTTCCTGATGGATAAAAAAGGAGCACCGCAATCAGAAATTCGTATCGGATATCTGACCGATCTTACTTATGACGTGACTGGTGATTACTTCAAAAGCTACCTGATGAACTACCCGCTGGGGGGTGCATTCAACAGCCGGATCAACCTGAATTTACGGGAAGATAAGGGCTGGACGTATGGCGCTCGTTCATATTTCGATGTAGGGGATGAGCCCGGGCCATATGTTGCCAGTGCAGGCGTGAAGGCTTCTGCTACCGACAGCGCTGTCTACGAATTCATGAAGGAGATCGGTGACTACCGGGAAAATGGCATGACCGATGAAGAACTCGAATTTATGCGCAACTCTGTGGGTCAGCGTGATGCAAGAAGTTATGAGACCCCCGGGCAAAAAGCAAACTTTCTCTACAGGGTAGCTCACTACGACCTTGATCGGACGTTCGTTGATGAACAAACCAAGATCATCCGGACGATATCGAAGGAAGAGCTGAATGCGCTGGCAAAAAAATATTTGCAGGACGATCAGATGTATATCCTCGTTGTAGGAGACGGCGCTTCTAACCGCCAGGGATTGCAACGTCTTGGCTACGAGATCGTACCTATTGATGAAAAGGGAGAAGTCTTATCAGACACCTCCATCGATACCAAAAAATAACAGATTCAAGACCCGGCTTAACAGCCGGGTTTTTTATTCCTCCTCAAAAAATTCAGTCTTTCCGCGAAAACTTAGTTTGATAATCAGGTTCAATTCCCGTTCTGTAAAATCCAGCTTTTCAGCCACCATTTTGCAAAGGTTGTACTCATCGCGCGTGAATTCACCATCGGCAATCGCAAGCGACAGCATTTGGATAAGCTGGGTCTCCCGATCTTCATAACTTTCAGGGATATAGTATTTATATTCCTCGGCATTGGAGATCATTGATTTCAATTCCGTCTCGGATACACCTGCTTTCTCTGCGGAGTCCAGCAGGACATCCATTTCCGATTTATCCACCTTGCCATCTGAACACGCAAGCGCAACCAGGTTTTTGAGGTATGCCTTGTTCATCCGCTTATTCAGTGCCTGCGAAAGCCCCTGATACGGAAGCTTATCAGCCATGAGTTTACAGAGTTCATACTCACTCTGACTGAATTCACCGTCGGAATTCGCCAGGTTGATCATATTGATCAGGTGACGTTCTCTTTCTTCGAGTGAGTTGGGGAATTTCAGAACAAGTTCTTCGGCATTTTCAAGCCAATGATCCAGTTCTTCCGGTGATATACCAATCTCCTCTGCCAGTTCGTGTAATAAATCCAGTTCCTCGGGATCAATGACACCATCCACAAAGGCAAGAACCACGAGATTCTGAATATGTTGTGTGTTCGTCGAATTCATAACCGTTTTGTTTTATGTTGAGTCCAGTTAAGGCCAATGAATATGCCAATTGTGAAATTATGCCATTTTCAGGCTCCAGAGGCACTTTTCGGAATCAGACATTTCCCAATTTGGGACAAATCATCCCGATTAGGAAAAACAATATGGCGTTTATTACGATGAAAAACCTATCGGAAACCCCCGAAAAGATACACCGAAGATGTTTAGTTAAATTTTAATGTAAGATGGCTGATAATCTGAGGTTTACAGGATCTCCTTAACACGGCCTACGGTTCCGTCATCGAGCATCACCTTGATACCGTGCGGATGATAACCAGACTTTGTAAGAATCCTTTTTACAACCCCTTCTGTGAGTTCGCCGCTTCGCTGATGATGCTTCTGAACGATGCACACCAACATGCCCGGTGAGATTTGCTGACGATTTGTACCCTGCGACATAATTTAATTATTCTCAGGCCGCTTCTTCTTGCCTGCTGAGCGGTTTATAAATGTTTGTCCGTGAATATGTGATGCAATCAAACGTATCCGTCGCTCTGAGATCTTCAGGGCTTCCTGTACCATCACATGGATATCCCCGGCTGGAAAATCACTCATATCCCGAACGGTAAGATGCCGGATCAACTGTCCGCTTCCACTCAGGCGAACGGTAGCATTAGTGAGTTCAGTACCCCTGTTAAATCCGAAATTAACGTAATCGGGATAGACGGCAATATGACAAAAAGCATCACTCAGCTTATCAGACAGGGAGAATGCCATGGATACAGCATTATACGCATCGTACACCAGCTCATTGGCAGCGGGAATCCATTCAATCACCTGTTTTCTGAGATCAAGCGCCAGGTTTTGAATATTCTCATTGTAGGGTTCCAGGAACTCCAGAAGCTCCGGTGCGGGTGTGCGATTATCCATGTTTGAAATTAGTGAAACCAATTCAATTTTTTGGAAAAAATTTAACTATCGGTTTCGAAACCCTATATTCATCCCACCATACCCTTACAGAAATCCAAATGATCACCATTCTCCGTCGACTCAGGAAACAACTTCTTTCCTCCAATAAATTTACCAAATACCTGATTTATGCCATTGGCGAAATAATTCTTGTGGTACTGGGGATCGTTATTGCTTTGCAGCTGAACAACTGGAACGATGAACGCAAGATGAATGCCAGTTTTGATAATCTCATTCTTTCCCTTGAGGATGAACTGAACAGCAATATTCAGGAATGTTCCTATGAAGTTTTCTGGGGCATCGACTTTATTGGAGATTATGCCCTGGTTACTTCTGACAGCATTACGCGGGACATATATCGGGAAAACGAAGATTTACGTCGGCTTATCGGGGTAAACAAGCTTGATATCATTGCTGAAGACATGAATGTGCTGATCAATAACCAGGATGAATTTCCTTCAAAGTACAAACCACTCATACCATCGCTGAAGAAGTTTCTGACCATTATGTCCAGGTACGAAAACTCCGAGCGAGACATCAGTGATGCCGTAAAGTCATATCGTTCCTATATCACACAGAATACGACCTGGATGGGCGACAGGGATTTAGCTGTGCAGGGCTCTGCAGCTATGGAAGCTCAAATTGATTTCTACTTAAACGACCCGGTTTATATGAATTTTCTGAGCAATCACAGTTATTTCTATGAAGAATCCATCCGGAATATGATTGGGATACGAGCAGTTTGCCTGGTTTTGCTGGCACAAGTGAGGCAGATTCGCGATCATCTCGGTCCTGATGAAATCCAGGCACTTCTTGCAGCAAACGACATGGCGCCTTTCGAGGAATATGATTGTTCTCTTTCACCGGAAGAAAGAAAACCGGTAATTCCTTTTGAAACCTATTATCCCTTCATCAATGCTTCCCAACAGGATATTGTACTTCATTGGATTGATGATCAGGAGCATAATGTGTTGGTAAGGGCTGGAGAAATGATTGTGAATTCGGTGACCGACCGGATTTATGATGAGGATATTATTGATGTACATATCAATGGTGAATGTGTTCAGCAGTACCGTACAAGCATAAATGGTTTTTTACTTTTTCGTTAAATTCAGAGATGTCTGATCAAAATATAACTTACCTGCAAAATCCGGAATACATGCCCAATGCCTTTGCTGACGCCTGGAATGAACGGGATGCGCATAAAATCGCCGGCCTCTTTTCTTCAGATGCAGAATTTGTAAATGTAGTTGGACTGTGGTGGCACAACAGAGCTGACATCTTTAAGGCGCATGATTACGGATTAAAAAATATATTCCAGCATTCACAATTATCTGTGGGGACTGTTAAACAACGCCGGCTCTCTGATTCCGCGGCCGTGATTCACGCCCGAATGAAACTTGACGGACAAACCTCGCACGGAGGTATTGATAATCCCGGAACGCGCAGAAACATATTCACTTTTGTCATGCAAAAGCAGGAAAATGGATGGGTCTGTGTTGCGGCACATAATACCGATGTAATTCCTGGAAAAGAGACTAATATTGTGGATAGTAAAAATCAGGTTCGCCCTGTCGATTACCGCAAATAAGCCTGGCCAAACACCACTCGTATAAAGTCTGCTGATCAATTCAATTCTACCAACTACCTTTATCGAATAAATTCGATTCAACATGAACAAATTATTACTGTTGCCCCTCCTGTTTTTTGCATGTACTTCTTCAGAAATTAAAGAAGAGTCCGACGTTTTTCAAACCATTAATTCCGAGGTTCTTCAGAATTCCGATGGCTACAATAGTCTGCGTGAAGCCACCGAAACGATCGGCCATCGCCTGACCGGATCTGAAAATGGCGCAATGGCAGAACAATTTATATATGACAAGCTCATTTCCTATGGATTTGAGGATGTGGCATTTCAGGAATTTGAAGTGGAAGCCTGGAGCCGGGGCACCATTTCAGTTACATCTGCAATCAACGGAAATGCGGATACCATACCAGCAGTCAGCCTGGGTCATTCACCAGACGAGGCCAATGTAACTGCACAAGTGGTTGACATGGGCAACGGGCTGGCAGCAGATTACGAAAATATCAGTGATAAGCTTGAGGGAAAGATTGCCCTTACCTATATCTCCCTGTTGGAGGGTACACCTGAAGGAACACGAAATTTACACCGGTCGGAAAAAGCAGCCCTTGCCATTGAACATGGTGCCGTTGGCGTAATCATCTTCAATCAGGTAGAAGGCGGTGTGCTTCTCACCGGTACAGCATCTGTAACCGGGGAATTGCTCTCAGTACCGGCTATTTGTATAGGTCTTGAAGATGGAATGGCTATGAAACAACAATTGGCCGGTGACCCTGAAAGTGTTACTGTCTCCATCAGCATGACCAATAACAGCGGCATGATCAAAGCAAGAAACGTTATCGCAACCTTAAAAGGCACTGAACTCCCTCAGGAAAGGGTAATTGTCGGCGGCCATCTCGACAGTTGGGATCTGGCAACCGGCGCTATCGATAACGGGATTGGCTCTTTCTCTGTGCTGGATATTGCACGGACATTCAAGGCCAATAACCTTCAGCCAAAACGTACTGTCCAATTCGCTTTCTTTATGGGCGAAGAGCAGGGACTGCTGGGTTCAACCTACATGGTTGAGCAGGCAGAAAAAAATGGATCCATCGAGGATATTAAATTCATGATGAACCTCGACATGAGTGGTAATCCGGTTGGAATGAATGCATCTGGCGCATCAATTGATACGGTGTTCTTTTCGGAGCTCGGTTCAAAGATTCAGACAATCGATACCGCTTATAAAGCGGGTTTCTCCTCCCGTGCCGGATTGCACAGTGATCATCAGCCGTTCATGCTCGCGGGTGTTCCGATTCTCTCAGTTCATTCAAACCTTGACAGGAGCATTTACAAATGTTATCATGCGGATTGCGATGCTTTCGAACTTGTTAATGAGGAACACATGCGGAATACAGCACGTTTTGGTTCAATGATGCTGTATGCGATAGCAAATGCAGAGGAGCTTCCTGCGGTAAAAATGAATTCGGAGCAGACCAAACAGTTCATGATCGATAACGGACTTGAAGAAAACCTGAAAATGCAGGGAGACTGGAAGTGGGGTGAATAGTTCATCTATATTTTCAAACACTATATTAAATGCTCAAATTTTTCAGAAAGATCAGGGCCGAAATGTTAAATGACCACGGGTCTTCCTCTCCAGCAGTGCGGATGAGAAAATACCTTCTCTATGCACTCGGTGAGATCGTACTTGTAGTTATTGGAATTCTGATTGCTCTGAGTATTAATAATGCCAACCAGAACAGTATAATACGTGAAAAGGAACAAACATACCTGGCAGGCTTGCTGTATGAATTCCAAACCAGTAAGACTAAGCTGGATAACCTGATAGAGGTGAACAGGCAAAATTATGAAGGTGCTAAAAAGCTGTTGGTAACAATGGATAATTCTGCACCAGAAATGAACGAAGAGGAGTTGAACATCCTGCTTTTCAATTCGCTGGTTTTTGATGTTGCCTATAATCCAAACAATTCATTACTTCAGGAAATGATGAATTCAGGAAGCCTCAAAGATATCTCCAACCCCAGACTGAGGACATTCCTCACATCCTGGGATTCCTTTATCGGTAAAATCAGAATCCAGGAAGCGGAATTGAGGCAACAGCGACAGGATATCGTAGATCTTTTTCGCATCGGTAATGGCAGCATTCGTACCATTCTTGATCAGGCGAATGTTACGCCTGATATGCTGGGCATTCCTAAAAGTAATGATGTAAAAAGCAACATGGAGATTTTACGATCGCAGGAATTTGAAAATAATATGCTTCTGTTCATCCTTACCAGCATCAGTACTGAAAAAGAACACTACGAGCCCCTTTCACAACGAATCGCAGAAATTCTGGATCTGCTGGAATCGGAAATTAAAAAATAATCCTTTTAGCTGTCCAGCCAGCTTTTAAATTCCTGTACCCTTTCACGGCTGACGATCACGTCCATGTCACTGGAATGACGCAGCATAATTCGTAAACGGCTGTTGCTGTACTGTACAATATCTTCAATGGCATCAAATGAAATAATGTATTTCCGGTTTATTCGGAAGAATTTATCCGGGGGAACGGCTTCCATTATCTGATCGAGGGAATAGTCGAGCAGGTATTTATTTGCATCCAAATACATAGCAAAAGTAGCCTTGTGCGCAGAATAGAAATATAGGATCTTATTCGTTTCAAGAGAATGAATATGTTCGCCCAGCTTTACGATAAACCGCTCTTTAAACGGGGAGGAAAGCATCTGTCCGGCAGATTTTATACGCTCCTGTTGCGGGGGTTTACTGTTCCTGGTAAGTGTTTCCATTTTTTTCAGCGCATTTCTGATCTCATCCTTTTCTACGGGTTTCAGAATATAATCAACACTGTTCACCTTAAAGGCCCGAAGCGCATACTCATCGAATGCGGTTGTAAATATGATGGGACATTGGAGGGTGACGGCATCCAGAATTTCAAAACTCAGTCCATCCCCCAATTGGATATCCATAAAGACGAGGTCTGGCTCTTCATTTTTGAGAAACCAGATAATGCCGGATTTTACTGAATCGAGAACAGCGCATATCTCGATCCCCGCGTCAAGACTCACAAGGAGGTTCCTGAGGTGATCTGCCGCCAGTTTTTCGTCTTCAAGAATTACTACTTTCATGATGTTTCTCGATGATTGGGATTTTTACTAAAAAAGTATTGCCCTCGTTTATTACAGACATCTTCTTATGAGTAAGCAATTCAATCCGCGCATTTAAATTTTTAAGTCCGATGTGGGGTGAATCCGTCACCGGCCGGTTTTTTATCCGGATGCTGTTTTTCACTTCGACGTATTCGCCATCATCGCTCACCTGAACCGTGAGTGGATATTCTTCGCTGATCTCATTATGCTTAATGGCATTTTCAATCAGGGTCTGAATCGAAAGCGGCGGTATGGAATAGCCTTCCTTTTTCGAAAGATCTAAATCAATTTTCAGATTTTCTCCAAACCTGATTTTCTGAAGGTAGAGATAAGAGTTCACAAAACTTATTTCCTCTGAAATGTCGACAACCTCCCTGAACTGGTTATCCAACAGGTAGCGGTATACTTTAGAAAGTTGTTTGATGAATTTGGCCGACTGATCGGCATCAACATATACAAGGCTGCTTAATGCATTCAGACTATTAAAAAGGAAATGCGGATTGATCTGTGCTTTCAGTGCCTCAAACTGGGATTTCAGGGATTCCTGCTTGATCTTTTCCGCATTGATCGACGTTTGCCGCCAGGAGATAAAAAACATCTTTGCATTAAAAAACAAGGAAATCACCACGGTAATTGCTATGGCTACACCGGCGCTACTCAGGAAATCCTGAAATGAATTGGTCATCCCCATATTCATATTCCACATGGCGCCGAATGCATAGTTCAGAAAGAGCATAGCTAATGGAGTATAAACAAGGATTCCAACCACCCCCCACGCAAGGCGCTTGCCGGGATTATCCATCCATGAAATGCGACTGCTGATATAGTCGGACAGCAATCCATTCCCCTGCCACATGAATATCCAAATGATGGATGAAAAGAAACCCACCTTGAGAAACAGTTCAAGGTTTTCAATACAGGCGGGACACATTAATAGGCCGACTGGAAAACCAATCAGGCCTATTATGAGTGTTTGTTTTAAGAAAGCGGTGACCTTTGACTTGTTCACAGGTTCAATCTATAAATTATTTACATCTTTCCTGAAAGCCAAGTGCCATATTCTTCCCCCAGGTGGGATAAAATGGAATATCGGAAGAGAAGGAATCAAATAATGCGATCGCCTGTGCATTCGTTTTACAAGCTTCGCTCCCATCCTGACCGAAAAACTGGGCTGTACCATAGCTGAGCTGGGCCGACATATGCATTACCCTCGGGTTTTGGGGATCGATGCTTCTGGCCCTGGCCAGGATCGCACCGCTCTTTCCTGAAAATTCAGGACCCCTGCTTTGAGGATCCACCGAAATCCGGATTAAATAAATGAACCCCTGCAATGCCATGATTTCCACGTTTTCCTCCTCGATTGCCGATGCTTTTTTCAGGAAATCTTCCGCACGATTAAGGTATTCATCCTTCAATTTTACATCATTGTTCATGGCACCGTACATTGTAAGCGTGTAAGCTGCGTAATATGCCGGGATCCATTTGTCCTTTTCAACTGATGCTATCCTTGAGAAAGTATTCGATGCTTCCAGGAAGGATTCAGGTGTGCGCGCCTCGGTTAGTTGATCCATGCCTTTCTGCATAGCTTCCGTATACTTGTCATTGGCATAGAGTGTCGTCACTGCAACCAGTATTCCGATTAATAAAATAATTGACTTTTTCATGATTTTCTGATTTATAGATTTGGTAATTGGTTCATTGCATTACCCTTCGACAGGGTGATAAATATTCCCAGGAAAAGGAAGCGATCGGCAGGAGGAACGATCTCCTGACCTATATACCTGCCTTCCTGGTTCGGCTGATCTGCAAATTCATAGCCGAATACATTTTTCCTTCCGGTGAGGTTGGTCATGCTGAAATAGATAATCACATTAGGCTTCATCAGGTAGCTGATATTCATGCTCAGATTGTGATAGGCATTAGTCTTTTCACTGTTGAATGTTGTTAGATTGGGATCATTATACCTGCGCGGCGAGCCGTATGTGTAGGTAAGGCCCAGCTGGCTTCGCAGTGGCTGAAACCAGTGCTTGTAAACGACCGAGAGGTTATGCGTACTTACAAAATTGGGAATGCTTTGCTGTGGAAAATCCAGGTAGTTGCGTTTTGAATCCAGGTAGGAATAGCTGATCCAGTAATCGACATTCCGGAATGTCTTAGGATCCCTCCAGAAAAGGTCGATTCCTTTTGCATAGCCGTCTCCAGTGTTGAGCAGCACATTTTCAGGACCCTCCTTAACGAGGTCGTTGTATTTTTTGCTGTAGCCTTCCAGACGAAGTGTCCGCTCCTTGCGCGTAATCTGATAGCTTAAGATGAGGTGTGAAGCTTTTTCCTGTCCGATTTGCTCCTCCCGCAGAACAAATTCGGTGCGGGGCCGCTGACGGAATATTCCCCATGCAGCACTGAGCTGTCCCATTTCTCCCAAACGAAATCCGGCGGATATCCGGGGATCGAACGACCATTCATTTATTCGGGAATTATATTCGAGACGTCCACCCGAACGTATGGAAATATTTTTATGAAGGGCCCAGTTTGCTTCTACGAACGTGGCATTCAGAATCGCTTTACGGGTAAGATCAATTTCGGTGAGAGAACCCTCATCACGATGCATAAACCCGAATTCATTGATAAATACTTCATTGCCGGCATTGATAGTTAGCGTATTAACCGGATCATAAAAAACCGCAGTCTTCACATGCAGCCCATTTAGATTTTCATTGATTCGTGATGGATTCTGATAAATGGAAGTATTTGAACGGGTGTATGATATACCTCCCCGGTAGTACAGGTTATCAGAGATCTTATCAGACATGTATGTGTTCAAATACAGGTAATTGTTGCGGATACCCGTTGGCAGCGCCGTATCCTGGCCAACAGGTTGCTGATTTACATCCATGAAAGAATGATTCCCTTTGAAGTAGGTCTTCAGCACAAAATCATCTTTCTCATACCGGTATGCAGCATTTGCTTCGATGGATTCAGGTGCATGATCCCAGTCGATGCGTTGATTCAAAAGCGCGAAATAGGGTGTCAGATTTGTGTATTCGAGTTTGGCTGCCAGCGAGGAATTCTCCCAGGTTTGTGTTCGGGAAACATCAACGCCCACCGTCATCAACGAAATATCGGTGCGATCGGTACCGGCAACATCTTTCGTATTCAGAATCAATGCAGATGAAAGTGCCTGCCCGTACTCCGCCGAATAACCGCCGGTGGAAAAACTCATTCCACTGAACATCATGGGCGAAAACCGTGACCTCGTGGCCACATTCGGTATGGTTGTGGAATAGCTATCCAGAACAGCAAGACCATCGATAAACGTCATAGTTTCATCACCATCACCACCGCGAACGAATACCCGTCCTTCTTCGCCGACGGTTGTGGTACCTGGCAAAGTATTCAGTGCGCCTGCGATATCAGCCGTGGCTCCTGCCGTTGTCACAATATCGAGAGGCTTCAAAACTTCTCCTTTGCTTCCGGCACCCGCATCAAAGCTACCTGCGGCGATCACGACCGGGTCCATCTGCATGATATCCTCTGCGATTTCTATCGTTAGAAATTGAGGTGAAGTTGAACCAACAAGATTTAAGGGAATCTGCGTTTCGCGATATCCCATATAGCTTATGATCAGCAACTGCACACCTTCCAGGGTTGTTTCAAAACTGAAGTTTCCCAAAGTATCTGTACTGGTACCGTCGTAGCTTTCAAAAATGTAAACGCTGGCCCCGATGACCGGGCTGCCTTTTTTATCAAAGACCTGGCCTTGCAGGGTTGCCTGAGCGAGGGCTCCTGTGAGAAAGATGAACTGCAGCGCCACCAGTATGATTGCAATTCGATTCATTTTCGCCGTTTTCATGAATCAAATTTTGGAACAAAGCGGCTGCTTTAGAAAAAAAGATTACTGAACTGTCGAATTTTAGGGATGAGTTGTAGGTTTACCCATGCGCCGTCCATTCCCCCTAATCGTCATCCCCTCCTACGCTGTCACTCCGGTGGGTAAACCGGTAGGCAGGGATCTCCCCATGGTTTGCAGGTAGGCATTCAGGATAATTAATATCTATCCCATTTCAGGGGAATCATTTTATAGACGGAGCGTACCTTCAGCACGCAATCGCAAACAACGTCCTTTTCTACATACCGAGCGTACCTTCGGCACGCGTTAAACGAGACCACGGTACCGGATTGTTTTGAACATCTTTTGTTACCGATTTGCCGTCCCGATGGGATGGGGAATCCTACTACCAATACGCCATACCTACGGCATGGAATTCTTAGATGACATCATTAGCTACCAATACGCCGTCCCTACAGGACGGGAATGGTGATTTTCAGGATCCTCTTAATGCAACATTGGATCAAGTTTTCCGTCTATCCACGTCGAGATTCCGGCCCGACTCCGGGCTAAACCCGGAGTTCCACTGGCCTGCCTGCCCTCCTACGCTGTCACTCCGGTGGGTAAACCGGTAGGCAGGGATCTCCCCATGGTTAGCAGGTTTGCAGACAGACAGCCTGACTACTGACTACTGACTACCTGCCTGCCGGCAGGCAGGCTGACTATCAGCAAGAGGCGGACGCCTTAGGCGCTGACTACATCTACCTCCTCTTCAACAAAGTACATCATCAGCTCTCCTTTACCTTTCACATCAATTAATCCACGTGGCGAGCACACATAGTGGTCCTTAACCAGGTTATAGGTCGATTCTGAAATATTGATCTTTCCCGGAAGGCTGTTGGACTCCATTCTTGAGGCAATGTTGACTGTATCCCCCCAGATGTCGTAGGCGAATTTCTTGATCCCCACGATTCCGGCCACGACAGGACCGCTATGAAGACCAATGCGAATCTCAAAGTAAGGCTCGTTTTTCTCCTTCTTGAGTGCAATGTTCTTTTGCATGTATTCCTGAATTTCAACCGAAGCCTTCACCATATCAAGGGCGTGACCGGTGTTGGCTTCCGGCAGTCCGGAGGCCGCCATATAAGCATCCCCAATTGTCTTGATTTTCTCAATCTGGTATTTACCGATGATCTCATCAAATGCCCGGTAACAGCGATCAATTTCAGAAACAAGCTCCGATGGGGTTAACCCGGCGGCGAATTGGGTGAAATTTTTAAAGTCGGTAAAAAGAATTGTCACCTCATTGTATAACCGCGCCTCGGCTTTACCATTCTCTTTGAGCTCTTCGGCTATCTGCTGAGGGAGAATATTCAATAACAGCTTCTCGGACCTGTCCCGTTCCTTTTCAATGATCTTATTCGTGCTGTTGATAAACCGGTAACGGTTATAAAGGCCGATGAGGAGAACCACAAGCAGCACCCCAAGAATCGCAGCTGCCCAGTTGATGGTCTCTGAACGGTCAGCCCTCAGACGCTGAATTTCGGCATCTTTTTCAAGTGCGTCCAGGGCCTGCCGGTTTTTTTCTTCCTGGTATTCGGCGAGTTTCATCTGTGCCTCATCTGACTTCTTTGAAATAACCGAATCCATATATTCAATCCGCAGGAAAAAATATTTCTGTGCCCGTTCATTGTCGCCGACAGCAGCATAGGCCATCCCCAGGTATTTGTAATTTTCGGCCATCTGAGCCTGGTAATCTATACTTTCTGAAAAAGCAGTTGCCTTTTCCAGGATAGGTATCGCATCATCGTAGTTGCCGGATTTCATCAGCAACATAGCCTGTAACCGTTCACTGTCGCTGCGTGAAACAGGATCGTCGAGCTGTCCTCCCAAATCGATCGCCAGCTGGTTATAATATCCTGATGAATCATACATATCACGCACGTAAAACATATTCGCGAGCAATTGATAGGCGATCAGGCGGTCATAATCCTGACCAGTCTCGTTAAAGAGCCGGATTGATTTCTGAATGTAATACGTCCCGGTATCATAGGACTCCAGCATTACAAATGAATTTCCATAATTCATATAATTCAATGCCAGCTTACGCCTATTGCCGGCAGCCTCATTCAGATTCAGTGCTCTGTTCAGGTATCCTATCGCGATGTTGGGCGAATTCATTTGCAGATAACGTAAGCCGAGGTTATTGTAAGCGGTTGCCATCTGCGAGGTATCCTGAATGGATTCAGCCAGGCTAATGGTTTTGAGCAGGTACTCTATGGACTTTTCCATTTCACCTTTATAGGAATAAGCAATGCTGATATTGTTATAAATATTGGCTGCTGTTTTTGGACTACCCGTAAGCCCAATGGCAATTTCAGCACCCTTATGATAATAAATCAGGCCTGTGTCAATGTCCCCGTTGATCTCGTAAGCAAGTCCGAGATTATTATACCCCAGCGCCTCTCCCTTTCGATAGTCGATTTGTTCGGAAATACGGATCATTTCCTTGGCATAAAAGATCGTGGTATCCTTGTTGCCTTGAGCCAGGCTAAATACCGGACCGTTCAGATCATAAACATGGATGCTGTCGGGGTTGGCGAGGAGTTCACGGTACAGACTATCGACGTACTGTATTCCTTCGAGTTGCTGCGAGGCCAATGTGAATGGTAAACCTGCAAGAAGCAGGAGAATGAGGTTACGCATAGATGCTTTGTTACTGCGGTCAGGTCAGGTGTGCGACCGTGAATGTTGTAATAAAGTAAAAAGACAGGAATTATGGAAATGTTTATGGGATCACGAACATTTATGAGCCGTCATGCGCCGTACCTAACGGCACGGGATTTTTTAATAATTCCGTTTTCTACCCATACGCCGTCCCTATTGGGACGGAAATGGCTTTCAGCAGGACAGACAGGAACACCTTCGGAGTGGTACGGGATGCCCCTCCCCAATCGTCATCCCGGCGGAACTCCGGGTTTAGCCCGGAGTCGGGCAGGCCTGCCTGCCCACCTACGCTGTCACTCCGGTGGGTAAACCGGTAGGCAGGGATCTCCTCATGGTTTGCAGGTTTGCAGACAGACAGCCTGACTACTGACTACTGACTACTGACTACTGACTACTGACTACTGACTATCCGCCAGAGGCGGACGCCTTTGGCGCTGACTACTGACTATCCGCCAGAGGCGGACGCCTTTGGCGCTGACTACTGACTACTTTCCTGCCCCTTTCGAAAACATCTTATCATTAAAACTGGTAGAATCTCCCCTGGGGATCGTCAGGCTTTTCCAGTCGCCTCCCTTGATCATACGTCCAACATATACGATTTGTCCGATATGATAGGTATAGTGCGCAAATTGCCGGTTCACTGCTTCCATAACAGAATGAGATTGATTTCGGATAAAAACCTCTGTATTAAAGTTCTCTGGTGTGATGGAGTGAAGCGCCGTAAATAGACAATCCCACCCATCGTTCCATTTGGTCATCATCTCATCCCGTGACTGAATGACCGATTCAAACTCGAGGTCACGCTGCCGCCATTCTTTTTCGCCGTCCGATGTGAGGAAATCAGTCCACCTGGATTTCATATTTCCCCACAGGTGATTAACAATAATGGCGATTGAATTGCACTCCGGATGATATTGCCAGAAAAGATCCTCGTCGGTGAGCTGTTCAAAAGTTTTTTCGCCAACCGATTTATAGTTTTCAAACTGCTTTAAAATACTGTTGATATATTCCTGCTCCATGTTAATTAGTCTATTCACTCCGGATCGCATCGATCGGGTTCGATAAGGCCGCGACCAGCGCTGTCCGGCTGATGGTGGCAAAAACCAGTACAACAATAATCACCAGGCCTATTAAATATTCGACCGGACTTATTTCAATACTATAAACAAAAGAATCAAGCCAATCTGAAACCGCGTAGTATGACAATGGAATAGCCAGTAAAAAACCGACAATCACGAGGATCAGGAATTCCTTATACATCTGGGAAAGGATCAGTCCGACGTTAGCTCCCAGGACTTTTTTGATGCCGATTTCCTTTTGTCTGCGTTGTACATTGTACAAGATCATTCCGTAGAGACCCATGCACGAAATCACGATGGCAATGAGGGTAAAATAACCTATGATCATGCCGAAATCCTTGTATGCCTCATATTGGTTGGCCAAACTTTCATCCAGCATCGAATATTCAAATGTTTTTTCCGGGAAAAGCTCATTCCATGTATCTTCCATGAATGAGATCGCACCAGGCAGATCATCACCAATTACTTTTACCGCCAGTAAGGGTGAGCCAAAGGCACTGATATCCGCCGATAATGGCGTTAATGGTTGTGTAAGTCCCATGAAATGAAAATCCTTCATCACGCCCACAACCGTACCTATCTTTCCTTCGAGGTTAAACGTTTTGCCAATTGCATCCTGAGGATTTCCCCATCCATATTCACGCACGGCAGTTTCATTCACCATAAACCCTTCTGTAGCATCGGACGCATACTCCTGGCTTAAAGGTCTTCCGGCAACTATCTCAATTTCGAACGTTTCGAAGAAGTCATAATCAATCTTAAGGTTGGCATGAAACATATTATCTTCCGGGGTAAATCCTTCCGGAACAGTACCCCGAAATGAAATTCCACTTCCGACTTCAGATGATAACCTTGTAGAAGAACCGATGAATGACTGGCTTTTCAATTCATCAGCATATGTCTTCAGACGTGTTTGGAATGTCGTATCTGTGCCTGAAAATATGTTGTTCAGATTCTGGCTGAACAGACTGATCATTACAATTCTTTCTTTGTCGAAGCCCAACGCCTTATTATTTATAAAATTCAGCTGCTGCAATATGATCAGCGCGGCTACCAGCAGGAAACTTGTTACCAAGAGCTGGAATCCGACCAGTGAACGCCGCAGCAGTTTTCCGCCCCCTGTTGCCTGAAGCTTACTCCCTTTGAGCGCATTTACAGTATTGAAACCGGTTACAAAAAATGCCGGGTAACTGCCTGCCAGTACTGTGAGTATAAGGATCAGGGCCAACAGGAGTAAAATGAGCTGACCATCCATGACCTCGGAAAAGATAAAATTTTTATTCGTGAGATCATTCAGAATGGGTATGCTCAGATTCACCAGGAAAAGGGCAACCAGCACCGATACGCCTACAAAGAGAAAGGCTTCCGTAAGAAACTGAAATATCAGTTGGCGCTTGTCGGAGCCCATTACTTTCCGAACCCCGATTTCCTTCACGCGTGAAAACGACTGAGCTGTGGATAGATTGATATAGTTTATACTGGCGATGGCGAGTGTGAGAAGGCTTACGGCGATAAAGAGGTATATAGTCGACCAGCTGTTGGTGGCTTCAGGCTCTGCCAGAAGAGTCGATTCCATATGAATGTCCTTCAATGGAAAGAGCGTAAATACCTGGCCAACCTGCATCTGTTCGGGCGCGAATTCTTTCATGAAATCATCCATGCCTTTATCGATGGCGGAGGGATCTGAGCCTTCCTTTAAGAGAATGTAGGTAAATGAATGGCTGATCACGAAATTCCGCTCCAGATTTTGGCGCATGATCGCAGAGGTCTGATCTTCTTCAAGATCAAACATATTTTCATAGGGAAGCAGCATGGAAAAATGAATCGAGCTGTTCGATGGATATTCCTTTACCACTCCGACAACTTCAAAGTCAATTCTGCCGGAAAAATTGAGTGATTGTCCGATCGGATTTTCTGCACCAAAATATTTTGTCGCCGTGACATCGGTGAGGAGAACTGTATTCTCCCTGAAGGCCTCATCCGGAGATCCCTGTATAAATTCGAGATCGAAAATATTCAGGAAAGTAGTATCTGCGAAATAGACTGATTCCTCCTCATAAATTTCACTGGAGCCACTCCTTTTGATACTGGCACTTCTGCCAAAGAGACGAGCCACTGATTCGACATCTGAAAAGTATTCCGGAAGACGCGGGGCTATGGGTGGTGGTGAACTTGCGAGCTCCATGTTCTGGGAGGGCAGCGAATATTTAATTCGATAAATTCTGTCCAGTTTGCTTTGGAAACGATCGTAATTCACTTCTTCCCGCACATAAATGAAAATGAGCACGGTAAGTGCGATCCCAATGGAAAGTCCAATAAAATTAATAACAGAAAATACCTTGTGCTTGACAATATTACGCCAGGCGGTGCTCAGGAAGCGTAGGAACATCTTTTTGGTTGTTGTTGAAGGTATTATTTTTTACGTGAAAAGGTACTGCCATGTTCAGCCGTTCATCAATGCATCCGACCTTTCAGGATGAAAGTAGTGACTGTTACATGTTCAGATCAGCTGATCTTCGGAAATTTCCATGGTTTCCGGTATTCTGGCTTGATGAAAGCATTGGCCGGATGGTCTTTGCCGAATGAGCCTGATGTTGCATCCCACTCAAGTCTGCTATTGCTTCGGAGGGCGATATTACCCATATGGGCGTATTGAGCCACCAGCCTGCCGTTTTCCACAGGACAGTTCGGCGTTTCCCTGGACCGTATGCATGCGAGGAAATTTTGTACATGCTCTTCATGGTGTTCCCTTCCACCACGCGGCGGGATTGGCGGCACTTTGTAGGCACCGTTTTCAATAACAGGATGGACTTCCCACCCTTGCCGGTTGGCAAAAATGGTGGCATCATTTCCTACAAATTCAAGTCCGTAATTCTTGCCATACGGACCGTTATTCACCCCGGCGATATTCGTCCAGTTCATCACATAATCCTTCATCTGCCAGGTAACGCTCATGGTATCGAAGGTCTCATGGGCATAATTCTGAAAAGCATAGTTGCCCCCGGATGCGCTCACGGCGATCGGCGCGTAGTCGACATCTTTTGCCCAAAGTGCCATGTCTATGAGGTGAACGCCCCAGTCGGTGACGAGCCCTCCCCCATAATCCCAGAACATTCTCCAGGTTCCATGGAAACGGTTCGGATTGAAGGATCTTTCAGGTGCGGGCCCGAGCCACATGTCATAATCCACGCCTTCGGGTACGGGGCTGTCGGGGAGTTTCTCCGGTCCCCTGCCATATTCAAAATTGGCCCAGACATTCACCTGCCTGAGCTGTCCGATTTTTCCGGATTTAATAAATTCCATCACATCCATCCATTGGGGTGCACTTCGCTGTTGCTGCCCCACCTGAACGACACGGTTATATTTGTTCGCGGCCGCCACCATCTGGTCCAGTTCGGCCAGGCTGTTGGCCATGGGTTTCTCGACATATACATCTTTGCCGGCCTTGCATGCCTCGATCATGATCAGGCAATGCCAGTGATCCGGTGTTCCGATGATCACGGCATCCACGTCCTTGTTATCGAGGAGTTTCCTGAAGTCTTTATAAGTCTTTGGTTTGGTTTCCTGGAATTCAAGCACACGCTGGGAGCGGGCCGCGAGCACGGAATCGTCAATATCACAGAGGGCGACGCATTCCACCTCGGGTTGTTTCATGGCATTTTCGAGGATATAGAATCCCATTCCCCTGGCTCCTATCAGGCCGATTCGAATTTTATCCGCGGCTCCAACTGCGGATTTCCGGGATTTTGCGAGTGCGGCATTGATGGGAAAGAGTCCGGCCCCAAGGGTGAGAGCGCCGGCACTGGAAAGGAATTTTCGTCGGTTGTAGCTGGGTGACATGGCTGAAAAGTTGGTGATGGTATAAGATCAAAATTTTATGCGTGAAAGCAAAATTTGGATGGGGGTACTCGTAGAATACAAAAAGATTACCTGTTCAGCCATGCCCTATTCCTTGTTACTTGTTACCCGCAAGCGGGCCAGCGCCACTTCCACTTAAGTCGTCATCGAATCACCGTTTAATCAATACCCGGTATCCTCAAACTGTATGCTCAAACTGGGATTGGCGATGTGCCATCGCCGATCCCATTGGGGTGGCTTTGCATCCAAAAGCGAGCGCCACTTCCACTTAAATCGTCATCGAATCACCGTTTAATCAATACCCGGTATCCTCAAACTGTATGCTCAAACTGGGATTGGCGATGTGCCATCGCCGATCCCATTGGGGTGGCTTTGCATCCAAAAGCGAGCGCCACTTCCACTTAAATCGTCATCGAATCACCGTTTAATCAATACCCGGTATCCTCAAACTGTATGCTCAAACTGGGATTGGCGATGTGCCATCGCCGATCCCATTGGGGTGGCTTTGCATCCAAAAGCGAGCGCCACTTCCACTTAAATCGTCATCGAATCACCGTTTAATCAATACCCGGTATCCTCAAACTGTATGCTCAAACTGGGATTGGCGATGTGCCATCGCCGATCCCATTGGGGTGGCTTTGCATCCAAAAGCGAGCGCCACTTCCACTTAAATCGTCATCGAATCACCGTTTAATCAATACCCGGTATCCTCAAACTGTATGCTCAAACTGGGATTGGCGATGTGCCATCGCCGATCCCATTGGGGTGGCTTCGCATCCAAAAGCCAGCGCCACTTCCACTTAAATCGTCATCGAATCACCGTTTAATCAATACCCTGTATCCTCAAACTGTATGCTCAAACTGGGATTGGCGATGTGCCATCGCCGATCCCATTGGGGTGGCTTCGCATCCAAAAGCCAGCGCCACTTTGTGGCACTTACTTTTTTCATGCCCCATCGCTCCCCAGAGCGAGCTCTGTTCGCTCCGGGGCATAAAAAAAGCCAACCCGTTTTCACGGGTTGGCTTTTGGATGCAGAGGAGGAGGGATTCGAACCCCCGGTACCTCGCGGTACAACGGTTTTCAAGACCGCCGCATTCGACCACTCTGCCACTCCTCTGTGTTATTTAACCGAGTTCTTTCAAATCGGACTGCAAATGTATTTTTAATTTTGCTTTACGCAAAGGGTATAGGCATAAAATTTTCATCCGTTTGATTTTTAATAGCCCTGCAAAGAGCGGAAATATGTGTATAAAAATTTAGTCTTCATATTCCAGCGGAAGCTGATCACCTGTCATACTGTGGGCTTTGTGAATACTGGCATTGATTTCGTAGCCAACGAGCACAATAATGCTCAGTATTTCAATGAACAGCATCAATGCGATGAGAACACCCAGTGAACCGTACAACTTATTGTAGGTCGCAAAATTCTCCAGGTAGAAGGTAAAGACATAAACAGCGCCTATACAAAGTAATGTGGCAATGAACGAGCCTACCGAAAAGAACCGCCAATTGTAATGTACCGATGGTCCGAAATAATAAACGAATGAAATTCCAAAAAAGAAAAATGAGAAAATGATGATGAACCGAAGGATGAAAATCAGGGCAAAATTGTAATTCTCAAAGTTGATCCATTCGACCGACTGAACATTATTGAGCAAAATATTTCCTCCCACAACCAGCAATGTAGCCGTAATCAGGATCACCGCGAACATAATAGTGAGCATTGTAGCTACAAGCCTCATCTTAAAAAATCCACGTTTTTCAATGGTGCTGTAACAGGCATTAAAGGCCCGCATCAGCGAAAGCATTCCATTCGTAGCCAGGTACAATGAGAACAATGCACCAAAAGTTAGCAGTCCGCCCCGCGTGTTTCCCACAATATCCTCTATCGTCAGGTAAACCGTACCGTACATATCGGGCGTCATGAAATTGCTGATAAACTCCATGATATTTTCCTGGCTTACTTCAGGAATCACCTGGTGTATGTAGGGGATTAGCGTGAAGAGGAAGATTATCCCCGGAAAGATCGCCACTGTAAAATTGAATGCCACCGCGTTGGCCCTTTCAATGATTTCATCACGTGAAATTTTCTCAATAAAAACATGAATGATACGATACAGCGACAGGTCATCCTTACTACTGAAGCGAATATTTTTCAGTGTATGAATCAGGTTCTTATACCAGGAGTGTTGGGTGATATAGTCGAATAGACGTTGTTTCATTTCGGAAAGAAGGACGCCAGCAAGTTAGTCATATTTTCAGGTGGCTGACAAGGCCTGTTTGTCTTCTTATCTACAAACACCAGCGTGGTTTCTCCTGTATGAATCAATTTATCGGATTCATTGTAAATTTCATAATGAAAGATGATCCGAACACGGGGCATTTCCCTGATGATCGTATGAATCGTTAGTAATTCATCATACAGCGCCGGTGCGATGAATTTCGACTTATTCTCCAGCACCGGCATAATGTATCCGTCCTCCTCCATTGTTTTGTAGGACAACCCCAGTGCCCGCAGACTCTCTACCCTTCCGATCTCATAATAGGCAGCATAATTCCCGTAATACACATAGCCCATCTGGTCTGTATCTGCATATCGTACGCGGATCTGAGTTTCGTGTCTGTACATATCAGTTGGTTTGGGCCGCCTGCGCACGGGCTTTTCTCTGCTCAATGGTAAGCGCACGCTGATACCGCTGCGCATTGATCAGATGCTGATTCAGATTGGTCGCGAAATTGTGATAACCGGAGAAATCCTCCCTTGCACACATATACAGGTATGAATGGTCCTCGTAATTCAGAACCGCATCCAGTGTCCGGATCGTAGGCATGTTAATCGGACCAGGAGGAAGTCCGGGATACATATAGGTATTGTAGGGAGAATCAATTTCCTTATGCACATTCAGTACCCGCTTAAGGGTGAAATCACCTGAAGCAAACACCAACGTTGGATCCGCCTGAAGCGCAATATTCCGCTTCAACCGGTTGATATACAGACCGGCAATCACCGGACTCTCATCAGGCTTGATGCTTTCGGCCTGCACAATCGACGCCAGCACCGATACTTCCGCCGGGGTGAGCCCCAGACTGTCGGCTTTCGCAAGTCGTTCCTCATTCCAGAAATTGTGATACTCCCGGTTCATCCGCTCAATCAAACCATCCGCAGTTATATCGAAATATACCTCATATGTATTTGGAATGAACATTCCAATAATACTCTCATGATTGAAGCCTTCATCATTATTAGCCACATAAGCGTTCAGGGCGTCATTGAATTCATCCTCCGTAAGCAGGATATTGGCCGTGATCTTTGGTGCCAGATCAGAGATCAGGCGGACATTATTAAAGGTTATATTCACAGGTTCCTGCTTTCCGGCACGCAGCATACGAATAGCCTGAAGGTTGGTCATATTAGCTTCCATCACATAGCGGCCCGGCTTCACCTGCTCATCATAATTCATGAGCTTGGCCAGGAAACTGAAGGATACCATGTCATTCACGATGTTGGCATCATATAACCGGCTCTGCAATGATTTAAAAGTTTCGCCCCTGGGAACGATCAGTGTTCTGTCTTCGCGATCTACAAGAATATTGGGAGAGTAGAGCATCTGATAGGTCCAGAAACCAAAACTCGTAAGCAGGATACTGAACAACAGGAGGAATACAACAAATATCTTCTTCCGTTTCATTTTAAAAAATTTCAGCAAAAATAAGAATTCGACACAAATAGTCACTTATTCCTGAAATACCCAACGTAAACCCGTGTTGGTTAATTCATATATCGCGAATTATGGCGTAAATTTATTGATATAAACACTATACGATTATGTCCGCTAATTACATGAAACTGTATCAGGAGAATCCTGAAATGCAGAAAGTTCGTCAAGCTGTAGAAATCCTCCGTAATGGCGGATTAGTCATTTGCCCGACGGATACCGTATATGGCATTGTTTGCGACCTGTTCAACAGAAAGGCGATTGACCGGTTGATGAAGTTGAAAGGGCTGAAGCCCAAGGAGATGAACCTTTCTTTCATATGTTACGACCTGAGCGATATTTCCAATTATGTAAAGCGCCTGGATACACCCGACTTTAAACTATTGAAAAAATCACTGCCCGGTCCGTTCACATTCATTCTCGAATCGAATAACAACGTGCCGAAAATATTGGGAGTGAATAAAAAAACAGTGGGAATCCGGATCCCTGACAATAATATTCCCCGGCAGATTGTAAAGGAACTGGGAAATCCAATTATGACCACTTCGATCAAGGATGACGACCATATCCGTGAATACATCACAGATCCGGAGATCATTTATGACACGTTTAAAAACCAGGTGGACCTGGTGATCGACGGAGGCCCAAGTGGAATTATTCCCTCAACCGTTGTGGATTGTACACAGGACGAATTTATCATTGTCCGTGAAGGACTCGGCGATATCCGTGAATTTGCCTGATGAAGGCACTTATTGACGTACATTATCTGCCATCACTCGAATATTTCTGTTGCCTGCTGCAGCATGAATCCGTCAGGCTGGAGCGGCACGAGCATTTCATCAAACAAACGTATCGCAGCAGGAGCTACATCCTGGGAGGCAATAATGTTCAGATGTTAAATATCCCGGTGGTGAAAGGCAGATCGAAAACACCGGTAAAGGATCTTCGCACCGACACGCGGCAACCCTGGAAAAAACAACATTGGAAAAGCATCCGTTCGGCGTACGGCAATGCGCCCTTTTTTGAATTTTATGCACCAGAACTGGAACAAATGTTTCAGAATAAGACGGATTTCCTGATCGATTACACATTTCCCTTTCTGACATTATGTCTTAAATGGCTGGGGGCTGACATAATGCTGGAATGGACCGGGATGTATGAAAATGAGCCGGATTCGTCGATTAACGACCTCAGATCGGTTATTGAGCCCAAATCCGGATACCAGGAACGTTCATTTTACCGTCCGGTACCGTATCTCCAGGTTTTTGGCAAAAACTTTGTTCCAAACCTCAGTATCGTCGATCTTTTGTCATGTGAAGGACCTAATGCACTATCGGTTTTAAAGAGTTCTGCCGGGGTCTGAACAAATGCAAGATTGTGCGTGTTTTTACATAGAATTAATTTGTTGTTGTATGGTAATTCTTTTTGATATATCATACATTTACGTAAGTCACTATTAGAATTGCTCAACTATGGAAGCTAAATTTTCGAACAGAGTTAAGGAGGTCATTTCTCTCAGCAGAGAGGAGGCCCTGAGGCTTGGGCATGACTATATTGGTACGGAACACCTCCTTTTAGGGATGATCCGTGAAGGTGAAGGGGTGGCAGTTGGGCTGTTAAAGAAACTTGGCATTCCACTCGATGAACTTCGTGGAGCAATTGAAAAAGTCTCCAAAGGAACGGCAACGCACGATGTGAAAAATCTTGCCAATATTCCGCTTACCAAACAGTCTGAACGGGTCCTCAAAATTACCTATCTCGAAGCTAAAATATTCAAAAGTCAGCTGATCGGAACAGAACATTTGTTACTGTCCATCCTGCGTGACGAAGATAATATTGCCACTCAGATCTTAGAAAAATTTGACGTGAACTACGACGTTGTGAAAGAACTACTCGAATATCAAACCGAAAATCCGATGGCATCATCCGATACCGATGATCCGGATGATGACAGCTCCAAAATCTTTGGAGGCGGCGGATCTTCCGGAGGTAAGGAAAAGAAAGGGACAGAAAAATCCAGGACGCCTGTGTTGGATAATTTCGGTCGCGATCTTACCAAACTTGCAGAAGACGACAAGATGGATCCCATCGTGGGACGCGAGAAAGAAATCGAACGTGTCGCACAGATCCTGAGCCGAAGGAAAAAGAACAACCCGATTCTTATCGGGGAACCCGGTGTTGGTAAGACTGCCATCGCCGAAGGACTTGCACTGCGCATCGTTCAGAAGAAAGTATCCCGTGTTCTTTTCGGAAAACGTGTGGTAACACTGGACCTTGCATCACTGGTGGCAGGCACAAAATATCGCGGTCAGTTTGAAGAACGCATGAAAGCAGTGATGAACGAGCTGGAGAAATCTCCTGAAGTGATCCTGTTCATCGATGAGCTTCATACGATCGTTGGTGCAGGTGGAGCTTCCGGTTCGCTGGATGCATCCAACATGTTCAAACCAGCACTTGCACGGGGTGAAATTCAATGCATCGGTGCCACAACGCTGGACGAATACCGTCAGTATATTGAAAAAGACGGTGCCCTCGCCCGTCGATTCCAGATGGTCATGGTAGATGCTACCACACCTGAGGAAACGATTCAGATCCTTGATAACATCAAGGAGAAATACGAGGAGCATCACCATGTAAATTATACCCCGGAAGCCATTGAGGCCTGTGTGAAATTATCAGACCGATACATTTCAGATCGCTATCTGCCCGATAAAGCGATAGATGTACTGGATGAAGCCGGTGCCCGCGTACACATCAATAACATTCATGTTCCTGAAAACATCATTAAGCTGGAAGCAGCGATCGAAGATGTAAAGGACGAGAAGAATAAGGTCGTTAAGAGCCAGAAATACGAAGAAGCCGCCCGACTGAGAGATAAAGAGAAAAAGCTTATCGAACAGCTGGATCAGGCAAAATCGGAGTGGGAAGAAGAAACCAAGAGCAAGCGCTACACGGTTGATGAGGATAATGTTGCTGATGTGATCGCAATGATGACCGGCATTCCAATGAAACGTATCGCCCAGAAGGAAAGCAAGAAATTGCTCACCATGGGAGAAGAACTAAGCGGTCGGGTCATTGGCCAGGATGAAGCAATCAAGAAACTGACCAAGGCGATTCAGCGCACACGTGTGGGACTGAAGGACCCCAAAAAGCCTATCGGATCTTTCATATTCCTCGGGCCTACAGGAGTTGGTAAAACGGAACTTGCGAAAGTTCTCTCCACCTATCTTTTCGATAAGGAGGACAGCCTTATCCGGATCGACATGAGTGAATACATGGAGAAATTCTCCGTATCCAGACTCGTCGGTGCACCTCCTGGCTATGTTGGATATGAAGAAGGCGGTCAGCTTACCGAAAAGGTTCGCAGGAAGCCATATAGTGTAGTGCTTTTGGACGAAATTGAAAAAGCGCACCCTGATGTTTTCAATATTCTTCTCCAGGTACTGGATGATGGTATCTTAACAGACGGATTAGGAAGACGGGTTGACTTCAGAAACACAATCATCATCATGACTTCCAATATTGGAGTTCGTGACCTGAAGGATTTCGGCGCAGGAATTGGATTCTCAACCAGTGCACGAAAAACCAGTGAAGACGAGATCATGAAATCCACCATTCAAAGTGCTCTGAAGAAAGCATTTAGTCCGGAATTTCTGAACCGTCTTGACGACGTAATTGTCTTCAATTCACTGCAGCGTGAGGATATTCATAAGATCATTGATCTCACACTCGATAAGCTCTTCAAGCGAATTCATGACCTTGGCTACAAAGTGGAACTGACCGATAAAGCAAAGGATTTCCTTGCTGAAAAAGGTTATGATCCGCAATATGGTGCAAGACCATTGAATCGCGCCATCCAGAAATATCTGGAAGACGCTGTGGCTGAGGAAATCCTGAAAGGTGATCTGGAAGAAGGTGCAACCATCGTCGCAGATTATGACGGTAAATCCGAAAATCTTAGCCTGAAGGTTAAGAAACCACGGGGTACCAAGAAGGAAGAAAAAGAAGAAGAATAAAAATCCCTGAATCTTAAAGTGGGCCGTCTCAAAAGGACGGCCTTTTTTGTTGTCGTTTGTCAATAGATCGTAAAGGTTTCTCCTGGTCGTAATTTGGGGTTCCGTCAGACCCTATTTGATTGCTTCACAGCACAGATCCCTGCCTCGCCGGCAGGCAGACCGGTCCGACTTCCGGTTCAAAGCCGGGAGGTTATACCGGGATGACGATCTGGATGAGAAATCAGTTTCCCCTGTCCTGGTCGTAGGTGTCGTGTTAAAAGTCAAGCCATGTGAAAAACCGTCCATCCTTCATTTGTTGTAATAAAAATTTTATTCCATAACTTGTATATAAACTGCATCGAATATGAAACCAATCCTAACCATAATCATCGTACTTATATCAACTGCGGCCATGGCACAGCAACCCGATTATTCAAGCAAGGTAAAAACCATCGACAGCACCATCGAAACCCTCTATGCTGTTATTTCAGGAGAAAAGGGAGAAGCCCGGGACTGGGAATTGTTCAAATACCTTTTCATACCCGAGGCACACCTGATTCCTTCAGGCAAGAACCAGGAGGGTAAAACAGGTTACCGGGTAATGACCCCTGCCCAATATGTTGAAACCTCTGGAGCATACCTGGAAGAGAATGGATTTTTTGAAAAAGAGATCAGCAGAAAGACAGATCGTTTTGGAAATATAGTTCAGCTCTTCAGTACCTATGAATCTTATCATTCAGAAAAGGATGAAAAGCCCTTTAACCGCGGAATTAACAGCATACAACTCCTCTACGATGGCAACCGGTGGTGGGTACTCAACATTTTCTGGCAGGCAGAGACCACTGAGTTTCCAATTCCTGCAAACTATCTGGATTAGTAGGAGCCGTAATATTTTCGAACAACCCATTCCACTGATATCAGCAATACTATCAGCAGGAAAATCCATGTCAGATTAATGGCCGACAGGTATTTTTCTTCGCTGAAGATAATTCCCTGTGCCTCTTTGGAATCCAGATCATTCTTTAGGTT
The DNA here is from genome assembly GCF_020328055.1 of Fulvivirga sedimenti. Classification (NCBI taxonomy): domain Bacteria; kingdom Pseudomonadati; phylum Bacteroidota; class Cytophagia; order Cytophagales; family Fulvivirgaceae; genus Fulvivirga; species Fulvivirga sedimenti. The sequence continues at coordinate 1,146,003 of NZ_JAIXNE010000001.1, forward strand.
TTCGATTTCATCCCAAAGGTAGAATTCACCTCCGTTCTTCTCTGATATTTGTCTGAGAAGATTGAAGTCGGCCGTGAGACGCATCGACTCCAGGTTTAACTTCTGTACAACGAACTCTCCTGATACACGTTCAGTAGAACCTTCAAGATCGGTACTTGCAAAATACGAATAAACCCCCTCCTTCAATCCGGCTACGGTATAACGGCTGTTTCCTTCACTTGTCACATAGCTGTAAGTTTGCTCTTCACCGTTCGACTCACGTATCGTAAGGTTTATCCGATTTCCGAATACGCGTTCATATAGTTCATTATAGACTTCCGTATCAAATATCACGTCCTCCCCTTCTGTATAGGATTCTTTCAGCGGAAATAAACGGAAGCGCCTTTTATCAGCACGGGTAGACAAATACTGAACAAGCTTCTGGACAAACTCATTGAAATTGGTATTATCCTTATTTTTCGCATAATCCGTAAGTTTCCATTGCCACATTCCCGACCCAATTATGATACCGCTTTTTATTTCATCCCGCTCCATGGTCATCACGAGCGGTTTGCCGGTTTCAATACTACCAACCTTTTGGTACATCATAACCTGTGCCTCTCCATTCAGATTTATTTCACCAAAAGGTGTTACAAGTGGGGGAAATTGAGACAACATCTGAAGGAAATCATCACTGTAGGTAAAAGGAAGGTATGAAGGGTTGATCACGCCCGTTACCTGGTCAAACTCCCCGGCATATGTCTGGATCTGAAAATAGTCATTTAGCGATGACAATGCATCAAGATCGGTCTGTGGACCATACACATATAATACAGATCCTCCGGCCAGTTTTTCTGACCAATTCATGGGATACCGCCGTGACGGCAGCTGATGAAGAATAAAAAGATCGGTGGGTTCATTCCTCCTGAGGAAAGCGTCCCGATCATCAGCAATACTCATGATAAACAATTCCACTTCATAGTTTGAATTGCTCTGAAGCGATTCAACGATTGCCGACAGATCCGGGTGAGGCGTAGCGGCTACAAGGCAGACTTTTTGTTTTCCTTCAATGATCTCTACATACGCATCTGCACGGTTATTTTCTGAAATAAATTCATCGGGCAATTCACTAACCTGTACCACATATCGCTGTATGCCCTTTTCCCCTGCATCCAGGAGAATATTTACATCCTTCAGCGCCATCCCGTCGTCAAACAGGATATTCTCTGACGCAACATTGCTGCCCTTGTTAAAAACTGTTACCTGGACGCGGGTGCCGTCATATCCGTTTTGATGGAGCGAAACGACCAACGGAAACTTATTTCCCTCATAGGCAATCTTATTGTATGTGAGTGATTCAATCCGGATGTCCTTCTTTGCAGTACTATCGCCAAGCCCAACCGTTGTTACCTGAAAGGGAAATGTTCTGTATGCCGGCGAAACACCTTCATTGTAGATTCCATCACTCAGTAAAATCACCTCCTGTAAATTCTTCCCTTCATAGTCATTACGGATATCCCTCATCATGATATCCAGGTTACTTTTCTCCTGCGAGAACACAATACTATCCGGATTATCCTGCATTCCATTGAGGGTTGCAAACTGAACCACATAATCCTGATCCGCCAATTGATCTGCCAATGTTTTTACTTGCTCATAGATCGATCGCAATGCCGCACTGTCATAAAGAGCTCGGATGGATGAAGAATTATCAACGGCAAGGACTACTGTTGGTTTTTCGGTATAGTTCTGAATCTGCCGAAGTACAGGAGCCAGCAAAAGAACGGCAAGGATTGTCACTGTAATCCATCTAAGGCCAAATAACATGCGGTTGATGGCCATACTCCATGGGGCAGATCGCTTGTACAGCAGATATGCATACACAAATCCCGCGGCAATGCACAGCAATATAAATTCTACCGGATATGCTAACTGAACAGACGATCCCATACAGAATAAAGATACATGTAAAAGGTCCAACCGCCAATATCCTCCAAAACAAAAGGCCCCACTGATATAGCGGGGCCTTTCATCATTCAGGTTAGTTTAAAAAATCAATATTTGACTATACGTCCTTTTTGAAGAACAAATCCTTCTTCGGTAATCACCTGGTAAATGTACATTCCACTTTGCAATCTGGCCAGGTTCATCTGACCGTCAAATTCAAGCATTTCTCTGGAAGTACCATTGATGTTGATCACCTGTATTTTCATTGCCATGTCTGCATTCTCAACAATCGTGAGGTAATCACTGGATGTGCTGAAATTCTTGATAACCGTTTGATTCTGAACCTGAATCTCATTCGTAAGATCATCAGAGCTCGCCATAGTGGTGACAAGGCCATTGTAAACAATTACATTCACATCATCGGAAGCAACGCGTCCCATATTATCTGTAACAGTTACTCTGAATTGATAATTTCCAACAGAGGGATTTGAAACGATCATCTTCGCTTTATCCGTTTGCGAAAGTGTTGCTGCAGGACCTGAGATTTTTTGCCATTTAATATTATCTGGCCATCCTTCGGTCATGTTGAGCGTTACGAGCAGGAAGAAATCTCCGCGATTTACATCCCATTCGATATCCGCACCTGCAGAAACCGTAAATCCTGATGATGACGATGATCCGGAAACATTAACCCTAACACGGTCGGTCGCTGTTCTTCCTTTGTTGTCTCTTACCCAGATCTGGAATTCATACGTTCCCACCGTTGCGTTATCTACAACCAATCTTGCTTTGTTGGTCTGCGACAAAGTTGCAGCAGGCCCTGAAACCTTAGTCCAAAGAATCTCCTCAGGCCAGCCATCAGGAATATTAAAATTAGCAATAATGGAGAACTGTCCGCGTGCTAGATCCCAGTCAAAGTCATCCCCTGCTGATACCGAAATTCCTGAAGGAGGATTCGTAGAACCACTGCCCACAACGGTAACAATCACCCTATCTGATCCTGTCTGACCTAAATTATCAGTAATGGTTACTTCAAATTCATAGGTTCCGGGACCAAAGTTTGTTACAATCAACCTTGCTTTATCTGTTTGAGAAAGGATAGCTGCCGGACCTGAAACTTTTGTCCATTCAATTTTTGTAGGCCATCCACCGGGTATGTCAAAATTAACGATCAGGAAGAACTCATTCCCCTGTTCATCCAGATTCCATGTTATGTCACTGCCGGCAGATACAGTCATGCCATTGGCAGGAGGTGTGGTGGAAGAACTTCCGGTAACGGTAACTACAACCCTGTCGGTTCCTGTACGTCCCAGGTTATCAGTTATCGTCACTTCGAATTCATAAGCACCAGCTGTTACATTGGAAACAATTAAACGAGCTTTATCTGTTTGTGAAAGCGTAGCTGCCGGACCGGAAACCTTTTTCCATTCGATCTTACTCGGCCATCCACCGGGAATGTCGAAATTAACTATCACAAAAAATTCAGAACCCTTTTCATTCAAATCCCACGTAAAATCACTTCCCGCAGAGACCGTGAATGTACCCGTGGGAGGAGTTACCTGCTTCACCGTAATGATTACCCTGTCCTGCGCAGTCGCACCATCGTCATCAGTTACCTTCAACTGGAACTCATAGGTACCAGGCTGAGGCGCAACCATCGTCATATTTAATTTATTTTGATTCTGCAATGTTACTGCAGGTCCACTGATTTTCGTCCATGCATACTGTGCGATCCATCCATCTGCATCGCTGGCCGATGCCGCCATTACAACATTCGCACCCTCGTCAACAGTCCTGTCAGCCCCGGCATTTACTGTCGGGCCCTGATTCGCAACGGCACCTCCATTTACAACTACAGTAGCCGTCGCCTTGGCAGTAGCACCATCGTTATCCATTACAGAAATCTCAAAGGTATACGTACCCTGAACCATGTTGGTAACAGTCAGCTTATTCTTGTCGGTGTTCGACAACGAAGCACTTGGACCACTTACTTTTCGCCATGTATAATTGTATATCTGTCCATCAGGATCCGAAGCAGTAGCAGTAATGGTAGTAAAATTGGTCGGAAGGGTTAATGTTCCCGGACCACTCACGCTAACTGTTGGGGGCTGATTATTCGGATTGTTTGTCTGGGTTTTCGTTTGTGATAAAAACCACTGATACAGGGTTGGATTGGTAAAATTGCCTCCATTCGTCGGATATATCTGGTTCCAGATAAAGTGGCTTCCTCCCTGAATTGCAGACCATTTTCGATCGCGGTTCCCTACGTTATTACACTGCAATAATGCATCATAGGCTGATTTTCCCCAGGAATAACTGATGGTTCCATCAGCAGTTCCATGAAAACCCCAAACAGAAATTTGGGCGTCAGCCACATTGCAAGCCAGGTTGGGTGCTCCCCATCCTGCGATAGGCGCCATTGCAGCTATTCTTTTAGAAAGGGGGTCTCCGCTTTGTGCCCAGTTCCATACTCCGCCACCGCCAAGAGAAAGACCTGTCAGGTAAATTCTTTCGGGATCGTACCGGTAATTCTTCGGTCCGTTAAGGATGTAATCCCAAAACTGACGCTGCGAACCAGCACTCCAGTCGGCCGATGTCTGCGGCGAAATCACGATGAAACACTCCTCTACTCCATTCACCGTCGCACATAGCTTTCCATTCTTTTCGACCTCGATAGAAGGGCCGAATTTAGCAGCCAGATAAAGTTTTATATTGCCATCACCCTTTTCTCCCTGTCCGTGAAGGAACACGATCATAGGATACTTCTTTGTAGGGTTTGAATTATAGCCAGGGGGTAAATGCTCCAGGTATCCATTGATCGGATACCTATTAATGCTCACGATATTGTGGTGCTTGATGTCTGCATTGCTGTATAACTGAGCTTGTGCACTAAAGACAACAACACATAACAACAAAACACTCAATAGTACATTCTTCATTCTTACCTGTAATTTTATGGTTGGATAATTATTCAGCTCTTGGATCACCCTAAATATCTGAAGCTCACCCTCACTGAACGGTGCAAAACTGTACTATTGAAATGACAAAAGATTTACTTTATATGCAGGATGAAAATAGATTCGATGAATTGCAGAATATCACTATAAATGGTGAGGGCATTAGATGTGATAACATATTTTAAGATGAATTGAATATCAGTCCGTTAGAATGCGGTTACCAGGGTTCAATAACCATATTTGGACTTCCAAAGGTTCCGCAATCGTTTGCGGATTTCTTCTTCCCGTGGATTATTGCCGGGATCGTATAATTTGGAGCCCCTGATCTCACCCGGCAGGAACTCCATTTCCGCAAAATTTCCACTGAAATCATGGGCATATTTATAGCCTTGTCCATATCCCTGATCTTTCATGAGCCGAGTGGGAGCGTTCCGTATAGACATGGGAACATCCAGGTCACCCGTTTCCCGCACCACCGACCTGGCCTTTTTTATTGCCAGGTAACTGGCATTACTTTTCGGCGAAGTGGCCAGGTAAACAGCGCACTGTGACAATATGATCTCAGCTTCCGGATAACCGATCATCGTGACCGCCTGAAAAGTACTGGTAGCGATCACCAGGGCGGTCGGATTGGCCATCCCAATATCTTCTGATGCCAGGATCAGCATCCGTCGGGCAATAAATTTTACATCTTCCCCGCCCTCTATCATCCGGGCCATATAATACAGTGCCGCATTCGGATCACTGCCGCGCAATGATTTGATAAATGCCGAAATAATATCATAGTGCTGCTCACCACTCTTGTCGTAGATGGCAACCCGCTGCTGAGCCACCGATTTCACCAGCTCATTCGTAATAATGACTTCCTGATCCTGTGTATTCTGAATAACGAGTTCCAGCAAATTGAGCAACTTCCGCGCATCTCCCCCACTGATATTCAGTAATGCCTGGGTTTCTTCAAGAGTCACCGACCGTTCACTTAATTTCTGATCCCGTTTTAATGCCTGATCGATTAATTTAAGGAGATCTTCTTCCTGCAGTGATTTCAGAACGTACACCTGACACCTGCTCAGAAGTGCCGCATTTACTTCGAATGATGGGTTCTCAGTAGTCGCTCCAATCAGCGTGATGGTGCCTTTCTCAACCGCCCCCAGTAATGCATCCTGCTGTGATTTATTGAAACGGTGAATCTCATCGATAAACAAAATAGCATGTTGCTGTCGCCGTGCTTTATCGATTACCTCACGAACATCCTTTACACCTGCATTGATGGCACTTAACGTATAAAAGGGAGTCTTCAATTCATTGGCAATGATGTTTGCCATTGTCGTTTTACCTACACCCGGGGGGCCCCATAGGATCATGGAAGGTATCGATCCTGCCCGCAATGCACGATTCAGAATACTCCCTTCCCCGGTAAGATGCTCCTGACCGATCAGTTCATCCAGCCGTGAAGGCCTGATTCTTTCTGCTAATGGCTGGACTGATTCAAACATGGGATACAATAAAATTCACTCATTCAAAGGTACGATATCCGTCGAAAATAAATAGCTTTGACCATGTCGCGCATGCTCTGGGTACACCTCGCTCTTCTTTTCGTAACGTTACTGTACGGGGCAAATTATACCATTGCAAAGTACGCGCTTCCCGAATATCTCAAGCCGCTGGCTTTTATCTCGGTCCGACTTCTGTCTGGCACTATACTCTTTTGGGCCATCGATTCTCTGCAGCCAAGGGAAGCGATCTCCCGAAAAGACCACTGGCTGCTTTTTCGCTGCGGGCTTTTTGGCGCCGCATTAAATCAACTCCTGTTTTTTGAAGGGCTTAGCCGCACCACTCCCATCCATGGGTCCATCATGATGACTATGTCACCCATCGCAGTCATCCTGATTGCATCCCTGCTGGGAAGAGAATTTCTCACGCGCCGGAAAGTCATCGGAACCATCGTCGGCTTTACCGGTGCCGTCCTCCTGCTCACGCGCCATGGCATCTCCCTGGACGAAGGCACCTTCACAGGCGATCTGCTGATTCTGCTGAACGGCACTTCATATGCCATCTATTTGATCCTGGTGAAACCGCTTACCCACAGGTACCGTCCGTTTACCGTATTGAAATGGCTTTTTCTCTACGGCACACTGATTGCAGTTCCTTTTGGGATACCACAACTGGCTGAAGTATCCTGGTCAACACTTCCCCTCTCAGCCTGGCTGAGTGTTGCTTACGTGGTTTTTGCTACCACTTTTACCGTTTACCTGCTCAATGCCTGGGCCCTCCAGTATGTAAATTCGTCTATCGTTGGAATCTACATTTATCTTCAGCCCGTTTTTGCAACAATTGTGGCATTATCACTCGGTCAGGATCACCTGGAAATCCAGACAGTCCTGTTTGCTTCTATCATCATGATGGGCGTATATTTAGTGAGTAAACAGAAAAGATAATGGGAAAATTACTCTGGCTGATAGGAATTATTTGCGCCGTATGGGTCATCTACGATGTATGGACAAAAAATCAAAGGCTTTCAGAAACCAATAAAATTCTCTGGACAATTTTCGCGTTGATTTTCAACATCGTCGCCGCAATTATTTACTACGTAGTTCATAAGAGCAACACCGAGCGCTGATCAGAAATCTTTCAACTGCTTCAATGCCCGGTCAATATCGTCGTCATTTATTTCCAGACTCGTAACAAGCCTGATCAGCTGACCGCCAAAGTGAACTGCCTGTACACCGCGATCGGTAAGCACCTGTAAGTACTTCTTCGGATCAAGATCTTCATGGATCTCAAAGATCACTATATTGGTTTCTACTGGCAGCACCTCCCTGATATACCCGTAATTTTTCAGGCTCTCACCCAGACGCATTGCCCTCTGATGATCTTCTTTCAGCCGGTCAATATGATGATCAAGGGCATATAACCCTGCCGCAGCGAGATATCCCGCCTGCCGCATTCCACCCCCGAATACTTTCCGCATCCGACGTGCTTTCCGAATCAAATCTTCCGAAGAGATGAGAACAGAGCCTACCGGGGCCCCAAGACCTTTGGACAAACACAATGAGATCGTGTCAAAATATTGTCCGTATTCCACAGGATCTTCGCCCCTGGCAATGATCGCATTGAATAGCCTTGCTCCGTCCAGGTGCATTTTTAGTCCGCGACTTCTTGCTGCCAGTGAGATTTCCCTGATCTGGTTGATAGAGTAGCAGGCCCCACCCCCTTTGTTTACTGTATTTTCAAGCGCAACAATGGAGGTCTTCGGGTAATGCACATCATCAGGGTTGATCGATGTAAGAACGTCCTGTACGGTTAATATTCCCCGCGGGGCATCAATCAGACGAAACGACAGTCCACTGTTTCCGGCTATTCCGCCGCCTTCATAAAGGTAAATGTGAGAGCCCTTGTAGCAAATAACCTCCTCATAGGGATTAGAAAGAATATTGATCCCAATTTGGTTGGTCATAGTTCCCGACGGACAGAAAAGTGCCTTTTCCATCCCGAATATCCGGGCACAACGTTCTTCCAGTGCATTCACGGTGGGGTCTTCTCCAAAGACATCATCCCCAACCTTTGCTTCAAACATAGCGGCCAGCATTCCTTTAGTAGGACGTGTAACCGTATCGCTTCTTAAATCGATCATGCAGTGATATTAGAAAAATTAACTTTCACGAAGTTCGGTGATCCCAGCTTCCTTCCTGATTTGATTCACAGTCGCCTCTCCTTCTGTAACAATTTCTTCCAGTCCGAGTGCACGTGCGGCCGCGATCCGGCCAATCAGGAACTTCACCCGGAGGGGAGCGCGCTTTAAGCCGGCTTCATACATAGCAAGAGCCTCTTCATATCGCTCATTTTCCATCAGCCACCCGGCATAGATTTCATGACCGGGCTTTTGAATATGCGGCGGACCGTAGCTATAACTCATAGACACCTCGGTTTTCACAATTGCCTTCATTCGCTCCTCAACGGATTCTTCCCCTGTAAGCCATGCATGAAGGGCATGAAGCTGATTCTCCATTAACTGACTTTGACGGATATCATATTCTGAAGCATTTTCCCGGGTGAGGCCCGAGCAAACAGTGATTTCTGAAGTTGAGATTAATACTTTTTCATTTTCATAATCTGCCCTGATTTTTTCGGCAGCAGCAGCAACTCCTTCAGCATCCTTATTGAGAAAGGCCCGGTAGCCATCCTGGAAATTGTATTGCGACCTGACAGAAATATTCAGATCACCGATGTCAAGCGGCTGTTCATACAATTCGTCAGAAGGATTGTCTGTTTCCGCCAGGTAGGTCCCCCGAAGAAACACGACATGTTGTCTCGCACGGGTGCTGGGAGTTTCGGCGGCATAGCCATACATATTTCCAAGCATATTCCTTGCTTCTTCCACACGCCCCTGCTGCAGGTATCCATACTGCAGCCAATGATACGCGTGATATCCGCGGGCATCATTATTCAATGATTTTCTTTTCATTCGGCTGAGGCTGGCATGATAGGAATCCTCATTTGATGCAACTACTTTTTCCCACAAGCCCATAGCGACATAGATATGCGAAGGCATATGAAGCGCATGTGATGCTTCCGGAGCAACCCGGGCATATTGATCTGCGGCCTCAAGGGCCATTGACGCATGATCAGGATCGTCATAGGAATGAATCAGGTAATGCAGCGCTCCCGGGTGTTGGGCATTTTCAGCAAGAATCCCCTTAACAATCTTCGCCCCCATTTCATACTGCTCATCATCACGGCCTTCAGGAACACTGCCAAGTATCGACAGGGCATAAAATGCGGAAACTTCCCCATTATCAGGAAACCGTTCACTCAGTATTTCCATATGCTCCCTGTATTCCATGTCACGTTCTTGTTTGGGTTTCTCCGGAGCGTACAATGCCTGTATAGCGCCAATGAATCCTTCTTCAAGCGGTCTGTCCGTCTTACCCAATTGCTCAGCCGGAGTTTTCCCCAGCTTTTGCAGTGCAGCAACACCGGCCTCGTAATCTTGCTCACCCCATAACCCGTGGTTGTAAGTCATCGCTTCACCCCAGACGGCCATTACCATATCAGGATCGGCCTCCTGTGCCTTCAAAAAGGCTTCCCGGGCATCTGCATATTCAAAGCTGTGGAGCAGCAACATTCCTCGGTCAAAATGCGGACGTGCCTCGGAATTACCCTCAAAACGTTCGCTCAATACACCAAGACCATCCACTTCTTCCGATGAAGGTGTCGGTTTATTGCATGCAGTGATGCAAATACAAATAAATAGCAGCAGGCAGGGTATTCTCATTTCAGGATAAATTTAAGGTCAATTTACTCAGATTTCAATCTATTCCCAATTCAGGAATCAGCTGCGCATGTAGCTCAGTAAAATGTCTTTGAACTGATCCGGCGCAAAGGAATCACTTTTGGTCATATCACCGATAAATATTGCTTTATCCAGATTGTCCTCAGGAATCCGTCCATGTGACCCGCGTATCATGGACGGGTTCAGGGGAATCACATTCATCAGCGTTCGGAAACCGATTTTTTTACCCAGTACTTTTAAAAGCACCCGTGGCATAACCAGGGCCTTTTCAGGATCCATAAACATCTCGGCCGGATCATATCCGGGCTTTTTATGGATATCTACTGTCCTTGCAAAATCAGGTGCCTTCTTGTCATCCAGCCAGTAATAATACGTAAACCAGCTGTCCTTGTCGGCAACAATAACAAGATCCCCGGAACGATCATGATCAAGATGAAATGCAGATTGCTGCTTTTTATCAAGAACCTGCTCAACACCCTCCACACCTTCAAGAATCGTACGAATCGCCCCGAGATCTGAGGGGTCTTTAATGTAAACATGAGCAATCTGATGATCGGCCAGTGCAAATGCCCTGCTGGCTCCGGCATCAAGCAATTCTGTACCGCGTTCTTCGCGCACCGAAATATATCCGGCTTTACGCAAAACACGGTTCACATCAACCGGCCTTGATACATTGGTAATTCCATATTCTGAAATAATCTGAACAGACCTGCCTTTAGATTCCAGCCAGGGTATAAAATCTGAAAGCAAGCTATCCAGTTCCCTGATTTCCCTGAATGATCTCTGATCACTATTTCCGAATTTTTGCAGACAATAATCAAGGTGCGGAAGATAGACTAGTGTAAGATCCGGATCCTTCTCCTCCACAACGTATTTGGTGGCTTCCGCGATCCACTTGCTGGATTTAATGGATGCAGTAGGGCCCCAAAAGTGAAAAAGGGGAAATGTTCCGAGCCTGGACTGAAGCTCATCGCGCAGGGATGCCGGGTGTGAATAGCAGTCGGACTGTTTCCTTCCGTCTGCAAGGTATTGGGGCCTGGGTGTAACCGAATAATCAGCCGTCGAGTACATGTTATACCACCAGAACATATTGGCCACCGTAAATGACGGATCCTTCTCGCGGGCCTCATCCCAGATCTTTGGCGCCTGTACAAGCTTATTGGATTGCCTCCACAGTTTCACCTCACACTCGTCCTTAAAATACCAGCCATTTCCAACAATGCCGTGTTTCTGGGGATACTCCCCTGTAAGATAGGTGGACTGTACCGAACAGGTCACTGCGGGCAATACGGTTTCGATGAATCCTGTTGTTCGCCCGCGGCTCCATTCATTCAGAAACGGCGTATTTTCACCCAGGATTCTTCCCGACAGTCCCACAGCATTTATGACGACCGTTTTTTTCATTTTATTGAATCTGATTTATCACCCACTCCATCTCCCGGGCTATGGACCCGTCAATCTCCACCTGCATATCCTCCGGCAACACGTTCCAGGTATAGGTTTCAATCTCCAGGTGATTGGTAAAAGGTTCGTCTTTCCATTTTTTAAGCACGCGGATGATTTCATCCTGCGTAGATTCCAGCAGACCATAGTTTGAAAGAAATACCGGAACATGAAAATGCGTTCGTACCTCCTCCAGTGCAGGTCGGGCAATCAGCAGCTTATTGAGATCGCGGTATCGGATAATCAGCTCACCGGCTCGTCCAACCGCCTGATGCAGGTAGGTAGGTTCGTCAAAATCAGCCAACGCATAGTATATATCTCCATCACCGGATAAATTTCCCTTGAGGGCAGCGCTGATCTGCATTTTACCGATGACGATACCCTCCGACTGCATCCTTTCAATCACCGAAACCCCGTCTTCAAATTCTACTGCGAAGTGGCATACATCATAGCAAAGTGTGAAATGTCGCCGGATGATCGTTTCCGCATTTGTGTAGCCCCTCTTTTTTATTTCTTCAGCCCCGTCGGGAAGCAAGATGTCATTGAAGAAATGAACGAATTCATCGGTTGTCTCCATCATTCCATCGGGCTCCGGCTCCATATCGATATGAATGTATTTGCCGGTTTCATTCTCGATTTCATGCAGCCTGACCAACACGTCGACCAGCGGCTTTACCGATGCCCTTAGTGCATCTTCATAATTCTCATGCCAAAATCGATATGAAATGGGTGAGGTTGAAATTCCTCCGTCCATGCCCTCGGGCAACAGTTGACTCAGGATTTCGGCAAGCTGTATGGTATATGCTATGCGTTCCCGAGTGAACCAGTCAGGCTTATGCACATCTTCCTTCACGCGGCTGTTATGAAAGCTTCCATAGGGAAACCCGTTCATCGTGAATACATAAAGATTTTCCTTTCTCAGCCATTCCGAAAAATCCGATAAATGATCATTCATCAACAATTCATCAGCGGCCTGTGCAGAAAGCCGAAGCCCGATTCCGAATTGTTCATGGGTAGTCTGATCCCGCACAGAGGGCACATGAGTTTTCAGCGCATGAAAGGTTTCATCCCAGGATTCTCCGGGATGAATATTTGTACAGTAACTCAGATGGGACCCCTTGATTTTCATTTCAGCTCCGGTTCTTGAGTTTCTTTATGGATCGATCATATGCATCGTGGTCAACTTCGTGAACGTCAACCGCCTTTCCAACGTCTTCAATTAAAGTGATCGTTAACACTCCTCCAAGGTGTTCCTGGAATTCAACAAGTCCGTGCATAATCTCAGGATTCATGCCGTTCTCATCGCCAAGATCAGTATGATAAACAGCAAAGCCCAGTGATGAGATCAACCGAACAATACGGTCGGTAAGGGCTTGTGAAAGCATCCCGATCTCACCGGCATAGCAAACATCGAGCGCAATCCCCATAGCCACGGCCTCACCATGACGCACAGTATAATCGGTCACGTGTTCAAGCTTGTGCGCTGCCCAGTGCCCGAAGTCAAGCGGTCTTGATGAACCCGATTCAAAGGGATCTCCCTGACCAGAAATATGCTCGACATGAAGCTCTGCACACCGGTAGATCAGTTCCTCCATCACATCCGCATTTCGTGCATTCAGCGCATGCACATTTTCTTCAATCCATTCGAAGAAATCCGGATCCTTCAGCAAGGATACCTTGATTGCTTCTGAAATTCCAGATCGCCAGTCGCGGTCATTCAATGTTTCCAGGAAGGTCACATCGTTAATCACAACATTTGGCGGAGCGAATGTTCCGATGAAATTCTTCTTTCCAAAGTAATTGATTCCGTTTTTCACGCCTACACCGGAATCATTCTGAGATAGAACGGTCGTTGGAATTCTGATATGCCGTACCCCTCTGTGGGCAATCGCTGCTGCGAAACCAGCCATGTCCAGTACAGCTCCTCCACCAATGGCAATCACATACGAATGACGGTCGATATGCTGTTCGTTCACGAGCTTCAATACTGCTTCAACACCCTCCCATGAATTCTTCACTGCCTCACCACCCTGCACTTCAATGCATGCTGCGGTAAAACTGCCCTTGAAATATCGATCTATTCTGGATCTCAGATCAGGTTGTGCCTGCGCCAGACCGCCATCAATGACAACCGCGAGGCGGGATGCCCCTTCACTTTCCAACAGCTTTCTGAGAAAGTCATTCGACTCTTCAAACAGATCACGCTTGAAATAAACGTTGTACCTGAACGGTACTTCAAAGCGCTGCTTAATAAATATTTCCTTCACTATATTTTTCAGGTTACCGCAAATTTACGGGCTAAAACTACCGAAACGGGCAGTAAAAACAATATAACAACTGCGAAGTCGATTTTTCCAGCCAGCAGGGCATAGGAAGCATCCAGCACGATCAGCGACATCACACCCGTTTTAACCGCATTCTTAATGTTTTCCGGTGTATTGATGCGCCAGGCTCTGAACTTGGTGGAAAGCACCATAAATGCCCACAAAGAAACAAGAATTAACGGATACCAGGGATGAACAGCTTTTGTGAATGCGCTGTATACCAATAATCCAATGACCGATAAATCCAGCAGCATAGCAACGATAATTGCACTGCGATTCTCACCCCGGTTTTCTTCCCTGCTTGTGAGGGTAACTGAGAAAATAAAGACCAATGGAATGATGCCAAGCCAGGCATATTCAAAAAGGGCAGATTCAAGTATACTCATACCCAACAGCAGATTTGCACTTCGGGCAATACCCATGAAGAATGGGCCCATAAATGCATTATGTTTCATCCATCGGTCATACAGTAAGGCAGCCGCAATTATGATGAACGCTAATCCGAATGATTGACTCCCCACCGCCAGGGCCGAGAGAAGTGCGATGATAAACAGTGCTAAACCGAAGGAAACAGCCGCGGCACCTGAAATTTTTCCTGACGGGATTGGTCTTTCCGGTCGTTCTTCTGCATCAATGTACCGGTCGAAATAGTCATTAAAGACAATACCACCCGCGTAGAGACAGGCGGTTGCCAGAAGCAAAAGTAATGCTGGCGTAACGTCGATTTCTGATATTGACGACGCCAGGGCCAGTCCGGCCAGCACATCAGCAACAGAAGTGACCACATTGGCAGGCCGGATCAGAACCAGGTAAGGACGGATTGACCGAAACAAGTGCTTCCTAGTTTTCGATGATGTTTTTGGAATCAGTTTGGGCAGGTTGCTGTCCGCGAAGTACACTGTTTCCGTCGAACAGTTTCGACTGATCGATTTCAAAACCAGATGCCCAGTCAGACTCTTTCATATTACCGCTTTTTCCATATATATCAAGCGCATTCCTGTAACAGGTCTTATAAATATCTTCCTCGGCGATCCCGCGGATCTTCATCAGATTCGCCGTCTTCGGTACTGCCAGCGGGTCGCTTACACCCCAGTCGGCAGAACTGTCTACAATGATTCGTTCAGAACCGTACTGTTCAACAATCTTAACCATTCGTTCATTCCCCATCTTTGTCTTGGGATAAATGGTAAAGCCGGCCCAAAATCCACGATCCAGCACATCCTGTACCGTTTCTTCGTTGTTGTGATCGATGACCACCATCGATGGATCGATGCCGTGTTCAAGAATCACTTCCATGCTTCGGATCGTTCCCCGCTTCTTGTCACGATGAGGTGTATGAACCATCACCGGGAGATCCACTTTTTTTGCCAGTTCCAGCTGTTCACGAAAAAAACGGTCCTCTTCAGGGGTTTGATCATCATATCCAATTTCTCCAACTGCAACTACATTTTCCTTGAGTACGAAAAGCGGAAGAATCTCCATGACCTGCTCTGCAAGAGCTACATTATTGGCCTCCTTCGAATTCAATCCAATCGTGCAGTAATGACGGATCCCGAATTGCGAGGCCCTGAACTGCTCCCATCCCACCAGGCTGCTGAAATAGTCCTTGAAAGATCCTACTTCCGTGCGCGGTTGCCCCAGCCAGAATGCCGGTTCAATAATGGCAACTATTCCCGCTTTCCTCATTGCTTCATAATCATCGGTCGTGCGCGATGTCATATGAATATGCGGATCTATATAATTCATGCGTTCTTTAATATTAAGTATCCTAATTCATTCCAGTTTTCAGGCATATTTTTCAGTGAGTGCCCTACCAGCAGTTCCCGGCAATCATCCCGGTCGCAATCACCCAGCGCCAGTATTCCGGCTGCCTGTTCCAGGGGATCTGAACTTGCCAGCACCTTTTTCAAATCTTCAATCACTCCGTCATCCATATAACCTTTCGCCAGGCGCCATAGTTCAGGAGTTACCTTCCGGCCTGCGGCCCATCGCTCATGTGCAAAATCCTGTGCGATTCTCCGAAGTTCCTCATTCACCCGGTTGTCAAGACCCTGTATGCGGTATAGCGGCCTTTGCATAAAAATGGCCTTCAATACCATTTGATTCCACTGGCCGTCATTAAAGTATTCTGCAGGAAACGGATTATCAAGTGCAATCGCATCATAAACCCGGGTCATATTTGTTCTGATTCCCTCGGCACCGCGTTTCGTAAATCTTCCAGCATCGGGCAACAGGTATAGCGACCGGTATAAAACTTCCAGTTCACCGATATCCCCTGTAGAAAATAAATTGTCAAGCACTGCGACCTGCTCACCTGTGGGAATATTCAAAATGAGCGCCAGGCGGGCTAAGGCCTGACTGTCCCACCATTCAGGCTGAAGGCCGGGATAGATGGTGGACCATTGAGCCAGTTGATCATCACTGTAGGCGACAGGACGCTGCTGTATCTTCCGGTGAACCAGATTAAAGGACAGGTAGAAATCGGCCTTATTGAATTCATTATTCAGCTGTTTTTCCAGCCATGAAAATTCTGTGAGGTTTTCCGAAGCAACATGTGAAAAGAATTCGCGCGCATCCATACCGGGAGTTCTTGATTGTGATCAAAGATAACGAAGGTATCTCCGTTCACAAAGATGAAATCCGTATTAACACTGTGGATTATGTAAACGGTAAACTACGCACCTGCACCATATTGAATGGGTAGTTTACGTATTCGGTTTCCCGTAAGATCAAAAATAGCATTAGCCAGCGACGGAGCTAAGGTCGGAAGACCAGACTCACCTGCCCCATCCGGTGAGGCATTGCTTGACAGGATATGGGTTTCGATCTCCGGTATCTGATCGATCCTTGGCAGTGGATATGTATGAAAATTATTCTCTTCGACCGCACCGTTTTTAATGGTCAATCCATTATAAAATGCGCCCAATCCCATGATAACAGATCCCTCTGTTTGTGCTTTTACAGTATCCGGGTTTATACATACGCCAAGATCCAGTACGGTAGTTATCTTTATCGGGATGATCTTCCCATCCCGTTTCGTCACTTTCGTGATCATGGCAAAATAGGCACCCGATCGTTCCACCGTTGCCAGTCCACGGCCAATTCCCGGTTCTGGCTGCCCAAACCAGTCGGTCCTTTTACCTATCTCTTCCAACACTCTGCGATACCTGGGATGATTAAGCATCTCAAGCCGAAAGGTTAGGGGATCCTTGCCTGCAACTCTTGACAGCTCATCAATAAAACATTCATGAGCAAACGGATTTGTTGAGTGATAGACTGCCCGCCAGTAGGATATAGGAATATGGCGTTTTTTCAGAACCCCCTTCACAGAAAAGTTTGGAATGGTGTATTCGGTATTGATTCCTCCCATAAGCTGCCTTCCGGCCGTCATATCTTTCCCTGTCTGATTTCTGATTTCCTGGGCAATTACCTTGTGCTCGAATGCCAGTATCTTTCCTCCCGGCTCCATGACTGCTTTACAAATATTCACACTGCATGCCCTGAACGGACCCTGAGTCTGATCGTCCTCCCGTGTCCAGATAACCTTAACAGGTTTGCCGGATTTTTTCGAGAGATCTGCAGCTTCTTCCACCACATCGGTCATAGACCTGCGACCAAACCCACCTCCCATAAAGGTGTAATTGATCTTTACCTTTGCCGGATCAATGCCATAGGTCTGTGCGATGAACGACTTGACACCGTTCGGATTTTGGGTTGAGCCCCAGAATTCGGCGCGATCCGCCTGAATGTGAACCGTCGCGTTCATGGGTTCCATCGGAACATGCGCCTGGTACGGGGTTTCGTAGGATGCTTCGATGATTTGATCAGAATTCCTGAAAATCTCTGCTGTATTGCCACGCCCAAACAG
Organism: Fulvivirga sedimenti; assembly: GCF_020328055.1. NCBI lineage: Bacteria > Pseudomonadati > Bacteroidota > Cytophagia > Cytophagales > Fulvivirgaceae > Fulvivirga > Fulvivirga sedimenti. The sequence goes on from NZ_JAIXNE010000001.1 coordinate 1,163,814, forward strand.
CTCATCCCCATTGCCTTCAGCAGATTCATACGAATCAGCAACAATATCCGCTCCTGAAATAGTGTCCAGTCCCTGGTTATCCCACTCTACCTTCAGCACTTTCCTTCCTTTCAGTGCCGCCCAGTAATTGTCTGCCAGCACTGCCACACCCTCGCGCGTTTGTCCGTAAACATTCCTGGAAGTTGGTATCACATGACGTACGCCCGGTACTTTCAATACTTCGGAATCATTGAAGCCCATTACCTTTCCCAGGAATACAGGCGATCGCTCTACGCTTGCATACAGCATACCCGGTACATTCACATCCAGACCGTACTGTGCCTGTCCGTTTACTTTCCCCGGGATGTCCTGTCGGGAAATGGGCTGACCAATAATTTTAAAATCTGCGGGGTCTTTGAGCGGAGGATTTTTTGGAGGAGTAATTTTAGCAGCATCTGCGATCAGTTCACCATAGGTTAACGATTTACCGCCCGGCCCGAATATCTTTCCGTTTTCTGCCTTACAGGAATCGGAATTGGTATTGAAGCGTTTGGCAGCGGCCGACTTCAGCATCTCACGAGCTGATGCGCCCATAATCCGTAACGTATCATATTCGGTCTGAATGCTGCGGCTGCCAACCACCATCTGGCTGCCATAGAGATCGGAGTCGGCTTCGGACTGCCGGATTTCCACCGAATGAATATCCACTTCAAGTTCCTCTGCCAGGATCATGGGTATCGACTGATACGTTCCCTGGCCCATTTCAGGTCGGTGATTAAAGAGGACAATTTTATTATCGCTGCTGATCGCGATGAATTGATTAAGGTTAACCGAGCCGGGATCCTGTATAAGTGATGCCATCAGCCCATTTTCGGCAGTTGATCCCAGGACGAAGAAGAGGCCTGTGAGGGATGATTGTTTAAGAAATGTACGGCGTGAAAGAGATTCCATGATGTTAAGATTTTGAGGCTCGTTTGATCGCATTCTTTATCCTCGGATAGGTGCCGCAACGGCATAGTATTGGTCGCATCTGTGTTTCTATTTCTTCATCGGAAGGATTCGGATTTTTATCCAGCAGTGCGATAGCATTCATGATCTGTCCCGACTGGCAATAACCGCATTGGGGCACCTGTTCCTGAATCCAGGCTTGTTGCACACGGTGATCATTTTCTTTTGAGATCCCTTCAATTGTTACGATATCCTTGTCGGCAGCGGCGGAAACCGGAATCAGGCAGGAACGAACGGGTTCCCCGTTCATAAATACGGTACAGGCTCCGCACTGGCCGATTCCGCAACTGAACTTGGTACCGGTTAACCCGGCAAAATCACGAATCGCCCAAAGCAATGGCATATCTGAATCCAGATCATAGACTGCTGAGCTGCCATTGATAGTCAACTTTATTTCTGGCATTTCTGGGAAAGTTTAGTGGCTGTTTAATTTACAGATTTACAGGCGTTAAAACAATGGGTAGCAGGGAATGGGGAATTGGAAAACAAATCATTCAGCTTCGGAATCAAAACCTGTTCCATTTCAAAGAATTCATTTTAAAATAATCGCTGAAATTCTTGCGGCGAAATTCGATTATTTTACCGAAGAAGAACGATCGTATATTCTTTCCCAGCTGAATTTTGAATAACTTATAGGTCTAAGTCTTAACAATGGACCGCAGAGAATTCACATTCGGAATTACCCGGTTCTTCAGCGCATATCTGTTGCTGGACGCCGCCAGCCTGACGAGGTCTTTTTCGGCATCAGTACACCAGGATATGGAGCGATGGGCAAGGCAACTTGAAGAAATCTGTTCCGATCTCAAACTGGAGTATATTCCGCAGTACCTGTGGCAGGAAAAGATCGGTGAACTCTTCGAAGCCGTACCACTGGAAGATCTTCTCAACTTTATCGACTTCGAAAACCTGAGGAAGGGATTCAGCTTTCCTGATCTGGGGGTTGCAACCCGGATGGTGAAATTTCCGGCCATTGAAGGACTTGAACGGACAACTTTTGTGAAAAAGATATTCGGACTACGGAAAGATCGGGCGATCATCCCGCATGGTCACAGCAATATGGTTTCCAGCCACCTGATCCTTGACGGAAAATTTCGGCTACGGCAATACGATAAAATTGCGGAGGAAAACGCTTCACTTCTCATAACGCCTACGCTCGACATTCAGACCATCGCAGGAAACCACTCATCCATATCCGATGCCCATAATAATATTCACTGGTTTATTGCAGAATCAGACAATGCCTTCACATTCGATGTGATCGTACTTGACCTCAACGAGCAATCCTATGATATTCATAATCTGGATATGGAAAAGGCAGTGAAGAATGGCAATGGAGAACTGCGGGTACCTGTTCTTGATGTGGAATCAGCATTAAAAAAGTATGGAAAGAACCACCACGGATAATTCGACCCGATTACTTAACCTAATCTGGATTTTCGTCGGACTAAAACTCCTGATGCACCTTGCTGCGATCTGGCTTGAAGGATATGGCGTTTTCAGGGATGAACTGTACTATTTTGCCTGTGCAGACCACCTTGCAACCGGATATGTGGATCAACCACCGTTGTCGATCTGGATCCTAAGCGCATTTACCGCCATTTTTGGTGATCACTGGCAAGTAGTACGAATAATTCCGGCGGTATTTGGAGGGCTAACCATGCTTGTTCTGTTAAAATGGGTTCGTTTGCTGGGAGGCTCATTACTCGCCATAGCCGTAGCTGGTACCGCATTCATGTTCGCTCCTATCAATATAGGATTCGCTTCTGTTTTTTCCATGAACAGCATAGATCTCTTCTTTTGGTCTGTTTGTTTTTACCAGATCACCAAAACCTTGCGGAAACCAGAAAACACCTGGCACTGGATCACCCTTGGAATCTTTGTCGGGCTCGGTATGATGAACAAAATCAGTATATCATGGTTCGCGATCGGACTGATCGTCTACCTGATCACAACCCCGCAGCGAAAACTGCTTCTTAGCCAAGGGCCCTATGTGGCAGGCATTATCGCCCTGATCATTTTCATTCCTTTTATAATCTGGAATATCAGCCATGACATGGCACATATCGAATTTGCAAAAAACGCTTCCCGTTTCAAGTATGCAGGAATTACAAGGGCCGACTTTTTGCAGGGAATCATTCTTCTTGAGAATCCGCTGTCACTCGTACTTTTAATTGCTTCCTTCTTTTTCTTTCTGAACAGAAAGTATTCATTTCCTGATCGCGCGGCCATTATCATTTTCTTTACGACTTTTCTTATTCTGATTATCAAGGGTCAGGTAAAATCTGAATACCTGGCAGGTGCCTATCTTGCTGTTTTTGCCACCGGATCCGTTCAACTGGCTGAAATCCAAAAACCCATCATCCGTAAGGCCGTTATAATCTCCCTGCTAACTGCCTATTTTTTATTTGGCTCATTAATGGTCCCCCTTGCACTGCCCATCCTGGAAGAGGAGCATTTTATCCGTTACAACAAATGGCTGGGGATCGACAACCGGAATAATGAGGGCAAGGAGGAGTCTGAACTTCCCCAGTTTTATGCAGATATGCACGGTTGGGAAGAATTGGCTAAGAATGTTTCTGATGCCTGGATGAGTTTGCCGGAAACGGAAAGATCACATGCCGTAGTATGGGCCAACAACTATGGTGAAGCCGGTGCGATTGACTATTACCGTGACAAGTATCCACTTCCCCCGGTACTTTCCAGGCATAATAATTACTACCTGTGGGGACAGGAGTACATTAAAAAGTCCGATATAAAAACGTTCATTATCCTGGGAGGTTCGGAAGAGACACACAAGAAAAGCCTGAGGGACGTAACACTTTTCACCATTCACACCTGCCAATACTGTATGCCCTATGAAAATGATATGCCTGTGTTTATCGGCAGTGATCCCGATCCGTCTCTGGAATTGCTCGAATTATTTTCAAGCGACCGAAACTATAACTAACGGCTCTTGACATTTTCCCTTTCGTCGGCCAGCAATAAAATCACAGCTGGCAATAAGGGAGTGAAGAGAAAGGCGAGAAAGGCATACTCAAATGGTGACTTTCCTTTGTGTCTGGCCCAAAGTCCGATTAACGGACAACTAAGGATTGTAAAAAGACAAAAAATCAAAAAAGGATCCATAAAAAAATGTTTGGCCACCAATATATTAATATTTATTCGTGGATCAAATATATTTTGAGGCTTCCCTGTGGCTTAACGGTTGAAGGTCAGTATTTTCGATAAACGACCGTACCCAGTCAGGGTTATATTTTGAATACTGCCGCAACGCCCACCCAATCGCTTTGTTGATAAAGAACTCCCTGCTTTCCAAATTCGTATGGATCGCTTCGGAAAGAATTTCCGTATCGGTTTCTTCCCGGTATTTTAACTGATAGATGAGAGAAGTCCGCCGCAGCCACATATTTTCATGACGCATCCAGACTGGAATGGCAGTTCGCTTTAACTCCGGATACTCACTAACCATCCATCCTACAATATTTGCGGCAATAAAGTCGACCGTATCCCACCAGGAGTTATTCACGAGCAGTTCCTCCGCCAGCTGAATATCTGCTGCAACCAGGTCCTTCCTTTTTCGGAATACGTATTCCATGGCCAGGTAATGATATTCCCGCTGCGGTTTGCGGTAACATTCCCGAACAAATCCCACATCCAAGGGCTCCTTGCGCACAGAAGCCATAAAAGACCGGGTAAGTCTTCTGCGTGTAGGCGCATCAATTCCGTAAAACTCAAACTGATCGCGGAGATAGGCTTTCATCTGCATTGCCTTAACCGGATCCCTGTGGTTTTTATAAACCTGTGTTATAGTCTCTAAATCCGGCATTAATCGGGTCTTTGAAGTTTTCTCCAAAAGAGTGAAACCAGCAGCAACCCATAAACCGACGCCCCCATTGTAATCACTGCTATATGACCAATTTTAACAATTTCACTGTTGGAGATCTCATATAACCGCCAACATGAGATAATACTTACAATTACAATAAGAACCACCCAAAACCAGGTTTTACGGTTGGTCGTCACCACACCATCTGCCGGTAATTTTCGAAAATAAAGCAGGATGAAAATAAGTCCGACCACAGTACTTACCTGCTGAAGAATGTGCCACAGGGGATAATCCTGAAACCCAAGGTCAACCTGCCGCTGCAGGATCAGCCAGTGCGTTGAAATATAGGTGTTATTATGGGTAAACGAATCCCAGAGAATATGTCCGGCAGCACCGAAAAGAATCGAGAGGATGACAATCAACGGATATGTCCTAACATATGCATGCCATTGAGAGCCAATCATGCCCGGGAATCGCCGCTGCATAAAACCAGGCAGGTTGTTCATAAGAACCGGTCCCATCAGGTAATGAAATAGGTACGCCATCAGCAAAGCAAGGGGAAGGTCAAACCAAAACAATCCGTCCCACGTATGGCCATATATTCCATACACACGAAGACGCAGGAAGTATTCGAAATCCGGAATCATACTTCCGATCACCAAACCCGTTACCGACACCCGTTTCCAACGAAGGAAGGGCAGTACAATCGCCGGATGACTGAGGGTGAACGGCACCTTTTATTTATTCAGCTCTGCCAAAATAATTTCAATGGCCTTGTCAAGCTGCGGCTGATTTCCTTTAAGGCGATCCTTGAAATTTTCCTCCACGCGTATATCCGGACTAACCCCTTCCTTTTCTATATCCTTCCCATCAAGCGTATAACAGCCCCATGAAGGAAGCCTGTAAAATGACCCATCAACAAGACCTTTGCCAGAAGTAAAGATGATCCAGCGATAGGTTTCGGTGCCGACGATCGTCCCAAGACCCAGGGCCTTGAATCCGGCAGCTGTCATTTCGGCATCCGACAACGACTGTTCATTGATCAGCAGGACGATGGGTTTGTCGGCCGGGTGAAAGTTGGGCTGGGAGGTTTTCTTGCCTTCCCGGTACTTCCACTCGAGGTATTTCTTCCTGCTCAGAAAATTCAAAACATCGTCATGAACGTTACCTCCGGTATTATAGCGAAGATCCAGGATCAGTCCGTCGCGATAGGCACCTTCGCGTACCATGTCTTCCACAAAACGGTTATACTCTCCTCTTCCCATATTCTTCATGTGCACATAGGCGATGCGTTTGCCGCCCTTTTCATCTACATAAGCCTGGTTCGTATTTTGCCATTCATCATACAAGAGGCCGTTCAGTAAAGAAGCCGATACAGGATGCAATTTCTGTGTCACCTGCCTGCCTCCACGGTCAAGTGTAAGGGTTATTTCATCCATTTGGGAAGGGAGATAGAAGTAAGACTCCCGGTTCATAGTCTCATCGATGGCGCGCCCATTCACTGCCACAAGTTTGTCGCCCGGCTGTATATCTACGCCATCCATGTCTGCCGGTCCGTCAGTTGCAATATGCTCAACCACATAAGGCTGATCATTCCGGAAAAGAAGACCAGCGGAGGTTGACTGAAATTCAAAATATGTATCCTCTTCTTTCCCGAATGAATTGAATCCAAAATGGGACGTATTCAACTCACCCAGCATATCATTGAAGATGAGCCTCAGCTCTGCACGGCTATTGATATAGGGAATGTATTTGGCATAGGTATCACGAAGTGCGGCCCAGTCCTCTCCGTGAAATGTCTCATCATAGAAGTTTTCTTCCATTCCCGCCCAGGCCTCATAATACATCTGTACAAATTCATCCTTCAGGTTTTTGCGGAAAGTAAAGTCGATTTCAATTTTATCCAATTTACCATCTGCGGGTTTGAACGTATGAATATCTCCTCCGGAAAGCAGGTAATAATTTCCATCCGCCACGTGAATTTCAAACCCAAACATTGGTCCGGATTCGATCTTTTCAGTCTTATTGGATTCAAATGGTTCCATGGTGGTTTTCCAAAGGCTCGTTTTCCCCTCATCATGATTAGATAAGTACAGAACAATAAGCTTATCCTTATCCTGTATAACAAATGGGGAACGCTGTTGTCCAAACCCCGGGCTTATCGCTTCCATCCGTTCCATGATCTTAGTCCTGTCGATCTCAACAGAAACCTTCTTCTCCTCCGACTTTTTCTCTTCCTCCTTGTCCTTTTTATCCTTCTTGTTTTTGCCGTTATCTTCTTCCACTTTCTTTTCTTCCTCTTTGAAAAGCTCCTCCAGTTCATCTGATTTGAAAGGATCTGTGAACTTCTTCAGCGGTATTTTAAAAATTCTGGCGTTCTGCGTTCCATAGGGATAGCCCGGATTCATCGGGTCTGAACTTATGAAAATATATTTTCCATCAGGAGACCAAACCGGATTATCCTCAGATACCCTTGTCATTGTGAGGTTGAAGGTTTCACCTGAATTCAGATCATGAATAAATACATCCGTTTCGAAATCCCGAAAGGCATTAAATGCCACATAACGGTCATCCGGGGAGAATTGGGGCGGGGCATTTCTGAAGCCCCAGAGTTCATCATTGGCAATGGTTTTCGAAGTAAAAGAGGCCAGGTCCATTACACGTACTTCATTGCGGCCGCTGATATAGGCTGCTTTCGTGCGGTCGCTGTTCATCGACAGGGACCGGTTGGTCTGATCATCGTTTGTATGTTTCGACATTTCACCCTTACCATCGGCACGAAGGGTATACCAGTTGTAGTAACCACCGTCACTCATTGAAAAGAGTATCGTCATATTATCCTTCAACCAGTAAACCTCACCAACTGCCTCTGCCGACGGGGTCTCCATCGCCTTGACAAATTTTCCCTTCACATCGGAAATGAACATTCTTCCACGCGAGACGAATACAAGTTTCTTGTTATCAGGAGCAACATCGAATGCGGTAATGTTGGAGCTTACCTTGAACTCCTGGGGTTTTTCCAGCAATGCGTTTTTGAAAATCCGGATTACCGGCGTAGTGGTTTGGCCCGAAGCCACATCATATACCTGGATCTGGTAATCCCGTCTGAATACGATCTTACCACCGTTTGCATTGACCTTTGGCCAGTAAAGGGAAGATGTAAAATTCGTGAGCGCCTGTTTTGTTCCATTGTTGAACGTGTACAGGTTGTATTCGCCATTGGCCTCATCCGACATAAAGTAAATATTCCCGTTCCTGTCGATCGTTACTCCGAAATCCTTGCCGTTGTACGAAGTATATTCCTTGTATTCTTCGGTCGTAGGATTATATGATTTGATATCAGGGTTGTAGTCGCCCTTATATCTTTTCCGATGAGCAAATATCTTGCTTTCCCAGCTTTCATTAAAGAACAGTTCGCCGCTGCTGGGATGTTCTGCCAGGTTGTGCGTTGTATTGAAATAGTTTTCGAATAACCGTTCGGGGGTTCCACCGGAGGCACTGATACGAAAACCAGAAAATCTTCCAATCCGGTTGGACGTGAAATAAATTGATTTGCTGTCCCAGCTCCAGCTGTCGACATCATCATTGGCATCATGATAGGTAAGCTGACGAAGCTCCCCACCTTCCAGGGGCATCACAAAAATATCCTTATTACCATTCTGGGTGCTGCTGAATGCCAGCCATTTGCCATCAGGAGATACGGCAGGACGGGTTTCCTCGCCATCCATGGCGGTAAGACGTACCGCTTCTCCCCCGTTAACAGCAACTTTCCAGAGATCACTTTCATATGAAAATATGATCGTACTACCATCAGGGGTCAGGGTCGGATCCAGGGTGAAATAAAGTGGTGACTGCTGTGCATGCAGTGCTGGAGAAAACAGGATTACAATGAGAGATAGGAGCGAGATTTTAAATAAATTCTTCATACATGCATGGGTAAATTGACAGATCATCTAATTTATTGGAATTAAGATTCTTATCCATCCCCGAAATAAGGTATAATTCCCCGCTGATGTAAAAAATTTGATTTGAAAAGTTATCGCTTTTAGTAAATTCGGGGAAATATGGCAACCCTCAAATTTGTAAGCACCACCTACACAGTACTGCATCTGATTCTGCTCGTACTGCTCCTGGTCGTCCTGATCTGGCGTCTCAGGTCCTGGGCAAATCGAGATCGCAGGATAAAATCAAGGAACACCGATCAGCTATACTGGATCCGTGGAATGAAATTCTTTCTGATTCTGGCGCTATTTCTTTGCGCGATCGCACTCCCGGTGAATCTGTTCATCGTGTCGCCCTTTGCATCGTTGGTCCCGTCATGGGTTCTGCTGGCCATTTCATTAACGGTCTTACTGCTCGCGATTACAGAAGTTTTATTATTCAGCAGCTATTCTAAGAAATTACTGAATTCAAAATCACAACGGTTTCTGCTGATGCTGAGTACCATTCTGGTAGGTCTGCCCGGACTGGTATTACTCAGCAACATTCCGGCCGTGTATTCCTACCCGGAGAAACACAGGAGCCTCATCGTAGACATGCCCGTTAAAGGAACGTGGTCGGCCGGTCATGCCGGAGGTACGACTACCGTGAATTACCACTGTGCCTACGCCAGTCAGAAATATGCCATGGACATCGTAAAGGTGGATGAAGGGGGTCGTTTCTTCAGCGGCGACGGAACGCAGATCGAAGACTTCTTCACCCTGGGAGAACCAATTTATGCACCTGTTTCGGGAACGGTTGTGCAGGTTCAGGACAGCCTGCCAAATGAAGCTGTTTCTTTTGAACCCAACAATCCGTCTAATCCGGCAGGCAATCATGTGGTGATCCGAATGGAGGAAGGCGTTTATGTTTTCCTGGCCCATATGATGCCCGGATCCATTGTCGTGAAGGTTGGTGACCGCGTAAAGTCAGGGGATATGCTGGGAAAAGCCGGAAATTCCGGAAATACATCCTGGCCCCACCTGCATATGCATATTCAAAATTCAGGTGATCTCAACGCTCCCGGATCACAGGGCCTTCCCTATCGGTTTTCTACTATCAACCGTAAAAGGATCATGTTCTGGCACAAAGCCGAGGATGCCTACCTGGTACGTAACGACCTGTTTTCAGACGTTCAGTAATAGTCTTTGAAGCATACACCGTTGGTGTAAATTCCCCGATGCGCATTGGTATATACGATGAAAATTGAGGAAATTTCCATCCTGTTGAAACTATAAAATATGAATTCACTACTTCGCATACTGTTTCTTTTCTTCATCTCGCTCAACCTTGCAGCGCAACCATTCTCACCTGAAGAGGTTGCCGCATGGAAAAAACAGGCACAAAAGGTTACAATCATCCGTGACAACTGGGGCGTACCTCACATATACGGGAAGACCGATGCTGATGTCATTTTCGGACTGATGTATGCCCAATGCGAAGACGATTTTCAACGTATAGAATACAACTATATCCGCGGACTGGGAAGGCTGGCCGAGCTGGAAGGTGAAGGCCAGGTTTTTAATGACCTCTGGGCCAGGGCTTACGGCGATCCTTCGGTTCTGAAGGAAAAACTTTCCAAAATGGATCCGGCCATGAAGAAGATTATGCAGGCTTTTGCCGATGGCATGAATTATTTCCTGGCCACTCATCCCGAAGTGGAGCCTAGGCTGCTAACGCGTTTTGAACCCTGGTATCCGCTGGCTTACAGTGAGGGATCTTCAGAAGGAAATGTGAGCAACCAGACTGATATTTCGCGACGGGAGATCGCTGAATTTTTTGCTACACAAATACCTGAGCTATCCAACGAGCCCGAAGGAGAGTCGAAAGGATCCAACGGCATGGCACTGGGCCCGTCACGGACAAAGAGTGGAAAAGCCATGTTGCTCATTAATCCGCATGTGAGCGTTTATCACCGACTTGAAGCACACCTCAACAGCGAGGAAGGACTCGATGTGTATGGCGCGGTTAGCAAAGGCCAGTTCTTTGTTTATCATGGATTCAACAATTACTGCGGATGGATGCATACCTCCAGCGGAACCGATACACACGATGCATTCCTGATGAAGGTGAAGGAAGAGAAGGGTAAAAAATACTATTCATACGGGGATAAATGGAGAGAGATTGAAACCAAATCTATCACCGTACCTTACAAGAACCGGGATGGACAGCTGAATAAGCGAACGTTTCAGGTAGACTACACGCATTACGGTCCGATCGTTACCAAACGCGATGAATATTATGTCGCCATCACGCCGCTGCACATGCCGGAAAAAGAACTGGAGCAGGAGTTCATGACAATGAAGGCAGACGGCCTGGAAGGATTCAAAAAAGTAATGAGCATTCGTTCCAATGCAACTAACAATACCGTTTATGCCGATGTGGATGGGAACATCGCATATTGGAATGGCAATTTCGTACCACGCAGAAATCCGGAGGCTAACTACCGCAAGCCGGTACTCAGCACGCCGGAAAATGACTGGAAAGGATTGCACGAGCTGGATGAAATCATCCAGGTAATCAATCCGGTAAACGGATGGATCCAGAACTGTAACTCCACCCCCTACCTGGCATCGGGAGAATACAGTCCGAAAAAAGGTGATTACCCGGCCTACATGACAGGGCATCATCAAAATCCACGGGCAGCAAATGCTATGCGACTCCTGGATGCGGCGAAGGATTTTACCGCCGATGATTTTCGACAGCTCGCTTACGACAATTATCTTCAGCTTTTTGATATTGTGCTACCACCGTTATTTGCCGCATATGATGGCCTTGAGAGCGGCGATGACAGAAAGGAATCTCTTTCCGGACCAGTCTCGATGTTGAGAAACTGGGACCGCCGTGCCACCATCGAAGCAGAAGCGGTATTGCTGGGTGAAGCCTTCGCCCGTCGTATGTCAGGTATGTCGGGCAAGTATATCCCTGCCGATACAGTTATGGATATGAACCTGGAGTCGTTTCCACAAGTGATCGTTGCCAGGGACAGGCTTAGTGCTGATGAGGTGCTCGAGGCACTGCGCGGATCCGTTGAGTATATGAATGAAACTTTCGGCTCATACAACGTGCCATTGGGCGATGTATTACGGTTTCAGCGGATCAGTGATCACCCGACCTTCTACGACGATGCAAAGCCTTCGATTCCCTCACGGTTTTTATCGGGCTTTCTCGGATCTATTCCGGCAGCGTTTTATAACCGGCAGGAAGATTCAAACAAAGAATACTATGCCGGTGGAAACAGTTTCATAGCGGTCATTGAATTCGGGGAAACGGTGAAAGCGCGAACAATCATTGGCGGCGGACAAAGTGCGGATCCGGACTCGCCGCATTACAATGACCAGTCGGAAATGTTTATGAAGGGCGAACTTAAGGAAGTGAATTTCACCCGGGAGGAAGTCGAGGCCAACGCCGAAAAAACATATCATCCCGGGGAGAAATGATCCGGAGAAACTGGTGATCATTTCATCAGATTCTATAAATTTTAAGATTAACTTATTACCCCATGACCTCCCGACGAACCTTCATCCGAAAAGCGGCAGCCGGATCGATCCTGGCTCCTTTCCTTACCGTCCATGAGTCCCGGGCGAACGACATTTCATTCCTTGCGACCGACAGAACCGACGACGATTACTGGAAAGCCGTACGTTCCCAGTTTTCCCTGAAAAAGGATCAGACCTATTTCAATAACGGGACGATGGGCCCTGTACCGGATTATACCACAAACCGGATGATCGACGAGATGCGTTACAATGCCATCCATGGTGCCGAAACGGATTATAAGGGTGAAGGTCCACAACTGCTCTCCGGTTATTTTCCTGAAGAGGAACTGCGCAAAAAAGTTGGGGCGCTCATCAATGCTGATTTTAAGGAGATTACACTGGTGCAGAATGCTACTTTCGGAATGAATTATGTAGCGCACGGACTGGAATTAAATGAAGGGGATGAATTATTGAACACAGACCAGGAGCATGGAGGCGGGTTTGCAGCCTGGCAGCTACTTGCCAAACGTAAGGGCTGCGTCTACAAACAGGCAAAAATGCCGGTTCCGGCAAATGACCCGCAGGAAATTTTTGACGCGATTTTCAAAGAGGTTACACCTAAAACAAAAGTCATTGCGATACCGCATATTGTTTCGGTTTATGGGGTGGTAATGCCTGTGAAAGCCATTTGTACAGAAGCCAGAAAGCGGGGGATTTTCACGATTCTCGACGGGGCACAAACCGTAGGCCAGATCAAGGTTGATGTGAAGGATATCGGCTGCGATGCCTATTATTCAAGCCTGCATAAATGGCTGCTGGCTCCGGGCGGAAACGGGTTGCTATACATCAGTGCCGACCGGCAGCCGGAAATATGGACTACGGTGGCAAGCTATAACTGGGACCTTCAGGATGATCACGGATTTCGCCTTATGCAAACGGGCACGGGTAATACAGCACTGTACGTCGGCCTGAATGCAGCCATCGATTTTTATCACACCATCGGGGAAGAACGGTGGCTGGGAAGGATCAAACAGCTGGGGGATTACCTCCGGGCAGGACTTGGTGAAATTGACAAGGTCACCATCTATTCCTCCACCCATCCCGGTATGTGTGCCGGTATTACCACCTATGCCGTTGAGGGGCTCACCGGGCCGGAATTACAGAAGAAACTATGGGAAGCAGAGCGTCTGCAACCCCGATCGGTAGGCCGTGAATACCTACGGCACTCCGTGCACATTTACAATAACGAAGATGAGATCGACCGGACGATCAGGGTAATTAAAACGCTCTAATTGAGGTTTTCCACGGGTTCCACCAAAGTTCCTGACAGGTAATACAGGTTTACTTCAGACACCTTGGTCTGAATACGAAGCTGTATCACATTGAACCGTGCACTTAACAGGTTCAGCTGTGCTTCGCGCAATTGCAGGCCTGTGATTTCCCCGGTGGTGAAGGCTTCCTGACTCCGCTGATAGTTCGCTTCTGCAAGCTCCAGGTTCCGGATCGTCAGAGCAAGAAGTTCTTTGTTGGTCTCGAAATTATTGAAATTGGTAAGCAAATCCGTTTTGAGCTGATTTTCAGTTTTCTCGATCATCACCTGGCTGGTTTCAGTACGTATTTTCGCATTCCTTTCCGCTCTTCGCGTATTACCCCCATTGAAAATATTATAGCTCAGGGTTAATCCGGTCGTCCATCCATTATTTCGGGAGGTTGTGATAAAACTGGCTTCGTTGTCGGATTTGCTGTAGATATAACCCCCTGAAAAATCCAGTGTAGGAAAGTAATTTGCCCGTGCAATCTTCACATCCAGTTCACTTAGATCCATATTGGCTCGTGAGATCAGATAATTGGAATTCTGCATGAGGGCCTCATCCAGCATCAAACCCAAATCAAGGTTTTCGTTGTACGAGATCTCATCGGCCACATAGAGTACGGAATCGGGCGATATACCCATCACATTATTCAGATTCTTCAGTGAATTCTCGAAGCGCAGCCGGGCATCGATCAGACTGGTGCTGTCGTTACGGAGATCCACTTCAGCATTCAGGAATTCCACTTTCGAAAAAGCTCCGAAAGCGTAGTTCTCTTTTGCCCGTTGATATCGATCAAGGGAAATGATTACAGATTCTTCCCTCAAATTTAATTCCGCCAGGCGCGCAACGGAAGTCAGATACTGATCCATTACATTGAGTATAGTTAATTCCATGCTCGCGCGCAGCTGAAGCTGGCCGATATAATTAAGATTCTCCAGCTGACGCAATGTATTCAACCGTGACCCTCCGCTGTAGAGGTTATAACGGACAATTGCAGTACCCGCCAGTGCTTTCGTAACTGCACCGGAAGCCTCGATCGGCGGTTGTTCCGGATTTGCAAAGGTTAGTTTAGCGTCGTTGGAAGAATAGTCATAGCCGCCATTCAGATCAACTCTCGGCAGGAGTCCCGCATTGCCGACCACATTATTGTTTTGAGCAATTTGGAGATCATTCCTGGCAATCTGGATATCAAAATTATTTTCCAGCGCGATATTGATGGCCTCCTCCAGCGAAAGAACGCGGGCTAATGAATCAGGATCCTGGGCGTTGAGACGGGCCAGACTGATCAGGGAAATCAGGAGGATTAATTTAAATACTTTCATACTCTTCTTCTTTAAGCTGGCGTATTACCGCCTTTTCAACAGATTCATGGGTGGGCTTTTCACCTGTTACCAGCCAGCCTATCCATACTTTCGCCCTGTTAAAGGTTGAAAGGAAAACGGGCAGGATCAGGATGAGCAGGAAGGAACCCACTAATAATCCATACGCAATTGTGATGGCCATCGGAACAAGGAATTGAGCCTGAAAACTCCTTTCCAGGATCAGTGGCGCCAATCCGGCTGCCGTCGTGATAGTTGTCAGGAAAATGGGGCGGAACCTTGAAAGTGCCGTCTCCATCAGCGCATCGTCATACTTCTTTCCTTCCCTGAGGTAGCTGTTAAAGGCGCCGACGAATACAAGTCCGTCGTTCACGATTACCCCTATGAGTGCGATGAATCCCAGGAATGAAAGGAGACTCATGGGCAGGCCGTGTATATAATGCCCCCAGCCGGCACCGATCAGACCAAAAGGCACGATCAGAAGCAGCGCCACAGACTGACTTACCGATCGGAATGTAAGAATCAGCAATGCTGCCATAAGCACCAGGATGATCGGACCTACCTTAGCCACTGATGCAGCCAGTTTTGCCGTCTCCCGTTGCTGTCCGTCGAGGGCAATGGAAAGGTCGGGATATCGCTCTGAGATCACCGGAATAACATCCGCGGAAATTTTGTTGATCATTTCAGTTGAAGAAACATCGAACGATGAAACCTCACCCTGCATGGTGATCTGCTGCTTGCCATCCAGGTGACTGATCGCGATCAATCCGTTTACTGGTGTGAGGGTGGCAATTTCACGAATCGGAACCAGTGCACCGGTTGACGTACGGATACGCATATCCATCAGGGATTCCACATTCTGCCGGTTTTTGATGTCGTAACGCACCCATACCTTTACCTCATCATCACCCCGTTGTAAGCGCTGCGCTTCAAAACCAAAAAATCCATATCTGATTTTCTGGATCACTTCCTGCGTACTAAATCCAAGAGCACGGCCGGCCTCATTAAGGGTCACCTTGATTTCAGGCTGATCTGCCTGATCATTGGTCACCAGGTCTTTTACCAGCCCGGTCTTCAGGGCTTCCTGTTTAAAATCTTCTACAGCCAGTCGTAACCTGGAAAAATCACTTCCGGAGAAGGAGATATTTAACGGTTTTCCGAATGGCGTTGCTGTTTCAAAGCTTAACTGCGTGGCATTGGGTATGGGGCCCACAGCATTCCGCAAATCGGCAGCAATCTGAAAACTTCTCAGATCACGGTCTTCGGAAGAAACCAGGTAACATGTCACCAGGCCTTTGTTACTCCCGGGACCAACCGACCATTCGATGTCGGTGATGATTTCGGCACCAAATTCCTCCTCATATCTGCTCCCCAGTTCCTTCACCGCAGATTCAATCTGCCGTATCGTATTCTCGGTAGTACTTTCGGAAGTACCCGAAGGGTATTCCAGCGTTACCTGAACCTTATTCTGTTCAATGTTGGGGAAAAATGTTGTTTTGATAATGCCTCCCCTGATGGCGCCGATAGTAACTATCAATCCGGCAACGACCAGCATAAAAGCAAAAACCTTATACCGTAGTACAAAAATCAGAATAGGCTTGAACACATAATCGCGAAATTTGATGAGCAGATTTTCAACCTTCACCTTCAGCTTGTTCGGATGCGATTCACCGGTGAGATCCTTTATGTGTGCAAGGTGTGCCGGAAGAAACAAGAGTACTTCAACCAGTGAAAAACCAAGCGCAAAGATGACCACAGCAGCGACATCTGAAAAGAACTCACCAAGCTGTCCGTCGATAAAATAGAAGAAAGAAAACGCCAGGCATGTGGTGGCAATAGCCGAGCTGATGGCCGGAATTACTTCCAGCGTACCGTCCAGTACCGCTCTGAATTTGGTCTTTCCTTTTTCATATTGCTGGAAAATATTTTCCCCAACCACAATACCATCATCCACCAGGATACCCACCACCAGGATCATTCCGAAGAGTGAAAGCACGTTGATGGTGATGCCGGTGAGGTTCAGGAATATGAACATTCCAAGGAAGGAGATCGGAATACCGATGGCCACCCAGAATGCCAGGCGGATTCGCAGGAACATCGCAAGCAATACAAAAACCAGGAATGCTCCCAGAACGCCATTCTCCGTAAGCAGACTGATGCGTTCCTGCAATACCACTGTTCCGTCCTCAATGAGGTGGGCCTTTACAACTGTATTCTGTTGATTGAATGTATCGATATACCCTACAACACTGGCCGCTGCATCCAGAATATTTTCCTCATTCAATGTACTTATGGTGATGATGATAGCACGCTCACCGTTGTAGTATGCCATGTTGGTGTCCTCCGACCAGTCTTCGCTTATGGTGGCCACATCGCTCAGGCGCACAACACTCCCGTCATCGAGGGTCTTCACCACAATGTCTCCCAGCTGATCAGCATAATATTCCCGTTGGTCTGCACGAATGATCACCTCAGTGTCTGATTTAATGCGTCCTCCGGTTGTTTTAATATTCTCGCTCTGAATTGCCCTTGCGACATCTTCGAAGGCCAGTCCGAAAGCCCGTAACTTTGCTTCGGTGAGCGCAATTTCTATCTCCTCACTGGTAAATCCGGATAAGGAAATTTTGGACAGGTTGGGAAACGTTCGGAGATTGTCCTCAAAATTCTCAGCACTCTCTTTTAACGTGCGCAGCGGAACGTCGCCTGTAATGGCGACGCGGGCGGTGGGATTCTGACTTTCCAGTACATATACCACGAGCTGTTCCATATCCGCCGGGAAATTCGAGATCTGATCGACGGCGTTCTTCACATCCTGTAAAACAAGGTCGGCATTCTGACCGTAATCAAGCTCCACAGTGATACGGGCTGTATTTTCCTGCGAGGTAGAGGTTACACGGTCGATTCCGGAAACTCCTTTGAGATTATCCTCGATCTTGAGGGTGATTCCCTCTTCCACCTCGCGGGGCGAGGCACCGGGATAGATGGCTTCGATGATGATGAAGCGTTCCGGTGCCTTCGGAAAAAATGAAGAATTCATGTTGCTAAGGCCTAAAATCCCTAACAATACCACGATGGCAATAAACAGGTTGACGAGCAGCTCGTTCTTTATAAAGAATTTGATAAAGTCTTTCATTTCAGAAGATTAAATGGCTTCAACAGATGTACCCTCGAATGCGCCGTTTTTCTTATCGACAATAATCTCAGCCCCATCCGGCAAACCGCCCGCGATAAATTGATTTGAGCCCCTGGAGAGCACTTCCACAGGAGTCTTCACAGCCTTCCCATCCTGCACAACAAAGACATATGCACCATCCACCAGTGCGCTCACAGGAAGAACAGTAGCACTGGGGAATGTACCGGTAGTCAGGTTGCCTTCAAGGTAAACGCCACTTTTAAGTGCGGGGTCCTTCAGAGAAAAATAGACCTTTATGAGCTGGGTTTCCGCATCCACCTTTTCGTTGATCCGAACGAGCTTACCGACATAGGAGAATGCACCGTTCACTTCGTTAAAGGAAATTTCATCACCGATCTTCATACCGGCGAGACGATCGAACGTTACTGATGCCTCCAGTTCATAGTTCCCCTCCCGGATGAATTCGCCAAGCTGCTGACCAGTTCGCACCAGTGACGCCTGGTTGATATAGCTTTCTGTAATAGTACCATCGAAGGGTGCACGGATCACGTATTTCGCAAGCCGGGTTTCAGATTCCAGGAGGTTGTAGTAGGTGGAATAGATGTTCCGACCCGTAAGGAAAAATTTCAACTGCTCATCCTGCACCTCCGGAAGTTTCTGAAGGGATTTGTTGACATCCATATTTTTCAGGTAATCCCTCCAGGCAGGATAGTCTTCAGGAAAGTCGATCTTGAGGTCGGCCAGCACGGTGGCGATGAGGCTCATGAACTGACTTTTTGCGGAAGCCATTGACCTGCTGAATTCCTCCGCATCAATTTTCAATAGTACCTCACCTTTGCGGAACCGGTTTCCGGCTTTAAAGGGTCTTGCTCCGTAGGTGGAAACACCGGATACTTCGGCATAGAGATCGAGCTTGTCGGCTGCTACAACGCGTCCGGTGATGGGCACGGTGGCAATCTGTTCGGAATTTTCGATCTTGCGCGTATGGACGACCACTTTGTCGCCGCGTTCCTCCTCTTTTGGAGCTTCCTGTGGGGTATTGGCCAATCTGCCGGCAATGAATATTGCGGCCACTACGATGAGGACACCCAGGATACCGATTATTAGTTTTCTGTTTTTCATTTCTTACTGATGCTTGATATAAAACGCCTGATGGCGTCTGTGTATAGTTTATGAAGTTCGTCTTCGTCAGCCGGAAAATGCCGGGACATTTTTGTAGATGTATTCAGCAGGTGATTCGTAAAGAATGTATAACCTTTTATCAGGCAAATCATGTTGAATATATAATCCATTCGTTTTTCAGGCTGACCGCTGATCTCATCGACCAGCTTATCAACCATCTGCATGATGCTGACCATTGACTTGGCCAACTCGATTTTCTGCCAATCCGGATTTTCAGCATCGAACATCATATGATGCAGTGTAGGATTGCGCACAGCAAACCAAAACCGCACTTCGGCGATTGCGAGGAATTTTTCTTCCGGACTTCCCTTACCCTCTACTTCGCTGAATGTTTCCTCTTTAAGACGCGTAAATCCTTCATGGACCAGGTGGAAATAAAGGTCATCCTTATTCCTGAAGTGCTCATAAACGATAGGCGCCGTGTAGTCGATCCTGCCGGCGATCTTCCGAATCGTTACCCCGTTCCATCCCTCCTTACGAGCAATTTCGAGCGCCGCCTTCTTGATGGCTTCCTTTGTGCGTTCCTTTCGGATGGTTCGCTTATCAGGAGTTTTCGTCTTCGTCATATACTATTTTCTAACAGAATTAGATTTTCTAACAATGTTAGATTTCTTAACGCAGATAAAAAATATTTGTTCAGAAAGTTTTAAAAAATTAATCTGGCAAAAGAAATCCCTCTCAGAACCCGGGTGGATTTCTGACGGTAGGTACAGTTGCAATGTTTACGACCTGCTCAGCGAAAAATATAGTCCTGTGCAGAGTCACCGGCGTGCGGATCATCATAATCATCCGCGGGAAAAGCTTCTTCCACTTCTTTTTTCAGCAGCCAACCTTTTTCGTCAAACTTCAGGTGATAGATATGTTCGTCCTTGGCTACATCGATGCTGTAGCGGACGTGTTCACCAATTCTTCGTACCGACTGAACCTTGAACAAAAAGTCTTCCCTGAAATGCCGATGAATGTATTCATTGATCTTCGGGGGCAATTTGTTACCAGCAGAAGTCATTGTTTAGTTGGTTTTACTACAAAATACAGAATTGAATAACCCTGTACTATGATAACGGTCAGGATGAAAAATTAATTTCATCCATGCCGGCTACGTCAAGCAATTTCTGTATTCTTCCGGTCAAGTATTGGATTGTCAACGATACCATCATTTTTCAGGGTCATTTCAGCTGGTTCAAAATTGGCCATCTGATACCGGATGATGTCCATCCAGTCCCGGACATATTCCACTTCAAAAATGAATTCCTTAGTCTTCACAATTAAGCTGAATCCTTTTTTGAATAAATGCTCAAAATGATAAACACGGACAGCAGAAATATCTTTCAGACTTAATTGCACATATTCATGATCAAGTCCCCGGAAGCTCAGATGATCTGTGGTCAGAATCAGCCGACCAAGGCTATATACTCCATTCTCATAATGACAAGCTTCGGTCTCAATTATAATTTCATCTCCTTCTTTTTCTTCTGTACTCAACCCGATGTGTTGATTGACGTTCCGGGAATCTTTCGATGTAAACAGCGTCATCAGCAGGAAGGAAATGAATCCAGCCAATAGAGCAATAACAACATCTGCAGGTTTAAATCCATCCAATATGACCGTAAGAATCAGGTATACAACTGGTATCCCCAGGCTGATGATCGTTCGGAGTTGTAAGAAATTAAGCTTCATAAGGATTTCATGATTTAAAGTCACCGATCATCACCGAATAATTAGCTTGAAGGTCTGGCTTACAGATTCATTGACCCATAGTGTACACAGTATCATACCACGAGGCACCTTAGACAAATTCAGCAGGGTGCTATGAGATCCTTCATGAAGGTCACTTTGATCTATAGTTTCATAAACTCTGCCCTGCAGATCGGAAATAATGATTTTTACATTGGATGTATTTTCGAGGTAGTAAACGAGTTTCGCCTGACCATTGGTGACGGGATTTGGTTGAACGGAGAAAACATATTCACCCTTGATGTCAGTTTTTAAACCATTATCAGACGTTTCGCCTTCAGCTGCATCGGGATCATCAATTACCTGAACAAAGGATTCATTGAGCACATAGCCATTCTCTTTTCCATCATCCGCCGCAAAAACTAACTGCGCGGTCCCGATTTCCCGGGGTATCAGGCTTATATACCTGCTGCCCAATGCCATATCCAATATTTGTGGTGTATAGTTTCCTGCATAAATCTGAAGGTCATCACCATCCGGATCGTAAAACAGTTCGAATGGATCAATAGTAAGACTTCCATCTCCAGCCAGATTCAGCTGAAACTCAGAAAACTCTTCATTGAAAACTGGTGGACGGTTTTTATCGATCACATTTATGATGACCGCATCATAAACCTCATTTCCCTTATCATCCATGATCACTACCGGGATGACATATTCTCCAGCGTCTTCATAGCCTGTACTGATTGTAAGCTGGGCAGAAATGTCACCGGTTTGCTGCAACGTTATTTCAGGAGTATTAGCAGCAATATCCCCCAGCTTCAGGGTCATTACATCATTTTCCGGATCACTGAACAAATAGTTTAATGTTCGTTTCTCTGTCTCTTGAATTTCAATCTGCTCTTCATACATATTGGGATAGAACTCAAAGCGCGGCGCTCCATTCACATTGATGGTAACACTAAATTGGTCAGATGACCGGTTTACGTCATTTGATTTCACCAGCAACTTTGCTGAATGTACACCACTACCCGCTTTTAAAGGATCGATGAGTGCATTAACAATAGCAGATCTTCCGGGTAAAAGATCTCCGTTGAACGCATCAAGTTCTAACCATTGGTTTTCACCCGCAGCCGTTAGAGGACGTATCTTCCAGACCCATTTTTCACTTTGTTCACTGCTGGGGTACCAATAGTAGGAATCATTGCCCGTGTAAACTCCTGAAAATGTATATTTTAATTTCTCTTCGTCTGTAGAAACATCATAGCCCATATATTTAGATGAAACCGGCTGAGCCACAGCAATGAAGAATTTCTTTCCGGCAGGAATTACAAAGGGTTCCTTCAATGGGAAATAAATCCATTCTTCATCAACCACACGATCAATAACAAATTTTTCATCATATACCAGCTGGCCCTCTTCCGGCAGATCACCGTCAACATATATGCTGATCCGGACATACTCATTTATTTTGTCCAGGTAATTATACGTCTTAATATGAGTGATATAAAAGCCATTTTCAGGTGCAACATAGCTATTTGCAAACGAAAGATTCGGACCAACAACCCAGGGTGTAAACACTGCATCAGCTTTTTCATTCCAATCGCGGGCAAGAGAGTCGATGGTTATTGGACTACTTCCGCTAAAGTGACCAATTTCATCAATAATTCGAAGTGAGTCTGACTCTTCGTTATCCGGGACTACTGCCGGTACAAGTTGATAGCGGAGCCGTGATAAACCTTCATTTTGGATCGAAAACGAAAAAGACTGGGTTTCGGTCTCCAACAAATCAAATACCTGATCAGACGCATCCCAGTTAAAAACAGGGGACGGTACAATATCTGCTTTCAGATGTACACTTTGATTGCCAAAATTACCTGCCAGCAAGATGCTTCCCTGTAAATCGGATTGTTGAGGTACGGGCAGACTAACAGTGATTTTTACCTGTTCCCATGGATTGATCCGAATTGGATTCAGCAGGTTGCCACTACCGTTTCGAATGATCCTGTTTCCATCCTGGTCAAGGAACTCAACTCCGCCAAGGTTGTCACTTTTCAAATTCTCCAGCAGTAAAATATCATGTCCGCTGTTCGAAAGAACCATTTCCTGGCTGATTTTCAATCCATCCCGAAATACAACTTCTTCCCACGCCAGAGTATCAGGTCTAGTAAGTACGGGCGATCCGATGACATGCAGTTCAACAGGTACAATCAGATCCTCCTGTACTTTACTGTTGGTACGCAGTACCAGGGAATCCCGGTAAACCCCCGGAACAAATATGTTTTCAGCAGAAATGACCAGGTTAAGATCAAGAGTTTCTGCCACATCCAGTGTACCCTTCAGGGGGGGAATCAGGGAATAAGTTGTCTCATCTGTAAATGGTGCATATGAAACGATAATCGCGAGGGGATCTTCCACGACTTCCGATTCGTCCGGACTTTCCAGACCATATTTAACAAGACCACCCCAGTCATCAACACGCTTGTAATGAAAATATATAAAGCCCTCATCTGTAATTTCCAGCTGAAAGGTGACATCTCCACCTGATATATTTGAATTCCTTCCCTTGTAATTCTCCCACTGCAGATATATCCGATCCTCAAACTTTTCGATAAAAAGACCTCCGTTATCACTTGGGGGCACAATATCCGACCAGAAAGGTGCGATCATACCGCGCACTCCGTCATTCATTTCAAAAGATGCATTTTCAGGATCAGCAAGGGGCTCTATGACAGTTACATACCCTTTATTGGAAACCCAAATGGTATTATAACTATCCCCGTAATACGGGAAACTGAATGGCAAATCAATCTTGTAATGAGTTCCATCCGGCGGTGTGACAACTTCTCCGACAATCCGGATATCATTCCACTTGTAATCGGCGCCTAATTTTTCAGATACATGAGTGGTGTATCCATAAATGCCCTCGAAATCAGGTGACTTATTACTTCCGAGCGCAAGACCGGAAGGAGTTGAATCCGCCGCCACAAACCTGCTGTTCTCAAATTTGTAATCGAGAGCAACAAGCGGGTTGGTGTTTTCCAGGTTAAATGGAATGCGGACTTTACTGCCACCAGTTACCTCAACCTGAATATTGTCAGGAATTGTATGAGCATAGGAAGGATCGGGACTTACGTTTCCTTTTAGTGCAACCTGGGAACTTGAATTATCGCTAAAAGCGAAAGAAGCTGCTAAATCAAATTCACCCGTCCTTTCTGGTTGGAAATTAATGGGGAACATGTATGTTGACTTCGCTTCGATGGTTTGGGGCAATTCTACTCCCTCCATAAATGCAGGATCTGCAACGCTGAATGACTGTATTTCAATTTTGTCAAGACCCTCATTGGTAAATTGGACATACCCTGTCACTTCTTGTCCGACATTAATCGTCTCGAAATTAACAGAATCGGAGTTGGACAAATCGGGATTTCCTGAAATATGTACTGTTACCGGCAGACTGTGAATACCTGAAAATGAATTGGTCTTGATTTGCACTTCATTTATATATGTTCCAGCAACAACTCCAAAGAAGTCAGGATCAACTTGCAAAATTACAGACTCCTCTCCTCCTGGCAGCAGTGATCCTGAAGCAGGTGTGGCATCCCCCAGCATATTTATAATCTGTGAGGGTTCAAAACGAATAACCTTACCATTGTACATTGGTTTTCCTGGCTCCCCAAATTCGCGGTATGCGTATTTATCCGGGAATTCCACACCTTCAATCCATACCGAATAATCCATATCGGAAATCAGGTCAACATTGGAATACCGAAACTCAATACTCCCATCCCTGTAAAGGACAACCTGGTATTCGACCTCACCGATAGGGAGATTGCCGGTCCTTATTTCACAGAGGAAATTTATAATTGTTCTGTCCCCGAATCCATAATAGGTTATTTCCTTATTGCTAACAGCATAACCTTGCAGGCGAAGGGGAACAATCAGAGAATTCCCGTAGGCATACAGATTACCAAAGTTTGCCAATTCAATGGCCTCAATGGACTGGTCGAAGTAAGGCAATTTTAATTCAAGTGGGATGAAGTCTGAAGCTTGGCGTCCGTATGCGGATATATCGTTCCACATACCGACAGGCGGACCATCCGGATTTTCAGAATCCGTGATCGTATACGAGAATTTTTCCGGGAGAATGCCTGCATTTTTAGTTGCTGTACTGTATGCATTCAGATCGTAGTTCAATACAGCTCCTGAACTGGTATTTCTGAGGATAAGTTTGAGTTCAGCCGTTGTTCCTTCAGTTAGATTGAACACTGATTCATTTGCGGTAATCATCAATAAAGGCTCCTCAACAGACATAATCTGAATGGATGCCGGCAGTAGTCCTATATTTGTTTGAAGAATAAACTCAGGATTAAATGTGCCTTCCGAAGACGGGGTGTAGAGGAATGGAACGGTTCCTGTGTCCCCTGCCCCAATGAGAATTGTATCAGAGAAATTTTTGACCAGAACGGGATCTGACGAGTTAATGCCATAAATCTCAAGTGATCCAAGGCCTTTATTTTCAACGGAAAATTCCAGTTCATTCGTCCTGTTTACATATGCCTCCAATTGAACTCTTTCGGTAAGATCAGGTTCAGGATGATGTCCTGTAATCTGCACCTTCACCTCAATATTCATAATGGGCTTATGGATGTCATTCGTACGAATTCCAAGCGAGGCGAGGTGTGGCCCGTTGGTCAGATTATTGGCATCGATGATCACATCCACCTCAGCGGACTCAGCTGCGCTTAGTGTACCACTGGCAGGGTCCAGGAATACATAGGATCCGTCATTTCCGGTACTCATGGCACTCACCATAGGTATCACAGGCCTGAACAAGAGCGCAGAAGCATCCTGATAATTTCGGCCATTGTCCCGCGATATGATGAATTTCCCCCAGTAATCCTCAAACCCTAATTGCATGGCCTGCGGCTGACTGTTTTCCTTGGGATAATGGAGTACGACCCAAAATGATTCGCCGTCTTCAAACCACTGTGGGCGGTAAATCGGTATTCTGTAATACTTAAGTTGTTTAACGGTGTCAGGATAATATTCATGAAAGTAAACCGACTCTGACTCTTCAAAATTATTTCTTCCTCCTTTCCTGATCTCAACCAAAATCGGTTTATCATTCACATCGGGATACATCACTGCCTCCACGTGGGTCACGTTTATTCCATAGTCCCTCGGTAAATCGAAACGGGTGGCGACAATGAATCCGGAATTGGGGTTGCCGCTACCCGCTAATATGGCAGGATCAGTGCCATTGTCGTGCGTCATGCCCGCCACAAATTCGGTCACATCATTCTTCCAGTAACTATTGGGAGTTGAGTGATCTGTGATCCCAAGTGATTCAATGTATACAAAAGTATCCGCGGCTCCTGAGCTGAGTGATGTGGAATCCTCTGTTTGAGGCTGATCGATTGTAATAACATTATTTATGGTACTACTTTCTGAAAAATTCACGTATTGCTCATTGAATACGGTTGATTCCCATGAAAGTCTGCCTTCACCGATATTTGAAAATGATAGTGACTGTGTTGCGACAGCGGATTCGGTAACGTCAATCATGACTTCAACCGTACGGGTTGAACTCATAAAGTTTGGCTCACTAGCAGTAGTAACCATCAGGACATTGGAAATGTCTGAAAGGTTCTCAAACTGATCAGCAGATTTGATGGCAAACCAGTAACTCTTTTCTTTACGCAGACCGTTTATTTTAAGAGAGTACGTTTGGCCCGCGGTAACCGTATTGGGAAACGTATAAATCGCTTCGCCATTGAATGACGTACTGGTTATTACGTTTTCACTGATGGCAAGGAAGTAATCCGATGGTTCATTTCCATCAGGATCTTCGGGTACGGTCCAGTTTAGCTGTACCTGATTATGGAAAATATCGGTTGCGGAGAGGTCACTGATGGCGTTCGGAGGAATTCGGTTGTCATCGAGCATGGCTCTCTGCGCATTAACGTATCCCCTGCCGTACAGTTCATATCCCTCTTGTCCAAAGGGCAGGGAGCTACTCAAAATGATCCTTCTGAGGTCATCAGCAGTAAAACCGAATCCGCCAAACTGCGAAACCACCAAAGCGGCAACCCCGCTTACATGCGGACAGGCCATAGATGTGCCCTCAAGATATCCATACGCATTGCCTGGCAGGGTACTCAGAACACCACCTTCATCTCCAAATGATTGCATATCTCCCCCGGGCCCCGCAATATCGGTCCAGGGACCATAGGTTGAATAATTGGTGGGTAGCCCTGTCGGTCCTACAGAAGTAACGGCAATCACATTATCAAAAGCACCTGGATAACGGGTCGACTGTGTCCCGGTGTTACCGCTGGCAAAAAACAGAATTCCGCCTTTCATTGGGCTTCCGGGAAATTGCCCTGCTTCTTCTATAAAATACGCAATGGCATCAATGATCTCAGGCTCATAATAATCCGGAATGTTATATCCCCATGAATTTTGCGAGATAACGGCACCATTGTCAGCACTGTATACAATGGCCTCCGCAAAATTTCCTGCATCACCATTGCTGTCAAAAACCTGGCAAGACATCAAACGAATTCCGTTTCCTGTTCCGTCTCCACCTGCTACACCTGAGAGACCAACACCATTGTTGGAGGTGGCACCCACGGTTCCGGCAACATGTGTTCCATGCGGGCCGGGGGTAATGGCTCCATCTGCAAGGAAATTATACCCGTAAATATCATCCACATAGCCGTTCTTATCATCATCCACACCTGGAAGGCCATTCAGTTCCGCCTCATTCTTCCACATATTGCCCTTCAAATCCTCATGATTGAAGTCAACCCCCTGGTCAACAACAGCTACAATAACTTCGGCATTACCTGTATTCTTCTGCCAGGCGCTGAACAGATCGATATCAAACGCAGGTTGTCCGAGACTTCCATCATTTTCATAATGCCACTGTTCGGGTAGTAATGGATCATTAAAAAAAGCGGGTTCCAACACTGAAGAATTCGATTCTGCCCGTGTGTTTCCCCTGAATAACACAGGTTTTCTGTCTGCATCGATCCGGGCCTTTTTATATACCGGTTTCACTATCTCAATTTCCGGCAGCCCTTCGTATTTCTTCATCACCGTGTAAGGGTCTACAGCCGGATCAAATGTAAGTTCATACCAAAGATGCAGGTTATGTTTTCGGTGACGCTCCTCATATTTACTTGAAAACGGGAAAACACGTTTCATTCCTATCAGACCTATTTCGTTACTGATTTCATCACTTACCGCATCCACGGCTTCAATTCCAATATGTGGATCATTTTTCGTATCAGAGGAAACGCGCAGCTGACTTGTTTTGAAGAGTTCTTCTTTCAGTTTAACCCGAATTTTTCCTTTGACTATATCACTCTCCGGCGTCTGGCCCTGGGTGAATGCTGCAGAGAACAGCAGGAGACACAAAATGCCTAAATAAAGGGATAAATGCTTCTTGTAGAAAATTCTCATGTCAGGGATTGATTAAATTTTATCGCTTGATATTTAGTTTTGGGCCTCTCTTACATATCGCACGGAAAGTGCGTAATAGACTACCTGTGCCACGATTGGATCGACCTGGCCGCCAGATTGATTGATGGAATACACAATGCCATAGCCATTATTTTCATTCACCGATTGGGTCCAGAATAATCCCGACCGATCCTGTCCGCTGAAGACGTTTCGAAAAGCAGGATCCGCACCACTTGAAAATTCAAGTATTCCCGGATAGTTCAGTTCAAGACCACTGTCTCCACCTTCGACCAATTTTTCTTTTGCGTACAGAACGCCTCCCTGGGAAGTGATCAGCTGGCCAAATTCTTCTGCTGTTGGAAGTCGCCAACCTTCAGGTGCCTGATCGCGAGCGGCATAGAAACTATACAGTCTGCCATATTTCTTTCGGTCTGCCTCTGAATCGAGGGGATAACCATCATTGGTTACAGCCCGTTCTGCATACCCGTAATACCAGGATCCTTCACCCGGTTGAATGGCATTATTGTAATTCTCAGCCATCCATTCAAGCCCGTTTAATTCAACAAATCGATATGACTGTCCGTCCCGTTCATCGGTCCACATACCCCATTTTCCACGGAATCGCAGTTGTAGAGTGTCCGTAGCGGTGTATTCATCAATGGCAATCTGCCAGGCAAGTGTATAGATTGAGTCGGTCACTCCCTCAAATAATGCAGCCGGACTGGCAGCACTATGGAGTTTTCCGGTTTCACCGCTGATGATATTCCATTCACCGCTTGCCCCCGGTGGCAGGTATGCATCGAGCGTATGAAATTTGGAAAGTTTGTCGGTGTCTGTTTTGACGTCAAGCTGATCTTCGCCGGCATCAGCCCTTAATTCATCGGTGCTGAAGGCAAGATCAGTAAACTCTTTTTTACTTCCGTATGTAAGGGTCCAGCGTACCGTATATGGTTGCAATTCCTTACCTATGAAAAGAACCTCGTCTGTATCCGTGGTTTCAAGACGTGCGCCCTGTCCGTTAATTATCTCCCATTCTCCGGAAGCTCCAAACCGGGCAGGCTCCGCAAGCAGCAATGTTGAGATATTGTTATGAAGCGTGCCTGAGATTTTTGTTATAACAACCGGCTTAAGCGGTTTAAAGGACACGATAATGGTGGAATAGGCAGTATTGCCTCCGGAACTCAGTTCCCAGGCCAATTCATACTCTTCTCCGGGTTCTCCTCTGAAAAATGTTTTGGGGTCATCGATGGCATCGAAGCTTCCATTTTCTCCTGACAGGACCTTCCATATTCCCTTTTGTCCGGATGGTGCCGCCTGGGCATCCAGTCTTACGACATATCCGTCATTTTCAATATTAAGATAGTTTTGGCCAGCATCCGGGTTCAATTCAATGATCTGCTCTTCTTCTGAGCAAGAGGATGCCAATAAGATCAGGATAAACAGGACATAAAAATTGGTCAGTCCCCTTTTCCAGGTTAGAATAAGCAGATTAGAGATTATCATTCCGGAGATTATTTATGGCTGGTTTTTCCCATACCTACCGACAATTCCGTCAGTGTCGTTGTCGCCTAAGTCTGGATAATAAAAAATGATCCCGCGGTACCTGAGTCCGCGAGATCATTATGAAGATTTGATTTAAGGATTACAGGTTGACAATAACTGATCAATCGCCGTATTCCTGTCCATTTCCATATAATTGTAACGGAAGACTGCCTTTCGGTTCTCATTCCAGCTAACATCAAAGGCGCCATCCTTTATTTTGTTAAGTATGTTTGCCATTGAGCAAACTCCAACATTAGAATCAGATGGCATCCATAACTCAAGGTACGTCTGGAAATTTTGGAAGTTATCCAAAACAGGGAATGCATTGAACTCTGTTACTTCCATAAGATCCATAAACATGTTTGAAACTTCCGTCATGGAGTCAAATCCGTCTACCCTGGCTACATCGGTGATGGTAGACACACCGATACCAATTCCACCTCCGAAACCTTCCGACGGGCGCTTGATGTTGAGATAGATATATTTGGCTTTGGCAAGACTTCCAAAACCATCGAACCAGTTTGTGTTGGCATTGATATTAATGTCAATTGAAGCGAATTGATTAGCACCTGCCGTAGTAAGTGCGTCAAATACCAGGATATTCTCTATATCCATTCCATTGGAACTAATTTCAATTTTATTGCCACGTAACAGCGTCACATTGTTGAAGGCCTCTAGTGATTTAAGCTGATTGTTTCCAACGATATTTACATCACCCATAATGGTTTCAAGTGCACTGAAAGAAGGCATATTCACCATACCGGTTCTCGTTTCCTGGGTCCAGAGATAACTATTGTCATTGAATGAAATATCCACATTTCCTTCAATCTCCTTCAGGTTGTCTGCAACAACATCATTAAGTGCAGAATTGTACTGGAGTGTGAAGTTACCGCCTATTTTTTCTGAAAGGATAGAAATAGAAGTAAGTCCGGTATAGATCACGTTAAACTCTCCACCAACAGAGCCAATTTCAGCAGTACCTCCCGCTATGTAGGAAATGGTAACATCATTCTTTACATCAACTCCTGAAAGATTGATTGAAGAAAGTTTACCAACAAATATATATTCAGGGTCAGCTTCAAAATATTCGTTGATGTAGAGTTCATCAGCCATGTCGAGTTTGGCAAACGACAGAGCAAGAAGATTGTCATTTGCTGAAACCTGAAGTGCTCCGTTAACAAGCACCAACTCGTCGGCAGCGAATTCCACCAACCCAGGGTTCATTGTGACTTCGAGGTTTCCACCTACAGAGCCTAAAGCCGGAAGCTGGATTACGGCATCCCCGGTTACGCCGGTGATCAAAAGATCATTTCCAACATTTTCAAGGTTTTCAAGGGTAACGCCGGTGCCTGATGTGATAATCAAATCATCACCAACAAGTTTAAGAGAAGCCAGGGCCTCAATATGCTCAGACGTGGTAGCGGTAACTTTTCCTGTGACAATTGTCGCTCCCTGCGCTGTGAATTTGGCATATTCCTCATCTGTTAGAAGATTGCCATAATAAACGGCGGCGGCATTGTTGGCCACTTCGTCTTCGATGAGTTGCAGATTTTCGAGGAGTGCGGTATATCGGGCATCCGTGTTTGATTCAAGTTCCTGCAATGCAGCCTGCAGTTGTTGAATGGCCTGCAACAGTTGATTTTGCTGTATCTCTTCGAGATCCCCTACCTTCTGGTTCAGATCATCGATCTGATCCTGCAGATCATTAAGATCATCCTTCAAACAACCGCTGAGAGCGACTATAAAAAAGAGAAATAAGAATGTGTAAATTTTCCGTGTCATGGATTTCTTTGATTAAAGGTTTTAATAAATTGTTCGCTATACAGAATTTGACACGAAACTAATATTGGTCTCCTCTAAGGAAGAATCACTCACGGATTATGCGTCTCAATTCATGCAGTGATACAACTAAACATTGATCAAATGACCCTGAGGGAGATTTCGAAAATTATAAATATGAAGTGGGATAAGGCTTTATATCCCCGCTATTGAATGGATTTGATGAACTCTGATGGGGTGAGGCCAGTATATTTTTTAAAAGTACGGTTAAAGGTCGCTTTTGAATTGAATCCTGCTTTTTCAGCCAGGTGATTCAGTGTGTGGTTTACGTGAAAATTAGATTTAATCAATTGCTTTGCCTCCATTGTCCTGTACTCATTCATCACATCATAGAATGATTTATTGAACTGATTATTAAAAATTTCTGAAATCCTTTTGTAAGTATAGCCTGTTTCCTCCACCAGGTCCTGCATCTTCAGATCCGTCTTCAGATAGGGTTTCTCATTTTCCAAATAGTTCAGAAAAAACGTATAGTCCTCACCTGATTCATCCGCCGCAATGGAGGCAGTCTGTTTAGTCCTCGAGCGAAGCAAATCCTTTAGATCCTCAGGTTCGGAGAATAGCTGGGGACGTTGTATAGAGAAAATACTTAACAGAATTGTTAAGATGGTAATTCCCATGTAATAGACCTTAAAGAGGTCGATGAATATGCTCAATCCGAATATCTCGAGAAAAACACCTGTTGTACCAGCCACCCAGAGTATAATGTTGATGATCGTAAAGGTCTTAAGCCATTGAAATGATTCGAGCTGAAATTTTGAAAGACGCCGCTTCCGGAAATACTGAAATTTATGCAGCATCCTCAGTGAAAAAATTGAGTAAAATACCCCCTGAAGGATAATGATCAGATTGAAACCCGTCTGCAACGGGCGAAACCAACCCGGAAGACTATTCTGCTGAATCATCTCGGCCTTCTCGGATCCAGGTAGAATAAAAAATGGTATAAAACAAATTACGTATGCAACGGCCGGAAGAAAATGAAGGTATGTGCGCGGGGTCATTCTCGCATCCGTATAGAGATAAAAACGTATGTACAGGTACATCAGGGGGAAGAACAACAGTGTGCATACATCGGGTGAGGCATACAGATGCGGAAACCTGCTGAAGAATTCAGGTGACTGCAGGATAAAGGCAAAAACGGTGATCGCCCATGTGAGCGCCAAAGCACCCAGAAATCGATTGGGATAAAACCTGTTCGGATAAAACAGGAGATAAATGGAAAGCAGAAAAGACAATACTGCCCCCATCAGTAACCCAAGATTGAAATAGTTATCGATCACCATTGGCCGCTCAATTCTGACAAGCAGTATCAATTTTAATAAAACAATCGCTATCCCCGAAATTTAATATTACAATTTAGGCAAAATCTGAAGGCTCGTTGATTCCTAAAAACTGGTATTTAGGATTAAAAATACATTACATATTTTCTCCTGTAATTGAAACCGCCCAAATTCGGCATGGTTTATTCTCTGATCAGATACTTATACCTCCGTTCAATTCCTTTTCTCTCCAAATCCAAAAAAATATGTGTAATCTTTCTTTCATGAAGAATACGATACTCTCGCTCCTGCTGATCCTCCCGCTTTTGGCCGCTGGTCAGAACACTGATGACCTGTACAACACACTCCGGGCACAGGACAGCCTCCTGTTTGATGTGGGATTCAATACGTGTGATGTTGAAATATTTGAAAGGCTGGTGGCGGATGACTTTGAGTTTTATCACGATCAGTCGGGCATCACCCCTGACAAAGCCAGCTTTATCAAGGGTACGCGGGAAGGTTTGTGCAAGCTGGATTATCAGCCCATCCGCCAGCTGGACGCCGGAAGTCTGAAGGTCTTTCCGTTAAAGAACAATGGTGTCTTGTACGGTGCACTACAGACAGGTTCCCACCGGTTTTACGCCAAAAAAGGGGATGAACCATTGGTTCTCACCTCCTCGGCGCTCTTCGACCACCTCTGGATGCTGGAGGACGGCGAGTGGAAACTAAAGCGGGTGATCAGTTATGCGCATGTTCCTGCGTGGAAGTAGGATGCAGTCAATTATTGTAGTGTCATATATCAACCGTCATCCCCAACAGCTTTTGAATAATGTATGCTCAAAAAAAAACAGTTTGATTTGGCACACTGGTGCTCCAAACTCAAACTGTTTATAGTAGCGGGGACAGGACTCGAACCTGTGACCTTCGGGTTATGAGCCCGACGAGCTACCAACTGCTCCACCCCGCGATATATCTTGAATCAACCTCATTTGGCTAATATTTTTCTCAATCGGACTACAAATCTAGGTGAAGGCTGTCTATTATGCAACACCCCCTGGTTAATTTTTGAAATTTAAAACCATAAGATCAATCTGCCAAAGGTTGTTTCTCCTTTGGTCATAGTAATATGTCATTTTATCCTTCACAAATCTCCTTCAATTTGACAAGCGCCTTTGGATAGGCCTGATCCATATAGTCCAAATAATCTTCCGAGGTATCAAGTTCAACCGTAACGGTGGTTATTCCATCCTAGTCTTCGAAGACATAGTTCTCGAATGCATTAGCCCATGGTTCTACTTCTGGTCCTTCTGTAATCTCCTTTCCACCTTTTAACATTCCATAATGTTGAATCGAAATGAATTGATTTAGGTCATTTTCTACGATCCGGGAAACCATACCTCCCTTTTCTCCCTTATCATCCACTCCCACGAACAGAATTTTACTTCCCTTATCCCAGCTGCCCTCATAACTGGATGTCGGGTTGAAGATGGCAGTCCATTGCTCATAGGTCGATTTATTAGAAAGGCCAAGCATAATATCATAAACCTTGGCAGCAGGCGCATTGATGCTCACCTGGTATTTTATTTTTTTCATGACATGCATATTTCGAGGTGCGGTCATTCGCATACTAAAGTTGCGATTATTTACTTATTGAGACAAATTTTGATTTTGCCTGTCATCTGCGTAAATAGACCTGCTACACCCAAATAGTATTCATCGAACATCGACCCAACAAGTAATAAATGAATATAATCCGAAAATTGAGTTTTGTGATTTTCTTCCTCGCTTCATTCACAGTTGCGATCGCGCAACAGGATATAGAAGGGGTAGTAAAAAGTGCCTCAGGCGAACCGCTGGCAGGCGCGGCAGTCATGGAAAAAGGCACTTCAAACGGAACAATAACTGATTTGGATGGCAGATTCAACTTATCAGTTCTGAGCAATCAGGCAATGCTCGTGATAAGTTACCTTGGCTATGAAACCCTTGAAGTTCCTGCCGGCCCAAACCTGACAATTATTCTCACGACTGATATTCAGCAATTAGATGAGGTAGTTGTCATAGGTTATGGCACCGTAAAAAAGAGTGATCTGACTGGTTCTGTAGTTCCACTTAGATCTGAAGATTTCGAGGATCAGCCCATGATTCGTGCCGAGGACGCTTTAAATGGCCGAACTGCAGGTGTTCATGTCAACAGGTCCAACGGCTCCCCGGGAGCCCCGATAAGAATAAGAATTCGTGGCTCAAACTCAATTAATGGAAGCAGCGAACCACTTTATGTAATCGATGGATTTATTGGTACAGATATCCGAAATGTAGACCCGAATGACATTGCAACCCTGGAAGTCCTTAAAGATGCTTCGGCAACTGCCATTTATGGTTCAAGAGGCGCCAACGGAGTAATTATCATTACTACCAGAAGGGCTAATAAAGGAGAAGCACAGATAGATTTTGATTACTTCTACAGTGCGGATGAAGTTTCCAGGAAGATAGATTTATTGAACGCTGCTGAATACATGCAGGTGGTTAACGAAAAGCAGCTTGCACTTGGAAATACTCCATTCTTTTCCCAGGATGAAATTGATGAATTCAGGAGAAACGGCGGAACAGACTGGCAGGACGAATTATTCCAACAGGGATATACACAGAATGCAAAGCTCACCATCAGCGGCGCTGGTGAAAAAACCAATTATTATATATCAGGAAACTATTCAAATCAGAAAGGCATCATTCGAAATTCATCCTATAAAAGGTATGGATTCCGAACAAATATTGATTCTGATGTGAGGGATTTTATAAAGGTCGGCACTAACCTTTACTTCACAAGAGAGAATAATTTAAACACTAAACGATATACTGGTACCGGAGGTCCTGTTGTGGGAGCGCTTGGGTGGGCCCCTAACCTTCCTGTGAAGAATCCCCTTACAGGAGATTATTCAGAACCAAATGGCGCTTACGGCGCTGTTACCGCAAATCCCATATTCATTGTGGAAGAGCGAAACACTGAAGATTTTCGAAATAATTTTCTTGGGAATGTATACACGGAAATAAAGATTTTTGATGGTCTGACAGCCAGGATAAGTGGTGGTGTTAACCTGGTAGATGATGAAAGCAATACCTTCGACAGGAATTTCCCCGGCGCTAGCCCTTCAACATCAATCATACGCGTTGGCAACTCAAGTATTGTGAACTGGCAGAATACAAATCAGCTGACCTATCAAAAGGTAATCAAAGATGATCATTCACTGAATGCCACATTTATTTATGAGCAGCAGGCTTTTACAAGCAAATCAAATAACTCATCCACCAGCGATTTGATCAGCACATCCCTGGGATACTACAACCTGTCGCTGGGAGGTTCGCCGGTCCTGACTTCCGGTTATTCTGAGTGGGCTCTGCAGTCCTACGTCGGTCGTGTAAACTACGCGTTCCGGGGAAAGTATTTACTCACAGCGTCAGTCAGAACTGATGGATCTTCAAGATTTGCAGAAGACAACCGCTACGGCACCTTCCCATCGGTAGCTCTTGGATGGAGAGTGACTGAGGAGGCATTTCTTCGCAATTCAAACTGGCTTTCAGATCTGAAAATACGTGGAAGTTATGGACAAACCGGTAGTCAGGCAGTACCTCCTTTTGGCACTATTGAAAGGATCAGGGTTGCTGCATTCCCGCTGAATGGCACGCAATTGTCGCCCACCGTAATTCCTTCAGCCCCTTCGAACAAAGATTTGCGGTGGGAAGTAACTACACAGGTTGATCTTGGCGTGGATGCTTCATTCCTCCGGGGCAAACTGAACGCGTCATTTGATTATTATAAAAAGAATACCGAAGACCTGCATTTAAGTGTTCAGCTGCCTCTCTACGATGGCGGGGGGTCTGTACTCAGGAATATTGGCGAGGTTGAAAACAAAGGATTCGAAATGGTCCTGGGTTACACTGAAGCAATAGGCGACTTTACGGTACATGCTAATTTTAATCTATCGATGAATAGAAACAAGGTTCTGTCATTAGGAGAAGATAGTGTACTGTTTGTCAGGGATGATTTTTCTCCTTCGGTTACCGATGTTAATCCGTTTGTCCTCAGCGAAGGCGGTCCTCTGGGCCAGTTCGCCGGTTATATTTATGAAGGAGTCTGGAAATCAAGCGAAGCTGACCTCGCAGGCGTTTATGGAAGTTCTCCAGGCGATGCACGTTATGCCGACATCAATGGTGATTCCGTAATAAACTTTGAAGATGTGGCCGTTATAGGTAATGCTCAGCCTAATTTTATCTGGGGTTTTAATTCAATTTTCGAATATAAGGGCATTAGCTTAAACTTATTTCTCCAGGGTGTACATGGAAATGAGGTTTTTAATTTTAACAAATACTGGACAACTGCTGGTGGGGCAGATATAAGGAATGCCACGAACAGCGATATCCTGAACAGATGGACACCTGAAAACGAAAATTCAGAAATTCCCGGATTTACCACAACAAGCAATACCAGGCTCTCATCCAGTCAATTTATTGAGGACGGTAGTTTTGTACGCCTGAGAAATATAACCCTGGGGTATGACATACCAGCTTCCGCGCTATCCAAGATCGGTTTACGACGTGCAAATATCTATTTGAGTGGTCAAAACCTGCTGACAATGACAAATTATTCAGGCTATGATCCTGAAGTATCATCCACTGAAGAAAGTGATGACGTAGCAGTCGGCCTCGACAATGGAGCCTATCCAAACGCACGTTCTTATATCATCGGAGTTAAAATCGGACTTTAAAAAACCTGAAAGATGAAAAGATATTTATACAAAACGATTTGCCTGATCATTATAATGCCATTTGCAGGATGCCTGGATTTGAATGAGGAGCCCAGGGCTCTTCTAAGCAGTAACGGATTTTATGAGACATTGGATGCCTTGGAGGTAGGGGTAAACGGTGTTTACAGTTCATTCTTGTACGGAACAGACGAGGCTGCTCAATTCAGGTTCATCGGTAGCGCAAGAATGTATGCCGCATTGACTGGCGGTGATGATTTAACTACTCTTGCGGGAGGAAGTAAAGAGGAGTGGCGTCAATTTGACCAATTCACAAAAGATGGCAACAATAGCGCTGTTTTATGGAGTTCGTGGATGATGCCCTACGCTGTAATCCGGGCGGCGAATACTGTTCTTGAATCAGCAAATAATGTTAATGCCAGCCAGGAACAAGTAGACGAATTACTCGCAGAAGTACATTTTCTACGCGGTTGGTCCTACTTCTGGCTGGTAAGGGTATTTGGTGAAGTACCATTGGTTACATCCACAGAAATTGATCCTGAAATTGGATTGTCTCCTGTCCAGGACATTTACGATCTGATTATTGATGACTTTACTTTTGCAGAGATCAATTTACCGGAAACACAGGATCGTAATAGTAAACCCAACAAGTATGCAGCCAAGGCATTCCTGGCAAAAGTATATCTGACGATGGGCGGCTGGCCACTTAAGCAAACAGACAAGTATGCCCTGGCCAGGGACAAAGCCCTTGAGGTAATGAATTCCGGACTTTATGATCTTTATCCTGACATCAAAACCCTCTGGGATTTAGCGAATGAAGGTGATAATGAATTTATCTTTGGTTTTGAGTTTTGCTCACTTAACGATTGTGGTGATAATAGATTTACCTCAACCTTTGGTTCTGCACCCGCAAAGCCAGCGTCGTTCCTGCCAAATAGCCAGAGAAGATTCAGTGACTATTTCATCGAAATCAATTTCTTTAAAAACTTTCCTGAAGGTCCCCGAAAAGATGCCTACTTCCTGACAGAAGTCAAACAGCCAAATGGCTCAATCTTAACCTGGGAAAATTTTAATACCCGACATCCTCACCTGAGCAAGTTTTATGAAGGATCAGTTCCGGGAACACCTACCTGGGAAGGCCATCCGGTTTTAACCTCCAGAAATCGTCAGTTGATGCGATATGCTGAAGTCCTTTTGATTTATGCCGAAGCACAGGCTATGGCTGGCGCACCGGATGCATCAGCCTACGAAGCGATTAATATGGTGAAGCGCAGAGCGATGGGACTTGACCCGGATATGCCCGATGCATCGGTTGACCTTATTCCGGGTCTTAGTGCAACAGCTTTTCAGGAAGCGGTTTTGGACGAGAGGGGTTGGGAGTTAGTAGGAGAATTAAAGCGCTGGTTTGATCTTACAAGGCTGGAGAAAGTAGCAGAAGCCAATGCCAATAAAGATCCCAGGGACCTGCCAATACTTGGAAGTATGGAGCCGGATAACTATTACGCCCCAATACCTGCCGAAGAAGTCCTGCGAAATCCGAAACTGGGAGGTAATTAACAATGGAGGTATGCCTGAGCCGTTAAAGATTCAGGTAAACTCGTTGTTATGCTAATCGCTGTACTGGCTGTTTTGGTTGTTGCTTTAGCAATTTGCAACAGGGACATTGCCCCGATGCCATCCTGAATTTTTACTCCCGTAATATCTTCTCCATCTTTTTACCCTTGGCCAGTTCATCAATAAGCTTATCCAGGTACCTCACCTTTTGGACCACGGGATCCTCAATATCCTCTACCCTGTAGCCGCAGATCACCCCGGTGATTTTCGAAGCGTTGGGGTTCAGCTGCGGGGCCTCGGCGAAGAAGGCCTCGAAGTTTTTCTTGTTATCGATCTGTGCTTGCAGTCCTTGCCGGTCATAGCCGGTCAGCCAGCAAATGACTGTATCCACCTCCTCCTTCGTACGTCCTTTCTTTTCCGCCTTGGTGATGTAATGCGGGTATACGCCCGCAAATGACATCTTATAAATCCGTTCTGTAGAATTACTCATATCTATTTTCTTTTTTCGAAAAACACATTTCCCTCCTTCAGATCATAGGTGATATTGAAATCATTCAGAATACGCTGACCGATCAGGCCATCCGCCAGCGAGTTCGTCCGGTGATTGATGGGATCTACCTCAAGCGTTACAGTGACGTTTTTCCACGTACGCTCAGCGAAAGTAACGCCGTAAACCCTGCTCTTCAAATTTGATGTGATTGTTGAATCGGCCCCAAAACCCTGTCTCGATTTATATCTCCTATCCGAATCCATCAGACCATGCTCCCTGATAGTTTTGTTATGGAAGGTCAGGAAATTATCGGCCCCGGAATCAATCTGTAAAACAAGTAAGATTTCATCCGTTCCTTTTTTCGGGGTAACGTCTACGGGCAGCCCGAACAGATTTGATTCAAGCCATACCAGTTTTTCATGTGTGGATGCAGGGTTGAATTCTTCCCGATCATAAAAACGCATCTCAAGTGCATCAAGGTTGGTTTCAGTAATCACATTCTTCAGAAGGTCATATCCAATCACACCGTCGACCTCTACTTTAATATAATCACTGATATGCGAAAGATCCATGAAAATCAGAGAGACCGAATCCAGTAAAAGCGACCCGCCTATTTTCAGGGTATTACCCTCCGACTCTTTCGACAATAATGTCTTTCCTGAAGTAGCAATTTTCGATTCTGTAGTAACTTCAAGTTTGAGCTGCTCTGCCATTTTTGAATGAATCACGGTAATACCGGCACCGGTATCAAACAAAAAATTCAGGGGCTTTTCATGTTCATTAACCGAAACAGAGATGAAAATGAAATTATCAACGAGGCTGATTGGAGTTTTTTCGACAGCCGACTGGGCACAAACCTGAACAAAACTGCAGGTTATCAGCAAAATTAGGGTAGTTCGCATTGTATCTAAAATACAACATTCTCTTCACATCACAATTGATACACAAACAGACTACCTCCGTTCATTCAGAAAGGCGTTCACTTCCGACAGGATCGGAACAGAAGGCTGGGCTCCAACCCTTGTGACCGATAGGGCGGCTGCGGCATTGGCAAAAATCACCGCATCCCTGAAATGCTCACCCTGTGAAAGCCGCACTGCCAGGGCCCCGTTGAACGTATCGCCGGCGGCTGTTGTGTCCACAGCATCAACTTCAAAACCTGGAACCAGGTAGCCCTCGTTATTATGATGAACATAAGCCCCCTTCGAGCCCATAGTGATGATGACGCTTTCAATACCCTTGCCAATCAAAACCAAGGCCGCCCTGGCAGCACTTTCCTCATCTGTCACGGTAACCCCGGTAAGCAATGCCGCCTCCGTCTCATTAGGTGTGATCACAGAAATATTTGTAAGCAAGTCATCCGGCAAGGGATGCGCAGGTGCAGGATTAAGAATGACTTTTTTATCAAATGATTTCGCCAGTTCAACCGCCCTTATGATGGTTGGTATGGGCGTTTCAAGCTGAGTAAGGAGGATATCAGCTTTGCCGATGGCATTAATGGCCAGGTCAATATCCTGCGGAGACAGGTTAGAGTTCGCTCCGGAAGCTACTGCGATACAGTTTTCTCCGTCATCTGCCACCATGATCTGTGCAACTCCGGAAGGCGCTTCCGCATCTTTCACAACGTGATCTACATTGATCCCGTCTGATTTGAATCCATCAATAGCACTGTTTCCGAACATATCATCGCCTACCCTGGCTACAAATGTCACCTTACCTCCGGCACGTGCCGCAGCAACCGCCTGATTAGCCCCCTTGCCGCCTGCGGCCCGGATGAACTGACCGCCAAGGACCGTTTCTCCCGGTGCAGGCAATTGCGATACTTTAATGATCATATCGGTATTTGAACTGCCTACAACAACAATATTCATATCAAACAATTTAAACCCTGGAGGCAATAATGAGAATCAGTCCTACGATAAAAAAGAAAAACATGGTATTCAGCAGGCGGCCGGTTCCTTTTGGGGCATCTTTGAATTCTTTCCATATATAAACTCCCCAGAATGCGGCAACCATGGTCGCGCCCTGCCCAAGGCCATAGGAAATGGCTGGTCCGGCAGCACCTGAAGCCAGGATGCTGAGCGACATACCAAGACTCCAGATCATCCCTCCCAATATTCCAATTAAATGCAATCGGGCGTTCCCTTTTCTGAAGTAATCGAACGGGGCTACTTTATCACCGGCAAAAGGCCTGAACATGATAGCTGTAACGAAAATGAAATTCGAAACGAGTAGTCCTGCCGAAAAGAAAACAAGTGCGGTATAAGGCGTAAGCTTACCAGGTTCTGGATTTGCGAAATCAGTAGCCATCGAATCTACGACAAACCGATAGAAAAAGCCCATGGCAATACCGGCAATAACTGACAGAACAAGGCCTTTGAGTTTTTGAGAATTACCGTCCGCGCTCGACGGGAGTTTACCGTACGCCACCGCATCAATGATAATCGCCAGGGTTACAAAGGCTACGCCTGAAAACAGGAGCCAGGGATCACCTTCAGGCTTGCCCAGGTAGTTGGTAATGACCCCGATTACCAGCGCCAGACCGATCCCAACAGGAAAAGCCACTGCCATTCCCGCGATATCAATAGCCGCCACGAGTAATATGTTGGCCAGGTTAAAGACAATTCCGCCAAGAATTGCCGACCAGATACTTGAACTGTCAGCCATGCCAATATCCTGCAGGAAGCCTCGCCCCTCTGTGCCAGTACTGCCCAGTGTAAATGCGAGAATGAGTGTCAGGAGTAATACGCCGAATGAATAATCCCAGTAAAAGAGCTGAAATTTCCATTCCTTGCTTGCCAGTTTCTGGGTGTTTGCCCAGGAGCCCCAGCAGAGCATGGTGACCACGCATAGAAAAACCGCGAGCAGGTAAGAATTGACGATTACCATTGTATATATTTTTGGTTCCCCAACATGAAAAGATCATGTAGATCGAAGATTGAATATAATAAAGAAAGAATTCCTGAAGAAAGCTCACTCCATGAGAAGAATTTCATAACCCGAATAAACCCATGACATTGCTTATTTGAAGGATAGCAGATTTTTTTGCCGAGAACTACGGGGCAATTACGGATGAAGCTTATACAATGGCACGGTAAAAATTACTCGCCTTTCAGCGCGAATGGCAAATCGACCGGATTCGGAAGTAGCACATTTTCCCTTTCCACGATCTTCATTAGTTCGGGATATTGTCTCGCAT
This sequence comes from Fulvivirga sedimenti, assembly GCF_020328055.1. Classification (NCBI taxonomy): domain Bacteria; kingdom Pseudomonadati; phylum Bacteroidota; class Cytophagia; order Cytophagales; family Fulvivirgaceae; genus Fulvivirga; species Fulvivirga sedimenti. The sequence goes on from NZ_JAIXNE010000001.1 coordinate 1,206,815, forward strand.
CCATTTGAGGATACCATAGGAACGACGAGAATTGGCGTACCGTTTCCGGTGTATCCAAAGGACGGAGCACTTCTACAGCCGCTTTTTGTAATCCCATTGCATTGTAGACATGCCATTTTGTAGACATGTCAGAATTCCTTTCTTTAAACTTTGCGAATATAACTTCCGCCTCCTCCCTCTTATTTTCACCACACAATTGCCGTATCGTGGTAATATACCATTGCGAAGAATCTGTGTCCTCTTTTTCGTTCCGGTAACTCAAATAATTTTCATATGCCTGACGGGCAAGTTCGGTTTTGCCTGACCATAACAAAGCCCTTTGAACCTGATACATCAGTCGGTAATCAGTCGGTTCTTCTTTCAGCCATTGGATCGACACCCGTTCACTGTCTTTGAAATTTTTTACTTTGTAATAAAAATTTACCAGAAAGTCCCTGTTTTCAAAATTACCTCCTTGTCCAGCTTCCAGCAGTTTCAGAAAATGGTTTGCCTTTTCAAGCTTACTTTCTTTGATCAGCAGGCGGATAAAATACCTCATCATGACAAAATCATTGGGCCGTTTCTCAAAGTACTCATCATATAATTCTTCTGCTTCTTGCCAGCGAAGATTAAATTCAGCTAGTGTCAATCTGTATTTAAGTTGGTCCACCGGGCTTTTTGAACTCTGAATCGCATCCCTGATACAGGCTGTAAAATTGCTTTCGACAATTGTAAAATCCTCATTATCGGAGGCTCCCATCAGCGTAATTGAAAATTTTCCAGCCCAATACCGTGCCGCAGCATAGTGAGCTTCTGCAAATGACGGGTCCAGGGACCTGGCTTTATTCAGGTTGGCGATTTGTCGCTCTTTTGCTTCAGGAGATCGATACATTGGACTGTTTAAACCTTCAAGGTAGGCATTATACGCTTCGATCGAGGAGGTGCCAACCTTGACCATATCTGAGAGGGCTGAAGAATCCATGACTGTATTCAGTGCCTTGGCAATTGAGATGGCCAGTTCTTCCTGTATTAAAATTGCTTCATCCGGTGTTCTGTCATAGGTTTCCGACCAAACATGAAATCCATCAGAGGCGCGGATTAGCTGTGCCGTAACACGCAATCGTTCGGAAGTCCTTCGTACCGATCCTTCTAATACGTGATCTACCCCCAACGCTTTCGCAATAACCGGTATGCCCTCATTACTTCCCTTGTATTTGAAGGAAGAAGTTCGGGCGGCTACCTTCAGATCCGGCGTACGTACCAGGCTGTTGAGAATTTCTTCCGTAAGGCCGTCCGCAAACCATTCCTGGTCTTTATTCGGACTGAAATCAGCGAAAGGTAAAACGGCTACGGATTGGTCGGCTTTAATTGACGAATTATTTTCTGCGTCTTCCGCGACTTCACCCGCAGGTTTAGCATAGCTACCTGCAAAAAATATACGTTCAATCAGAAGGAACGCAATCAAAATAATCAGTGCCGTGATGATCAGACGGGTAAGTTTGCTTCCGGTTGATGCTGAAATGGATTCTGCTCTCCGGACTTCCCCTGTCTTTTTAATTCCTTCCGGGGTAAGTTCAAACGCCCAGGCCAGAATAAGGGCTATCGGAAAGCCAATGGCCACCAGGATAATAGTTGCCGTATCGAACCATGGCGGCAAAGAAAGCGGTTCATTAATGGCTACAACCACCTGAATGATCAGCCATCCAACAATAGCATAGGCAGTGGCTACTTTAATTACATTACGTCGCCGGAGCTCGGAAATTAATTTGTTAATATTCATAATCGCCCGAAGGCTAAGAAATCAATTGCGATAAAAGCGTAATATAATAAGAAGATATTTCTTTTGATAGTGGCCAGGCGCAAGCTGATTCGATTGGTTTCATTTGTGGTAAGGGTGACTGAAACCTATATCAGGATTTATTCTCGAAAAATTAAATTTATAAATTCACACTAAAGAACCCGTTGATGACACACCGCATATCCATCCACCGCATCAAAGCTGAGATACAGGTTAAAACTTCGCGCAGCAGCGGTCCGGGCGGACAGCACGTAAACAAGACGGAATCCCGTGTTCAGCTCATCTTTAACATCCGGGAATCAGCCATCCTGGAAGACCAGGAGAAGGAAACGTTGCTGGCATTTTTCAAATCTCAGCTAACGAATGAAGGGGCGATAATCGTCGCCTGCGAAAGCAATCGATCACAACTCAAGAACAAGGAAGCCGCTTTCAAAAAACTCGACCGGATGCTGGCAAAAGCATTCGCCAAAAAGAAGAAACGAAAACCGACCTCACCATCCAAGGCCGCAAAGCAGAAGCGCCTGAAATCCAAAAAGATCCAGTCGGAGAAAAAACAACAGCGGGGGAAGATCGATTTTTAGCTGATAGAGGCCTATTTCCCTTAAAATCAATTATTTATATATGAATTATCATATTAAATAGGTACATTCTTACAATTTAGACACCTTAACCAATCAATCATGAAAAGACTAATCTATGCCACGGGCTGTCTGGCCCTGTGGGTGGCACTTCTGTGTCCACAAAAATCAAGCGCACAAGAGCTTACTGCTTACCGTTACATTCATGTTCCTTCAGAGAATATGAGTGAATACATGGACCGGATGGAGAACTACTGGGCGAAGATCGCCGAGGCGGCAATTGCGAAGGGAAACCTTCAGTTCTGGGCTGTTCTGGTAAAACAGGGCGGCTTCGACATGCCCAATTCTCCGAATATCCTGATGCTCGTGAGATTCAAAGACTGGGATAACCGTCAGGGAACCTGGGATTCTAAGGCAGTATTTCCCGATGTGCCGATGGAAAAAATGGAGACCGGATCACTCGCTACCGTCATGCACCATATCTGGGTACAATCTGAGAACTGGGTGAACAAAGAAGGCGCCGTACCTGTAGATGATTACAAGTACATTTCCATGCTCTATCATGATACCAATTCTCCCGGAGCATTGATCGACCTGGAAAATGAGCATTGGGCACCATTCATTAAGGCTCAGATGGATGCAGGGCATACCAACCAAAATGCCTGGGGTAATGCCACGATTGTCTCGCCGCGCGGACCGAATGTTGGCGCTTCAACCATCTCATTTGATATTTACAGTACTCTTTCCGCGGCCCTCAGTCCGAACTGGTCGGATGATACAACTTTTCCGGACGAAGGTCTCACCAAAATCAATGAGCTGGAAAATACGCCCCGCAGGCAATACATCTACCGAATCGCCATGGTGCGCGATAACAGCAATATGAACTGAGCTGGATATTTATTCTGGTCGTAGGTAGGGAACCTACGACCAGGTTTTATGGGGAAAATCTAATGCTTATTCATGCGCCGTACCTACCCCGAAGGGATGCCATTGGCACGGCACGGATTTGTACCTAACATCTTTTGCTACCAATTCGTCGTCCCTACAGGACGGGGTTTGCTACTACCATATGACGGCCCGATGGGACGGTCCCGTCGTCCCCCCTCGAGGGGGGATTAAGGGGGGTGTCACCCCAGTCTTCTTATTCCTTATTCCCTATTCTCTGTTATTCCCCTGCCCGATGATTATCCGCCATTTCAAATACTGCCTTCAGCATACCGATCATTCCTACTCCCATCACAATCATCCCCAGGGATACTTCCGATAATTTCGCATCTGAAGCCGCAAACAATCCGATTAAGCCAACAACGAGGAAGAAAAGAATGAGCGCGATCATCACAATAATGAAAATCCTGGCGTAGGTTGGATTCTGATATATCCGGAGCGACAATTTGTTCTGTGTTTTAGTGGTATCCTGAAGTGTGGAAAAAGTAACACCAAGGCCCATAAATACCAGGCCCTTATTAATGTAACCCAAGGCATCCTGAAATCCATAGTAGGGCTGTATTATAAAATACAGCGCTATCAGCATAAGGGGATATTGCAAATAGCTGATCCTGTGAAAAAATAACGTGGCCTTTTTCATAGATAATCCTTAAACAGACGGCGATTCCATAAGTTTCAAATTGTCCTTATACTTCCGACCCACCGGAAGGACCTTTTCCCCTACGACTACCTCCTCCCGGCTGAATGAACTCACGCATGCCGCATTCACAATGAATGATCGGTGAACCCTGATGAAACTGGCGGGAAGTCTTTCTTCCAATTTACTGATGCGCTCACGGCTTACCACCACCTCATTTTCCAGGTTCACTTCAATATAATCAGCGCGGCTTTCAACAAAAAGGATGTCATCAAAATTCAGTAACCTGTTTTTTCGGTCTGCTTTTAACACCAGTTGCCCGAGGTCATGTTCGTCCCGCTGCTTCTCAAGTTTTTTTATTTCATTGCGGGTCGCTGCAAGACGAATGAACATATTGATGAATGCCTGTATGAATACGATCAGGTAGATGACGATGGCCAGCACTTCTACATTACGGATCATCGGATTGAGATTCGAAATGTTGTAATTACCCAGCACAACAAAAGCTACAAATACAATGATCAACTGAAGCCAGACAGAAATGACGCCTGAGTAAAAAAGATACAGCACAAATTTTCCATATCGCCCGGGAATCAGATACCGCGGTACGAGAACCTCATTAAAAAACCATGAGGTAGTGATCGCTACCGGAAGCAGCATACATACAAAGTAAAATGAAAGTCCGTAACGATGATCTGTCAGCCCGAAAATGAGCGTCATAAACAAGGTTACCGCTATCCAGAAATATATATGCTGCCGGAAAGTCATATCATGCAATTATGGCCTTTTTTTACAGATTATCCAGCTTTGAACGACAAACAACGGGTTTAGTACAGGATATGACATTGCCTTGCGAGGTTATCAGGCATACATTTGAAATATAAAATTTTTCATTAAACTGATATACTATGTTTGACTTATTTAATGAAGGCGGACCGTTGTTCATGGGCCTTCTCACCATCGAATTCATCCTCGTGATTGTGGTCGCTGTGCGAACTATGATCAAATACTCAGGAGATGCTCTTTCATATGCCGAGGCACAGAAAACCCTTGGATATGTCCGTTCGCTCGGCCTTCTTGCTTTTGTAACAGGGATATTCGGACAGTTAATCGGATTGTACGACGCTTTTACAGCCATTCAGGAAATCGAAAGTGTGTCACCTGCCATGCTCGCCGGTGGTTTGCGGGTATCCTTAATTACAACACTCTACGGAACTTTTATCCTTATGATCAGTCTGATCCTTTGGATGGTTCTGGACAACCGGCTTAAATCAAAGTCGGTTGAATAATAAACAGATGGTGGGTGAGGTGGTTGATTATAATCAATAATTATAGGTATATTGTTGGTATTGGTCTGACTTTCAGATCTTAACCAAATTCAACCTTATGAACCCCTACAAAATTCTTATTACCGGTACCAGCAGAGGGATCGGATTTAACGCAGCCATTGCACTGGCAAAAGCCGGCCATACCGTATTTGCCACCATGCGTAATCCGGCAAAATCTCCTGCACTTGCTGAACATGCAACAAGTGAAAATCTGCCAATTCATATTTCCGCTATGGATGTAGATAGTGATGAATCTGTTTCTTCCTGTATTCATGCTATCTATGAAAAGTATGGTGAAATTGATGTACTAATCAATAACGCCGGAATTGAAAAGCACGGATCGGTAGAAGAGCTTTCAATGGACGACTTCAAAGCGGTCATGGAAACCAATTATTTTGGTGTATTGCGCTGCATGAAAGCAGTCATCCCAAAAATGCGGGCAGCAAAAAAGGGATGCATCATCAACATCGCCTCCGTTGCAGGTAAAATCGCCAACCCTCCCCTTGCACCTTATTGCGCATCTAAATTCGCCCTGGAAGCGGTTACAGAAGCTATGGCTGCAGAGTTAAAGCCTTTTAACATACGGACCTATATTGTTGAACCGGGCATTATCGATACTGATATGGCCCATGACATTAGCGATTCCAACAAGTCGATTTACCCCCATGTTCATCGCTTTGCAGGAATGTTTTTAGCGACCCTTCAGAATCCCGCATCTCCGAATATCGTTTCAGACGCCATCGTGGAACTTATTGAAGGTGATTCAGAAACCCTCAGACATCCAGTAGGCCCCGATTCTTTGCCTTTCCTTGAATGGAGAGCCTCCATGACGGATGAGGAGTGGATTCAGTGGAATTCGCTGGAAGATGAGGAGTGGTTCGATTATGTGCTCAATACGTTCGGACTGGATGCTCGTGCCGCACTGGGGATTACTTCTGTGAAATCAGTTTGAATCGGATGATTTATTGAACTTACGTTTCGCGAATTCCTCCAGAAATGGTACGGATATACTGAACACAAACCGATACCGCTGCCATTTGAAGTTACTTTGATTTTCGGAATCAAATATATCATCATCGTTTCCTTCAGGCATCGAAACGGGACGGGGAAGGTTCTGCTTTGCCCTGGTATAGGATACGCCAAGTGTAAGATCGGCGCCTGTAAAACTTAGAACAACACCACCGGCATAGTGAAAATTATTGGCAGAAAATGTGGAATTAAATGCCTCTGATTGGTTTGCGATAAAATTTGTATTGTTCGGAATTGCAGCAGAAAAATCGGTACTGAAACTGGCGTAGCTGGTAACATGATCACTAAATTTCCAGGCTGCCCCAATGGCGACATTGAAAACCGGATCCAGCTCATCAACCAGTGAAAAGTTGATTACAGAATCCGGCTGACTCTGCATTGCGTGAGGTTCAGCATCCAGCAAGGTATACCTGTTAATTCCGCCAAAATATTCAGCGCTGAAAAAGATCTGACCGGAACCAACATGATACTCGGCGCCCGCTCCAATTGAATAGGGTGATTTCTTTTTAACCTTGAGATCTTTTTGATAACTGCTGGCGTATACATCATTTGCGGTTGAAACGGATATACCGGAATAATATAATTGATAATCATAGTCACCCTTGTCCATCAAATTCATCATTGGGCTGGTAACCGTGAGACCTAAGTTAATTCGCTCCAATTCATACGCCAGTGCAACTTTGATAAGTATACTATTCACATCGTAGGATACCGACCGTTTGTAATCATAAATTGCAACTTCTGAAAAACTCGAAAGTGCTCTCAACCGGATATGTGAAAGAACATCCTGATTATTCATACTTAAAAAACCTGTGGCGCCGATACTCAGTTTATCTGAAAGCCCATAGGACCAGGACAATCCCCACCAGATTTCCTTTATTCCACTGGTGATATTAATTTCTCCTTCGAATATTTCTTCCCCTTCCCATTGCTTCACAGCATCACCAATAAACTCCTCACGGTACCCGAAATCAAGATTGCTTCTGTTCCTTGATAGAACGGTATAGGCAAAATGATGCTTCGGCAAAAACCCTACTTTGAACATACCAGCGGCAAAGGAAGGTATTCCATCAAATTTTGATTTCGACAGATCTGCACGTTCTCCGAAGGCGTTTTCCACCCTTATGCGCTGCCATTGATAAACGTTGGCACTTATCAGGAAAGCAGGATTTTCGACGAGTGCCAGCCTTGCCGGATTGTAATAAACCGCACCCAGATCCGTTACACCACCAATGACTGAGCCCCCAAGGAGCATGGAGCGTGTGCCATATTGCTGACTCCAGTAATGTGCATTTTGAGATTTCAGTGGGTAATTTGAAATCAACAATATTCCGGAAATGATCAGGAGCCGTTTCATTATTAGATTAAATTCTGAGGAAATTTATAAGATAATATAGTTTATTTCCATGATCATATCCGCTTCCAATTCATGATAAATGTCTTATCTTATCAAACCATAATCTCTATGAAGCGCATGAATTACATTAAGGTCTCCTGCCTGCTGGCAATAATCTTCATCACCGGATGTCAAACCAGCGAACCAGTTTCGTCTCAGTTTCCAAAAATTGCCATTGCTGGCATCGGCATAGAATCGAGCACCTTCTCTCCGGCCCAAACGGAGGAAGAAGCATTTCATGCCAGTACAGGTTCCGATGTTTTTCAGATGTACTCCTTCCTCCATCAGGATTCAAGCCTTCGGAACCGGGCGGAATGGATCCCGACGTTGCGGGGCCATGCTCTTCCGGGTGGGATCGTAACACGGGAAGCATACGAATCCCTGGTAAGTAAAACCCTGAAAATGCTGCGTGAAAACGGTCCGTATGACGGACTCTTCTTTGATATTCACGGTGCCATGAGTGTTGTTGGCCTGGAAGATCCTGAAGGCGACATGATCGAAAGGATAAGGGAGGTGGTTGGTCCGGATGTGCTTATCTCCACATCCATGGATCTCCATGGAAATGTTTCGCAACGACTGGCAACTTATTCAGATCTGATTACCTGTTACCGGATGGCGCCGCATGAAGATGCAGTGGAATCCGACAGGAGGGCGGTTACAAATCTGCTGGAACGCCTTGAATCCGGCAAGGGAAAGCCCGCATTTAAGGCCTGGATCCCTGTGCCGATACTTCTCCCCGGAGAAAAAACCAGTACACGTATTGAGCCCGGAAAAGGTCTTTATGCAAAGGTTGATCCTGTGACCCGTCAGGATGGGGTTATTGACGCCGCCATCTGGATCGGATATGCATGGGCGGATGAACCCCGCAATCATGCCGTCGTAATGGTTACCGGAGATGACCGCGAACAGGTGGTTTCATCAGCGGAAATGCTCGCCAATGAGTTCTGGAAAGTGAGAAATGAATTTGAATTTGTGGCACCTACTGCCACGCTGGAAGAAAGCCTTGCTATGGCACTCACCAGTGACAGCAAGCCATTCATCATCAGCGATATGGGTGACAACCCAACCGCCGGCGGAGCGGGTGATGTAACATGGACCCTGCAACAGATCCTTGAAAGGCCGGAATTTAAGGATGAATCAGGCCCGCAACTCATTTATGCATCAATTCCCGGGCCTGACCTTGTTGCAAAGGCGGTTGATGCCGGCGAAGGACAAACCGTCACAGGCATGGTGGGCGCCATGGTCGATGATCGCTATGCCGGTCCGATTTCACTTACAGGTACCGTCACTGCAATCCGAACCGGAGATATTCATGCTGAAACAGAAGTGGTAGTAAGGGTGGGCAGCGTTCATGTGATCGTTACCAAAAAACGAAAGCCCTATCACCACGAGTCTGATTTTACCAACCTGGGGCTCGATCCGCGTAGTGCAGATATAGTGGTGGTAAAGATCGGCTACCTCGTTCCCGAACTATACGACATGCGTGGCGGCTGGGTCATGGCCCTCACGCCGGGCGGAGTTGATCAGGATCTTGAAAGACTGCCGTACAAACATATCAAAAGACCCATGTTCCCACTTGATAAGGATATGGAAGACCCGGATTTATCTGCACAACTGATGGAGTAATTTTAATTCAATACTCCTTTTTAAATACAAACCACTGTCCGTCACTGGTAAAAGCCGTCCCCACAAACCCCCATATCAGGGGAAAATATAGATGTATGCGGACAAACAAAACTTCCCGGACCGATTTTTTGGCCGACTACATTTGGTTAATTTCCTCAACATGAAATTAATTAGATTAATTCTAAATAAGTCTTGCATAATTTAGATGACCAGGATTATATTTGGACTTCTTTATTTTTAATTAGTCTAAATAGTCGTACACCATGGATTATATTTACAGGGTTTTTGCAGCCTTGCTATTTATTACTTTGTCCCATTCAACCATCGCACAAACAGGGTCCGTAAGAGGATTAGTTACAGATTCTGTTGGTTATCCCATCGCATACACCAATATTATTCTTGACGGAACTTCGCTGGGAACCGTTACTGATGATAAAGGAACCTTCCTCATTAAAAGTATCCGTCCCGGCAACTATACCCTCCTTGCCTCTTTCGTGGGTTATGATGTAATTAATCGCCCAGTCACTATTGAACCCGGCAAGGAGACTAATCTTGAGATCAGGCTTAGTACCCGCGCCGAATACCTTGAGGATATCATCATTACAGCTCAAACGAATAACCCGAATGAACGGTTTGTTCCCACAATATCCCGCCTGCCGGTAAAATTGAAATACCAGACTCAGTCGATCACAGTGCTGGATAATAAGCTCCTGTATGATCAGCAATTAATCAATCTTGATGAAGCCATCAATTATGCTCCCGGATTCAACCTGGAAAGTACCCGTGGAAACCAGTTTCCAAAAATCCAGATTCGCGGTTCTTCTGCAACACTCCTGATCAACGGCCTTCGGCTGGAGTCGGACACACGCAGCGGCGATGGAAATGTTGATTTTAACGCCGTTGATAATATCCAGTTCATCAACGGTTCTTCTTCAATCGGCCTGGGAAATGCCAGTATAGGAGGAGCTGTGAACATCATCACAAAAACTGCAACCTTCGAAAATAGCGGGAGGGCATTTTTGTCGGCCGGAAGCTTCGGAAGAACAAATTTGGGTTTCGACAAGCAATTCACCACCAGGAGTGAAAGGCTTGGAATGCGACTCAACGGAAGCTGGAACCGTGGAGAGACTTTTCGGAAAGACGTTGATTACCAATATTTCACTATTGCGCCCTCAGTCGCCTACCGGCTCTCCGAAAAAGACAGGATATCCGTTGATTACATTTTTCGATCAGATGAGCGCTCCCAGGATGTGGGCCAGTTACGCGTAGACAGTGCCTTGATGGCTACCGAAGGCATTACGATCCCCAATAGTTTCAGACCTTCGCAACGGCAATCGATCCGTGAGGACTTCATCGGATTCGGGGATGATTTTCAGCACCAGCTGGAAAATACACTCTTTGTGAATTATACCCGCGATCTGAATTCAAAACTGCAGTTCCAGGTAACTGGCGGACTTTACGACAAGGACCGCAGTTCACGCGGCATCAATACGCGTGGTGCTTATGCCGACACCAACCGCGACCGGATCACCGATTCATTTATCAGAAGTTCCGTTTTCCAGGAAACCGGGGCCGTATCAAAAACAATAAGGGCCGATCTCACAGGACGTGATATACAGACCGGACCAATACGCCACAATTTCCAGGTAAGTGCCGACCTTTATTCAAACCGAAATTTTGTACGCGGAAACGGATCACAAAGCAGGAATCCCGGTCCGCCGATCGATACAATCAATATCCTGAATCCTGTATTCATGAGTGATGTCGACGGCTTGTCGCCTGCCGCCAGAACAGCGTATTACACCAAGTTGCTGAATACTGAAAACGGACGTGAAAGGAACATTAACGGAATTACACTCCAGGACCAGATCGAGTTTACCAACCGGTTACGGGTAACCCTAGGCGGTCGATACACCTGGGGTCAAACAACAGAATTACTTACCTCCAACCTGGGTACAGATTCGGCGGCAACCGCGGTGAGCGACAAGCTGAGCTATGACGGATTTTCCCCCAGCATTGGTATTTTTTATGACCTCACCCGAAATATTATTGCCTATGGAAGCTATAGCAGCACGTTTGATGAGACATCAATTTCCCCGGACCGTGTGGACATTAGCGGCGACATCATAGGAAGTGAGGTATTTGAACAGATGGAATTTGGTCTGAGATCGAGCTTTTTCGATAACCGGTTTGGTGCAAACCTGGTCTTTTACAATATCTTCAACAACAATATTGCACAGCTGGCTACAGACATCGATGGTGAACCACTCACTTCTCCGGGAGCCGTAACACCTACCAATCCGAATGGTGAATATTATGTGCTGGTGGAACGCCAGACACGTCGCGGAGTTGAGTTAAGTCTTCAGGGCAAGATTGCAAATGGCTTCAATGTTTACGGAACCTATGCCTATTATCGATTTTCACAACAGGCCAATGAAGATCAGCCTGCGGTAGTTCTCTCGACTGATTACAATCCAACCCACAGTGCAAGTCTGATCACCAATTACGAATTCCAGCGCGGGATCCTTGATAATTTCCGCATCGGGGGTGGATTTGTCTACACCGGCGAGCGAACTGTGACAGCCCGCGGAAGAAACGGTTTTACATTCATTAATGAGGCCTTTACCACCTTTACCCTTACTGCCGGTTATCGCTACAAGCAGTTCGAGCTGGATGCAAAATTCAATAATGTTTCGAACGAGTTGAATTACAACTTCTTCGGAACCACATTCATCAACCCAATCAGTCCGTTCAATTTCGATTTCCGTCTCACCTATAATTTCTGATCCCATGCCGTCTCTGCTTAGAAAAAAGAAGAAAAAAGAATCCTGGTTTAAATACATGTTTTCCGTTGCACACCTGTGGCTCGGCCTGGCTTCTTCATTAGTCCTGTTTGTTGTATGCCTCACAGGTACAATCCTGGTATTTGAAGAACCAATCAAACATGCCATCAACGCGGAGGTTAGACATGTGGAACCCGGACCGGATCGCAAAACCACCGATCAGCTTCTTGCACTGTACACAGATCAGTTTGATCTTGCACCCGGCACAATTACTGTACCGGATGCTGAGGATCAAGCGGTACATTTCTTCGCATTTGACCGGCAAAGCGGGGAGCGGATTTCTGTTTATGCGAACCCGTATACCGGGGAATTCCTTGGTTCGGAAAACGAAGCCGCGATGACTTTCTTTTCAACGACACTCCGGCTGCATCGCTGGCTGCTGGTACAGGGAACAGGTAAGGCGATCGTTGGCGTCTGTACGATCATCTTTTTGTTTATGCTTCTTTCGGGTATCATCCTCTGGTGGCCGGGTGGAAAGCGTGAACTAAAAAACGGGCTTACAATCAAATGGAGAGGAAATGCATACAGGATCAATTATGATCTGCACAATGTATTAGGTTTCTACGCCATGATTGGTCTTTTCTTCATTGCCGCGACGGGACTGTTCTTTGCATATCCGTCAGTTAGAGATGGGTTGCGACTGGCCCTTGGCGGAGAAATTGAACAGACACAACGCAGTGAGGGTCAGCAGCGGGCAGGCGCAGATCGCCAGGCGAAAGAAAATAAAAAATCAGGAAGCAAGCGGAGTTCGCGGGAGAAAAAAAGTGGTAAAAAGGAGTCCACATCTAATATTCTCGAGCAAGGCCTGGCAGAAGTTAGGAAGCAACTTCCTTATTCATCCGACATCCGGATTTCCCTTCCCGGAAGAAGGAGTAATGGGTACAGATTTCAGAAATACAACACATCAAATATGCTGGGTGCACGCCTCCCGGAATATGTGGAGATCGATGATCAGGGAAAAGTACTTGGCACACAGCTATACCGGGATCTGCCGGCCGACCGAAAGGTTACCTCGATCATAAAGCCGTTGCATACCGGTGAAATTATGGGCTGGCCCAGCATGATTCTTTATTTCATCCTCTGTCTGATCGGCACTTCTCTCCCTGTGACTGGATTCATCATCTGGCTGAAACGCGACGCGAAAAAGAAAAAGCACCAGGCGCGGAAAAACCATATTCCAAAGATACAAATGGAACAAAAACCATTGCACGCAGAAGCATCCGTAAGCTGATGTCCGGAACAAAGGGGTGTCAACTATCCGCCAGTGGCGGATCTCTTCGGGACAGACTACTGACTACTGACTACTGACTACTGACTACTGACTACTGACTACTGACTACTGACTACTGACTACAATAGCTCCAAACCCTGACTCCCACAGCGCTTTATTCAGTGCCGGAATATCACCGTTGATCATTTCTTCCCCCCTTTTCCGAAGGACTTCCCATAGCTGATCCAGTTCTTTTCTCCGTTCTTTTACCGGGTTGGTAATACGGGGTATACCACTCGTGGCCTGGTTGATCATGAAAAGATATTCCGCAGTGAACTTATTCGGGAAATTCTCCACATCATCATAGGCTTTGGATTTGCGCTGAACCATGTCTTCATCCCATGCCTTTATCTTCTTCAGCAATGATTCACTCATCTTCCCTACTGTTCCTGATTTTTGTTCCTCTGTCATCCCTTCCCTCACTTCACGAATTTGCTGTTGAGCCTTTTGAAGCTTATTCACCAGACCATGCATTTCGCGCACCTCATCTTCAGCTGAAGTTAGAAACGCATCATACTCTTGATAATCCTTTTCAGACAGACCATAGAGCGGATTTTCTTTCAATTCAAAAGTCTGTGAAAATGAAGACACCACAGATTTAAGCATCACAGTATATTTACCCGGGACCGCTTTATGACCCCGGTATCCTGCCTCAATATAGGCTTCGGGCGCACCGGGCATGGTTTTATGGGCAAGGTCCCAGACAATCCTGTTGATGCCGGGCTTAGTTGTAAGAACCGGATCAGATGGCGGAGCACCATTATAGGACTTCCTGTTTTTATCAGGAACAGATGAATAGGAACGAATAACGTTACCCGCCTCATTTCTGATCTCAATAATGAGGGCCGAGGAATCCCTGTCTGACGGAACATTGTAATAAATGACAGCCCCATTGGCCGGATTAACCCCTGCGTGGAGATCCATTCCATCACCGGAATTACTGTTCATTTCACTGTACCAATTTCCTGCAACAACATCCTCAGGTTTGAACAGGGAAAGCTTATTCCCCGGATTTTCAAACTGACGGATCATTCCGAGATCATCCAGAATCCAGAAGGATCTCCCGGAAGTCGCCACGATCAGGTCGTCCCTGTGGATTCGGAGATCCGTAATGGGCGTCACCGGAAGGTTCAACTGGAATGATTCCCAGGATTTCCCCCCATTCCTGGATATATAAATTCCCGTTTCGGTACCGGCAAATAATAAATCCCTGCGTTCCAAATCTTCCCTAACGACCCTGGTAAATGCACCATAAGGAATGCCTTCGCTGATATTAGTCCAGGACTTTCCGTAGTTCGTAGTCTTGTAAATCGCAGGGGTATAATCATTGAACTTGTACCGGGTTGTAGCTATGTATGCCGTTGCAGGATCGTGCGGAGAAACCTCAATCGCATTCACCAGTGTTTCACCCAACCCTTTTGGTGTAACATCAGTCCATGATTCACCTCCATCCTTTGTAAGCTGCACAAGGCCATCATCACTACCGGTCCAGATGACACCTGCCTCATGGGGAGATTCAATGACATAACTGATCGTTCCGTAGTTTTCAGCACCTACCGCTTCATTGGTATACGGACCTCCACCCTTACCCTGTTTATCATCCAGATTTCTGGTGAGGTCAGGTGAAACCTCTTCCCATGTAATGCCCATATCTCGGGTTCGCAACAGGTACTGCGCAGCATGATAGAATGTGCCCGGTTCATGCCGGGACCAGATGATAGGCGCACTCCAGTTGTAAAGATATTTCATATCCCGCGCTGCCCGACCCAGGTATTGAATGGGGGCTGCCATGATATTCGTTCCTGCCTCCGCCCTGGTATCCTTCACATCGATGGTTCCGAGGTAACTTCCTCCCATGACATATCTCGGATTATCGGGATCAAATGCAAGAAAGGCGCTTTCTCCCCCCGCCGACGGCGACCAGTTCTGCTCGGTAATATTCGCTGCCCCAAGCGCCATACTGGCAATTTTAAGTGAAGAATTATCCTGTTGTCCGCCATAAATATTATAGGGAAACAAATTATCCACATTAATTCTGTAAATCTGTGCAGTTGGCATATTTGCCTGAGTAGACCAGGATGATCCCTGGTTGAAGGTGATCCCTGCCCCGCCATCATCCGCGATCACCATATTTTTTGAATTTTCGGGATTGATCCATAAATCATGATAATCACCATGCGGTCCCGACAGCGTCTCCCAGGTTTTACCTCCGTCAATGGAACGCAGGGCCTGTGCAGATAAAACATAGACGGTATTCTCATCGTTAGGGTCCGGGAAAACTTCGATATAATACCAGGCACGCTGAACTAACCTGTGATCAGCACTTACCCTCGACCAGCTCCCCCCGCCATTTTCCGAAACGAATAGTCCCCCCTGTTCTTTTTCAGAGTCGCTTTCAATGACCGCATAGACCTTTTCAGGATTCGCCCTGCTCACTGCAATGGCCATCTTACCCTTTTCCTCCGGTAATCCCGAATGGATCTTTTTCCATGAGTCACCTCCATCTTGAGATTTATATAATCCGCTTCCTTCACCACCACTGATCACAATCCATGGTTTACGCTGATGCTCCCACATTGCCGCATAAAGGACGCGCGGATTGGAATGGTCGATAGAAAGTTCTGAACTGCCGGTAAGGTCATTCACATAGAGCACCTTCTTCCATGTTTGCCCCCCGTCTACAGATTTGAAGACACCTCGATCCGGATTCGGACCATATAACGCACCCTGGGCAGCCACATAGACGATGTCAGGATTTTTCGGATGAATAATGATTCGGGAAATATGCTGGGTCTTTTCAAGCCCGAGATGCTGCCATGTCTTGCCGGCATCGGTTGATTTATAAACGCCATCACCATAGGATGTCATCACACCGCGGGGAGCATGTTCACCCATACCACAGTAAACCACATTAGGGTCACTTTCAGAAACGGCAACGGCACCCACTGAACCAGTCTTAAAATAACCATCAGAAATATTTTTCCAGGACTGACCGGCGTCTTCGGTTTTCCATAAACCTCCGCCGGTGGTCCCCATATAATAGGTTAACGGATCGTTCACAACTCCACTGGCTGATACTGACCTTCCGCCCCGAAAGGGCCCTATATTGCGATATTTTACCGAGGATAAAAGACTGTCAAGATCCTGGGCAAATATTCCGGGAGATAGTAATAATGCAACTGATAGTAGAAATAAAGCTCTCATTGTTTCTTATTGGTGGAAAATAAATATAGCTCTATTCTGCCGTGAATAAAATAAAATCACCCCTTCAGACAGGTATACAGCGGGATTTGACAATTATTCCTTTATTGTAAATATTAATCTTTCATGCTATATTCAGCTCTTCAGCACTGGTTCAAAGTGGACTTTTGCGTCCCCTAACCCCAACCCCCTTCAACAAACATGCTCAATCAGCCGACGACTACGCTTAATCCGGTTTTATCTGCAGATCGGATCTCAGCTTTGGATATCACCCGCGGAATTGCCCTGTTCGGAATTTTACTCATGAACATCACGGGCTTCGGCCTCGGCCCGGCCGCCTACTGGAACCCGGCTGTTGCAGGGGGAGATACCGGATGGAATCTTCGTGTTTTTGAAATAACCAGCATCTACTTTGAAGGGACGATGCGCGGACTGTTCAGTATGCTTTTCGGTGTGGGTATGGTCCTGCTCACCGACCGACTGCTCCGAAAAGAAGCGGGAATACGGGTGGCTGACATTTACTTCAGCCGGACCATGTGGTTGATCGTTTTTGGGATTATACATGCATATCTGTTGCTCTGGTGGGGTGAAATTCTGTATGCCTATGGTGTCATGGGTCTGTTGATATTCGCATTACGAAACGTAAAACCGGCGTATCTGATCATAGCTGCGGTACTGCTTCTAAGTGTCGATTCATTCAGGGGTTATCTTGACTACCAGGAGATGCTTGAAAACCGGGCCAAATACGAAGAATTTCAGGCGCTTAGCGAAGAACAGCAGGAAGCTGCTGATGAGGATCTTGTGAAGGCTAAAGAAGAATGGGAAGGGGTTCTGAAGGCTCCCAAGAAAAGCGCCGAGAACCTGGAAAACTACACAAAAGATACGCAGAAAGGTTACTTTGGGATGGTTGCAGCTTTCGCACCCATGAACAATTATATACAAATGCACCTGTATGACTGGGGCATTTACGACATACTGAGCATGATGATCATTGGGATTGCACTCTATCGTTTAAAGATCATTACTGCAGAAAAGTCTTATGTGTTCTACGGTATAATGATGCTCATCGGCTACCCGATAGGGATATTCATTAATTACTTTGAGTTCAATACCGCTGTGGAAGGGTCTTTCATGCCGCTGGCGATGTCAAAGGCACAGATCACCTATCCTGTCGGCCGCCTGTTCATTCTGGCAGGCCATGTCGGCCTCATTATGATATTCTGTAAATCACATATTCTTTCTTTTTTGCAGAAAGGCCTGGCAGCCGTCGGACGAATGGCACTCACCAACTATGTAATGCATTCGGTTATTTGCATGTTCCTTTTCTACAGCTTTGGATTCGGTTTGTTCGGAAAACTACAGCGGTATGAGCTCTATTATGTAGTGGCAGCAATTTGGGCTTTTCAACTTGTTGCCAGTCCGCTCTGGTTAAATTATTTCCGCTTCGGTCCGCTTGAATGGTTGTGGAGATCCCTGACATACCGTAAACTTCAGCCAATGAGGAAGCAAAAACTTATTCAACAACCTGTAACTGTACCGGAGGTCTGATCAATCGGTATTCCCGGAACTTATAACTTAGGCTTTTCCTGAACAGGGATAAATTCTTATATACATTTCCACCCCAAACCCCTTATTGGGGAAGATCGGTATCTGTACGGACATCAACAAGAAGAAACGCTTTCCTACAGAATCTCGACATCAAGCTGCCGGCCTTCCTCTGCGGCTTTCTTATCCAGGTTGGCGCCAACGGCCATTCCGATTACCATACCAATGGGCAACCCGACGCCTAAAAATGCCATATTGCCCATGCTCAAACCAAATGATACTCCCAGAGGAACCCCAAACACCGCCATACCTAACGCCAGCCACCGCATTTGATAATGCTTTTTTACAACCAGGTTTTGTTCTTTCTCAACGATCTGAAGTATGGCACTTTGAGATTTTCGGAGCTGTTTGGAGTATTTCTTCTGATCTGAAACGAACTTATTTACATTTTGGGTTTCATCATTAACCGACGAAATGAGGGCCACAGGAAGTTGCCTTTTCTCGAGTTCTTCCAGGAGTTTTTGAAAAGCACCGATCCTTTTAGACAGTCCTTTTTCCGGGTCCGGTCCGGCCATGGGTTGAAGTCTGGTATATTCCATAGAGAATAGTTTCTTATTGACAAGTTATGGAAGAATTGAGGCAATGCAAACCCACATACCTGAATTGAGAAAATCCTGAATACTTATTTAAAGATTTTGTATTTTACATTTAAAAAAACTCAATGTCCGAATCAACACATCCTGTAATCACTTACACAGGCATTAATCAGGAGGTTATATGTGAAGACCCTGATGCAACTCTCCTTGAAGTTTCCATCAGCAACCAAATTCCACACCTCCACGAATGTGGCGGCAACGGACAGTGCACTACCTGCCGTGTACGCGTAATTGACGGACATTCAAATTTAAGTCCGCGTACCATGAAGGAGCATGAGACCGCACGGTTGCGCAAGTGGGATCCTTCTATCAGACTGGCTTGTCAGTGTTATCCAAAAGGGGATGTGAGTATACAACGGCTGGTATGGACAAGTTCTGAGGTAAATAAGCTTCAGCTTGAAATGCTGCCCGATGGAGATGCCGAAGAACGCGCCATTGCCATCCTGTTCTGCGACATCAGGAATTTTACAAAAATGGCCGTCAGTAATAATGCATTCGATGTGGCCCACATTCTGAATCGTTTTTATACGGTGATCGGAGATCCCATTTTATTCAATAATGGAGTAATCTACCAATATGTTGGTGATGAAATCATCGGGCTTTTCGGCGTTTCCGGTGGTTTGAAAGAGAAAAATTGTACGGATGCAGTTCGGGCGGCACTGGGAATGTATTATGCCATAGAAAGACTGAACCACCTGGAGCTTGTAGATTTTGATATACGGATTCAAATGGGCATCGGCATCAATTTTGGAAAAGCCTTTATTGGGCACCTGGGACACCCGAAGCACAAACAGTTTGCGGTCATAGGTGATCCTGTCAATACCGCAAGCCGAATCCAGAATTACAATAAAGTAGCAGGAACGCACCTGCTCGTTTCAGAATCAATTTTCAAAGCTGTGCCAGAAGGAACCTTTGATATTGGACAGGAATTTCAGCCCCAGCTGGCGGGTCATGAACATGAAACTAAAATTTATGAAATAAAGGGATTTAAAAACCCTGATATCAAGCTTGCACTTCAGAGTTCGATGGATTATCTCCTCAGAAATGAAGATGAATTTGCCAGCCAATTCTACGAACGCGTCTTTGAGAAATCACCAGAAACCCGTTCTCTGTTTAAGAAGAATATGAAAGACCAGGGGCGCCTGTTAACGCATATGCTGGGAGGGATCATCTATTCCATGAGCCGCCCTGAAAACCTTGATCTTGGATTGAAATTCCTGGGCGAAAGTCATTCGAAATACGGTGTGACCCAGGCACATTATCCCATAGTAATGGAATCGCTTATGGAAACCATTGAAGATCAACTCGGTGAATTTTCATCACCTGAACTTCTGAATGCTTGGCGGGAGACGCTTACAATGGTTACCGACCAGATGCGCCATTACAGTCACTAACCTGATGATTACTCACTTCGCAATGAATCCACCGGATTCGTGCGGGCAGCCCGTACGGTCTGATAGCTGATGGTAATCCAGGAAATGATGAGCGCCAATACACCTCCAACAACAAAAGGCCAGATGCCAATAGTCATCCTGTAGGCGAAGCTGTCCAGCCACATGTCCAGTCCGAAATAAGCCACCGGTATCGCAATTATCAGCGCAATGATGACCAGGAACGTGAAATTCCTGCCCAGCAAAATCAGCAGCTGCCAGATAGAAGCTCCCATAACCTTCCGAATACCCAGTTCCTTGGTCCGCCGCTCTGCAACAAACGTGGCCAGTCCGAATAATCCCATCGCCGCGATCAGCACGGCAAGTACCGAGAACGATGTAACGAGATTCGCAAGCCTTTCTTCATTTTCATACTGCGAATTGAACTGGCTGGAGATTTCACGATAATCAAATGGAAATCCGGGCCGGAAATATGACCATTGCTCCTTGAGGTACGCCACAACCTCATCCTTCTGATCGGGATCATATTTAATTGAAACGAGATTTGCACGCCCCTGTGTTATCACGAATACGATGGGAGCAATGGATTGATGCAAGGATTCAAAATGGAAGTCCTTTACAACCCCGATAACCTGTCCTTTTCGTCCGCCATAATTGAACTGCTTTCCAATAGACTCCTGGGGGGAATTCCACCCGATGGCCGCTACAGCCGCCTCATTCAGAATGAAGGACTCCGATGAGTCACTTGCAAGCAGTGGATCAAAATCCCTTCCGGCGGCAAAGGGCACTTTGTAGGTTTTCATATAATCGAAATCCACATGAATATCCGCTACACGAACATCAAGGACTTTCATCTCACCGTCCATTTCCACTTCACCTCCCTGCGAATCGAGCAATCGTCCGGATGGCACGCGGCTGGAAAGACTTACCGAATTAATTCCGGGCTGCTGCAGGAATTGTTGCTGCACGTCGCCAAACCGCTCGTATATTTCATCGGTTGATGGCAGAACAATGATATGATCCTTATCGAAACCAAGGTTTTTACTCCGCACATAATCCAGCTGATCTCTCACCATTCCCACACCGATGATCAGCACAATGGAAATGAAAAATTGAAAAACCACCAGGGCAGACCGGATTGAAAGTTTCACTGAAGGACTTTGACCTCCTCCTTTCAGGATACTTGCCGGTTGAAATTTCGTAAGATAGAATGCCGGGTACAGTCCGGCCAGAATCCCGGCGAAAAGTACAATCCCGAAAAGAAGGAGCCACAGAAAGGAATTTTGTGTAAAGTCAATGGTAATCTGCCGCTGGAAAAATTCATTGAAATAAGGAAGTACCAGGAAGATTATCACAAACGAAAAAATCAACCCCAGCAATGCAAACACAACAGATTCAGTGAGAAACTGCCGTACAAGTCCGCCTTTCATTGCCCCCATCACTTTGCGCATTCCTACTTCACGGCTTCGCTGAGAAGACTGGGCGGTCGACAGGTTCATAAAATTAATACAGGCAATAATGAGTGTGAACATTGCGATGATCCCATAGAGGTACACATAGGCGATATCTCCGTTGGCTTCAATTTCTGAATCAAGATGAGAATAGAGATGAACGTCTGTCAAGGGCCAGAAGTGGAGGCGGTTATACGTACTGGCGGGTTCACCGTCATTACTGGTGCCCAGGTGCCTGTCAAAAAAATCAGGGATTCCCGATTCAAGCACCGAAATATCTTTTCCCTCCTCCATCAGTATGTAGGTGGAATAATTATTACTGCCCCAGTTCTGCATCATTTGCTCCCTTCCGAATGCTTCCTCCACTGCCCGGAAGGACGCCATGAATTCCCAGGAGAAATGGGAATTTCCAGGAATATCTTTGACAACTCCTGTCACCTTGAAGGGGAATGACATGCCGTAGTTATTGAATATCATTTCCTCACCCATCACATCGGTACGGTCGAAATATCGTTGCGCTGCTGATTCTGTGATCACGATGCCATTGGGAGAATTGAGGGCTTGAGCGGGATCACCGGCCACAAACTCCCAGGAGAAAATGGAAAAGATTTGGTTTTCCCCGAAAAAGAAATCCTCCTCCTCGAATTTCTTGTCATTCGCTTCGACAAGCGTTCCCCTTGCTTCAGTGATCCGTCCGGATTCTTCGATGATCCCTTCAAAATCATTCTTCAGGAGCGGACTGAAAGGTGGTGCCAGGTGACCGAGGTGTAACGCTGTTACTCCCTTATCATCCACCCACTCGCGCGATGCCCGATAAATCCGATCTGATTTCTCATGGTATTTATCATAGCTCAGTTCATTCTGAACAAACAGCAGCATAAGAATGGTTGCAGCCATACCAATGGCCAATCCGAAAATATTTATAAATGCATATGCCTTGTACTTACGAAGATTCCGTAAGGCGATTTTAAGGTAGTTGGTAAACATGGGTTGGGTTGGGTCTTTATTATACAGACTGATTTCTGTAAAAAAGGTTGCATGAAATACTATTCAGCTGAATATCTTCTCACCAGGTACAATCCTGTGCCCAGACCCACATATCCAATGGTCGCCAGTATTGAATCAAAGGAAACCTGGAACATCAGCCAGACACATGCCAGAATGGCGATAGCTGGTAAAAGGTAGCCAAATGGAAGTTTGAAACTCTCAGGCGTACTTCGCGTTTTACGCAATTTTGGAATGGATGCTATGGAAATGATATAAAGGAATAGTCTTGACAATACCGTAGATGCTGCCAGCCAGATAAAGGAACCAAAAGCCGCCAGAACAAAGGATAAAACACCATAAAAGATAATCGAATTAGCTGGTGTCAGAAATTTCGGATGTACCCTTCCAAACCAGCCCGGAAGATGTCCGTCATTCGCCAGTGCATAGGTTAACCTGGGTGTCGAGAATATGGCGGCTATCAGGTTTCCCCCCACCGAGGCAACCACTCCGATCATTAAAATGACCGCCCCGGCGCTTCCCATCAGCCCGTTTGCAACATCCAGCAATGGAGTTGTTGTGGAGGCAATGTCTGGTACAACTGCCATACTCACCGCCTGTATCAGAATGTAAAGAATCGTTACCATCCCGATGCCAAGCAACAGTGCGCGGGGCATATCTCTTACCGGATTTTTAGCCTCCCCGGCATTGACTACTCCCCCTTCGAATCCTACAAAAGCATAGATCAGGAGCAATGCTGCCTTACCAAGGTCATTAATCTCCGGTAATGGGGAATTAAAGGATGGTATGATTTTCCCTCCGTACAGAAATATGCCGGTGAGAACAAGCAGAATCAGAACGAAAAATTTAACGAACGTGACGCCTGCAAGCGATCGTATCGAACCTACGGCACCCAGCACATTTACCAGCGTAAGCAACCCGCAAATCAAAGCCAGCAGAACAAGTCTGTACGAACCCGTGGCCAACGACGGGAAGAAGTATCCAATACTGTCTACAAGGAGCACGCTGTTAGCTGAAAATGAAACCACGCGGGCTATATAAAAAAGCCAACCAGCCTGAAAACCCATGAACGGATTGAAAGCAGTTGTCGCGTAACGAATAGGTCCTCCTGTTCCCCTGAAATAGCTGGCTAGCTCTGCAAAGCAGAAAATCACCGAAAGAATCAAGGACGCACAAAAAAGGTAAATAAATATGCTGTATTCCCCGGCCAGGGCAGCCGCTCCGCTCGGTAATCCAAAAATCCCCGCACCGATAAGTCCGTTTACCACCAGCAACCAGATACCCCACATCCCTAATGTTCTGGGTAGTTTTTCTTCCGATTCTGGCTTCAGGGAATTACTCAATCTGATTCTGATGGTTGAATCGGGAAGATAAGGAATTAAACGGATATGTAAACCCGTTCGCTATGGGCTGGATAG
This sequence comes from Fulvivirga sedimenti, assembly GCF_020328055.1. NCBI lineage: Bacteria > Pseudomonadati > Bacteroidota > Cytophagia > Cytophagales > Fulvivirgaceae > Fulvivirga > Fulvivirga sedimenti. Next base: position 1,230,911 of record NZ_JAIXNE010000001.1, read on the forward strand.
TCCTCCTGAAAATAAAGAAGACAGCCGGTTGGCTGTCTTCTCCTTGAAAAATCTGCAGTACGTGAACTGCAATTATTCTACGCTTTCAAAGGGGAATGCATCCAGCGGATCTTCAAAAGCAATAAAGATCACGCAGGGATCACCACCTTTGCAGGTAGCAACATGTGGCTTCTCTGCAGGACCATAGGCGTATGTTCCCACTTTCATTACGCTCGTCTTTTCGCCCTGATAGGTGACATGCAGTTCTCCGGAAACCAGGACCATCCGCTCCGGGGAGGTATGATAGTGATTGGGGATATCATAATTCGGGGGAACCTTGAAAAATACATCAAAATTGCCCCTGGAAGGATCTCCCTGAAGAACTGCAATCTGACAGCCGGCTGGCATGAAAGGTGGACACTCTCCCCATTCCAGCATTTTACTTTTGGCCGTTAACGCAATAGAATTCTGCGCCTGGGCAATAAAGCTGAACAGGCTCAAAATAAAAATGACTGGAATTATTCGTTTTAGTTTCATCGTTTTTTCAATTAAGGTTTAATGTTCTGATTCACTCGAAACAGATTTTCCGGATCATATTTCTTTTTGATCTGTACGAGCCTGTCATAATTCTGACGGAAGCTCGCGCGGACCCGGTCATTCCCTTCGTCCATCATAAAGTTGGAATAGGCTCCTCCGGCAGAATAGGGATGCAATGCTTCCCAGTAATCCTTGCACCAGTCAGTAATCAGTTCTGCATTTCCCGGATCCGGATCCACACCTACGATCACTCCTGAATATTTCGCATCGCGATATGCCCAGGCCGTGTCTTCATTCCCAGGGCGTGCCGCCGCTCCGGTAATTGGATAGAGGTGCATCTGAGACAAAGGAGTTGGAATTTTCGATCCGAATTCACGGTGTACTTTGCTGATTTCCGGTCCGATCTCATTGAAAAAATCAGCGCGCCAGTACCATTGCAAACCCGGAGGCATCATCCCATCAAATAAGGTCTGGATTGAGGGGTATGGCATACGGCCAACATGCTGAAAAATTGGGTTTTTAGCGAGAATCGGTGCAAATGTTTCCGCATCTGTCGCCTCATCACCTGTATAACACCATACAATTCCACAAAACTGTTTATTGTGCAGTGATTCCGGAAACGGAGGTCCGGGAATAACCATTGTGGCAATAAACCCATTCAGATCTTCAGGAGCGTTCTGAATGAATTCGTGATACCAGGCCATGATCTCTTCGGTTTGTTCGATAGGCCATAGTGTTGGTCCGCCAAATACAGTTTTCACCGGATGTGCCTGAAATTTAAAAGAGGTAACAATTCCGAAATTGCCGCCGCCCCCGCGAATAGCCCAGAAAAGATCCGGATATTTATCCTTATTTACGGTAATGACCGAGCCGTCGGCCAGTACCATATCGGCCTCCAGCAAATTATCAATGGTAAGACCGTATTTACGGCTCAGATATCCAACTCCCCCTCCCAGGGTAAGTCCGCCTACCCCCGTACTGGATATGATTCCTGCCGGTACGGCAAGTCCGAACGGATGTGTGGCGTGATCAACCTCGCCCCAAACATTACCTCCGCCTACCCGAACAGTGTTGTCTGCCTGATCCACCCTGACCGATTTTAATCCCTCAAGGTCAATAACAATTCCATCATCGCAGATTCCAAGTCCTCCACCATTATGCCCCCCGCCACGCACGGCGACCAGTAAATCATGTTCTCTTCCAAAATTCACCGAGTGGATCACATCGGCGACATCTACGCACTTGATGATCATAGCTGGATGCTTGTCGATCATCGCGTTATACACCTCCCGTTCATCAGCGTAATTCTCACTATCGGGAAGTACAATCTTTCCCCTGAGCCTGGAAGCTAATTCAAGGATCAGGGATTCATCAATTTGTAGTTCAGATTTTATCATGCTGGTAATTTTTTATTTACCACAAGGTATCTGAACCTTAAAAGATAGGATGCTACGTTTGATTCAAAGAATCCTAATTATGATGCAGGACAGGTTTATGGGATGCATTAATCCACTTCCGCAAGCCTTTTGGCATAGGCCGAAGGAAGGATTCCATATGCCTCATAGAAGCATTTGGAAAAATAGGAAGGGCTGTTAAACCCGGTATCGAAAGCGATTTCCGCAATATTCTGACTCGTACTTTCGATTAACTCGAGGGCCTTTTTAAGCCTGAACTTCTTGATGAAGGTATTAGGAGACTGCCCGGTAAGTGAAACAATCTTTCTGTACAACTGAGATTTACTGTATCCCAGGTTTTTGCTCAGATCGGTAATTTTGAATTCCGTTTCATTCCAGGACTGCTCAGTATAATCCATGAGCATTGTCAGGAATTCAATCTCCATCATACGCAGTGTTGTAATGAAGCCGTGCCTGGGGAAATCTTCAAGCGTTTCGTCCTCATATAACGATTTAACCTCTGCGGTAACCAGGATACAATTCTCTCCAGCCATACACATACGTCGTGCAAGCGTTATGGTTTCTCCAAAAAGTTCATCTTTATCGGTTACAGGAGATCCGGCACTCAGGCTTATGGTACAATGTATATTGTCCGTATTTTTGTTTTCAAGATACTTCTTCAGCTCAGCATGAGTGGAAACCGCTGCTTTCACAGCATTCCTGGCGGTGGCAAAGGACAGCATAACACCGGCAGTACTCATTTCCACAACACTGCCCTGAAAAGGGCCTGCAACTTGCTCAATAATTTTCGCACACTCCCGTACAGATTGTGTTCCGGTGAAAAGGCTGGGGTTCTTATCAAAACTAATCACCATAATAAACCTGAAAGCAGATTCGGTAATTACATTCAATTCAGTTCCCGATGTGTTTTCAGGATCTTCGATCCTTCCCAGGAAAGATTCCACCAAACGATCATCCACTTCAATAATCTGGTGGGGGATTGCCCCATGTGCGTGATCATGCATATCCTGTAACGCCTTTTTATTCGGCGCTTCAATTAAACAAAAAGCTGTCTTTCTGTTTTCATCGCACCAATAGGTAAGACCCTTGCATCCGTACAGATGCTGAATTTTCATATCCGCCTGATGCATTTGAGCAACGTGTTCTGCATGAATATTGTCAGGCACCTCATGTCGGTCCATGTAAATTGGCATAGTCGTAATTATTAAGACCGGCCGGTATCGAATTTCAGAACAACACTACTGCGCTTTTCTTACCCACCAATTCAACCGGCAATCAGGATTCGTGTTAAAACAAGTATCGGAATATACGAAAATGCAAAAGAGCAAACAACCGGCTACGCAAAAGATAATAATGTTGAACAGGCTGAAAAGCAAACTTTATTTTGCGCGTCAGCCGAAAAAACCACTGTCAATGAAATAATTTTGCGCACTCCCAGATGGAGAAATCTGTTACTTCAGGCGATTCAACGCCCTTCTCTCCTCAGCAATAGGTTTCCTGAAATCAAAAATATAATTGATTCCTTCCACAGGTAGAATGATTCGGTAGTATTTGAATTCCGGTGAGTATTTGAAAAATACCTTCCCCCGCATATGAGCGTCAGGATATAATATTTGTTGATGCAGATATTCATCAGGCAGGTAGGCAAGGTCTTCACTGACTTTCAAATTCTTATTTTCAAGCGCTTGTCCAAGAAAATCAACCGTCATCAATCCTGTAAATGTAGCTACATCGCGGGCAGCCATACGTCTTTCATCCTGCAGGGTCCAGAATTCTTTCCGGCTGTCTTTTGAATCCTGAACGGCATCATTTACTGCAAGGGCTACCCCCACTACCAGCAGCGCAATCTGTGCGGCTTGCTGAGACCGCAGACGCTTCTTAAAAAAAGCGTTCACGTCTTCCTTTGAAGACGCAAATTTCCCCACATTCCCAGCCACCGCCACTGCCTGTTGAAATGCATCGCCTTCAGACGGAACAGGAAAGGGTTTATCGGAGCCAAAAATCATGGCAGATTGAGGTATAACCGTCAGAAAATCTTCACTGGTATTCCAAACGTCTAGATCGAATACCATTTGTTTGGAATCATCCGGGATGTGTTCCAGGTAAATCTCAGCCATGCCATCGTTTACAAATGAAATGGTCTCTGCCGGTTCGTTCACTGTATACCCCGAAGGAACAAGCCGGGCTGTTGTGCAGGAAATAAACACTGAGGCTAATAATAAAAGGGTATAAAACGGTGGTTTCATGACAGTCTTATTCTACTAAATACCCCCAATATTTATGCCATTTTTACCTAAATTAAAATCCGATCGATTAACTTAGATAAAAAACAAAATTGAGCAGTCCCCATCACAAAGCTGGATTTGTCGCGATCATAGGTAAGCCCAATGTGGGTAAATCCACCCTGATGAATCAGATGATCGGAGAGCGACTTTCCATCATCACCTCCAAAGCCCAGACCACCCGGCATCGTATCATGGGAATCCTGAGCGGTGAGAATTTTCAGCTTGTCTATTCTGATACACCGGGTATTATCCGGCCTGAATACCGACTGCAGGAATCCATGATGAGGTTTGTCAAATCTTCACTCGAGGATGCAGATGTGGTGTTGCTTGTGACCGATCTGTATGATACATACGATGAAAAACTGGCAGAGAATCTTGTGCAAATTCAGGCGCCCGTCATACTTGTGATGAATAAGATCGACCAGGCAAAGGGCACGCAGGCCGAGGATAAATTCGAATACTGGAAGGAAGCAGTGGATGCAGAGGAATATTTTATGATCTCGGCAAAGGAAGGAATTAATATCGAACCTGTTTTTAATGCGATTATTTCCTATTTGCCGGAGCATCCTCCTTATTTCCCAAAGGACCAGATCACCGACAGGCCGGAGCGCTTTTTCGCTGCCGAGATCATCCGTGAAAAGATATTCCTGAATTACAGAAAGGAGGTTCCCTACTCAACCGAGGTAGAGATCGAAGAATTTCTGGAAGATGAAACCATTATTCGCATAAGGGCTTTGATCTATGTCGAGCGAAAAAGTCAGAAAGGAATTTTGATCGGAAAGGGCGGTGATGCCTTAAAAAAGACAGGGATCATGGCGCGTGAGGAACTTGAGAAATTTTTCAGGAAGCAGATCCACCTGGAAACCTTCGTAAAAGTGGCAGAGGACTGGCGAAAAAAACAACGCATGCTAAAGGGATTTGGCTATCAGCAATGATCACTCAGTACCAGAAGTGATCTGCGCATCCAGGTCCAGCAGTTCAAAAATCCTCTTCAGTCGCTCCTTCTGAATGATCTTACGCTGTCCGTCCGGGGTCCATTTGATCAGTCGTATCTCCCGATCCACGATTTCGATCCCCGTAATTTCACCATCACTAAAGGAACAACATCCGGTATTGAAATAACAGGGAATGGCCCGGCCCCCGGGGTTGAGCAGGGTGGCGTCATGCTTTGTCAATGCGTCAGTGCGCTTCCTTACCTCATCCAGTGAAGCAGCTTCCCGTGGTGTCAGAATTCCTGCCCGTTCCTTTTCGCTGAGCCTGGAAAGATCGACCCGCAACCGGTCGGCATAGGTGAATGAATTAAAGACCGGTTCATGTGAATGCCCGGTGATAACAATTACATCATGATTATGCCCCCTGGCCCATCCATAATATTTGCGGTCATGTTTTGATCTCATACGCGTACTGGTAGCCGCTGTGTCAAGTGGTTTATTAAAGATCCGCTGAAAATGACGCCAGAAATAACGCACAAAGAACTTGCTGAACCGAGCATATTCATCACTAAATGTAGAACCCTGATGCCCGTGTATCAGGAAAATATGACCAAGCAACCTCCCCTCGTCCATGACCTGAAGCTTAATAGCTTCATGGGCCGGTCGTTCAGAGCCAAGATATCTCTTTACAAATTTCCTGCTCCTCCATTCGGCATCATGATTCCCCCAAATTCGCAAATACCTGGAATCTTCATCGAATTTCATTTCCTGTGAAGTGATTTCCTGATAGTATTCAAGAACTGAGTGTATCGGGTTCTCCCACAACTCCTCCACATCACCCAGTAATACCAGGGTGGCATCAGACTGCTCATAATACGACAACGCCTGCTCATAGGTCGCAGAAGCAAAACGATGATCGTCGGCCCGATCACCTGTCCCCCTATGATGATCTGAAAAAATGATGTAATTCATTGAATCCAAATCTACTTCAACGAGCAACGCCTTATCAAATGCCTTCTGAATTGTATCGAGAAACTTGAGCTTCATTTGAACTCTTTCGCGACAAGATAAATAAACCTCGTATCTTTGCAGCTAAATTATAATTGAACTTTTCGCTGTGGCAAATATTGTAGCTATCGTAGGTCGGCCGAATGTCGGTAAATCAACACTTTTTAACCGTCTTGTAGAAAGACGAAAGGCCATTATGGATGATGAGTCGGGTGTTACCCGTGACCGTCACTACGGATATGCCGAATGGACCGGAAAACATTTTACGGTGGTTGATACGGGAGGATATGTTACCGGTTCTGAAGACAAGTTTGAAAGTGAGATCCGGAAACAGGTTGAAATTGCATTGGAAGAATGTACTGCCGCCATATTTATGGTAGATACCCATTCGGGACTCACAGATCTTGACAAGGATTTTGCCAATGTGCTGAGGGCATCTAAAAAGCCCGTATTCCTGGTGGCCAACAAAGCTGATACTACGGAGCGAATTCACGAATCGGTTGAATTCTATGAACTGGGAATGGGTGAAGTGTATCCGGTTTCAGCGGCTACAGGCTCCGGAACCGGAGAATTACTGGACAAGGTAGTGGCAGAATTTGACGAAGGTGAAGAGGACCCCGATGGAGGTATTCCGAGGCTTGCAATCCTTGGCCGTCCGAATGTTGGAAAGTCGTCATTCCTCAATGCCCTGTTGGGCAAGGAGCGGACGATCGTTACTGATGAAGCAGGAACAACGCGTGACGCCGTGAATACGCGGTACAAACTCTATGGTAACGACTTCATTCTCACAGATACTGCAGGGATCCGTAAGAAATCAAAAGTTAAGGAGGATATTGAGTTTTATTCCGTACTCCGTTCACTGCAGGCGCTGCAGGACAGTGACGTTTGCATCATTCTGCTGGATGCCGAACGAGGCCTTGAGGCGCAGGACATGAACATTATCAGTCTGGCCAACAAATACAATAAGGGTATCATGATCATGGTGAATAAATGGGACCTTATCGAAAAGGACAGTAAGACGGCCGACGCATATAAGAAAGCACTCATGGACAAGCTCGGACTTCTCGACTACATTCCGATCATATTTACCTCGGTGATCAGGAAGCAGCGGATATTCCAGGCCATTGAGCTTGCCATCCAGATCAATGAGAACAGAAGTAAAAAAATTGCCACTTCACAGCTTAATGATGTGATGCTGCCAGAGATCGAAAGAAACCCTCCACCAGCCATAAAGGGTAAATACATAAAAATTAAGTACATCACCCAGCTTCCGGGGAGTGTGCCTACTTTTGCTTTCTTTTGCAACCTTCCTCAATACATAAAAGCGCCTTACGAGCGTTTCCTGCAAAATAAAATGCGAAAACACTTCGATTTTACCGGCGTCCCGATTCGACTATATTTTAGAAAAAAATAACATCTGGTTGATTGATATGGGTTTTTGTATATAACTTTGACCCCTTTAAAACAAAAACCTGAATTCAATGAAAAAGATTTTAACATTTTTTGTAGCGATTGCGTTCGCTGTGGCATTTACTGCCTGCGGAGCAAAGACTGAAAGTGCTGCTGATCAGATGGAAGAAGCAGCTGAAGAAGCAACTGAAGTAGTAGAAGAAGCAGCAGAAGAAGCGGTGATGGAAATGGAAGAAGCAGCTGAAGACATGGAAGAAGCAGCTGAAGACATGGAAGAAGCAGCTGAAGAAGTTGCTGACGAAGCTGCTGATGCAGTGGAAGAAGCTACTAACTAAGTCTTAGCAAAAAACACATAAAGGGCTCCGAAATTCGGAGCCTTTTTTGTTTCTTCGCTGTGTGACAGAAGATCAGATCCGGCATTATAAAAACAGGCTTGCAAAATTCATCCCCGAAGAATCTGTAAGCTACTGCTGCCACCTCTGGCAAAAATTCCCATTTCACTTAAAGATCACCCGACCCAGAAAATCCAAGCTGGGTGATTATCGCTATGATCCCGGAAAAAGACAGCATTATATCTCTGTCAATTTAGATCTTAACCCATATGCCTTCCTGGTCACCTATCTTCATGAAGTGGCACACCTGGTAGCCTTTCAGAAGTATGGCAGAAAAGCAGCACCTCACGGGCAAGAATGGAAGGCCGTGTTCAGTCACCTCCTTGAGCCTGTGATACGCCGCCAAATGGTCCCGGCAGATGTCCTCGATGCCCTCGCCCGATACATGAAAAATCCCAAGGCATCTTCCTGTTCCGATGCGAATCTAACCCTGGTACTAGGGAAATATGACCCGGTACCCAAAAAATACCTCGACGATATTCCAAGCGGTGAGGTATTTCAGTTTCAGGACAGGATCTTTAGAAAAGGTAATCTGAGGCGAACACGGTACGTCTGCGCAGAAGTGAAAAGTGGGAAACAATACCTCATCTCGAAGCATGCTGAAATAAAATCCGGTGAAGATCAGCCCAGGCGACGCACGATGAGCTGATCCACGCGCTCAAAAAAGCGTTGAGGCGGTAAAGTTCGCCAGTTTTCAATTTGAAGCGTGCCACCCATATTCACGTAACTGTCCAGGTTATAGAGCTGCATTTCACTCCTGACAAATTCGGGAAAGTTTACCGCGGCAATCCACCCGTCTTCCACATCTTCGAACCATTCCTCGTAATAGCAGTCATCAGAACCATGAAAATTCATGACATTCTCGCCGATCAGAATGTATTTGTTAATGCCCTGCATAGAAAGGTGATCAATAATATTCCGCTTCAAATGCATTATATCATTATTGATCGTATCATTCCATTCGCCAATAAATTCAATGATTACAAACTGATGGTCGTAATCTGCAAATAGTATCTTGATGTAGAGTGTTTCAGACCCCATAAAATCCCAGGAGGGATCAATGTAGTAACCATAAATTGTATCACTGTAAACATCAAAATTATATTCCTTGCCATGGAAGGGAGACCTCTCATCTTCGGCAGGGTTATAATATTGCAGCCATCGGTAATATGGTTCAATTTCGTGCATCCAGGTAATGATTAACAGCAGCACGCACCGAACCATGTTTTTCAAGGAGGTCACGGGCGTCATCCACACCTATCTGTAATGCTTCCATGATCATTCTGGTTCCCCGATCGACCAGTTTTGTATTGCTCAGCTGCATGTCAACCATTTTATTCCCCTTCACACGTCCCAGGCGGATCATTACCGAGGTTGAGATCATGTTCAATGCCAGCTTTTGCGCCGTTCCGGATTTCATTCTCGTACTGCCGGTAACGAATTCCGGTCCGACGATCAATTCCACGGGATATTCAGAAACGCTGGCAAGTTCAGAATCCGGGTTACAAACAATGCATCCGGTAACCAGCCCATGACTGCGCGCTTCCCGGATTCCGCCAATTACGTAAGGTGTTCTTCCAGAGGCCGCAATACCGATGAGTACATCGGCATCGGATATATCTAATGCCTGAAGATCCTTCCAGGCCTGTTGCTGGTCATCCTCTGCAAATTCCACTGCCTTTCTGATTGCTTCGTCGCCGCCGGCCATAATTCCGATCACCTTGCCGTGGGGCATACCATAGGTTGGCGGAATCTCTGAAGCATCCAATATTCCCAAACGGCCTGAGGTACCTGCACCTATGTAAAATAGCCGTCCACCAGCTTGCATCTTTAACACAATCTGCTCTACCAGCGGCACGATCTGATCGATCGAACGTTCCACTGCCAGGGGCACAGTCTTATCTTCGTTGTTCATATTCACAAGCAGATCCCGAACAGCCATGTGTTCAAGGTCTTCATAGTTGGAGCTCGACTCTGTGATACTCATAAATTTCCTATTTCTGGTGATAAAGAGTAAGACCCGCAATAGGGCCTTCAACAATATTTTTTACAAAAACGCCATGATCGCTCGCGGCTTTCCTGAGAATGGTGCTGTAATAGAAGCCGACAGATCCGCTGAAATGCACCGGATACTTTTCAAAATTTTCATATCGCTTTACATTCTTCTCCAGAAAGATACTGAAGCCCCTGTAAACAAGCTTGTAAAGGAAAGGATCCTCGCGGTGATGAAAGATAAATTTACTAAAGCCCGCAAGGTAGAATGCCGCATTACCACCGGAATAAACCTTATCAATAATTTGCGACCTGTCGAGATTAAACCGCTTCACAAAAGCATCATGAATTCCTGCCGGCAATTCCTTCCTCAGGTAAGCTGCAAGGAGCTCCTTGCCCAACCATGCCCCACCTCCTTCATCACCAAGAATATAACCCAGTGCCGGAACCTTGGAAGCAATTTCCTGACCATCATAGAAACAGGAATTGGTACCCGTGCCCAGGATGCACGCGATACCCGCTTCATGACCGCAAACCCCCCGGGCAACGGCTAGCAGATCATCAGAAACCTCCACATGCGCCTCTGGAAATAAATTTTTCAGAACACCGGCTAATCGTTCGGAAGGAAGTCCGGGCACGCAGCCTGCACCGTAGAAATAAACCTCTTGAATCAGAGCTTCCTCTACCGGCAAATCCCTCACTAACTGATCTTTCAAAATCGAGGCAAGCGCTTCAACATCCTTATGAACCGGATTCAATCCATCGGTCAAATACTGGGAAATCTCACCGTCAGGACCTCTCAGCCTCCATGCGGTTTTTGAACTTCCACTGTCTGCGATCAATATCATGCCTTGAAGTTATAAAGATTTTAAGGTAGTTACAGCGCAATTGATCAATTCTTCACGACGAAATAAGACGCCCAACGACCCGGAATTTATCAAAAACATATTCGTCATGAGGCGCATCTGTGAACTCAGCTGATAAATCCTGTCCGGCCCAATGCTCGTAATGTTTGCCATCCTTCCAAAGTCTGGATTTTGTTACGTCATAGATGAGACCTTTGAATGCGATCCAAATTTCCTCCCGGTCCTGGCCGTTCCTGAGTGCAAGTTGATTCAGGGTAAATTCCGGCAATGCCATTTATTGCGAATTGAGGTAACTGTAATCCTTCAGAATTGTATAAAGAAAAGTTACGGGCGGCATGTCTGATTCAATCTGCAGATGCTCCTTCACTTTCTCTGTGATGGCAAGGATCGGCTGGACGTTCCCGGTAGATTTGTATGTTGAAAGCGCCTGCCGGATGAGTTCGATATCCTCGGCACGAAGACTGGCCGCTGATTTAAATTGAGGAACATAGTCGCTGTCAATCTGCTCGATTACCTGGTGTGACTGTACAGGACGCTGCTCGCGAAGTCTTACCACCGTGGTTCCCGCTGCAATGTCACCTATGCGCTGACCTTCCTTTGTAACGGCAATTGACAACAACGCCACGGCCCCGGACGTAATTGAAATGTCAACAAGGCGGAGAATCCACCGCATTACATAATTGCCGAGGGTGACCGGATTACCATCCAGCCGCACTACCTTCAGACCGAATTGCTTTTTCCCTATGGATTGTCCGTCCATTAACGCTTCGCTTATCAGATGATAAAAGAACGCAGGCAGGTAAAAAAGAATGAAGATCCAATATGTATTTATGCCAACCGATGTCAACAAAAACATCACAATGATAACATACGCCCCAATGATCACCGAATCCAGCAGATAGGCACCGATCCTTTCACCAAGGCCCGCAACGGCATATTGAATTCCAACATTTTGAGTGGTCTGAATTTGTATCGTTTGCATAATAAATTAATCATCCTGACCGGCTTTTTCCACCGGATATATCTTTCAATCGCCTCTCCGATAATTTATGTTAAGCGGCTAAAATAATAACTTTATTTTGAAAATAAGTTGAATGTAACCCTACCGGGGTTTATAATTACCTTTGGTTTAAAAATACAATGAGATCCGAGTAACCATGAACAAAGCCCTGACTTTATTAATTCTTTTATTTCTGCTGGGATGCCAGTCGAAAGAAAATTCCGAAACCTCAGCCACAACGGAAGCCTCCGATCTTATGGCGATCGCCGATAGCCTTGCGCATGCCTACATTATCACAGACGGTCATGTGGATCTGCCCTACCGCCTTAAAGAGACAAATTTTGATTTACTAACAGATGGAGAAATACTTTTGTCTACGGAAGAAGGTGATTTCGATTATGAACGTGCCAAAAAAGGCGGTCTCGATGCACCCTTCATGTCGATCTACATCCCGGCAGAATACCAGGTGACAGGCGGTGCCAAGGAACTGGCTGATTCTCTGATCGACATGGTCGAAGGGATCACGAAATTGTATCCTGAGAAATTTGCCCTTGCTGTAACCCCTGAAGAAGTGCGGAGGAATTTTACTGAAGGAAAAATTTCCCTGCCCATGGGAATGGAAAACGGGGCTCCAATCGGTGACAACCTCTCCAATGTAGAATATTTTCGTAATCGGGGCATCCGTTATATCACGCTCACCCATTCAAAAAACAACCTGATCTGCGATTCATCCTATGATACCACCCGGCTCTGGAATGGTCTTTCTCCATTCGGACAGGAAGTGGTTAAAGAAATGAACCGCGTTGGCATTATGGTGGATATTTCCCACGTAAGTGACAGCACCTTTTATGATGTTATGGATCTTACCGATGTGCCGGTTATCGCCTCACACTCCTCATGCCGCCACTTTACACCCGGCTTTGAACGTAACATGGCCGATGACATGATCAGACGTCTCGGTGAAGAAAATGGCGTCATTCAAATCAATTTTGGCTCTACATTTCTTGATGAACATTCTCAAAAGGTCTCTAATGATTTGGGGGATTTTATGGAGAGCCATCCCGACCTCAGCGATTCAGCCAGGGATGCCTACCGGCAAAAGTTTATGACCGATAATAATTTCTGGTCGAATGTTTCCAAAGTGGCTGATCATATCGATCATGTTGTTGAGCTGGCCGGAATCGATCATGTTGCTATTGGTTCCGATTATGACGGGGTTGGCGACAGTCTACCCGTCGGGCTTAAGGACGTTTCCATGTTTCCAAATCTCATCGCTGAATTATTGAAAAGAGGCTACAGCTACGAGGATATTGAAAAGATCTGTTACAAAAATGTTTTCAGAGTATGGCAGGCGGTGGAGGATGCCGCTTCCATTTAATCAAAAATAAGGGTATGAAAGAGGCAGCTTTTGTAAAACAAAATATGCGCCGATGGAAGGAGTTTGAAAGTGTTGCTGCAAATGCATCCAATGCAAATCCCGACCAGCTTGCTGACCTTTTTATCCAGGTGACAGACGACCTGTCCTTTTCCCGAACCCAATATCCTAAAAGTGAGACAACCCAATATCTGAATAACCTGGCATCTAAGCTGCACCTGAGTATTTATCGCAGTAAGCAGGAAGACGGAAAAAGGATTGTCTATTTCTGGAAAACAGAACTTCCTCTGTTGATGTATGAGGTTCGGAAACCATTGCTCTATTCCTTTTTAACCTTTGCAATTGCTATTTGCCTTGGTATAATTTCAACCCTGAATGACGAAACCTTCGTTCGCCTGATTTTAGGTGATGGGTATGTGAACATGACACTTGAAAACATCGAGAACGGCAATCCACTTGCCGTGTACGGAGATATGAACGAAGCAGACATGTTTTTCGCTATTACGTTCAACAACGTGCGTGTTTCATTCATGGCATTTGCCGCAGGGCTCGCCACCGCACTGGGGTCCGGCTGGATTCTTTTTCAGAACGGAATTATGGTGGGTGCATTCTTTACTTTTCTGGCGCAGGAAGGTTTCATTCTGAATGCCTTCCTGGTGATCATGCTTCATGGAACGCTCGAATTATCTGCCATCGTTATTGCAGCATCTGCAGGCTTTGTTATGGGGAATAGTTTCATATTTCCAGGGACCTATACCCGGCTGGAATCATTTAAAAACGGGGCAAAAAAAGGATTAAAAATAATTATCGGACTGATCCCTATTTTCATTACAGCAGGGTTTATTGAATCATTTTTCACACGATATACCCAAATGCCCTGGATCATCAGCCTTCTAACCATTCTGCTGTCGGCCACCTTCATTGTCTATTATTTCGTTATCTATCCGGCAAAAATTTTTAAAAATGCAACAAGGAAACTTACTTGAACTCCATAAAAGGCGTGACTTCAGCGCCAAACTGAGTGCTTCAGTCGACTTTATCCGGCTGCATGCCCGTCCGTTTATCAAGGCCCTGACTTTCATTTCTGGTCCGTTCATTATCCTGGGCGCCATACTTATGGCAGATGGGTACGGACAGCTCATGAATCTTAGCGCATTGTCAGATCCCGGAACAGCACCCGTTGTGCTGGAAAATATGTTCGGACTGGGAATTCCGATTATTTCCGGATTGATTTTCCTCTTTGTGGCCGGAACCCTGCTCATCGCTACGGTGTACCAGTATGTTGTCATCTATGATGAAAAGAAATCAACGGATATTTCCGTTTCGGAAGTGTGGCAGCGGGTAAAATCCTTTATGTGGACTGTACTGGGCAGTCTTGTTATCTGGTCAATAGCACTTGTGATAATTTACCTGGGCGGTGTATTCCTGGTCGTGGCATTTTCACAAGTCAACACCTTTTTTGGGGTTATCACCGGAATAGCCCTGGGGATCATATTAATTTATCTGATCGTTGCTTTCTCCCTTGTATTTGTCGTTCAGGCATATGACAAAACAGATGTTTTTACCTCTTTCGGACGAGCCCTGAAACTGATTCGCGGCAAATGGTGGAGCACATTCGGCCTGATTTTCGTGGCCGGACTTATTCAAAGTTTCGTTTCATACATTTTCATGATTCCATGGTACGTTACTTTCTTTGCTGGCACATTGCATGCCGCCGAAGAAACCGGTCTTTCCGAGCCTTCCCTTCTCTTCCAGATCGCAAATTATACTACGCTAAGCCTTGCGTTTCTTGCCAGCAACCTCTTAAATGCATTTCCCCTGCTGGCACTGGGATTTCAGTATTTCAACCTGGTGGAACTGAAGGAGGCACGCGGACTCATGAATAAAATTGAGACCTTTGGACAGCAGGATACATCTGATGAGGATGAAGAACATTATTAGATTTTCTATTCTCTATATTCTTTTGATATTACCCTCCTGGCTTTCTGCACAGGAGGCCGATTCTCTTGTATTGGTTGATGAAACGCCCGTAGAAGTTCGTCAAATAGACAGTGAGAAAATACATGACTTTCAAACTGATAGTGATTTTGATTATGCCGCGGCCAACATACCCGGGAAAAGCCTCTGGGAAATGTTCAAAGATGCTCTGAGACGTTTTTTCCAGAAACTATTCAGTATTGAGGTTGGACGGGTGAATATTGTAAATATCATACTTTATACGATCTGTATACTGGCTGCATCCTACGCGATTTACAAACTCATCCAGATGCGGTCACAGAAGGCTTTTGTTACCGACAAGGAGAAAGGTCTGGATTACAGCGTACATGAGGAAAATATCCATATACTTGATTTTGAATCCCTCATATCCGAAGCTGCCAGCCAGGGACAGTATCGTCGTGGGATCCGGTTAATTTACCTACATGCATTAAAGAAGCTGTCAGACGCGCAGAAGATCGATTGGCAGCCAGGGAAAACAAATCATGACTACCTGGCTGAACTATCCGATGAAAAGCTTCAGCCCGGCTTTGGAGATCTGAGCTACTTTTTTGATTACGCCTGGTACGGTGAATTTGATGTGGAGGAAAAACACTTAATCCGGGTTCGTGAAACATTCGACAACTGGGCAAAATTCATCCGCACGTGAGAGGAGAACGTAAATACCTGATCGTCCTGTTGCTTGCATTCGTTCTGTATGTGATCATCCAGATCTTTAATCCCAAACCAATCAACTGGACCATTTCACTGGCGCACGAAGACAAAAATCCGTTTGGAGCCTTTATCCTTGATCAGGTCATTGCTGATGTTTTTCCGACAGGAAAAGTAGACAGGTCCTACATCACGATGTATGAACAGCAGGACACCCTTCGCAACAACCAGCTGATTCTTACAACCGGATATTATCCGGATGAGCAGGATCTTGACGTAATGCTGGAGCATGTCTATTCAGGTGGAAATGTACTTATAAGCGCCCATGTATTTTCTCCGCTTCTGGAGGACACGTTAAACTTCACCGTCGCTGACTATATTTTCGACGCAGATTTTATGAAAAATCTGGAAAACAGCGACTCCTCCTATATTCATTTCGTAAATCCGGCATTGCCTGTCGCTGGTGATTTTTCCTATCAGCGCAACAATGCATATCGCAGGTTTAGTGAGATCGACACAGCCTCCATGTACGTGGTTGCCACCAATGACCTTGGCCAGCCCGTTACAGTTCGCGTGCCACATGGCAATGGAAACCTGTACCTGAATACAACACCACTGGCTTTCTCCAATCTATATTTACTTTATAAGGAAAACAGGGAATTTGCTGCCGCTACCTTGTCGATGCTGCCGGACAGGCCCTTGCACTGGGCTGAATACTACATGCAGGGAAGAAGGGAAAGTGCAACCCCGCTCCGCTACATTCTAAAAGAGCCCGCATTGGCATGGGGTTATTATATTCTGCTTGCAGCTCTCATCATTTATATGGTAGTGGAATCTAAACGAAAACAACGGGCCATCCCTGTGATCAAACCACTCCGCAATTCATCAGTCGACTTTGTGAATACGATCAGCAGTCTGTATTATAAACGAAAAAATCATCGCAGTATAGCGGATAAACGAATCAGCTATTTCCTCGACCAGCTGAGAACAAAATATTATTTACCCCAGAATCTCGAGGGTAAGCCGTTATATGAAAAAATCGCTTCCAAGTCGGGACACTCCACCGAAGAGGTAGAAACCTTAATGACCGCCATCATGGATGTCAAAATGAAAAGGGAGATTTCAGAACAGGAGTTAAAAAATATTAACAGGTATATCGAAGAATTCAAATTATAGGAGAAATGGAAAATAACGAGATGTTTGAAAACCGCATCGATCTTTCAAAGCTTAAAGAAAGCGTAGATGCCATCAAGGCCGAGATCGGAAAGGTCATTGTAGGACAGCATAAAATGATTGAGCTGTTCCTGGTGGCACTGCTCGCCGACGGGCATGTCCTCATCGAGGGAGTTCCCGGCGTGGCAAAGACATTGTCGGCAAAATTACTCGCGCGGATCATCAAGGCCGATTTTTCCCGCATCCAGTTTACTCCTGATCTCATGCCTTCGGATGTACTGGGGACATCGGTCTTTAATCTGAAGGATAATTCATTTGAATTTAAGCGCGGACCGGTATTTTCCAATCTCATCCTTATTGACGAGATAAACCGTGCTCCGGCAAAAACCCAGGCAGCCTTGTTTGAAGTAATGGAAGAGCGCCAGGTAACAATGGACGGCAAGACTTACCCTATGGAGTTCCCTTATTTCGTGATGGCAACACAGAACCCGATCGAGCAGGAAGGAACCTATCGGCTTCCCGAGGCGCAGCTGGACAGGTTCCTTTTTAAGATAGGTATAGAATATCCTTCCCAGGAGGAAGAAATTATGATCCTTGAAGGACATCAGCAACGAAAAGATATGCTTCCGGTAGATAGCATCAATCCAATACTTTCATCGGAACAGCTGAAAGAGTACAGGGATGCCATCTTCAACATCCATGTTGAACATGATATGCTCAACTATATTGCGCGTCTTGTTCATGAGACACGTAACAGTCCGGATATTTACCTGGGCGCTTCGCCCCGGGCATCCATAGCCATGTTGCGTACAGCCAAGGCATATGCAGCAATCCAGGGACGTGATTTTATTACTCCGGAAGATATCAAGGAAATGACGCCACCCATTCTTCGCCACAGAATTCTTCTGAGTCCGGAGAAAGAAATGGAAGGCTTCGACGCTGACGATATCATTGCGCAGGTAATCGATAAAATCGAAATCCCACGATGAAAATCGGGTCACTTTTTGTACGAAAAAGATTCTTCCAGACCATTGGGATTCTGGTACTCATTTTTCTGTTGTCCCATTTTCTGGACATCAGCCTGTGGGTTCCCAGGGTACTTTTCTTTATTTTTTCTGCATTATTACTGGGCGACCTGCTGCTGCTTTTTCTTCCCGGAAAGCCTGTACTGGCGAGAAGGTTTACACCTGAAAAATTATCCAACGGCGATGAAAACCCTATCCGGTTGTACATCGAAAATTTCTATTCTTTCCCGGTGGACATTTCAATAATCGATGAAATTCCTTTCCAGTTCCAGCGACGGGATATTTCGTTTGAAGCATCCCTGAAGCCCAGGGAGAGCAAGGTCATCGAATATCACCTCCGTCCGGTTAAGCGTGGTGAATATGATTTTGGCCGTATCAATGTGTTTTCTTCTTCACAGATCGGACTGGTACAAAGAAAATCGGTCTTCGACGCAGCGGCCATTGTACCGGTCTATCCCTCCTATCTGCAAATGCGTAAGTATGAGATCATGGCCTTTACAAATCGTTTGGTAGATCTGGGGATTAAAAAAATACGACGGATCGGTCATAACATGGAGTTCGAACAAATCCGGGATTATGTGCTGGGGGATGACATTCGAACGATTAACTGGAAGGCAACCGCGCGAAGGGGTGATCTGATGGTGAATAATTACCAGGACGAAAAGTCACAGCAGGTTTATTGCCTGATCGACAAGGGCCGAACCATGCAGATGCCCTTTGAAGGGATGAGCCTTCTGGACTATGCCATCAATGCCAGTCTTGTGATTTCGAATATAGCAATCAACAAGGATGATCAGGCCGGTTTGATCACATTCCAACACCGGGTGAATACTGTGCTGCCTGCCAGCAGACGTAATAAACAGATGAAACTGATCCTGGAAACGCTCTATAACCAAAAGACCGCGTACAAAGAATCTGATTATTCGGCGCTCTATACCCGCGTTCGACGGGATGTTACCCGAAGGAGCCTGTTACTGCTCTTTACAAATTTTGAGAGCCTGAGCAGCATGAAGCGCCAGTTGCCCTATCTCAGGCAAATGGCGAAAAGCCACCTGGTGGTTACGATTTTCTTTGAGAATACCGAAATGCGATCTATTCTCAATAGAAAAGCCTACAAGACAAAAGATATTTACAATAAGGCTATTGCGGAAAAACTTGCCTACGAAAAGAAATTAATTGTGAGAGAACTGCAATCCTACGGTATTCATGCCATTCTTACCAGTCCGCAGGCCCTCACTGTGAACACGATCAACAAGTATCTTGAACTGAAAGCAAGGGGACTGATCTGAAAGTATCGAATAAGGTTGAATTCACATTTTTATTATAGGCATTTTCACATAACTTTGTGGCAATTTGTTCAGGCCCTGATCTTTCCATATTTAACCACTACAAATGCCAAGAGACAGAAGTATACGAAGCGTTCTTATCATCGGGAGCGGACCAATTATTATCGGACAAGCATGTGAATTTGATTATTCGGGATCCCAGGCGGCACGTTCGCTGCGTGAAGAAGGAATCGAAGTTATCCTGATCAACTCAAATCCGGCCACCATCATGACTGATAAGGTGACCGCTGATCATGTTTATCTCAAGCCCCTTACCAAATCATCCATCCGGTACATACTGGAAAACCATAATATTGATGCCGTGCTGCCTACGATGGGCGGCCAGACGGCCCTCAACCTGGCCATTGATTGCGATAAGGCCGGTATTTGGGATCATTATGGCGTTCGGATCATTGGTGTTGACATCAATGCCATCGAAACCACTGAAGACCGGGAGAAGTTCCGTCTGAAAATGATGGAGATCGGCGTGAACGTTTGTAAAGGCGAGACCGCCACAAGCTTCCTGCAGGGAAAAGAAATTGCACAGGAAATAGGATTCCCCCTCGTGATCAGACCTTCCTATACACTGGGAGGTTCCGGCGGAGGATTTGTAGATAATCCGGATGAGTTCGAAAAAGCGCTCACCAACGGACTGCATACATCACCCATCCACGAAGTGCTCGTTGAGCAAAGTATCCTCGGTTGGAAAGAATATGAAGTGGAACTACTACGTGACAACCTTGGTAATATCATTATCATCTGTAGTATCGAAAACTTCGATCCTATGGGTGTACATACCGGAGATTCTATAACGGTGGCCCCTGCCATGACACTCCCGGATACCGTCTACCAGGAAATGCGGGATCTGGCAAAACTGATGATGAACTCCATCGGGCAATTTGCCGGCGGATGTAACGTACAGTTCGCCGTAAATCCTGAAAATGATGAAATTATCGGTATTGAAATCAACCCCAGGGTTTCCCGTTCATCTGCACTGGCATCAAAAGCAACCGGATATCCGATTGCAAAAGTGGCAGCAAAGCTGGCGATCGGATACAATCTCCATGAACTCAATAATGCCATCACAGGAACAACGTCCGCCTTTTTTGAGCCGGCACTTGACTATGTGATCGTAAAAATACCCCGCTGGAACTTCGATAAGTTCGAGGGATCCGACCGTCGTCTTGGCCTGTCGATGAAATCTGTTGGCGAGGTAATGGGAATCGGAAGGAATTTCCAGGAGGCATTACAAAAAGCCTGTCAGTCACTGGAGATCAAACGTAACGGACTGGGTGCCGACGGCAAGGAACTGACCAAGCAGCAGGATCTTCTAACCAGTCTTGAAAAGCCGAGCTGGAACCGTCTGTTCCATATTTATGACGCCTTCAAGTTGGGTATCCCGTTCAAAACCATACAGCAACTAACAAAAATTGATGCATGGTTCCTGAACCAGATCGAGGAACTTATTCATCTCGAAAAAGAGATTGAAAAATATACGATCGAAACAATCCCGGCTGAATTACTTCAGAAGGCCAAGGAAAAAGGTTATGCCGACAGGCAGCTGGGCCACCTGATGAAATGCTGGGAAAGTGAGGTCCATACCAGAAGACATGAGCTGGGCATCAAGCGGGTTTACAAATTGGTTGATACCTGTGCGGCAGAGTTTGAAGCACAGACGCCCTACTACTATTCAACCTTCGACGACGAGAATGAATCTCCGGTAACCGACCGGAAAAAGATCATCGTGCTGGGTTCAGGGCCGAACCGCATTGGCCAGGGTATAGAATTCGATTATTCCTGTGTTCACGGTATACTCGCCGCCAAAGAGTGTGGGTACGAGACCATCATGATCAACTGTAACCCGGAGACGGTTTCAACAGACTTCGATATTGCGGATAAGCTTTATTTCGAACCTGTTTTCTGGGAGCATATCTTTGATATTATCAAGCATGAAAATCCGGTAGGGGTTATTGTTCAGCTGGGCGGACAAACCGCGTTGAAGCTTGCCGAAAAGCTGGATAAATACGGTATAAAAATTCTGGGGACTAATTTTGAATCCCTTGACCTTGCCGAGGACCGCGGAAGTTTCTCCACCCTGCTGAAGGAAAACGGAATTCCGTATCCTGAATTCGGGGTGGCCGAGGATGCCGAAACAGCGATTGAGCTTTCAAAGGATATCGGCTTCCCGCTGTTGGTACGCCCTTCTTATGTACTGGGAGGTCAGAGTATGAAGATTGTGATCAACGAGAAAGAGCTTGAATCACACATCATCGATATTCTCAAAAAGATCCCCGGTAATAAAGTGCTGCTGGATCATTTCCTTGACGGAGCGATTGAGGCTGAAGCGGATGCGATTTGTGACGGAGAGAATGTCTACATCATCGGCATCATGCAGCATATTGAACCGGCGGGAATTCATTCCGGAGATTCCTATGCGGTGCTGCCTCCCTACAACCTGGGTGATCTTGTAATCCGCCAGATTGAAGACTATACAAAACGCATTGCACTCGCGCTGAATACGGTGGGATTGATCAACATCCAGTTCGCCATAAAAAATGAC
This sequence comes from Fulvivirga sedimenti, assembly GCF_020328055.1. Lineage (NCBI taxonomy): Bacteria > Pseudomonadati > Bacteroidota > Cytophagia > Cytophagales > Fulvivirgaceae > Fulvivirga > Fulvivirga sedimenti. The sequence goes on from NZ_JAIXNE010000001.1 coordinate 1,252,831, forward strand.
ACGGTGTATATCATTGAGGCAAATCCGCGTGCGTCCAGAACGGTTCCCTTTATTTGTAAGGCATATGATGAACCTTATGTGAATTATGCCGTAAAAGTAATGTTAGGGGAGAAAAAGGTCACAGACTTCAAGTTCAATCCGAAAAAAATCGGATATGCGATCAAGGAGCCTGTCTTCTCTTTTCACAAGTTCCCGAATGTTAACAAGGAACTTGGTCCGGAAATGAAATCAACCGGTGAAGCTATTTACTTCATTGATGATCTGATGGATGACTATTTTCTTAAAATATACGGTGAACGAAACCTATATTTGAGTAAATAGGTTTTACTTATAGGATTCCGGCCATGGCCGGTAAATAAGCAGCTATGTTTAAATTTCTGTTCATCGCTTTATTGGTTTTCCTCGTCTTTTTCAGGGCCATAGGCTTTCTTATGCGATTGTTGACCGGCAGTTCCGTTGGGAATAAGTCACGCAACAATCCATATGCCAGGACCAACCATCAGGATACATATCAGCGCCCTGCCAACGGCAATGTGAATATTGATTATGTGCCGGAGAAGAATGGCGTAAAAAAAGGCGAGAAATTCACGGGCGGAGAATACGTTGATTTTGAAGAAATTGAATAATTATCGAGATAATAAGTAGATTTGAGCCCCAACCGGGGCTTTTTTATTTTTAGACATGCCGACCATCATATTTGAAAAATACCAGGCGACAGGAAATGATTTCATTCTGATTGATAACCGTCAGAAAATTTTTCCCAACCAATTAGATCTGATCCCCAGGTTATGTGACCGGAAATTTGGAATTGGAAGCGATGGGCTGATACTGATTCAGGAACATCCTGAATGTGATTTTGAGATGGTCTTTTACAACCCTGATACTTCGCAGAGCCTGTGCGGAAATGGCAGCCGCTGCGCGGTGAAATTTGCCAGGGAACTTGGTATGATCCGTGATACGTGCCGGTTTATGGCCTACGACGGCATTCATGAAGCGTCAATCGATGAAGCAGGTATTGTGAAGCTTCGAATGCAAAACGTACAAAATGTCAGGTCGTTGGAAGATGGTATGCTTGTTGATACCGGTTCACCGCATTTGATTCGTTACGTGCAGGATATTGAAGCAGTGGATGTAGCTGGCAGAGGCCGGGAAATCCGCTATAGTGATCCTTTCAAAAAGGGCGGGGTGAATATCAATTTTGTGGAAGTACAGGGAGACCAGTCGATCTTCGTGCGCACATATGAAAGAGGAGTCGAAAACGAGACACTGTCATGTGGTACAGGTGTAACCGCTGCTGCTATCGCTTGTGGACTCCGCTCGATGGCAAGCCCCGTTCAGATCAAAACAAAGGGCGGAAAGCTGGAGGTGGCCTTCAATGAAAACACCGATCAGACGTTTACAGATGTTTACCTTATCGGGCCGGCACAACACGTGTTTTCGGGAAAGGTCGATTTGGCTACAGTTTAAAGGAATTAAAACAAAAAACCCTGTAACTTTACCAGTTGCAGAAAAGATTCGGGAAGAACATGTTAAATTTTATAGCAAAGATATTCGGCACCAAGTCGGAAAAAGATATTAAAAAGGTAATGCCCCTGGTTGAAAAGATCAATGAGGCATTCAATTCCTACAGTTCATTAACTCACGACGGCCTCCGGGACAAGACGGCTGATGTTCAGCGAAGAATTGATGAGCATCTGCAGGATATCGACAATCAGATCGCAGAACTGCACAAGCAGATTGATGATCAGCCGGAGCTCGATATCCAGGAAAAGGAAGATATATTCGCCAGGATAGATCAGCTTGAAGAAGACCGCAACAAGGAACTGGAAAATGTGCTGATGGAAGTTCTTCCGGAGGCATTCGCCATCGTTAAGGAAACCGCTCGTCGTTTCAAGGACAATGAAGTCATCGAAGTTACCGCCACAATGGCAGACAAGAAGTTTGCCGCCACCAAGGGACATGTTTCCATTGAAGGAGAAAAAGCCTTCTGGAAAAACCGATGGATGGCTGCGGGCAACGAGGTAACATGGGAAATGCTGCACTATGATGTTCAGCTAATCGGTGGAATCGTACTACACGAAGGTAAAATCGCCGAGATGGCTACGGGTGAAGGTAAGACGCTGGTAGCCACGTTGCCGGCATTCTTAAATGCATTGTCGAGACGCGGCGTGCATATCGTTACCGTGAACGACTACCTTGCACGACGCGACAGCGAATGGATGGCGCCTATATTTGAATTTCATGGCCTGACAGTAGATTGTATCGACCGTCATCAGCCAAATTCAGACGAACGCCGCAATGCATACCTTGCAGATATCACCTACGGCACCAACAACGAATTCGGGTTTGATTACCTGCGCGATAACATGGCGAGGGATCCCCAGGAACTGGTTCAGCGAAAGCATCACTATGCCATGGTCGATGAGGTGGATTCGGTACTCATCGATGAGGCTCGTACTCCACTGATAATTTCAGGTCCGATCCCCAAAGGAGACGAACATGAATATTACGATCTGAAGCCGCGTATCGCCAAGTTGGTGGAAGCACAAAAGAAAGTTACTCAGCAATTCCTGAGCGAAGCCAAAAAACTCATTGCCGAAGGAAACGAAAAGGACGGTGGTGTAGCGCTTTTCCGGGTTTATCGCGGACTTCCAAAGAGCAAGCCGCTGATCAAATTCCTAAGTGAAACGGGTATGCGGCAGATCCTTCAGAAAACTGAAAATTTCTTCCTTCAGGATAATCAGAAGATGATGCCTGAGGCAGATGAACCACTGTATTTCACAATTGATGAGAAGCATAACAGTATTGATCTTACTGAAAAAGGTATTGACCTGATCACCGGAGCCGGTGAAGACCCTAAATTCTTTATCCTGCCCGATATCGGAACCGAGATTGCCAACCTGGAGAAGGCTGAAGAGTTGTCGGACGAGGAAAAAGTAAAGCAGAAGGACGAGCTCATCAAGGACTATTCTATAAAGTCCCAGCGAATTCACTCAGTGAACCAGCTGCTGAAAGCCTATACACTCTTTGAAAAGGATACCGAATACATCATTGTGGATGGTAAGGTAAAGATCGTGGATGAGCAGACAGGACGTGTGATGGAAGGAAGGCGCTATTCTGATGGCCTCCACCAGGCGATTGAAGCAAAGGAAAATGTGAAGGTGGAAGATGCTACACAGACCTATGCCACCATTACGCTTCAGAACTATTTCCGGATGTATCATAAACTGGCCGGGATGACCGGTACTGCAGAAACCGAAGCCGGTGAGTTCTGGGAAATTTACAAGCTTGATGTGGTGGTTATTCCTACCAACCGCCCGATCGCCCGGGATGACCGTCAGGACATGGTGTACAAGACAATGCGTGAAAAATTCAATGCGGTTGTTGATGAGATCGTTACCCTTACCAGCCAGGGACGTCCGGTGCTTGTGGGTACTACCTCTGTCGAGATTTCCGAAGTGTTGAGCCGTATGCTCAATATGCGTAAGATCGATCACCAGGTACTGAACGCCAAACAACATCAGCGCGAAGCGGAAGTTGTTGCCGCAGCAGGTAAACCGGGAACTGTTACGATTGCCACCAACATGGCCGGCCGGGGAACGGATATCAAACTTACGGAAGAATCCAAGAAAGCCGGAGGCCTCGCCATCATTGGTACGGAACGACACGAATCACGGCGTGTTGACCGTCAGCTGCGCGGTCGATCCGGACGTCAGGGAGACCCGGGATCATCCCAATTCTTTGTTTCACTGGAAGACAACCTGATGCGAATGTTCATGCCGGAACGCATGGCACGGGTTATGGACCGCCTCGGGCTGCAGGAGGGTGAGGTGATCTCCCATAGTATGGTTACTAAATCCATCGAACGCGCGCAGAAGAAGGTGGAAGAAAATAACTTCGGTATCAGAAAGAGGCTGCTGGAATATGATGATGTCATGAATTCCCAGCGGGAAGTAATCTACAAGCGAAGAAGAAACGCACTCTTCGGTGAACGCCTGCAGCTGGATATTATGAACATGCTCTTTGATACCTGTGAGGATATTGTCCTGAACAATCCGGGTAATTATGAAGGGTTTAAAATCACTGTACTGGGTGTCCTGGGTATCGATTTTGAGATCATCAGGGAAGATTATGAGAATTCATCGCAGGATGAATTGACCCAAAAACTGTATGAAGCCGCACTGGGTGGATATCGTCGCAAAAACAAATCTGTTGCAGACCGGGCATTTCCGATTATGCAGAACATTCAGGAAACGCGTGGCGCCACTGTGGAAAATATACTGGTTCCTTTTACCGATGGAAAGAAACAGATTGGTGTCGCTGCCAACCTCAAGAAGTGTGTGGAAACGCACAATGCTGAACTGATCCGAAGCATGGAAAAAATGGCCACCCTGGGCATTATCGATCAGCTCTGGAAAGATCACCTGCGCGAAATGGATGACCTGAAGCAAAGTGTTCAAAATGCCGTTTACGAACAGAAGGATCCGCTTTTGATTTATAAATTTGAAGGCTTTGAATTGTTTAAGCGATTTATTGCGCGCGTGAACGAAGACACTGTCGGATTTTTGATGAAGGCTGACCTCCCTGTCCAGCAGGCAGACGAAGTTCGTGAAGCACGTGCTGTAAAGGAACGTCGCCAGCAGCTTAAGGAGCAGAAGGATGAGTCCAGATCCCTGCTAAGCGGTGGCGGAAATCAGGCCGCACAGGCTAACCGGCCGCCTGCCGAAAAGACCATGCCCATCAAGACCGATAAAGTTTTTGGAAGAAATGATCGCGTTACCGTACAGTATTCAGACGGAAGTTTGAAAAAAGACGTTAAATACAAAACGGTTGAAGAAGATATTAAAAGTAATAAATGTGTACTTATAGAAGACTGATGAGAATACAATTCATTTTGTGGTTGTCTGCTTTAGTTGCCCTGGCGTCCTGTGCCAGTCTGTCTACATCCAAGCCTTCTGACGATGAAGTTTATCGAGAGGACCTGGCTGTGCACCGTCCAACCTACGAGGTTCCCGCCGATACGGTCGGAAGTGAGCGGGTTATTCAGGCGGATTACGGTGCAATTACACCTTCTAATGATATCACGGATCAACTGGATGCTGTCCTGGAGAGCAGTGATCAGTATAAGGCTGAAACAAAGTTCGTCGATGGATATACCATTCAGATTTATACAGGCAGCAGCAGTGATGAGGCACGTATCATCAGGGGGAAAGCAATCTCATTGCTGCCCGATCAGGAAGTTGAATTGTTCTATGACGAGCCCAGCTTCAAGGTAAAGGTTGGTCAGTATTTTTCCCGACTCGAAGCACAGCATGATTATGCGAATCTGAAAGGAAAATTTCCCACGGCGATAATTATTCCTGATAAGATTCCGATACCCTGATGGAATTACTGGATAAAATAAAAGGGCTGGCGAAAGAACTGCACCCTGAGGTGATCAGGTTACGACGTCATCTACATGCTCATCCGGAACTGAGTTACCAGGAATTTGAAACGGCACGTTTCGTGGCAGATACCCTGAAATCCATGGGGCTGGAGCCTGTCGAAGGCATTGCAGGAACAGGTGTTACAGCGCTAATCGAAGGCCGGAACCCATCGAGCCGCACGATAGCCCTCCGGGCAGATCTGGATGCCCTTCCAATTGCAGAAAAGAATGATGTACCCTATAAATCAACAAAGGAAGGCATCATGCATGCTTGCGGCCATGATGTTCATACCTCTTCACTGCTGGGAACAGCGATGATTCTTTCGCGTCTCCGGGATGAGTTTGAGGGTACGGTAAAATTGATCTTTCAGCCGGGTGAGGAAAAAAACCCCGGTGGTGCCTCACTGATGATCAAAGAAGGTGTGCTGGAATCTCCCAGACCGGATTATATCTTCGGGCAGCATGTGATGCCCCTGATGCCGGTAGGAAAGATTGGTTTCAAACCAGGCATGTACATGGCCAGTGCGGATGAAATTTACCTGACAGTCCATGGCAAAGGAGGTCACGGTGCATTGCCAGAAATGGCAATAGACCCGGTACTCATTGCCTCTCATATCATTGTGGGACTGCAGCAGGTCATCAGCAGAAATGCAAACCCGAAAAAACCTTCTGTACTTACGTTTGGAAAGGTTATCGCCAATGGCGCAACGAACATCATTCCCGATAAAGTGGAAATTGCCGGTACATTTCGTGCATTGGATGAAGAGTGGCGGGCAAAGGCACACGTATTAATTCGTCAGATGGCAGAACATATTGCGCTTGGCATGGGCGGTTCTTGCGATGTTAATATCGATCGCGGTTATCCTTTCCTAAAGAACGACGAAGCACTTACAGCGCGTGCCCGGAACTTTGCAGAGGCCTATGTTGGCAAGGATAATGTGATCGACCTGGACATCTGGATGGGTGCCGAAGACTTTTCCTATTATTCCCAGGAATTACCCGCATGTTTTTATCGCCTTGGAACCAGAAATGAAGCACGGGGAATCACCAGCTATGTTCATACTCCTACCTTTGATATCGACGAAGCTGCCCTGGAAATTGGTATTGGGTTGATGGCCTGGATGGCTATTAATGCTTAATAGCCGAAATATTCGAGAATTTGCTCCCGCATTTTGTTATTGGCCAGAAAGGCAAGTAAGAGGGAAATGACTAATCCAATAAATGCCTTTGACGCATCTTTGAAGATCATTCGTAATGCTTTTTTGCTCTTCCGCGCTTTAATCTTCTGACGCTTTTTATTGATGGCTATAGCCAGTTCACGTCCTCCCAGTAAGCCAATAAACACCCATGTGGTACTAATTGGAATGTTACTCTGGACCTTGAGGTAATAGATCAGTCCGGCATAAACAAAATCTACCAGTGTAGCCGCACGAATATCCGAAACCCCCGCCTTCTCGTCTACGATGGATTGAATTTTATCCCCTTTAAGGTAAAAAAGCAGCCCCAGTCCGAAAAACACCGTAGAAGCAAATATGATGAACTGGGTCGTGGATAATTGTCTTGGAAGGTAAATTGCTATATTGGCCGCATCCTGCATGATCCAGAAAGACCAAAGTGCACCGCTTGTAATCCATTGAAGCGGAAGCCATATATTTGAAGGTTTTCCTGAAAATGCTTTGCGAGCATACTTAGTGACAAGGAACCAGATCAGAATGGCAGCAAAAAATGCCATAAAATAGCCTCCAAGGCTTTTTGTAATCACACTTACAATAGCTTCATTTTTTGTTGAAAATGAGCTAAGGAGCAAAAATGTAGTTGATACAGGCATTCTTGCCCTTGTGAGTACAAGCAATACGATCGGGGCCGCCAGCTGAAGGAAGTTGAATTCTGTTGGGCTCTCAGAGAAGCCTTTCACGGCGAGTCGCTGGTAGGTAACGTCTCCATTGTATGTTATCCAACTATACGCAACGGTGGCTACAAAGATTAAGCCCATGAAAAGCCAGAGGAAGTACCACTGTCTTTTCTTGTTGGAGGCAATAAAAGTACCAATGGTCTGGATACTGTCGTTGGCAACTGCAGAGTAGGCCGCAAGGCTAAAACCCACCCACATCGCTATTTGAGGGTATGGGTAAATGGCACCCACGAGAACTACGAGTAATCCGATAATAATCAGAAATGTACGTTCCGCCTTAGCAAGATCGAAAATCTGATATACCAGTTTCGCGAGTTCTGAAGGCTCTACATCTTGATTCGCTTTATTTGCTGCCATTGAAGTGGTGCAGTTTTGCAGGCATAAACTTAGTGATTACTCACAAAAATGTAATATTAACAAATTGTTAATAAATTGAATGGCATTTGTCTTTTGAACCACTTCTAGGCCTAATCAGGCTCCAAATATATACTTTTACATTCTGGTTTTACAAAACCTTAAATTCACTAAATATTCTATAATAATATTGTAGTTAAATTCACACCCGAAAAGTGGCATGACCTGTGAGTAAGTCTGTACCTCAGTATTCATTATCAATACGGATCCTGGTGATCCTGTCGGCAGTTTTCATATTTCTGTTCAGTATTGAATTGATGGGGGAATCTTTTGGCCGTCTCGGCGAGGAGGTTGCAGAGTCGATCCTTACCGCTACTTCCAACCCATTCATTGGCTTGTTTATCGGTCTGCTTGTTACAGCATTAATTCAAAGCAGCTCCACCACAACCTCTATGATCGTTGCCCTTGTGGCCGCTGGCTCCATCACACTTTCCAATGCAGTACCCATGATCATGGGGGCAAATATTGGAACAACCCTCACCAGCACAATAGTTTCTCTGGGATATATTGCCAAACGTGATGAATTCAAGCGCGCCATTGCAGCAGGTACGGTCCATGATTTCTTCAATATTCTAACGGTTCTGATACTATTCCCCCTGGAATACTATTATGGACTCATATCCTCCCTGGCACAGGAAATCACTTCTTTACTGGGTATTGTATCCCCGGCACAGGAATCAATAGATGTAGGCTTTAAGTTATTCAGATTGATACCGGTTACTGAGGTTATCGTTGAAAAAATAGGAATGCCCTTTGTAAGTATAGCCCTGTCCTTCGTCTTACTTTTTGGCTCGATCAAAATACTGTCTAACATCATCTCAAAAATTCTCATGGGCGAATCACAGGAAAAACTGCGATTGTTTTTATTTGAGCAGCCATTTAAATCCTTCCTGTGGGGAATTCTTGTGACGGGATCCGTACAATCAAGTTCGGTAACCACATCCCTGGTGGTTCCGTTTGCTGCAACTGGAAAAGTTCGTATGGATGGTATCATGCCCTTCATCCTGGGGGCGAATATCGGAACGACTATTACCGCCTTTATCGCAGCTATGTTCAAGAGTGAGTTGGTAGTAAGTATTGCCATCACTCACCTTATCATTAACGTGATCGGTGTACTAATTTTCCTGCCGATCCCATTCATGCGTCGTTCATTGATTCGACTGGCAGAATTATTCGGTGAACTTACTGCCAGATACCGGATCACGGGTTTCATGTATATCATTTTAATGTTCTTTCTGATCCCGTTCACATTGATTTATACAAACCGTGATACAGCGGTCGTTGAGGAGCTTGTTTACACCGTATGGCAGGACGGGCGGGAAAGTGAAAAGAGCGTCCTCGCAAAAGTGAACAGAAAAGGCAAGGAGCGTATTTGGGGAATGAATATTACAGGTAATGAAGGGGCACAAAGTAATATCTACGACATTTACAGGGATAATAACATTATCTTCATCAACAATAACTTCTTCCTGATCAACAAGCCGGGATTCTGCTGGGATGATGAGAAGAACCGCGGAAAATTTAAAATGTGTATTGAAGAAATTCTTGATGAAGTGAGAATAAACGAGAACATGACGGTCGATTCAGTTCTCATTATCAAAAAAGAATACTACCAGCCCGAAGCACTGGATTCAATTACATTCAAATACTATCTGAGTGCTTCGGAAAAATTGCTCATACGCACCGAAAAAATGAATAAGCATGGAATAATCGTTGAATATGAGCAATTAACAGATATAAAAAAGTAACAACTCCCATTCACATCGTCTTATATAGACTTATGCTTTATAAACTGCAGGAAAGTATTTAATTTTCTGCTATATTAATCGTGAGGCAGTTCAGATATTTATGACCATTATTGAGCACATTATTGGCCTGGTGGAAACCAAAATCGCCCTGGCTAAACTGGAAGTAAAGGAAGAGGTTTCCTCCATCGTTTCCCGTTTACTGGTGGCCGTACTGATGGCAATATTACTGTTCTTTACATGGTTTTTTCTCTGTCTCGCTTTCGGCATGTTCCTGAACCATACATTGAATTCCGATTATACAGGAACTCTTATTATTGCCGGAATTCACGCCTTTCTGCTCGTAATTTTATATTTCTTTCACAAAAAACTCGGGCTTAGAAAAGCAATTGCGAATGCCATGGATCGAATTTTAAATGCGAAGGATGAAGACTAAGGAAGAACTTAAGCGACAGTCGAAGATTCATCAACAGGCACTCGAGCATGACTTTGAGGAGATCATTGTTGAAGGTAAACGAACCGCTAAAAAAGCAGCGTTGGTAGCAGGAGGCATTTTGCTTACCTACCTGGTTGTTCGTGCAATTACACGAAAAAAAGTTGTTGTTAGGGAATCTGCAGGCTCTCAGAATTTTTATGAGAATCCACCCCAGAAATCGGGAGTTGTAGGTACCATGGGAAAAATGATCCTCACAGAGGCGGCGATCCTCGGCATGAAGTTCGCGAAGGAAAAGGTGAAAGACTACATTGATAACCTAATGGAAACTGATGACGATCCGGAAGACCCTACAAAATAATCTGGAAACAGGACGAAAAGCCCTGGCTGTTCTGATCGATCCGGATAAAGTACAAACCCCCAATGAACTCGCACCGATCCTCAGAATGGCGAGTGAATGTTATGTTGACTTTCTGTTTGTTGGAGGAAGTCATCTCATGCAGAATAATCTTTCTGAAGTAATCACTGAAATTAAGGAGAGTACCGACACACCTGTAGTGCTGTTTCCCGGAAGCACAATGCAAATCGACAAGAATGCGGACGCTATCCTTTTTCTGAGCCTCATTTCTGGTCGTAACCCCGAACTGCTGATCGGGCAGCATGTGGTTGCCGCTCCCATACTTAAAAACAGCGGACTCGAAATAATTTCTACCGGATATATGCTCATAAGCGGTGAACGGAATTCTTCCGTAGCTTATATGAGCAATACCGCACCGATTCCACCTGATAAATACAGCGTAGCCGCGTCCACAGCCATGGCCGGTGAAATGCTGGGCCTGAATACAATTTATATGGATGCCGGCAGTGGTGCTCCTGAAATCATCCCCACCAGAATGATTTCTGCCGTTCGAAAAAATATCTCCCTCCCACTGATCGTAGGTGGCGGGATTAATACGGTGGAAAAAGCACGAAAAGTACTGGACGCAGGCGCAGATGTAATCGTTGTGGGAAATGCCTTTGAAAAAAACCCCGACCTGATGATCGGGGTTTCTGAATTAATCTATTCCAATAACAGAACGTTAGACGTTCATTAGCGTTTCACGCTTTCTCATTTTTCCTGCCGGTATGCCATACATCATCTTAAATCTCCTGCAGAAATAAGCTGTATCCTTGTAGCCGCAGGCCCTCCCAATATCCCGGATACTCATTTTTGTGGTACGCAATAAGTCCACAGCATGTTCCATGCGCTGATACTCAATATAATCCTGCGGGTTAATGCCGGTTAAAGTTTTAAAATACTGACCAACATAGTCCTCCGAAACATCAGCGATTTCCGACAACCTCTTATTCGTTAGCTCACCATCCAGATTGTCCTTGATGAATTTTAACAGCGAGATCAACCTGGGATCCTTGAAGTATGTGCTGTTCGTAGTCATTTGCTCTACAAACAGCTGCCGCGTCAAAATATGACGAATAATCTCAATGCATAATAATTCAGTTCGCAACTTGATCATGCGCTGACTACCAACAAGTGCCTGTGACTGTTCCTTCATGATCTCGTAGATCAGGGTATTCACCTTTGGGTTCTCAATGGAAAATGGAGGAATGTCAAGCGTAGAAAAGAAATTTACCGTATCAAAAACCTTGGTCTCGAATACAACCATGGAAAAGTCGGAAACAATATGCTCATCCGTCCGCCCATCTGTATGGAAAAACTCCATCTGCCTGTATCCAAACTCTTCCTGTGTTAATTGTGCATCCAGATTTGCCGGATCCCCGAAAGTTATAGGCTGAATTTTCCCGGCAGGGATAAACAACGCATGCCCCTCCTTCAGTTCATTTCGTTCCTCACCATAAAAAAGTTTGCCACGCTTCAGAATCAAAATGGCGTTATCGGTTTCCTGATAATCAACGATTTGAAACGGACTGTTAACGATGATGTTATTGGATTTCAGGTATCTGATACCTAATGATTCAATGATTTTATTGTAGTCTTCCATCACACTGCCCAGTTATATCAATAAAAATAAACAATAATTCCGCAAATACTGCATTATTCTAAGGAATATTGTAATATTCCCAGAAAAGTATTTCCAACCATTGACACAATAAATAATCAGCTGTCAAGCAATCCGCGGGCGATCACGATTCTTTGAATTTCGGATGTTCCCTCATAAATCTGGGTGATTTTCGCATCCCGCATCAGACGTTCGACGTGATACTCTTTCACATAGCCGTAACCGCCATGTACCTGTACAGCTTCAATAGTAACGTTCATTGCAACCTCTGAGGCATATAGCTTGGCCATGGAGCCAGCCTGTGCAAAGTCCTTTCCCTGATCCTTTAAAAATGCTGCTTTCAGACACAACATTCTAGCTGCTTCGATCTGGGTAGCCATGTCAGCAAGCTTGAACTGAATGGCCTGATGATGCGCAATCTTCTTCCCGAAGGCCTTTCTTTCCTGTGCATAGGCGAGTGCCAGTTCATAGGCCCCTGATGCAATACCCAACGCCTGTGCAGCAATTCCAATACGGCCTCCATTGAGCGTTGTCATTGCGAACTTAAACCCGAAGCCATCTTCTCCGATCCGGTTCTCCTTTGGAACCTTTACATCGGTGAACATGAGTGAGTGTGTGTCTGATCCGCGAATACCCAGCTTGTCTTCCTTCTTTCCAACAACAAATCCAGGCATATCCTTTTCAACAATGAGGGCATTAATTCCTTTATGGCCCTTTTCAACATGGGTCTGTGCCATCACTATATAAACAGATGCACTGCTACCGTTGGTGATCCAGTTCTTGGTTCCGTTCAAAAGGTAGTAATCTCCCATATCTTCGGCAGTAGTACGCTGACTGGTAGCGTCGGATCCTGCTTCAGGCTCAGAAAGACAAAATGCTCCGATAATTTCGCCGGTCGCCAGGCGCTTCAAATATTTCTCTTTTTGCTCTTCCGTTCCGAATTTCTCCAGGCCCCAGCAGACCAGGGAATTGTTTACAGACATCGCTACAGAACACGATGCATCAACCTTGGAAAGTTCTTCCATTGCCAGGACGTATGAAACGGTATCCATTCCGCCACCGTTATATTTTGGGTCAACCATCATACCCATAAATCCCAGCTCTCCCATCTTACGGATTTGCTCCGCAGGAAATTGCTGTTTATCATCCCTTTCTATAACACCGGGCAAGAGTTCCGTTCTTGCAAAATCACGTGCCGCGTCCCGCACTGCAATCTGTTCTTCCGTAAGATCAAAATTCATAGGTTTCTTTGATTTTTAAGCGTGAATAAATAAAAAACGGGGCTCCGAAAAGCCCCGCAAAAATACAATTTTTTAGTGAAATTATTAATCCCTTCCGCCAAGAAACAGTGACAGGTAATAGAGCAATGTAGCCAGGGAACCCAATGCCGCCACAACATAGGTCATTGCCGCCCATTTCAGCGCATCCTTTGCCATACCATATTCCTGTGTATTTACAATGTTGCGATCCTGTATCCAGGCCAGGGCGCGCTTGCTTGCATCAAATTCTACCGGCAGCGTAACGAACGCAAACAGGGTAAATATTCCATAACAGGCGACAAAAACTATCAGTGCTACGTTAATTCCAAATGCGCCAAGAAATGCGCTGCCGAAAAGCATAATGAAAAAGACTACATTGATAATCTTCGCACTCGCATTCTGAATAGGCACCATTGCCGACCGAAACTGAAGCATGCTGTAGGCGGTTGCATGCTGAACTGCATGACCGCATTCGTGGGCAGCAATAGCTGCGGCTGCCGCACTCCGACCGTGATACACCTCATCACTCAGGTTTACTGTTTTGTTCGCTGGATTATAGTGATCGGTAAGCTTACCTTTCACAGAAATCACCTCTACATCGTGTATCCCATTATCGGCGAGCATCAATTTGGCGATCTCTGCTCCTGACAAATCCTTTTCCAGGTGTATTTTGCTGTATTTTTTGAATTTACTTTTCAGACGGTAACTGATCGCCATACTGGCAATCCCGAAAACTATAAAAATGATCCACAACATATTCTGTTCAATTTATGGTTCTTATTCTTTCAATAATAGAAGTGGAAGAATATCCTTCCGTAAAAGGAAGCGTCTTCACCTCGCCTCCTGCTGCTATAACAATATCCGCACCAACTATATTTTCTGTCAAATAGTCATCTCCCTTAACCAAAATGTCAGGTTTAACCCGTTTGATCAGGTCATACGGGGTATCTTCATCAAACAGGATCACCGCATCCACAAATTCAAGTGATGCGAGTAGTCTTGTGCGGGAATAGGCATCATTAATTGGCCTGTTAGATCCTTTCAGTCGCCGTACAGAGTCATCGGTATTCACACCAATAATCAGATGATCACCAAGTTGACGTGCGGCTTCAAGGTAATCAAGATGGCCCACGTGCATGATATCGAAGCAACCATTCGTAAATACGATCTTTTCATGGTCGCCTTTCCATTGCCTGATCAATTGGTCCGCCTCCCCGGTGGTAAGAATTTTATGGCTGGTGGACATTGGGTTATTTTTTCATTAGCTGGCTTCCTATTAAAGATAATGCTCCCGTCACAATTATCACAACAGTTTGCCACGCATGAAAAATAAATGTAAATGCCCCCGCTTTGTTTTCCGGGATGGCATACAACATGATGAGACCCAGCGGCACCAGTACGTGGAAGCTTCCGGCCCCGCCTGGCAAAGGGATTGCCATCGCTATTCCCCCGATCACAAATATTGTAAGGGCTGCAAAAATACCCAGATGAGCTGTTTCCGGGAACGCCAGCATTACGAAATACATCATCAGATAATATAATACCCAGATCGCTACCGAATACAGTATGAACAGGAACCGGCTCTCAAGTCTGAAAACACTCATTACGCCACTTTTCATTCCTCGCAGCACCCTTCTGGCATGTGAAACCATACGGAGTGCAAAATAACGACGGGTCCTGAAGATGTAGCGAATAATAAAATAAATAGCAATCAGGAAGATAACAGCTCCTGCGGCTATCATATAAGGGAAATTGCTTCCACCCTCACCCGAATTTGACAACTCACGAATCTCTTCGGAACGGAAGAAATACATGAGTGTATCAAGTTCAACCACGAACGCCACGGCGATCAGGGTGATCAGAAAAAACAAATCGATCACGCGCTCGGCTACAACTGTACCCAGCGAAACATCAACAGGCGTCTTGTTCAGACGGTATAGATTGTAGCAACGCGACACTTCGCCGCCTCTCGGTATGACCAGGTTAATGAAATATCCCACCATGACCGACATAAAACCCTGCAGAAGCGTAAAGCGATGTCCCATGGGGAACAACAGCAATTTCCACCGTTCAGCGCGGATCGCATGGCTCAGAAGAGCCGCGACGGCAGAAAGAAGAAGAAACGGCTTGTCGGCCTTCCCCCATACAGATACAATGTAATCCCACCGGCTCTCGCCCTCGGCAACGTCGATATTTGTGTAGGAAAGCCATAACAGAAAACCCGTTATGGCCAGCATCAGGATATACTTTAGTGAATTCTTAATCCTTGGGTTCATACAGGATTATTGAAGAAGCTGATTGTTTTCGTCCGGAAAGATAATACTTGGTTTGAATTTTTTTGCTTCTTCGAAGTCCATAGACGCATAGGAAATAATAATTATAATGTCGCCCACCTGCGTTCTTCTTGCCGCGGGACCATTCATACAAATCTCACCACTTCCCCGTTTCCCCTTGATAACATAGGTTTCAAGACGCTCACCGTTATTCACATTCACGATCTGCACTTTCTCTCCGGGAATAAGATTGGCCGCATCTATCAGATCCTCATCAATCGTAATACTCCCGACGTAATGCAGTTCCGCCTGCGTTACCTTCACCCTGTGGATCTTGGATTTTAATACTTCAATATACATTTTATTATTCCTTCTCAATTAAAATGTTGTCGATCAACCGAACAGGACCAACATTTCCTGCCACACATAGCGCAACCGACTTTCGCTCAAAATGGTTCATCAGCGGCGTCAATGTTTCTGCATCAACTATTTCAAAATACTCAGGGACAATACCATGATCCTCAAGCCATTGCATATTATCCCTTCGGATCTCGTCCAAATTTTTGCCTTCCAGAACCGCGGATGCACCCCGCTTTAATGCTGCGTACAGCGCTGTGGCTGTTTGCCGTTCCTGTGGATTCAGCCTTGTATTCCTGCTGGACATCGCAAGACCATCCTCCTCGCGGATGATGGGTTCACACATCAAATCAACCTGAAAGGACATATCCGTTACCAGTTGCCTGATAATGGCAAACTGCTGCAGGTCCTTCTGGCCGAAATAAGCCCTGTCCGGAGACAGGATATGGAATAATTTCGAAACGACCAATCCTACCCCGTTAAAATGTCCCGGCCGGAATTTACCCTCCATAACCTCTTCAAGCTCGCCAAAATTCAACCTGATCCTCGGATTATCCCGGTACATTTCATTTTCTTCTGGCAAGAAAACAGCATCACAGCCTTCTTGTTCAAGAATGGCAAGATCCTGCTCCCACTGCCTGGGATATGCTGCGAGGTCTTCCTGATTATTAAATTGTGTGGGGTTTACGAAAATACTGCAAACAGAGATGTCGTTATCTCGTTTACAGGCATTCAGCAATGAAACATGGCCCTTGTGTAACGCCCCCATTGTAGGAACCAACCCAATGCTCCTGTGCTTAAAACGCTGCGTTTGCAGGTATTCCTGAATAGGCTCAATCTGATTAAAAACCTCCATGAGGAACGGGACAATTGCCGGTAAAATGGATGCAAAAGTAGGTTTTTCAAAATACAATATGCGGATTACCGGCGAAAATTTTGTATTTTTGTGTCTTGTTTAAGGCAAATCAAACCCCCGTTAATATGTCAAAACTTCGTATTCTTTATGTAGCCAGCGAAATTAATCCCTTTCTTAAAACTTCCGAAGTAGCTGAATTCGTGAGAAAATTGCCCCAGGCAATGCAGGAAAAAGGAATGGAGATCAGAATTCTAGTGCCGCGATTCGGATTAATCAACGAACGCAAGAACCGGTTGCATGAAGTGGTGCGTCTATCGGGAATCAATATTGCTATTGGTGAGGAAGAAAAACCACTTGTTATCAAGGTTGCCTCGATTCCCAATGCAAAACTTCAGGTTTATTTCATCGACAATGAAGATTATTTCCACAGGAAGTCCGTCTTCCATGATAAAGAAAATAACTTCTATGCCGACAACGATGAGCGCGCTATCTTCTTCTGTAAGGGTGTGATCGAGACCGTTCGAAAACTGGGATGGGCTCCCGACATCGTACACTGTAACGACTGGATGACAAGTCTGATTCCGTTGTATCTGAAGACGACCTATAAAAATGATCCGTTATTCAAAAACACAAAGACTGTTTTCACCGTATATGATACACCGTTTAAGCATAAATTCAGCACAGACCTGCTGGATAAGGTGCGCATGATGGATATCGAAGAAAGCATGCTTCAGAACCTGAAGACTGCAGATTATATGGGATTCATCAAACTGGGTATGGAGTTCTCAGACGCCGTTATTAAGGCCGAGGACAATTCTACCCTGAACGGTACGTTTGAAGAAATGACCGAACAAAAGAAGTTTGAAGTAATTGAAAACGACGACAACATTACCGACTCTTATTACAACTTATATAATGAACTTGCGGGCTAGATTACTGGGACTGATGCTTTTATCAGTCCCTCTATTTTTTTCGTGCAGAGAGGAAGAAAATACCATTGGATTACCCCCTGAAAATAATCTGGGGATTTTTTTTGTAGAAATACCTTTACGCGATTACGTATCGCAGGTATGGGTTGATGATATCTCTTCCCGCGCCAGGGATGCAATGCTTGTCGGCAGTTACACCGACGAGAACTTCGGTTTTATTAAAGCGGAACACTTCTCGGAAGTATTATTGCCGGAAGTTAATCCCGGGAAACGGTTCCAGGCAGACGCCTCCTTCGATTCGCTCGTACTTGAGATGCGGATTAACGGCGTGACTGGCAACCAGATGCTGTTCACCGAGCAGGGTATTGAAGTTTACCAGCTGGCCGATACAATTCAGGCATTTGAAAAAAATTATTTCAATTATTCCACACAGGAAGTGGGCCTGAAACTTGGGGAAAAAACATTTTTTGTTTATCCCGATTCCGTCAACCTGAATTTCAGCGATACAAATCTGCCTGATTCATCAGATGAACGATCCCTTTATGACACCAACGGAGACTACATCTATATGACCAGGGTAACGCTGGATCCTGCATTTGGCGAACAGTTTTTCCAGGAAATGAAGACAGACACAACCAGTTCTTCCAAGTTTTCCAGCAGTACCGATTTTGCAGCCTACTTCAAGGGCCTCAACCTTCGAAGTCCGCAGACCAACAGCGCTATTCTGCGGTATTCACCTTTCGATGGCAGAACCCGCATGGTAGTTTATTATTCCCAGGTGGAAGATGACACCCTGCGACAGAAATCAGTAAAATTTGCCTTCAGCCGCACGATTAACTACAACAACATTGCTCCCAACCGTGATCAGGGCTGGATGGGATCCGATTTTGATGAGATTAATTCATTCTATGAGCAAATTCAGCTCGACACAGGCTATGCATATGTTCAGGCGGGCACAAACCTTTTCCTGAGTATGGATATGACGCCTTTCAAATTATTTGCAGATACGGTTGCCAATCCCATTATACAAAGTGCCGTCCTTCTTTTTGAAGATATAGCCGGCGAACAGGATGACGAAGGAACGGCCCTCGAACTTCCGAATTTTCTCTCTTTCCGGATCACCACCAAAGACAGCCTTGAAGCAGGCTATTATGACGTAATACCGGAAGTTTTTTCCGAATTCCCGCGGTCTAATGTGGAATATAATGAAGACATCAACGGTTACAGGGTGGAGATTCCGTTATATTTACAATCGGTATTAACCGGACGAAATAAATTTGATCAGGTGATCATTACCGTGTCTGATATTGATCCGGCTTCCGGGCAAATACGGGCAGAAAACCGTTCCTTTAAACGGTTTATTGCCGATAAGGATAACATGAAGATTCGATTGTATTATACCATTCCTGACGCAAATACAGAGTAAATTATGTGTGGAATCGTTGCATATGTAGGCCAGAAGCCTGCCCATGAAGTAATTATAAAGGGCCTGAAAAGGCTGGAATACCGCGGATATGACAGTGCCGGAATAGCACTTATGAACGGCGGTCTCAATATCTACAAGAAAAAGGGACGTGTAAACGAACTCGAAAATTACCTGAAGGATAAAAATCTTGACAGTACGATCGGGATCGGACATACCCGATGGGCGACACACGGTGAACCAAATGATGTAAACGCACACCCTCACTATTCCTACAGCAAGAATCTGGCGATTATCCATAATGGCATCATCGAGAACTATTCAGCGCTGCGTCAGGAACTGATCAATAAGGGACATACCTTCCTGAGTGAAACGGATTCAGAAGTTTTTATACATTTTATCGAAGATATCCAGATCAATAACGACTGTACCCTTGAAGAGGCTGTCAGACTGGCACTTACCAAAGTAGTTGGGGCTTATGCCATCGTCATTATGTCGAAGGACAACCCGGACATGCTCATCGCAGCCCGCAAAGGAAGTCCGCTTGTTATCGGGGTGGGAAAAAATGAGTTTTTTCTGGCTTCGGATGCTACTCCCATTGTAGAATATACAAATGAGGTAGTCTATCTCAACGACCTGGAAATCGCTGTCATAGATAACAATGAACTGAATATCCGTACGATCCAGGATATTCCGATGACACCCTACATCCATACACTTGATATGGAGCTTGAGGCGATTGAAAAAGGAGGATACGAGCATTTCATGCTGAAAGAAATCTTTGAGCAACCCCGTTCTATCGGCGATTGTATGCGTGGACGCCTTGATGCCAATAATGGCAGGTTAGTATTGGGAGGTATCCGGGAATATGCGAATAAACTCATCAATGCCGACAGGATCATCATTGTGGCTTGTGGAACCTCCTGGCATGCCGGACTCGTTGCGGAGTATTTCTTTGAAGAATTTTGCCGCATACCGGTTGAGGTGGAATATGCCTCAGAATTCAGATACCGAAACCCTGTAATAAAAGAAGGGGACGTCGTAATTGCCATTTCCCAGTCGGGCGAAACCGCTGATACACTGGCAGCCATTGAGCTGGCTAAATCCAAAGGTGCCATCATCTTTGGTGTGTGTAATGTGGTGGGATCATCCATTGCAAGAACAAGTCATGAAGGTGCCTATACGCATGCGGGCCCTGAAATTGGCGTTGCCAGCACAAAAGCTTTCACCGCACAACTGACGGTACTGAATATGATTGCACTTCGAGTAGCACACTCCAAGGGCACAATCACTGAAAGCCGCTATCATGAACTTCTCGTGGAGCTGGAAAATATTCCGTCTAAAGTTGAACAGGCGCTGAAGCTTGATGCGCAAATTGAACATATTTCCAACGAGTTTAAAGACTCAAAAAACTTCCTGTACCTGGGAAGAGGATATAACTTCCCGGTAGCTCTTGAAGGTGCGTTGAAGTTGAAGGAGATCTCATACATTCATGCCGAAGGATATCCGGCAGCTGAAATGAAACACGGTCCGATCGCACTCATCGACGAAGAAATGCCGGTGGTTTTCATCGCTACACGTGACAGTTCCTATGATAAGGTCGTTTCCAACATTCAGGAGGTGAAGGCCCGTAAAGGAAGGGTAATCGCGATCGTAACCGAGGGTGATGCGCTCATTCCACAAATGGCTGAGTTTGTCATCGAGGTGCCACGCACCGATGAGGCGCTCATGCCAATGGTTTCTGTAATTCCGTTGCAGCTTTTATCCTATCACATCGCGGTAATGCGCGGATGCAATGTGGATCAGCCCAGAAACCTGGCCAAGTCGGTTACGGTAGAATAACCTGACAAAAACGAAGAGTATTTCCAGCGACTCAGGTCATTTCCGGAAATGGTTTATGGACTATATTCCTTCCGAAAACGATTTGAATCAGTTTAAAAATCCTTTGTCCTTGCACTACGGAGAAACGTCCAAAGCGGGATGATTGTCCAAAGGATAAGGGCTATTAAGGAAGCACCCAATCCGAGGTTTGTTCCCATAAAAGACTTAAAAACTGCACCGGTATAACCCAGTAATGCTGAAATATCAAGCTTCAGAAGAATCAGGATTCGTGAAAGATCGATAGGATTCAAGATAGTAGCTGTAAGCGAGAACACATCCAGAGGATAGTCCTCAAACAACACAAGCGTAAGAAGGAAGAGTCCATCATATACAACTGCCATAAATAACCAGAGCAATATGGCATAGCCAAATCCTTTAATCCTGTTTTCATTGGCCAGTGCAATATTAAAGGCAAGACCGGTAAAAATGGCCGTGAGGAATGATCCTGTAATGATCAGCAATACAAAATCAAATATGGCGCTACTTTTAAACACCCCATATGCGATAAAGGGAATGCCAAGACCTGCGAACAGGCTCAAAATTAAAGATCCTGTAACGCCAAAATACTGACCCAAAAAAATTGCACGCCGTCGGAGCGGTTGGGCAAGTAGTAATTCTGTGAATTCCCTTGCATTATATAAATACATTACGCCGAATATAGTAGCAATGAGCGGGATCAAAATAATGATCACATTCATCAGGGTAATAATCCCCTTTGTCAAATCATTATTTAGGAAGAGAAGAACAAAACCAAGCAAAAAATAAAACAAGAGATAAACATACGTCCACCTGCTTCTTATAAGATCAAAAAAAGTATACTTCAGAATTTTAAACATGACGGCCCGAGGTTATTGCAGCGATTGCATGTTCAAGATCAGCCTGATTTGTTTTCTGAAGTAATTCAGACAAGCTCCCTTTAAAATAGATATCTCCTTCCAGCAGATAAATTAACTCATCTGCCATTTCCTCAACGAATTGCAGGATATGGGTCGTGACAATGATAGTCTTTCCTGTTTCTCTTTTTACACGGATAATGTCTTTCAGTTCCAGCAAGGCTGCCGGATCAAGGCCAGAAGTTGGCTCATCCAATATCAGAATTGGATTATCGAACATGAATGTAAGTAAAAGGTTAACCTTTTGTTTGGTGCCTCCGGATAACTTGTCCAGTTTTTTGTCCAAAAAAGGTTCAAGTTTAAGTCGCCTGATAAGACTTTGCTCATCACTTTTCTGGCAACGAATATCCTTGATCATTCGGATAAGTTCCAAGACACGGATATTACCAGGGAAATTCGCGATTTGGGAAAGGTAATTTATTTCACTCCTGTACAACCACTGATGACTCACAGGCGATCCTGAAACGGTAATTTGCCCTTTATCTGGAATAACCAATCCCAGTACACTTTTAATTAGTGTGGTCTTACCCGAGCCATTCGGACCTAATATTGCATAAATTTTACCATCAGGGATTTTGAGTTCAATTCCATTTAACACGTCATTATCCCCAAAGCGTTTATATAGTCCCTCGATTACTATCATTGTATTTTCTTCATTCTTGGCCTGGGATCAATAAGATCATCGGGCGTAAAAACTGGTGATACCCTTTCAGAGAAATCGATGATGTCCATGAATAAACTTCTCAATAGAATCAGGGTTTCAGGTGTGCGGCTTACAACATATGAAAAAAGCTTTACCGGACGGTATGGAACATCTCCTACTCCATCCTTATCCAGGTCATATCCCGCATAACTGCTCCAGTAGTTGCCTTCGAAGCTATTGTCATTCATATTGGTATTGTAAGACAGGTCAAATGAATTGTTCAGAAAGTTATTACCGGAAAAAACATTGGAATAACATGCTCCCAAAACCTTCACTGCCCATCCATTGCTGATAAACTGATTCGACCGGTAATTGATGCGGTTTGAGCCCTCAATATTTATCCCAATTGTATTTTCGCTGAAAATATTGTCATGAATTTCGGCATCATTAATCTCCTTTAATAACATTCCGTAGGAAGCTGTACCCCAATTTTTCCGAAAGGTATTATGGGTCATAACAATCCGCCGTGAAAACATAACGGCTACACCCGCACCGTTATTTTCAAAAATATTTTCGTTATAAACATTATCATTGGAGAACATAAAATGCAGTCCATATCTCAAATTGTCATGACTATAATTATTTTCTATACGAATTGAATCTGAAAATTCAAGATAGATACCGTCCCTTGTTTTCTCCAAACGATTATCTGAAACAAGTATATTTTTTGAATACCATAACTGAATGCCATTTCCAGAATTATATTCATCCACTGCACTCCCCTTGATAGAATTGCCGCGCACAATTCCATGAGCTGATTTTTCCAGGTATATTCCAAAGAACAGGTTTTCAAAAATATTGTCCGAAATAACAAAATCGCGGCTTCCCACCACCCGTAACGCAGCATAATCAGTAGTGTAACTAACACCAACATTTCGTATCAGCAGGCTTTGAATAGACACGCCATCAGCCGTAACACGAAAGATCTCACCCTGTTTCATGCCATCAACGACCGGATAATCCTCGCCGATGATTGTCAGAGGCTTATCTACGATGATATTGAACTCTTTATAATTTCCCGCCTTAATCAAAATTGTATCTGACGGATTGGCAAGTTGGATTGCTGCATTGATCGAGGTGATTTCACAACTTCCACAAACAGTCAATCCTTGAGCGTACAAATTGCAATAGAAGGCAAGGAAAACAACTGCACCGATGATGAATGAACGTCTCATAATATGCCTCCTGACCGTGTACTGTAACCCAGAATAACAAAAAGCACTGATAAAATTGTAATCATGAGGATATGAAGTGCCAGTGGTTTGATGGAACGTTTCGGGATCAGAAAGAAGCGGGCATGAATCGCCAGCATCAATGTGAAAATAATGAGTAAATATTTCAAAAGCAGATGTTTCGTGTAATGCCGGGAAAAATCAAAAGATAGAATATCAGGTGAATAAATAGTTGTCATATAAATGCCGGTGGCAATCAGGATCAACAGGGAAGGGATACCAATCTTCTCATATCTGCTTTCAAAACTTTCAATGACGCTGAAATCGTTTTTCTTCCAGGCTGCCGGTAAAAATGCCATCGTGAGCACCAGATGGCCACCGGTCCAGATGGTTGCAGAAAGGATATGCAATATTATAATCAGCCTCATACCTCGGTTATCTGACAATTAAAAACTTTGCATTTTCCAGCGCCCTTACTGAATGTTTAACATTTGGGTGAAATGATATTGACTGCTGAGGCATCAGTCTGAAAACCCGGTCTTCAATTTTGAAATCGATCAAGCCTTGAATCACCACGAGTGTCGCCTGAACCGGACTCACATGTTCCGGGAAGTCACTTCCTTTTTCAAGAGAAATACTGAGTATTTCAAATCTGTCAGTTTTAATCAGATGTTGAATATTCAGACCATCAATTATCTGATCAGTGATCAAATTGTTTACATTATTCATCATTTCAATCAAATCTGTTTTGAAGTTCATTCCATCCAAAAAGAGTACCGCCAAGCTCATCCCTGGTCTTTTGCGCTTCTTCATTACTATGAAAAGCGGTGAGATTTTTACCCATTGGACTGGGTATCCCTTCGCTGATCAGAAATGTTGCGGAACTGACGTCATAAAGAACACCCGGATTATCAAATGCACTTACCAGAAATAATGCCCCGTCATGATAATTTCCTGAATTGATTTGATTGATCATGCACTCAACCGCGTCAAAGTTGAATGCCTTTCCTTTATCATTTACGAGCTGTGCAGAATGATGCTGATCTACAATCGTCATGCGACAATAGTGACAATGATCAACGCCATAATTAATCTGCTTGGGCTCTACAGAACATGCGCTTATCAGAACGCAAACAAATACAGGCAAAAGAAATCTATCGTTCATTGGATCTCAAATGATTGTTACTCTTCATTTTTCTTTTGATTTCCAACCGACATAAGTTGCAAGGAGCGAAAGGATCATTCCGGAGAACATCATCCATGCACCCGTGGCCGGAAGCGATGTTACATCAAAATTCAACATCTTTGTATGCCCAAGAATTGGTGGTTTATAGGTCATCGGTGTACCATCCGGATTAGTAAGCTTCATAATGGCGTCTGGATCGAGATTTGTTCCATAATCAATCATCCATTTATTGAAGTCATAGATACCCAGAGACCCTAACACAATCATTAGTATAAACCACCCAAGGAACCATTGATATCCCACTTTCCCCAGATACCCCATTATTCCAATCAGTACCCCAAAGCCAATCATTGTGCCAATGATTAATGGAAATGTTTTGAATTCCCACATTTCTTCTGCCTTTGGAAGCTTTTGCATTCCGATATAGTGATTCAATCCATCGATATTCTGGATATCAAATTCACTGGCACCACGAATCCCATCGATATGTATGTTCATACCCAACGGATCGGGATATTGAGGAGCTCCGAGCATTATTTGCCATAACGGGTACACATATAATCCAAGAACAAGGAGTGCTCCGAAAATCATAATTACGCTTGCCTTTTTCATTGCTCTTTCATCTCACATTTTTAAGAGGGAGACGCGATAATTAATATCAGCAGTTCTCCCTCTGTGCCTAATTATGAATTATTCTCCTAATGACCAGGATAACTCTATTGATGCATTTGCAGGTGAAACGCGAACATATCCCTGCATCTCCTGGTGTAGCGCAGAACAAAAATCTGTACAATAGAATGGCCATACTCCGACATATTTGGGTTCCCAAACAATTGTCTTGGTTTGTCCGGGCATGACAAGAATCTCCGATGTATTAGCACCAAGTACAGCAAAGCCATGCGGTACATCGAAATCCTGCTCGTGGTTGGTAACATGGAAGTATACCCGATCTCCAACTTTAATCCCTTCAATATTGTCAGGAGTAAAGTGACTTCTTATGGTTGTCATATAAATATGAACGTCTTTGCCATCCCTCTCAACACGTGCATCTGCGGCTGTTTTTGTAGCAAATGGGTGGTTATTTTCATCCAATCTGTAAAACTTTTTAGAATTGGGACGAAGCAAATCTGCCGGACATCCAGCAGCATAGTGTGGTTCACCATGTGTGGGGAAGTCATACAGAAGTTCCATTTTTTCTCCTGAAATATCGTATATCTGGGCAGAGTGCTCCATTTCAGGGCCTGTTGGAAGATACCTGTCTTTGGTGATTTTATTCATCGCCACAACATACTTACCAAACGGCTTTCGGGAATTTCCCCCGGGAATCATTAAATGTCCCACAGAATAAAAAGTAGGTTTGCGGTCAACAACTTCCCATGTGCCTATCTTCCATTTAACCACTTCTGAAGATATGAAAAAGGTAGTATAGGCATTGCCTTCAGCATCAAACTCTGTATGCAGCGGACCAAGACCTCCACTTTTCACTGTACCAGCGAGAACCTCTTCAAATTTGAGAATAGGAATTCCATATGCATCGCCGTCAAATTTACCCGCATCAATGGCTGCTATCATTTTATCAAAAGAATGCACCGTAAGATCTGCAGAAAGTTTACCTGCTCCAATTATATATTGCCCTGAAGGATCAACATCACATCCATGGGGCGATTTAGGTGTGGGAAGGAAGAATACTGCGCCGGGAACGTCTGCTGGATTTACAGTTAGTACCTCATTAATCATAGTGGAGGTTGCGGAGTGTTTATCTTCATCGTAAACATTATGGGCATAATTGGCTGGCATCATTGTTCCACCGCCATTATTAACATACTCTTCGATCTTCTTCCAGTTAATGGCAGCAATGAAATCCTTATCATTTTGTGAAGAGTTAACTTCCATCAGGCTATTGGCTTCTTCTGTGTTATAGGTGGTGAAGAAGAACCAGCCATGCGATTTGCCCCTGCCAGGATGCGAAAGGTCATAATTGAATCCTGGCATGAGAATTTGAAACTTAATTTCGAGATTCCCATGTTCGGGTCCTACTGATATGAATGTCAATGCACCCTTGAAATTTCCTTTATATTCGCTGATCTCCATATCGCGTTGAGGTACAGGAACTGAAAACCGTGTGCCTGCCACAACATATTCGGTATTTTCTGTTATAAAAGAAGAGCTGTGATTACCGGCACTATTAGGAATCTCGATGATTTCCTCAGTTTCAAATGTGCTCAGACTAACACGGGCAATACGCGGTGTATTATTTCCATTTACGAATATCCAGCGACCATCCAGTTCACCGTTGGTCTGGGAAATGTCAGGGTGGTGCAAATCATCCCAAGGAACAGGTCCGTGTGATGTATTAAGCATGGGTCTTGTTTCTTCTGAATAGCCGTAACCTGAAGTTGGAAACTGTGAAAAAACAGGTATTTCCTTGAACATTCTCCCGGAAGGAAGTCCGTAAACCGTGAGATTCCCGCTGTACCCACCGGATAAAAACGCATAGAATTCATCCTGCTCGCCTGGAGCAACATAGACTTTCTCGGCAGCACTCGAAAGCAGCGCACCGCTCTTCGAACTTCCGTTCTGATTGCAGCTGGTTATCCCAATAATGCTTATCAGCATCATAAAGGACAATATGTAATACAATATTTGCTTTTTCATTGGTATAGATCTTTTGGTTAAGGATGAAAATTATTGAGGAGGAAGTATGACCTTATCTACGACATGGATGATCCCGTTGCTCGCAGGTATGCTTGCTATGATCTTGGCACCCCCCACATAGACGTCATCGCCATCAACGTCGACTGATACGCTCTGGTCGTTGGCCTGTCCCAGCTTTTTAAATTTTTTGAGAAACTCTTTATCATAATTGCCGGGAGTAACATGATATTTTAAGATGTTGGCAAGTGCGTCCTTATTCTCTGGTTTAAGCAGGCTTTCAACCGTTCCTTCCGGAAGTGCATCAAATGCCGCATTTGTAGGGGCAAATACCATAAGGGGACCGGCATTCACGAGTGCATTTTCTAAGTCGGCAGCCTGAACAGCGGCAACAAGTGTGGAATGATCGGCCGATTTAACGGCAATGTTCAGAATATTTGGTGCCGACGCCTCATCGGAAATAAATGCCTGGCCCTGCTCCTTGCCAACCTCGACTCCAGCGGACCGATTATCCTCAACTTCTGTTGAGGATGGATTTGAACATCCAATAATGAACAAGACATTAAGTAGTATTAATGCTGTGATTAAATGATTGTAGGTTTTCATAATAGGTCAATTTAATGTTCTGAAATATTCTAGAACTGCCCGTGCCTGTTCCTCCGTTAGGTTTTGATTGGCCATTGGCGATCCATTAAACTCAGCCAAAAGGGCTCTGGCAAGAGGGTCTTCCTGAACCATCAATTCAGGAGCCAGAATCATATTCATTACCCATTCCGGACTTCTTCGATCCAGAATTCCATTTGGCGGCGGACCTATGAATGTCTGGCCGATCTTGTGGCAGGCCGTACACATTTGATTGTAAATCTTCTCTCCTTCTGCAGCCAAATCCATATCGATTTCAGCATTAATTACAACACTTTCGACAGGTCCCACACCTTTATTGGAAAGATCAATTTGCTCAGAAGCTTTGACAGAGGCGGAAGATGTGTTATCCTTGTTTGGGGTAGAAAGGGATTGCGGAACATCATCCTTGTCGGTTTTTGAACCGCAACTTTGTGCAACCAACCCCATGATTAATAAAACGATTATCCAATGCTTTTTCATAACGGCTTTTTGTAAGTACAGGACAAATCTAATTGGCCGCTGATTGAAAAAATATGATCTTAATCATATAAAAAGATATTTATATCCTTTATTATTGTTAATAAGCTTTTACAGTATCAGATGTTTTCAAAAACAACTAAATATGCTATCAAAGCCGTGATTTATCTCGGCATGTATTCAAGCGCAAAAAAGAAAATTCTAACCCGGGATATGTACAAGGAAGTGAAAGTATCTGAATCATACCTGGCAAAAATCCTTCAGGACATGGCCCGCCACGGCATTATATCTTCCACCAAAGGAAAAAATGGAGGTTTCTATTTGGATGAATCAAATTATCAAAGTACCCTGCTGGATATTGTTCGTGTAACCGAAGGCAACCAGTCGGTTGATTCCTGTGTTTTGGGGATTAGCCAATGTAACCTGAAGAAACCTTGTCCGCTCCATGACAAGGTCGGTATATACAAAACTGAATTTAATCAAATGCTGCAAGAAACAAGGATTCAGGAACTGGTTACTACCATCCCGGAAGATTACTGGGAATTCCCAAAATAAACTGTCGCTGGTCTGCTATAAACTCCAATAGTTCAACCGGTTCAGCCCAGAAACCTGGCCAAGTCGATTACAGTAGAATAGTCGGGAACTAAATGAAAGGCCTCAGAGTTTTTAAAAAAAACACTGATGAATGCCGCAATCATTTTTGGTGGAGTCGCCCTTTTTTTCCTTTGGTACAATCTTTTTGTGAGTATACGGATTGTTGACTACCTCAGGAAAAACGAACAGAACGCGACCTTATTTAATTCGGGATTTTTTGTAAAGGGAAAAATATTTAAATACCTGCCGATTTACAAGGAAGTTTCTTTTAACAAAGAAGGTAAGGTGGGCAACCTCTACCAGCAGTTCATAATTTCATTTCTCGGTATAATGCTGTTTCTGCTCCTGGGAATTATTTCAGTTATCTTATAAAAGAAGCGAGTTCAATTCTCATTTTTTAAATATTCCTTTTTCAGAAGCGGACAAATCTTATAGCGTTCATCCCTGGTATCTTCATACATCGCTTCCAGTAACTCATAAACATGCTGAATTCCGATTCTTTCAGCCCACTCGAACGGCCCGTAAGGGTAACCTGTTCCCAGCTTCATCCCGAGATCAATATCTTCCCTTGATGCAGTTCCTTCCTGAACGGTGTAGTATGCCTCATTAATGATCATACAGATCACACGCGGCGTAACCATACCAACCCGGTCATCTACGCGCACAAATCGTATGGGTAAATCCGCGATACCCGCGGGTAATTCATTCTCCAGTGTAGTAACTTCCCAGATGTCACGATCCAGAAATCCCGGCAACCCATTGAAGCCAATCACTGATGAGGGCAATTCTCCCAGCAGAAATGATATTTCGTGAAGTGAGCTCTTCACAGCATTTATAAAATATAATCCGGCATCAACGCCCTCGAGCAATTCAGAAATATTGTCAATGGATTCTTCGGCGGTAAAATCAAAAACGCAGTCAAACTGATTGTTATATTCCAGGAGTTCAATGCCCTCCACATGGGTAAAATGATGATCATTCCCCAATTTTTTCCTAAGTTCATCAAAAAGTGACTGGTCTCCGATTACTAAAAACTGCATACTTCGTAGATTAGAAAACAAAAATCCATTAATTATCCGACATATGAAAACTATCGTGCAAACACCCGACGCACCCGCCCCCATAGGCCCGTACAGTCAGGCCGTTAAAAGTGGCTCCACCCTCTACGTTTCGGGACAAATAGCTATTGATCCGGCTTCCGGAGAGCTCATTAATGATTCAATCGAGAATGAAACCCGGCAGGTAATGAAAAATCTTGGGGCTATCTTATCCGAGGCCGGTATGAATTTTTCGCATGTCGTTAAATGTTCGATTTTCGTTACCGACATGAATAATTTCGCAAAAGTTAACGCCGTTTATGGAGAGTTTTTTACGTCTAACCCTCCGGCACGTGAAACTGTTGAGGTAAGTGCATTACCTAAATTTGTGAATGTAGAAATATCCTGTATTGCCATTTCGTAAGTAATGACACTCATCCCCTACAAATCAGAAACCGTTGTTTCCACCTTACCTCCGCAGGAAGTACTGCTGAGGCTGCAACTGGCAACGATGCCCGCTGTGGAGCGACAAAAAAGTAAGGGGGCGGCATTCCAGGGTCTTATTGCCGATGATCATTTCCGGATATCACAAAGTCTTTCGCACCCGAATAATTATGTGCCATTGATCGAGGGCCAGCTTGACCAGACACGCCATGGTACGATCATATTTCTGCGATATAAGTTATTCTTCAGTTCAGCAATGTTCCTGGTCTTCTGGACGATGATTACGGGTGCCGCAGGTGCATTCCTGCTCTTTACAAAACAGAATTATGAATATGCGGCACTGGCTTTTGCCATGGGCCTGCTCAACTATGTGATCGTCATGATGAATTTTAAAAAACAGGTTCATATTTCTCATAACTTATTAATGGAGAAACTCAATATAGACTGATGTCAGCTATCATGGTTCTTCAACTTTTCGTACTTTTGCGGCCCTAAAACAATGGATCGTATGGAGAAAGAAGTTCGTGTAAGATTTGCCCCCAGCCCGACCGGCGCATTGCACATTGGCGGGATCAGAACCGCGCTGTATAATTATCTTTTCGCCCGGAAGCACAACGGCAAAATGATCCTTCGAATTGAGGATACAGATCAAAACCGATATGTCCCGGGCGCAGAGGAATATATCCTGGAAGCACTGAAATGGGCCGGAATTGAATACGACGAAGGCCCGGTAATCGGAGGCCCATACGGTCCGTACCGTCAATCGGAACGTAAAGATATCTATGCAAAATATGCGCAGTATCTGCTGGACCACGGACATGCCTATTACGCTTTTGATACCCCGGAGGAACTGGACGCCATGCGGGAACGCCTGAAGGAAAGTCGTGTCGCATCCCTTCAGTATAATTCCATCACCCGGATGCAGATGAAAAATTCCATTACGCTGTCTGACGATGAAGTGAAAGAACGGCTGGCATCCGGTGAACCCTATGTGATCCGTCTCAAAGTGCCGCGTAAGGAAGAAGTTCGTCTTCATGATTTGGTTCGTGGGTGGGTAATGGTACATTCTTCCGCTATTGATGACAAGGTATTAATGAAATCAGACGGAATGCCTACCTATCACCTGGCAAATGTCGTAGATGATCATTTGATGAAAATCACGCATGTGATACGGGGTGAAGAATGGCTGCCGAGTGCACCGCTCCATGTTCTCCTATACCGGTTCCTGGGCTGGGAAGATACGATGCCTCAATTTGCCCATCTGCCTCTGTTGCTTAAACCCGATGGTAACGGCAAACTTAGCAAGCGGGATGGTGACAAGCATGGATTCCCTGTTTTCCCGATCTCCGGAAGTTTTCCGGATAAGGATGGGAATGCAGAAATCTATCATGGATTCCGTGAAGCTGGCTATATTCCACAGGCCTTCATTAATTTTCTGGCCTTCCTGGGATGGAATCCCGGTACAGAACAGGAAATTTTCAGCATAAAGGAGTTGATTGATAATTTCAGTATAGAACGTATCAATAAATCCGGCGCGAAATTCGATATCGACAAGGCACGCTGGTTCAACCAGCAGTATCTCAATAACATGAGTGCCGCTGACCTGGCTGTTTACCTGAAGCACGACCTCGATGCAAATGGTATTGCGTATGGAGAGATCGACCTCGGGAAAGTATGCGAAATACTTAAGGGGCGTATTACGTATCCTTCGGATCTGTGGAAAGAAAGTAAATTTCTGTTTACAACCCCGCATGAGTGGGATGAACAGGTGGTTCAGAAAAAATGGAATCCGCTGGCTGTTGAATTCCTTACCGGTCTTCGGGAAAGAATCCTGGCCCTGGATTCCTTAACGGCGGAGTCGGCAAAAGAAACACTGGACAACCTTCTTGAAGAAAAAGGCGTTAAATTAGGACAGGTGATGCAGGCTCTCAGGCTGGCTGTAACAGGAAGCGGAACAGGACCAGATCTGATGAAAATCCTGGAAATTCTGGGTAAGGAAGAAACTGCACTCCGTTTGAATAATGCCATAGAAAAATTACCGGTTGCTGCCGGCTGATAAGATGAAAAAGAAGAAGTCAACCAAACCCGAAAAGAAAAAGCCCTCCGTGAATAAGGAGTTGGAAGGATTTGACATCCGGATCGATTCCTTTGGAGAAATTCAATCCAGTTTTAATATCGATAAGATCAATGAATTCCTGAACAGAAATGTTGAGGATAAGAAACTTGCGAACAGGGAAGATATTGACGAAATTAAAAAGGGTACATCAAAAGACGAGGAGGAATGAGATCCCATGAAATTGATTACCGTATCATAGGTGAGAGCATCCAGATTGTAGAAGTGGAGCTTGATCCGGGAGAAACGGTTATAGCAGAAGCTGGAGCCATGCTGTACATGGAAGACGGCATTCAATTCGACACCAAGATGGGTGATGGAAGTGCCGCGGCACAGGATTTTCTCGGAAAACTCATCCAGGTTGGAACGCGTGTACTCACAGGTGAATCCATTTTCATGACACACTTCACAAACCTGGGTTCCAAACGTGCACGCCTGGGATTTTCGGCACCGTACCCGGGCACAATCGTTCCCATCAATCTGGCACAGGCACAAGGCAATGAACTCATCGTTCAAAAAGACGGGTTTCTCTGCGCCGCGCTTGGAACACAACTCACAATTACACTTAACAAGCGAATCGGAACAGGCCTTGTGGGTGGCGAAGGTTTCATCCTTCAAAAACTGAGCGGCGACGGAATGGCATTCGTACATGCCGGAGGAACCCTGATTGAACGGCAGCTCAATAATGAATCTTTGCGTATTGATACCGGGTGTATTGTGGCTTACGAATCATCACTGGATTTTGATATCATTCAATCCGGCGGATTGAGATCTATGATATTTGGTGGTGAAGGAATATTTCTGGCTTCCATTCGTGGAACCGGACGTGTTTGGCTCCAATCCATGCCGATACGGAAACTCATTCAGGCCCTCGCACCCTATGGCAAGAACCGGCGTAAGGAATCGGGTTCGATTCTCGGAGATTTTCTGGAACCATAGTTACAACAGGAAAGGAATAATGGCGGCAACCTCCTCCCGGTATTTCTCATAGGCTTTTCCGTACCGCAGAATAAGTTTTCGTTCTTCAAGGCGGATACCTATCAACAGGTAAATCCAAACACAGGCAACACTGATGAGTGTGGCTGCTCTCGGGTCAAACAGAAAAAATCCCAGCGTGATAAGTATCGTTCCCGAATACAATGGGTGGCGCACCCAGGCATTGATGCCGGAAGTAACCAATCCCTGATCCGGCTCTTCAGTCAGTCCGAGAAAAGCACGGGCTGAATAATTCCTGAATGCGGCATTGATGATAAGTACCCCACCGCCAGCTAAAAACAACGATATATATTTCAGAAAATCCGAGCGACCAAATAAGCGGTCACCCCCTATCCATGCATTGTAGAAAAGTAATAGCAGGAGCGCAACCGTCGAAAAAGCGGAATAGAGTAGTCGATAGTTCCTGGCGGAACCCGGAAATTTGCTTTTTACTTTATCTGTGGCCAGAAAACTATGCAGAAAGAAGTACATAATCCAGGCAGCTATTAGGAGGGCATAAGACATAATTCAACTATTTCCCGGCGGTCAAATAATCCCTGAGGATGTTTATATTTGTCCGAATCGATACGAACCTACACAATAGTTATGAAAATTGGGATCATCAGGGAGGGAAAAAAGCCCATTGACCGTCGCGTTCCGATCAATCCGGAACAGGCCGCGAAAATCAATAAAATGTTCAAGGATGTGAGCGTGGTATGTCAAACAAGCAAGATCCGTTGCTATACAGATGATGAATACCGTAATGCAGGGATCCCTGTAGTTGATTCCGTTGAGGACTGTGATGTGCTGATGGGAGTAAAAGAGGTGCCGGTAAATGAACTGATCGCCGGCAAAACTTATTTTTTCTTTTCCCATACCATCAAGGAGCAATCGTATAACCGCGGTCTCCTCAGAAAAATACTGGAGAAGAAAATCCGCCTGATCGATTATGAAACGCTCACCAATGAAAATGGACAGCGCGTTGTTGCATTTGGCAGATATGCTGGTCTTGTGGGCGCATATAATGCCCTTTACACCTATGGAGAGCGGTATAATCGCTTTCACTTGCGGCGGGCCCATGAATGTTTTGACCTTGAGGACCTGCTTGGTGAATTGAAAAAAGTAACACTGCCACTAACCAAAATTGTCCTTACAGGCGGAGGTCGTGTTTCAAAGGGAGCCATGGAGATTCTCGATGCCATTCCCATCCGAAAAGTGACACCCGATCATTTTCTGAACGAGACTTATCGCGAACCTGTTTACACACAGCTTAATACACGCGACTACAATGTACACCGGGATGGAAAATCTTTTGTAAGAAGCGAGTTCTATCGTAATCCGGAGCAGTTCGAAGGAAATTTTCTGCCGTTTGCAAAAGAAGCAGATATACTCATTGCAGGTGCCTTTTGGGATCCAAGGGCTCCCGTTCTTTTTACCCGTGAGGACATGCTGTCAAAGTCTTTCCGTCTTCGCGTGATCGCAGATATCACCTGTGATATCGAAGGGTCAATCCCTTCCACAAAAAAACCAAGCACCATTGATGATCCCGTTTATGACTATGATCCTACAGGTGATGAGGTAAACCCTCCTTACAGTGATGAAGGAAACATATCGGTTATGGCCGTGGATAACCTGCCCTGTGAGCTTCCCAGAAATGCTTCTGAAGATTTTGGCAATGAAATACTGAACCACGTTCTTCCATCGTTGTTAGGAAAGAAGGATAAAGGAATGATCACCCGGGCAACCATTACTGATAATGGCGAACTAACCGAACGGTATTCCTATCTGTCCGGTTACGTTCAGGGAAAGTGAGCGTATAAACTGTCGTTCATGCAACAGGTGTTAATAAATACGAGCCCGCTAATTCATCGTTCAAAAAAATTCGCTGAAGAATTTCTCGGATCGTTGAATGATGAATTTTCATATCATAATCTGGATCATACGATTCAGGTGGTGAATGCTGTTGAGGAAATCAGCAGGAAATCTCAGCTCAACCCGCTTGAATTTGAGAACGTCATCATTGCAGCGTGGTTTCATGATACCGGCTATCAGGTTGATGTGAATCGTCATGAAATTGAAAGTGCCCGTATCATGCGTGAGCAGCTAAATTCCTGGGACGTATCGGAGGAAAGGATCCGGCAAATTGAACAGATCATACTGTCAACGCAAATGCCGCAGGCACCAAAAACCCTGCCTGCTAAAATTCTGTGCGATGCCGATCTTTATCATCTCGCCGATCCTGAATTTCTGAAGAAATCAGAAAGCCTCAGAAAGGAGATTAACCTAACCTGTAATAAGAAAATAAACCAGAAAGAATGGACGCGCATGACATGCGAGTTTATCGACAGCCATTGCTACTTCACTGAATACGGAAGAAAGGTACTTGCGCCCCGCAAAGAGATCATACTCTCCCGGATAAAAAACAAACTGAGAAGACTTGCAGGTGGATAATTTGAGGTTGTTTTTTCTCGACATACCAAAATAAAAAAGGCCCCATTCACATGGAGCCTTTTTTTTATTTTAGTTTATACCTAGCGGGCATTTCCGAAGATATATCGGATACCCAGCTGCATCTGCCAACGTGAGCTGCGGAAACCGTTATCGATAATATCATTGTCCCATGGATCTTCCCCACGAATAATATCATCGTTCACAGTAAACTCAGGTGTAGTATTGTCAATATCAATATCATTCTCCAACGAGTACAGGGAATAGGTATTGAATCCGAGTGATCTTCTTCGGCCCCAATCCTGATTCAGCATATTGGTGAAGTTGAAAATATCAACTGAGAACTGAAGCGTGTTACGCTTGCCGTTGTTCATATCGATGTAAAAATTCTGCAGGAACCTAAGGTCAATGATGGCCTCAAATGGAGTTCTGTCAGTATTTCGATCAATATATCCACCACGATAGTCATCCAGCGCTTTTCTGTCGCTAATAAAGCTGTCAAGGATCTCCCACTGCTCAGCGGCCGTATAGGTTTGCCCGTCAACTGTTGTTTCAACGAGGTTGATCTGACCTGCGTTGGCAGGAACATATGCCAGTTCGTTAAAATCAAAACCTCCATCGTTAATAAAGTCATTGTTAAATGCTCCTACCACATAGGTGAAAGGCTGTCCTGACTGTCCGTTGAATATGACAGAGATTTCACTGCCAAGGAAACCGGCATAGTCCTTCTTGTAGCTAACAGAGGCCAGCAAACGATGGCCTGCTGCAAACTGTGAACGCATAGGATCTCCCTCAACGTTTCTGCCGTTCTGGTTAAAGTATCCTCTCCACTGTGAGTTATTCTGTGATGATGTTCCATCAAAAATAGTGTAAGAATCACCGTATGAATAGCTCATCGTAGCACTTAACCCGTTTCTGAAAGGCTTTGTCAGTGAGGCTACAATGTTATAGGAATAACCTCCATTATCAGTATTCGACGCCAGGAAGATGCCGGTATATTTATCATCAATTCGGTCATCATCGTCAAAAATCGGACGGTTATCCGCTCCTCCTGTAAGATTAGCCTCTGAAGGCTTCAGGTTCAGGTTCTGATAGCGCAGGTAGTTAATGTGCTTCGAATAGATACCTTCCAATGTACCGATAATGCCACCTGGCAATTTCTGGTCAACAGCAAGGTTTAGCTTCATTATCTGGGGAAGTTTAAAATCCGCCGCAAACAAATCTATCTGTCCCGAAGGAATCACATTGTTCGGATCGATATCACCCGGCCACTGATTCTGTACATCCGGATTGAAAGGTTCATTGTTGTTTCGGCCTCCACCAATGTTCAGACCGTAGTTATTATAGGCACCGCCCTGCCATACGAGTGGAATACGGCTTGTGAAAATACCGATACCACCACGTACCTGCGTGGTCATATCACCTGAAACATCCCAGTTAAATCCAACCCGGGGGGAGAATAATAACTGTGTCTTGATGAATGATCCGGTTTCTGCTCCCATCATGTCGTATCCAAAGCTTTCGATCAATGGAATTGTATTCTGGTTGAAATCCTGGTTTACAGGAACATCATCCAGGAATATCGGGAAGTCCATACGGATACCTGCAGTAAGTCGGAAATTGTTGGTGAGCTGCATCTGATCCTGGATGTAAAAACCCATAAGAACCTGCTTGAATGCTGCAATAGCCGAAGATCCGTCACCGGCAATATTGTCTACCTGAGAATAGCTTCGTTCGATGCGGCTTGAGATTGGGTTACCCTGAGGATCGAGATCATTCAGGAACTGATCCACACCACCGAAGAAACGGTAACTGCCGTAGTTCTCACGGATAAACAGGTTACCTACGTTATAATATTCAAAGTTCACTCCAAAGAGAAATGTATGCTTGCCTTTGAACCATTCAAATTCATTGTTCACCGTGATGATATCCTGGTTGAGGATGTTCGCAGTAGAAAAACGCTCTGCGCCAAGCTCAATGCTACCGTCACCATCTGAAATACGGATGGTTGGGAAATCATCACCAAAAGGATCGCGGTCATCACGAACGATGGTCGCTCCAATGGTTAACTTGTTGGAGAAGTTATTACCAAAAGTACTTGAAAGCTCAAGCGCGGTGGAGTTAGTATTTGAAATAAAATACTCCGATCCGTTAAGGAATCCAATAAACCTCGGACTCGAGTTACGGGCTTCCAGGTTCTCCGCTCTTACGTAGCTGTGTCGAAGTGAAAGCTTGTGATTATTGCTGATGTTCCAGTCTAACTTTGCCAGGAATTTTTCACTGTCCAGCGTACGGGCATTATTTTCAAATCCTCCCGGATCATAGCCATACGTAGTCCTGACAAAATCGGCCAGCTGCTGCAATTGCTGAGGTGTTGCATCACCGCCGTATGTAGCCACGTTAAAAGGCTGGGGAGTTTCATCACGCTGGAATTCACCGTTTACAAAAAAGAACAGCTTATCCTTGATGATCGGACCTCCCAGGCGCATTCCATAGGTCTTGGCTGTAAAGGGCGCCAGTTTTGTGCGATCGATGTTTTCCCTGTCGGTAGGGGTCTTTCCGGCAAAATTTTCATTCCTCCAGAAGTAGTATGCAGATCCTTCAAAGTCGTTGGTTCCGCTACGGGTAACCGCGTTGATGGCACCACCGGCAAAACCACTCTGACGGACATCAAAAGGCGCCACAGCTACCTGGAATTGCTCAATCGCATCAATACTGATCGGCTGAACACCTGTCTGACCACCGTTGGTTCCGCTTCCCGCAAGTCCAAAAACGTCATTGTTTACCGCACCATCCACATAAATGGTGTTGAAACGGTTGTTCTGGCCAGCAATGGAAATGGTAAAACCGTCATTATTCTCCTGAATATTGGCCAAAGGGTTTAGGCGAACAAAATCTCCAATTGAACGGGTAACAGTTGGAGCTGAATTAATAGCCTGCTCGTCTATTACAGTTTCCTGACCGGTTCGGTTTCCGTCGAAGATGTCATTTCTGTTGGCTACCACAACGACTTCACCGAGCTCGGTAACACCTTCACTAAGGGTAACATTGATAGCGAAAGTCTGGCCAAGTGTAAGGTAGACGTCGTTTCTCTCAAAGGACTGAAATCCTACAAAGGATACAGTTACTTTGTAGGGTCCCCCAACACGCATGTTGGGAATACGGAAAAATCCGCTTACATCGGTCACATTACCATAGGTAGAGCCTGATGGCGTGTGCACTGCAACAATTGTTGCTCCGGGCAATGCTTCTCCATTTTCATCAGTCACCTTTCCGTTCATCGCAGAGGTAGTTACACCCTGTGATTGTACGGAGAAAGTAACAAGAAGAAAAAGAAGACTCAGAATTGAGTAATTGAGTAAAAATTTCTTCATACTAAATCTTTTTTGTTTGGGTTAGTTTGTTTTGCCGGAAGAACCGGTTTGTTAAAAGATGATGCAAAGGTAAAACGTTCAGTGAATTATCCTTGTACTTACATTTTAACTTACTGCAAATTAAACAGGTTGGAATTTAACTTACAGGTAATACCCCATCTTTTTACGGCGGAGAAGTTAGTTAATTATTCTTATTTTTACAGCCTTTCAACCGGATAAACATGTATCATTTAAGATCATTAATTCTATTTTTCCTTATCTCCTGTGCAGGAACGCTATTTGCACAAGTAAACCTCTCCTACTATCTGCCGGAGGAAACGTTTGATTCTGATATTCCGGCACCTGCCGATGTGATCGGTCATGAGGTCGGGGAATGGCATATAACACATGATAAATTAGTGCAATACATGTATGCCCTCGCCGCCAAATCTGATCGGATCACGATCATGGAAACGGGTCGAACCTTCGAAGGAAGACCATTACTTTTACTTACCATCACTGATCCTTCAAACCATGCCCAACTGGAGGACATCAGGACCCGGCATCTTGAACTTTCAGATCCGGAAAAAAGTAAAAATCTTAATCTGGCAGATATGCCCGCGGTTATTTATATGGGTTTCAGTATCCACGGTAATGAGCCCAGCGGCAGCAACGCTTCCCTACTTGCAGCCTATTATTTTGCCGCATCTACCAATCCCCAAATAAAGGAAGCGTTAAAAAATACCGTGATTTTGTTTGATCCAAGTTTCAATCCTGACGGTTTGCAGCGATTTGCAGCCTGGGTAAATTCGCGTAAATCCCAGGTACTTTCATCAAACCCTGAAAACCAGGAACAAAATGAACCGTGGCCCCGTGGCCGCACGAATCATTACTGGTTCGATCTAAACCGGGACTGGCTGCCTGTACAGTTACCGGAGTCTCAGGCGCGGTTAAAAACTTTTCACAACTGGAAGCCCAACGTGCTAACCGATCATCACGAAATGGGCACAAATTCAACTTTCTTCTTTCAGCCCGGAATCCCCTCACGGAATAACCCGTTAACTCCGGCAAGAACATTTGAGCTTACCGAGGAAATTGGAAAATATCATGCGGCGGCCCTCGACAGCATCGGATCGCTATATTTCACAAAGGAAAATTACGACGACTTTTATTACGGAAAGGGCTCTACCTATCCGGATATCAATGGAGGTATCGGGATTTTATTTGAGCAGGCCAGTTCGCGTGGTCATCTGCAGGAAAGTGACAACGGGCTGTTGTCGTTCCCGTTTACCATACGAAATCAGTTGAATACCGCGTTGTCGACACTGCGCGCTGTAAATGCACTCCGCGTTGATCTTCTCGAGCATCAGCGTGACTTCTATTCTTCCGCACTTTCGGGGTCTTCTGCAGAAAATGCTTATCTGGCAAGTTCTTCAGATCCATGGATCGTTTATCATTTTGCCAGGCTACTTGAGACACATCAAATAAAATATAGTGTAAGTACCAGCCGTCAAAAGATAAATGGCACGGATTACAACCCCGGGGAAACACTTCTCATCCCAACGAATCAGCCCCAATACAGGCTTATCAAATCAATTTTTGAGCGTCGCACCTCATTTACTGACAGCCTGTTCTATGATATATCGGCGTGGAATATGCCGATGGCGTTCAATATGGACTATCAAACTGTGAGTACAAAAGAAATGGGCAAAATATCCGCTGGGGAATCAAAGAAGGCAGAACCTCCCACTGGGCGGGTGACCGGTGGAAAGGCGGGTTACGCATATGCATTTGACTGGAATAATTACTATGCACCGGCATTATTATACCATCTGCTGGATAAGAACCTGCGCCTTAAAGTTGCCACCGAACCGTTTAACGGATCTGAGGGCAGTCAGTTTTCAAGGGGCACACTCATTTTGCCACTTGGAAATCAGTCTCTCTCATCCGATTCAATTCATGCCATAGTTGAACGCGCTGTATCTGAATACGGCGTTACAGCCTACGCGCTGAACAGCGGCCTCGATCTTGAAGGAAAAAGCCTGGGAAGTCCGTCCTTTAAATCCCTGGAATCACCCCGTGTGGCACTTTTGGTGGGAGACGGCGTTAATTCCTATGAAGCCGGGGAGGTCTGGCACCTGTTTGACGAACGGATGAAAATACCCCTTACGCTCCTCCCGACAGACCGTGTTGGACGTTCAGATTTATCCCGTTATTCAACAATTATTATGGTAAACGGAAGTTATGGATCACTGGGTGACCGCGGCAAGGATCAACTAAGGAGCTGGGTGCAGCAGGGCGGCGTGTTAATTGCCGTAAAAAATGCCGTTTCAGCCATGAATGGAATGGGACTGGGTAATTTTAAATTCCGGAGTATTTCAAACTCCGATTCAAGCAAGCAGCGAAGCTATTCCGACCTGTCTGCTGAAAGAGGAGCTGAGGAATTGGGAGGTGCCATCTTTGAAGCCCGTATTGACACCACGCATCCGTTATTTTATGGGTATAACAAAGAAAGAATCGCAATATTTAAAAACGACAAACTGTTCCTTGAACCGTCGACGAACGGATTTGCCAATCCCATTATTTATACGAAAAATCCCCTATTAAGTGGGTATATTTCGAAGAGCAGCCTTGAAGGTCTGCAGGGATCATCGGCTATTGGAGTGGGCAGTTCCGGCCAGGGCAGGATCATTGCTCTGACCAATGATCTTAATTTCCGTGCATTCTGGCTGGGCACAAACCGGATTTTTATGAATGCTGTATTTTTTGGAGGAATGATCAATAGTGGCGCAACGCGTTAAGGTAAATTGATGCGTCGGGTTGGATCGATCCGCCGTTTATCGTATTTTCACTTAACATTGAAGTGGCACAGTTTCTGCAAAAGAGTTTGGTGTAGATGAATAAAGTTATGAAAATGAGGCTATTTATATTGTTTCTGCCGCTCTTGTGGTGTATTCCCATGTCTTCAATGGCACAGGGCGACATCATTAATGAAGTGAAAGAATCGATTAAAGCAGGGAGCTCAAAAGAACTTTCAAAATATTTGAACAGCAGTGTGGATGTTACCATGAACGGTGATATGGCAACCTACAGCAAAACACAGGCTGAATTCATTCTGCGGGATTTTTTCAAGGAAAACCCGCCGTCGAGCTTCACCATCGTGCATCAGGGTGCTTCAAAAGGGGGCCTTCCCTATGCTATCGGCCAGTATCTCAGCGGAAACAACACGTTCCGCGTGTGGATGCGTATCAAAAATGAAGGCAGCAAATATCTGATCCACGAAATTTCATTCATTCGGGAGTAGTCCGTCTTTTTTATCGGATACAAACCGCTTTTTTCCGTACTTTTGTCGCATGCTTCCTTCCTACGTGACCAGCGATCATATCAGGGAATTTCTTGACTACGCATTCAGAGAAGATGTGGGTGACGGAGACCATTCTACGCTGGCAGCAATTCCCGAATCAAGTCGGGATCATGCCTCACTTCTAATGAAGGATGACGGAATTATCGCAGGAATTGAAGCTGCTGCACAGATCATCCAATTTTATGATCCGCGGCTCATCATGCATCCGCTAGTAAAAGATGGTGACCCGGTAAAATACGGTGATGTCCTTTTTACCCTTGAAGGTCCTGCACGATCCCTGTTGACGGTCGAGCGGATCATTCTGAATTGCATGCAGCGCATGTCGGGTATTGCCACAAAAACCAACCACCTTAACAGCCTGATCAGCCACACCGGAGCGAAACT
Source organism: Fulvivirga sedimenti (assembly GCF_020328055.1). Lineage (NCBI taxonomy): Bacteria > Pseudomonadati > Bacteroidota > Cytophagia > Cytophagales > Fulvivirgaceae > Fulvivirga > Fulvivirga sedimenti. The sequence goes on from NZ_JAIXNE010000001.1 coordinate 1,296,175, forward strand.
GCTTGATACCCGTAAGACCACACCTAATTTCAGGATCATGGAAAAATGGGCCGTTTTCATAGGCGGGGGTGTGAACCATCGGTTTGGTCTTTATGACATGATTATGCTCAAGGATAATCATATTGATTATGCCGGGGGTATTGAAAAAGCCATTGCTGCCACGCACGAGTACCTTTCAAAAACAGGACGAAAGTTGCGTATTGAAATTGAAACCCGTAATCTGGAGGAGGTAGCACAGGTGCTCAAAATTGGCGGAGTGGACCGAATCATGCTGGACAACATGTCAATTAGCGAAATGACTAAAGCAGTGGAACTCATCGGCAACCGAATGGAGACGGAGGCCAGTGGTGGCATTACAGAAAAAACAATTGCAGCAGTTGCAGAAACCGGAGTGAATTTTATTTCGGTAGGTGCATTAACGCACTCGGTGCGCAGTCTTGATATGAGCCTTAAAGCGACAGAAAGTATTGAAAAATAGAAATATCATATATATCCTGCTTGAGGTCTTGGTATTAACCCTCATATTTGTATCCTTCTTTTATCATTGTGCCTAAATTCGATCAAAAATGATTGTTAAAACCCGAAAATATAAACTCGAGAGCAAAACCTATATTAAGCTGGCCCTTTTAAATATATTCCGCCAGCAGTGGTGGGTATTGCTTATTGCATTAGCCATTTGCCTTGGTTATTTCTGGATTCCAAATTCATGGTGGTTCATTGGAGCCGGAATTGCACTGGTTCTTTATATACTTTTTTGGGTAATTCAGTTTGCCGGTGTTACGCAGCTCGACCAGACCAAAATGCTCTTCGAAAAACTGGGATATGAAATAAACAGTCAGCAAATCCTGATCAAACTTAACGAGCGACAGGGTATGCCATTGAAATGGGAACAGATAAAAAGAGCCAGTGAGGGCAAGGATTATTATCTCCTGGTGGTGAATAAGGCACAGCTCATTCATCTTCCCTTCAGAATATTCAAATCAGATAATGAGCGCAAGTTTGTTGGTTCTATCCTGAAAAGAAAAGGTTTTATAAAAGAATAATGCTTGAAAAAAGAGCTGACAGACCAGGAAATTCTCGAGAAGGCCGCCTCATTTTGCGCCTACCAGGAGCGGTCTGAACGTGATCTCAAAAACCGGCTTTACAAATGGGACGTCACCGGTGAAAAAGCCGAGGCAATCATTGCCCAGCTGAAAGAGGAGAATTTTCTGGATAATAAACGATTTGCGCTTGCCTATGTACGAGGCAGGTTTAAACTGAAAAAATGGGGACGGATCAAGATTCGTTACGGACTCATACAGCATGGAATTGATGCTGAAATCATCCATGAGGCCCTTCAGCAGCTCGATGATGACCAATATATTGAAACACTCTCCTCACTGCTTGAAGCGCGCATGAAACGCATTCAGAATCCCGGGTACAAGGAAAAGTCAAGCGCTTTTCATTATCTTTCATCAAAGGGTTATGAAGGAGATCTCATCGCTGATTGCTGGGACAAGCAATATCCTGATTATTAATTCTGCGACATATTGGTCCTTTCACGGATGAAATAAGTACGGATTTTTAAAATTCATATATATTTATCATTCCAAAGACTCATTATGATCCATACTTCAAAAGAACTGCTAGGTCAGCTTTTCGACCTTCTCGGGCATGTCCCCGTGAACAGATATAATGAACCGCTGGATGTATTGAGTAATGCCACCTTGGGGCAGCACCTTCGCCATACGCTGGAATTCTATCAGTGCCTTCTTGAGCAATATGAAACCGGGATAATCAATTATGATCTGCGTAAGCATGACCCGACACTGGAGAGTGATGTGCATACCGCACGGAAAAAGATATTGCAACTGAAAGGACTTCTCTCATCGGAACTATCTGATCGACCTTTAATATTGCAATTTTCTTACAAAGATTCTGCCCCCGATTACGATGAGGTACATACAACATTCTATCGTGAACTTATTTACGTTGTAGAACACACCGTACATCATATGGCTTTGATAAAAGTCGGACTTCGGGTACTGATGCCCTCTTATGACGCTCCTGTTTCATTTGGCGTTGCTGCCAGCACCCTTCGATACCGCAAAGAAGGTAAATTACGGGAAGCGCATTGACACATGGACTGGAAGACCTTTCGAATCCGCCTGATGAAATGGGAATACTGGCCGTTCACAGTTGCCTATCTGCCCATATTTATCTACTGGATCTGGCTGTCACTGAAAGCTCGCTCATTGCTCTATTTTACCGCATCAAATCCCGGCATCAGGAATGGTGGTATGCTGGGTGAGTCGAAAAGTGAAATTCTGAAGCAAATCCCAAATAAATATATCCCCGCCTCTATTCTTATTGAATCCGATGTATCCAACGAGGAGATTCTTACCAGGATGAAGGATGCAGGTCTGGCATTTCCGGTAATCTTCAAGCCGGATATGGGCGAACGTGGAAAAGGAGTCCATAAAATCACACACCCGGAGGAAATTGATATGTACCGCAAGGAGATCAGGACTTCCTTTATCATACAGGAATTTGTCGATCTGCCTGTTGAACTTGGGGTTTTCTATTCGCGAATTCCGGGGGGCAGCAAAGGAAAAATATCTTCTGTGGTACTGAAGGAAATGCTTTTTGTTACCGGAGATGGAGTCTCCACCCTGGAAGAGCTTGTGCAACAAAATGACCGGGCATACCTCCAAAAGAAAACGCTTATGACCCGGTGGGCTCCCAAATGGAAAGACGTTATTCCAAAAGACAAAAAATTTATTCTTGAGACGGTTGGCAATCATTGCCGGGGCACAAAATTCCTGAATGGTAATTTTCTGATCACTGGAAAACTAACAGAAATATTCGATAGCCTGTCCGATGAAATTCCCGGCTTCAATTTTGGCCGATTTGATTTGCGGACCCGTTCCTTTGCACATCTGGAAAGAGGGGAATTTAAAATAATGGAACTTAATGGAGCAGGTTCAGAACCTGCACATATTTATGATCCTGCTGTAACGGTAACTGATGCGTACCGATCACTTTTCTGGCATTGGAAAACACTCTATCGGATTTCCAGAGAGAATCATAAAAACGGAATTCCTTATCTTTCCTTGCGGGACGGCATCAGGGAGTACAGGAACGTCCTCAAAAACCAACAGTTAAAACATTCGTGACACAAACCCTAATTGTCGCTTTCATCGTCAGCTTCTTCGGATCAATTCCTCCTGGCGCGATTAATCTGAGCGTCCTTCAGCTTAGCGTGGAGGGAAGATCAGATGCGGCCGTCCGGTTTACCCTGGCCGCAGCTCTGATTGAAATACCATATGCCCTGATCGCCATTAAATTTCAGGCACTCCTGGAAAGATCCCCTTGGCTCACTGACAACTTCAAACTTATTGCGGCTATCGTATTGTTCATTCTTGGCATCAGCAGTTTGCTGACTCACCGTAAACAAAGCACGAATAAAGTCTTGCAAAGCGGCTTCAGAAAAGGAATTCTCGTAAGCATATTCAACCCGATGGCGATCCCATTCTGGATAGCGGTTACCGCTTACCTTGTGCAACATGAATGGGTGGATTTAAACCAGGCTGGCGGGGAGTTAGCCTATATCGGCGGACTTGCCCTTGGTACCCTTAGCCTACTTTTTGGCTTGATTGTTTTGGGGAAAAGACTCGTGCCCTACTTCCGGAACAGTGAAATGTTAAAACGTGTCCCCGGAATCGCGTTTATACTTCTGGGCTTGTATTCCCTTGCTGAATATTTTCACTTCCTCTGAGTTGCCGGCCCGATCTGAACATCCATGGAGAACTGAATCACTACCGCTCGTCCACTGATCTTCTCCAGCATTGGTTTCAGAATCAACTCTGCATTGGTGCGCGTCTGAGATAATATTCCTGAACTCAGGGCAGCACTACGTATCTCATCTTCCGCTTGTTTATAAGCTTCCTGGATGAATGCCCGCTCGTCCTTGAGCCAATTGGTTTCGAGGTTATAGATACGTGTTTTATCCATATCCAGCTTATAGTAGCAGATCTCGGGTGAAGGTAGCTTCACATAAAGGGTATCATTTTCAACACGAACATCACTTTCCTCGAGTTTTGTAAGATCTACACAACCCACGGCCTGCCCGGTGCTGATTAAGGCTATTTTCTGATCTGGACCCAATTTGAACAAATTGAAGTAGGTTTCGCTGATTTGTGTTAACTCGGTTATCTCCTTGAAATTATATTTTACCAGTTCCATTTTTCCCAATGCCTCGATTTCCTGAAGAACCGCCGTGCGATTGATAACCAGTTCAGGTTCCTGTTTCGCGTCAGTTCGGGCAAGAAGGAGAAGAATGGCCAGTAAGACCACTGCTATCCATGGAATTAATCGAAATATGCTCTTCATGATTTACAGCAATTGCATATGAAATTAAGGATATTGATTGATGATTCGATTAAATGAATGAAAAATGTCTGTTTCGGTGTAACTTTTACCCGATGATCTGGAAAATTCATATCGATACCGGAGGCACCTTCACCGACTGCATTGCCACCGATCCGGACGGGCGCTTTCACCGCATGAAAATCCTGAGTCATAGCAGCCTGCGCGGCCAGCTCGAATACTTAATTGATACATGTACCTATCAATTCGATATGGCCATTCCGGTGCAGAAAGATATTTTTAAAGGATATATGTTCAGATATCTCGACCGGTCTGAAGAAACAGAAATTGTCTCGGTCGACCCGGTAAAAAAAATACTCAAAACCAGTACTCCGCTTAAACGCAATTTTGGTGCCTTTGAAATTGCAAGTCCGGAAGAAGTACCGCTCTTTGCTGCACGCTTATTCACTGCCACTGGTCTGGATGAAGACCTCCCTCCAATCCATCTGAGACTTGGAACAACGCGGGGGACGAACGCATTGCTTGAAAAAAAAGGATCTCCTGTTGCGCTAATCGTAAGCAGGGGGTTTGGTGATATTCTTGCCATAGGAAATCAACAGCGGCCCAACCTGTTTTCTCTCAATATCTTAACCAAAGATCCATTGTACCAGGAAGTCCTGGAAATAGATTCGAGAATGGATGCTGCAGGTAACATATTATGTCCCATTAGTCAGACAGAACTCGAAAAAATCGCTTCTAATCTGATCCATAGCCCTTTTCCTCCCGGTGATATAAGTGTGGCCATTTGTCTGATGCATAGCTACCGGAATCCGGAACACGAGCAACAGATTAAGGAATTTCTCACTGAAAAGGGCTTCAGGCATATCACCTGTTCATCAGACATTTCACGTTCGGCCAAATATCTCGACCGGACGGAAACGACCGTCGTGAATGCATACCTGAAACCGATAATGGATTCGTACCTCTCAAATCTGGATAAGGCGGTATCTGCGGAATTCTATCTGATGACAAGTGCAGGATTGCTTACAGATCGCAAAAATTTTCATCCAAAAGACAGTCTTCTCAGCGGGCCTGCTGGTGGAGTGACCGGTGCAGTAGCCATCGCCAGGGATGAACAGGAAGATCAGATCCTTTCTTTTGATATGGGTGGGACAAGCACGGATGTTTCACTCTTTTCAGGAGATTACTCCTATACCTATTTCACGCGTGTTGGTGATGCCAGGATTCAGTCGGCAGCACTATCGATTGATACCATTGCAGCGGGCGGAGGTTCGATCTGTACGTTTGATGGAAAAATGCTGCATGTAGGTCCCGAAAGCGCCGGTGCCTATCCCGGTCCGGCCTGTTATGGTGCTGGCGGACCCCTTACGATTACAGATGTCAACCTCTTGAGTGGACGATTAATTGCTGAGGCATTTTCGATTCCAATTGATGCAGAGGCAGCTCAACATGCACTTCGGGCAATCGGGATTTCCGGTCAGACTGAAATTGACCTGATGCATGCATTTCAGGTCATAGCCAATGAACGGATGGCAGAAACCATCCGAAAAGTTGCTTTGCAGAAAGGGCAGGATCCCGGAAAAGCAACACTCGTTTCATTCGGGGGTGCAGGGGGTCAGCACGCCTGCGATATTTCTGAACTACTGGAGATAGAAAACATTCTCGTTCCCTATGATGCGGGATTACTGAGTGCTTACGGAATATCAACTTCAGAGATTGCGCGATTCTCAATGCAGGAAATATACATGCCTTTGGATTCCGTTCGGGATGAACTTCCTGATATGATCAATACTATCAGGGAAGTCGCCTGTAACGAACTTCTCCAACTTGGGCATGATAAAGCTGAGATCTACATCCGGCAAACTTACTGTTATATTCGCTTTATTGGTCAGGAAACCTCCATTGAAGTGCCTTACGAAGCACCGGAATATCTTGATGAGGCGTTTAAGAAAGCCTATGAAGCACTTTACGGACATTGGTTGGAGAGTCAGCAACTAGAGTTGGTCTCGGTGAAGGTAATAGCCGCCATTGCTGCCGAAAGTGAACAGATAGCCAGTCGTACCTTTGAAACATACCGGCCTGAACCCTTCGGCTATGGAAAGTCACTTCATGACGGGGAATGGCTTGATAGCCAGCATCACATATGGGAAGATCTTCACCCCGGGGCAGAGATCGATGGACCAGCTGTAGTGATAAGCAACAATAACACTGTATTCGTTAAAAAAGAATGGCGATTTTCCCTGAATGAGCGAAACACGGCAAAACTTTCATCGCATTCCATTGCCAAACCCTCCGACAAAACGCTCCATGAGAGCGCAAATATCAGGCTATTTCTAAATCGGTTTTCATCGGTGGCGGAAGAAATGGGAGCTATTCTTGAACGGACTTCATTCTCCGTTAATATCAAGGAGCGGTTTGATTTTTCCTGTGCACTGCTGGATAGGGATTGCCGGCTGATTGTAAATGCTCCGCATATTCCCGTTCACCTCGGCAGTTTGAGCATGTGCGTAAAAGCCGTATCAGATAAAATCACGATGCGCGAGGGAGATATTGTAGTCACCAATCATCCGGCGTACGGCGGATCCCACCTGCCCGATGTGACTCTCATTGCACCGGTATTTCATTCAGGCCAACTGGTGGGTTATGTAGCAAACCGGGCCCACCATGCCGAAATTGGCGGAAAATCCCCGGGGTCCATGCCACCACATGCCACCAGGCTGATTGAGGAAGGAGTGATTATTGAACCTTTCAAATTAGTGGATAACGGAATCCCTCAATGGGAGCAGGTTGAACATGTTCTGAAATCCGCCCGATTTCCGAGCCGTTCGATCGATGAAAATCTTGCGGATTTGCGTGGAGGAGTGGCCTCCATACATTCCGGGATAACCGGCATAGGGACTTTGTGTAAAAATTTTGGTGTTGACCAGGTTCTCCATTATATGGCCGCTCTTACGGATTATGTTGCGGGAAAATTCAGGATAAAGCGGCATGAACTTCCATTCAACACCTACGGTGCAGAGGAATTTCTGGATGACGGACAAAGATTGGTTGTCACCATCCGTCATAGCGAGGATAAAATGTCCTTTGATTTCACCGGTACGGGCCCCCGTCATACCGGAAACCTGAATGCCACTCCGGCAATTGTGAACAGTGTGGTTCTGTATGTTCTGCGGTTGTTGCTGGATGAGGATCTTCCGTTGAACGACGGATTGCTCGAAGACGTTGAAATATGTATTCCCGAATGCCTGCTGAATCCTGATTTATCCGGATCTATGGAAGAATTGCCAGCCGTTGTTGGCGGAAATACCGAGGTAAGTCAGCGACTTACTGATACAATTCTAAAGGCATTTGAAATGGCTGCCTGCAGCCAGGGGACGATGAATAACCTTATTTTCGGTAATGAACGCTTTGGATTTTACGAAACCATTTGCGGTGGAACGGGAGCGGGAGACGGCTACCATGGTCATGATGCAATCCATCAGCACATGACCAATACCAGAATTACTGATCCGGAAATTATGGAATTACGTTATCCGGTAATGGTTGAGGAGTTCTCCATCCGCAGGGGTTCCGGAGGTCAGGGCCGGTGGCATGGCGGTGACGGAGTAATTCGAAAGATCAGGTTTTTAGAAAATGTACTTGTTTCCATTCTTGCACAGCATAGAAAGGAACAGCCATATGGATTACAGGGTGGGATGCCTGGCAAGACGGGTGCACAACAGATTCGGAAATCCGACGGCAGGATTCTATCCCTGGTTGGAAATGATCAAGTTGAATGCACCAAGGGTGATACGGTTGAAATATTCACCCCTGGTGGAGGTGGCTTTGGTTATCCAGGGTAAGAACAGACATTTGGTCTGTGATATCCAGGGTTAAGGGCAGACCAAACGGTAAAGCCAGGTTGAGATTTTCATGACCTATAGGAAAGTTAAGGGCAACCGGAAAATCTCCATGGAAATAGGACATAAGAATATCTTCGACCGACTTGCCAAAGGGGATTTGGGTATCTTTCATGTCACTGAACTGTCCGACAATCACACCTTTCAGCCGGTCAAATTTACCCGCTCTTCGAAGCTGATTCATCATTCTGTCGATTTTGTACAAATACTCATCAATTTCTTCAATGAACAGAATCCTTCCATCGGTATGAATTTCAGACTTTGTGCCGAGGCTTTCCGCCAAAAGCGAAAGATTGCCTCCTATTACGGTAGCTGTAACCCGGCCTGGCCGGTTTCCGGGTACTGAGGGGATCTTATAATGCAGCTTACCGCTAAAAAGAAACTGATGAAGGCTCCTTAGTGATTCACCTACGTTATCATATCCATATTGGGCAGGCATAAGTCCATGAATACTTGCTACGTTCGCATGATCAAGGGCGAGATGTACAGCTGTGATATCACTGAAACCAATGATCCATTTTGGGTGCTTATGAAGAATATCCAGTTCTACCTGATCGATGATCCGCGTAAGACCATAGCCACCGCGAGCGCAGAATATGGCTTTCACAGCGGGGTCTGCCAGTGCCTGCCGCCATTCCTCGAGTCGTTGCTCATCAGTTCCGGCAAAGTAGCCGTCCTCGGCCCACAAACTGATGCCTTCTCTTGCATCAAGCCCCCAGGAACGGAATATTTCCCACGATGCTTCCATCTGTTCAGAAAATATCTTCCGGGAAGGGCTGATTACCATAATTTCATCGCCTTCCTTCAGCAATGGCGGGTAAAGTGTCATGATTCTAAAGATAGCAGACTTTGGCAAAAAATACTCGTGTGTTCAGCATTTCAGAATATGGTTCCCATCCAGCCATTGACTACTGACTACCTGCCTGCAGGCAGGCCTGCCCTCCGGGAGGCGGGCTGACTATAAAAAAAGGCTGCCCTTTCGGAGCAGCCCATTTTCAAATTCATTTGATTTAATTATTCAGCCGGTGTTGAAGGGGTGATTCCCATGTTTTTCAGCACCAGGTCAGACACATCATATTGCTCATCGGCATAGAGAACAACATCGATACCTCCTACCTGTCCGTTCAGCACGTAGGTATATCCATTCGCTTTTGCGACAGCTTCGATGGAATCACCGATCTTCACATAAAGCGGCTGCATGAGGTCGCTCGTCTTCTTCTGAATAGTTGACTGAGCATCCTGCTGCAGTTTCTGGATACGCTGTTCCAGTTGAGCAAGTTCAGTCTCTTTCTCCTGACGGATGGCATCTACCATGGTGGACGCACCCTGCTGATAGGCCTGCAGCTTCTGCTGATATTCCTGATATTTTGCCTGTAACTGATTCTGAAGCTGCGTGTTCAAAGACTGCAGTTCGGATTCAACTTGTTTCGTTTCCGGCATTTCAGAAAGAATGTAATCAACATCCGCATACCCAATTTTTACATTTTGCGCCTGAAGCGTTACTCCCGCCATCAGGAAACAAGTCATTAAGGCTAGTACAAATTTCTGTTTCATTTTATTAAAGTTAATCGTCAATTACTATTTTATGGTGTCAGATGGATCTCCCAATCCAAGTTCATCTAAAACAAAGTCAGTATAATCATGGCGTGGGTCTGTATATACCATCACCAGATCTCGTGACTTATCAAACATTACCGCCAGTTGTTGTTCCTTACTCACGATTTCAATCGCATCAAAGATCTTATCCAACAACGGTTTCAGCAATTCCTGCTGCTTTAGAAAAAGCAGGCCCTCAAAACCAAAAACTTTCTTTTGGTACTCTTTTAGAGCGACTTCCTTTTCCTTTATCTCAACGAGACGTTCTTCCTTCATATCGTCGGTAAGAAGTACTTCCTCCGCCTTGAGTTCCGAATACATTTCGTCAATTTCCTTTGACATGCCAATAATTTCTTCCTGCCATCCCAAAGAAAGCTTATCAATTTCACTTTGTACCTCGCGATACTCGGGCAATTGATTCAGAATATAGTTGGTATCTACATACCCGAATTTCTGCCCGTATAAAGGTACTATCGAAAATAGTGCCAAAATGAAAACACATACGTTTTTCATGTTATCGAATTTGTTGTCCGATGGTAAACTGGAACAAAGCTCCCTGTGTTTCGGTCCTTCCCGGAAGCACATCAAACCCATATCCCCAGCTGATTCCAATCAAACCGAACGCCGGCATGAATATCCGCGCCCCAAAACCGGCAGACCGGTAAAGGTCGAACGGATTAAATTTATTAAAAGTATTCCAGTTATTACCACCCTCGGCAAAAAGGAAACCATAAATAGTTGCCGCCTGTCCCGTTGTCACAGGATAACGTAATTCCACACCGAACTTATTGTATACCGTACCACCTTCAATGGTATTCTGTGTAAATTCAGAAACGGCAAGGCCATAATTCGGCGGTGTGATCACGTTATTATCATAGCCCCTGAGGCCAATAATATCCGTACCCAGCAGGAAGTTGTTACCTGACAATCCGTCACCACCCAGATAGAAACGTTCGAAAGGACCAACACCCACCGATTTATTGTAGGAGCCAATGAATCCAAAGTGCATTTTGGTTTCCAGCACAAGTTTTCCGATAACGGTCATATAAAACTTGGCATCGAACATCCATTTATGATATTCAATCCATTTGTAACGTTCCGAATTCTCGCGGTTTCTGATTTCCGCTGCATACTGAGAGCGAAGAAACAGATCTCCGGCATCCGGGAATTGCGCATCCACATCGCCGTACACATCTTCTATTTCAGCAGACGACAATTTCCAGTATTCATCGCTTTTGAACAGGGAGTATGGTGGCGTAAAGGATGCGCTCAGGCTAATAGATGACCCGCTTTTCGGATACATCGGATCATCAATACTGTTACGCGCCAGGGTAAAGTTCAGCGTAAAGCTATTGGCAGGCCCGTCTGAGAATCCAAGACCCCTCGTACCGTAGTTTTCCAGACTGTATTGCAGGTAAGACAATGAGTTGGTAAGCTGGAAATAGTTGTCGGGCCACTGAAGGCGTCTACCCAAGCCTACTGTTATCCCTTTTACACCCAGTTTGGCATTATACTCATTAAATGGAGGGAAAAATTCTCCACCCGCCGAATTATAATCCACAACACGCGCCCGCTGAACCGAATAGTTCAGACTGAGGGTAAATGAATTCGGCTTTCTACCGCCCAGCCATGGCTCCGTAAAGGAGAATGAATAATTCTGGAACTGCCGGCCGTTGGCCTGTGCACGTATCGCCAGTCGCTGACCGTCTCCAACGGGGATCGGTGTAAACTTCCCTTTCATCATATTACGAAGAGAGAAGTTATTTAAAACAAGGCCCAGCGTACCAATGAATCCAAATTGGGCCCCAAATCCTCCCGAAAGTTCTATCTGGTCACTTGATCGCTCTACAAGGTTCCATTCGATGTCAACGGTTCCATCCGCCGGATTGGGAATTGGGTTCGGACTGATCTGTTCCGGATCGAAATAACCTAAACTGGCAAGGGTCTGGTTTGTCCGGATAATGTCATAACGACTGAACTTACGTCCGGGAACGGTATACAATTCCCGTCGGATCACGTGATCCCTTGTGCGGTCATTTCCTTTGATGATGACATTCTTGATGGTTGCCTGCTCCCCTTCACTGATACGCATCTCAATATCGATACTGTCACCCTCAACCGCCACTTCTGTCGGATTGATACTGAAGAACAGATAGCCATTATCATAGTATAAACCGGAAATGTCCGGGCCCTTCGGGTTAAAGGTCAACTTGCGGTCGATCATTTCCCGGTTGTAGATATCCCCTTTATTAATTCCCAGTACATCATCAAGTGCGGCATCCGTATAGATATAATTACCTGTCCAGATGATATTTCTGAAGTAGTATCGGTTACCCTCCTCCACTCTCATAACAACATTGATCGTATTGTCATCTACAGCATAGATCGAATCTTCCACAATCTGTGCATCACGAAATCCCCTGGAATTATAATAGTCGATAACCAGCTTCTTATCATCCTCAAAATCCGATTTTATGAACTTGGATGAACGGAAAAAATTCAGCTTTATATTATCGTTGATGAATGCCTTCAGATCGCTTCCGGTGACGTCATAGCTTGAGTCGACAAACTCCACCATCTTCTTCGGGGAGACACCAGCCACTGTCTCGGCTGCTCTTTTAAATATGGAAACCCGTGCTTTTTCATGGGTTGATTTCATTTTCGACTTCAGCTTGGCATCCTCGATCTCATTGTTACCAATGAATTCAATTCGGTTGATACGAACTTTAGATTTCGTATCAATCACGATTCGAAGCTTCACACCATCTGTATTGATCGTATCCTCCTCCTGAATGACATTTACCTCTGTATTCAGGAATCCTTTATCAACAAAATAATTTTTCACCGTCATCTCGGTATTTCGAATCACGGCATCTGAAATAATCTTTCCCCTGATCAGGTTCAAATCTTCGCGAAGATCCGATTCCTTTGAGGTTTTGATCCCTTCGAATGTAAAGCCGGTTAGGCGGGGGCGTTCATTAAGAACGAGCGTGAGGAATATATTTTCACCTTCAATTTTGTCTATCCTCAGGGCAGCATCACCAATCAACCCGTAGGTCCAGAGTTTTCGGATCGCATTGCTTGCCTTGTCGCCGGGGACTTTTATTTTATCTCCGACTTTCAATCCGGTAAGTGAGATCAGGGCATTCTTGTCGAGTACGCGCAGCCCCTCCACTTCAATGCTGGCAATAGTATATTCCTGCGGCCGCGCATAATTTGCAACGCTGCTTTCTTCCCTGGGAGTGGGCTCCTGATTGTTTCGCTGTCTTCTGATCTGGGACTCCGCTTCTGTTACGAGCAGACAAACCAATATCACTAAAAATATCTTTCTCATCAATCAGGGTTTCACTTGTTCACTAATCCTACCAAATCTACGTTCTCGTTTCTGATACGCCAAGATTGCTTCATAAAGATCATTTTTTCGAAAGTCCGGCCACAACGTATCGGTAATATAGATCTCAGAGTATGCGATTTGCCAAAGAAGAAAATTGCTGATGCGCATTTCTCCACTGGTTCGGATCAGCAACTCGGGATCAGGTATTCCTTTCGTGGTAAGATATCCGGCAAACATTTCGGAATTTATTTCATCGCTTTTTATTATCCCTTTTTCTACGTCACGGGCAATTTTTCTTGCTGCTTGAGTAATCTCCCATCGCCCGCTATAGCTTAAAGCTAATACGAGGGTTAACCCGGTATTGTTTCGGGTCATTTCCATTGCTTCGTGAAGTTCATTCTGACAACGATTCGGGAGGCTCTCCGTCTCACCAATCGTTGTTAACTGAACATTATTATCCTGCAAGGTGGCAATCTCATTCTTAAGCGTGGAAACAAGCAATTGCATCAGTCCGTTGACCTCGTGCTTCGGCCGTCCCCAATTTTCGGTAGAAAAAGCATATAGTGTCAGATGAGAAATCCCGAGTTCCGCACACCCCTCTGTCACCTCACGCACAGCCGTAACCGCATTTTGATGACCAAAAATACGGGCAGCACCCTTTTTCTTGGCCCATCGGCCATTCCCATCCATTATGACAGCAATATGTCTAGGAAGGTTGGAAGGCGATATATTTTCTTTCAGATTTCCCACAAGGGTGCAAAATTAACCGGATTTAATGAATTTACCTGATATCGACAGGTGTTTTTACTTTCTGCGATATCTTTTCTGGTATGGACTAACCGGACAGGGGATTGTATAGAAGGAATAAGTAATTGAAAACCCGCCGTAATAGTAGAGATCATTATCGTATTTATTTCCGTATTGATAGTCTTTTGTCACTCCGTCACCATCGGAAACATTGTCCAGATAATCAAAAAATGTTTTTCGTGCACCTAGTTCAAAGCCGATATACCATTTCGGGTTAAGAATATATTTTACACCTGCGCCAAAGGGAATGGCTGGCTGAATATTACTGTAATCTTCCGGCTTATCTTCATTCCCGGCGATTCCAAAAATTGCCAGGCCTCCGAAAAAATAGGGAGTCCAGCGAATCGGGTAATTTTCCTGGCGCCATTCGAGGAAATGATACTCCAGCACGCCGGAAGCTTCAAATACAAAAATATCGAACGAGGCATCCCGCCTTTCTGCAAACGGATCTATAGGATAGTATTCATCCCATCCGACCATCTGTCCGGCTGTAATAGCTGCCCGAAAACTAAGCGCATCATTCATATTATAGCGAACAAAGCCGGTTGCCGCAGGGCGTGTGGTTTTTAAATGCAGACCGCGTTCCAGGTCACCGATATAATTAAACCCACCAATTCCCAGACCGATCTCATACCCCTGCGCATGCACGGAGACACCCAAAATCGTCATAATCAGGGTGAACGCTAATGCGCAACATGTTTTTCCTGCCTTATATTGCATATTATCTGAATTTGGCACGGAGGAATTTACCTCCTACCACAAATGATATCTTCAGTGAGGTAACGACGTAGATATCATTTTCATTATCATTACCCCTCACATTATCAGGAAATTCACTACCAAAACCAGAAATTACCTGGTAAGTATTGCCATCCCGCCCTGTAATGGTAGTAACTCTGCCTGAGATAAATGACTGAAAAGCTTCGTTATTCCGGCTGTCTCCGGATAAAGCATCGGTGGGTTCCAGGCTCCGATCATGCAGATAACGTGCAAGATCACTATCAAAAACACCGGGATCGACGTAGTTCTGACTAACATCATCCAGATAATCAAAAAATAAATATCGAACGCCTGTTTCAAAGGTAATGTCCATTACCTGGTTCAACCTGTAGCGAATTCCTATTCCAACCGGTATGGCAACCTGCCACTTTTTGTACGGTTCTATTCCGTGATTCGCATCGGTATCCAGTAGTGGAGCATATTGCCCCTCAGTCCCAATTTCCTGAAGATCCACCCATTCACCCGCTTCAGGTAGTCCGCTATTCTCCCCCACATACGCTTGTGGATTGTGATGCAGCACTGCAACCCCGGCATAAACGAATGGTGTGAATTGCACACGACTGATATATGTATTTTCATTTTTAAACAGGTCAAACATGGCCACGATGCTCAGTTCCTTGATCCTGTTTCTGAATTGCAGATTCCTTGCATACCGGAAAATTCCGTCTGAATCATTGGGGTCTGCCGATTCAAAATCATTCCCCCGGATGCCCCCGTAATTGAATGAGGTGCGTAGTGTGTAACGCGGTCCAAATCTGTGCCCCCAAAATAAACCAACCCCGGGTTGAATCAATGAAAAGTCGGTGCTGAACATCTTCGAGGAAGGCGCAAGGTCACCGAAATAATTCATGCCATTGACAGAGAGCCCGATATAATTATAGCGTCTTTCCTTGCCAAAACCTTTTTTCCGACCTTTATAACTGGAAATCTGCCGTCTGTTCTTCTTTATTTGACGACGGTTCAACTGGGAATACCCTTCATAGCTCATTCCCATGATAAGGAAAATCGAAAGAATTAAAACACTTAACTTTCTCATTTAAACATCGTTAAAAGTCAACCAGACTGACACAATTAGTAAAAGTATAATATAAAATGGTAAAGTAAAAAATTAATTTCTTGCGTCCAGACCCCAGTTCAACTTCTGCCTGAGAGTTCTGAAATAGCTGTATCCTTCAATTTTGACCAACTTTGCCTTGAAATCTTCCTTTCTGATAACCAGCTTAATGCTGTCATCCACGGTCTCGTATCGTGAATCCAGCGATACTAAAAAATGTTTACTACGGCCCTCAATAGTGAACGACAATTCAGCTTCATCAGGCACAACCATTGGCCGAACAGTGAGGTTATGCGGACTTACCGGAGTGATCACAAAATTATGGGATCCGGGGATCACAACCGGACCGCCGCAACTGATTGAATATCCCGTTGATCCGGTTGGGGTACTGATAATAATTCCGTCGGCCCAATAAGAATTCAGGAATTCACCATCAAGATAGGCATGAACAGTGATCATGCTTGACGTATCCTTTTTTAGAATGGCCACATCATTAAGGGCGAAATTCAGCCCGTTGAATAACTTTTCTGAGGCATCCAGATGCAAAAGCGTGCGCATATCATAGCCGTATTCACCGTTGCTGATCTTACTCATGGCCTCATCAAATTCTTCCCTTGCTGTTGTAGCGAGAAAACCAAGACGGCCGGTATTGATCCCAAGAATTGGTATTTCCTTATTACCCACATGAGTTACGGCTTCAAGTAATGTTCCGTCACCGCCAATGGAAAATACCATATCTGTATCGGCGGGAAGTTCGCGGTAGGAAGTGCCAGAGTGATAGTTTATTTTGTTTCGCTTCAGATCTGAAGTGAACTGTTTTGAAATGGTAAATTCCCATTGGAATTCTGTTAACCTGTCAAAAACATGCTGGATAAATCCGGAAATTTCCGAAGTGAATTCCTTCCCGTGAATGGCGATTTTCATCTGTTCTCAGTTAAATATCCAGATATTTCAATAACATATCGAGGCGATCTCTTTCCTCATCCTGAATATTTGTCTCCTGAAACCTCGCAATAATTTTATAGCCAAATCGCTCGAATGTCGCCACAATGTGATTCAGTTCGAGCCGGTTAATTTTAATCGTCACCTTTAACTTATTCGGGTCAAGCTCATCGATCTTCACGCTGCTGCTGAGTATTTTGGCGTTATTCTCCTCCACCAGCCGGCTCATTTGAGCCAGGCTGTAATCAATCTGATTTACAGATAGAACTATGATACCTCCTGGCAATTGCACCGCAGCACTTTGGGCAAATGCGGTGATCGTATCCTGCACTGTAATTGCCCCGATATAATTTTCAGCCTCATCAACCACACCTACGGTCTGAACATGATATTCTGAGGCCAGCTTAAGAACTTCATAAAAATGTGACCCGCCTTTTACCACACACTTCTGACCCATCAGCTCAAAATCACCAACAACCTTTTCAATGTCATTCTCTTCCAGGATCAGTTCTTCTGAAAGCAGACCAATAAATTTTCCCTGATCAATCACCGGAAGCTGGTTGCACCGCAATTCTTCCATCCAGATAATGGCTTTATGCGCATCATCCGTCATTTTCAATGGTGGAATCATGTGATTAATCAGTTCCTCGGCAGTCATGACGTTTCGTTCAGATATGCGTCCAAAATTTTGTTAAATTCTTCGGGCTGTTCCATCATCGGGGCATGACAACATTTATCGATGAAATGCAATTCTGAATTCGGTATCAGCCGATTGAATTCATGCGCTACTATGGGGGGTGTAATTGTATCGTTCAATCCCCAGACCAGCAAGGTGGGCTGTTGAATTCGATACAGTTCATCTGAAAGATTATTTCGTTGTGCCGATTTAGCTATGGCAACAATGCGCATACATTTCGGTATGCTTTTCAGCGTATTGAAAACCTCATCGACCAGCTCATCGGTTGCCACTGCAGGATCATAGAAAGTATATCCTACCCGCTCTTTAACGTATTCATAGCTTCCGCGTTTGGGAAATGAACCACCCATTGAATTTTCAAAAAGTCCGGAGCTTCCTGTAAGCACAATCCTTTTTACTTTCTCAGGATTATCCAATGTGTATAACAGGCCGACATGACCTCCCAGTGAATTCCCGATAAGTGTCATTTCAGAAAGCTGCATTTCATCCACAAATTCCCGAAGAAACACGGCAAGGCCTTCGAGACCCGCCTGCCTTATGGGAATATCGTAAATGGGTAGCATTGGAATGATAACCCTGTAATTCTTGCTGAAATGATTAACGACGCCTTCCCAGTTGCTGAGTGCCCCGAACAAACCATGCAAGAGTACAAGATTTTCACCCTTGCCCTCGTCAATGAATTTAAAGTCTTTCTTTTCTTTAAGTGTTAACGTCATTTTTTACGTCTTGCGGCCTGTGCAAAGTAAACAAAAAAGAATAATTATACGGTCATCGAGTAACATTCTACCCAATTTTGCAGTATTTGAATTCCGAAATCGGTCAGTATAGCTTCCGGATGGAACTGAACTCCATGAATCATTAATTCAATATGCCTGAGAGCCATTATTTCACCATTCTCTGATCGGGCGGTAATCTCAAGTTCCGATGGAAGATTTTCAAGGATCAGTGAATTATATCTGACCACGGAAAAATCTGAAGGGAGTCCTCTGAACAATATATCGGACGTATCTGCATTGATCCTGCAAACTTTGCCATGCATTGGCTTTTCTGCCCTGATCAGCTGTCCTCCATAATACTCACCAATCGCCTGGTGCCCGAGGCAGATTCCGAGAACCGGAATCCGGCCTGCATAGAAGTCCAAAACCCGCATCAGGTGTCCTGCCCGGGCCGGAATTTCCGGACCCGGACTGATCACCAGTGCCTCATATTCTCCCTCAATTAGTTGCCCAAAATCCTCATCATTCCGGCGTACCTGGCATTCCTTACCCAATTGACCAAAATAATCAACAAGATTGTACGTGAATGAGTCATAGTTGTCCAACAGCAGGATCATATGCCGATTTCAGATCGCAGGGAATCAAACAAATCATTGGCAAACGGCAAAACCACCGCGATCCATGACATTAACTCCTCACTCATGGGGCGCAGGTAGGGATATAGCAAAGATCCTTCGGTCCATGTCTCGGGAAGAGATATGCCGAATGTATCGAGTACCCAGAGCACCACACTTACGCCAAGCGCAAATTTAAATAGGGCCAGAACTGCTCCGGCAAGCTTATCCACAGCCCCGAGAGGAGTAGCATGAACCACGCTTTTAAGCGCTTTGCCAACCCATTTTGTAAGAATAAGTACAACAATAAAAATTCCCACGAACGATATTAACGGAAGCCAGGCTCCGTCAAGGTTGAAATTGTCGCGCAGCAGTTCGATACCAACATGCAACAGCTTGAAAGCCGCCAGCAGGCCAATAATGAAAGCGAGAATACTGAAAAGCTCATGAAGAAACCCTTCGCGAAATCCGGAATATGCACCAACAATGAGGGGGACGAGAAGGACGATATCTAAAACGGACATTAGTGCTGCGTTAATTTCTGTTTTACGAGATCTGCGATGGCCTTGCCATCTGCCTTACCTGCAAGCTGCTTTGTTGCCATTCCCATAACTTTGCCCATATCCTGCGGACCGGCAGCGCCGGAAGAGGAAATAATCGAGTCCAGCGCCTTACTCAATTCTTCACTGCTGAGCTGTTTCGGCAAATACCTTGAAATCACCTCAAATTCAAATTCTTCTTTTTCAGCAAGTTCGGGCCTGTTTTCCCTGATATAAATATCGGCTGATTCTCTGCGTTGCTTTGCCGCCTTGGTAAGCAATTTAAGTTCTGCATCTTCAGAAAGTGTCCCACCTGAACCCTTTTCCGTTTCTGCCAGCAGGATCATGGACTTGATACTTCGCAAGGCGGTAAGCTCTTCCTTTTTCTTCTGGCGCATAGCATCTTTAATATCCTGATCTATCTGTTCCTTTAATGTCATCTTAACTGATTTTAGTACCTTTACCAGGTAATTCATAAACATGGTTCGACTGAGTGTAAATATCAATAAAATCGCAACGCTTCGCAATGCGCGTGGAGGAAATAACCCCGATGTGGTTAATGTGGCTTTGGATTGTGAACGATTTGGAGCAGAGGGCATTACGGTTCACCCCCGGCCTGATGAACGCCACATCCGATATCAGGATGTAATTGACCTGTCATCAGTAGTAACAACCGAATTCAATATTGAAGGATATCCTGACGACCGGTTCATGCAACTGGTAAAAAAGGTAAAACCTCATCAGGCAACCCTGGTTCCGGATTCGCCCGATGTGCTTACTTCAAATGCAGGATGGAACACAAAGGAACATGGTTCCATGCTTTCCGATATCATCGCTGAACTTAAAAGTGAAGGAATCCGAACCTCTATCTTCCTTGACCCGGATGAATCTATGGTGTCTTCAGCAGTGAGCACAGGAACAGACCGCATTGAACTCTACACAGAGTCCTATGCCAGGAATTACGAAAATAACAGGGAAAAAGCCATAGAGCCATATATAAGAACGGCGGCGGCAGCACACAGTACGGGACTTGCCATCAATGCCGGACACGATCTCGACCTGGAAAACCTAGCTTATTTCACACAGCAAATTCCCTACCTGAGTGAAGTAAGTATTGGCCATGCGCTCATCTGCGATGCCCTTTATTTCGGTCTGGAAAATACGATTCAGTTGTATCTGAGAGCCTGCGGTCATTACCGCTAGGCAATCAGGAAGGATCCCTGCCGTCTTTATCTTCACTTACACTACCTAACCCGGATACATTGGACTGTACATTTTTAGGGTTTCCGCTGTAGCTAACTCCCCCAATTCCGCTAACATCGGCGAACAGGTCCTGGGTGACGTACACCTTGGCCCCACCTACACCGCTGATCGAAACGCGACAGCTCTTACTTTCAAGCTTATCTCCATCATATCCTCCGGCACCGCTCATGGAAATCGACTGCTCTTCCGCACTGCCCTGCAGTTTTACGGCGCCCGCCCCTGAAATATCCAGATCGAGCTTTCCCAGGTCAACGCGCATGTCGACCTCTCCGGCTCCCGACATGGATATTTTCAAATAATCACCATTCACAGTTTCATTAGCACGCAGTGAAGCAGCCCCGGAAACTTCAATAAGATCGACTGATTTGTAATTAATGATGATTTCAGAACGATCGGATGGCCTGATTTTTTTATCGGAACTGATTTTTAAAGACCGGCCGATCGTTTCTACCTGAATATGGTCCATAAGGTTCTCATCGGTAGTGATGACCACACCCGGATCATCGGATTGCTGAAGGGTAATCCTGAAGTTTCCAAGTAATTCGATTTCTTCAAAATCACTTGTTTCACGTGATTCTGTAATGATTTGACCGTTGCCGCGTTCACCCAGATCCAGGTTACAAGCGCTTAACATGATCAGGATACCCATTCCGGATATTGCTGAGATGCGTGATAAATAGTTCATTTTGATTTTTGTTGGTTGTTGTTACATTACTAATATAATCAATCGCTCCAACTATATTGGTAAAGTGTAGCAGTTCTGCTATTTTTGGCGACTTAATCAGCACCCGTTTTTATGCAAAGAGATAAACTAGTATTCGACCTTATCGCTCAGGAAAAGGAACGACAGGTATCAGGTATAGAATTGATCGCTTCGGAAAACTTCACATCGCCCCAGGTAATGGAAGCAATGGGAAGTGTTCTTACGAATAAATATGCCGAAGGATTACCTGGTAAACGCTACTATGGTGGATGCGAGATAGTGGATCAGGTAGAGGAGCTGGCTATCGAACGGGTGAAAGAACTATTTGGCGCTTCATGGGCAAACGTTCAGCCACACAGTGGTGCGCAGGCCAATGCCGCCGTAATGCTGGCTGTTCTCAACAAAGGAGATAAAATTCTGGGGTTTGACTTATCGCATGGCGGCCACCTGACACATGGTTCACCGGTGAACTTTTCAGGTAAACTTTACGAACCCATCTTTTACGGGGTTGAAAAAGATACAGGGCTTATCGACTTCGATGCAGTAATCGCTACTGCAAAGCGGGAAAAGCCCAAACTGATTATTTGCGGTGCGTCAGCGTACAGCCGCGATTGGGATTATAAGAAACTAAGAGAAGCGGCAGATGCAGTTGGCGCTTTGTTGCTGGCAGACATATCACATCCATCCGGCCTCATTGCTCGCGGCTTACTTAATGATCCGCTGGAATATTGTCATATTGTAACCAGCACAACACACAAGACGCTTCGTGGTCCACGTGGCGGTATGATCCTTGTAGGTGAGGATATCGATAACCCCTGGGGTCTTAAAACCCCCAAGGGTCAGCTCAGAAAATTATCTGCATTGCTCGATTCAGGCGTGTTCCCCGGAACACAGGGTGGTCCCCTGGAGCACGTTATCGCTGCAAAAGCCGTTGCTTTCCAGGAAGCACTTTCCGATGATTATCTTCATTACGTAGTTCAGGTTGCCAAAAATGCAAAGGCAATGGCCGACGCATTTATTCAGCGCGGATACAGTGTGATTTCCGGGGGCACTGACAATCACATGATGCTGATCGACCTTCGATCCAAAGGGATCACCGGAAAGATCGCCGAAGCGAGCCTCGGTCAGGCGCATATCACAATCAACAAGAATATGGTGCCTTTCGACACGGAAAGTCCGTTCGTTACCTCCGGTATGCGCGTTGGAACTGCCGCCATCACAACCAGAGGAATGAAGGAATCGGATATGGAAAAGGTGGTAGCTTTAATCGACCGGGTTCTTGAAAACCATTCCGACGAGGCAGTACTCAAAAAGGTAAGCGAGGAAGTCAATCATTGGATGCACGAGTTTCCCCTATATAAATAGAAAGTGGCAAAAGCACTCGATCAACCGCAGGAAGAGAAGGAGATGTCCTTTCTCGACCATCTGGAAGAACTCAGATGGCACCTTATTCGTGCGTTAATCGCAATCATGACCATATCCATCGTGGTTTTTATGGCCAAGGACTTTGTATGGGATACAGTGATTTTTGGCCCGGCACAAACTGATTTTCTAACCTGGCGAATGTTATGCAAAGTGGGCGATCTGATAAACTCACAGGCACTTTGTATTGATGATATACCATTCATGATCCAGAGCCGAAAGATGACCGGGCAGTTCACTATGCACATCACATCTTCATTTGTGATCGGTCTGATCGTATCTTTCCCCTATGTTTTCTGGGAAATATGGCGTTTTATAAGTCCGGGCCTCTATTCCAAGGAACGGCAGTTATCACGGGGAGCAGTGTTCTTTGTAACACTCCTGTTTATGATGGGTGTATCATTCGGTTATTTTGTAATGGCACCCCTGGCAGTCAACTTCCTGGCCAATTACCAGGTAAGTTCGCTGGTACAGAATGAGTTCGATATTACCTCCTATGTTTCTACCGTAAGCATGTTGGTTCTTGGCAGCGGAATTTTATTTCAGTTGCCGATTGTTGTATATTTCCTCACGAAGGTCGGGCTGGTTAATCCGCAACTAATGCGGGCTTACCGAAAACATGCAATTGTCGTGATCCTCATCCTGGGTGCTCTTTTAACTCCCCCGGATCCGCTCAGTCAGATATTGATTGCTATACCGCTATTCGGATTGTACCAGTTCAGTATATTCATTTCAGGGCGGGTAATTAAGAGACAGGCTCGTGAATTAAAAAATGAACAAGAAGAAGTAAAAGAATCATGATGACGTTAGCGATTGGTGGCGATCACGCCGGTTATGAATTCAAGAGTGCCATAATTGAATACCTGAATGAAAAAGGTATTCAAACAAAGGACTTTGGTACATATTCAGCTGATTCAACAGATTATCCGGATTTTGCTCATCCTGTATCACTTGCTGTTCAAAACAAGGAATTTCCGTTGGGTATTTTGATTTGCGGAAGCGGTAACGGGGTATGCATGACTGCCAATAAACATCAGGGAATCCGGGCGGCGCTATGCTGGAATGTTGAGCTTAGTGAGCTGGCAAGAAAGCATAATAATGCCAACATACTTTGTCTGCCTGCCCGTTTCATCTCTATTCATCTGGCCAGGAAGATCGTAGACGCATTCCTCGCCACGAATTTTGAAGGCGGTCGTCATGAAAGAAGGGTAAGTAAAATCGGCTGCTAGTTTTAGTTCCTACTGTATAATATCCCATCGGAAGATCTGTATTCACGAAAGGCTGGAATTTTAGAAACCAGTTCGGGCATGATTTTCTCCTGATCAATGATCACCTGGGGCATGTCATTTGAAAATCCCCGGCCAATGATACTCAGGTTATCATAATAATTCAGCTCATTGAATACCTTTTGGGAAAGTGACCATTCCAGGAAAGGTGTTGCTGGCCTGGCATTCAAGTATGGAGCCATATCCGGACCCAGAACCAGGATCTTTTTATTATTGATCTGCTCGTTGAAGTTGGTTTCTTTAACGATATAGTTCCCGGAATCCACCAGATCCCTGGTAAAGAAAAATCCAAAGAACGTACCAAGATTGAAGAATACCGGAGAAATAATGAAAATTATGAATACGATCTCTGCCAGCCATTTTTTACGAATATTCAGAAAATACTGACTGATATAATAGGACACAGGTGGGACAAAAATGATCAGATTCGCGGGTACAACCACACGGACAAGAAAAATGTAAACAATACCGAAGCCCGCCCAAAGCAACATGAATTGTGAGAGGTTGGCCTGAAAGACAGTGAACCGGCCGCGTTGAACAACAGAAAAAAGGCCAAGAAAGAAAAACAAGACCGGCACTGAGAAAATGATCAGAAGTGCGGTCCAGTTAAAATAGGATGTATCTCCAACACCCAGTGTTGGATAGACATAGTGCAGGACGAAATCGTTCAGGCGTCCTGTTACCATGAAATAGGCAGCAGTCAGGCCAAGCGGCAGAAAAAACCCGTAGACGAGGAGCAGATATCGCCGCAGGATTGTGCCGCTAAAAAACACGAATGCCAGGATAATGAAAGGAAGAAAAATTATGTAGGGCAGGTAAAACAGCGACGCAACCCCTACATGAATTCCAATATTCAGGATCATCTCATCGCGTTTTGCCTTAAACTCGAGATGGCTCAGAACATTATTGAGTGCGAGTAAAATGAATGTCAACCCAAGAATTGATGGCGAAAGGGAATATTGATCGAAAAACCAGGACATCAGCAGCGCATAAATGAGGCCCGGCACATAGGTGTTTTCGTCAAAAGCCTTATTGATTAGAAGGATTTTATTGAAAATAAAACTCTGGAAGAAGATAATGAGCAGTGAAATTATTTGTAAGGCAAGCTGAGACCTGCCTGCTATGAGGTCGATCACTCCATAAAAAACCGCTGAAAGTGGGCCCAGACGTGTCCAGATCTCATCGTATAAACGGTTACCCTCACTAAATTTTTCCCCTACCAGCAGGTAATCCAACTCAGGATAGGTAAGAGTACCATCTGCAAGCATGACAGGCAGACGAATGATCAAAAGCACCAAGAATATAACTATGAGACGATAGGGATCGTTAATTCGGAAAAACCTGAGCAATTCTTTATCTTTTAAATTCTTCTGTGCGGGAAAGATACAAATGTATTTTGAAATGGTTTCCCCACTATTTGAATTACAGGCGGAAAAATAAAGTAAATAATAGGATATTTGCACTGATGAACGAGAGTAAGCGGCAACAGAAATTTTCAAAACTGATTCAAAAAGATCTCAGTGAAATTTTTCATAAAGACAAACACGGGATTTTTGGATCTGCGCTGGTCACGATTGCGGCGGTAAAAATGACCCCGGATCTGAGTGTGGCACGTGTATACCTGAGTATGTTTCTCGACGATAAGGAGAAAATGCTGGATAAGATTACCGATCACAAAAGTGAGATCCGAAGAGACCTTGGAAACAAAATTGCGAAGCAGGTGCGTATTGTACCGGACCTGGAGTTCTACATTGATGAAATTGAGGAACGGGCTGCGAGGATCGATAAGATCATTTCAGAACTGAACATTCCACCCGCAGAAGAAGACGAAGATTGAATTTACCCCTGTTCATAGCACGTAAATATTTCCTTTCGAAGCGGAAACGAAACTTCATAAATATCATATCGGGTATTTCCATGTTGATCGTGGCAGTATGTACCGCGGCACTGATCATTGTTCTTTCGGTATTTAACGGACTGGAAGATCTGCTGCGATCGCTATATAATACGTTCGATCCTCAGATCAAGGTAGAAGCGACCATGGGCAAGTCATTTCACTACACCCCCACACTAGCCGATTCCATACAGATGGTTGAGGGGGTTGATATTGTGACAGAGGTTATTGAAGACTACGCCTATGTTAAATACCGAGATGCAGACATGGTAGTTACCATTAAGGGCGTCAGTGATAACTTTCTGGAACAAAAAAGGATTGATTCGGCCATTGTGATGGGCGAACTGCGATTTCATGACGGGCCAGTAAATTATGCCATCATAGGCCGTGGGGTAAAAATGGCGCTATCCATCACCCCGGGTTCAGACATTTATCCTTTACAGGTTCATTATATCAAGGACGTGAAGTCCACATCCCTTGACCCTAGTAATCTCTACAGCCGCAAAAGTATCCTGGCAGGCAGTGTTTTTGCTATTGAAAAGAATTACGATGATAACTACGTATTTGTACCTCTGGAATTTGCCAGGGAGCTGCTGGATTATGAGGACAGGCGAACCTCTCTTGAGATTAAGGTAGCAGAAGGTACCGACATAGATGTTGTAAAGGAACGTTTGAGCTCGTTGCTCGGCGATCGTTTCAGTGTACAAAATAATGAGGAACAGCATCAGGATCTGTACAAGCTGTTAAACCTCGAGAAGGTATTTGTATTTATCGCATTTTCCTTTATCCTGGGTGTTGGTTCAATCAATATCTTTTTTGCCCTTTCGATGCTGGCAATAGACAAAAAGAAAGACATCTCTGTTCTGTATGCCATGGGTGCCAATGACAGACTTATCCGGCGCATCTTTATTCTTGAAGGTGTAATCATCAGCCTTGGCGGTGCGTTGATCGGAATGCTTGCCGGTGCGGGCATCTGTTGGTTACAGCAAAATTACGGAATAGTGTCGATGGGAATGGAAACGTCTGTACTGGAAAATTACCCGGTGAAGATGAAAGCGATTGATTTCCTTTACACCAGTGCTGCGTTAATCGGGATTACCTTCCTGATTTCCTACAGGCCTGCGATTATAGCCACAAGATACCAGACAGCCGAACATCTTTAAGCTTCATCACCAAAAGTAGCCGCTTCACGATAAAGTGAGCAAATATTCACTGTTTGCCCGATGGATTTTTGTTCATTTTGGTTAATTTGCCTTTTCGTTTTTTAATTAATACATGAAGGTTTCCGCTTCTCAGCCCTTTCAAATTATTTATTCATTGTACCAGCACGAGTACCTTGGTTACTTGTTCGAATCCTTTGTGGTTCATCTGGATGAAAATGGAAAACTAACCCTGCAGCATCAAAACATCTCCTCTAAAAATGCCAAGGAATTTGCGCACGGACTGGATGAAACAGATTTTATGCTGATTGATTTGATGGATGCCATGCAACAGGAATCCGTAATAAAGCATTTTAATAAGCGGAGCATCAAACCAGAAGACTTCTTTCTTAAAACTTATGATTCCCAGAAAGGAAATGAAACCCTTCAGAAGGAAATTGAACATTACCTTGAACGGAGGCGTGCTAAAATACTGGCAAACCTGAAGGGGAAGCGCGTTTTTGAAATGGGAAACGATGGCGAACCTGCCTGGAAGGAAATAGAGGTTCAGGAGACAAAAGCGACCATTTTGTTTCATTTCAGAAGGAATGAGGAGAATACACACTATTTCCCCACCATTAAACATAACGGCGAAAAACTGGATTTTCAGTATAAGTCGGCCTACATCGTTTGCAAGAATCCCGCATGGATGGTACTGGGGGGCAAACTTTACAGTTTCGAAAAAGATGTAGACGGCAAAAAAATCCTTCCTTTCCTGAACAAACGCTTCATCGTTATTCCTAAGAATGTTGAAGAAGCGTATTACAATAAATTCGTCGCCCCGCTTATTGCTTCCTTTGATGTTTATGCGAAGGGATTTGAAATCAATACCGAGCGATACGCACCAAAACCCATAATTACTCTTTCGGAGCTGGCTTCGAATAAGGCTGCCCTCACTCTATTCGGAGAAAACGGGAACGGCCATGCATCGGATGATGAAAAGATTCTGATCGAACTGATGTTTCAGTATGGTCCATTTAAGTTCAAGGCTGATAACATCGGTAAAGTAAGTGTGACTGTCGAGAAGAAGGGTGAGTCCTATGTTTTTCATCGCGTACAGCGCAAGCAGAGTTCTGAAAAAAGTTATCTGGATATATTGAACAGCACCGGAATTCATCTCAAGAATTCTAAAGCTATTTTCTCAAAACCCCAGGCATTCGGATGGCTCGATCAGCACAGGGAACTATTGGAATCAAATGAGTTCAGTATTAACCAGCGATCACTCAATGGAAAGCGTTACTTCATTGGCGAATATAAAATTGACATTGAGGTTCGGGAAAACATCGACTGGTTCGATATCAATGCTGTCATCAGGTTTGGGGAATACGAAATCCCGTTTCAAAAGATCAGAAAACTCATCCTTCGCAAGAAACTTGAATTTGAATTGCCAAACGGTGAGATCGCTGTTATTCCGGATAACTGGATATCGCAATATGGTGATCTTTTTGCATTTTCAGAGGAGGAAAAGGACGGTTCCACCACCCTTAAAAAGCACCATCTGGCACTGGTCCAGGATCTGAAAGATGGAAATATGGCCCAGGTGCAAATGAGCCGGAAGCTGGAAGGACTGCGCGAATTTGAAAAGATAGGCGAGGCAACGATGCCGGTGAAGTTCAAAGGATCACTGAGGCCTTATCAAAAGGCAGGATACAACTGGTTGCGATTTCTCAATGAATTCCATTTCGGCGGCTGTCTTGCAGATGATATGGGTCTTGGTAAAACGGTGCAGACACTTGCATTTCTTCAGTCAATGAAAGAACAGGGACAGGAAGGAACTTCCCTCCTGATCATGCCCACATCACTGGTTTATAACTGGCAAAATGAAGCACGAAAGTTTACACCCGGACTGAAGGTATTCGTTTATACGGGAACCAACCGCATGAAAGATCCCAGCAAGTTCAGCAAATATGATATTGTTCTTACTAGTTATGGTATTGTCCGGCTGGACATAGATATCTTAACACAATTCTATTTCAACTACATTATCCTGGATGAATCCCAGGCCATCAAAAATCCGGGGTCGAATATTGCGAAGGCTGTTGGTCATCTAAAATCAAGAAGCAGACTGATTCTTACGGGCACTCCATTGGAAAACAGTACAATGGATCTGTGGTCGCAGATGAACTTCATCAATCCCGGACTGCTGGGCGCCCAGTCCTATTTTAAGAATGAATTTCTGCACCCCATCGAAAAGAAGGGTGATGAAGAGAAGCTGAAAAAGCTGCACAGCCTTATCAAGCCCTTTATCCTGCGCCGCCATAAATCTCAGGTAGCTACTGAACTACCGGAAAAAGTGGAAAATATTCAAATCTGCCAGCTGAGTAAGGACCAGGAGAAAGAATATGAACAGGTTAAATCTTACTATCGGGATAAGATTCTGGAGAATATTGAAGCTTCCGGCCTCAACAGGTCGCAGCTGCTGCTGCTTCAGGGTCTTACCAAATTAAGACAGATAGCAAATCATCCAAAAATGGTGAACCCGGATTACGACGGTGATTCAGGAAAAATGGAAGACGTGATATTTATGCTGGATAACGCCATCAGGGATGATCACAAGATTCTTGTATTCAGTCAGTTCGTTAAACATCTTTCCATACTCGCCGATCACCTGCGTGAACAGAAAATTGATTTTGCATACCTGGATGGGTCTACCAAGGATCGGCAAAAGCAGGTTGACAGATTCCAGGAAGAAAAGAACCTTAAAGTATTCCTGATATCACTGAAAGCCGGGGGATTGGGTCTTAACCTCACAAAGGCTGATTACGTCTTTATTCTTGATCCGTGGTGGAACCCCGCCATTGAGGCTCAGGCGGTTGACAGGGCACATCGGATTGGACAGGAAAACAAGGTTTTCACCTACAAATTCATCACCAAGGATACGGTGGAGGAAAAAATTCTCGCACTTCAGAGAAAGAAGAAGCGGCTTGCAGCAGATCTCATCACCACTGAAGAAAGCTTCGTGAAATCTCTCAGTCAGGAAGATATTCAATCATTATTAACCTGATCATGTCGAATTCGAAGGATTCACATATCCGGAAAATTCGAAAGCTTGAGGCAGAAGCCATACAACTGGATCCTTCGTCTCAAACGAGAACTGAGCTACAGAAAGACGTACTCAGGTATTCAAATGATTTTCTCGACAACTTATCCAATTTACCGACCTACAATCAGGACGGGTATGATCTGGATTCGTTCGCGCCGGATGAATTTATTGACGAACCCACCTCAGCCGATAAACTGCTCAAATATGTAGAAGATCATGTGCATCAGCCTGGAATTAACGCCGCATCCGGCGGTCATATGGGATTTATTCCCGGCGGTGGCGTCTATACCGCAGCCCTGGGGGATTATCTTGCGGCTGTCTTCAACCGTTATGCAGGTGTTTATTTTGCAGCGCCCGGTGCTATAAAAATGGAAAATGCCCTTATCCGCTGGACAGGAAAATTGCTGGGGTATGCGGGTGATTTTGCAGGCAACATTGCCTCGGGAGGCAGCATCGCAAACCTGATAGCCATCACTACGGCACGCAATGCGCACGGCATTCGGGGCAAAGACTATGAAAAAACGGTCATTTACTACTCAGAACAGGTTCATCATTGTGTATTGAAAGACTTGCGTGTGGCCGGACTGGACGAATGTGTTTTACGACAAATACCGCTTAACCGCAGCTATCAGATGGATGCCGGGATTCTGGAAAAGCAGATCCTGGAAGACAGGGCATCCGGACTCAGCCCGTTTCTTTTGATCGCATCTGCAGGCACAACTGACAGCGGCGCGATTGATCCGCTGGATCGACTGGGAGACATTTCACGTGAACAAAATCTTTGGTTTCATGTGGATGCCGCTTATGGTGGTTATTTCATGCTTACAGAGGAAGGAAGTAAAAAGCTGAACGGAATCGCAAAATCTGATTCTGTTGTGGTGGACCCGCATAAGGGCCTTTTCCTTCCGTTTGGCACTGGTATTGTGATCGTAAAAAAAGCCTCCCATCTCCGCCATGCCCATGATTTTAAGGCAAATTATATGCAGGATACTGATTCATTTGATCAGGAACTTTCACCAGCAGACGCTTCTCCGGAACTGACAAAGCATTTCCGTGGTATGCGTATGTGGCTACCGCTTCGATTGCATGGAATCGCACCCTTCAGGGCTTGTCTTGATGAAAAACTGGAACTGGCAAGATATTTCTACCGGGAAATTAATCTTCTCGGTTTTGAGACCGGTCCTTCACCGGAACTAACAGTGGTGCTCTTCAGAAAAACGGATGAAAGAAGGAATGAAAATGAGATCAATCAGAGAATAGCGCGCCGGATCCTGGAAGATGGAACTGTTTTTCTTTCCACAACCACCATCAATGGCGTATTCTGGCTGCGTGTAGCCATTCTATCATTTCGAACGCACCTTCGGGAGGTAGATTTAATGCTTGACAGGCTCCGGGAATTTTCCCAGGCGAATTGATTCCCCATGGTTGTCAGGACCCCTGCTGCTCCCCTTCTTCTCTCTTGAGTTTCCAGCGCTTATGGCTCCACAAATATCCGGGGGGATCCTGTTGAATGGCTTTATCCAGAGCCCGCACATATCTTTCAAGCAACTCCTGGCTGTCTTTTTCATAGGGCGGTTCCATAAGATACTCCAGCCTGATCCGGTATTTCCCTTTTTCGACACGGAGAACGTTCAGAAAAAATGCCGGATAGTCGCCCATCTTGGCGATAATATCGGGGCCGGTAAAGAAGGCTGTCTCCTGGTTCAAAAAATTAGTCCAGTATTTTTGTGAAGCCTTGCGCGGTGACTGATCTGCGAGCAGGGTCACATAACGCTGATTATTCCTGTTTCTGGCAATGTCGCGAATAATCTGTGCCTTTTCTATCATCGTCGCACCTGTAGAAGTTCGCGAATCCAGCATGTACTTATCGAATGTCTTACTGCTCAGGCGCTGATAAACAACTGAAAAGGGGATACTGGTCTGAACACAAATCCCATGTAATGTAAGCTCCCAGTTGAAAATGTGTGATGTGAGCAGCAGAATCGCCTTGCCCTGTGCGATGAACTCATCCAGGCGGGGGTCCACCTCCAGCTCGTTGTGTGCAATAATCTCATCATGGGACATATTCATGATCTTGAGTGTTTCAACCGCATATTGTGTGAAGCGGTTGTAGAACTCACGGGTATAGCCCTTGATGGTCGCCTCGTCTTCATCCGGAAAAGAACGCCTGAGGTTATCAAAGACCACTTTTCGGCGGTACCTGAAAACATAGTAAAGCAGAAAGGAAAGAAAGGCAGCTTTCAGATAAAGTATGCGTAAAGGAAGACGGCCTAAAAGCTTGATTATAAACATTGCGAGGCAAATTTAATGAATTCGGATTGAAGAAGGGCAATCTGCTATCACACTGAAATTTCAAAAAGTGTATCTTTGGCGGCATATGAAGGATAAAGTAGTCATCATTACCGGAGGTTCTTCAGGTATCGGCAAAGCGCTTGCCGAAGAATTTGGAAAAAAGGGTTCCAAAATCCTGATTACCGGAAGGAATCAGCAATCGCTTGACGAGGCGTTGATAGAACTGAAGTCCGATGGTATTGAAGCGGAAGCGATCATCTCCGATGTAAGTAAGGAAGAAGATAACAAACGTATGGCCGAATACGCCATCGAGAAATTCGGAAAGATCGATATACTAATCAACAATGCCGGAATCTCAATGCGGGCGATGTTCGAGGATGTGGACCTCGACGTGGTGAAGAAGGTTATGGATATCAACTTTTATGGTGTACTGTATGCCACCAAGTATTGCCTCCCCCACATCATCAGGCAAAAAGGTTCTGTGGTTGGAATCTCATCCATAGCCGGATTCAGGGGTTTACCGGCACGAACGGGCTATTCCTCCTCTAAATTTGCCCTGCAGGGATTTCTCGAAGTATTACGTACTGAAATGCTTTACAAAGGTGTACATGTACTCACGGCATGTCCGGGCTTTACTGCATCCAATATTCGGAAGCGCTCACTTACCGCCGATGGAAGTGAGCAGGGTGATTCTCCCAGGCATGAGGAGAAAATGATGACTGCTGAAGAATGTGCAGGGCATATATATCGCGCGACAGTGCGCCGCAAGAAATACCTGATCCTCACATTTCAGGGTAAGCTGACGGTTTTTCTGAACAAGTGGTTCCCCGGATTAATGGATAAAATGGTCTACAAGGTGATGGCGAAGGAAGCGAATGCTCCCTTGAAGTAGAAAATATGATTATATTTGCATAACCCTGGAAGTATGATTCAGAAGTATTTCCCTTTCGACAAGAATTACCTGCTGGAGAAAGCTCAACTGTCACTGGAAGAGGAGCTTATAATCCATCTCATAGAACACTGTAAATCCTATTACCTTCGGGTGAATAATCCACTGGGAATCATGGATGATACGTCCTTGAAAATCATGGAACATCAGACGGCATATACCGACCGGCTGAGCGAATTTTACCGGCATCTTTGTGGTGTATATCGTTTCAAATTCGGTGACAACCAATTGGAATTACTATTTGATGGAACTGATCACATTATTAAATACCGAAACGACTGGCGAACTGCTTTCATCAGCTGGCTGGATGATCTTTGCGAGGTGCCTCAGTTTATAAGGGCTGTTCTGGAGTTGACTGTATTCTATCCGGAAGACCGGAAAGCAGATCTGGCCGCAAATCGCATGAAGGCGTATATTGAACAGTATTTCGGAATCCGGTTTTATCGTTACCGGGGAATTGTTGAAATGAAAATAGCCTGATCATCGTTTTATAAAAAACTCCTGGTAACCAACGGGTTCAGAGATCTTATGATCGACTGCGGTCACCACAGCGGCAGGCGGGCCCTGATGGCACCACTGTAAAAACTGGTCCAACTGCTCTTCAGGTCCCTCAACAGAAATATGAACGGTTCCATCGCCACAATTCATGGCATACCCTTTCAAACCGAGTTTTTTGGCAACATCCCGTGCAGAAGCCCGGAAGAGAACGCCCTGCACCTTTCCCTGGACATCAATTTCCCAGCGTCTCACCCTGAATTATTTTTATCCCTGAAGATGTTCCCAATCTGTCTGCGCCAGCTTCCACAAAAGCAACGGCCTGCTCATATGATTTGATGCCTCCTGATGCTTTGATGCCAACATGGGAGGGCAGCATCTGACGCATCATTGCCACCTGGCGAACGACTGCACCCTCGCTCCCAAAACCTGTTGATGTTTTTACAAAGTCAACCCCGGCATCTGCGCAGATATGACAGGCTTTCATGATTTCCTCATCGCTCAGGTAGCAGGTCTCAATAATAACCTTGAGTATTTTGCCGGCTTCATGAATAAGTTTAGAGGATTTTGCAATTTCAATTTTAGGCCAGGTCATGCCATCTTTAAAGGCAGAAATATTCCAGACCAGATCAATTTCGTCCGCCCCGTCTTCCAGTGCAGTTTCAATTTCTTTGATTTTTGTCTGTGTCATCTGATAACCCAGGGGGAATCCGGCTACTGTAACGACCGCAACACCTGTGCCGCCTGCTTCCCTGGCCATACGTTTTACCCAAAAAGGAGGAATGCATATGCCATGAAAGGAGTGCTCAACGGCTTCCTGCAGCAAGGAGTCAAGATCTCCGGGGGTAACCACCGGCGACAATGCCGTATGTTCGATGCGTGATGCGATATCCATCTAATAAAGTTCGGGATACCGACCAGAACATCCAAGGGATCAATGAACGATCCCGCACTCTTTACACAATTTTCTTTTGCCTGCCGGACGTTTTTTAGGTTTCTTTTTATGGCCAAAGTAAAGCGGATCTGAATACTGCGGTTTTTTCATAATTCGGGCTTCCTTCCGGTTATCTTTGGCATTCTGTTTCATCCGTTGTTCAAATTCCAACTTTTTCTGATCCATATTCCGGTTGAATACCTGTGCGAAGGACTCCGATTTATTCTTCTTTGAAGCTTTCCGTGATTTTTCAGCCTTTGGCTGATTTTCTACCGCCGATTGGGCCGGGGAAAAAGGCGCAAAGGAATTATCCCGTTCCGCCTGTTCAGTACGACTTTTCTTCTTCTCCGATTTAGATTTTTTTTGTGCCTGGGCCGAAAACGTAACGAATAGAAACAAAGTGCAGATCAAAAAATATTTCATGGCATTCTGATTTTGCGTTCCTTATTGGAACGTAGAATGCTCAAATTATTGTATTTGCGTCTATTTTTCGCCAGGATGCAAGATTACTTGCAATATTGATCGATATAGAATGAAGATTTCCTGTCGCCCAGAGACACCGACTTTTTCCAGTTTTCACAGGCTTCCTCGCCCCGATCGATGCGGTAAAGGATGTTTCCTTTTACCTTGAAGTAACTTGCATCCTGGTCGTTCAGGCTTATGGCTTTATCAATAGGTTCCAACGCACCACCCACATTTCCAACAGAAACCATTGAATTCGCCAAAGAGTAGTAGGCCTTGTCATCTTTTGGATCAAGGCTGATCACCATCTTGTAGTCGGAAATAGCTTCGTTGAAATTCTCCTGGAGTTCACGGAGGTAGCCACGGTTATAATATGCATCCGGATTTTCCTTATCCTGTGCGATCGCTTCATTCAGGTCGGTAAGTGCCGCCCTTTCATTGTTCAGATAAATATTTGCACGTGCACGGTCGAGATAAACTCCCGCATCCTTTTTGCCGGCTTTGATGGCCAAATCGATATCGGCCAGTCCGGCAGATACCTGATCCAATTCGAGGTAGGTACGGCCGCGCTGATGATACACATCTCCGGTTTTCCTTCCGCCGTCAATCGATCGGTTGTAGTATTGGAGAGCCTGTTTCCAGGCACTCGTTTTGAAATAGCTTTCGGCCAGGTAGAAGTTAACCCGATCATCCTTTTCCTCGATCTTACTTAGATCATCAATCGCTCCGGCGTAATTGCCATTATTATAGAGGGCTTCCCCCCTGTTTTGTCGGGCACGATTATAATCAGGGTCTATCTCCAGCGCTTTAGTATAGGCCGAAATCGCGTCTTCCACGCCACCTGTCTGTTCATATGCTTTTCCGAGGTTGTTGTAAAGCACCGGATCCTGATTGCCGTTAACAATGGCTTTGAGGTAGCTGTCTATTGCCCCTTTATAATTATCCAGACGGAAATAGGAGTTACCCAGTAAATACGGAATTTCCGAATCTGCAGAATTAGCATCAAATGCCATTTTCAGGGTAGCAGACGCCCGTTCATGACGATCCAGTTCATAGTATGATTTCCCGAGTGCAAACAGTGAAGCCGCATTATGATCTTTCACTGTTTCAAGGTCCTGAACTGACTTCTCATATCCCTCCAATTTGAAATGCGCCTGTCCGCGCAGTATTCGCAAGTCTGCATATTGTGATGGCGTAATTGCCCGATCCAGCGCTTGAATTGTTCCTTCCCAATTTTGGGCCTCGAAATGAATTCTTCCCAGTTCAGCAAATAGCCTGGGTTCCGACGAGCCGGCAGCCTCTGCTTTTTCAAGCATCTCCTGCGCCTTCTGAACATCTCCGGTTTCCAGGTAGGAAATTCCGAGCATGAAGGCAACATTCTTTAAGTCATGACCGGCCAACAATAGAATTTCGAGATCCGTAATGGCCGATGTATACTGGGCATCATTGTAGAGTATTTGCGCGCGCATTGCCCTCGCATTCTTTAGTTCAGGGTCTATTTCCAGCGCTTTGTTGAAATCAGCGAGTGCACCAGTTTTGTTGGTTTCCATTCTGATCGTACCGCGATCCACATAATATTCGGTCTTTCCAAATCCTTCATCGATCAGCCAGGTAAGATTTTTTTCTGCCGATACAGAATTTTTTGTGGTCTGGTAGGATTTTGCCAGGGCATGCACGGTTTCTTCCTGCTTCTCTGCCTTTTCCAGGTGCTGGATTGCCAGCTCAGGCTTACCGAGGTAGTAGAAGGATAGTCCACCAATTCGTTCCATTTCAACGTCTGAAGTAGCACGGCCTGCTGCGGCCGCAGCGGGCTCATATTGCTTTAGTGCGTAGTAAGAAATTGCCCTCATACGTTCAGTTTCTATCGGTGTTCCTTTATCAGATACTTCCGAGAGAAGCGCAATTACTTTCTTATAATCCTTTTTTTCGAATGCAGAATGGGCATAAGGATACTGAAGAGCCGAAGGCACAGGCGCTGAAGCTTCCGCTTTTTTAAACGCACTGTATGCTTCCTCAAGGGCACCATTTCTATACTCACATTCAGCAATTCTTTGAAGAATCACCGGATCATCATCACCGGCCTTCAGCGTCTGACGATATTTCTCAAGAGCCGGGATATACTCCTTCAATGCAAATAGAGCGTCCGACTGAGCCCTGTAAATCTCAACACCGGAAGCTCCAAGTTTTTCGGCTTTCTGAAGATCGGATATGGCTTCTTTATACTGACCGCCTTTCAATCGGATCATCCCTGAAGTGGTCCAGAGGATGCTGTTTTCTTCAATTTTAATTGCCTTCGCAATGTCTTCCAGCGCCAATGAAATTTCATTCATTGAACTGTATGCACGTGCCCGTGCCTCGTAAGCACCACATTTCTGAGGATTCAGGGCGATGGCTTTGTTCAGCTGGGCTATTGCTGTTTCATTTTGTCCTTTCTCCATCAGCATTTCACCAAGGAAATAGTATGCGTCTTCATTGGTAAATCCCATGGTTGAAACACGGGTAAGATCATTAAACGCATCTTCTTTACGATCGAGCTTATAGCGGCTCATACCACGATAACCAAAAGATTCCTTGGACGTATTTCCACGATCTATCGCTTCTGTGAGTGCTTTATCAGCCTGCACAAACTGACCGTCATAGTAGTGAGAAGTACCGAGCTTTTGCCATGCCTGCAGATCTCCCGGTGTGGCACGAACAATCTTATCGAAATACACGGCCGCTTTTTTAAATTCATGGAGTGCATAGTATGCTTCCGCCATCAGTGGATTAATATCACCGGGGGATATTCCTTTCGCCTCGGCCCTCTGAAAGTCTGAAACCGCTTCTTCAAATTTTTCAAGTTTCATTGAAACGATGCCGTGCTGAAAAATGGTATTGGCGTCCGCATCTCCTGATTTAATCAGGTGATCCAGGTCTTTCAGGGCTTCCGGCCAGTTCTCCATTCTGAAATTGGCTTCAGCTCTGTTCCTGTGGGCAATTTCCAGCGAAGGGTCTATCTTGATCGACCGGTTAAAATCCGTAACGGCTTCAGCATTATTATTCAATTCCAGTTTGGCTTTACCCCTGTTATTGAATAATACAGCTGTGGAAAGCCCTAATTTTTCTGCTTCATCATATCTTTCTATCGCGTCTCCATATCGTCCCATCTGGAACCGGATATTTCCAAGCATGTAGAACGCATCCTGGTTCCTGAACCCCTGCATAGCAGCCTGTTCAAGATCGGATCCCGCTCCCTGGTAGTCCTTTAATGCATATTTATTCATACCGCGATAACCGATGAGCTCCGGATCGCGTAATTGCTGACGAAATGCCTGATCAAAATCATCTGCAGCGGCTTGAAACTCACCCAGGTGATAATGTGCAATTCCCCTTTTCAGATAAATCTTTCCATCCCTGAAGTTGGAATTTACCAACTGATTATAATCAATTACAGCTGTTTTATAGGCCCCTTCTTCGAGACGCTCATTTGCTTTTGCATACAATTGAGTTAGAACAGAATCCCTCTCCTGGGAATACAGGGACAGGGGCAATACACTTAAAAAAAATATACCTATTGCGGCTAACGATTTCATAGCTACTACATTAAAAAATAAACACCTCACCATATATGAATACCAGGTGCGCGTGTATTGTAACCAACAGGATACTGCGTGAATTTTAAAGATGGATGGAGTCCTGAAGTGTACCGGCAGCATGTATTCTATGATCCCGCCTGATAACGGATCCAACACTAAATTCTGAACATGCCACCCCAAACCCCTTATTGTGGGGAAGAACGTATAACAGGCGGACAACCAAAAGATTTAGTTGGCATTGCTGCCTATATCGCCCTGCGCGATGATCACAGCAAGACTGGAAGTGCTTTCATGTACGTTCACATAGCCATCATAAGCGATAAGATCCGCATATGTGAGGGCGCTTCCAGCATCAGTCTGCTCCACGGAAGTTCTGCTGAACCCAAATGAATTTACATCTGAAAGCGTAATTTCCACAGGACCCGGGCCGGCCGCCACTGAACCACCGTGAATATGTGCGGGATGATCTCCGGTCACGGGCGTCCCGGTAATACTTAATACCACCAGGGCCTCACCATTAATGCGCTCATGCACGATGGCAGTTCCCGTGACACCAGGAATATTGTCGAGTGCATAGGAAACGCTGTTGCCGGTCAATGCATTTTCACCAATATCAGTTTGGGCCAGCAGCGTAAGATCTGCCATACTCGTATGGATATTGATATATCCGTCAAAGACAAGAAGGTCATCATAGGATAGCGGAGTGCCGCCGAGCGCCGCATCAAGTCGGTCGATGTGAGTTTCACTTATTCCCGTATTTCCATCTACCGGCTTGAGAATAACCGCTTTCAGTCCGGCATCTTCCTGGGCCGCGGTACCTATGTGTAAATGTGCGGGATGCATCGCACCGGGAGTCGTATTCGAAAGGATTATCTGTGCGAGAGATTCCCCGCTTCGCCGTTCAAAGAATGTAATTGTACCTGAAACCGTTGAATTATTGCGCTCTTCCAGATCATATGAAATCTCCGTTCCGGTGAGTTCATTACCTCCGATATCTGCCTGAGCCACGATCAAATTTATATCGGTCGGATCATGAATATTCAGATGACCATCGAATAGAAGAAGATCTGAATAGGTTACATCCTGTCCGCCGGCACCGGGATCCAGCGATGAAATATTGGTTGCACTGTATCCATCTGTGCCCGGATTCAGGCTGATTGCGATGGCACCTCCCTCGGCCACAGAATTAACATGAATATGTGACTGAAAAGCATCCATTGACGAGATTTCGATAAGAGTTTCCTGGTTCAGTCTTTCCCTTAAGCGAACCGTGCCCGTTACCCCCGAATTCGCAGCTTCAGAAATTGTATAAGTCTTCGCATTCCCTGTAAAGGAATTTCCACCAACATCACCTGAAGCGAGAACATCATCGTTATTGTCCAGTATCTTTACATGTCCGTCAAAAGCCAGCAGCTGTCCAAAAGTAAAGGGTGTCCCGTCGTCCAACGCCGACGCCCGCAACTGGCTCCCACCTTTAGCACCATCAACCTGTTCCAGAGTTAGTGCAACCACATCTCCGTCAACGGCATTATCGAAATAGAGATAAGCAGGATATTCGCTGCCAGAAAACGTATTATTCAGCTCAATGACAAAATTGACCGAGCCGTCACTGTATTCAGCAAAAATGACCTCACCGCTGATATCATCTGCCGTCTGCGCGACAAGCGGATACGAACGGTTATTTCCGTTGGGTGTTGGCGCGGGATCCCCACTTTCATCACAGGAGTAAAGTGTAAGGATTGCAAGAATTCCTAAAAACAGATAGCCAACCTTCAAAAATTTACCTATCGTACACATGACTAAAAAATTTATCTATAAATCCGCAGCTATTGCAAAATGTAACACACATTTTATGATTATGGATCACAATTTTCTATGAATTGACATAAAAAAAGGCACAAACACCTGTGCCTTCTTTGATTTTCATACGCAATAACCTGTTTATACAGGTTGATCTGAATTTTAAATGTGAATCACCTCGTCATATGCGGCTGCACATGCCTCCATCACTGCTTCAGACATGGTCGGATGCGGGTGAACCGTTTTAATGATCTCGTGTCCTGTAGTTTCAAGTTTTCTTGCTGCCACCACTTCAGCGATCATTTCCGTTACATTGGCTCCGATCATATGGGCGCCCAGCCATTCACCGTATTTTGCATCAAAAATCACCTTTACAAAGCCATCCTTGGCACCCGCCGCACTTGCCTTACCTGAGGCTGAAAATGGGAATTTACCAACTTTCACATCGTAACCCGCTTCTTTTGCCTGAGCTTCAGTATATCCAACCGAGGCAATTTCCGGACTGCAATAGGTACATCCCGGAATATTCTTATAGTCGAGCGGCTCAACATGCTGCCCCGCGATTTTCTCTACACATATAATACCTTCTGCCGATGCCACGTGAGCCAATGCCGGTCCGTGAACAATATCCCCGATCGCAAAAACTCCCGGGATATTGGTTTTGTAGTAATCATCCACAATTACTTTGCCCCTATCGGTTGCCACTCCTACATCTTCCAGGCCAATTCCCTCAAGGTTTGTTGAGATACCCACGGCAGAAAGAACCACATCACAGGCAAGTTGCTCCTCTCCCTTCTTGGTCTTTACTGTTACTTTGCAGCCACGGCCCTTGGTATCAACGGCTGTAACTTCAGCACTGGTCATAATATTGATTCCAGCCTTTTTGAAGTTACGCTCAAGTGCTTTTGAAACTTCCTCATCCTCGACGGGTACAATTCGCGGCATAAATTCAACAATGGTTACTTCCGTTCCGATTGTATTGTAGAAATAGGCAAACTCAACACCGATAGCACCAGATCCAACAATCACCATTTTCTTGGGTGCCTTTTCCATCACCATAGCCTTACGGTAGCCAATAATTTTCTTGTCATCGATAGGCATTGCAGGCAGCTCGCGCGACCTTCCACCGGTGGCAATAATTATGTTATCTGCCTCGTAGGTGGTTTTTTTACCGTCTTCTGCTTCGACCTCTATTTTCTTTCCTGGCTTCAGCTTGCCGAATCCCATGATGGCATCGATCTTATTCTTCTTGAAGAGAAACTGAATCCCTTTGCTCATACCATCAGCTACATTACGGCTTCGTGATACCATTGAATCGAAATCCACTTCGGCATCCTTAATCTTAATTCCGTAATCTTCAGCATGCTTGATGTACTCATACACGTTAGCACTTTTTAACAGTGCTTTGGTAGGAATACAACCCCAGTTAAGGCAAATTCCACCCAACGATTCCTTTTCAATGACACCAACCTTCATACCCAGCTGCGATGCACGGATCGCAGCTACATACCCGCCGGGGCCGCTGCCAAGTACAAGCAGATCATATTTTTGAGACATATCTTCGTTATTTAGTACTACATTTGAGGAGCCCAAATTTAAGCGAAAACGGCGGACTAAAAAACTTTGTTTTGAGGTGGCGCCGAATTTCATTTTCTTTGAATTTCAAACCATACGAAAGATCTGCTATGAATTTATTGCAAGGAAAGACCGCACTTATCACCGGCGCATCAAAAGGGATAGGCAAAGCAATTGCTGAACGATTTGTTGCTGAGGGTGCAGACGTTGCGTTCACCTATTTGTCGAGCGTCGAAAAAGGTGAAGCATTGGAAAAAGAACTTGGCGCTGCCGGTACCAGGGTTAAGGGTTATCGATCGGATGCTTCAGATTTTGAGGCGGCGGAAAAACTTATCAATGATGTTATTGAAGACTTTGGAAAGATCGATATTCTCATCAATAATGCCGGTATTACCCGAGACAACCTGCTGCTCCGGATTTCAGAAGGCGACTGGGATCAGGTAATTAATGTAAACCTCAAGTCTTGTTTTAATACGGTTAAAGCAGTAACCAAACCTATGATGAAACAGCGGGGCGGTTCTATCATTAATATGACCTCCGTTGTAGGTTTGAAGGGAAATGCCGGACAGACAAACTATGCTGCCTCTAAATCCGGCATTATCGGGTTTACTAAATCAGTTGCCCTTGAACTGGGTTCACGGGGAATCCGGTCCAACGCCATCGCTCCCGGTTTCATCGAAACAGAAATGACCGATAAGCTCGATGAAAAAACTGTCCAGAGCTGGCGTGATGCGATCCCGCTTAAGCGCGGGGGCAAGCCCGAA
This sequence comes from Fulvivirga sedimenti, assembly GCF_020328055.1. Classification (NCBI taxonomy): domain Bacteria; kingdom Pseudomonadati; phylum Bacteroidota; class Cytophagia; order Cytophagales; family Fulvivirgaceae; genus Fulvivirga; species Fulvivirga sedimenti. The sequence goes on from NZ_JAIXNE010000001.1 coordinate 1,339,177, forward strand.
GATGTTGCCGATGCGTGTGTTTTCCTGGCTTCGGATTTATCATCTTATATTACCGGACAGGTGATCCAGGTGGATGGTGGTATGCTTACCTGATTTGCATGCAACTGATCGTCGGTACCAGGTAACACTATTACAAACTATTTAACGCATGAAGTATTCGCTAATCATCTTCCTTGCTGGTTTTTTCTTGTCGTGTTCTTCTGAAAAAACAAGCACTCCGGAGGAATCAGACATTATTCAGGTACTCGATAGCTGGCACCAGGCCGCCGCTGATGCCGATTTTGATCAATACTTTTCCTTTTTCAGGGATGAGGAATCAATATTCATGGGTACGGATGCTACTGAGCGCTGGACGGTTGCTGAATTCAAACCCTGGAGTAAGCCCTTTTTTGACCGTGGACGTGCCTGGAGTTTCACTGGCCATGACCGGCATATATACTTTTCTGCTGATGGAAATATTGCCTGGTTTGATGAAGAACTGGATACACCAAATCTCGGACCTAGTCGGGGGACAGGCGTTATGGAATTTACCTCAGATGGCTGGAAGATTGTGCATTACAATTTAACAGTACCTATACCGAATGATATTGTCGATGAGGTGGTTGTTAAAATTGACAGTGTTCTTAACAGGTGAAACAGGGTATTGCGAAAATGATTATTTCATAATGTCCAAATGTGAGGACTATTCCGAAGTAATCACCTCCTGAATATCAATTCCATACGGCAATTCAAAAAAGAATACCGAACCGGATTCATTGGATTTCTTCAATCCGATGGTTCCCAGATGTTCGGTTATAATCTTCTTAGCAATGGCCAACCCGAGACCGGTACTTTGCTCCCCTTCGGTAGGTATTGTACTGGTTCGCTGGAAATAGTTGAATAACTTTTTCTGTTCTTCTGCACGAATGCCTCTGCCCTGATCCTCGAATTCCACCCGTACGCGCATTTCTTCAATTCGGGCAACACGAATTGTGATAAGACTGCCGCGCTGACTGTATTTGATGGCGTTAGATAAAAGATTATTTACGACCTGCGAAAGGTAGTTTGCATCAAATGTGGTAAAAATGGGTTCCTGCTCAAAAATCATGTTGATTTTAATCTCCTTCCGGTTGGCCATGAGCTGGTTCATCTCACATTGCTCCCTTAAAAACTGATTGATATCCTGGAAGCGTTTGTGAAGCTCAAGATTTCCTGATTCGATTTTTGAAACATCGAGCAGGTTGGTAATGAGCTGCAGCATATTCTCACTAAGCTTTTTGATCATCCGTAAAATTTCCGACCGTTCATCTTCGGTCGTTTCTTTCATCATCATTATTTCCGATAATCCGTTAATGCCACCGATCGGATTACGAAGGTCGTGTGCGGCCATACCCAGAAATTTATTTTTTTCATTATTCAACTCCGAAAGCCGCTGATTCGCGGTTTGCAGATCCTGTTGTTTCAGGCGGTTGGCATAAAGCAGCCATCCGAATCCTGCAAATATGATCAGCCGTACTGTTGCATTCCAGTATGGAAGAAACGACATGCTGTATTCATTGGTGGCCTGATCCACATAAAGCCAGCAGACCGATGCAATGAAAGACATGATAAAAATAATACTCCTGCTGGCAAACCGGGAACTCGCCATCCAGACCAACGGTATCAGGTAGAATATTGAGAATGACATTTCAGAACCAGTGAGGTAATCTACCACGCTGATCAAAAAAATTGCGGGCAAAGTAATCAGCACGAGGACCATCCGGTTGCTGATTGCTAATGTCGGGCTCATATTAATGCACTAAACGTGTTTCAGGGGAAAACGGATATACTTTGGAAAAAATAATTTTCCATACCCACAAACGGAACGGAATAAAGGGAAATGAGCTAAAGACGCAATTGGCAATGTCCGTAATTACATCTATTTTAGCCCTTAATGGGGGGGGGGTTGGGGTGGACTGTCAAAATATTTGCAACCCACATCGGCCGAAAAGGAAAAAGGCTATGACACGTTTGCCACAGCCCTTATTCACTAACCTAAACCTTAATGTTTTATCTATTCACCCTGACCAAGTGAGAATGAACGCTCACCGTCAAATTTGTACAGGTTTTCTGTTTTGATGATGTCGAATTCAGCAGAAACCGCCATTTGCAGTTCGAGTACCTCCTTAAAGCTCACCTGGTCATAGTCAACTTTTTCTCCGCCTGACAGTTTGACGAACCGGCATCTCCAATGATCGGTACAGAAAGTTTCGGGGAGTCCGTCGGGATATACTTTTACACCGCGGTTGGTAATCATTTTCAGAGAGAAGGGCCCGTTCGCGAGCTCACGTAGTCTATCGCCGATCTCATTTGGATTCATCGAAGCATTGTCGATGAAAACGTCAACCCCTACCAGGGTTTTAGTCTTTTCTGTACGTTTATAGGGAGGAATATTGATTTCCAGCGATTCGTCATTTGCTGTGTACGCAGGAAGCGTTTCAGGTTCCAGTCCGAGTCGTGCGATAACCTCATCAGCAAAATCGGAAGTACTTACCTTTTCCACGGAGCTTTCCGGATGATAGATATCGGCTGTATGATAGCCGTCCTCAATGGTTCGAAGCAATGCATTTCGCACCTTTCCTGCAATGTCCTGCTGACCTATATGTTCAAGCATCATCACGGCTGCATTGATCAGTCCAGAGGGGTTTGCAATATTTTTACCTGCAATATCCGGGGCAGATCCGTGGATCGCTTCGAACATGGAAACTTCGGTTCCAATGTTTGAGGATCCTGCGAGTCCAACGCTTCCAACAACCTCGGCTGCAACATCGGAAATGATGTCGCCATAGAGGTTGGATGTTACAATTACATCATAATTCCCGGGCTGGGTTGCCAGTCGGGCCGTGGCAATGTCAATGATCTGAACTTCCTGTTGAATTTCCGGATATTCAGCTCCAATCTCATTGAACACCCGATGAAAAAGACCGTCGGTCAGCTTCATGATATTATCTTTCACCATACAGGTTACTTTCTTCCTGCCGAATACTCTCGCGTATTCAAAAGCGTATCGAATGATCCGTTCCGATCCTGGGCGGGTAATTAATTTCAGGCACTGAACCACATCAGTGGTTTGCTGATGTTCGATCCCTGCGTACAGATCCTCTTCATTCTCGCGAATGATCACCACATCAGTCTCCGGGTATTTGGTATCAACATAGGGGTATAGTGAAAGACACGGACGAACATTGGCAAACAGACCCAACGATTTACGAAGAGTTACATTCAAACTTTTATAACCACTTCCCTGGGGTGTAGTCATTGGTGCCTTCAGCAATACTTTATTTTCTCTTATGGCGTCCCAGGCTGCCGGACTGATTCCGGAGGTATTGCCCGACAGATATTGCTGCGCACCCATTTCAATAAACACAGGCCTGATCCGTGCTCCCGCAGCCATGAGAATTTTCAACGTTGCCTCCATAATCTCCGGTCCGATCCCGTCTCCCTTCGCTACAGCAATCGGGGCTGCATGTCCTGTCATATTATCTGTGATCTGTGCTGATACTAATGGTTCCATAAATAGTTTTACATTCAGAATTAATAGTATTACTATCAAAACGGACGCAAATTAAAAATGTTTGCCGAATAGAGAAAAAATTCAGAGAATTTTCTGAAACCGGGATCGGAAAAGGAAATAATGGGGCAAAAGAATCAGCCTATATTTGTCACGGAGGAATAAAGTCCGCGGCATGAAGTATTTTACCCCATAATGAGGGGTTTTGGGTGGACTGTTAAAAAATTGAAGCCTATGCAAAGACTATCAGGCTCGTGAATGCAGCGCTATTCTGTTGCCTTCGGTATCGATGAATAATGCCATGTATCCAATATCTTCTGAAATCTGAGTCTTACCCTGAATTACTTTTCCACCAGCCTTTTCAATCCTGCCAAGTTCGTTGCTGAGATCACCCGAATGTGCAGTAAAATAAACTAATGTACCCTCACCTGAAGGTATGTAAAAGTCGGGGTGTTTCACCAGGCTTCCGGCAGCACCAGGACCGTCCCCATCTGTCCACGGGAACCATCCCATATCAAGGGGGCCCATTTGGTTCCGTTGAATTTTAAAACTGAAAACTTCTTCGTAAAAGCGGATAGCCCTGTCCATGTCGGTGACAGGAATTTCAAACCATCCAACAACATTCCGTTTCATGATCCATAAATTATTGGTTGTTATAATTTACTTAAATATGCTGGAGATTTAAAGAGTTATCATCCCCTCATACGGGGGATTTTAACGCATCACAAATTCTTACAAAAAAAAGGGCTGCCTTTTCAGACAGCCCCCTTGTTCAACTAATACATTTAAATCAATTATCAAGATCCCAGTTGATCTCTGATGTCCGGCGGCTAATCTGTGTAAACAGGTTACCACCATCTCTGAGGTCTACATAGGTATTGTTCAATCGTCCGGTCCTTCTAAGGTCTACCCAACGATGGCCGCCCTCTGCCCACAGGGAATAACGACGCTGGAACAGGATCTCATCCATTAGTTCATTCGTTGTTGTTCCGCCTGAATAATCAGCTACGTTCCATGTATTACGAATTACGTTGATCGCATCTTCTGCATCTCCAGGCTCCCCTGACATTAAACTTGCTTCAGCATAGATCAGGATCAATTCCTCATTCCTGATGAATGGAATTGGTGACGTGTTCGTCGTCCAGCGTGCATCCTGGTATTCACCGGGAATATTATCCCCATTGGAATCCTGGATATTGCTGTTGGTTACGGGATTGTCACGCTTGAAGAATTTATTTGCCCGATCATCGCCAGGCAGTGCATCTTCCACCATTGCCGGATGAACAATCAGAATAGTGCTGGTTGCAGCATTCGGCGGATAATACAATGGATTATTCACATCTGGTGCTTCCCCATAAACATGTGCAGGTCCGTCAAACATTTTATCTGATGTACCTGCTGTCACATCCATATCCATAAAACTTCCCTGCAACGCTGTTAGCGCAGCTGTATAATCCTCGGCATAGAGAGCCGCACGCGCTGCAATTGCCCTGTTCACCTGAAGCATTCCGGCCGGGGTATCAAAACCACTGAATCCACTGCTCAGATTAAACGCAAATTCGCCACCTGCAGCCTGCAGATCTGAAGCACCGTCATCAAGAATCTGACGGATGGCAGCCAGTGCCGCGTCATAACTGAGCGTCGGTCCCGGATTTAGCGGATCCTCTACATCCACACGGATCCCATTCTGATACTGCTGAAGAAGCGGCCAAAGCAACTGGTACGCTTTGATGGTCTTGGCAAATCCCCGATACCCGGCAGCTTCCTGCGTGGTGATCGACGAAGTATTACCAACTGACTGAATCAAAATATTAGCCTGCTTAACCGCCAGGTACGGACTTACATAGGTCCCTGCCGAAGCAAAGAAATCCGGATAGGTCTCAGTTCTGGCAAGACCCAGCCAGTCATTCTGAAATCTTGGATCTGATCCAAAATAGGGCCATACCTCTCGTGCAAATGACCCAAACATCTGGGTTGCATTCGTGAAATAAACCCGTCCGCGTGCCTCAAGGCCGGTAACGAGCACCTGAAGCTCCGCTTTTGAAGCTTCGCTAAGTACACCACCCAATGAAGGGTTATTCGGATCCACGACCTCATCGACATCACATGCAAAAACAAGTGATGTACACACAAGTAGGAAAATATATATTCGTTTCATATTCATATTCATTTAGGTGATTAAAACTCCAGTGATATATGGAAAAAATACCTTCTCGAAGAGGGATAAGGAGTTACCTCAATATTCGATGAGATAGGCTGGTTACCGAAGTTTGAAACTTCCGGATCATAACTTTCATAGTTTGTCCACAACAGAATGTTGTTTCCGGAAACACCAAATTTGATGTTGTTAAAGGCTCCATTCAGGAAGCTTGAAGTGAGCGACGACGGCATGGTATAGTATAATCCAATCTCACGAAGTTTCACATAACTTGATTCCTGGATATAAACACCGGTATTTCCTCCGGCCCACTCCAGCAGACGATCAAGTCCGTTAGGCGTACCGTCACCATCATCATCACCATCCCAGTTCGGTGTAGTTCCTCCATCATCCCAAAGAAGTGCGGAAAGGTTGATGTTATTTCCACCATTTTTCCAATGGAAAAGGAAGCTCAGATCAAAATTCTTGAACAGTTTAAATGTATTATAGAATGACATGTCAAACTTGGCCTGACGATCGCCATATACAGTAAAACCGCCAGGAACTTCCGTACCTGAAGGATTACCTATAATAGTGGTAGGCGAATATCCCTCAGCAATCAGGTATGAACCTAAAGAAGGACCGAAACCACCTGTAGTGAACGTTGGAATGTTCAGATTTGTAATTTCAGAACGGTTTCTCCACCATAACAGTTGAGTATACCACTCGAAGTTACTGTTCCTGACAGGAGAGGCACTCAATGCAATTTCAATACCTTTGTTCTGAAGATCCGCCGCATTGGTGGCAATCGCGGTAATACCAGTAGATTCCGCCGGAACAAGATCCAGGATCAGGTCACGTACATTCTTATTGTAATAGGTCGCCTCAAGTGTGAGCTTATTATTGAACAACCCAAGGTCGACACCAAATTCAATTTCTGATGCTGTCTCAGGAACAAGATCAGGATCGACACCACGTGTTCCTACCTGTCCACCAAGGTTTCCACCAATTAACTGAGGAGTTAGCGACTCGAATGTCACCCCAAATTGAGGTAAACCCCCCGTTTCACCATACGCTGCACGAAGTTTGAATTGGTTAAATAATGACGACTGCCAGAAATCAAAATTATGCAGATTTAAAGCAACGGATGCTTTTGGAAATGCATAGTACTCATTCTGCTGGTAATTAAGTGTTGACTTATCAAATCGAACACCAAGTGTTGCAACGATTCGATCTGCCCAGTTCAATTCCTCCTGAGCGACGATACCCATATCGGTCACTTCCGTGAGTGTTTGCTCCTGAACCGATACTACGCGTGCCCATTGCAGGTTTGTCTGTCCACCAGCCAAACCACGACCCCTGTTCAGGGTATAGTCGGTATTCTGATGAAGACGAACCATACCTACCTGGGTAGTAGAATTGAATTTGCCAAAGTTGGTATTGAAGACCAGGAATCCCTGAATATTGGAGTTGAAGTTATTACTCTTACCCCACATTACGTCACCGGGATTCGCCTGTGCTTCCTGGTGTTGAAGATTCTCCGGAAAATATACGAGTGACTGTGAGGCGACATAATCAACACCGCCGGACATATTAAATGACAGGATTGACTGAGATGTTTTAAAAATATCCCAGTTCAGTCCGAAACTGGTAATAAAGCGGTTTACCTTCACATTATTCTCAGCAAGATCACGGATTGCCAGTGGGTTATCATTGAAATAATCGTTATCCCCATAATTGCCCTGCTCATCCGGAAACAGGTCTGCATAAGAAGGTGTATATGCCAGTGCATAACCCATACTTCCACCGGTATTATTCTGGTTTCCTGTAAATCCACGGTCACTTTCAGACTGGATATAGTTTGAATTCAGGTTGATGGTTACGTTTTCCCAAAGCTTCTGCTCAATATTTGCACGGATGGAATACCGCTCAAATCCCGTATTCTTAATAATACCATCTTCCTTCTGCATTCCGCCTGAAATGAAGTACGTTGTGCGATCATTTCCTCCCGTAATACTGAGTTGAGAGTTGGTAAGAAATGCTGTTTCACCATAAACTTCTTCCTCCCAGTCAGCAATGCGTCCCTCAGCTAAAGCCTCGTTGTATTTTGCCAGCTCAGCCTGACCAGTGGCTCCTGTTCCGTAATATGCGGCGATCTTGTCTGGATTCCAGTCATCAAAATTTTGAAAATTCTGACCTTGGGCCATTCCAAGATCCTGGTTAAAGCGAATTCGGGGTTTTCCCTGTGAACCTTTTTTAGTTGTAATGATAATTACACCGGCATTCGCCCGTGTACCATAGATAGCTGCGGCAGAAGGACCTTTCAGAACTTCAATCCGCTCAATATCATCGGGGTTTATATCCGCAATGCGGTTAGCCGCGTTATCCTGTGTTGCGGTTGATTGTCCGCCGCTGGCACCACTCACCTGAGTACGTCCTGTACGAATGGATGAGTTATCCAGATAAACTCCGTCAATAATATACAGAGGCTGAGATGATCCCGCACCCAGCGTTGAAATACCTCGTAGCTGAACGTTGATACCTCCACCGGGAGCACCACCGTTCGCGTTCATATTCACACCTGGAATTTTACCATACATGGCGTTATCCAGGGTTTGCGCAGTGGTCATGCCTGTAAGTTGTTCGGTATCAACCGTAGCGACTGCATTCGCAAGGTTAGATCTCTTAACCGATGATGCAAGACCTGATATTACGACTTCTTCAAGGTTTGTAACGTCCTGCTCCAGTTCTACATTTATCGTAGTAGCATTTACCACCACTGGTTTCGTGAGAAATCCGACAAATGAAAACAACAATGTCGATCCCCTAGGGGCTGAAAGAACATAGTTGCCATCAATGTCAGTAATGGTACCTGTCGTGGTACCTTCGATGATTACGTTCACACCGGCGAGACCTTCTCCCGTCCCGGCTTCCGTAACCCGGCCTGTTACTTGCATGTCCTGTGCGCTCACCTGCACAAAAGATAACATACAGAACAGCATACTTAATAGGTATACTTTATTCATAGGCGTAAAATGTTTGGTTGGTTATTGGATTAATTTAAAATAAAATATTGTGATTTAATACAATATCGCAATATACGTTGCAATAAACGTACAATGCATCCCACGTATTGGGGGATAATTAACGAAATCAGGATTTTTCGGGTAATTGAGGAATAGCTTATATTGCCGAAAATAAAGTTGGTTGAATTACAATTTTTACGATATCATCGCTTTAGTTGCCAGTTCACTCAGTCTGCTGTCCTGTGGAATATTTATTTTCATTAACAAGTCAGGCAGCATACCGCGCATCTTCCTTACACTCGCTATTGGAGGAGTCGGCTACGGGCTGTTTATCACCACCCTGCTTAATTCAAGATTAATCGAAGAAATGCCCTTTCTCTATCGGACGGCGATGCCAATCGCCTTCATCATAGGGCCCTCGTGTTATTACTATATCACCACCTCACTCATTCAGCCGCTGGTTTTTCCAAAAAAATTCTTCCTGCATCTGATTCCTTTTATGCTGGCTTTTATTGTGAATATTCCATTTTTAATAAAAACAAACCAGGAGAAAATTGACATTCTTCAGCGGCGTTATACAGGTGATATCAATTTATTATCCGGACCAGATGGCTGGATTACCGGGAGTCAGATGGCAACCATCCTGGGTATTTTTTCCATACTATACCTGTTTCAAAGTTTTCGCATTCTCTTGAAGAATAAGAATGAAATACGCCGATCAGATCCTGCGTCATTTTGGTGGTATCTTTATTTACTGATTGCATTATCTTTCATCTTCCTGTCATTGATTTACTCCGCGGCGCACCCGGATATGTCGGCATACAATTCGTTCACAATCATTTTTAGTTTTCTGATGATCTCATTGCTGATTTATTTATTTACACGGCCGGATATTTTATACGGGACATTGGTCGAAAAAATTGAGGAGGGAAATGTAAAATCCTTCGGTTTCAAACAGGATAATCCTCTGAGCGAGTCAGATCAAAATGCTGTTGATCCCGCGCTAATCCCCGTTTATAAGAAGAAGATCGAAGAATGTATTGACAAGGATAAACCGTACCTCAGACGAGATTTGAGAATCACTGACCTTTCAAAACAGCTGGATATACCACGGCATCATTTGTCCTGGGTAGTAAACAACATTTACAACCTGAATTTTAATGACTTCATCAATAAAAATCGCCTCAGCTATATCGAATCAAACTTTTCAAACGACGAGTTTAAACGAATGACACTCGAAGGCATCGCCTATGATGCCGGTTTCAACTCACGTACAACCTTTACCCACGCTGTTAAGAAATTTTATAATTGCACCCCTTCCGAACACTTCAAAAAGAACCTGAACTGAATACAGGAGGGCTCACTGCGCCACAAATTATAAATTGAAACAGAATTTCACCAATGACAGGTAAATGAAGCGCCATTTTACGTAAATTACCTCTCATTTTAGCGGCCATTAGTTCAATTACATCTGATTCTTATGAAATTATTAATTCCTCTTTCACTGATCCTGTTTTTTATCTTTCCGTCACAATCCTATGGACAGGATACCTGGCCAAAGGAAATACCCCTGAGCACGGGCGGTAAGGTGGTGATTTATCAACCCCAGGTAGAAGGATTTGAAGGTAACATTTTACATACACGTTCAGCGGTAAGTGTGCGTCAGCAGGCAAAAGATGAGCCTGTTTTCGGCGCAGTTTGGGCAGATGCACAAATGTTAACAGATAAAGATACCCGGATGGCAACGCTGGAATCGATTGATATCACCGACGTGCGGTTTCCTAACATTGAAGATCAGTCCAAAATCGATGCTTTTGAAAAATTACTTGAAACTGAAATCCCTAAATGGAACCTCGAGATTTCAATCGACCGCATCATTGCAAGTTTGGAAAGCCAGGGTAAAATAGAGGACAGTGATCTGAATACCACCCCTCCGAAAATAATTTACAGGAAAGAACCCTCAACGCTGGTACTAATTGACGGGGAACCGAAAATCGAAAAGAACGACGATCTGAATATGGAAACGGTGGTTAACACACCATTTTTCATCGTAAAGAATCCTGATGACAAGAAGTTTTACCTCTTTGGAGGCGATTTCTGGTATGTTTCAGGAAGTGTAACATCAGGGTGGCAGCCTGCCGGTTCACTGTCAGGAACCATGAAGGAACTTGACAAGGCCCTTCAGGAGCAAATCGCCGAAAACCAGGAGGGAGAGAAGGAACCGGCCCCTGCGTCCCCCCCTGCAATCGTTGTGAGTACTGAGCCTGCAGAGCTCATTCAAAGTGAGGGGGAAGCGGATTTTCAAAGTATCGAGGGCACATCGTTGCTTTACATGTCCAATACCACCAATGATATCCTGATGGATATATCTTCGCAAACCTATTACGTTTTGCTGGCCGGGAGGTGGTATAATTCAAAATCACTGAACGGTCCGTGGAGCTATTCCGCGCCCGATAAGCTTCCGGCAGATTTCAGCAAGATTCCAAAAGGTTCGGAAAAAGATGTGGTCCTTGCCAACGTGGCAGGTACACCGGAAGCGAGGGATGCTACCATGGAAGCGCAGATCCCGCAGACCGCTAAAGTTGACAGAAATTCAACATCCTGTACGGTGGAATATGATGGCAAACCAAAATTCGAACCAATTGAAGGAACCTCATTACAGGTTGCCGTGAATACATCATCGACTGTCTTACGGGCCAATAACAAATACTACGCTGTCGAGAATGGTGTATGGTTTGTCTCCAATAATGCCGAGGGACCCTGGAAAGTCTCTGAAGAACGCCCTTCGGAAGTTGAAAAAATTCCTGCTTCGTCACCAGCGTATAATACCAAGTACGTCTATATCTACGATGTGACACCTACCTACATTTACACTGGTTATACACCGGGATACCTGGGCTGCTATGTTTACGGACCCACCGTTGTGTACGGAACGGGCTATTACTACAGGCCCTGGTACGGTGCCTATTATTATCCCAGGCCCGTAACGTGGGGATTTGGCATGCATTATAATCCCTGGACAGGCTGGAGCATGAATTTCGGGGTTAGCGTAGGTTTCTTCAGCTTCAGCTTCGGGCATGGCGGTTATTACGGCCGCCCCGGGGGATGGTGGGGACCTCCCATGTATCGCCCTCCCTATCGTCCACCCTACTATGGAGGAGGAGGCTATTATGGCGGCCGCAGAAACAATATCAACATTAATGGTGATGTGAATATCAACGTCGGCAACAATACCAATAACCTCTATCGTTACCGGAATGATGCAGTCACACGGGATCGGGCCAGCACGGCTAACCGCACCGGCTCATCGAGAGACCGTGCCAATCAAAACGGAAATATTTCAAGGGACAGAACCCAGAATACAACCCGGGATCGAACCCAGAATACAACCCGGGACCGGGCAGGCAATGCTGGTGTTAACACCTCCGATCTTTCAAACAGAATGCAGAACAAACCAACGGCAAGACCTGCAGACCGGAGTAAGAACAATGTGTATACCGATAAAAAAGGAGATGTCTACAGGCGGCAGAATAACGGAAACTGGCAGCAGAAAAGCTCCAATGGGTGGAATAAGAGCTCTGTAACGCCTTCAACACGCCAAAACCTGAACAGGCAGTCGGAAATGCGAAACCGGGGCACCACCCGTACCAATAGTTATCAGCGTACACAAAGCAGACCTGCCTCACGTCCGGCACCTTCCGGCAGAAGAAGGGGTAATTAGACCTGGATGAATGAAGGGGCGATCATTTTTTGTTTTAGTTGTATTACTGATGCTCTTTGGGAGTGCTGCCGGACAGAAAAAGGATACTGTATTCCTTTACCATGGTCAGATGTTATTGGGAGAAATTCTGTCTGTTGCAGAGGGAAGGGTACAACTCGACAGCGATGACGCAGGTGTAGTAAAGATCAAATATTACAAGGTAAAAACCTTTCATGCCGGACTGCATTTTTACAGGATACGAACCACTGATGAACAAATCCTCTATGGCAGGGTCAGGTCCAGTACCAATGAGGGATTTATTAAAGTTGAGAACCTGGGAGTTACACTGGAAATCCCCATAGAGAGTATCGTTCGTCTTCAGCAATATGAGGATTCATTTAAAGAACGAATCAGCGGTACGGTATCTGCCGGTTATGATTATACAAGATCCAGTAATATCGGCCGTATTAATTTTGATTTGGGCATGAAATATCTGGCCCAGGACCTGGAGTTAAACCTTAATTCCAGTACGATCATGACTCAGGAAGGAGGTTCCTTGTCGAGAGATATTGAAAATGTCACCCTCAGTGCCGGATACTTCCTTAACTACTCGTGGATTATTGCCACACGATTGACGTACCAGCGAAACCTGGAGCTCTCATTGAAGCGGCGATTTCAGGAGTTTGCAGGCGCGGGATATTTGTTAGTTCAGAAAACAAACCGGCAGTTAATGGCTGTAACAGGAGTTGCATTGAACCAGGAACTGAGTACGGAGGGTGTGGAGAGCGGCACCCTCCTTGAGATTCCTTTGATTTTCAATTTCAATTTCTATCAGTTTCAAAGTCCGAATCTTCAACTCGACCTGAATCAAAATATCTATTTCGGAATCACGCAATCAGGACGTATCAGAAATGACGGGAATATCCGGCTGAGCTGGGAACCAATTAGTGATTTCGTAATTGGATTAAACTTTTACAGTAACTACGATAACCAGCCGCCGGAAGGTGAATCAGAGCGTAATTTCGACTTTGGAACGGTTCTCAGCCTTGGCTATAAATTTGATTAATATGAAATCAACCATAGGAATTTTGCTTGGGGTATTTGTATCCTTTTTTGCTTCTTCACAGGACACACATTACTGGACTCAGCAATTCGGCACCCGAAGTGCATTGATGTCAGGTGCAGTGGTTGCAGGTGCCGAGGATAACAGCATGGTTTATTACAACCCGGGAGCTCTTGGTTTCCTGGAAGACGGTAACCTCTCCATCAATGCCAATTTGTATCAGATCGAGAACATCCGGATCCAGAATGCGATCGGGCAGCGGGCCGACTTTAAAAGCAGTCAGATTGGAAACGTACCCCTGCTCGTATCGGGTATGTTAAACCGGCAGGACAGCAAGTGGAAAATCGGCTACGGAATAATGTCACCCGTGGCATTTCAATTCAAGGGGACTGCCCGCATCGATGGAGATTATCAAATTACAGACGATGCAGAAAGTCCGGGTAACGAAGAATTCATCGGTGAACTCAGCAAGACTGTAAAAACGAATGAAATCCTCCTGGCATTAGGATTCAGCAGGAAAATTACAGAGAAGTTTTCCATTGGGTTCTCCAACTTTTTTAACATGCGTAGTGAGAACTACCACCAGAATTTTCTGGTATACTTTTTTCTCAATGATGACGATAATACATTGGTATCCGGTACTGATATTGAAAATGTTAAGTATTTCAATGTACGCTACCAGATGAAAATCGGAGGTGCCTGGCATCTTCCCAACAACTGGGAAATCGGAGCTACCTTTACCACGCCGTCATTGAACCTGTTTGGTAACGGCACGATCTCAGCGAACATATCACTCAACAATACGAAGCTTTTCACCGACGACCGCAGGGATTTCCTGGCTTCCGACCGGCAGGAAAAGCTAAAAAGCCGTTTCAAATCACCGGCTTCCTTTGCGGTAGGGGTGAATAAGAAATTTGAAAGGTCTATGTTGTCATTTTCCGCACAATACTACACATCATTAGACCCGTACAACATTATGGAAGCAGAATCCAGCGCCTTCGTACGGCCTTCTGATTTATACTCCGAATTCACGAGCGATGAATTCCTGATCGTACAGTCCGGCGCAAAGTCAGTGTTCAATATAGCCATCGGATATGAGAAAAAACTTAGTGATATGCTTTCACTGAATCTGAGCGCACGTACGGATAACAGCTATTTCATCAAGGAGGAGAAAGGAACATCCACCACGATGACCGACTGGGATATCCTTCATTTTACCGGCGGGATTAATATTGATAAGGAGCGCAGTAGTCTTACGCTGGGATTGCTGGGAAGTTTTGGCAGGAACAACGAGTATTCACAGGATGGAAACCTGGAAGATCCTGACGAAACACTCCTTTTGGGAGGTGCCCTTGAGGTTACCGAAGCCAGCTATTCGGCTATTGGTCTGCTCCTGGGTTACACATACAGGTTTAAGAAATTCTAGGAAAGCCACCCGGGGGATGACTTTCCTGATTGGGAGAATCTAAATTCCGAGGTTTTTAAGTAGGCCCCCCCTGTCGAATCCGCTCACGAACATTGAGGGATCTATTCCATTAACCAAAGACTTAAATGCTTCCGTCAATTCTGCTGCATTCTTTGGCGTAGCCAACTGTTTGAGCAATCCTTTTTGAACTCCTTTCTTGAAGGCACTTTTTTTAAGGTTGGAAAGCAATCCTGTCATTTGCGAGGAGACTCCTGATAAATCAGAAATATCCAGTCCGCTGGCTTGTTCCATCCAGCTGTCCTTATTTTTTTTCCAGCTTCCTTTAAAAGCCTCGGGCTTAAGGCTGGAAGTTAGTTCTGTCATCGCTTTGCCGATATCTACGTTTTGTGCCTGAACGGAGTATGCCATGAAAGTAAGCAACAGAAGCAGTAATGATAGTTTGATTTTCATTTTAATAGAGGTTTGGTTTGAAACAGTTATGAACGAATATTCCCTAAAACGTTTCTCCCAATATGCCCCGGCTTGTTAAAAGAAATATTCTGTGTTACTTAAATTAATACAATTAATTTATATAAGCTACTGAATGCAAAGCAATTGAGTTGAATCAAACCGGCAAATTTGAATCTTGTAATCCGTGTTTGATTTTATAATTTGATATAGGAGTTTTTGTTGGGTAGAAATTGGAAATAGCGTTTATTTGCAGAACTATTGATGCCAATCCATAGTAGATAACCTGTGCATCAAACGGGGTGTAGCGCAGCCCGGTAGCGCGCTGCGTTCGGGACGCAGAGGCCGGAGGTTCGAATCCTCTCACCCCGACTCCGCCCTCCGTAGCTTTATGCGAAGGAGGGCTTTTTTATTTAGAAGCAAACCTTATCCTTCTCAAGGCTGCTTTCAATCCGGGCTACGTCGGGCAAAGCCCGACTGATTAGCAAGAAGAGGAATGAACGGAAAAGGCCGGAGTGAATGAAATGAGCGAAAGGCTTTTGATAGGATCACCCCCAAGGATCGGCGAGCGGAACGAAGCCAATCCTGTCAGGTAATAGCGAGACATATTGTAGGGAATAGGCTTTAATACAGGTTTTTGGGAATTATTGCAGGGAGCAGGTTTCAGAAGCAGAGACCGTAAAGTACTTACCAGGTACAGACTATCCCAATCAACGCGGCACATACAAATCCTGCGGTGAATCCTCAAAAAATTGTATTGAATTCTAAATGGATACAATCTGAAACATATTTCAACAGGGGTTTAAATGCATTGCTCATGGGAATTACTTAGCTTGAACAAGTTAACCTGTAAAATTTTATTTAATGAAAAAGTACACTCTTTTTCTCCCGCTGTTACTGCTGCCCTTCATACTTTCCAGTCAGGCAAAATATGATTCTGTCTCCGTTTTATTATTGGATCGGATGAGCAATGTGCTTGGAGAACTTACTTCCTGCAATTTCACGTTAAGAACGATGGTCGACGAACAAGACGTTAACGGCAGCACGATTACGCACTTCCGTAATCATTCAGTAAGTATGGCCGGACCGGACAAAATGACTGTCGACACCTACAATGAAAAGGGACATCACCAATACTGGTATGATGGAACGGTTCTTAATTATTATTCACACAAGGAAAACAATTTTGTTACTATACCTGCGCCACCTACCATCATTTCAGCCATAGACAGCATTCACAAAAACTATGAGATTGAATTCCCTGCGGCTGACCTGTTCTATCCATCGCTCACCGATGATCTTATTGAAAATTTCGATGTCATTTCCTATGCAGGCCGCGCCGTAATAAATGAAAAGCCGGTGTTTCACATTATGGCGCAAAGTGCTTACATGGAGCTTCAGCTCTGGATATCAGATGATTCCTATAATCTGCCCTATAAATATATGATCATTGATAAGGAAAGTCCGGAAAGGCTTCGTTACGAGGCAACCTTTCTGAAATGGGAATTAAATCCGGATATACCGGAATCAATTTTCAGATTCATTCCACCGCCAGGTGCGAAAGAAATAAAAATTCTCTCTGTAAATGATATCCAAAAGCAACCTGAATAAAAGATGAAATACATTTTGAACATTTTCCGAATTTCGTTTTTAACAGCCGCATTGTTGTTAATGAATCATGCTGTGGAGGCTCAGCGAATGAATCATTCCAAGCCTTCCAGGCCGGCAGCACGACCATCAGGAACTTCAAACAGATCTATCAACGGGGGCGCACAACGATCACCATCCCGGCCGCAGACTACCCCGTCACGAACACAAACGAGACAAGCCCCTTCACGTACTTCAAACAATAGTGCCGGAAACCGCAAAAGCACTGCTCAAAATAACATCTCCAAAAAAAATTCCGACAATAAAATTGGCAATAAGACTAATATCAATGCGGGAAATAAGGTAAATATCGACAACAGCAAAAAAAATGTGAATATCAATGTAGACAATAGCAAAGACATTAATATTCGTAATAACCGAAACACAAGTGTAAGAAGAAATACGTATCGACCTTACAGCCGCCCTCCCTATCGCTATGGCGGCTACCGTTATTACAGTTACCGCCCTTACTATTATCACCCCTACCGACCGTATTACTGGGGGCCTGCGTGGCATCCATGGGGATTTTTCGTCACGACACTTGCGGTTACTGCCATTGTCGTCTCCGTTGAAAATCAGCAATATCACTATGACCAGGGTGTTTACTATGTGCAAAGCGATGGAGGTTATACAGTAGTCCAGGCTCCTGTTGGTGCGACCGTTCAGACGATCCCCGCGGAGAAAGAAACGGTTGTTATCAACGAAACCACGAATAACTATTACTATGGAGGCGCCTATTACGAGGAAACAGATGGTGGCTACACGGTTGTTCCGCCAACTTCAGGATCTACAGTTTCCAGTCTTCCTGAAGGAGGTGAAGAAGTGAAGATCGGAGATGTCACCTATGTTAAATTTGGAGAAACGCTATACCAGCCCGTTCAGGTTGACGGGAAGGACATGTATGAAGTGGTTTCAGTGGAAGAGGAATAGGTTTTGATAATTAATCATACAAAAAGGGCTGCATTTTTCAATACAGCCCTTTTTTAAGTCTATTCGTTTCTTCTACTCTCTCAGGCGAAAAACCAGTCCGCCGTCGAAACCAAACTGATACATGCTGCTGTAGGTGCTTAAGCCTGCACCAACACCACCCGTCCCGAAGTATAATCCACCGCCAACTGCCTGAACGGCAGATAAAAGACTGGCCTCAATCCGAATCGCGACCCTGTCGGCCAGCCAGATGTTCGTACCACCTCTCAGCTGCCACGAGAATTTGGTCGCATTACGATTATTCCCGTTGTCAGGATTTGTTGTATTGAAGATCCCCAGCCCGGCTCCCATGCCGACAAACGGTTCTACAGGTCCGCCCGTAGGGAAATATCGTGTACCATTGATCAGTATATAATTGATCGCCAGGTCAAAGTTGGTAAATTGAATATCTCCACCCAGAAAACCTGAATCCCGGTAAGTTGTGGGCGCATTCGTATCCTGTCTCAGATATTGAATTTCTACAGCTCCCCTGCCGGGAATATGAAACTCGATCCCGGCACCCCATCTGAAACCGTCCTGAATGGTGCCATCAAAATATGAGCTGCTTGAGTAGTACGAGTCAACCCGATCCTTGAACACATATCCGGCATATGTATTTAATCTCACCTCCTGGGCTAACCCACTGAAGTTTATTCCCAGAAAGAGAATTGCGGCGATAATTATTTTCTTCATTTTAAAATTATTGTTGTATCGTTTTATTATTCAATAATGTACGTTCCAAAATACTAAGATTGCCAAAAAATTCTACTCTTTACCGGGCTTTTACCAAACATTTTGTTTCAGTTGATAAAATCAATCACCTAAATAATTAAACAAATTACGCCTGATCCCGTAAAAATCAATTCATGAATCTAATACTGCTACGATTAATCATTTTACTTTTACCAGTCAGCCTGCTAGCTTGTAAGTCATCCGGTGATTATAAAATTATTGATTGTTTCGGCCTGGAAAATGACCCTTCAACCCTATGCGGAACCATCGAAGTCCCCATCCATTATTCCACGCCCGATGCCGGCAAAACATCAATTGCCTACGTTGTACTCGAAAGCAGTTCCGGCAAGTCCTCAAATCCACCTCTGGTTTTTCTCCAGGGCGGACCGGGTGGATCTTCCATTGCCCTTTACGAAGTCTGGAAAAATAGTCCTTTACGCAATGACAGGGATATCATACTTGTTGATCAGCGCGGCACAGGCTTCTCCCAGCCATATTGCGAATGGATGGGAGCAAAATTCTATGAGGTCATGGCTGCCGACCTTGAGATCAGTGATGAAAGTGAATCCATTTTGAATGAGATGGAAGATTGTTCAGGGGAGATGCAATCCTCAGGGGCCGACAAAGGGATGTACTCAACACTAAATTCAGTTCGGGACCTTGAATTGGTTCGCAAACACCTGGGTTATGAGGAATGGAATCTGTACGGAGCATCCTATGGGAGTAAGCTGGCGCTTACCTACATGCGTGAATACCCCGAATCGATTAATGCCGCCGTACTGCAGGGAATATTCCCGCCGGAAGTGAACATGTACGAACACCTGGTAACCAACTTCAGCAATTCTCTTAAAACAATAATGACCGCCTGCGAGAAAGATCCGTCATGTCACAGCCGATATCCCGACTTCAGAACCGGCTACTTCAGCCTTCTGTCATCAATGCGTGAAACTCCGATTACCCTGAAAGAAAATTTTGTGTTGAATGCCCAGGATTTTATTTTCATCACACATCTCCTGCTGTATCAGCGAACGACGGCAGGGAGAATCCCGGCCATGGTTGCTGAACTGAATACAGCCGAACAGCCGTCCCTTGGATTTGAATTATCCTTACTCAGGTCTTTACTTTCCTCCCTGAATGCGCCTGTTTACTGGTCCATCATGGCATATGAAGAGTTGCCTTTTAATGGTTCGGAGGATTTCCTAACCGATCTGCGCAGAAATGAATCCCTGTACCCTGGTCATGCCCTGTTTTCATCCGATCCTGAAGTACTAAATGCCTGGCATTCTTTCAGGGCAGATGAAATAGAAAATCAACCCGTCCATTCAATAATCCCGGTCTTGGTTCTTAATGGGGAGTTTGATCCAATAACCCCCACATCCAATGCCCTCCCTATGATGGAAGACCTGCCGAACGCACAGCTTTTTGAATTAAAAGGGGAAGGACACAGCGTATTCAACAGCTGTTTTTTTCAGCTAACCCGTGATTTTTTGAACCAACCGCTGGCCGAAATCATGAATAACTGCAATGAGCAGATTAATCCTTTCAACTGGAAATAAAAAGGCAGACAGGATTTCTCCTGCCTGCCCTGTTTAAAATTGAAAACTAAATTAATCGATCGTCAGTAATTTACCAGTAACCATTCCTTTCGGAGTTTGTAACTGATAGATGTACACATTACTATTCAGATTTTCAGGTCTGAACACAACTTCATAACGGTTACCCTGAAGGGCTTCTCCTTTATAAAGAACGTCAACCAAAACACCTCTCAGGTCATAAACAACAAGCTGTACCTCTGAAGTTTCACTTACAGAGAAACTGAGCGTTGTCTGATCCCTGAACGGGTTCGGATAGCTTACAACATCTAAGGTATTCAGCTCTATTGCTTCCTGAGGCTGCTCTTCAATGCCTGTGTAAAGCATGCTGCATTCAGTCTCGCTCAGAATATTATTATTGTAAGCATCCAGAATACCGGCCAATTCAAGGGCTTCAGTGTAATCAGCAGCTTTCGGACGCAGGTAACTACCTGTACCATCATAATTGTTCCTGGTAAGCAGTGCATCCGCCTGCATAGCCGCATCAATTGCATACTGGCAATGATAAGCTCCCGCAGCCTGATTCAGTTTGAAAGCCATCAGGTGCATGGCAAGCGTATATGCCGCATCATTTGCCATCTTCTTATTCCTACCGCTTAGATCCCGCTGATCAAGGATCAATACACCTGTTTCACAGTCATTTGCCGGAATCGTAAACTCACCCAGCGTAATGCCAGGATTATTAAGGATGTCATCCAGCAGCCAGTAGCCGTTGGCATAACCTCCATTCTTCGCGGCATTGTCTGCCTGGCCACCCGAAGTACAGGTATTCCAGTTTTTCCAGTAACCAGGAGTACGTGCTGCACCACCCGGCATGGTATTGTCTACTGCAAATACCAGCGTACTATTCGGCAATAAGGGATATGCTGTTCCCGCTCCAAAATCGAAACACCTGTTACCCACATCACTCATCGGATTTTCATCCGCCTGAGGATTGTATGCAGGAACGATCATATCTGCAACACCATCATTATTGGTATCTATCCACCACACTGCAGAATATCCTGCGGGAATATTCAGCTCGCACATGGTGTATGTTTGATTCGGATCAAGATTTATATTGTTGAATAGTAAAACACCATCCTGATCACCCAATGTAGTTGCAGATGCCAAAAGGTTTCCACCATAGGCATCCTGGCCCTGGTACAGATTGAATGTCCAGTCACGGGTAGGATCTACAGAACCATTGGTTGTTTTAAGCAAACTTGTCCAGTAACAGGTCTCTACAATATCCGTTTCACTCGTCGCACTACATGCATCAGCAGTACCCTGACTATCGGAAGCGTAAGCAATTACGTAATAGCTTCCTGAAGGAAGATTCTCGAAATCATAACTTCCCGTCGTCGTCTGAGAGGCAACTTCACTGTCGTCGGAAGCATCAAACAGTACAAGTTTTTCATAACCGGATCCGGATACGGAAACCTTACCACTGGGCAATCCTGAAGGACCCTGGGTACAATCAACTGTGGCTGTTATTGAAACCTTTACTTCATCAGGAGTAGTCAGCGTTACATCATCCTGAGCCAGACAGCCGGCATCAGTACCTGCACCGTCACGAACATATACCGTGTAGTTGCCTTGACCAAGTCCGTTGAATACGTTGCTGGTCTGCCAGGTTGAATTGTCCAGTGAATACTCATAGGTGCCGTCTCCACCACCTGCAGTTGCAGTGATCGATCCGTCTGTG